>NZ_JBZDPU010000015.1:0-1165995 GCF_058270075.1 Mycobacterium shunyiense | reverse complement strand
CTTGAGCTTCAATCGAAAACACCGCTGAACAGCAGAAAAGCGCCCACTAGAACACTAGGAGCGCCACACTTGTTCGACGTTGATTCCGATGTTGCTCTGATCGACAAGATCAGTGCCGCGGCGCGGGCGGAGTCGGCGGCGATCGCGGGGCGGCTGGCCGCGATAGGGGCGTTGGACAGTCTGCGGGAACAGGAGTTGGCCGAGTCGATCTTTTGGACCACCGACCCGTTCGAGGAGGTCTCTGCAGAAGTATCAGCGGCGTTGCGGATCAGTCGGGGCCGGGCCGGCACCCAGATTCATCACGCCCGGGTGTTACGCGACAAACTGCCGTTGGTGGCGGCCCGGTTCGCTGTTGGCGACATCGACTACCGGATCGTGCGGACGCTCATCGCCCGCACCGGCATCGTCGACCCCGCAGTCTGGGCCGGCCTGGATGAGGAACTCGCGGCCCGGGCGCATCGGTGGATGCGGTTGTCTGAGCGGCAGTTGCGGGATCGGGTGGATCAGTGGATCGCCAAACTCGACCCCAACGGGGTGCGGGTTCCACCCCCGATCGATGACGGGCGGTTTGTTCAGGTCGAGGCGAGCAGCCCCGGCATGGCCTCGGTGTGGGCCAATGTGCACGCCGCTGACGGGGTCGCGTTGAGTCAACGCCTGGATGCGGTGGCTGACACGGTGTGCAAGGACGATCCGCGTACCCGCGAGCAGCGCCGCGCCGACGCGGTGGGGCCGGTGGCCCGACTCGAATCCCACCTGCCGTGCCTGTGTCGGCGCGAGGACTGCCCCGCCGCACAGCAACACGCGGCCGCCGATGCGGCGGTGGTGCATGTGCTGGCCGACCAATCCACCGTGGACGGCACTTGTGATGATCCGGGGTATCTGGTCGGCCATGGCATCCTGCCCGCCGAGTCCGTGCGGGATCTGGCCGCCACCGGCACGGTCAAACCGGTGCGCATGCCCGCTGGGGCTGAGCCGGAGAGAACGGCCGCCGACGCCGGCGCTGAGTCCGCTGCGGTCGGCGAGCCGCGGTACCGCCCGTCGGTGGCGTTGTCGGAGTTCATTCGGTGGCGCGATCTGACCTGTCGGTTCCCCGGCTGTGATGCCCCGGCCGAACGCTGCGACATCGACCACACCGCACCCTGGCCCGCCGGGCCGACGCACCCGTCGAACACCAAACTATTTTGCCGGGCACACCATTTGGTGAAAACGTTCTGCCCCGGCTGGACTGACCGTCAACGACCCGACGGCACCATCGAGTTCACCACCCCCACCGGACACACCCATGTGACCGAACCCCACGGCGCCGGTCTGTTCCCCACTTTGGCTCAAACGACCGGGGACCTCAACCTCCCCGATCCCGAACCTGGCGCGCCCAGCCTGGACCCGAACCTGAACCGGGCCGCCAAGATGCCCAAACGCTCACGCACCCGCGAACAAGACCAACGTGACCGCATCGCCGAAGAACGACGCCTGCGCGCCGAACTCAACAACGACCTCGCCTACGAACGCGACTACCAAGCCTGGCTCGCCGAAGAAAACGGACCACCACCACCCTTCTGAGCGGCTGGGCGTCAGTCCCCGGTCAGCTTCAATGCGCTTGCCGGGCACAGCTTGACGGCCTCGCGCGCATGCGCGATCTCATCGTCGGGCACCTCATCGACGAGGACATCGACGACGCCGTCATCGTCCTGATCGAAGACGACGTCGGAGACCATCACACAGTTGCCCGATGCGATGCAGGCATCCCGATCTGCTTCTACTTTCATGGCGCTCACCACGTTACCGCCAACGATTTGAGCCCGTAGATGAAGTGGAAAGACCGGTAGGCGACGTCCTCGAACGGCTCTGCCAGCGCGAGGTTCGGGAACCGTTGCAGCAGGGCCGGGAAGGCGATCCGCATCTCCATGCGGGCGAGCGGAGCACCGAGGCAGTGGTGCACGCCGTGGCCGAAAGCCAGATGCCCGGGCGCACCGCGGCGGATGTCGAGCAGGTCGGGGGTGTCGATGAAATCGGGGTCCCGGTTGCCCGCGGGTAGGGAGGCGAAGACCAACTCGCCGGCCGGTATCCGCACGCCGGCAACGTCGACCTCGGTGGTCGTGAAGCGCGGGATGGCGTTCTGGACGATGGACAGCCAGCGCAGCAGTTCCTCGACGGCGGGGCCGACGGCATCCGGGTCGTCGCGCACGGCCGCCAGTTGATCGGGATGGCGCAGCAATGCCAGAACACCCAGGCCCAGCATGTTCGACGTGGTCTCATGTCCGGCGAGCAACAGCAGCCCAGCGATGCCGACGAGCTCGTCGTCGGACAGCTCGCCACCATGGTCGCGGACCAGCATGCCGAGAATGTCTTCGCCCGGATCCTGGCGGGCCCGCAGGACGAGGCCACGCATGTAGTCGCGGCTCTGCTGTTGCAGCGCAAGACGTTCCGCGATGGACAGGGACAGGTCGAGCTGGTGCGTGGAGCGGTCCTGAAAGTCGTCGCGGTCCTCGTAGGGCACCCCGAGCAGCTCGCAGATCACCAGCGACGGGATGGGCAGCGCAAAGTCGGCCACCAGATCCGAGGGTGGGCCGGCCGCTGCCATCGCATCGAGTCGGGAGTCGACGATCTCGACGATCCGAGGTTCGAGACGCTTCATCCGGCGGATGGTGAACTCCGCGGTGAGCATGCGGCGCAGCCGCTGGTGGTCAGGCGGGTCAAGTCCCAACAGGTTGCCGGCCCGGGCGCTGGCCAGTTCTTCCTCGGACATCTGGGGCGCCCCGGGCAGGGCGAAACCGGGTGGTCTGCTGTTGGAGAACCGCTCGTGGTCACTCAACACCGCCTTGACGTCCTCGTGGCGGGTGATCAGGTACACGGGATTGCCGAGCGCGCTGACGACCTTGCGTACCCCGTCGGTCTCACGGATCTCGCGCAGGTCTGGCGTCGGGTCGAAGGCATTGCGCCGCATGTGCACTGGCGGCAGCGTGATCGGCCCAGTCATGCCCCGACGCTACCCGCGTGCCAGGAAATCCCTGATCAACGTGTTGACGAGGCGGGGATTCTCCAGCGCGGCCAGGTGTGCGACGCCGTCGAGCACCGTCACGTCCGCGCCCGGAATGGCGTCGGCCATCGCGATGGTCTCCGTAAGCGGGAACGTGGGATCTTCGGCACCGGCGACCACGAGGACGGGTGCTTTCACGCGAGAGAACAGAGCCCGCTGATCCGGCCGGCGCGGCACCACGCTCGTCACCGCCCAGGCAGCGGAATCGACGTCGACGCGGTGCACGGCATCCCGCACGAAGGCGACCACTTCGGGACGTGTGTCAAATGTCGTCGGGCCCAGGAAGGCCGCGAGGACCGGGCGGGTGAGTGGACCGCGGATTCCCCTGAGCGCTTTGGCCATCCGCAGCAGCAGGCCGTACTCGAGCTTTTGCCCGCGCCCGGCGGGCGACGCCGTGCAGTTCATCAACACGGCGCACCCGATGCGGTCCGGGTGCAACGCCGCGAACGTCCCACCGATCATCCCGCCCCAGGAGTTGCCGACGAAGTGGGTGCGTTCGACGCCGACACTGTCGAGGATGTCGGCGACGGTGGCTGCGCAGTCGGTGAAACTGAATGGGGCCGTCAGCTTTTCGCTGCCGCCGTGGCCGGGTGGGTCGACGACGATGACCCGGTGGTCGGGTTCGAACTCCCGCATCTGGCCGGCCCACATGTCCCCGGTCATCAGCAGGCTGGGCCAGAACAGGACCGCGTCGCCGTCGCCGCGGACCTGGACGCGGAGACGGCCGAGTTTCGTCGGGACTCGCAGCTCCTGCACATCTGCCAAGTTAGCGCTCGGCGTGCAGACCCGGCCACCAGATGCGGGGGCCGATCAAGGTGAACAGCGCGGGGATGATCACTGTGCGGACCACGAAGGTGTCCAGCAGGATGCCGAGCCCGACGATGATGCCCAGCTGCGTCAGCACGATGAGCGGCAGGACGCCCAGCACGCAGAACACCGCCGCCAGCACCACGCCGGCACTGGTGATCACCGCTCCGGTAGCCGACACCGCCCGCACGATGCCCTGCCGGGTTCCGAACTCTGGGGTCTCCTCACGGGCCCGGGTCACCAGGAAGATCGTGTAGTCCACGCCGAGGGCCACCAGGAACAGGAAGGCGAACAGCGGGGTGCTGTTGTCCAGGGCGGGGAATCCGAACAGGTGGACGCTGGCCCAGCCGCCCAGTCCGAGCGCGGCCAGTGCACTGAGCACCGTCACCCCGACCAGCACCAGCGGCGCGAACACGGACCGCAGCAGGAGGTAGAGCACCGCCAGCACCACCGCGAGGATCGCCGGGATCACCACGAGGCGGTCGCGCTGGGCGGCCGCGGCGGTGTCCCTGGCCTGGGCATCGGACCCGCCCACGAGCGCGCTGGGGTCCGCCGCGTGCACCGAATCACGAAGGGCATCAATGGTTTCGAAGGCCTCATCGGAGGCGGGTTCGCCCTTGAGGACCACCGACCACTGGCTCAGGCCGGAGGGGGACTGACCGGCAGGTGAGGCGGAGACGACGCCGGGAGTATCGGTGATCGCCCGCTGCACCGCACCGCCCTTGGCGGTGGAGGCGATGACGCGGGTGGGATCGGTCAGGCCGCTCGGGAAATGCGCGGCCAATGTCTGATAGCCGGTCACCGATTCGGCCTGTACCCGGAACTGCTCGGTCTGCGTCAGCCCGATCGGGGTGGACAACAGGGCAGTGCACAGGACGGCCAGGCCGGCCAGCGAGACCAGAGCCACCCGGGCGGGTTTGCGGGCCACCGAGTCCGCAATTCGGTGCCAGATACCGGTTTCGGTCAGCGGTGTGGCGCCGACCTGGGGAATGAACGGCCAGAACAGTCGTTTGCCGCACAGGGCCAGCAGCGGTGGCAGCACGACCAGGACGAAGATCGCGGCGACCACCAGACCCGACGCGGCCTGCACACCGAGACTGCGGTTGCTGGGCGCCGAGGCGAACAGCAAGGTCAGCAGGGCCAGCACGACGGTCGCGTTACTGGCAACGATCGCCGGGGCGGCGGCCCGTACCGCGACCACCAGAGCTTCGCGGTGCTGCTCGGTGCGCCCCAGTTCCTCCCGGTACCGCGAGATGAGCAGCAACGCATAGTTGGTGCCCGCACCGAACACCAGCACGCTGGTGATTCCCGAGGTGGAACCGTCCGGGCTGAGCCCGAGTCCGGAGGCCACCGCGGTGCCGACGACGGCGCCGACGCGGTCGGCAAAGGCGATCACCAGCAGCGGCACCAGCCACAGAACCGGTGAGCGGTAGGTGACGATCAGCAGCAGGGCCACCACGGCCGCGGTCACCGCGAGCAGTGTGATGTTCGCTCCGGCAAATGAATTGGCGATGTCGGCGCCGAACGCCGGGCCGCCGGTGATCTGGGCCCGAAGCTCGGCAGGCAGGCCGTCGTTCGCGGTGGTGCGCAAATTCTTGACGGCGTCGTTCAGTCCGAAGCCGGACAGGTCGGCCTTCAGTGGCACGGTGACCACCGCGGCCTTGCCGTCGTCGGAGACGGTCAACGGCGGCCCGGGTGCGTCGGTCATCCGGTGGCGCGCATCGGCGGTGGCGTCGACGTCGCCCATGGTGAGTTCGGCGCCGTCGGCGCGGGTCACCACCAGGATCGCCGGAACCTGATCTCCACCGGGAAAGTCGGCCCGCAGCGCGTCGGCCCGCGCCGACTCGGCATCAGCCGGGACAGCGACCGGTGACTGCGAGGCGGCGTCGCCGCCGCTGAGCAGGCCCAGGAGCGCGCCGGAGACGATCACAACCAACACAGCCAGCCACGCCAGACACCTAATCACGGTTCAGTGTCGCCTCTTCCAAGTCGAGCCCATGGAGCACAGTACGCAGGACCTCGTCGTCGATGTGGCCGGCATCGCGCTCGGCGATGAACGTGTCCCGTTCGGCGGCAAGCATTTCCAGGCGCAGCCGACGGAATGCCGATGTCGGGCTCTCACCGATGTCGGCGTCGTCGCGGCCCAGACGCTCCCAGGCGGCGTTGCGGCGGCGGGTGTTCCAGGCCCGCAACACGTCGGCGGCGCGCTGGGGCACGTCTGCGGTCGCCGACTGCTCGGCAAGCAACTCATCGAGTCGCTCGGCCGCGGCGCGGGCGGCCTTGTCCTGCGCGGCGGCGGTGGCGATCGCATCGCTGTGTGCCTCGTCGCCCTGGGCGCCGAGGACCCGGATGAACCACGGCAGCGTCAGGCCGTGCAGCAACAGGGTCCCGACCACGACCACAAAGGTCAGGAACACCAACTGCGGGCGGCCCGGGAACGGATCGCCGGACAGCGTGGTGGCTGGGACACCGAACGCTGCGGCCAGGGACACGACGCCACGCATACCCGCCCAGGCCACAACGAACACCTGGGCTCGCGGCGGTTCGGGTTCGTGGTCGCGGATCCGCTTGGACAGCAGGCGGGGCAGATAGGTGGTCGCGTAAACCCACACCATTCGCACCCCGATCACCGTGACGAGCACGGCGGCCGACGAGATGGCGAGCGTGGCCGCCGAGATTCCGGCCAGCTCGCTGATCACCTTCGGCAGCTGCAGGCCGATCAAGAGGAACGCGAATGATTCCAGGATGAGCTGCAGCGCCTTCCACACCGCCTTGTCCTGCAGCCGGGTGGCATAGCTGGCCTGGGACTCACGCTGGCCCAGCAGCAGAGCGGCCACCACCACGGCGATCACGCCCGAGCCGTGGATCTCCTCCGCCAGCAGGTAGGTGAAGAACGGCGCCACCAGGCCGATGGCGCTCTCGACCAGCGGATCGTCGAGCCGGGTGCGGATGAAGTTCACCACCATCCCGATCACCCAGCCCACCACCACGCCGCCGACCGCGGCCAGGGCGAACGTGCTCAGCCCGCCTCGCCAGGTGGCAGCGGTGCCGATGGCCGCGCCGAGAGCGACCTTGTAGGCGGTCAGCGCGGTGGCGTCGTTGAGCAGGCTCTCCCCGCCCAACAGCGTCATGGTGCGCCGCGGCAGCCCGAGCCGGCGGCCGACGGCGGTTGCCGACACGGCGTCTGGCGGGGCCACGATCGCGCCGAGGGTCAGGGCCGCGGCGATGGTGAGTTCGGGCACGATGTGGAAGGCGACGATGCCGACGACGAATGTGGTGGCCAGCGGAAGCCCGACGGCCAGGAACCCGATGGGGCGGATGTTGCGGCGCAGCGCCACGTAGCTGCTCTCCAGTCCCGCCGACCACAGCAGCGGCGGCAGGATCACGAAGAGCACCAGGTCGGGGTCCAGGTGTACGTCGTGGAAGCCGGGTAACGCGCTGCCTGCCAGGCCGGCCACCACCAGGGCCAGCGGCGCGGAGACGTCGAAGCGGCGCGCTACGGCGGCCAGCAAGATTGCGGCCACCAAGGCCGCCAAGAGTGAGGCACCCACGCTGTCAGCCCTCCTTCGTGTGCTTGCTTATCCTTGGTCAACATGTTGAGGAGATCACGGCGGCGCGAGCACAACCCGGCGCCTCGCACCTGTGAGCATCTGAACGCGGAGGTTGCCGAGCCGCATCCCGTGACCCCTGGTCGATGCCAGGAATGTGAGGAAGACGGCGAGGACAACTGGGCGCATCTGCGGATGTGCATGACGTGCGGTCACGTCGGTTGCTGTGACTCAAGTCCGCATCAGCATGCCACCAAGCACTTTCACCAGAGTGGCCATCCGGTGATGCGCTCGGCAGAACCCGGGGAGAGCTGGCGTTGGTGCTATATCGACCACCGGGTCGGGTGACGATCTGGCAGGCTGGTGCGTGCGATGAGTGAATCGATTGAGGACGCGCAGACTGATGACCTGACGGATGATCAGGTCGACGGTGCCGAAGAGGCTCCGTCCCCCAAGCCCACGGAGTCCCCCAAGCCCACCGATCCGGCGGCGACGGTGCTGCTGCTGGGTTCGGGTGAGTTGAGCCGGGAGCTCGCGCTGGCCTTTCAGCGGCTGGGCGGAGTCGTGGTCGCCGCGGACCGCTACTACGCCCCCGCGCACGGCGTCGCGGACCGCTCTGCGGTGATCAAGATGAATGACGCCGAGGAACTCGCTGCGCTGATCGAGCGGGAGCAGCCGCGCTACGTGGTGGCCGAGTCCGGTGTCATCGCCGCTGACGCGCTCGTCGCGGTGGCGGAGCGGGGCGGCATCGAGGTTCTGCCCACACCGCGCAGCATTCGGCTCAGTCAGGACCGCGAGGGTCTGCGCCGCCTGGCGTCGGACGAGCTGGGCCTGCCCACGGTGCCGTTCTGGTTCGCCGGGTCGGTCGACGAGCTGACCGCGGTGGCCGAGCATGCCGGTTTCCCGCTGGTGGTCAAGCCGGTGGTGGGCGCGCAGCGCGACGGGGAGTCGGTGATGCTGCGGTCCGACGACGTCGAACCGGCCTGGCAGCGGGCGACCACCGCCGGACACATCGCGCAGAACCGCGTGCTGGCCGAGTCCGTCGTCGAGGTCGATTACGAGATCACGATGCTGACCGTGCGCACCGCCGGACCGTCCGGTCCCGGCGTGCAGTTCTGCGAGCCGATCGGGCACCGTCAGGTCGGTACCGATGTGCTGGAGTCCTGGCAGCCTCAGCCCCTGTCACCGGCTGCGCTGGACGCCGCGAAGTCGATCTCCGCCCGGATCGTCAACTCGTTGGGCGGGCGTGGGGTGTTCGGGGTCGAGCTGCTGGTGCAGGGCGACGACGTGTACTTCTCCGATGTCCGGATCCGGCCGCACGACAGTGGGCTGGTGACACTGCGGTCGCAGCGGCTGTCGGAGTTCGAGCTGCACGCCAGGGCGATCCTGGGCCTGGCGGTCGACACCATCATGATCTCCCCGGCGGCTGCCGAGGTCAGTTACGGCGGAGCCGACACCGGTGAACTGTCGGGCGACATCAGCGGTGTGTTGGCCGACGCGCTGGCCACGTCGGAAAGCGATGTGCGGTTGTTCGGCCGACCGGGTGAATCCGACGCCCCACGGCGGCTCGGGGTGGCCCTGGCCACCGCGCCCGATGTGATCATTGCCCGGGACCGTGCCCGCCGGGTCGGCTCCGCGCTGCGCAAGCTGTGGTGAACCGTTGATGGCTGAGGACACGGAGGAAACGGGGGACCGGCCCACGATGGCGCCGTTCCTCGGCGCGCTGGCCATCATTGTGCTCGTGGTGATCGTTGTTGTTCTGCTCAACACGTTCGGCAGCGACGGGCGCAGCGAGGAGCAGAAGGTGAGCCTCGCCGCAGTCGGCCAGAACGACGCTCTGCAGCGGGAGAGCTTCGGCGAGTTCTCCGATCACACCTGCGTCGCGCAACGTGGCACCGAAGCCGATTTCATTGCCCGGCAGCGTGACTCGGTGGCCAAGCAGGGTGCCAGGTATGTGGACGACGTGACCGGGGTGCACGTCGAGGGTGATCGGGCCACCGCAACGGTGGTCTACCACTTCGGCAACACCCCCGACGCCAAGGTGAACAGCGAGACGGCGTTCGTGCGTGAGGACGGCCAATGGCGCGTCTGCTCGAGTATGGGAGACTCACGCCCGTGAGCTATGCAGGTGACATCACGCCTGAGGAGGCCTGGAAGCTTCTGAGCGAGAATTCCGAGGCCGTGCTGGTGGACTGTCGTACCGACGCCGAGTGGCGCTTCGTCGGCGTGCCGGATCTGTCCACCCTCGAGCGTGACGTGGTGTACGTGGAATGGAACCGCACGGACGGCGGGCACAACGACGCCTTCGTCGACGATCTCAAGGCGTCAGGAGTAACGCCGGGTGAGCGTCCGGTGGTCTTCCTGTGTCGTTCCGGCAACCGTTCGATCGGTGCGGCCGAGGCCGCCACTGCGGCCGGCATCGCGCCGTCCTACAACATCCTCGACGGATTCGAGGGCAATCTCGACGAGTTCCGCCACCGTGGCGGTACCGGTTGGAAAGCCGTCGGTCTGCCTTGGACACAGAGTTGAGTAGCAGAGTCGAAAACAACATGACTGACATCCCATCTGTCCGGATACCGGCTGCTCTGCCCGAGGGCGTCAGCCAGGCCACCATCGGCGTGCGCGGCGGTCTGCTGCGCTCGGAGTTCGAGGAAACCGCCGAGGCGATGTATCTGACCTCGGGGTACGTCTACGAATCCGCATCCGCGGCCGAGAAGGCGTTCACCGGCGAGATCGACCGTTTCGTCTACTCCCGCTATGGCAACCCGACCATCTCGATGTTCGAGGAGCGGTTGCGGCTAATCGAGGACGCTCCGGCTGCGTTCGCGACTGCCACCGGCATGGCGGCCGTCTTCACCGCCCTCGGTGCCTTGCTGGGTGCCGGTGACCGCCTCGTGGCCGCCCGCAGCCTCTTCGGATCCTGCTTCGTGGTGTGCAACGAGATCCTGCCCCGCTGGGGTGTGGAGACCGTGTTCGTCGACGGCGAGGACCTCGCGCAGTGGGAAGAGGCACTGTCCGTTCCGACGACCGCGGTGTTCTTCGAGACGCCGTCCAACCCGATGCAGTCCCTGGTCGACATCGCCGCGGTGTCCGAGCTGGCCCATGCCGCCGGCGCAAAGGTCGTGCTGGACAACGTCTTCGCCACGCCGCTACTGCAGCAGGGCATGCCGCTCGGCGCGGACGTGGTGGTGTATTCGGGCACCAAGCACATCGACGGGCAGGGCCGCGTGCTCGGCGGGGCGATCCTCGGTGACAAGGAGTACATCGACGGCCCGGTGCAGAAGCTCATGCGCCACACCGGCCCGGCGATCAGCGCGTTCAACGCCTGGACGCTGCTGAAAGGCCTTGAGACGCTTGCGGTCCGGGTGGACTATTCGAACCGCTCGGCCCAGCGGATCGCCGAGTTCCTGGAAGGCCATCCGTCGGTGAGATGGGTGAAGTACCCGTTCCTGAAGTCGCACCCGCAGTACGACCTGGCGCAGCGGCAGATGCGTGGTGGCGGCACCGTCGTCACCTTCGAGCTGAATGCCAATGACGGCAAGGCGCGCGCCTTCGAGGTGCTCGACAAGCTGCGCGTCGTGGACATCTCGAACAACCTCGGTGACTCCAAGACACTGATCACCCACCCGGCAACGACGACGCACCGGGCCATGGGCCCGGAGGGGCGCGCCGCGATCGGACTGGGCGACGGTGTCGTGCGCATCTCGATCGGCCTGGAGGGCACCGAGGATCTGATCGCCGATCTCGACCAGGCGCTGAGCTAGGCGGGCCAGGCGTGTCCAAGGGCTCCGACGCCAAGAAGGCCCGCCGCCGCAAGCGGCAGGCCGCTCGTGACACGCGGTTGGTGCCCCACGAGATGGTCGATGAGTTGGCCGACATCCCGGATGCCGTCGTCGCCGATCTGGCCGAGTTCGACGATCGAATCACCGCGCGCGGCTGGACTTTTGACGAGGAACAGTCCAACGACGACTACGCGGTGTGGTTTTACGAGCCGTCCGGCGCCCAGGTCGACGACGGCCTGCCGGTGACCTCACTGTGGCTGGACGCGGCCGAGGACGGCGAGATCGTCCGGGTGGTGTTCGTCGGCAGCGTCGAGCGCTACGAGTTCACCCACGAGGAACTGCTCGACGGTGCCCTCGACGTGATCGAGGGCTACCGTCACGGAGCCGAGCTGCCGACCTTCGGCTAGCTCTTGCCGTCGGAGTCGATGACGCCCTGAGCGGCCTGGGCCCGGTCCTCGTAGGCCTTGCGCTTGGCGGTGTCGAACTCCAGGAACACGTTGTCCAGGCCCAGCTTCTTGTTCATCCAGCGACGGCCCTTGGGCGGCAGCATCTGCGCCGCCTGCGCGGTGAAGCGCAGCGGCGGCGGCACCGACACGTGCGTCTTGGGCTTGTTGAGCGTTTTGATGATCGCGGCGGCGATGTCTTCGGGTTCGACGGGCTTGATGGCCCCGCCGGACTTGGTGCCCGAGATGAGGTCGGTGTTGGTGAACGGCGGCATGATCACCGAAACGTCGACCCCGTGCGGTGCCATCTCGTCGGCCAGCGCGGTGGTGAGCCCGACGACGGCGTACTTCGCGCCGACGTAGACCACCTGGCCGGGCAGCGGGATCAGGCCCGACAGCGACGCGATGTTGATGACGTGGCCGCGGCGACGCTTGACCATGTCCGGCAGTGCCAGCTGGCAGCCGGTGAGCACGCCGTAGACGTTGACCTCGATGTTCGACCGGATCGACTGCTCGCTCTGCTCCAGGAACGGCCCGACCGGCATCACACCGGCGTTGTTGATCAGCACGTCGATGTGGCCGCCGCCGTCGGTGCGGGCCTTGTCCAGGAATGTCGCGAACGATTCCCGGTCCGTGACGTCGAGCGGGTAGCCGGAGACCTGGCCGAGCTTGGTCAGCTCGACGACGGCCGACTCCTGAAGGGCCACGTCACGGTCACCGATGACGACCCGGGCGCCTTTGGCCAGCAGGGCCTTGGCGGTGGCGTAACCGATGCCGCGGGCGGCGCCGGTGATCGCGATGGTCTTGCCCCTGATGTTGTCCATGGCGGCGAACTTTACACGTGTCAAGTTTTGCGCGGAAGGGGGTGGCCGAGGCGGCGTAGTCTGGGCGGGCGTGATGGCGAATGGCACCGATCAGCAGGCAATTACCGAAACCGCAGAGGATTTCTCCGAACGGATGACCGCGGCGATCGACAGTGCGGGGTTGACCCTGCTGTTGAGCATCGGCCACCAGACCGGGCTGTTCGACGTGATGGCCAAGCTGCCGTCGGCAACCAGCACCGAGATCGCCGCGGCCGCGGGCCTCGATGAACGCTACGTCCGCGAATGGCTCGGCGGGCTCGCCGCGGGACACGTGGTCGACTACGACGCGGAAGCCTCTACATACCGGTTGCCCGAACACCGCGCCGCTGCGCTGACGCGCGAGTCCGGTCTGGGCAACCTGGCGCGTCTGGCCCAGTACGTGCCGCTGATGTGCGAGGTCGAACAGAAGATCCTCGGCTGCTTCCGGGACGGCGGTGGTCTGAGCTACGACGACTATCCGCGCTTCCACACCGTGATGGCCGAGCGCAGTGGCGAGGTGTTCGACGCCGCCCTGGTCAGTGCCGTGCTGCCGTTGGTCGACGACCTGCCGCAACGGCTCGAGAGTGGCATCGACGTCGCCGATTTCGGTTGCGGCAGCGGGTACGCGATCGGCCTGATGGCCGCGGCCTATCCGGCCAGTCGATTCACCGGAATCGACTTCTCGGAAGAGGCGGTCGCCACCGGGGCTGCGTCGGCTGCGCAACGTGGTTTGACCAATGTCTCGTACCTTTCCGCCGACTTGGCGAACCTCGACCTGACCGGGGCGTACGACCTCATCACCGCGTTCGATGCGATCCACGACCAGGCCCAGCCCGCCCGGGTGCTGGAGAACATCTACCGTGCGCTGCGGCCGGGTGGAGTGCTGGTGATGGCCGACATCAAGGCTTCCAGCCGGCTGGAGGACAACATCGGCGCGGTGATGAGCACGTACCGCTACGCGGTGTCTCTGACCCATTGCATGTCGGTCTCGCTCGGTCTGGGCGGAGCCGGGCTGGGGACGATGTGGGGCAGACAGTTGGCGGTGTCGATGCTGACCGACGCGGGATTCGCCGACGTGGAGGTCACCGAGATCGAGCAGGACCCGTCGAACTACTACTACCTGGCCAGGAAATGAGCGGTTCGGCAGGGTTTTGATCAGGCTGAGCCTGTGGGCATATCGCGGCCGTGGTTGCGCGTTGAAGCAGCCGTGAGTATCGGAACGGTGGTTAAGTCAGCCCCCGTGAGTGGTGTGCGGTTCGTCGCGGTCGATCTGGATGATCCACTGGCTGCCCCGCTGCTGGCCGAGCTGTCCGTGGAGTACTCGGGGCGCTACGGCGGAACGCCGGAGCAGATGATGGGTTGGCTGCGTGGGAAGTCGGCCGACGAGTTCGCCCCGCCCGGCGGCGGCCTGTACATCGGCGTGCTCGACGGTATGCCGGTGACGGGCGGCGCATTCACCCGATTCGACGCCGACACCGCCGAACTCAAACGCATCTGGACCGACAGTCGTTATCGCAAGCGTGGCTACGGCAGGGTGCTGCTGGCCCACCTCGAATGTGAGATCGCCGCCCGCGGGTACCGGAGGGTCTATCTGACGACGGGTCACCTGCAGCCGGAGGCCGAGGCGCTCTACGACTCCGCGGGTTACACCCGGCTCACCGCACCTTTGCCGCCCGAGGGGGAGGGGACGGTCTTCCCGATCGCCTTCGAGAAGGAGCTGACGTGACCACCACTCCGCTCTCGATCCTCGATCTGGCGCCGATCAGCGCGGGCAGCGACGCGCAGACCGCGCTGCGGAACACCGTCGACCTGGCCCGGCACGCCGAACAGTGGGGCTACCAACGGTATTGGGTCGCCGAGCATCACTTTGTATCGGTGGCCAGTTCGTCGCCCGCGGTTCTGGTGGGGCAGATCGCGGCGGCCACGGAACGGATCAGGGTCGGCACCGCTGCCGTGCAACTCGGCCACACCACGGCGGTCGCCGTGGTCGAGAGCTTCGGCACCCTGGCAGCGTTCTACCCCGACCGGATCGATCTCGGGGTGGGCCGCTCGGGTCAGAAACGCGCCGAGGCGGTGCGGGACAAGCCGCGCGAGCCGAGGCCGCCGCGCCGGTGGCACGAGATCGACGGTGTGGTGATCCCGACGCCCTACGACGTCAGTGCGCTGATGCGGGACCCGCAGTTGCGGTCACGGATGGCCGTGTTGCAGCAACCCGAAGCGCTCACACCGGATTTCGCCGAACAGGTGGACGACATCCTGGCCATGCTCGCCGGCCGTTACGAGGTGGGCACGGCCGTTCCCGGTGCGGGCGCCGACCTGACACCGTGGGTGTTCGGCAGCAGCAAGGGGCAGAGTGCACGCGTCGCGGCCGCGCGCGGGTTGCCGTTCGTGGCGAGCTATCACATCACGCCCGCCACTGCGCTGGAGGCAATCGAGGTGTACCGCAACGGATTCACCCCGTCGGAGTTCCTGGCCGAGCCGTACGTGGCGGTGTCGGCCGACGTGGTCGTCGCCGACGACGAAGCCACCGCACGGCATCTGGCGTCCAGTTACGGGCACTGGGTGCATTCGGTCCGGGCCGGCGGTGGCGCCATGCCCTATCCGGACCCGGACGACTGTGGGCCGCTGTCCGACGAGCAGTTGGACGTGGTCCGGGACCGTATCGCAACGCAATTCGTCGGTGATCCCGATCAGGTGGCCACCCGGCTGGAAGCGTTGCAACGCCTCAGCGGTGCGGACGAACTCGTCATCACCTCGGTGACGCACCGGCACGCCGACCGGCTGCGCTCCCACCAGCTGCTTGCCGAGCGGTGGGGTCGTTAGCGGCTAGGCTGGCCTGCGATGCCGAGTCTGCAGGTAATCGTGGGAACGCTGCTACTGGTAGCGGCTGCGGTGGTGTTTGCGAGCGGCGTGGCTTTGCGGCTGTTCATCGGTCGCCGGGCGGACTCGGCGGAGTCACGACGGCGGATGCACGCATTCCGCCGGACCAGGTTTGCCCGGGTGCTGTTCGGTTCGGTGTACGACGACGAGGTGTTCGACCCCGACGAACTCGACCAGATGGTCCTGATGCCCACGATCGTGCTGGCCTGCGGTTTGTGCCTGACCGGGTTCTTCCTGCTGGGATACCGGATCCTGCAGCACTAAGCGTGGACGGCCGCGGCGGTGGCGGCGGCGTCGGCGATCGATCCGCGCCACATCGGCCCGTGGCCGGGAAGCATGATGTCGGTACCCAGCACACCGAGCGTCTCGAGGCTGCGCAGACAGCCGTCTTCGTCGTGGTTGAACAACGCCGGAAGCAGTGACGGACCGGTGCGCCGCAGCAGCGGGTGCCCCGTCACCAGTGCGTCGCCGCTGACTAGGGCGCCGCCGACGATGAACGAGCAGTGTCCGCCGGTGTGACCCGGCGTCGGCACGGCGACGGGCGCCCCGGGCAGCCCGGCGGCGATCTCGGGGGTCAGCGCCTGCGCGGTGGGGATACCGGCATGGTTCATCCCGCCTTTGACGGTGATGGTGGCCGCCCACTTCAGCCAGCGGGGCTGCCAGATGTTGCGCACCACATCGGCGGGTGCGGCCTGCTCCAGGTATTCGCGTTTGGCGTGACCGAGCTCGGTTGCGTGGCAGAACACCGGTACGCCATGGGTTTTCGCGAGCCAGATCGCGGTGCCGAAGTGGTCGATGTGAGCGTGGGTGAGCAGGACCGCGGCGATGTCGTCGATGGAGTAGCCGATTTGGTTCACCGAGCCGATGACGTCCTGGCGCTGGCCCGGGAACCCGGCGTCGATCAGCATGACCCGGTCCCCGTCGGTCACCAGCGTCCAGTTGACCAAGTCGGTCTGTGCGAAGTGCACGTGCTCGGTGATCGCGGTCAGGGCTGCTGCCATGTCGCGAGTTTAAGCATAGGAGTAGAAACGAAGCCGTGGCTGAACTGAAACTGGGATACAAGGCATCGGCGGAGCAGTTCGCGCCTCGGGAACTGGTCGAGCTGGCGGTGCTGGCCGAAGCGGCCGGGATGGACAGCGCGACGGTCAGCGACCATTTCCAGCCGTGGCGGCACGAGGGTGGGCATGCGCCGTTCTCGCTGGCCTGGATGACGGCGGTGGGTGAGCGTACCGAGCGGCTCGTGCTGGGCACCTCGGTGCTGACGCCGACGTTCCGGTACAACCCGGCGGTGATCGCGCAGGCGTTCGCGACGATGGCGTGTCTGTACCCGGACCGCATCTTCCTCGGGGTGGGTACCGGCGAGGCGCTCAACGAGATCGCCACCGGCTACAGCGGGCAGTGGCCGGAGTTCAAGGAGCGTTTCGCCCGGCTGCGGGAGTCGGTCAAGCTCATGCGTGAGCTGTGGCTGGGCGACCGCGTCGATTTCGAGGGTGAGTACTACAAGCTCAAGGGCGCCTCGATCTACGACGTGCCCGAGGGCGGTGTGCCGGTCTACATCGCTGCCGGTGGTCCGGTGGTGGCCAAGTACGCGGGTCGCGCGGGTGACGGGTTCATCTGCACCTCGGGCAAGGGTGAGGAGCTCTACAAGGACAAGCTGATCCCGGCCGTGAAGGAGGGTGCGGAGGCTGCCGGCCGCAACGCCGAGGACATCGATCGGATGATCGAGATCAAGATCTCCTACGATCCGGATCCCGAGGCTGCGCTGGAGAACACCCGGTTCTGGGCGCCGCTGTCGCTGACGCCGGAGCAGAAGCACTCCATCGATGACCCGATCGAGATGGAGAAGGCCGCCGACGCGCTGCCCATCGAGCAGGTCGCCAAGCGTTGGATCGTCGCCTCGGATCCCGATGAGGCGGTCGAGAAGGTCGGCCAGTACGTCAAGTGGGGCCTGAACCACCTGGTGTTCCACGCCCCCGGTCACGATCAGCGTCGGTTCCTCGACCTGTTCAAGAACGATCTGGAACCGCGCCTGCGCAAGCTCGGCTGAGTTGATCCGAATTCTCGCGACCCTCTCCGGGGTGGTCGCGGCGGGTGTGGCCGTGGTGGGTCTGGCGGTGCGCTACGTACCGCTGGGCCGCCACGGCACGGTGCTGTTGGCGACGGCATCCCCCTACCTGACCTTGGCCGCCCCGGTGGCGGTGTTGCTGCTGGTGCTCGGTCGGCGGTGGGTGCTGACGGCGCTGGCCGTGGTGCTGACGCTGGCGATCGCCGTGATCCAGGTGCCGCAGTACCTCGGTCCCGAGGCGGTGACGGCGCAGTCGGCACCGGTGCGGGTGTTCACCTCGAATCTCGGTATGGGGCGCGGGGATCCGGCCGCTGTGGTGGCCGCTGCCGAACGGACGGCCGATGTCGTCGTAATACAGGAGCTCACGCAGGAGGCCGCCGACGGGTTGATCGCGGC
This sequence comes from Mycobacterium shunyiense, assembly GCF_058270075.1. Taxonomy (NCBI): domain Bacteria; kingdom Bacillati; phylum Actinomycetota; class Actinomycetes; order Mycobacteriales; family Mycobacteriaceae; genus Mycobacterium; species Mycobacterium shunyiense. The sequence goes on along the minus strand of NZ_JBZDPU010000015.1, from coordinate 1,148,195 downwards.
CGGGCTGGAGAACACCTTCGGCCACCGGATCTTCGACCCCGAGCCGATGGCCGGCGGCCTCGGAATCTGGAGCCGGTTCCCGTTGACCGACAGTGCACATGTCCCGGGCTACTCGATGGTGATGCTGCGGTCCCGGGTCCATGTGCCGGACGTCGCGGTTCCCCCGATCTTGGTGGGGGTCCATTTCGCCGCGCCGTGGCCGCAGCCGATCGAGTCGTGGCGCAACGACATGGCGAAGTTCCCGACAATGCTGCGCGAGTTGGCCGACGAGGCCGGTCCGGGTGCGGTGATCGTGGCGGGGGACTTCAATGCCACCCACGACATGCTGCCGTTCCGGGAACTGCTGGCCACCGGCTATCGCGACGCCGCAGAGCAGGCCGGCGGGGGCCTGGTCCGCACCTTCCCGGTCGGTCCCCGAAGGGTGCCTGCCGTCGGAATCGATCATGTGCTGTTACGCAATGCCGACGCGACCGCGGTACGAACGGAGCTCGTGCCGGAGGCCGACCACATGGCCCTCATCGCCGACATCGTTGTCCCACACGGGGCCTGATCTCAGGCGCTGCACACCGAGCGTTGCACTGCACCGACACCGCCCTGACTGGTGGCGGTGAGCCGGACCCGGTCGGCCCGGAACAAGTCGTAGGCGTACTCGAACGGGCGGCCACTGCTGTCGCGGGTGACCCGCGTGACGGCCAGGAGCGGCCTGCGGTGGGCGATGTCGAGCCACTGCGCTTCGCGGGGACTGGCGCTGACCACTTCGATGGTCTCGGTGGTGGCGGCCGGGGTGAGGCCGTACCGCACCCGCACCAACTCATACAGCGAACCGCCGAGCGGCTGTTCCAGCAGATCTTCCACGTGGGCGGCCACGAAGCAGGCCAGATCCACCGAGAGCGGCACACCGTCGGCGAACCGCAACCTTCGGATCGTGAATATCTCTGCACCATCGGCGATTTCGAGGGCATGCGCCTCCACCGGGGTGGCCGGCCTGCGGTCTGTCGTCAGTACGCGGGTGGCGCTGGTGTGACCACCGGTGCGCAACCGATCCGGCAACCCCGCCAGTTCGGCGGCATTGCGTTCGACGACGTCGGCGCGCACGAACGTGCCGCCGTTGCGCCCGGTGCGGCGCTCCAGTACGCCCGCCTGACTCAGCGGCAGCAGCGCGCTGCGCAGTGTGGAGCGCGACACCGCGAAATTCGCCGCCATCTCCCGTTCGGTGCCCAGCCGTGAGCCGGGGCGAAGGGTACCCAGGGCCAACATGGACAGGATGCGTCGGCGCACGTCCTCGGCGACGGGGCCGCCCGGTGTCAGGGACATGCCCCGAGTGTGAACCAAATAGACGCCGCAGAGCAGACCGAAACCGAACGGTTTACATGACCGCAACAAAGCGATTGACCCGCAACGAGTTTCGAGTTGCCCGACGGTCTGGGCGGGATGACAATGTGCTGCGTCGCATCACAATGCCGTCGGCGACGACAGGAAATCAGACCAAATAGTGGTCCGAAAACCGTCCTCAGTTAGGACCCGCAATGAGTGAGATCATCGATCCACCGGCCCCGTCCGGCGCCTCCGTCCAACGCCTCAAACCCAACGCCGTCGGGTTGGTCGGTGTGCTGTTCATGGCGGTCGCCACCGCCGCCCCCATCACGGCCATGGTCGGCAACGTGCCGATCTCGGTGGGCTTCGGCAACGGCGTCAACGCGCCGGCCGGATACTTCGTCGCGACCATCGTGCTGACCCTGTTCGCCATCGGCTACGCCGCGATGAGCAGGCACATCACTGCCACCGGTGCCTTCTACGGGTACATATCGCACGGGTTGGGCCGCGTCGTCGGTCTCGGCGCGGGATTCCTGACGGCGCTGGCCTACATGGTGTTCGAGGCGTCGCTGATCGGCATCTTCTCGTTCTTCGGGAACGATCTGTTCAAGTCGTTCTTCGGCGTCGACGTGCCCTGGATTCTCTTCGCGGTGGTGATGCTCGCCGTGAACGCGGTGCTGACCTACTTCGACATCAACCTGGCCGCCAAGGTGCTCGCCGTGTTCCTGATCACCGAGATCATCATGCTGGCCATGATGGCGCTGTCGGTGGTCTTCACCGGCGGCGGTCCGCAGGGCTGGTCTCTGGGATCGCTCAACCCGCTCAACGGTTTTCAGAGTCTGTCCGGTGAGGTCGCCGGTGCCGACGGCAGCATGATCACGGTCGCCGGTTCCGCCGGCGTCGGCCTGTTCTTCGCGTTCTGGTCGTGGGTGGGCTTCGAGTCCAGCGCGATGTACGGCGAGGAGTCACGCAATCCCAAGAAGATCATCCCGATCGCGGTGATCAGCTCGGTGGTCGGCATCGGCACCTTCTACGTCCTGGTCTCGTGGTTGGCCATCGTCGGCACCGGACCGCAGAACGCCGTTGCACTGGCACAGGATTCGGCCACCGCGGGTGACATCTTCTTCACTCCGGTGCACGAGCACCTCGGACAGTGGGCCGTCGATCTGTTCAAGATCCTGCTGATGTCGGGCTCCTTCGCCTGCGGTATGGCGTTCCACAACTGCGCTGCGCGTTACCTTTACGCACTCGGCCGCGAGAACGTCATCCCCGGCATGCGCCAGACCATCGGTGCCACCCACCCGGTGCACGGCTCGCCACACATCGCGGGATTCGTGCAGACCGGCTTCGCGACCGCGGTGGTGATGTTCTTCGACATCACCGGACGCGACCCGTACACCGGGTTGTACGGCCTGATGGCATTGCTGGGTACGACGGCCATCATGATCGTCCAGGCGCTGGCGGCGTTCTCGGTGATCTCGTACTTCCATGTCCAGAAGCGCCATCCCGAAACGGCGAACTGGTTCACCACTTTCCTGGCTCCGCTGCTCGGCGGGGTCGGCATGCTCTACGTCATCTACCTGCTCGCCCAGAACGCGTCGTTTGCTGCGGGTTCAGCCGCTTCTGACTGGATCTTCACAGCAATCCCGTATGTTGTCGGCATCGCCGGAATCGGTGGTGTGCTGTGGGCGCTGTTCCTGAAATTCAGGGATCCGGAACGGTATTCCGACCTGGGTCGGACCGTGTTGGAGGAGGCGCACGAACGCTGAGCAGGGGGTGCACGGGATGAGTTTCTCGAACATCATGGACTCCAACAGCTACACCGGTCAGTCGGCCGATCCCGACACCGAAAAGCTGATCGAGGCCCGCACCCACCTGCTGGGCCCGGCGTACCGGCTGTTCTACGAGCGGCCGGTACACCTGGTCCGCGGCAGCGGCAGCCACATGTTCGACGCGGACGGCACGCGTTACCTCGACGCGTACAACAACGTCGTCAGCGTCGGGCACTGCCACCCGCACGTGGTCGCCGCACTCACCCGCCAGGCCGAGACGCTCAACACTCACACCCGCTACCTGCACGAGGGCATCGTGGAGTACTCGCAGCGGTTGCTCGCCACCTTTCCGGCGGAACTCGACCAGGTGATGTATGCCTGCACCGGTTCGGAGGCCAACGATCTGGCTTTGCGGGTGGCACAGAGGTATACCGGGGCGCGCGGTGTGATCGTCACCCGCGACGCCTACCACGGCAATACCGAAGCGGTGACGGCGATTTCACCGTCGCTCGGCGGTGCCACCACCATCGGATCCCATGTGCGCTCGGTGGCCGCGCCGGACAGTTACCGCTCGGGTGCCGAAGTGGCAGAGCGCTTCCTGGTCGATGTGGAAGCCGCGATCGCCGACCTCGAGGCCGCCGGGTTCGGTCTGAGTGCTCTGATCGTGGACACCTTCTTCTCCTCCGACGGCATCTATCCCGATCCCTCGGTGCTGGCGCCTGCGGTGGCCGCGGTGCGGGCGGCCGGCGGGGTGTTCATCGCCGACGAGGTGCAGCCTGGGTTCGGCCGTACGGGGGAGACGATGTGGGGCTTCACCCGCCACGGTGTCGTGCCCGATCTCGTCACAATGGGCAAGCCGATGGCCAACGGGTTGCCGGTGGCGGCGATGGCCGCTCGCAGCGAGGTGCTGGAGGCCTTCGCCCGGGAGGTGCCGTACTTCAACACCTTCGGAGGCAATCCGGTGTCGATGGCGGCCGCGGCCGCGGTGCTCGACGTCATCGAAGGCGAGGAGTTGATGGCCAACGCGGCGCGGGTCGGCACGACCCTGCGTAACGAACTGACCCGGCTGGCCGCCGACGATCCACGCGTCGGCGATGTTCGCGGTGCCGGACTCTATGTCGGTGTCGAGATGGTGACCGACCGCGCCGGGGCGGGCCCTGACCGGGCCGCGGCGCACGATCTGGTCAACGCGATGCGGGACCGCAAGGTGCTGATCTCGGTTTGCGGGGCGCAGGGCAGTGTGCTGAAGGTGAGACCGCCCCTGGTATTCTCTCTGTCGGATGTGGACTGGTTCTGCACCGAATTCGCCGATGCGCTGCGTGAGCTGCGCTGAGCAAAAGCAGAGCATCTGGCCGTCCAAACCCTGATGAGGGAAGCTGTATCAGTGCCAGAGGCAGTCGTCGCTACCGCGATCTATATTGCGTCGCCCGAAGGTGACACCGGAAAGTCGACCATTGCGCTCGGCATTCTTCACCGACTTGCCGCGACCGTGCCGAGGGTGGGGGTGTTCCGCCCGATCACCCGTCTGGGCGAGGACCGCGACTACATCCTCGAACTGTTGCTGGCCAGTGCCACGGCCGGGCTGAGTTACGACGAATGCGTCGGGGTCAGCTACCAGCAGGTACACGAAGACCCCGACGTCGCGATCGCCGAGATCGTCGACCGGTTCCACCGCGTGGCCGAGAAGTGCGACGCCGTGCTGATCGTCGGCAGTGACTACACCGACATCGCCACCCCCAGCGAGCTGAGCATGAACGCCCGCATCGCGGTCAACCTCGGCGCGCCTGTCGTGCTCGCGGTCAAGGCCGCCGACCGGACACCTACCGAGGTGGCCCATGTGGTCGAGGTGTGTCTGGCCGAGCTGAACCACCAGCACGCACATGCCGCGGCGGTCGTCGCCAACCGGTGCGACCCGGCCCAGCTGGACGCGGTGGCCCAGGCCCTCAAACCGCTCGGCCCGCCCGCGTATGTGCTTCCCGAGGAGCCGTTGCTGGTCGCCCCGTCGGTCGCCGAACTGCAGGTGGCGGTCGACGGCACGATGATCGCCGGGGACCCCGAGCTGCTGTCGCGCGAGGCGATGGGCGTGATGGTCGCCGGTATGACCGCCGAGCACTGCCTGGAGCGGCTGACCGAGGGCGTCGCGGTGGTCACTCCGGGGGACCGGTCCGACGTGGTGCTGGCCTTGGTGAGTGCTCATGCGGCAGAAGGCTTTCCGTCACTGTCCTGCATCATCCTCAACGGCGGCCTCGATCTGCACCCGGCCATCGCATCGCTGGTGGAAGGGCTCGGGCTGCGGCTGCCGATCGTGGCCACCAAGTACGGCACCTTCGAGACCGCCAGCCGGGTCGCCGGTGCCCGCGGCCGGGTCACGTCGACATCGCAGCGGAAGATCGACACCGCGCTGGCGTTGATGGACAAGCACGTCGACGTCAACGACCTGATCGCGCAGCTGAGCATTCCGATCCCCGCGGTCACCACGCCGCAGATGTTCACCTACCAACTGCTCGACCAGGCCCGCTCCGACCGCAGGCGCATCGTGCTGCCCGAGGGCACCGACGACCGCATCCTCAAGGCCGCGGGCCGGCTGCTCCAGCACGAGGTGGCCGAGCTGACCATCCTCGGCGAGGAGAGCCAGATCCGTTCCCGGGCAGCTGAACTCGGGGTCAACCTGGATGCAGCCGTCGTTCTGGATCCGCTCACCAGTGAGCTGTGCGACCAGTTCGCCGAGCAATACGCCGAGCTGCGCCGCAAGAAGGGCGTGACCGTCGAACAGGCCCGCGAGATCATTCACGACGTCTCGTATTTCGGCACCATGCTGGTGCACAACGAGATGGTGGACGGCATGGTCTCGGGTGCCGCGCACACCACCGCGCACACCGTACGGCCGGCCTTCGAGATCATCCGCACGGCGCCGGGAATCTCGACGGTGTCGAGCATCTTCCTGATGTGCCTGGCCGATCGGGTGCTGGCCTATGGCGACTGCGCGATCGTGCCCGATCCGACCTCGGAACAACTCGCCGACATCGCGATCTCCTCGGCGCGCACCGCCGCGCAGTTCGGCATCGATCCGCGGGTCGCCATGTTGTCGTACTCGACGGGAACCTCGGGTACCGGGGCCGACGTCGACAAGGTACGGGCGGCAACCGAGCTGGTGCGGCAACGTGAACCGGATCTGTTGGTGGAAGGGCCGATTCAGTACGACGCGGCGGTGGAGCCGTCGGTGGCGGCGACGAAGATGCCCGACTCGCCGGTGGCGGGGCGCGCCACCGTGTTGATCTTCCCCGATCTCAACACCGGTAACAACACGTACAAGGCTGTGCAGCGCAGCGCCGGCGCCATCGCGATCGGCCCGGTGCTGCAGGGCTTGAACAAGCCGGTGAACGATCTGTCCCGGGGAGCCCTGGTGGAGGACATCGTCAACACCGTGGCCATCACCGCGATCCAGGCACAGGGGCAGTCATGACGGTTCTGGTGATCAACTCGGGATCCTCATCGCTGAAATACGCAGTGGTGAAACCGGCTTCGGGAGAATTCCTGGCCGACGGCATCATCGAGCAGATCGGCTCGGCGCAGGTTCCCGATCACGATGCCGCGTTGCGGGCAGCGTTCGACGAACTGGCGGGTCAGGGTCTGCACCTGGACACCCTCGGACTGGTGGCAGTCGGCCACCGGGTGGTGCACGGCGGCAAGGCTTTCTACTGCCCCACGCTGATCGACAGTGAGCTGATCGGCAAGCTCGAAGAGCTGTCTCCGCTGGCTCCGCTGCACAATCCGCCGGCGATCCTGGGCATCGAGGTGGCCCGCAAGCTGCTGCCAGACCTGCCGCACGTGGCGGTGTTCGACACCGCGTTCTTCCACAACCTGCCCGCAGCGGCGGCCACCTACGCCATCGATCGCGAGGTGGCCGAGCGCTGGGACATCCGCCGCTACGGCTTCCACGGCACCTCGCACCAGTACGTCAGCCAGCAGGCCGCCGCCTTCCTGGACCGGCCCTACGAGTCGCTGAATCAGATTGTGCTGCACCTGGGTAATGGCGCGTCGGCGTCGGCGATCGCCGGTGGCAGGCCGGTAGACACCTCGATGGGGATGACGCCGATGGAGGGCCTGGTGATGGGCACCCGCAGCGGCGACATCGACCCCGGCATCATCTTGTTCCTGCGCCGGGCGGCGGGTATGGACGTAGAGGACATCGACACGATGCTCAACCGCCAGTCGGGTGTGCTCGGCCTCGGTGGCGAGAACGACTTCCGCACGTTGCGCAAGCGCATCGAATCCGGTGACGAGAACGCGCAATTGGCGTATGACGTCTACATCCACCGGCTCCGCAAGTACATCGGCGCCTATCTGGCGGTGCTGGGCAGCACCGACGTCATCAGCTTCACCGCGGGCGTCGGGGAGAACGACGCCGCGGTGCGCCGCGACGCCCTGGCCGGGCTGTCCGCGCTGGGAATCCAGATCGACGAGGAACTCAACGCGTCACCGTCGCGTGCAGCCCGGCGGATCTCGACACCCGAGTCACCTGTGACCGTGTTGGTGGTGCCCACCAACGAGGAATTGGCGATCGCGACGGCCTGCGCCGCGTTGGCCTGAATCAGAACGTGCTCATCGGCCGCACGCTGTTGGCCAGGTCGATCAGGGCATAGCGGTGCGACTGGGTGGGGGCGACCCGGGCCAACGCCCGTAGTGAGGCTTCCACACCGAGCTTGAGACCGTGCTCGGTGAACGGGAATCCGAGGATGTGATTGCTGCTTGCCGTGTTGTCGGCCAGCCAGTCCATCGCGGTGCCCAGTACCAGTGCCCGGATCTGCAGCACGCGCGGCTCGGAGTCGGGCAGGGCCTCCACCCGTCGCGCCGCATCGCGGATGTTCTGCTCGGTGATCTCACCGGTGGACCGACCGGACAGCAGGGTGACCGCGCTGGTCAGCCGGGCGGTGGTGAAATGCCTTGAGGTGGGCGGAACCTGGTCCAGGGTCTGGACCGCCTCGTCCCGTGACCCGGCCACCGACTGGGCGCGGGCCAACCCGAAACCGGCGGAGATCACGCCGTTGTCGGTGCTCCACACGGTGTTGTAGAACTTCAGCTCGTCGGCGGTGCCGGCCAGCTCGGCCGTCGCGGCCAGCGCCAGCTTGGGGGCCAGTTCCCCGGGTAGGGTGTCCAGCACCTCGGTGAAATGCTTTGTCGCCGAGTCGTAATCAGCCGAGAGCATCTCGGCCACCGCGCGGAACCAGACCAGCTGCCAGCGCCAGCCGGCCCAGGTCGCCAGGTCGTCGAGCTTGCGGGTGGCCTTGGCGACGTCGCCCAGATCGAGTAGCGCACGCGCCTCCATAAGCGGAAGCTCCACCGATTCCGAGAGGTCCACGCCTTCGGCATCGATCGCGCCGTGCCGAGCGGCCCGCAACTGGTCGAGGGTGTGCACAGGCTGGCTGAGCACACTGGCCACCAGCATCGGGGCGCCGACATCGGTGCGGTCCACCAGTGGTACCGGCAGTGCCCGCACGATCTCCTGCGCGGTCAGTTTCTCCGAATGCACTTGCCCGTCAACGTAGACGTCGGTGTGCGCAACCAGCAGATCCACTCCGAATGTGGATCGAGACGGGCTGAACACGGTCGACAGGCCGGGGCGGGGGCTTCCGGTGTCGGCCGCCACGACCTCGCGCAGCACCCCGAGCAGCTGGGACGACATCTCCTCGGCGCTGCGGAACCGGCGTCGCGGATCCGGGTCGATGGCGCGGCGCAGGAACCGGCCGAAGGAATCGTAGGTGTCGAGCACCGGGTCCTCGGACGGCAGTCCGTCGACGTAGCGACCTCGCCGGGTCCGCAGGTTCAAGGTCAGCGCGGCCAGCGTGCGGCCCACGGTGTAGATGTCGGTGGCCACCGTAGGTCCGGTGCGCACGATCTCGGGTGCCTGGAAACCCGGTGTGCCGTACAGGTATCCGTAGGAGTTGAGCTTCGACACCGCACCGAGGTCGATCAGCTTGAGCTGCTCCTCGGTGATCATGATGTTCTCGGGCTTGAGGTCGTTGTAGGCCAGCCCGATCGAATGCAGATAGCCGAGCGCGGGCAGGATCTCGAGCATGTAGCCGATGGCCTCGGCCACCGGAAGCCGGGTTCCCCTGGCCTGTTTGAGCGAAGTTCCGCCGACGTACTCCATCACGATGTAGCCGACCGGGTTGCCGTGCTTGTCGTCGTGTTCGACGAAGTTGTAGATCTTCACGATTCCCGGGTGAGTCACCTCGGCCAGGAACTGACGTTCGGCCATGGCGATCACCTGCGCCTCGGCGTCACCGGAATGCACCAGTCCCTTGAGAACGACGGGGCGTTCGTTCACGTTGTGGTCGAACGCCAGGTACACCCAGCCCAGCCCACCGTGGGCGATACAGCCCTTGATCTCGTACTGGTCGGCGACGATCTCACCCGGGGACAGCTGCGGCAGGAACGAGTAGGCGCTGCCGCAGTGGGGGCACCAGCCTTCCGACAGGGCATGCCCGTCGGATGAGGACCTGCCGACCGGCTTGCCGCAGTTCCAGCAGAACCGCTTCTGTTCGGCCACGACCGGATTGGTCATCAACGCCGTCAACGGATCCCGTTCGGGTACCCGCGCGATCTCGACCAGCCCGCCACCCAGTCTGCGGATCGGCGAGAGCATCCGGGTGGCGATCGTGGCAAGGTTCTGCGGTTCGGTGTCGCCGCCGCCGAACGTCGGATCATCGGAATCGTCGAACTCGGGACGGAACACCGCTTGCGTCGCCATGGGCCGCAGGGTCGACTGCGAATCCAACTCGAGGTCGTCGAGGCTCGCCGGCTGCGTCCCGGGGCCGCCCTCGGTGTCGGGGGTGTCCGGCAGGTCGGCGTCGTCGGGCTTTTTCATCAGTCGACATACCTCGCGGCAGGGGGCGACGGTGCCGGCCCCAGGACCGTCAACCACTTGCGGTACAACGTGTTCCAGGTGCCGTCGCGGCGGATGCGTTCCAGCGTCGCGTTGACGACCCGGACCAGCGGCGTGTTGTCCAGGTTCAGCCCGATGCCGTAGGGCTCCTCGTTGAGGCTGGGGCCGACGATGTGCAGATACGGATCCTGGGCCACCAGCCCGGCCAGGATCGAATCGTCGGTACTGACCGCATCGGCCTGACGCTGCTGCAGCGCCACCAGGCAATCGGCCCAGGTCACCACCGAGACGATGATCGGTGACGGGCTGATCTGCTGGATCCGCTTGAGCGACGTGGTCCCGTCCACCACGCACACCCGCTTGCCCGAGAGGTCGGAGGCCTGCGAGATGTTGGAGTCCCGGGCGGCCAGGATGCGTTGGTGGGCCATGAAATACACCGTGGAGAAGTTGATCTCCTTGCGGCGCTCGCAGGTGATCGTCATGGTCTTGACCACGATGTCGACCTGATTGTTCTGCAGTGCGGTGATGCGGTCGGCCGAGGACAGGATGCGGTACTCGACCTGTGACGGCGTGCCGAAGATGTCGCGCGCGACCTCCCCGGCGATGTCGACGTCGAACCCGTTGATCTGGCCGGTGATCGGATCCCGGAACGAGAACAGATTGCTGCCGATATCCAGGCCGACCACCAGGCGTCCGCGGTCGCGGATCTTGGCCACCGCGGCGTCGGTATCGGCCTTGTCGCTGAACGGCCGCAGGCTCGCGGTGCGGTTGCACTCGTCGGTCTCGGGCTCCGGAACCCGCACCGGCTGCGGGGCGAGTTCCTGCATGCCGGCCGGGCTGGGCGGCGCCAGCGTCATGGTCGGCAGCGTCAAGGGCGGTGCGCTCTGGCTGCACCCGGCTACCGCCAGGGCCGCGGTCAGGACGGCCAACGCCTTCTTCATCTTCCTCATCAGCGGCTGTCTCTTCTTCGCGCAAGCGCTCATCAGCGGCTGTCTCTTCTTCGCGCAAGCGCTCATCAGCGGTACTCACTCAGCCGGGGCCACAGTCCCAACGCCACCGCCAGCGCCGCGGCCACACTGAGCAGCGCGGCGCCCACCGTCGCACCGGACAGCACCCGGCGGGCATTGGCGATGTCATTGCGCAACTGGCTGCGGCTCTGTTCGATGCCCTTGGACAACACGTCGTCGAGCTTGTCGAAGGCCGACGTGGAATCGTCCTCGCCGGTGCCCAGCGCCACCTGCGTCGCCGCCTGGTAGTTGCCTACCGCGATGTATGCGTTGATCCGGTCATCGGCCGTGCGCCATTTGGTGAGCAGATCTTCGGCACCCGTCAGATCGCTCTTGTCGATGCGGGTGTCACGGGCCAGATATTGGGCGAGCTGCTGCTGCATTGCCTCGATGCGTTGGTAGTAGGACTGCTTACGCAGGTTTTCGTCGCCACGCCGGATCAGCGCCAGTGTCTCGTCGGCCCGGGCCTGCTGGGCGGTGATGGCCAGGTTGGTCACGGTCTTGAGGGATTCGGCGGCCGTGTCCTTGGCGCTGCGGCTGTCCGACGTGGAGATCACCAGCGCCGTCGTGACCCAGATCAGCATGATCAGCACGGCCATCCCGCCGGCCACGAAACCGATGTTGACCCGGCGCCGGGTGCGTCGCGCCAGCCAGCGGTTGGCGAACGCGCCGAACATCAACGTCGCCAGCACCACCAACATCACCGCGGCCGGGATTCGGGTGGAGGCGGTGGTCTCGGCGTCCACCCGGGCCGAGGTCTCCTCGTAAAGGCGTTGCGCGTCGGGCAGGATCTGCGACTGCATCAGCGCCGACGCTTCCGACAGGTACGACGAACCCACCGGGTTGCCGGCCCGGTTGTTGGTCCGCGCGGTCTCCACCAGGCCGGTGTAGACCGCCAGCCGGGCGTTGATCCGGCCGAGCAATTGCACCAGCGATTCGTCGGTCAGCCCGCTCGACGCACGGGTGACCGCCACGGACGCATCGGTGATGGCTTGCTCGTAGCGCTGCCGGACGTCGCGGGGCTCGGCGCCGGCGATGAAGGCCGTGGCCGCGGCGGCGTCGGCGACCGACAGTGTGGTGTAGAGCTGGCCCGCCGCGAACGCCAGGGGCTCGGTGTGATCGAGCACGGTGGTCAGCGCCTGCTGGCGGTCGTTGATCGTGGTGGAGGTGGCGAACGCACTGGCGATCACAAGTGCCGACAACACCAGCCCGATGGTCAGGATGCGGCCCGGAGTGGTCCACAGAAACCACCACCGCGGATGGGCAGGCGTGGTCGGCGACCGGGACGCGAGCGGTTCGGTCGAGGGATGTGCCAACTCCACAGTCACCTGCGCACGGACCTCATTTATTTCGGTGCTTACGGCTGTTCCCACACTATAAAAAAATTCTAAGAGCGCCCACTTAGGCTCGCGGAGAAATTGAGGTCCACCGAAACACACGACGTTCCCTAAGCTGTACGCGTGCGTGGCGACGGTGACGGCTGGGTGTTCTCCGACAACGGCGCCCGGTATTGGGGGCGTCACGGTGCCGCCGGGTTACTCCTGCGCGCGCCGTGGCCGGGTGGATCTGCCGCTGTGCTGCTGCAACACCGCGCACCGTGGAGTCATCAGGGCGGAACCTGGGCCTTGCCCGGAGGTGCCCGTGACAGTCACGAGACCGCCGAGCAGGCCGCGGTGCGGGAAGCCAACGAGGAAGCCGGCGTGACGGCCGAGCAGCTCACCGTGCGGACCACAGTGGTGACGGCCGAGGTGGCCGGTATCGGTGGCACGCAGTGGAGCTACACCACCGTGATCGCCGACGTGCCCGAACCGCTGGAGACCATCCCTAATCGGGAGAGCTCGGAATTGCGTTGGGTGGCCGAGGACGAAGTCGCGGCACTGCCGCTGCATCCCGGGTTCGCCGCCAGCTGGGAGCAGCTGCGGACGGTGACGGCCTCGTTACCGCTCGAGGTCAACCCGCCGCGCTGATTGCGGTCTTGAGTTCGGCGGCAGCGGCGCGCGGATCCTCGGCGGCGGTGATCGCGCGGACCACCACGATGCGCCGGGCCCCGGCCGCCAGCACTTCGGGCAGCCGCTGCTGATCGATCCCGCCGATCGCGAACCATGGCTTGGCCGGATTGAGAGCCGCCGTCGAGCGCACCAGGTCCAGTCCCGGCGCGGTCCGGCCCGGCTTGGTGGGAGTCGGCCAGCACGGGCCGACGCAGAAGTAGTCCACCTGCTCATCGATGGCGGCCGCGGCTTGCGCGGCGTCATGGGTGGAGCGGCCGATCACCGGACGGTGCCCGATGATGCCGCGCGCGACGTCCAGCGGCAGATCGTCCTGGCCCAGGTGCAGCACGTCGGCCCCGGCCGCCAGCGCGATATCGGCGCGGTCGTTGACCGCCAGCAGTGCGCCGTGGCGGCGCGCCGCGTCGGCCAGGATCTCCAGCGCCTCGAGTTCGTGGCGGGCCTCCAGCGGGCCGAACTGTTTCTCGCCGGCCGAACCCTTGTCGCGCAGCTGGATCAGGTCCACCCCGCCGGCCAGCGCCGCATCGGCGAATTCGGCCAGGTCACCGCGCTCCCGGCGGGCGTCGGTGCACAGGTAGAGGGTGGCGCGTTGCAGACGGTCGACCGGTGATTCCACACCGCGACGGTAGCCGGTACCGCCCGAGTACCCTGGACTGGCAATCAATACGGGAGTCCCGGGGACGCGGGGCTGAGAGTGGGCACACGGACCGGCCCTGACCGTCACACCTGATCCGGGTCATGCCGGCGTAGGGAGCGGAGTATGGCAGCAGGAGGAGCCAGGACACTCGCCGTCATCGGCGGCGGTGTGATCGGTCTGTCGGTCGCACGCCGGGCTGCACTCGACGGTTGGACCGTCCGGCTGCACTGCAGCACCGAGCGCGGGGCCTCGTGGGTGGCCGGCGGCATGCTCGCCCCGCACAGCGAAGGCTGGCCGGGTGAAGAGCAGATGCTGCAGATCGGTCTGGAATCGCTGAAGCTGTGGCACTCGGGATTCCTCGACGGGCTGGCGCCCGAGGTGGTCACCGCGCGGGAGTCGCTGGTGGTCGCGGTCGACCGGGCCGACGTGTCCGATCTGCACACCGTGGCCGAATGGTTGTCGGCCCAGGGGCAGCCGGTCGAGGTGACGACGGCCGCGCGGGACGTGGAACCGCTACTGGCGCAGGGCATCCGGCACGGGTTCCGGGCTACAACCGAACTTGCGGTGGACAATCGGGCCGTCGTCGACGCGCTGGCCGCACACTGCGAGCGGCTGGCGGTGCGGTGGGCCGGGCCCGTCGAGAACCTGGACGACGTCGAGGGGGACGTCCGGGTGATCGCCAATGGGATCGACTCCCCGAAGCTCCTGCCCGGGCTGCCGGTGCGGCCGGTGAAGGGGGAGGTGCTGCGGCTGCGGTGGCGCAAGGGCTGTATGCCGGTGCCGCAGCGGGTGATCCGGGCTCGCGTGCACGGCCGGCCCGTGTACCTGGTGCCGCGCCCCGACGGCGTGGTGGTCGGTGCGACCCAGTACGAGCATGGTCGCGACACCGCGCCGGTGGTCAGCGGCGTGCGCGACCTTCTCGAGGACGCCTGCGCGGTGGTGCCCGCGCTCGGCGAGTACGAGCTGGCCGAGACCGCGGCGGGGCTGCGGCCGATGACACCGGACGGGTTGCCGATCGTCGAACGGGTCGACGAGCGCACGCTGGTGGCCGTCGGGCACGGCCGGAACGGATTTCTGTTGGCGCCGTGGACCGCTGAGCGGATCGCGGCTGAACTCGAGATGAGTGTGGAAGCGAAATGATCACCATCACGGTCAACAACGAGACCCTTGAGGTGGACGAGCAGACCACCATCGAAGGGTTGCTGGAAACCCGGGGCTTCCCGGACAAGGGCATAGCTGTCGCGCTCGACTGGACGGTTTTGCCGCGGGCGGAATGGGACCGGACACTGGCCGACGGCGCCCGGGTGGAGGTTGTGACGGCGGTGCAGGGTGGCTGACTCATCACTCGTCATCGGCGGCCGGGAGTTCGGCTCCCGGCTGATCATGGGTACTGGCGGCGCGCCGAATCTGGCTGTGCTGGAAGAGGCCCTGGTCGCCTCGGGGACAGAGTTGACGACCGTGGCCATGCGACGGGTGGACGCCGCGGGGGGAACCGGTGTGCTGGACCTGCTCAACCGGCTGGGCATCGCGGCGCTGCCCAACACCGCGGGTTGTCGCGGCGCGGCCGAGGCGGTGCTCACGGCGCAGTTGGCCCGTGAGGCGCTTGGCACCGACCTGGTCAAACTCGAAGTCATCGCCGACGAACGCACACTGCTTCCCGACGCCATCGAATTGGTCAAGGCCGCAGAACAATTGGTAGACGACGGGTTCATCGTCCTGCCCTACACCAACGACGACCCGGTGCTGGCCCGCCGGCTGGAGGACACCGGGTGTGCCGCGGTGATGCCGCTCGGCTCGCCGATCGGCACCGGCCTGGGCATCTCCAACCCGCACAACATCGAGATGATCGTCGAGCAGGCGGGGGTGCCGGTGGTGCTGGACGCGGGCATCGGCACGGCATCGGATGCGGCGCTGGCGATGGAATTGGGTTGTGACGCCGTGCTGTTGGCCACGGCCGTCACCCGGGCTTCCGATCCGCCGACCATGGCCGCGGCGATGTCGGCCGCCGTCACCGCCGGATATCTGGCGCGTCAGGCGGGCCGTATCCCGAAGCGTTTCTGGGCGCAGGCGTCGAGCCCCGCGTTGTAACTCGGCGTTGACTCTGCGGTGATGGCATTGTCTACTCGCACTTTTGCGCCGTGGACGCAGAGTCAACAGGAGGGATCGCTGTGAGCCGCTATGTGGCCCTGGGCAGTTCGATGGCTGCCGGGCCGGGGATCAAGCCATCGGCAGAAGGCGCGCCGTGGCAGGCGGGCCGCTCGGCACGCAATTACCCGCACCTGGTGGCGGCCGAACTCGGGCTCGACCTGGTGGACGTGACCTATTCGGGCGCCACCACCGCGCATGTGCTGCGCGATCGGCAGAACGGTGCGCCGCCGCAGATCGAGGCACTCGACGGATCCGAGGCGCTGGTCACGATCACCATCGGGGGCAACGACGCCGGCTACGTGCCCCAGCTGATGGCCGCTGCGTTGCCGCGTTTCACCCGGTCCCTGCCTCTGGTGGGGCCGCAGCTTCACGGCCTGCTCGACCCCGACGCGCGGGAAACCGCGTTGACCGATGTGGCCGATTCTCTCGTGACGTTGGGGCGTGAGGTACGCCGGCGAGCGCCGCAGGCGCAGGTGTTGTTCGTGGACTACCTGACCATGCTGCCGCCGGAAGGTGTCGCTGCGCCGCCGTTGTCGCTGACCGATGCGGCGCTGGGGCGGCACGTCGCGGCCACGCTGGAACGGCTCACCGGAGAGGCTGCCGCCGAGACGGGCTGCGGGTGGGTGCGCGCCGCGCAGGCGAGCCTGACGCACCATGCCTGGTCGGCCCAGCCCTGGACCACCCGGCCGGGGCTGCCCTGGCCATGCCGGCCCGCGCCGCTGCACCCGAACGCGGCAGGCATGCGCGCGGTTGCCGATCTGGTGGTCGCTCAGGCCGGAATCGACGCCTGAATTCGTGCCTTCGGGGCTGTTGGCGGCGTGTAACAATCTTCTCGACGCTTCTCAATGGAGATGACCGCCGCTTCTGGCTTGGATAGAGGGAGGTGCCATGGCCCTCGGGTTGAATGGTGACGAGCTTCGGAAGAAGTCTGCCCAGCTGTCGAAATTCGCAGCCGATCGCGCCCAGCACGAGCGCCGGGTGGCTGAGATTGCAGGTGAGCTCACCGGGACCTGGACGGGAACGTCGGGGTCGGCTGTCCAGACCGCACTCTCGAACTACCTCACGCAGGCGTCCGATGTCCGCCGGGAAGAGGTCGACATGTCGCACCTCCTCAGCGAAGCGATTGCGGCATATGAGGGGACCGACAGTGATGCTGCCGGCTCGCTGGCCCAGTCCATGAACATTTGAGACAGAAGGTTTGCGGATGAGCACCGATATCACCGTCCAGTTCGAGCGCACGCGGCAACTGGCCGCCGAGCTGGATGCCGAGGCCGCCAAGGTCAAGCAGATCCTGGAAGAAGAGACCGCGCTGATGGCCGACATCGGGGGGATGTGGAGCGGCACGGCGTCGGAACAGTTCAATCAGCAGTATCGCGAGTGGAACAAGGAAGCCGACGAAGAGGCGCAGGCGCTGGACCAGCTGTGTGCCGCGGTTCACGCGGGTATCGACACCCTCAACACCACCGAGTCCGATGTGGCGGGAATGTTCACCTGATCTGAACCTGAGCAGTCAGAACGACACCGCCTGCAATGATGGCGGTGATGATCGAACTGACCGGGCTGACAAAGCTCTACGGCACCCACCGCGCTGTCGACGATCTGACGTGCACCGTCGAACCAGGCGTCGTCACCGGCTTCCTCGGGCCCAACGGCGCGGGCAAGACCACCACGATGCGGCTGATTCTCGGGCTGGACCATCCCAGTGCCGGGACCGCGACCATCGATGGCAAGCACTACCGGGAACTGCGTGACCCGCTGCGCACGGTCGGCGCCCTGCTCGACGCGCGCCAGGCCCATCCGAACCGCACGGCCCGCAACCACCTGCGCTGGATCGCCGCGGCCAACCGGATTCCGGCGACCCGGGTGGACGAGGTGCTCGAGACGGTCGGGCTGACGGCGGCAGGAGACCGCAACGCCGGGGCGCTGTCGTTGGGCATGAGCCAGCGGTTGGGGATCGCCGCCGCGCTGCTGGGCGACCCGCCGGTGCTGCTGTTCGACGAACCGGTCAACGGCCTGGATCCTGAGGGCATCCACTGGGTGCGCACCCTGATGCGCGAGCTGGCCGCCGAGGGGCGCACCGTGTTCGTGTCCAGCCACCTGCTGGCCGAGATGTCCAACACCGCAGACCGCTTGGTGGTGATCGGCCAGGGCAAGTTGATCGCCTCGACCACCGTGAGCGAGTTCGTCAGCGGCACATCCGCCGACACCGTGCGGGTTCGCAGCCCCCAGCTGGAAATGCTGCGCGAGGTTCTCACCGGCGCCGGGTTCGAGGTGGAGGCCGCCGCCGACGGTGATGCGCTGGCAGTGCACGGCGCGGCCATCGAGGTGATCGGCGACCTGGCCGCGCGCAACGCGATCGCCCTGCACGAGCTGAGCCAGCGGCAGGCCTCGCTGGAGGAGGCGTATCTGAAACTGACCGATGATGCCGTCGACTACCGGGCTGGTGTTGTGATGAGCGCTCGCGCGAAGAACCGAGAAGCACGATGAGTGCGCTGGCCGCGCTCGACGCCGAGCGCATCAAGCTGTCCACGACCCGCTCCCCACTGTGGTCGGTGGTCGGTGTCGCGGTGCTCAGTCTGGGGTTGGCCGCCATGCAGGGCATGACGGTGAACCACTACACCGGGCTGCCCCCGTCCAAGGCCGCACTGGGTGTCGCGGTGTTCGGGGTTCCGGTCCTGATGGTGCTGTCCTCGATGACGATGACCGGGGAGTACCGCAGCGGACTGATCCGCACCACGTTGCTGGCCACCCCGAACCGCACGCAGGTGCTCACCGCGAAAGCGGTGGTGTGCGCGGCGTTCTCCTCGGTGTGTGCGGTGATCATGGTGCTGGCCTCGGTACTGGTGGCCCGGATGGTCGCCGACCCGGTGGTGGGTACGCAGCTGTCCATGGCCAATCCGGCGACCTGGCGGGTGGCCGGCGGGTTCGCGTTGTACGCCGCGCTTGCCGCGGTACTCGGGGTGGCCGTCGGGGCGCTGGTGCGATTCGCGGCCGGTGCGGTGGCGGTCCTGCTGCTGTGGCCGTTGGTGGCCGAGCCCCTGCTCGGCAACATGCCCAACACCGGCCCCAAAATCGGGCCGTGGCTGCCGTTCGCCAACATGTTTTCGTTCCTGCACGTGGAGTGGCTGTTCCCGACGTACTTCACGACGTGGGGCGAGCTGGGCTCGCTGTTCTACTTCATGGTGTGGGTGGCGGTGGCGTTTGTCGCCGCGGCGGTGGTACTGAACAGGCGGGACGCCTGACCCGGAATTACTCCGGGGCAGACGCCTCACCGCGGGTGACCGCGTCGGTGCTTCCCGTGTCGCTACCGAGGGCCAGCACTACCTTCGACCCGTACGGCACCCGCTGGACCAGCTGCAGCTGAGCCAGGGCCGGGTGAGCGTCCAGCAGCTTGCCGGCGTTGGCCAGCGCGCGCAGCGCTGCGGTCTCGGCACGGGCCGCTTCCAGCTTCGCCGCGCCGTTGGCCTTGGCCGTCACCAGCTGCATCGCCGCGGCACGGATCTCGGCCGGGATGATCACGTCCTTGACGAACGCCTCGATCACCTCGACCCCGGTGCGGGCACCGGCCGCCCGCGCCGCCGCAGCGATCGCCCCGGCGTCGATGCGGTTGCCGCGCTGCATCACCTCGTCGGCGGTCACCGCGGCGACGAGATCGCGCAGGGCGATCTGCGCGGCCAGGTACACCGCAGCCATCGGATCGGCTGTGGCCTCCACGTAGGCCACGGCGTCGCTCACCTTGAACTGCAGGGCGACGGTGATCCGCAGCGTCACCGCATCCGAGGTCAGCACCTCCTGCGGAGCCAGCGTGAGCACCTGCTCACGCATCTCGACACGCACCACCGAGGCCGCCACATCAATGCGGTGGCGCCCCGGTGGCAGGACACGACCCAGCGTGCCGTCGCGGTACTCCAGTGCGCACTGGCCTGCGGAAACGGTGATTCGGTTGAACGTGAAGATGCCCATGTCGTGTCCTCCTTCCGGTGTATGTGTCTGCGCGGCAAAGGGATACCGCCGCCGGACGTGATCCGTGACGGGGCGTCACACCCCCGTACCGGCGGGTGCGGGCCACAAGGTCGCTGATCGCGTGGGACCCGGCGGCGGTATCGGGGATTTGTAAGAGAGGATTCGAACCTCAGGCCCTTTACCTGTGCCATGACGCCGCCGGCAACACACAGAAACGTTGCGGTACTCCGCTCGGCCTGCTTCCCTGTCGGCGTCGGGGAACACGATGCCACCACAGCAAATCGCCAGGCAACCGATTTATCGGTCTGGCAGTTCGGGACAGCAGCTACCGTGGGTGCAATGCGACGTACTTCGACGGGGGCAGTTCTGGGCGCGCTGGCGCTGACCATGGGGCTCGCCGGCTGTGATGCAAAGACCGAACTGCAGACCGACGGGCAGGCGTCCCGGGAGTCGTCATCGTCGGCGGTGGTGTTCGCCGACCAGTTGCGTGCGCAGGTGTCGACCGACGCGATGATGGGGCATCTGGGCAAGCTCCAGGAGATTGCCAACGCACACGACGGCAACCGTGCGCTGGGCACCCCGGGGTACGACGCGAGCGTGGACTACGTCGCCGGTGCGCTGCGCGACAAGGGATTTGACGTGGAAACCCCGGAGTTCGAGGTGAAGCTCCCGTTCGCCGAGGACCCCCAGGTGACCGTCGGTGGCCAGCCTGTCACCGCCAAGCCGCTCGAGTTCACCATCGGCACGGCCCAGGAAGGGGTGTCCGCACCGCTGGTGCCTGCCAAGGTGGAGGACACGCCGGGATGCGAGGCCGCTGACTACGACGGTCTACCCGTTGCCGGTGCCGTCGTGCTGGTCGACCGTGGCTCGTGCCCGTTCGCCGACAAGCAGGCCGCGGCCGCCGAGCGCGGCGCCGTCGCGATGATCGTCGTCAACACCAACAACGACGAGAAGATGGGCGGCACGCTGGGCCGCAACACCGACGTGAAGATCCCGGTGGTCAGCGTGACGAAGGACGAAGGCACCCGGTTGCGCAACGCGCCCGGCCCCACCACGATCAAGCTCGTCGCCGGGGTGCGCGTCGAGCACACCCGCAACATCATCGCCCAGACCAAGACCGGATCGACCTCCGACGTGGTCATGGTCGGGGCGCACCTCGACAGCGTGCCGGAGGGCCCCGGGATCAACGACAACGGTTCCGGTGTGGCTGCCGTACTGGAAACCGCTTTGCAGTTGGGCGATTCGCCCGAGGTGGCCAATGCCGTGCGGTTCGGCTTCTGGGGAGCCGAGGAGGAAGGTTTGCTCGGCTCGACCAACTACGTCCAGTCCCTCGACACCGAAGCGCTCAAGGACATTGCCATGTACCTGAACTTCGACATGCTCGGCTCGCCCAACGCGGGCTACTTCACCTACGACGGTGACCAGTCCGCACCGCTGGACGAGCAGGGCCGTCCGCGTGTTCCCGAGGGCTCGGCGGGTATCGAGCGCACGCTGTCGACTTATCTGAAAGAGGCGGGAAAGACGCCGCGCGACACCAGTTTTGACGGCCGGTCGGACTACGACGGGTTCACCATGGCCGGGGTTCCTGCAGGTGGGTTGTTCTCGGGTGCCGAGGACAAGATGAACGCCGAGGAGGCGAAACTGTGGGCCGGTGAGGCGGATAAACCGTTCGACCCGAACTATCACAAGAGCACCGATACCCTTGACCACGTGAACCGGGATGCTCTGCAGATACATGGTGAGGGAGTCGCATTTGCTGTCGGGCTGTATGCCCAAGATCAGCGGGGCCGCAACGGTTTACCGGTCCGCGCAGACCGCACGCGCCACCAGATCAACGCGCAGTGAGGGCGCGTCGACTCGCTGCTCTACTGCTCGGTGCCGCGCTCGCGGGTTGCTCGGCCCAGTCGGTGCCGACACCGGTCGAGCCCCAGGACCTGGCGGGCAAGATCACCGTCGACGCCATGTTCACCCATCTGCGCAAGTTGCAGGAGATCGCCGACAGTCATGACGGCAACCGGGCGGTCGGCAGCTCCGGATACGACGCGAGCGTCGACTACGTGGCACAGCTGCTGCGGGACAAGGGTTTCGACGTGCAGACACCCGAGTTCGAGCGGATGGGTTCGATGCGCGGGGGTAAGCCGGAGCTGAGCGTGTCCGGGCGCAGCTACCCGGTGGACCAGGCGTCGATGCTGGTGATGACGGAACCGGGCGGGCTCACTGCGCCTACGTTGCACCCGGTCAAACCCTCGGGATGTACGGCAGCCGACTACGGCTCGGTCAACATCAAGGGCGCCATTGCGGTTGTGGACGACACCGGCTGTTCTGTTGTGGTCAAACAGAACACCGCGTTGGACAAGGGTGCGGTGGGATTGCTGGTGGTCAACCGTGGGCGCCAGCCCGCTCCGGGTGGGTTGTTCAGCACCGGCTACTACCGGCACCTCACCGTGCCGGTCGGCGTCATCGACGAAACCGCAGATGCGGCACTGCTGGGCACCAGCGCCCCGGTTCGACTGACCCTCGACGGCAAAGCCGACATGGTCAAGTCTCGCAACGTGACCGCGCAGACGAAGACCGGTTCGGCGTCGGACGTGGTGCTCGTCGGCGCACACCTGGACAGTGTGGGTGGCGGCCCCGGTATCAACGACAACGGGTCCGGCGTGGCAGCCGTGCTGGAAACCGCGCTGCAGCTGGGTAGTTCGCCGGCGGCGACCAATGCGGTGCGGTTCGCGTTCTGGGGTGCCGAGGAGATGGGGCTGGAAGGGTCGACGCAGTACGTGCGCAACCTGCCGCTGGACCAACTTGACGACCTCGCGCTGTACCTGAACTTCGACATGGTCGGCTCGCCCAACGCGGGGTTCTTCACCTACGACGGCGACCAGTCCGGCCAGGCCACCGATCCCAAGCCGATTCCCGAGGGCTCGGCCGGGATCGAACGGACCATGGCGGGATATCTCAACCTTGCCGGGGTGCGGCCCGCGGACATGCCGATCGGCATCAACTCCGACTACCATCCGCTGCTGCAGGCCGGGGTGCCGATCGGTGGCACGACGACCGGATCGTCGCAGCGCAAGACCGAGGTGCAGGCCCGGTTGTGGGGTGGGCGGGCCGGGGTGGCCTTCGATCCGAACTATCACACGCGCCGAGACACCATCGACAACGTCGATGCACGCGCGCTGGGGATCATGGGATCGGCGATCGCATTCACCGTCGGCACGTACGCCCGGTCCATCGAGGGCCCCAACGGTGTGCCCGCGCGTGACAAGCGTCATCGCGGTTGATCCGTGAGCTGATTCACAGGCAGGTCGTTTGAACCGCAGAGGGTAGACCCCCGTTGTACGGGTATGGGAATTAACGTCGCGAGAATGCCCAGCCACAGCACCATTGCCGGTGTCCACGCTGTACTGCCCCCGCACCGATATACCCAGGACGAGGTCACCAGCGCACTGCTGGACATTCCCGGATATGCCGAATCCGAGGACGTGGTGCGCGCGCTGCACAAGAGCGCGAAAGTGAACAGCAGGTATCTGGTGCTCCCGCTCGAGGAATACGCCCGGCTCGATGACTTCGGTGAGAGCAACAGCCTGTTCATCGAACACGCAACCGAACTGGGCTGCGCCGCACTCTCCGGCGCGCTCGACGATGCGGGTTTGCGCCCGCAGGATGTCGACCTGATCGTCACCACCACTGTCACCGGCGCCGTGGTCCCTTCACTGGACGCCAGGATCGCCGGGCGCCTCGGCCTGCGGCCGGATGTGCGCCGCATCCCGATCTTCGGGCTGGGTTGTGTGGCCGGCGCCGCAGGCATCGCCCGGCTCAACGACTATCTGCGCGGTGCGCCCGACAAGGTGGCGGTCCTGGTGTCGGTGGAATTGTGTTCGCTGACGCGCAAACACAATCCCTCCATGCCGACGCTGGTGGCCGGCGCGCTGTTCGGTGACGGTGCTGCCGCGGTGGTCGCGGTCGGCGAGGAACGGGCCAGGAAGCTGAACCCGACCGGGCCCGATGTGCTGGATTCCCGTAGCCATCTCTACCCGGATTCGTTGCACGCCATGGGCTGGGACATCGGTTCGGACGGTTTCGAGATCGTGCTCAGTGCGGAGGTGCCGAGCTTCGTGGGCCGTTACCTCGGAGACGATGTCGCCGGGTTCCTCGGGGACCACGGCCTTTCCGTCGACGACGTATCCGCTTGGGTGAGTCATCCGGGTGGACCGAAGGTGATCGAGGCGATCATCGAAACCCTCGGATTACCTGAGGATGCACTGGATCTCACCTGGCAGTCTCTCGCCGACGTCGGCAATCTGTCGTCGTCCTCGGTGCTGCACGTCCTGCGCGACACTATCCGCAAACGGCCGGAGTCGGATACGCCCGGGGTGATGATGGCCATGGGCCCGGGTTTCTGCTCCGAACTCGTCCTGCTGCGCTGGCGCTGATGACGGCCAAGAGATTCACCGCGCTGATCGTCCTCGTCGCCGCCGAGCGGGTACTCGAGCTGGTCGTGTCGAAACGCAACCTGAAGTGGAGTATCGCCCAGGGTGGCAAGGAATTCGGGGCCGAGCACTATCCGGTGATGGTGGCGCTGCACAGCGCCCTGCTGGTGGGCGCGGTGGCGGAGGCCCGCAGGCGTAGGTCGTCGCCCATATTCGGCCGGATCATGGTGGGGGTCGTACTCGCCGCTCAGGCGCTGCGCTGGTGGTGTATCACCACGCTGGGCAGGCAGTGGAACACCAGGGTCGTGGTCGTACCCGGCGCCACGCGCGTCGTCGACGGTCCGTACCGGTTGATTCCGCACCCGAACTATGTCGCGGTGGTCACGGAAGGGGCCGCGTTGCCGTTGGCCGGCGGAGCGTGGCTCACCGCTCTGGTGTTCACCGTGGCCAACGCTGCGCTGTTGGGAACCCGCATCCGGGTGGAAAACGAAGCGTTGCAAGGCTTGACGTGATTGATCTGCTCGTCGCAGGTGGCGGCCCGGCCGGGCTGGCCACCGCGGTGCACGCGGCGCGCGCCGGGCTGGAGACCGTGGTGGTGGAACGCCGGCAGGGCCCGATCGACAAGGCCTGCGGTGAGGGACTGATGCCGCACTCGGTCAGCCAGTTGCAGCGCCTGGGCGCTGAGGTAGACGGACGGGCCTTTCGGGGCATCCGTTACCTGGACGGGCGGCGCACCGCAGAGGCCAGGTTCCGCGGCGGATCCGGCTACGGCGTGCGTCGCACGGTGCTGCACGCCGCACTGTCGGATGCGGCGTCGGCAGCTGGGGTCCGGGTGGTCCACGGTGAGGTGGGTGCGGTCACCCAGGACTCGAACTCGGTGAGCGCAGCCGGTTTTCGAGCCCGCTACCTGGCTGCCGCTGACGGTCTGCACTCGCCGATCCGCCGCTCGCTGGGGCTCTGCGGTGGGGAAGGCAGGCGGCGGCGCTGGGGGATTCGGCGTCACGTCCAGATTGCCCCGTGGTCGGATTGCGTCGAGGTGTACTGGGGACCCGACGCCGAGGCGTATGTGACCCCCGTCGGCGAGAACTGCGTCGGGATCGCGATCCTGACGTCCGAGCGCGGCGGCTTCGAGCAGCACCTGGCGGCGTTTCCGATGCTGGTCGAGCGGATCAACGGCCTTGAGCACGGCCAGGATCGGGCCGCCGGGCCGTTGCGGCAGAAGGTTCGCAACCGCAGTGCGGGGCGGGTGTTGCTGGTCGGGGACGCGGCGGGCTACGTCGACGCGCTGACCGGGGAGGGGATGGGCCTGGCCTTCGGCGCCGCCGAACTCCTGGTGGGTTGTGTGCGGGCCGATCGGCCCGGCGACTACGACCGGCAGTGGCGCGTGCTGACCCGCCGCTACCGGCTGCTCACCGCAGCCCTGCTGCACGGCAGCGGTTTCGGTCCGGTGCGGGCCTGCATCACCCCGGCATCGGCGGCGCTGCCGTCGGTGTTCGCCCGGGTGGTCAACGCGCTCGGTGAGTAGGTTGTGCCAAGTTGCCGAGGTACTCCAGCAGCCGCATGCCGTGGAACACCAGCAGCGCGGCGATGGATCCCAGCGCGATCCCGGTGAAGGTCAGTGAGCCGAGTTGCCAAGTGAAGTCGGCGATCCCGATGATCAGTGGGATCGCCGCGGTCATCTGGTTGACCGGTTTGGAGAAGTCCACGTGATTGGTCAGCCAGATCCGCACACCCAGGATGCCGACCAGACCGTAGAGCACGATCGTCGCCCCGCCCAGCACGCCCGGCGGGATGGCCGAGATCGCCGCTCCGACCTTGGGACACAACGACAATGCGATCGCCACCGCCGCAGCCACCCAGTAGGCGGCGGTCGAGTAGACCCGGGTGGCCGCCATCACGCCGATGTTCTCGGCGTAGGTGGTGGTGGCCGAACCGCCGCCGGCGCCGGCCAGTACGGTGGCCACCCCGTCGGCGGCCAGCGCACGGCCGATCATCGGATCGAGGTCGGTGCCGGTCATCTGGCCCACCGATTTGACGTGCCCGATGTTCTCGGCGACCAATGCGATCACCGCGGGCAGGAACAGCGGTAGTACCGCCAGGCTGAACTCCGGCGTGTGGAACTCGGGCAACCCTATCCACGGCGCCGCCGCGATCGCCGCGGTGTCCACGTCGCCGAGGACCAGCGCCAGCAGGTACCCGATCACGACGGCGCCGAAGATCGCCAGCCGGCCGATCAGCCCTTTGAAGAAAGCCAGCGTGGCGACCAGCAACACCAACGTCACCAACCCGACCAGCGGGCCCTTCTCGAAATTCGCCTTGGCCGCCGGGGCCAGGTTGAAGCCGATCAGCGCGACGATCGCCCCGGTCACCACCGGCGGCAGGGTCAGGTCGATCCATCGGGTTCCGATCAGGTGCACCACCGCGCCGATGAGGATCAGAAGCACCCCGACGGCGATCAAACCGCCCAGCGCACTTCCGGTCCCGTGGGAGGCCACCGCCGCGGTCACCGGGGCGATCACAGAGAAACTCGACCCCAGATAGCTCGGCAACCGGTTGCCGGTGATGAGCAGAAACAGGATGGTCCCGACCCCGGAGAACAGCAGGGTGGTGGCCGGCGGAAAGCCGGTGAGCACCGGCACCAGAAACGTGGCACCGAACATGGCCACCACATGCTGGGCACCGATACCGATGGTGCTGGCCCAATCGAGCCGTTCCCCGGGGTTGACGACGAAGTCGTCGTCGGTGCGGGTCTCGACGTATTTCCAACTCAGCGGAATCACGATTGTTGACTGAACACCATGAGCGGTCGTTGCGCATCCCAAACGTGGCTCCCGGGACTTGCGCAGTTCACCGACTACCAGCGGTCCTGGCTGCGTGGTGGCGTCCTGGCCGGGGTGACGGTCGCGGCGCTGGTGCCGATGGCCGTCGAGGCGCTGCGGTTCGTCGTCGAGCGGCCACTTGTATCACGCTGTTCGTGAAAGTCCGTGTCTTAACTGGCCACTCGGCGACGGTCAGTGCCGGCGCACGGCGTAGATCACCGCGCCGATCGCCACCACCGCAAGCCCGGCGAGCACCGAGGCCAGGGGCAGCGAGAAGGCCAGCACCAGACAGCCGATGAGGCCGGCGGCCGGGATCACGCGACGCCACCGGTTTTCGGGCTCCAGCGTCCACGCCGACACATTCGCGATCGCGTAGTACAGCAGCACCGCGAACGACGAAAACCCTATCGCCCCACGCAGATCCACCACGGCGGCCATGATGGCCACGACAATGCCGACCAGCACCTCGGCCCGGTGGGGCACAGCGAACCGCGGGTGGACGGCGGCCAATGCGTGCGGCAGGTGATGGTCGCGAGCCATCGCCAGCGTCGTGCGCGACACCCCGAGGATCAGGGCCAGCAGCGAGCCCAGCGCCGCCACCGCAGCTCCGGCCCGCACCACGGGTTGCCACTGCGGGGCGCCTGCCGCGGCCACCGCATCGGCCAGCGGTGCGGGTGCGGATGCCAGGCCGGAACTGCCCAGGACCGATAGCGCCGCGACGGCCACCACCGCGTAGATCACCAGCGCGATACCGAGTGCGATCGGAATCGCGCGCGGGATGGTGCGCGCCGGGTCCTGGACTTCTTCACCCAGCGTGGCGATCCGGGCGTAACCGGCGAATGCGAAGAACAACAGGCCCGCGGCTTGGAGTACACCGCGGGCGCCGACATCGTCACCAATATCCAGTCGGGAGAGGTCGGTGCTGCCGGAACCCGCGATGATCACCACGACCGCGGCCAGGACCGCCAGCACGCACGCGACGATGATCCGGGTGAGCAAGGCCGACTTCTGGATACCGGTGTAGTTCACGACCGTCAA
The DNA here is from genome assembly GCF_058270075.1 of Mycobacterium shunyiense. Classification (NCBI taxonomy): domain Bacteria; kingdom Bacillati; phylum Actinomycetota; class Actinomycetes; order Mycobacteriales; family Mycobacteriaceae; genus Mycobacterium; species Mycobacterium shunyiense. Next base: position 1,120,178 of record NZ_JBZDPU010000015.1, on the reverse strand, counting down.
CGCCACGACGGCGGCCACCGCCACGGCATGTGCCCATTGGGGCCAGACGTAGAGCCCGACCGTCAAAGCCATCGCCGCACACGACGCGGTCTTGCCGACGATGAAACTCCACCCGGCCGTGTAACCCCAGAACTCGCCGAGTCGTTCGCGCCCGTAGACGTAGGTGCCGCCGGACTGCGGGTAGAGCGCGGCCAACCTCGCCGAGGACGTCGCGTTGCAGTAGGCGACGACGGCGGCGACGGCGAGGCCGATGAGCAGTCCGCTGCCGGCCGCGGCTGCTGCCGGGGCCAGGGCGGCGAAAATGCCCGCACCCACCATGGAGCCCAGGCCGATCACGACAGCGTCGGTGGTCCCGAGCCTGCGCTGCAGCCCGCCGGGCGTGGTCACCCCGCGATAGTAGTGCCGTGACTGCTATCCGGCAGGTCGGCGTGGATGAAAGAAGACACCTTCAGCGCGGACCGTGATGCCGTCCGAGGTGGCGAGGTGGCCGACGGCAAAAGTCTTGACTCCCTCTACCCGGTCGATGTGCGCCTCGGCGCGAACAGGTCCGAGCCGGGTCCCGGCTTCGTAGCGGAGGGTGAGTGTGCCGGTCACCGCAGGCCGCCCCGGCTGGTGCGCGGTTGCGCCGAGGACGTGGTCGAGCAGCAGCGCGCAGATCCCACCGTGCACGTGGCCGGCGGGCCCTTCGTAGGCTGCGCCGAGCGTCGCCTCCGCCCACACTCGGCCGTCGGGTTCATGGTGGACCACCAACGGTGGAGCCAAGGCATTGCGGAGCCCGATGACGGCGTTCCCCCACGCCAGTGACTGGCCGCCGACTGCCTGTTGGACGCCGAACGAACCAGGGATCAGCGACTGGCTGAGTTCGCCTGCTGCCGCATCGATCTTCGCTTTGGCGGACAGGAGGGTGTCGAGATCGGCTTCACTTCGGATGGTCGCATCGACGAGTCGGCGGACGGAATCGGTGATGGACGCGTAAAGCGCTTCTGGGACATCGGTTTCGCTGTGTATGGACAATCCCTCACTCCGTCGCGGAATCGAGTCGCCGGTCATCGAGGCCACCGTAATCGCCGCGGTAGAACAACAATGGCTGGCCGTCGTGGGCGCTCAACGAGGTGACGTGGGCGACGACGATGGTGTGGTCGCCCGCGCCGTGCTCGTACTCGAGGTCGGCTTCGATGGTGGCCAATGCGCCGTGCAGGCGCGGGGCGCCATTGTTGGCCGGGCTCCATCGGACTCCGGCGAACTTGTCCGCGCTGCTACGTGCGAACTGGGCGCATACCGCTTGCTGATGGTCGGCCAGGATGTTGATACACATCCGGCCGGAAGCTCGGATCAGCGGCCACGTCGAGGAGGATCGCGACGGGCAGAACGACACATAGGGCGGCTCCAGCGACACTGATGTCACCGATTGACAGGTGAAACCCAGTGGTCGCTGCCCGTCCTGACCGGTGATGACAGCGATGCCGGTGCAGAAGTGGCCGAGCACCGCCCGCATGTCCTGGGGACCTGGTCGTTGGGGTGGGCTGCCCAGTGTCGCAGTGCTATCGAATCCCATCGCTGCGTCTCCCTGATCTGTTGTCATCAACCAGATTCGTCGAGACATGGACCGCGGGCAACGGTGTCTCCCGGTCAGCGGTTCGGACGGACAAGTGTCGTGACCTCGATTGTTACCCTTGCACCATGGAAGAATCCGAGCAGGCAGCCAAGCCGGCGCTCGCCGCCACCAGCTGGGCGCTGCTCGGGTTGCTGTCGTATGAGCAAGAACTCTCCGGCTACGACATCCGCAAATGGCTCCACTGGAGCATGCGCTATTACTACGGCAGTCCGGCTTACAGCCAGATCTACTCCGATCTGAAGAAGCTGGAAAAGATGGGTTACCTGACCTCGCGGGTGGACGGGACCGGCACGCGAAACCGCCGGCTCTACAAGATCACCGAATCCGGTCTGGATGCCGTCACGCAGTGGGCCAGGAAGACACCGCCGGATCCGCCGTCGTTGAAGCACCCGGCGCTCATGCGGGTGACGATGGGTCACCTGAGTGACCCCGCCACGCTGAAGCAGATGCTGCAGGAGCATCTTGCCTACGTGGATGGGATGCAACGAGATGCCGCCAAGGAGGCCCGTTGGTCCGGAGCCGACCCAGCGTGGGCATATGCCAAGATCGCGTTGGATTGGGCGGATCGCTACTACGCGTCCGAGCGGGAACTCACCCTGCAGCTGATCAAAGATCTCGACGAAGCCGAAGCCAAATTCCCGAAAGTCGGTGAAGGCGCGAAGATACCGTGGCCAGATCCCGCCTACTGGTATGAGATCGAACGGAAAGCCGACGCCGAAGACGCCGACTGAACTCCGTCCTTCGGTATTTCGGGCCGGTTATCTTCCGGCAGCGTCGAGTGCGGCGATGTAGCCGTAGACCAATCCCTGCGCGATGGTCGCCCCGGCACCGGGATAGGTGTGGCCGAATGCGTTGGCGGCGGTGTTGCCGATCGCGTAGAGCCCGTCGATGACGGTGCCGTCCTCGCGAAGCACGTGGGCGTGGGCGTCGGCTCGCAGACCGCCGCACGTACCCAGGTCGCTCAGCACCATCTTTACCGCGTAGAACGGGCCTTTGACCAGCGGGCGCAGGTTGGGGTTCGGTGTGACCGTGGGGTCGCCGTAGTAACGGTCGTAGGCGCTGCGGCCGCGTTCGAAGTCGGGATCCTCACCGGCGAACGAGTTCTCGTTGAATCGCCTGACGGTGGCCGAGAAGCTGTCCTGCGGCACCCGCATCTTGGCTGCCAGCTCGGTGAAATTGTCTGCCTTGACCGCGATTCCGGCGTCGTACCAGGTCTGTGGGATCGGCATGCGTGGAAACAGTTCGGCGGCAAAGACGTAGCTGTTGCGGTACTGCTGGTCGAAGACGATCCACATGTCTTCGACCGGCGTACCGGCTTTTTCGAGCTCCAGGACGCGTTGCCCGAAGCTCATGTAGTCGGCCGATTCGTTGGCGAACCGATGACCGTCCTGGTCGACGATGAACGATCCGGGCAGCGATCGTTCGGCGAGCATCACCGCTGGGGCGGCGCCCGGCAGTGGGGCGACGGCGGGAAACCACCAGGATTGATCCATCAAAGTGATGTCGGCACCGACATCCTGGCCCAATCGGATGGCGTCGCCGGTGTTGGATTCTGCACCCAGGCTGAGATTGCTTCCCAGAGACTCGGATTGGAACTTGTGGCGCATGTCCATGTGGTGATCGAAGCCGCCGGCCGCGAGCACGACACCGCGCCGCGCGGTGACGGTGAACGTCTTGTCGCCATGCTCGACGACGGCGCCGGTGACTCGGCCTCCGTCGGTGACCAGCTCGGTCAGTGAGGTGTCGAGCCAGATCGGGATGCCGGCACGAATTGCTCCGGCGAACAGGCCCGCGGCCAGCGCCTGGCCGCCGGCGGCGTAGCGCCTGCCGAGCGCGAGCCCGCCGATGCCCTGGGCAAGTCGTTTGGCGATGGTGGGCAGCCCTTTTCGTGGCACCCGGCTCATCAGGTTCAGCCAGCGGTAGTCGGCACCTGTGGTCGGCATCGGAATCTTGACTTCCATGACACCGGGCCGCAGGTCGGCCAGGTATTCGCCGAGCACAGCCGTGTTGAACGGGCGACATTCACAAGTGCGCCCCGCCGCCGATCCACCGGGTGCCTCGGGGTGATAGTCGGAGTACTCCTTGGCCCAGAACAGCTTCATGGGCGTGGTTCGGCGCAACATTTCGACCGTTGCCGGCAGGTTGTCGAGGTATGCGGCGGAACGCTCCTGTGGCGCGGAATCCCCGACGACCGATTCCAGGTACGTGTGTGCCCGAGACGCGGGGTCGTTGCCGCCGCAGTCCTCGATCACCGGGCTCGACGGCAACCAGAGCGCACCACCGGATCGGGCCGTCGAGCCGCCGACGTAGGACGACTTCTCGACGACGAGAACGGACAACCCCTGCTCGCGGGCTGCCAGGGCGGCGGCGAGGCCGGTACCGGATCCGACGACGAGAAGGTCTACGTCGGTGGCGGCAACGGGCAGCCCGGCGGGAATGGTCTTGTGGGTGGTGGCGGTCACGACCGAAGACGATAGGGCGACAACCGGCAAAGTTGATTCTGGTCTCCTGTTGAGCGGAACACTGACCTTCCCGCCGGTGCGTCATCGCAGTTCAATGGGGCCATGACGACGCACGCAGATACCGACGAAATTCGGTTGATCGAGGCCGGTTCGGTACCCACCAGATTCGCCCGCGGCTGGCACTGCCTGGGGCTGGTCCGCGAATTCGGTGATGGAAAGCCTCACCAGATCAACGCCTTCGGGCAGAAGCTGGTGGTGTTCCGGGGGGAGGACGGCGCCATCAACGCGCTCGACGGGTACTGCCGGCATATGGGCGGGGACCTCTCGCAGGGGACGGTGAAGGGCAACGAGATCGCTTGCCCGTTCCACGATTGGCGCTGGGGCGGCGACGGCCGCTGCAAGATGGTGCCCTACAGCAAGCGCACCCCCCGATTGGCGAGAACCGCGGCCTGGCCCACGATGGAGCAGGACGGCATGCTGTTCGTCTGGAATGACCCCGAGCGCAAGCCGCCGCCGGCGGATGTGACTATTCCGCGCATCGAGGGGGCCACCAGCGATGGGTGGACCGAATGGCACTGGTACACGACGGTCGTCAACACAAACTGCCGCGAGATCATCGACAACGTCGTCGACATGGCGCATTTCTTCTACATCCACGGTTCGCTTCCCACGCATTTCAAGAACATTTTCGAAGGCCAAGTCGCGACTCAGTACATGAAGAGTGCGGGCCGGCCGGATATCGGCGATCCCGAGGGGTCCAAGCTGCTCGGCACCACCTCGCTGGCCGCCTACCATGGCCCGTCGTTCATGATCGATGATCTGACCTATCACTACCAGGAGTTCGACCAGCGCACGGTCTTGATCAACTGCCACTACCCGATCGACGCCAATTCTTTTGTGCTGCAGTACGGCATCGTGGTGGAAAAGAATGCTGCCATGCCGGAGGAACTCGCCATGGAGACCGCCATCGCACTCGGCGACTTCGTCAAGATGGGATTTGAGCAGGACGTCGAGATCTGGCGCAACAAGACCCGGATCGACAATCCGCTGCTCGTGGAAGAGGACGGGCCGGTGTACCAGCTGCGGCGCTGGTATGAGCAGTTCTATGTCGATGCGGCGGACGTCGCGCCGGACATGGTGGACCGCTTCGAATTCGAGCTGGACACCACCCGGCCGTATGAGGCTTGGATGAGGGAAGTCGAAGCCAATCTCGCTGCCCGCGCCGCTACCTCCGGGTCCGTGGGGTGAAGATGGCTGTCCGCCCGGACAATCGTCTCGACGACGCGCCGATGACGCCGGTGACCTGCGCGCGCTGTGGCGCCGGCGTCGAGGTGCGCAAGAGCAGCTGGAACCAGACCAGCGTTCAGTGGACCGGTAATGCCCTGGCCCGCTGCGAGGAGCGTTGCACAGCGGCACAATTGGTCGGCAACAGTGGGAACGGGTTGTTCCTCGCCTGCTCGGCGTTGGGTGTTTCCATCGTCGACGCAGTGAGTTCGGGAGCGTTGCGGGTCGTCGACGAGACGTCGTGAAGCCAGGAGACCGTCGGCTACCCCTTCAGGAGGCCGACGGTACGGGCGATCCGTTCTGACAGTTCCGCCACCGCGATGCGCTGCTGAGCGAATGCTGCGACGTTGGACATCCAGACGTCGGAGAGGATTTCGGCAGCGCCGATCTCTCTCGTTGCCGAATTTTCGCCTCCGACGGCACGAACAAAGATCCGAACGGTCTGCCGTCGCACCAGGTCGGCCTGGGTCGCAGCAGCGCCGTCGGCATAGAGGTACGGGCGAATCATGGCTTCGGCAAATTGTGGTGACGAGCAGAGCCTGCCGGTGAGTGCCAGGGAGACCTGCAGCAGACGCCGAAACGGATCCGTGTCGCTGGTGCCGCAACGATACTCAGTTTCGAAATCCCACAGCCATTCGTAAAAACATGCGAGCAGCAGGTCGTCCTTCGACGGGAAGTATTGGTACACAGTGCTGGCCGACATGCCCGCCGTCGCGGCGACTGTACGGATCTGGCATGCGTCGTAGCCCTGGAGAGCCAGTGACGTCGCGGCATTGACGATCCGCTCGCGACGGGCCATCTGACGCGCAGTGAGTTCTGTTGTCCCCGAGTATGATTCGGGAGTCATCAGGCACGTCGTCTCCACATTCAACTCAGATGACCTCACGATGACAACACTAGGTTCGCCTCAGCTGTTTGAGCACCCGTGCTCTCGCTGACCGGGCAGTCGAAATCGGACTGCATTACCTGTGTTGGGTTGCACAGTGCCCCAGTCGACGAGGCATTGCACGGCGACTGGGGCGCCGCAGGGTTCCTACGTAGACGACACCGGCATGATCGGAATCTTCTTCATCGCGCTGGCGCGGGGGTCTGGCGCGGCAGCTGCGGCCGCGTGGTTCTCGTCTCCTCGGGTGTAGGTCCAGACACAGAAGGGCTCGCCGTCGGCGAACTTGAAGTCCTTGGGCGGCAGGTTGATGGCGAGCTTGCAGCCTGGGAAGAACGGAGCTGAGATGCGTTGCTCGAAAGTGCAGTTCATCCATGCCCGCGCCGGTGGGTAGAGGCCCTCATCGGTGTATTTCTGGAGCACCTCGCACCGACGCATGTTCAGGACGACGTGGTCGGGGTTGTAGACGATGTACTCGCCGCCGTAGCCCAAGGTTCCGTCGATGCTCAGTACCGCCAGCTTGAGGAAGTCGACGACGTGCACAGGCTCGATCTTGAAGACCTTCGCAAGCTTCGGGTACTGGTAGTCGATGATGAGCTGGTACATGTCAGGTAACCCGAGCCAGACCTCCTCCTCTGGGATGATCTTCGTCCACTGGTCGATGAAGTAGTTGTGGCCCTTGAGGTATTGGTCCCAGTAGGTCTTGATCAACCGGATCAACGCCGGCTTCGTCAGGTCCTCGGTCTGAACATCGAACGGGATGGCCTGGTACTGCGCGTTCTTCCAGTCCCATCCCGGAGGCGCGATGAAGCGTCCCATTGGCATTACCTGTCGCATTCCTGCCCTGGAAACGTCGGCGGCAACGTCCATGGCGGCGTTGATGCCGACCTTCTCTGAATAGATCTTGACGTGGGCGTGGGGGACAAAGTTCAAGACATCTTCGAACACTCGGGCCAGGCCGAGAAGAAAGTCGCGCGAGAAGTCCTGGATGTTTCCGACCTTGCCCATGAAGTCGTGGGTGTAGTCGTCGTAGTTGAGTTCCTCGCCCTCAGCGGTGTATTCGTCGGTTTCGGTTGTCATGGATTCCTCCTAGGTGGCTGCCACGATTCGGTGGCAGATTCTGCCGATGTGGCAGAATCTGACAATGCGAAGTTAATGGCGGACGTCCAAGGGGCGCCGGTCGATTCCCGGTCACCGGGAGGTGCGTCGAGATGTGAGGCCTGGCATGCGCTCACCGCCGATATGATCGAATGCGCTGTTCAGAAGGGAGGAATCGCAGATGGAGAAGGCCAGTAAGCCGGCGACACTGAGTGAGCGCCGCGCCGAAGAGCTTCGATTCGACATCGCGCTGGCCGCACGCGATCTCTTCCTCGCGGAAGATTCGACCTCGGTCACTGTGGACCGGATCTGTACCGCTGCCGGCATTGCGCCGCGCACATTTCACCGGCACTTTCCGGTGAAGGAGGATGTGGTCCTGCCGTTGTTTCGCCGGTTCGGAACACTGAGTGTCGAGATGCTTGCGCATGCTGAACCGCACGGCGATGTTGTCGAGGCGCTGGTCGAGGCGTTCAGCACCGAAGTCCCCAAACGGGGAACGGTCGAGTTTGACCGCACCTTCATGGCGTTGGTGATCAACGACCCCCAGTACCGGCTGCGCTGGTTGGACTGGGGGCAGGACCTCATTGGCCCGATTACCGAGTTCTTGGCGGCCCGGTTCGACCTGGGCAATAATCCGAACACGCGAGAATTGCCAGCACAGTTGGCAATTCAGGTGTGTAGACACGCATATGTGCGCTGGGTCGCGGACGGTGACTTCGCCGGACTCCGAGCCGCGTTGCAGGTTGGCATGCAGATGGTTGTCGAGGCCCTGTCGATTCTCTCCAAACAGGGCTGACTCGCGGCTGATGCGGAGGGGAAATCGGTTAGCCACCAAAGATTTCCAGCGGACCCACATGCACACGGTTGGCCTTGATGCGCTCGGTGATACGCCAACGACCATCGCTGTCCCGCCGCCAGGTGTCGTGGTAGTCGCCCAGCGTGTAGAAGCGGGTCGACGGGTCGCCGGCCGCATTCAGGTGAACGTCGCGGATGTAGGCCTTGCTCGTGGCGGTGTCGTCGACGACATCGATGATGATGTTTCCCAACAGATGTTGGGTGGGGCCACAATTGTCGAGGAATCCGCGAATCATGTCGACAATCGCGGCAACGCCCACCAGGCGTCCGGTGCCGAAATCTCCTTCGACATCGTCGGCCAGGATCGCGGCCATCGCCGCCCAGTCCCGGTTGTCCATGGCGCGGGCGAACAGATTCAGCGCCCGTTCGACGTCTCGCTCATCGCGCAGCACCCTCAGGGCGACTGAATCCATGCCAAATTCCTCCCACTGCTCAGGCGTGCGCGCCGCCGTCGACGCGAATCTCAGTGCCGGTGATGAACGCACCGTCATCAGAGGCGACCATGGCGATGACCGATGCTACTGCGCCTGGATCCCCGAGGATTTCGCTTTCGGTGCCGTGCAACAGCGGGGTCTGCTTGGCCCAGAGGCCCAGGTCGTATCCCTCCGGCATCTTGTCCAGCGTGCTGTTGGCCAGGGCCGTTGACACCCCACCCGGCTGGATGTTGACCGCGCGCAGACCCTGCTTCGAGTACTCCAGTGCCAGTGAGTGGGTGAAGCTGAGGATGCCGCCCTTACTGGCTGCATACGCCGCCATGTAGGGGTGCGCGAACGTCGCAGCGGTGGACGTGAAGTTCACGACGACACCCCGTCCCGATTCCAGCAGCGCCGGGAGCGCCTGACGTGTCATCAGGAAGGTGCCGGTGAGGTTGACCGCCAAGGTGCGGTTCCACTCCTCCAGAGTGGTTTCGTGTGTGTGCGAACAGGTCTGCATCGCAGCCACATTGACCAGGACCTCAAGTCCGCCCAGCTCGGCCACCGCCGCCGACACCGCGGCGATGACGTCCGCCTCGCGGGAGATGTCGAGGACGGTCGTGGTGAGCCGCTTGGCGGTGCCGGCAGCTTCGGCGGCTGCTGTGGTCTTGGCCAGGCCGTCGGCGGAGATGTCGTAGGCGACGACCGTCGCACCTTCGTCGAGCAGGCGGGCCACCGTGGCCGCGCCGATGCCCGACCCCGCGCCGGTGACGATGACACGACGATCTGAGAAACGGTCCATCGGATGTCCCTTCGACATCAGGAGAGTTGAAAGGCGGAGATCGGAGCCTCTTCCGGGTAGCTGCTGGGGCCACCGAGGTCGTAGGCGGCGTTGAGCGCTCCGATGAACGCCGGGTCATGCAACGGCTCGCCGGGTACGTCGAGCTTGATGCCCTTGACCTTGAGATCGTCGACCATCATCCCGATGGCGCGTTCGATCGTGATGTCGTCCGAACCGTCCATGTTCTTCTTGAGTTCTTCGTAGTCGGAGAACACCTCGGCAGACCAGTGGACGAGGAACCTCAGCTCGTCGGTGTGGTGGCGGGCAATGACATCTTCGCCGTTCTTCAGCAGCCACTGGTCGCGGTCTGCCGGGTCGCCGGTGAACACGGTGTCGAACGCCAGGCCGGCCGGAACCTGTTGCTCCAATGGGCCGTTGGCTTCTCCGCGGTGCACCATCATCTCGTTCTGCACGACGACGCCGCGGTTGTTGATCGGCGGCAGTACCCGGGCCGGCGGCTTGAGCGGACCCTCGGGCCAGTAGGTGAAGCCCGAACCTTCGTCGAGGGAGAACCAGGTGATCACCTGAGCCATCTTGATCAGGTAGTCGGTGAACAGGCCGGACTTGCCCATCACGCTGCACAACCAGGTGGGGGCGTTCTCGTGGCGCACCCCGCGGAAGCTGGGGGAGTCCAGGTGCCCGGGATCGCGGTTGGCGCACGGTCCGTTGATGTTGAACAGCATCATTTCCGGCTTGGCGTACTCGGCGTTCCAGTAACCCTTGGCCTCCTCGATGAAGCCGGCGTTGTAGAAGCAGTCGTGCAGCTCGGGGTACAGAACGGCGCCGTAGCTGGCCAGGTAACCGCGGAACGTCGGGGTGAGGAACAGGTCCAGTGACGGGGTGAAACCCTCGGGGAAGGCGCCGCTCATGGTGGCCATCAACTCGTCGGCCGAGGCGAAGTGCTGGGCGATGATCAGCTTCCATGGGCCTTGGGTGTGGGCGACGTCGAGCAGTCTGCGCTTCTGGTCTTCGGTGTAGATGTCGGTGAGCTCGCGCGGTGGGGCGGCGGGACGCAGGATGTCGGACAGCTCAAGGCGCCGTTCGTCGGTCAGCATTCTTGTCTCCTAAAGGCTTTCAGCGGTCTCGCTCGCTCGAGTCTGGAGGCACTGCGAAATGTCGAACGTGGAGGTGACCGCTGATCGGGACACGAATTCAAGACGCCACCAGGGACGTAGCGGTCGTTTGCTCAGCTGCGCGCAGGTGCCGTTGCGCGGCAGACCAGTGCCACGAGGGAGTCGATCTCCTCGTGCGTAAGAGCTCGACCCTCGAAGAGGGAGATGGACACCGCCGGTGCCAACATCATCTGAAGCACGATGGCCGGATCCACGCCGGGGTCCACCTCGCCTCGGCCGATAGCGCGTCCGATCATCGCGAACCAATGGGGGAGATCATTCCGGTACCAGCCCATCATCGCGTCGTTCAGGGACGGGTATCGATCGGAAATCATCGTGGCCATGAGCCCGCGTTCGACGGGATCGGCTGCGAGCGAGGCGAGTTGGGTGATAAGCGCACGAACATCGCTCTCCCACGCACCGGTGTCCGGGGCATCCGTGCGGTGACGGGCATGGAATGCGAGGGCATCGTTCAGCAGCTCTGTAGAGGTGGGCCACCATCGGTATACGGTGCCGCGGTTCACCCCTGAGCGTTCGGCAACCTCGGCGATCGGCAGCTCGACCTTCCCCTCGGTCAGCAGATCCAGACATGCACGCATCACCGATTCACGGACCCGCTCGCTACGTCCGCCGGGCCGAACCCGTGACTTGCCAGCCGAATCCGTCGCGTTGCGACGCGTTGGCGTGCCCATTTTCCTCGACCTCGTAGATCCTCAGACTCTGCCGGGCGCCTGGCGCGCGTCGGCAAAACCAGCCTAGTAATGCCGTTGTCCTCGGTCTATGGAGCATGGCGCGGGCCCGCGATGTCGTCAAATCGCTGGTCCCGCGCTCGCATTAAAGCAACAATATGTTGCTATAATGGCCGCCTCCGGCTATCGAAGACAAGGAAGAACGAATGGAAATCGACAAGGCGCACTTCAGTCACACCAAGCTCGTCGTCGCCGATCTTGAGCGTTGCGCGGACTTCTATCGCGAGGTCTGCGGGATGGTCGAACTCGGGCGGGCCGAGGCGACGATGAACGGCCGTAGCGGCTCCGAGATCATGTTTGCGCCCGCCGCCGATGGCGGGCCGATGTTTGTCTTGGTGAAGTTCCACGGCGCGCCTGCGCCGCAGAGCGCTGACGTTCTTCTGGGCTTCATGACTTCCGATCTGGAGGCCTTCTGCGCGCGTGTCGCCGCCGCGGGCGGGCAGGTCGCGCAGGGAATCACCGAGATCCCCGAGCACGGCGCGAGGGCGGCCTTTGCCACGGACGTAGAGGGAAACGTCCTCGAAGTGCTGCAACTGCTGTAGGGCTGAGTCGCAGGTGGCTACGAGCGATGTTCGGCCCAGGGGGCCTTCCCGTGGGCGCATCCGACCGGGCGGGCGGAGTCAGCGGGTCCGTGAATCTGTTCTGTGCGCGTGTCTTGATCTGCTGGTGGAAGGGGCTGTCGAGCTTTCTGTATCCCAGGTTGCCGAGCGGTCGGGAGTGAACCGCGGCACGGTTTACCGGTGGTGGCCCACCTCGACAGACTTGCTCACCGATGCCGTGGCCTTCCATTGGGACTACCGCATGGCGCCTCCGGACATGGGCTCCTGGGAGGGTGATGTCCGCTGGGTCATGACCGAGGTCTCTGAACTGGTGGGAGAGCCTGTCGAACGGGCAATCATGGTGGCGGTGGCCACGGGGAAACACCCAGACTTCAACGAACTCATCATGGACGCGTGGCGGAGGTCGCTGCCGCAATGGTTCGCGATGGTCGAGCGCGCCGTGGCGCGAGGCGAGGTCCGCCCCGATGTTGATCCATATGGCGTCTTGACCCTCATGATGACGCCCTTTATCGCAATGGCATTGCTGGGCGGTATGGAGACATCGCCGCAGCGATTGGAGTCGTTGATCTCGCTGGTCTTGCGGGCCACTGTCCCCAACCTCCCGCTGAGTGGACACTAAAGCAACAAAGTGTTGAATTAAACGGAACGCCGGTGATACGTTCGCCCCCGACGGGCGCCCCTTCCATCTCGGTCGCCAAATCCTCGAAGAAAGGGATCTCTATGAGTGCTTCCAGCGAGTTGTCCACGCTGACGACGTTGCCGGCATCGGCCACCGCGGCCCAGATCAAGGAGATCACCGACCGCGATGGCGGGGTGATCGTCAAGGACGTGCTTTCAGCGGACTTGCTGGCACGGATCAATGCGGACGTGGACCCCTACCTGGTGGGGATGGATCCGGTCCGGGACTTCGGTGCTATGCCGGGCGGTGGCTTCATGCCGAACACAAAACGGCTCGAGGGTCTCGTGGCGAAGAGTGACGCTGTCGTCGAGGCGATACTCGATGACCGGTACCAGGGGTGGGTCGCTTCGGTTCTGACCTGGGGGACGGACCACCAGTACAGTGCCGGGCAGGTCATCGAGATCGGCCCGGGCGAGCCTGCCCAGACTCTCCACCGAGATGACCTCACCTGGCCGGAGTTGGCTGGTGGGCCGCACGACATCATGGCGAGTTGTATGTTCGCGCTCACGGACTTCACGGAGGAGTCGGGCGCCACCCGGGTGGTCCTCGGCAGTCACCGCCCCGACTGCGAGCTCGACCCGTTTGCGCTCGACGTCGACCGGGACACGATCCCGGTGGTGATGGAAGCCGGTAGCGCTTTCTTCTTCACGGGCAAGCTGATTCACGGTGGCGGCGCCAACCGCACCACCGACTACTACCGCCGCGGCATGTCCCTGACCTGCTCGCATGGCTGGATGAAGCCGGAGGAGGCCCAGACCCTGGCGGTATCCCTGGAACGAGCGCGGGTTCTTCCGAAGCGCATGCGTGAGCTGTGTGGCTTCACGGGCTATTTTCCGTACGGGGTGGATGCGGGGATTTGTTCGCACCGCCTTGACATGATCGACCCCTACAAGGTGCTCTTCGGCGAGGACCGTTGAGCACCGCACCGACGGCGGTCCCCGGTCTACGTATCGGAATGGGCCTGCCGACCCACTTTCCTCATGGACGTGAGACGGAGCTGGCGTGGTACCGCAAGATTGACGAGGGGCCGTGGGACGGCCTCGCCACGTGGGATCGCGTGCTTTCTCCGGTCAGTTGGTCGGTCGTTCCGCAGCTCGCCGCTGCGGCAGCGATGACGGAACGGGTGAGGTTGTGGACCGACGTCGTCGCGCTCCCGGTGCGGGAGCCGGTGCTGTTCGCCAAGGACCTGGCGACCATCGACGTACTGTCGGGCGGACGTCTGACTGTCGGGGTCGGGATCGGCGCGTGGGATGAGGATTACCTCGCAGTCGGTAGCCCGCTGCACCGCAAGCGTCAACGCATGGACGAGGCTGTGGCGGCGATGCGCCGGGTTTGGGCCCAAGAGCCTCCCGTGCCAGGGCACCATCCGGTAGGGCCGGTGCCTGCGCAGGACTACGGTATTCCACTGGTCGCGGGTGCGTACGGACCGAAAGCGCTTGCACGAGCGGCGAAGTGGGCGGACGGGGTCAGCGACCCGGCACATTCACTTCACTTCGACCCCGAGGAGTTGGCCGCGCAGCGGGAGCGTGTGGAGCAGGCATGGCGAGCCGAGGGCAGAACGGAACGCCCACACTTCTCCGCTCCGATCTGGTTCGCACTCGGCAAGGATCCGCAAGAACAGCTCAGAGAGCACGTCATGGACTTCTGGGGCAGAGACGTCGGCGACGAAGGAACCGATTCGTTCTTGACAGCCCCGACCGCCGGGACGTTGAACTGCGGAGCTGAGGGCCTGCTCACTGCGGTGAATGCCGCGCGCGATGCAGGTCTCGACGAGCTCAGGCTCATCCCGACGACGGCCGACCCCCAAGAGATCGACCGAGCGCGAGAAGTGCTCGGCATTTAGCCCGACCGCACGGTCGGAATACCTTCGAGAAGCGAGAATTTCAGTGAATCTAGAAACCTTGAGGCCTGACTGCGCCGTCGAAGATATCGTCGCGGCGATCGAGCGGGATGGCGCCTGCATCGTGCGTGACGTCCTCTCATCGGAGGAACTGGCGCGCCTCGACGCCGACGTGAAGCCACTGATCGAGCTGACCGAGCCCAGCGGCGACGAGTGGGCCGGACTTAAGACGAAACGCACCGGGGGCCTGGTTGCGCTGTGCCCCGCATCCCGTCCAGTCGTCATGCACCCGCTCGTGCTGAGTGCGGCCAATGCAGTGCTCGGGCCGTACTGTGAGCGGATTCAACTCAACTTGACGCAGCTCATCACCATCCTTCCTGGCCAGCCGGCGCAGCCGTTGCACCGGGATCGGTTCGTTTGGGGTGGGCGGGGAACCGGTTTCGAAGGCAGCGGAGGTCTGCCGCGATCGATCGAGCCACAGTTCAACGCGATCTGGGCTCTGAACGACTTCACGGCCGAGAACGGTGCCACCGCTGTCGTTCCCGGCAGCCATCGATGGGAATTCGACGGTTCGGAAGCGCAGCGTGCCGCAGAGCCGGGTGAATGTGTGCAGGCCGAGATGTCTCGCGGATCGGTCGTCCTCTACACAGGATCGGTCATTCACGGTGGTGGTGAGAACCGGTCGAGGGGGATGCGGATCGGCATGAACGTCACGTATTCACTGGCTTGGCTGCGCCAAGAGGAGAACCAGTTCCTGTCGTGCCCGCCCGATATCGCGAAAGACCTTGATCCCGACCTCACCGACTTGCTGGGTTACACGATGGGCAACTTCGCTCTCGGATTCTGCACGGATCCCAAGATGGAGAGACCTGCTTCGAGCCTTCCCGAGGCAGTTCTCGGACGTTGGCCGCTCAACTAGACGCGAGTCGAGTGATCAGGCCTCGGTCGCCGTCCACCTTGACGCGATCGCCGGTTTTGAGCACCTGTGTGGCCACCAGGGTGTTGACGACGCATGGCAGTCCATACTCCCGTGCGATGACCGCGCCATGTGATACGGAGCTGCCGATGTCGGTGACCAGTGCCGCGATCACGGTGAAGTACGGTGTCCAGCCCACGTCGGTGACGGGTGCAACGAGGATCTCCCCACGCTGCACTTCGCGTGCATCCTGGATCGATTTCGCCACGCGTACAGTGCCTTCCACGATCCCGCGGCTTGCCGGCCGTCCCGGGATCTGGTCGTCGGTGACGGCACCGGCTGGTCGGGCCAGGATGGGTGCGGGCCGTCCGACCGAGACGTCCTCGAACTCCAGGGACTGCTGGAAGGCCAGCGCATCACGGCGCTGCTGCGCACGCTGCACGAGGTCTGCGATGTCACCGTCGCCCACCACCAGGGGCAGCTCCGCGCGATCGAAGAAGAAGACCAGATCGGCATCGGGAAGGCGCCCGGAGTCGGCCAGCACCTCACCCAGGTGGCGGTAACCGAGCTTGAGTCGATGCGCCATCAGCGCCATCTTCGACTTGGTCTCCTCCCGTCCGCGGGCACCGCCCCGGGCCAGACGCGCAAGCAGCCTGACCGTCCGCGACCCCGGAGTTTCCACGCGTTTGCGAATTGGTCTCTCGCCGACGGAATCACGCGCAGCCTGCACCATGACCTGCATCATCGAGCCGAGCCCCTCAGCGTCCTCGGCCCACGCGGGGTCTCGCATGCACAGCTCGCGGTATCCACGGTGACCGTGTCGAATCAGGAACTGCCGCACCGCCGCACCACCGCGGCTCTCGCCGTTCCGTAGTCGGGTCAGAGCGTCCGACGGCGCCTCGGAGAGAAACCGCTCCGCGGTCACGTCGTCGGCGGCGATCTCTCGTACCACCGCGTGCAGTTCGTCGACCATCACGGCACTCTCGACGTCGCTGGCACCCGCCATGAGCCGGACGGCCTCGGCCTGACCCTCGTTCTCGTCGCGTCCGCTCTTGACGGCACTACGCACCAGATAGCTCTCCAGCACGTTCGCGCCCACCGCAGCGCGGGAGGAGGATCGAACGTGGACCAGCGTGACGTGACAGTACAGGTCGACACCGGACTCCAGCTGCTGGAGAACCGTTTTGGCGTCGCGACTGGTGGGGATGGGAAACCCGGCGATCTGATCACCGAGCCGCCGGATCGCCGGCCCGGCGGACAGCGCATGGGACGTGAGCCGAACCGTGTTGATCAGCTTGGAGACAAACGGCTTTGGTGGTTTTGCCTCCAGTTCGTCGATGACCCGCCCGCAGATCGACATCGAGAACTGCTCCAACGAGTTTCCGAGAATCCCCGAACTCAGTGCCGTCCCCTCGGTCATGTTCAAGAACATGTGTCCGTAGAAGTAACCCACTTGGAGCCATTGCCTGTCGTAGCGTTCCTGCGCCCGTGCCACCACCTGGGTCATCTGCATCGCGTAGTCGATCGCATGTCCGGACACCGATGCGGTGAGCGGACAGAACGCCCCCGGCATCATCTCGCCGATATTGCATCGTGTGTAGACGTGCGTGGGGCCTGCCACCGGGGTGTCCATCTCGTTGAGGTCCCCCGGCAGCGTGGTGATCGGCCGTGCCTGAAGCCAGCGCAGCTGCCCGGCCTGGTCGATCGCCCACTCCAGATCCATTGGCCTGCCCCAGTGCTGCGCCGCTCGCAACGCACCGGCGCGAATGTCGGCGACATCCTCGTCGGACAGGACGGGCTCCTCTCCGACCTCGCGCACCACCTGGGTGCCGTCTGACGTCAGCACCAAATGGTCAGAGACGGCGGATCCGTCGACGAGCGCTTCGCCAAGGCCGGCGATGGCATCGATGACCATGAGATCCCGACGGCCGGTCGCCGGGTCCGCGGTGAAGACCACTCCCGCCGCCCGGGCATCGACCATCTGTTGAACGACCACGTGCATCGTCGCAGCGTCTTGGCCGGCGTAGGACGAGGCTCGTTCGGACCCGACGGAGGCAACGCACCGGCGGACAGCCGCGACGAAGTCCTCGATCGAATCGACGCCGAGCACGGTGTCGTACTGCCCGGCGAACGACTGCTGGGCGCCGTCCTCTCCGGTGGCCGAGGACCTGACGGCCACCGGTGACGCACCTGTGTCCTGCATCCGGCTGAACCGGTCTGTCACAGTATCCGGAAGGGTATGCAGGGCAGCCTGGGCGATGACGAAACCCGTTGGGACGGATAGTCCGAGACGTGTCAGCTCGGCCAACCCGAGTGCCTTGCCGCCGAACCGGTCGTCGACGATGTCGTCGAACTCAATTGTTGTGGTGTGCATTCCTCAGCCCAACGCGTCGATGATCTCGGCCAGCGCCTCCACGGCGATGGGCCCGGGTTGATAGAGACAGATCCGGTCCGAGACGCCGTCCACGCGGTCCCGGATGTGCGCGGCCACCTCGGACGGTGTGCCGCAGGCGGCGATCGTGTGCAGCACCTCGTCATCGATCAACGTGGCCATCTCCTGCCACCGCCCCTGCTTGGACATGGCGTTCAGCTCGGGTTGCAGGTCACCCCAGCCGTGCGCATCCAGCACCGGCCGGTAGGCGGGTGTGGAGCCGTAGAAGGCCAGCAGCATCCGCGTCGACGTGTGATCCTCACCCACCGACACGATGATCTCCGGTACCACCGCGAAGTCGCCGGTGTCTCGGCCCGCGGCGGTCAACCCCTCCAGAACGGCCGGCATGGTCTTCTCGTGCAGGAAGCGCTTCGATCCGAACGGCATCACGAGCAGGCCGTCGGCCACTTCGGCTGTGGCCCGGGTCATTCGCGGGCCCAGCGCTCCAAGATAGATCGGCGGCGGCCCGAACGGGTTCGGCCCGGGGTTGAACGTCGGTGTCATCAGGGTGTGGTGGAAGAAGTCACCGCGGAAGTCGAGTCGCTCGCCGTCGTTCCAGGCGGCGAAGATCGCGCGCAGCGCGCCGACCATCTCCTTGATCCGTGCCACCGGGTGGTCGAACTCGGTGCCGTAGCGTTTCTCGATCTGCGCGCGAATCTGGGTGCCGAGGCCGAGGATGAAACGCCCCTCGGAGATCTCCTGGAGGTCGTTCGCCTGATGGGCCAGCTGGATCGGGTTGCGGGGCAACGCAATCGCCACATTGGTCATCAGATCGAGGCCCTTGCCCGCCGATGCCAGCACCAGCGGGGTGAAGACCTCTCGCGGGCCTTCGAAGGTGAAGACGCCGGAGGCCCCGGCCTCCCGCAGGAGTCCTGCCCGTTCGGCCGCATCGGTCGGACCGAACAGGGCTGTCATAACCTTCACTGTGCTGCCCCGGCCACGACATCGGTCCAGTCGTGGAGCCCCGACGGGTGGTGCGGGCCGATGACGGCGTGTTCGAACAGTCCCGCGCCTACGTGCGTGCTGCCGTCCGCGTCGGTGAAGACAGCCCGACCGACGTGGTCGATCAGGCTGAAGGGGGCGCGCGCGAGGACGTCGGGATCGGTCATGTCGTAGGAGACGCGTTCGGTGAAGGGCCCGCCCTTCCACGTCCCGTGCGCCCAGGACGAATCCCCGCCGTACCCGGACCCGAAGGCGATGGGCGCGAACAGCTTCGACTCGACGTCGAGTTGCAGTCGATCTCCCGACCGCGTCATCATCTCGATGTGCGCGCCGTGGGGGATTCGGGTGCCTGGCGTGTAGTGGATGGTCGCGCGCACCCCGTCGAGCTGTTCGACCCTGCCGTCCGGCCACCGCCGGGTGCAGTCGTACAGGCTGCGATGCCCATCCGGGTCCTCCTGGATGATCAGGAAGATCTGATAGTCGTCGAATGCCAGCGGAAGATAGAGCCACCACATTCCGCCGAATGCGGTGTCCGGTCGGCCCGACGGCTCCGGCTCACCGATGGGTCGGATTCCCCACGACCTGTCGCGGCTGCCCACCGTTTTGGTCGAGTCGACATTCAGGCGGTCGCCGTCGACGTCGATCCAACCGTCCCACGTGCCGAGTTGTGCAAAACGGCATGCCTGCAACGTCACTCGTCGCTCGGAGTGCATCTGATGCGGGTGTTCCAGAGCGGCCGGGAAAAGGCCACGCCAGCGGAGGTCAACCTCGAGACCCTCGGTTTTCGTCACCGTCAGGTGTAGTTCCTGCAGGGGTTCGACGACGTCGAGCCGGTATCCGTTGACGTTCTGATGGAGGCGGTCGCCGTCAATCGCGTCGCTGAAGCGGACGGCGGTCTGGGTGCCTCCTCGCCGGATGACGACGTATGCGTCCTTGACGCCGAGTCGGGGGTAGTAGCCGATCCCGGTCAGCGCCATGAAACGTCCGTCGCGATCGAGCACATTGAAGTACGAGCGATCGTAGAAGTTGCGATCCGAGGTGGCCGGGGCGCTGATGGGCACCGGCGCCTGATGGATCGGGTACTCGTCGAGCGGACTCAGAAACACGCGGCACTCCCAATATCGATACGATGCGAGTTATATTGTAATTATGAGAACAGATCGACCCGGCGATGACAAGGGTGCAGTCCGGTCGTCCGCTGGTCGGCCGCGCGACACCAAGATCGATGCCGCGATCATCCAAGCGACTCGCGATCTACTGCTCGAGACGGGCTACTCGGCACTGTCGTTGTCTGCGATCGCGACTCGCGCAGGTACCACGACCGCTGCCATCTACCGGCGCTGGTCGGGCAAGGCGCAGCTTGTTCACGAAGCGATACTGCCGGACGAGGCCATGGCCATGCCGAGTGCTTCTGGGGACGCCACGGGGGACATCAGGGCGCTGGTTGAGGCGACACGCACCATGTTCGACCGCCGCGAGGTCCGGGTCGCACTACCGGCGTTGATCGCCGATACTGTCGCCGATCCGGATGTGCACAGCCGAATGATCTCTCGATTCGCCGGCAGTCTCGCGACCTTCCGCACCAGACTCGACCAGACGACCGGACTGCCCAGCGACGACTTGCCCACCAACGAAGGCGAACTCCCGCTACTCGCCGAAGTCGTTGTCGGCAGCGCGATCTTCCGCATCATCGTGCGGCATGACGCCCCGCTGGACGCGGCGTGGGTGGACGACCTGACCAACCTGATCAGCTACGGTTGGACCTCGATGTCGCGGGGTTCGGCTTCTCGGTAGGCGTAGCGAAGCGAACGTCAGTCCAATCGCGGCAGGACTTCGTCGGTCAGCAGCTGTACCGACTTCCACGCTTCGTCGATCGGCATACCCCCGACGAGGGGGTGCAGGACGAGCGCCCCGTAATCAGGGCAATCGCGGACTTCGGCAACCAGTTCGTCCGGTGTCAGGAAGCGGTACCTGCCCGAAGCTCGCACTTCCTCGAGGCTCTGAACGCCGGGCAGGTGCATCGATGACAGTGCCCTGTCACGCGACCACGCACCGTAGGTCACGGCCTCCCACAGGATGTGGTCACCGAACTCCTGCCAGGCCTTGTCCGGATCCTCGCAAAGGTAAACCATGCCGCGATTGACGGCCGCGGGCATGATCAGCAGCGGCTCGACATCAGCCTCCGCACATAGTTCCCCGTAGTACCGAGCCAGGTCTGGCTGATATGCCGGCAAGCTGAGCCCGAGCCCGAACCGCACGGCGCGGCGCGCGGTTGCACGTACCCCGCCGCCGACATAGAGCGGTGGATGTGGCTTGGTCCACGTGGCAGTTGCCAGGCACGCAGTCGGATCGCCTTCCACGATCGAGCTGCCGGACCACGCTGCCAACATGGTGTGCAGCAGGTGGTCCATCAACGGCGCACGTTGGCTGAAATCCGCACCCAGCGCATCGTATTCGACTTCGCGATATCCCAGTCCGACGGTGGTGAGCAATCTTCCACCGCTCACGGTGTCGACGAATGCGATGTCTTCGGCCAGCCGTACAGGGTTCCAGAGCGGTCCCAGTGCGCAGTCGATGCTGAGGAAGAGGTTCTGGGTGCGCTGCAGGAACAGAGCCGCCGCCATGACCGGGTTGCTGCTCCAGCCGTGCCCAGTGACGTGGTGTTCATCGATGCTGACGGCAGCGACGCCGCGTTGGTCGCCCCACTCTGCCAGTTCCATTGCCGCCGAGATGATCTCGCGTCTAGAGGTGGGATCACCTCCGGGTGAGGCGAAGTTGAAACGAAGAATCGGTACGGTCATCCTGCTGCCTGGATGTCCGATGCGGCGAAGAAAGACCTGACCGAGGTGATCTTGCCGTCGGCGTCGAAGGTCATGGTGTCGATCGGCTCGAGTTGCAACGGTCCGTCGCCGGCATCGAAGGCAATCCGAAACTGAAACGCGGCCTCTTGCCTGCAGACGCGCAGCGACTGAAGCGTGGTCGTCCGTTCAAGGGCGCCCAGAGCCGAAAAGAACTCTCGGATCTCGGTCGATCCCACGCGGGGTGTTGTGCCCACCGGATCTTCGACGCTGGCTCCGTCGGCGAAGAGCTCGAGGATCTGATCGGCGCTGCCCGTTGCTATCAGGTGCAGGTACCGGTGCACCGTCTCGGTGATGGTTGCGGTCAGGTCAGGGGTTTCGGTCATGGGTGAACGTTAGGAGCGGATGACGGGTACCGGAGACTCATGTTCCGTTGAGCGGCACAATGTCTCGACCTCGCGGGCGAACTCGACCACGCCGGCGCCGACCGCTTCGAGCTCCTGGCGGCTGAGCGTCCGGTACGGCTGCGCCGAGACGGTCATGACGACCGTGTCGGTGGCGTCGAAGATCGGAGCTGAGATGGTTGCAAGAGGTGTCGCATCCGGTTCGTCAGTCGGTAGCTGATCGACCACGGTCAGATCGGCCACGGCGGCGGCCAGACGCGTGGACAACGGCCCGGGCGGTGAGCCGCTGTCGAGTGCCTTCAGCGCCGTGAACACTTGCAGGAGCGGATCGCTTAGACGCTCGATGCCGTAGCCCCGGACTCGAATCTCTTCTAGCACCTGACTGATTCGCCGGCGAAAGGCCGGGTTGACCGAGCCTGCTGCAGCGATCCAGTCCGCGCGTGCGGACGCCGGTGCCCAGGCGACGAATTCGCGGCCGAAGGGGGCGACGAAGGGAAGCCGCACACCGGCGGGCACGGGTATACGGGTGCCGGGCGCAGCAGCGGACTCGACGACGACGATGGTGCGGTCGTCGAGTGCGGAGATGCACATCGGCATGCCGAGCGAGACGCACAGGCGCTGAAGTGGTTCACGCAGTGAACGGGACGCCACGTTGTCGGGTCCGCCGAGTCCTGACAGCGTGGGTCCCAAGGAGAACCTCCCGCTCAGTGGGTCACGTGACACCCACTGACGAGCACACAACGTGTGCATGATCGCGTGGCCGGTCGACCGGCTCACGTCCAGCTCACGGCATATTTCGGCCAACGTGAGCGGGTCGGTGGGTCGCTGCAGCAGCAACTCGACGATGTCCACGACCCGGGTGGTCGGGGGTGACAGGTCTTGACCCGTGGGCGCAGACGGGCCTAACTTTCCGTTCATATATTCGGAAAGCATATATCGAATATTCGACATCGATCAACATGGAGGCGTATCGGCCATGCTGGAAACCACAGTCGACGATCTGGTCTCGCCGCGTCTGACGGCAACGCAGCAAGCAGTTCTGGAGCAGGTCGTCGATCTATCCGTTGACCTTTCCCCCGGCGCCTTGATCGATGAGGCGATCGAGCGGGCGGGCGTCAGCGACTTCGGGTCCGATGACTTCCGGCCCCGCCTCGACATGTATGCGGCGGCGATCGACGCAGACGGAGGAAACACGAACCTCAATCGAATCAACCTGCGGCAAAGAATGGTTCGCTTGCTGACTCAGCGCCTGCTGCTGACGGATCTGCTGCGCCGGCATCCCGAGATCCACGACATCGAGATCGAGCGTCCCATCATCGTCGTGGGGCTTCCTCGTTCGGGGACGACCCACCTGGTCAATCTCATCGCCGCGGACCACCGCCGGCGAGCGCTGCCCTACTGGGAGTCTCAGGAACCTTTCCCGCTGAGGGGGGAAGGGCCCGGCGTCGATGGGACGGATCCTCGATTTGCCCGCTGCGCCGCGGAACACGAAGGGGCGCAGGTCATGGTCCCCTTGCTCCAGGCGATGCACGACCGGTTTCCCGCGGCCATCGAAGAAGAAGTCGAGCTGTTGGACCTGGACTTCGCCAGCTACGTCCTGGAGTGGCACGCGCGGGTCCCCTCGTGGCGGGACTTCTATTACGGCTTGGATCAGAACGAGCATTACGCGTACCTGCGCACAATCCTCAAGGCACTGACCTTCCTGCGTGGACCACGCACCTGGGTGCTGAAGTCGCCACAACACTGTGAGCAGTTGGGCCCGTTGATCAACACCTTTTCCGATGCCACTGTGGCCTTCACCCACCGAGATCCCGTCGCGGTCATCCAGTCGGCGGTGACCATGCTGGCCTACGGCGATCGCATCCGCCGCCACGACGTGGATCCCGAGTCTCTGGTCGACTACTGGACCGACCGGGTCGAGACGCTGCTGCGCGCCTGTGTGCGCGACCGCGACCTCATCCCCGCGAACCAGAGCCTCGACATCGCCTTTCACGACCTCAACGGAAAGGAGCTGACCATCCTCGAAAAACTCTATGGACACAACGGCACCGACATGACCGGTGAGGCCAAGGCGGCATTCGGTGCGTATCTCGCCGGCAATCCGCGCGGAAAGCATGGCCGAATGCGCTACGAACTCGAACGCCACTTCGGCCGCTCACCCGAGGACATCCGTTCCCGATTCGACTTCTACTTCGAGCGTTTCGACGTCAGGAAGGAACAATGATGAGCGATCTCGAGCCGATCTACCGCAGCCGCCCAGGGGCCGACTCGATTGTCGGTGCGAATGCTCCTGCAGCCCAGGAGGTTGTCCCCGGCGTCTGGTGGTCTCCGGGACTGTCGAACTCCTTCCTCATCCCGACCAGTGAGGGCCGGATCGTCGTCAACACCGGCATGGGCTTCGAAGCGCAAGTGCACCGGTCGAATTACGACGCGGTCGATTCGACGCCGATCCGCTACGTCATCCTGACCCAGGGGCACGTGGACCACGTGGGCGGAATCGACGTACTGAGCGACCCAGGCACGGACGTCATCGCGCATGCCGACTGGGTGACGTGGCGACGGGACAACGAACTGCTGGCACCCTTCCGGGCCGCGAACTCGTCGTTCGCGTGGGTCGAGAAGGTGATGTCTGCCATTGCCTACTCGACGGAGCGCTTCGGCGGTCCACCGCCTCCTCAAGGCGTGCCCACCCCGACGATCACCGTCGAGGACCGACTCGAGTTGACGCTGGGCGATCGGCGCCTGGAACTGCTCGCCACTCCCGGCGGAGAGACAACGGACAGCCTGGTGGTGTGGCTGCCCGACGAAAAGGTGTGCCTGTGCGGCAACGTCTTCGGGGCGCTCTTCGGTCATATTCCGAACCTGGTGACCTTGCGCGGCGACCGCTATCGCGACGCGCTGACGGTCATCGATTCGATCGAGCGTGTCCGGGCACTCGGAGCCGAGGTTCTGCTGACCGGTCACTTCGGCCCTATCACAGGCCGGGAACGGATCGACTGGGAATTGGGCAGGCTTCGTGACGCTGTGGCCTTCATCCACGACGAGACCGTGGCCGGCATGAACCAGGGCAAGGACGTCCGCACCCTGATGCGCGAAGTGCAGTTGCCGCCCGAGCTCGAAGTCGGACAGGGCTACGGCAAGGTGAGCTGGAACGTCCGCGCAATCTGGGAGAACTACGCCGGCTGGTTCCACCACCAATCCACCGCCGAGCTCTATCCCGATGCCGTGGAACCGGTGTCAGCACATCTGGTGGAACTCGCCGGCGCCGACGCGCTGGCTGACCGGGCCAGGGCGCTGCTGGAGGACGGTGACCCGGTCAACTCGATACGGCTCGCCGAGATGGTCACCGCGGTGCAGGACGACCACGCCGGGGCAATCGGCGTTCTGCGCGGCGCACACGAACTCCTGCTCGAAGAGAGCACCAACTTCTGGGAATCCGCCTGGTTGCGAGAAAGAATCAAGGAGCTGTCATGACGAACGACCTGACCTTCGACTTCACCGGGGCCACCGCGCTGATCACCGGTGGCACGAGCGGGATCGGGCATGTCACGGCGCTGCGGTTGCGCGACGCCGGCGCAGCGGTGACCGTCACGGGTACCAAACCCGATCCCTCCCACTATTCGGTAGAACTCGACGGCCTGTCCTATCGGCAGCTCGACGTGACGGATGTGGACGGAACCGGTGAGCTCGCAGCCGAATTCTCGACTCTGGACATCCTCGTCAACAACGCCGGCGCCAACTTCCCGGGTGGCCTGGACGAGTCGACGGCCACGGGCTTCGAGGCCTCTGTAAACGTCAATCTCCTGGCCCCGTTTCGGCTGACGACAGCGCTGCGCGGCGCCCTCAAGTGCTCAACGGCTGCCGGCGGTGCCAGCGTGGTGATGATGGCGTCGATGGCGGCGATTCGTGCCGTGGCAATGGTGCCCGGTTATGGCGCGGCCAAGGCGGGTGTCCTGTCACTGACCCGCAACCTGGCAGCACAGTGGGCGCCGGACGGAATCCGGGTCAACGCGGTGGCGCCCGGGGTGATCGAGACACCGATGACCGCCCCGATGGACTTTGTCCCCGAGGTGAAGCAGGCACAGGTCGACCACATTCCCCTGGGCCGCTTCGGAATTCCTGTTGAGATCGCCGATGTCATCTTGTTTCTGTGCACGCGCAGTGCGTCGTACTGCACGGGTTCTGCCTTCGTCGTAGACGGCGGCTACAGCGTGCAGTAGCTGCGCGCAGCCTCGACCATTCGTCAACTGACCACCAAACCAGGAGTGCACATGAAGATTTCGATCGTTGACGGCCCAGGCCACACCGATGTGGTCGAACGACCGGACCCGACTGTCGGTCCTCGGGACGTCTTGGTGAAGGTACGGGCCTGCGGGATCTGTGGAACCGACGCGTTCTACATCTCGATCGGCGGACTGCCACCGCATCAGGGCGCCATGCCGCTGGGACATGAGCCTGCGGGCGAGATCGTCGCGGTCGGCAGAGAGGTGACCGACCTCGCGGTCGGTGACCACGTCGTTGTCGATCCGATGGCGTCGCCTGACGACATCATCGGAAATGGCGGCGCCCGTGGTGCTCTCGCAGAGTTGCTGCTTGTGCACGACGCCGTCCGGGGCAAGAACCTGGAAGTCATCCCGGACTACGTGCCGTTCGAGGTCGCTGCACTCAACGAACCCATGGCCGTCGCCCGGCATGCGGTAAACCAAGTTGCGCCTGGTCCGGCTGACAAGGTCGTGGTCTTCGGTGCCGGCCCCATCGGGCTGGGTGCGACGATCGCGTTGAAATCCCGCGGGGTGGGCCATGTCGTCGTGGTCGACGTGCTCCCCGCCCGTCTGGAGAAGGCCCTCAAAGTCGGTGCCGACGCGGTTGTCAACTCCGCTGAGGACGATCTTGCGGCCAGGCTGACCGAGCTTCATGGTTCTGGTGACTCGGTGTGGCCGGGTAAGGCCGCCACCGATGTGTACCTCGACGCCGCGGGTGTTCCGGCCGTGATCGACAGCGCCTTGGCACTGGCAAAGCGTGGCTCCAAGCTGGGAGTGGTTGCGGTACACAAGGAACCGGTAACAGTGGACCTGATCAATGTTATGAGCAACGAGATAACCATTGTCGGTTCGATGGGGTACCCGACCGAGATCTTCGAGGTCACCCGCGACATCGTCGCGGACTGGGAGAAGTACGCGGTGCTCGTCAGCCACACGTTCGGATTCGACGATGTCGACCAGGCGCTGGGCCTGGCTGCCACTCCGGGCGCCGCCGACAAGATCGTTGTCACCTTCAACTGAGTGTCGGAATCCCGTCGCAAGATCTCACGGCATTCCCCTCAGAGGATGAAAGAAGTTGTAACACATGCCGAATACTCAGATCCTTTACGATCCATCGACGCCGGAGTTTCAAAACGAGCTCTGGAATGTGTACCGCACCATGCGAGACAAGTACCCCGTCTACCACGACCCCGGCAGCGGGTTCTACGCACTCACCCGGTTTGCGGATGTGTGGGCCGCCGCGGCCGATCACGAAACGTTCTCCAGTCGCGTTGCAGAGGCAAATGACCTGCTTCCACAACTGATCTACATGGACCCGCCGCGGCAGACCGCACTACGCAAGCTGGTTTCACGGGTCTTCACCGCACGACGGGTAGCCGGTATGGAAGACGATATCCGGAACTACATCCGGAGCCTCATCGACACAATCGCCGCGAACGGCACCTGCGAGTTCCAGCATGACTATGCCGCAGTTATTCCGAGTGTAGTGGTCGGCGGAATGATCGGCCTCGACGAGCAGCATATCGGCCCGGTGCGTACCTGGACAGAGGCGTTCATCGACACGACCGACACGAACAAGGCGCTGGAAGCCGCAGTGGGGATATACACCACGTTCGCAGAGCTTCTCGACGAACGCCGCCACCGTCCGCGAGACGACATGATGACCGATCTCATCAACGCTGAGATCGACGGACAGCGGCTGAGCGATGAGGAACTGCTGGGTTTCTGCCTGTTACTGGTCCTGGGCGGCAATGACACGACGGCCAGCCTGATCGGCTCCGGCGCCGTCCTGCTGCTGCGCCATCCCGAGCAGCGGGATCTGCTGTTGAATGACGAGTCGCATTGGCCAACAGCAGTCGAGGAGATGTTGCGCTTCGAATCGCCCACCCAGACGTTACCCCGAACTGCCACCCGCGACGTTGAGTTACATGGGGTCCACATCCCGGCAGATTCACGGGTGATGTTGGTGTGGGGCGCGGCCAACCGCGATGAACGTGAGTTCTCCGAACCGGATCGTTTCGATGTGACCCGGCGTGCTCAGCGCCATGCTGCATTCGGTCACGGCGTTCATTTCTGTATGGGATCGGGACTGGCCCGCATGGAGGCCCGCCTCGCTCTTACCGAGTGGTTTGCCCGATTCCCCGAGTGTGAACTGGCCGGTGACCCTGAACGGATCACCTCCAGTTGGGCGCGCGCGTATGACTCGGTGCCACTACGACTGGGCGGCCGCTGACAGTCAGAGAGGGGTCAGACGGGGTCACCCCTCAAAACCGAAGTGGGTGCGCGAACTTGGCCTGCAGCAAGGCACCTACTTCGGCCAGTGCCAACCGCCCGCGCGCGGTGGCGTCGGAGCGCATCAGGAAGCCGTGGTACATACCGGGATAACGCGTGACGGTGGTCTGTACGCCGGCATCGCGCAGGCGCCCGGCGTAGCGCTCACCCCAATCGCGGATCGGGTCGCACTCGCCGGTCACGACGATCGCCGGCGGCAGGCCACGAAGGTCGGTCGCATACGCCGGGACCTGATACGCGTCGCGCGGTGAGCCGCCACGATCGACCAGTTCGTGCATGTAGACGATGTCTTCATGCCGAAGCAGTGGGGCGTCAGGCATCGAGGTGATGGATGCCGCACCCATGTCGCGATCCAGGCCGGGGTACAGCAACACCTGGGCGAAGATTCGTGGACCGCCGTGGTCGCGGGCGGCCAAAGCCACTGCGGCAGCCAGCGATCCGCCGGCGCTGTCGCCGACAACCGCCAGTCGGCCGGCGTCGAGGTTCAGTTCGTCGGCATGAGCGGCAACCCATTCGATGGCCGCGTAGGCGTCGTCGAATTGCGCTGGTGGCGGCGATTCCGGCGCCAGCCGGTAGTCGACAGCCGCGACAGCAGCGCCGCTGGCCTTCGCCAGTTCGCGGGCGAGCGGCTCGAACGAATGGTTCGAGCCCATCACCAGCCCGCCGCCGTGCAGGTACACCAGCACCGGTAGTCCGGGCGCGGGGCTGGGCCGATAGAGGCGTAGCGGTATCGGACCGCCCGGGCCCGTGGCCGTCAGGTCTTCGATGCCCGCCATGGCCGGCATCTCGGGTAGCGGTGCCGATTCGAGGCCGGCCCGCACGGCCTGCAGGCCGCGGGCTCGCATGGGAGCGATCTCGCCGAACGACGCCACTCGGGCGGCGGCATCGGGATCCAGTGGTGGATAGGTCATTTCAGCTCTGTGCCGGGTCGAAACGGCGCTCGGTCCGTAGGCGGGGAGCCTCCTGGTTGCTCAGGACCCGCGCCCGCTCGGCCATCGCCGAGCCGACGTAATCGGGTTGGGTGAGCAGATAGAATCGGCCTTCGGCGGCCTGCTCGAACACCACCTCGGCTGCGGCCAGCGGATCCATCGCCTCGGCCTTGATGTCGAGCATGGCGGCGCGTTGTCCTTCGGCCGCAGCGGCATCGCCGGATTGGACGCCGCCAGCCGATTCGAAGATGTCGGACACCACGGCGCCTGGTAGCACCGCCTGCACGTGCATATGGTGGTCATGGCCGGCGGATTGCACTTCCAGGTGCAGGCATTCGGTCAGGGCCAGAACGGCATGCTTGCTCATGATGTAGGGCGCCTGCAACGGGACGACGGCCACACCACCGATCGAGGACAGGTTCCATACCCAGGCAGGTGCGTCGGTGGCCATCATCTTCGGCAGGAATGCCTTGACGCCGTGGAACACTCCGCTGATGTTGACGTCGACGACGCGTTGCCAGTTGTCGACCGGGGTGTCCCACAGATACCCGAACTGTTCGATACCGGCGTTGTTCACCAACAGGCGTACCGGCCCGAGGTCGCGATAGACGTCATCGGCCAGCGCCTGCACCGCGTCCGCATCCCGCACATCGCAGACCACGTCGGTCGCCGATCCGCCTGCGGCGTCGATTTCTTCGCGGAGGCCCGCGATGGCCTCGGCGTTGACGTCGACCAACACCACCGTCATACCCAACTGGCTGGCATACCGGGCCAGACCGGCGCCGATTCCGGCGCCGGCTCCCGTGATGACGGCGACGCCGCCACCGAAGATTCCTCGGGCGCTCACGCGGATTGCGCAGCCGCGGCCTTGGCGGTGTGCTCGGCGAGCGGCACCGAGTCCTCGGCGTCGAGAACGACGTTCAGCGAGGTGAAGACCAGACCGTCTTCCGACCGCCGGATGCCGGCATCGACGACGCCACTGGACACCGCGAACGGAACATTGTTGGTGATCTGGTTGACGAACAGATAGAACCGGACATTGGTGACCTCGCCGTCGGTTCCCGTGCGGTACACGTTGGTGATGTGATGGCGGCACGGGTACGGATTCACGTTGCGGTGCTCGATGAGCCAGGCCAAAGTTTCGGCCTTGCCGTGCAACTCGGCGGCGAGCAGGTCCTCGAACGGGCACGCCCCCGAGTCGGAACGGCTCAGGTACTCCATCTCGTCCCCGATGCGGGGGCCCAATTCTTCGAAGTGGCCCTGGTCGTAGTGGAACCAGAAG
Organism: Mycobacterium shunyiense; assembly: GCF_058270075.1. Lineage (NCBI taxonomy): Bacteria > Bacillati > Actinomycetota > Actinomycetes > Mycobacteriales > Mycobacteriaceae > Mycobacterium > Mycobacterium shunyiense. The sequence goes on along the minus strand of NZ_JBZDPU010000015.1, from coordinate 1,089,531 downwards.
CCGGAGATGAATTCCTGGACGTCAGACAGGGTGATCTCGTTGCTCATGCCTGCAGTCAACCTGGGATGTGGCGCCGGTAACAGCACCGGTGACCGGTCAGCGGAACGTCAAACAGCTAAGTGCCGGCAATCAACGCCCAGAGCTGTTGTCCGCCTGCCGCAACGGCCGCCGCCGCAACTTGATCGTCCCAGAAGCGCACAGAGCCAAATTCCGAGCGCCAGGCCAGGGCGGCGCGGGTGAACTCGTGCAGTCGATGCTCGTGCGTCGTGCCGATCGCACCGTGCACCTGGTGCGCGTTGCGGGTCACGACCGAGGCGGCATGCCCGGCGCACGATCGCGCGGTCGCGATCTGGAAATCCAGTTGAGCTGACTGCCAGCCCGTCCCGACGGCAGTGTGCAGCGCAGCCTCGGTGGCGGCCCGCGCCAGCGCCGACTCCGCTGCCGCATCCGAGATCAGGTTCTGAACCGCCTGGAACTTCGCCAGCGGGCGTCCGAACTGCACCCGGGACGCCACGTGCTCGATGGACAGCGCCACCGCACGATCGAGCGCCGCGCACACCTGAATCGCCCGTACCATCGCCGATCTGCGGCCGAGCTCGTCCACCAGTCCGGTGGAGACTGGGTGTCCGGTCATTGACGTGGTGCCGACGGTGATCGTGTCGCGCGGTTCGCCGATCAGGTTGGTACCCGGGGTGATCGACAGGTCTGCCGTGCCGAGTTCGGTGAGCCGGTACTCGTCGCCGGCCGGCCAGAGCACGACGATCCGTTCTGCCTCAGCGGCCCACGGCACAGGTGTGGTGGATTCGCCGCTGCGTGGCGCCACATACACCGTTCGCACGGCGTCATCTACGGGTCGGCCGAGGGTCTCCAACAGCCAACAGGCCAGCAAGTCGTGTTCGGCCAGTGGGATGCGGACACCGTGACGGACTGCGGCGCTGAGCAACTCAGCTGCCTCGAGCCAACCTGCGCCGCTGCCACCGGATTCCTCGGCGCCGGTCAGCCGGACCAGACCGAGGGAGTCGAGCCGCTGCCACAGTGCGCGGTCGTACTCGATGCGTTCGCCCGGGCGCCCGGTGGGCGCGGTCTGGCGGTAATCGGAGAAGACACCGTCCATCATGGCCGCCAGGTCGGGGTCCACCGCGGTCAGCGTGCCCAGGGCGAGTTCGGTGGTGCTCATCGCATACCCAATCCCCGCGCGATGACACCGCGCAGTACTTCGTTGGTTCCGCCGCGTAACGTGAAGCCGGGGCGCTGGTCCACTGCTGTGGCGACCAGGTGCGCCCACTCGGCGTCCGTGGCGGCGTCATCTCCGGTCTGCCGGTCTGCGTAGTCGGCGATGTCGCCTTCGACCGTGGTGCCGAGGACCTTGACGACCGCTGCCGGGACATCGGGATTCTCACCGCGCTCCAGGGCGCCGGCCACTGCGGTTGACATGTGATGCAGTCCGGCGACGCGCGCGACCAGACGGCCCAATTCGGCATCATCTGACGTGTTTTCGAGCGCGAAGGCCAGCAGCGGGAAGGTCGACAGGAATCGTTCCGGCCCGCTGCGCTCGAAGCTCAGTTCTGAGGTGACCTGGGTCCAGCCGTGGCCGATCTCGCCGAAGACCATGGCATCGGGAACGAACACCTCGTCGAGCACGACCTCGTTGAAGTGATGCGCGCCGTTCATCGAGATGATCGGGCGGACCTGCACGCCCGGGGCGCGCAGGTCGACGATGAACTGGCTCAACCCGGCATGCCGGTGCGACGGATCGACCGGTTCGGTGCGGGCCAGCACGATGAAGGCATGAGCGCGGTGCGCCCCCGAGGTCCACACCTTGGTACCGGTGATCGACCACCCGCCATCGACCCGTACCGCACGGGTGCGGACGCTGGCCAGATCCGAGCCGGAATCCGGTTCGCTCATCCCGATTCCGAAGAAACACTCACCACGCACGATGCGAGGTAGGAACTCTGACTTCTGCTCTTCGGTCCCGTACTTCAGCAGCGACGGCACGATCTGGCGGTCGGCGATCCAGTGTGCGGCCACCGGTGCCCCGGCAGCCAGCAGTTCTTCGGTCACGACGAACCGTTCCTGAAACGAGCGGCCGTGACCGCCGTAATGGACGGGAACCGTCATGCCCAGCCAGCCCTGCTTCGCCAGGGACGCGGTGAAACTTTCGTCCCATCCGCACAACCACGAATCGATCGACGGCGTGAACGCGCCGGCGGCCAACTGGTCGGCCAGGAAGCCACGGACTTCCCGGCGTAACTCGTCCAGGTGTGCGCCGGTCACGATGTCCGCCACTTCGCGATGCGCCGTTGGTGCTCGGCGTCGTGGTGGGCCAGCGGCTGCATTGCCGCCGCCATGGAGAGCGTCGATTCCAGGGAGCCGGTGATCGATTCCTGCAACAGGCGCTTGGCCATCCGCAGCGCGTGCGGCGGGTTGACCGCGATCCGGTCTGCCAGTGCCCGCGCTTCAGTCAGGAGGTCTTCGTGGGGTACCACTCGGCTGACGAGTCCCCATTCCAACGCCGTTGCGGCGTCGATCCGTTCGCCGGTAAAGGTCAGCTCGGCGGCACGGGCGTAGCCGATGGCGCGCGGCAGGAACCATGTGCCACCGTCGCCCGGGATGAGGCCCAGCTGCACGAAGCTCTCGGCGAAGGACGCGCGCTCGGAGGCGATCCTGATGTCGCACATCATCGCCAGATCGCAACCGGCACCGATGGCGGCGCCGTTGACCGCAGCGATGAGCGGGACTTCGAGCCGACCCAGGGCGCGTGGGATCCGTTGGATCCCATCGATGTAGGCCCGGCGCTGGTCGATGGCATCGAGACCGAACATGCCCTGACGATCGGCCATCTCCTTGACGTTGCCTCCTGCGGAGAAGATCTTGCCCGCACCTGTGAGGATGACCGCACCCACGGTGTTGTCGGCGTTGACCGCATCGACATTGTCCTCGAATGCGGCGATGACGTCCTTGCCGGTGATGGCATTGCCGACGTCGGGCAGGGTGATCGTCCAGATTTGCACCGGTCCGTCGGTGTGGACGTCAAGCGGTGAGGTCACGCACGCTCCTTGAGCTGAAGGGATTTGGTCTGGAGGTACTCCTCGAAGCCAAATCGGCCCAGTTCACGGCCGATCCCGGACTTCTTGTACCCGCCGAACGGGGCGGTGGGGTTGTAGGCGCCGCCGTTGATGTCGAGCTGGCCGGTCTGCACCTGACGGGCGAAGGCGATGGCGTCGTCGTCGGTGGCGGCCCAGACCGCGCCCGACAGGCCATAGGGGGTGCAATTGGCTATGCGCAGTGCATCGTCGGTATCGGTGAAGGGCGTCACGGCCAGCACGGGGCCGAACACTTCTTCCTGACCGAGTTCGGAGTCGGGATCCACATCGGCGAAAACCGTTGGTGCCACGAAATACCCGACATCGCGGATCGGCTCTGCGCCACCGATCAGGAGCCGAGCACCGTCGCGCTGGGCGCGCTCGATGAAGCCACGCACTGAGTCGAACTGCGACCGCGACGCCGACGGTCCGATCCGGGTCGCCGGGTCGCGCGGATCACCCACCGTGTAGCGGGCGACTGTGGATTCGATCAGGTCCAGCGCCTCGCCATATCGACTCTGCGGCACCAGCATCCTGGTCCAGGCCATGCAGGTCTGACCGCCGTTGAGGAAGGCATTGCCCACCCCGACCTTGACCGCGGTCGCCAGATCAGCGCCGTCGAGGATGACGTTGGCCGACTTGCCGCCGAGCTCGAGGGCAACCTTCTTGATCGACTGGCCGGCCAGCTCTCCAACGCGTGCGCCCACACCGGTGGACCCGGTGAACGAGACGAAGTCGACGTCGGGATGTGAGGCGAGGCGTTCGCCGATCACCCGACCGGGGCCTGAGACGAGGTTGATGGTCCCCGGTGGCAGGCCGGCCTCTTCGCAGGCTCCGACGAAGGCGAACACCGAAAGCGGGGCCTCGTTACTGGGTTTGAGCACGACGGGACAGCCCGCGGCGATGGCGGGCAGCACCTTGGCGACCACCTGGTAGAGCGGGTAGTTCCACGGCGTGATGGCCCCGACGACGCCGTAGGGCTCCCTCAGGACCAGCGAGTTTCCGATGCGCTCTTCGAATTCGAAGGTCTCCAGCACATCGGCGAAGCCGTTGGCCACCGCCAGCGGTACCTGCGTCTGCACCGTCTGCGCGATGCGTATGGGGGCACCCATCTCGGCGGTGATGAGTTCGGCGATGTCGGTTAGGCGTTTCTCCATCGCAGCGATGACCCGCTGCACCCGGTCCCGGCGTTCGTCAACGGTGATGAGCGGGTCGAACGCCTGACGGGCCGCGGCCACCGCGGTGTCGACGTCGGCGGCGTCGCCGTTGGGCACGTGGCCGATCACTTCTTCGGTCGCCGGGTCGACAACGTCGATGAACCCGTCCCCCGAGGGGGTGATCCAGCTGCCGTCGATAAACAGTCTGTCGTGTTCGAAAGTGGGCACTGTCATCCTTACCTGGGTTTATGGTGCGATGCTGGCGCGGACGTCGCGCTTGCCGTCAGCTGCGCTGAACGCTTCGTTGATGTCATCGAGTGAATACGACGCCGCGGCGAGCCGATCGAACGGCAGTTGATGCTGGTGACTGTCCAGGAAGGTCAATGCGCGGGACAGGACTGCCGGGTCGTACAGGGAGACCCCGACCATGGTCTTGTTGGTGAAGACGAACCGTGACGGGTCGAATTCGAACGTCTTGCCGATGTTGATGTTGCCGATCTCCACGTAACGGCCGAACTGGGCGAGCATCTGGAGACCTTCGTCGATGGCCGACGGATGTCCGACAACCTCGACCACCACGTCGGCGCCCTGGCCGTCGGTCAACTTGCGTACTGCTTTGGCGCGGTCCTTGGGCGTGGCGACCTCGTTGAGGTCGATCACCGAGTCGGCTCCGAATGCCGTTGCCAGTTCCAATCTTTCGGGCACTCCGTCGATGGCGATGACGTTGGCTGCCCCGCGTGCTTTGGCCACGGCCACCGCGTAGAGACCGAGTGCGCCGGCTCCCTGAACCACGACGTGCTCACCGAGCTGCAGGTCGACGCGTTCAAGTCCGTACATGACCTGTGACAGCGCACAGTTCGCGCCCGCGGCGATGTCGTCGCTCAGGGTGTCGGGCACCGTGTAAACGACTGCGCCGGCGGGCAAAAGGTAGTAGTCGCCGTATCCGCCGACAAAGTATGGCGGTTCGTCGGCGCGGCCCAACATCGCCATTTTCAGGTTCAGGCAGGCGTTACGGCGCCCCGCCAGACAGTTGCGGCACTGGTGGCAGCAGTAGAAGTACGGGAACACCACTCGCGTGCCTTCGGCCAGGGATTTGCCATTGGAGTCGGCGGTTACTCCGTCACCCAGCACCTCGATGGCGCCCACCATCTCGTGACCCAACACGGTCGGTAGCTGTCCACCCAAGCCGCGCGTGGCGAAGGTGCCATGCCAGGCATGTACATCTGAACCGCAGATGTTCGTCCGCAGGACCCGGACCAGAATTTCCCCGGGTCCGACGTCAGGCAGGGTGACGGTTTCGATCTGGAATGGCTTGCCGGGCTCGTCGAATCGCGCGATCCGTCCCTTGTACATCGTGTATCCCTTCAGTTGCTTGTGAATTCGAGACCGAAACGCTGCCGCAGATCACGTTTGAGCAGTTTGCCGCTGGGGTTCTTCGGCAGAGAATCGACGAAGAACACCTGTTTGGGAGTCTTGAAACCGGCCAGATGCTCGCGGCAGTGCCGCAGGATGTCTTCTTCGGTCAGGGTGGTGCCGACACGAGTCACCACCGCCGCGACGACCGCTTCGACCCAGACCGGGTGTGCCACGCCGAATACCGCGACCTCTTCGATGCCGTTGTGCCGGTAGAGAATCTCTTCGACCTCGCGGCTGGCGACATTCTCGCCGCCGGTTTTGATCATGTCCTTCTTGCGGTCGACGACGTGTAGCAGGCCGTGCTCGTCGTAGTAGCCCAGGTCGCCGGAATGGAACCAGCCGCCGGCGAAGGCCTGGGCTGTCTTATCTTCGTCGTCGAGGTAGCCCAGCATCAGATGCGGGCTGCGGTGAGCGATTTCGCCGACAGTGCCGGGCGTGACCGGCGCGTCGCTGTCATCGAGGATCACGGTTTCGACGTTGACGACAGGCCGGCCGGCCGCCCCCGCGTGGGCGTCCTGCTCGGCTGGCCCCAGGGCTGAGGCCAGTGGGGCCATCTCGGTCTGGCCGTAGAAGTTCCACAGACGCAGATTGGGTAGACGCCTGCGCATCTCGTGCAGGATCTCGGTAGGCATCGGTGAGGCGCCGTAGTACCCCTTTCGTAGGCTGGACAGGTCGACCTCGTCGAACACGGGACAGCGCAGCATGCTGATCCACACCGTCGGTGGCGCAAAGTAATTGGTGACGCCGTGGCGCTCGATCGTCCGCAGTACCAGCTCCGGATCCGGCCGAGGCAGGATGATGCTGGTGGCACCCAGGTAGATGTCGGTAGCCAGGAAGTTGTCCAACTGCGCGCAGTGATACAGAGGCAGGGAGTGGATCTCGACGTCGTCGCCGGACATCGAGCCGGCCACGATGGTGCTGATGTACTGCCACATCAAGCTGCGGCTACTGTGCATCACGCCCTTGGGTCGGGATTCGGTGCCGCTGGTGTACATGACCCGCAGCAGCTGATCGTCGTCGATTCGGCAATCGGGAACGTTCGCGGTGGTGGTGAGCCATTCGGCGAAATCAGGCCAGTCGCCCGGACCTGACTGGCCGGAGGCGACGAGTGCTGCCTTCGTGCGAACTGCTGTCCCCACGGCCATGGCCTGTTCGGCCACCGGGATCAGGTCGGCCTCGACGATGAATCCGGCGGCCCGGCTGTGGCCGAGGATGTACGAGATCTCCTCCGGCATCAGCATGAAATTGATCGGAACCAGCACCACGCCGGCGCGGGCGGTGGCGAAGGCCAGCACCGCGTACTGCCAGCAGTTGCGCGACAGCAATGCGAGTCGGTCGCCGGGGAGTAACCCGTTCTCGTGCAATGCGGCGGCGGCGCGATCCACCAGGTGATCGAACTCGGCAAAACTCAGGGCGACGTCGCCGTCGATGATGGCTGTCTTCTCAGGTTGTTTACGCGCCGACCGGCGGGGGATATCTGCGAGGCTGTGGCTACGGGCCCGGGCGATGACGGCGGCAAGGTCGTCGGAATGCATGGTCGGCAGAGTAGGCAGGCCGCCTGCGGCTGCGGTGGTTCGTCTCCCGCTCAGTAGACAGGGAGGGCGCGGCGGGGGCGTCGACCCTTCGATACTCGAAACCATGACCGCTACCACTGAATCCTCGTCACTCGCGGATCGCGCCCCAGACTCTGACGTCCTGCGCGCCCATCTCCTGGAGGCGGACCCTGGTGTCCTGGTCGCGGTGCTGGCGCAGATGACGGGTGATCCGGCGGTCATCGATCGGTACGCATCCAAGATCGATCACGTTCCCGATCCGCCCGAGCGGGCCGGGACAACCGATACCCAGACCGCCGCGCTGCTGGCCGACGAAATCGTCGCCGCGCTCGGCCGGCCGCGTCCCGTTGGCGCGCCGCCGGTAGACGATCGCGAGTTCTTCGTTCGTCTGCTCCCGGTTGCGCTGGGCGGTCCCGTCGACGACGAGCACGTCGACCTACTGCTCGAACAAGGCGGTTTCCGGCCGTCGCACCCGACGCTGCCGCGCACCACGCCGATTCCCTCGTCCACCACGGTGGCGATCATCGGTGCCGGCATCGCCGGTATCGCGGTCGCGCTGGCCGCTGCCGAAGAGGGCGTGCATTTCGAGATCTTCGACCGCAACGATGAGGTGGGCGGTACCTGGCTGACCACAAGGTATCCCGGCATCGGGGTAGATACGCCTTCGGCGTACTACTCGCTGTCACGCGAGGTGAACCCGGACTGGTCGAATTACTATCCGCAGGGCGCGGAATATCAGGCCTACCTGGTCTCGTTGGCCGACAAGCACGATCTGCGTCGCCACATCCGCTTCGGCACTGAGGTGGAGGCACTGTGGTGGGACGAGCAGCGTCAGCAGTGGGAGATCCACTCCCGTCGCGCTGACGGAACCCGGAGCATCGACTACGCGACTATCGTCGTCACCGCGGCCGGCTATCTCAACCGACCGCGATTCCCCGACATCGAGCGACGAGACACCTTCGCCGGCACCAGCATTCACTCCGCGCAGTGGGACCCTTCGCTGGAGCTGGCAGGCAAGAAGGTGGCCATCATCGGCGCCGGTTGCACAGCCGTGCAGATCGTCGACGCCTGCGTCGAGGAGGTCGAACACCTGACGGTGTTCCAGCGGCAGCCGCACTGGGTCGCCCCTCGCCGGCGCCTGTCCGACGAGGTTCCCGAACATCGTCGCTTTCTGGGCAAGACGCTGCCCTACTACGCGATGTGGCACCGTCTCAAGTCGTACTGGGGAACGGCGGACAACAACTATCCGGTGATTCTGCGGGACTCCGAGTGGTCCGAGACGCACCTGTCGATCTCACCGGCCAACGATGTGCTGCTCAAGATGTGTCAGGAGTACATCGACCGGATGTTCGGGGCCGGAACCGAATTGGCGCGTAAGGTGACGCCGGATTTCGCTCCGTACGGCAAGCGGATCATCCGTGACCCAGGGGGCTACTACGCCGCGTTGACCCGCGACCACGTCGACGTCGAAGCCAGTGAACCCGCTCAGGTCAACGAAAGCGGCATCGTCACCGCCGACGGCCGTCAGATCGACCTCGACGTCATCATCTACGCCACCGGTTACCACCTAGATTTCCTGTCCACCATCGATATTCGCGGCCGCGACGGCAAGACTCTCGTCGAGGAATGGGGCGACAGCCCGCGTGCCTATCGAGGAGGTACCGTCGCGGGGTTCCCGAATCTGTTCATCACCTCGGCGCCGAACTACAGCCCGGGCCATGGTGCAGGCGCCAATTTCTCGATGGAAGTGCTGGCGCACTACATCGTGGAGTGCCTGCAACTGATGGCCTTGCGCGGGGCGTCGACGATGGAGGTCACCCAACGTGCATACGACGAGTACGTCGCCGGGATAGACGAGGCGATGCAGCGCACGGTCTGGTGCCATACGCCCAACGCTCACACCTACTACCGATCGGGTTCGGGCCGGGTTGTGGTGGCCACACCGTTCCGGCTGGTGGATATCTGGCAGCAACACCGAGCGCCGATCGAAGAGGATTTCGTCCTCCGATGAGTCAGATACTTTCCGGCAGAACTGCGTTGGTGACCGGCAGTAGTCGCGGCATCGGGCGTGCCATCGCTCAGAGGTTGGCGGCGGAAGGGGCGACCGTGGCAGTGACCGCGCGCTCCCACATTCCGACACCGTCGACACGGGCTGGTGTCACCGAGGCGATCCCGGGAACGATCGAGGAAACCGTGGCGCTCATCGAACAGGCCGGCGGGTCGGCTTTCGGCCTGGCTGCCGATCTCGAAGACAGCGCTGCCCGCGACGGCCTGATCCAGGCCGTGGTCGAGCGCACCGGAAGGCTCGACATCCTGGTCAACAACGCGGGCTATGCCGATTATTCGGTCATCGAGGACATGCCGGTCGAGACCTTCGACCGCACCGTGGAGCATTATCTGAAGACACCGTTCGCGTTGACGAAAGCCGCTGTGCCGCACATGCGTACCCAGGGTGCCGGGTGGATCGTCAACATCGGTTCGGTGACCGGGGTGGCCCCGGTGCGGCCGTACCGGGACTATAACAAGACGGCGGGCGACGTGATCTATGCGTCCTGCAAGGCCGCACTGCATCGGTTCACCCAGGGGGTGGCCGCCGAACTGCTGGATGCCGACATCGCAGTGAACTGCGTCGGACCGTCGACGGCCGTGCGTACGCCTGGTGCGGCGTCGCTTATTCCGGACAGCTTTCCGACCGAACCGGTCGAATACCTGGCCGAAACGGTACTGGCGATGTGTCACCTGCCCGCCGCGGAGCGGACCGGTCTGGTGGCGTTCAGCCTGCACTACCCGTGGTCGCAACAACTTCCGGTGCACTCGCTGGACGGAAACACGGTATTGCCTCCGCTGCAGCCACCTGCGGTAGCGAATCCGAACATCCTGCCTGCGGGGGTGTAGGTCGGTCCTCATTTCTTGTCGGTGGTCGGTGCGATGATGGTGTCATGTCCTCGGCAGCAACCTCTTCCGACGTCCGGGTGCCGCCCGGTGAGCGCCTCGAGGCGTTGTTCGACGAGGTGGCCGAGCTGTGCGGTCAGCGCAACGCGATCGATGCGCGCTTGGTGGAGATTGTCGCCGAACTGGAACGGGACGAGCTGTGCGGCGCCACCGGCGCCCGCTCGATTCCGGCAGTGGTGGCCTGGAAAACTGGGGTGACCCCGCGCAACGCCGAGACTATCGTCGCCGTCGCACGTCGGCTCGAGGAGTTCCCCCGCTGCGCGCAAGGGATGCGCGAGGGCCGGTTGTCGCTGGATCAGGTCGGGGTCATCGCCGAGAAAGCCGCCGACGGATCCGATACGCACTACGCCGAACTCGCGGCCAGCGCGACGGTCAGCCAACTGCGTACCGCGGTCAAGCTCGAACCGCGTCCCGAACCCGAGCCGAAACCCGAACCGCAGCGGTCGTTTACCCGAATCGAGGGTGACGGGTACACCACCTACAAGATCGTGTTACCACGAGTAGAGGCGGCGAAGTTCGACGCCGCCCATGCATCGCACCGTGATGCGCTGGTCGCCGACTGGAAACATGACCACGACATCGACGAGGACACCGGTGAGGCGACCTCGGTTCAGGCCCCGCCGTTCCCGAACAATGTCGACGCGTTCATGAGCCTGGTCGAGGCCGGCTGGGACTCCGACGTGGCCCGCCGCCCGCACGGGCAGCACACCAACGTCATCGTGCATGTGAATGCCGACAAGCCAGTCGCCTCACTGCATCTGGGTCCGCTGCTGACCGATGAGGAGCGCCAATACCTGCTCTGCGATGCAACATGCGAGGTGTGGTTAGAACACCATGGCCAGCCGATAGGCGTGGGCCGTACGACGCGGACAATCAGTCGACGCCTGCGTCGGGCTTTGGAGCACCGCGATCGCTGCTGCGTCGTCCCCGGCTGTGGGGCCACCCGCGGATTACATGCCCATCACGTCCGGCACTGGGAAGACGGCGGCCCCACCGAGCTCGACAACCTGGTGCTGGTGTGCCCTTATCATCACCGCCTGCATCACCGGGGTGGCATCACCATCAGCGGTACCGCTCACAAGCTCGTCGTGACCGATGACCGCGGCCGCACACTGCGCGGCGGATCACTGGCCCGCCCGCCAACTTCGCGGCCACCCGACGTCCCGCCCTACCGCGGACCGACCGGGGAACGCGCAGACTGGTGGTGGTACCAACCTTTCCAACCGCAACCGCCACCCACCCTGAACTAGGCAAGTGGCTCAGGAGAGCACGGGGCTGGGTAGTTCGCAGAAGCTGTGGCAGACGCGATCACGGACGATGATGTCGGTGGTCTCGGGATCGAACCAGCGGTCGACCACCGCCCAGTGGATCGGATGCATGAGGTAGGGGCCCATCAAGCCGTCCACGTCGGTGAATTCCTGTTCGAAGACGTGGGTCCATTCGCTGGTGCCGATGGCCTGCTCGACCCGGCTGAGTTGCCATGCGGCGATGGTCGGCACATATCGCGGCATCATCAACAGTTCGCTCTCAAAAGCCGCGACGGTCTCGGCATCCACCTCCGCGGGTACACGCAGTAGGAGTGCGCGGTACACGGTGCCACTGCCGCGGCGGAGCGGTGCTCCCTGGTAGGTCACTCCATTCACGCGCGTGATCGCCGGGTCCGCCAGTGAATCGTCGAAATCGCTCTTCTGCCAGTCATCTTCGTTTGCAAACCGGAGATGGACCAGGATATCGCCACCATTGCGTGAACCCGGCAGGGTCGGCTCTACCAACGCTCTCGACGCTCCGCTGTGTTCGGCTGCATCGCGTAGGGCGCCCAGGATGCGGTCGCGGTCGGACTCGTCGACGTCGAGCAAGCGGGTGACCCCGAGTGTGGCAGCGCCGGCTGATGTGACGGGCAGGGCGGGTGAGACATCGGTGATGGCATCGGCAGCGGATGCCACTTCGCGGCTGCGTTCCACCACCAGATCGGTGATGCTGTCCCACCACCGCGCAACGGCAGGGTCGGGCCGGCCCTGCCAGGTCATCTGCCACCAGGCCTGGGGGCTGGGCAGCGTCCAGGTAGCGGTGACCACGTTGGATCGGTCTTCAAACCAGACGGGCGGGCTGACCACGACGTCGCGCAGCGTCATGCCGCGATCGCGGGCACCCGGGGCATACCCGGCCAAGTAGGCGTCGATGAACTTCTGGGCGCAGCCCGGCCTGGTGACTACCCGATCGACGACGAAAACCTCAGCCATGAACCGAGATTACGATCGACCGCCTTGACGGCGGCACAGCGTTCCCGGCCATCGGGAAACCACCGTTGACGACAGGGTGTGTCGGCGCGATGGTGTGGCGATGACCGATCCGTTCAGCCCGGCCCAGCTCGGGCCCGTGACGCTGCGCAACCGAGTGATCAAGGCCGCCACGTCGGAAGGACGCTCACCCAATGGGCTGGTCACCGACGACCTCATCGAATTCCATCGCAGCTTCGCCGAGGGCGGCGTCGGAATGACCACCGTGGCTTACTGCTGCGTGTCTCCCCAGGGTGCGAGCGCACCCGGCCAGATCGTCATGGACAGCAAGGCTCTGCCGGGACTGCGCCGGCTCGCCGACGCGGTCCACGGTGCGGGGGCGGCTATTTCGGCGCAGCTGGGCCATGCCGGGGTGGTGGCGCAGAAAAAGCTGACCGGTGTCACCGCCGTGGCGCCGAGTAGATTCATCAACCCGACCTCTTTCGCCTATTGCCGTGAGATCACCCGCGCCGAGATCGCTCAGGTGATCGACCAGTTCGGCGAAGCCGCGCAGGTGGCTGTCGACGCCGGATTCGATGCCGTCGAACTGCATTTCGGGCATCTCTATCTACCCAGCTCGTTTCTGAGTCCGCTGATCAATCGGCGTAAGGACGAGTACGGGGGTGACATCGACAACCGATCGCGGTTCGTGCGCGAGATTGCGGCGCGGGTACGCGAGGTGGTCGGTGATCGGATCGCGGTGATCGCCAAACTCGACATGGACGACGGGCTCCCGGGCAGCATCTGGATCGACGAGGCGTTGCGGACAGCGCAACTTCTCGACACCGATGCCACCCTCGACGCGATCGAACTGACCCAGGGTTCGTCGGTGTACAAGCCGATGTACCTGTTCCGAGGCGACGTCCCGGTCAAGGAGTTCGCGAAGGTGATGCCGCCGGCATTGCGGCCGGCGGTCCGCCTGGTGGGCAAGCAGACGATGGGTGTCTATCCGTATCGAGACCTCTACATGTTGGAGGCCGCCCGGCAGTTCGTGCCGCTCATGCGCAACACCAAACTGATTCTGCTGGGCGGCATCAACGATCGCGAACACCTTGAGACAGGCATGCGGGAAGGTTTCGATTTCTTTGCCATGGGCCGGGCGTTGCTGCGTGAACCGGACCGGGTCAACACGATGATCGCCGATCCCGACTCACGCAGCCGCTGCAACCACAACAACAAGTGCATGGTGACGGTGTTCAGCCGCACCCATTGTGTGCTCGACCCTGACCAACGCTACGGCGCGGTGCTAGGGGTCGAGCAGATCACTTAGCGCCCGGCCGGCCTCTCGCCGGGCCCGGTGGGCGATGTCGAGCATCGGCATCGTCATGAAACCGTGGATGCCCCCGTCGAAGGGGCGCCGGGTCACTGGCACCCCGGCCTCCTCCAACGCGTTGGCATAGGCGATGCCTTCGTCCCGAAGGGGATCATGGCCGGCGAGAACCACGACGGCCGGCGGTAGACCACTGAGGTCACCGGCCAGCGGTGAGGCGTACGGATGGCGTCGATCGGCGACCTGGGGAACATACTGATCCCAGTACCACTGCAGTGCCGGGCGCGGGTTGTAGAAGCCCTGGCCAAACAGCCGGTAGGAGTCGGTATCGAAATCTGCGGCGATCACCGGGTACAGCAGGAGTTGTGCCGCCAGGTCCGGCCCACCACGGTCGCGGGCCATCAGGGTGGTCACCGCGGCGAGGTTGCCTCCGGCGCTGTCGCCGCCCACAACGACGCGTGACGGGTCGGTGCCGAAATCGGCTGCATGATCGACTGCCCATCGGGTGGCCGCGTAGAGGTCCTCGGCGGCGGTCGGCCAGCGGTGCTCGGGGGCCAGCCGGTAGGCGACCGAAACCACCACAGCTGGAATGAGATTGGCAAGGTTGCGGCACAGCCCGTCGTGGCTGTCGAGATCGCAGAACACGAACCCGCCGCCATGCGCGTACACCAGCAGGGGCAGCGGTTCGGAGGCCTCGGGACGGTAGACCCTCACATCGATACGACCGTTGTCGACAGGTACCTGGTGGTCGGTAACGGAAGCCACATGCTCGGGCTGGGGGTTGGCGACGAACCGGCTGCGGATCGCGGCGCGGGCCTGCGCGCCGGTCATCGTGTGTACCGGCGGGAAGCCTGAATCCAGTGTCTCGATCAATTCCGCGATCTGTGGATCGAGCGTCATGCCGGGACCAGCGTGGCAGAGGTCCGCGGCCCGACGGGGCCACCTACGCGGAGCGGCCGGACAGGTTGCAAGGTGGGGACCACTCGATGAGGCCCATCTTCGGCATTGCGCCAGATACCCATGGCCGTCATCCGCACCGGAGCAGCCAGCCGCTGATCGAATGCCATCCGGCTCATCGGACCACACACCGACACCGCCGCGACGGCGGCGCCGGCCGGACCGATCGGTGCTGCCACACAACCGAATCCGGTGAGCGATTCCTCCCGCTCGAATGCGACGCCGTGGGCGCGGACCTTTGCCAACTCGGCCTCCAGTTGCCGATCCGTGCTGATCGAAAACCGCGTCAACCGCGAGGCCAGATTGACCTCGACCGATGAATTGTCGGCCAGGATGGCCTTGCCCACCGCCGTACAGTGCGCGGGCTGTCGCCCCCCGATACGGGTCGGAATGGCTGCCACCATCTGACCGCCGATCTTCTCCAGGTATACGACGTCGGATCCGTCGAGTACCGCCAGGTGGACGACCAGTCCGGTGGCCCGGTGCAGATCGCGCAGCAATGGAATCGCGGCACGGTGGATGCGGTCCTGGTGCAGCGCCAGCGATCCCAGTTCGACGAGTCGCATGCCCAACTCATAGTCGCGGCCATCACGGCGGAGCCAACGAAGGTGAACCAGGCGCTCGAGGAGTCGGTGGGCCGACGATCGTGGCAGGCCGGTCCGGCGCACGATCTCGGCCAACGTCAGTCGGGCAGATCCCTCGAAGGCATCGAGAACCAGGGAAACCCGGTCGATGACAGCACTGGGCGTCTCACCCGGCTTCTCGGCAGCCAATGTCTTCTCAGCAGCCAATGTCTTCTCGACGGCCATTGTCATGAGGACCTCCCATATCGAGCCGCATGCCTGGACGGCATATGACTATTAGTCATATGACTGTTTGTAGCATATCGATGTGGGTGCTGTCACATGAACGACTGAATGCGAGCGGGGTCATGCCAAAACCCCCGCCGCGATGCGGCGGGGGTAAGGCGATATCAAGTTGTAGAAGCGGCAATGACCAGCGGCTATGCCTCTGCCGCGGCCCGGCCGGCGCGCCGACCGTAGAAACTCCCGTCGCCCAGTGACACACCGCTGGCATATCCCCAGGCGGCCAGACCTGCGGTGCAACGCCCGGCAGCGAACAGACCGGGAATGGGGTCGCCACTGACGTGCAGCACCTCGGCGTCGAGGGTGGTGTGCAGCCCACCGAGGGTGAAACCGCCGGTGCTCTCGCGGAGGTCGATGGCGCCCACCGGGGACTTGATCGGCTTGAGCCACTGCGGCTTCTTGTGCAGCAGCGGATCCTCGCCGCGCGACGCGCCCTCGTTGTAGGCATCCACAGTGGCTTGCAGCGAGTTCGGTGGTAGCCCGATCTCAGCCTCCAGGTCGGCGACGGTGTCGGCCACCCAAGTCGGCGGCCGCATCATCAGCTGGGGAGTGAGCGAGGCCATCGCCTCCTCCTGGGCATCGCCGTCGATGATCAGATAGGCCGTGTTGTTCTGGTGATACAGCGTCAACTGGCCGGCGCGACCGGGATAGGTGTCCTCGGCGACATAACGCTGACCACGTTCGTTCACCAGAATCCCGCGCACCAACTGCTGGGGATCGATGAACAGGGCGACCTCGGTGGCGTCCATGTGCGCCAGATCGGCACCGAGCGCCTGAGCCATCCGGATGGCCTGCCCGTCGTGCTGCTCAATCGAGGCGGCCGGGCGCCCGGCGATGCGCGGGGCATACCTGGCGACCATGGCGTCGTTGTAGGCGAAACTGCCGGTGGCCAGCACAACTCCACGCCGTGCCCGGATGTCCATCACAGTGCCGTAGCGCCGGGTCCGAATGCCGACGACGCGGCCGTCGGACTCGACGATCAGCGACTGCACCCGCACGTCATACAGCGACCGTGCCCCGACTGCGGTCGCAGTGTCGACGAGGCCCTTCATCAGCATGAAACCTGCGCTCGACTCGCCCTGCTTCTTGTTCTGCATCTGCGGGACGTGCCCGCGCGGGGCCGGCGTTGCGACGGTGTTGAACGGATACGAGTTCTCCCCACCGCTGTACATGAGCCCCTGGTCGCCCATGGGCTCCCAACCGGGCTCGCCGAAGAACTCTGCTTTGAACGGCACCCCGCAGCCCACGAGCCAGTCGAAGTGCGCGACGCTGCCCTCGCAGTAATCCGCGATGCGCGCGGCATCAGCGCCGGGCCCCATCGCCGCGTTGAGGAATGCTGCCATGTTGTCGACGGAATCTTCGAACCCGCAGGCCTTTTGGATCTCGGTCCCACCGCCGAGGTAGATGAAGCCACCTGCCATCGAGGCGGCTCCGCCCCATGAGCCAGTGCGTTCGAGTACCAGTACGTCCGCGCCCGCGCGTGCCGCCTCGACCGCTGCGGCGGCGCCGGCCACGCCATAACCGGCGATCACCACGTCGGCCTCGTCGGCCCACTCGATGACCGCGTTGACCGGGATCGGCAGGATGTCGTCGGTGAGCGTCACGGTTGCATGGCCTTCGGTAGATCGGTGACCCACTGGTGTCCCCAGTAGCTGTCGGCGGTGATTTCCTCTGCCGTGTAGTAGGTTTCGTCGACCCGCATGCCCTCGGTGCCGAATTCGATGTCCCAGTCGCCCGGAGCGCGCACGTAGAACGACACCATCTTGTCGTTGGTGTGCCGACCCAGTGTCGACGACAGCTGGAAACCTTCGGCATTGACCCGGTCGAGAGCCTGGCCCACGGCATCGAGGGTGTCGACCTCGACCATGAGGTGGATCAGCCCCGGATCGCGCAGCGTCTGCGCGGGACAGATCGCCAGGCTGTGATGGCGCTCGTTGACGCCCATGAATCGGACTCGCACCGGTCCGAACTCCGGCGGCACCGGAACGCGGAACGCTCCACGAGACCTGAAACCCAGTACCTCGGTGTAGAACTCGAACAAGCCGTTGACATCGAGCGCGGGCAACACCACATGCCCGAGCCCCTGATCGCCGGTGACGAACTTCGCGCCGAACGGCGTGATCACCGGGGAGTGGTCGAGGACCGGGCCGTGAAAAACCTCCAGCGCCGTGCCGGCGGGATCCTCGAACGCAATGGCCTCCTCGACCCGCCGGGCATCTGTCTCTTCGAGTGAGAGCTGCTTGAACGGCACACCGGCGGCATCGAGCGCTGCCTTCACCCGCTCCAGATCGGCGTGGTCGCGCACCTCCCACCCGACGGTGAGGATCTTGTCGACGTCTCTGGGCACGACGATGATGCGGGCGGCGCGCTCATCCATCCGCAGGTACAACGCGGACTCGTCGGGTCCGGCACCGGTGGCGAAGCCGAGCACGTTGAAGGCGAAGTGCCGCCAGCGCTCGATATCGGAGGCGGCGACGGTGACGTAGCCGAGGCTCTTGATCAGTCCCATATGTGCTGTCCTCTCAGATCATCGCTCGCAGGGGACCCTGCGGGTCCACGCCCAACGAACTCAGGGCCGACGCGTGATAGACCGTGCTCGGAACGTGAATCGCGTGGGCCTGGCCGACATGCACATCACGCCAATACCGTTGCAGCGGTTTATCCATCCGCGCGGCATTGCCGCCGCAGCGGGCGAAGATCTCGTCGACCGCCGACACCGCGCGCCACACCGCCCGAACCTGGGTGCGCCGGCCCGCGGCCCGGTCTTCGAAGGAGACCTCTTTACCTGAGTCGACGATGTCGTAGATGCGGTCGGCGTTGGCCAGCAGTTCCTGCCGAGCCGCGTTGATGTCCGCGGCCGCCTCGCCGATCGCGTACATGACGTAGGGATCGTCCTTGATCGCCACACCACTGGAGTTGACCCGCTCGCGCTGGTAATCGAGTGCAGCGGCCAGCGCGCCCTCGGCGATGCCGATGGTCGCCGAGCTGATGCCGAGAGGGAACATCGTCGACCACGGCATCAGGTACAGCGTTTCGGTCATCCCGGCCTCGCGCTGGGCAGTGCCATCCATGACCTTCATCGCGTCCATCGTCCGGTACGTCGGTACGAACGCATCCTTGACGATGACGTCCTTGGAGCCGGTTCCGCGGAGCCCCACGACATTCCACGAGTCCTCCACGATCTCGTAGTCCTGGCGCGGCAGGATCATGTGCAGCATCTGCGGTGGCATCAGTGGTTTGCCCTCGGCGTCACCGAGCATCGCGCCCAGGAAGATCCAGTCGCAGTGATCGGTGCCCGAGCTGAACTGCCAGCGACCGTTGAAGATGTAGCCACCGTCGACAGGCTTGGCCACCCCCTGAGGTGCGTAGGGAGAGGCGACCCACGTGTCGACGTCCTCGGCCCAGATCTCGGCGGCGACCTTCGGGTCGGCGTACGCGAGTTGGTACGGGTGCACGCCCACCACGCCGTTGATCCAGCCGGCCGAGGGATCCAGCGCCGCGGTGGCCATGACGGTCTCGGCGAACTCACGCGGATGCACCTCCAATCCACCGTGAGACTTCGGCTGCAACAGGCGGATATTGCCTGCCGCCTTCATCATCTTGACGGTCTCGTCGGTGAGCTTGCCGATCTTCTCGGCTTCGGCGCCCTGGTGGCGCAACTGGTCGGCGAGGTCGCGCACCCGGTCGATTACGCGCTCAGTCATGGTTCGGTCCTATCGTCGAGGGCTGTACTGATGGTGTACCGCTTTGACCCGGGCGGCGGGGGCCAATCCCGGTCAGTGGAAACGTGGAGACGGACGGCTCAGAACTCGATGTGGACGTCGTCGGAGACCGGTCGTGCCTGGCAGCCGAGGATCACCCCGTCGGCGATATCCTCGGGTTCGAGAATGTCGCAGGCGGCCATGTCCACCTCGCCGCGAACCACCGTGGCCGCGCACGATCCGCACTGTCCCTCCTTGCAGGAATACGGAACGTCGACACCCGAGCGGATCAACACGTCGATCAACGTCGCCTGGCGTGGCCACCTCAGCCGGTGACTGGTGCCGTCCAGATCGACCTGAAGGTCGGCGGCGTCATCTTCGTCGGAAACTGTTGCCGGTGCGGTGGTGTCATCGGCGAACGGGTCACCGGACAGCGACTGGAACACCTCGAGGTGAATCCGGTCCCGCTCGACACCGGCCTCGAGAAGAGTCTCCTTGATGACCGCCATGAACGGGGCCGGCCCGCAGACGAAGGCCTCGAATCCCGTGGACCCGGCGAAAACGGTGTGGGCGAATCCGCTCAGCTGGGCGTGGGTCGGCAGGCCCTGAATCGACTCCAACCAGTGCAGCACCGTCAGCCGGCCTGCGTAGCGGGCGGCGAGTTCGCGTAGTTCGCCGGCGAAGATCACCGAGCGTTCGTCGCGGTTGGCGTAGCACAGGACCACCCGCCCGGTGCCGGCCGACAACACCGACTTCAAGATCGACATCACCGGAGTGATTCCGCTGCCCGCTGCCCACAGCAGAAAGTCGGTGTCGAGGCTTGCCGGGGTGAACAACCCCGAAGGCGGCAGTACCTCGAGGGTGTCGCCGACATCGACGTTGTCGCACAACCAATTCGAACCGTAGCCGTCGGCGGTGCGCTTGACCGTTACCTTGGGGGCAGGATCGGTGTGCGGTGAGCTGGCGAGGGAGTAGCACCGGGCCACCGATCCGGTCAGCTCGCTTGGCACCCGTAGCGTCAGGAATTGTCCGGGTCGATACGAAAATCGCTCCTGCTGGTCCTGCGGCACAGTGAAAACCAGAGATCGAGCGTCGGGGCTTTCATCGATGACATCGGCCACCGTGACTACGACGCTCCGTCTGGTCTGGAGGCTCGGGTCGGTCATGGGCCGAGATTCTCGCCGACGCAGCCGATGAGGCAATCCGCCGATTCCGGTGGTCGGGACGTCAGGTCTTGCGGTCCGGTGACCGGGAACTGTGGCGGTCGCGCGCGTGATCGGCGCCTACCGTTCGCCCTGTGAGCAGTGGATCGATGAGCGTCGTAGATGTTGTGGTGGTGGGCGCCGGCTTCGGTGGCCTGTACGCGTTGCACAAGTTCCGGTCGCAAGGGTTGTCGGTGCGAGTCTTCGAGGCCGCTCCGGAGGTGGGTGGCACCTGGTACTTCAACCGCTACCCGGGTGCACGTTGTGATGTCGAGAGTGTCGACTACTGCTACTCGTTCTCCGAGGAACTCCAACAGGAATGGACCTGGACCGAGAAGTACGCCACCCAGTCCGAAATCCTGAAATACATCAACTGGGTGGCCGACAAACTCGATCTGCGCCGCGACATCACGTTCGAGACCAGGGTGAGTTCGGCGGTGCTCGACGAGCAGACACTGCGCTGGACCGTCACCACCGATACCGGCGAAACCGTTGACGCGCGTTTCGTGGTCATGGCCACCGGCCCGTTGTCGGCGGCGATGACCCCTGACTTCCCGGGCCTGCACAGCTTCGCCGGCGACGTCTATCACACCGCGCACTGGCCGCATGAGGATGTGGATTTCACCGGCAAGCGCGTCGCCGTCATCGGCACCGGATCCTCAGGGATCCAGTCCATCCCGATCATCGCCGAACAGGCCCAGCAGCTCTATGTCTTTCAACGGACCCCGAATTACAGCGTGCCGGCCGGTAACCGACCGCTGACGGAGGAGGAGGTTGCCGACACCAAGGCCAACTATGCCGAGCGGCGCCGGATGTCCTGGCGCAGCGGCGGTGGCTCGCCACATGTCGCACACCCCAAACTCACCATGGAAGCCACGCCCGAAGAACGTCACGAAGCCTTCGAAAAGCGTTGGGAACTGGGCGGAGTGCTGTTCTCCAAGACGTTCACCGACCAGATGGTCTCTCTGGAAGCCAACGAGGAAGCCCGCAAGTTCTACGAGAACAAGATCCGTGCCGTGATCGACGATCCAGATCTGGCCGAGTTGCTGATTCCCGACGATCATCCGATCGGGACAAAGCGGATCTGTACCGATACCAACTACTTCCAGACGTTCAACCGTCCCAACGTCGAGCTTGTGAGTGTCCGTAAGACGCCGATCGAATCGATCGACGAAACAGGAATCAACACATCCGGCGCGCACTATGACATCGACGCGTTGGTGCTGGCCACCGGGTTCGACGCGATGACCGGCACGCTGGCCAAGATGGACATCGTGGGCAGGGGCGGCGGGAAGCTGGCGGACGACTGGGCCGACGGGCCCCGCACCTACCTGGGTCTGGGTACCGATGGCTTCCCCAACCTGTTCCTGGTGTCCGGTCCCGGGGCGCCGGCGGTGCTGGCCAACATGGTTCTGCATGCCGAAGCCCACGTGAACTGGATCGCCGACGCCATCGAGTATCTCGACCAGAACAGCTACGCGGCAATCGAACCGACGTCTGATGCCGTGGACAGTTGGATCGCCGAATGTGCCGAGCGCGCCGACGCCACGCTGTTCACCAAGGCCAACTCCTGGTACATGGGCGCCAACGTGCCCGGCAAGCCTCGGATGTTCATGCTGTTCATCGGCGGCTTCGGCGTGTACCTCGATATCTGCAACGAGGCAGCGGCCGATGGATACAGAGGATTCGAACTGCTGAAGGCGCCCTAGTGCCGGGTCTGGAAGGCAAGGTTGTCCTGGTTACCGGCGCCGGTGGCGGTACCGGGCGCGTGCATTGCGAACGCTTTGCCGACGCCGGTGCAGACGTCATCGCGCTCGACCGGACTGAGGCCACCGACGACCTACGAGAGACGGCCGAGCGAGTGCGGCACCGTGGCAGGCGTTGTGCCATCGGTACGGCCGACATCGGCAGTCTCGCCGAGGTCACGTCCGCGGTCGATTCGGGTGTGACGACGTTGGGCCGACTCGACATCATCATCGCCAATGCGGGTATTCACACGGCGAACAGGCCGGCGTGGGAGATCAGCCCCCGGGAATGGCAACGCAATCTGGATGTCAACCTGACCGGCGTCTGGCACACCGTCAAAGCCGCTGTGCCCCATATTGGTTCCGAAGGCGGAACGATGGTGATCATCAGCTCGACCAATGGATTACGCGGCACCGCCGGAACCGCCCCGTACACGGCCAGTAAGCACGCGGCGGTGGGGCTGGCCCGCACCCTCGCCAATGAACTCGGGCCGCAACGTATCCGGGTGAACACGGTCCATCCCGGGGCAGTCGCGACGCCGATGGTGCGCAACCCCGACACCTATAGGCGGTTGCGGCCAGATCTGGACAACCCCACCGAAGCCGATGCAATCGAAGTGCTCACCGCGCGAAACCTGCTCCCGGTGCCGTGGGTGGAACCTATCGATGTGGCCAATGCCGCGGTTTTCCTGGCTTCCGACCAAGCTCGATACATCACCGGCACCCAGCTCGTCGTCGACGCCGGCCTCACCCAGAAGACGACATGACCGGCCGGTTGAAGGGCAAGACCGCGGTGGTCACCGGTGCTGCGCGCGGCATCGGCCGCGCCCAGGCCGTGCGCTTCGCGGAAGAAGGCGCGGACATCATCGCCGTCGATGTGTGCGGGCCGATCGACTCGGTGCAGGTGCCACCCAGCGCACCAGAGGATCTCGCAGAAACTGCTCGCCTTGTCGGGCAGGCGGGCGGTCGGATCGTCACCGGGATCGTCGACGTCCGGAACGCGGACGAACTCCATGACGTTGTCGACCGCGGCGCCACAGAGTTCGATGGGATCGATATCGTCTGCGCCACTGCGGGAATCACGTCGCGAGGCGCCGCCGTCGAACTTTCCGAGGCGGCGTGGCGCACCATGCTCGACATCAACCTGACCGGAGTGTGGAACACCTGCGCTGCCACTGCGCCGCACCTGATCAAACGCGGCACGGGCTCGATGGTTCTGACCAGTTCGATCGCGGGTCTCCGAGGATTGGTGGGCGTCGCGCACTACACCGCCGCCAAGCACGGCGTCGTGGGGCTGATGCGTAGCCTTGCCCATGATTTGGCGCCCCATGGTGTGCGGGTCAACTCTGTGCACCCGACCAACGTCGACACACCGCTGATCCAGAACGACGCCGTGCGTAGCGGTTTCCGGCCCGACCTGGACCGTCCGCCCACCCGCGAGGAATTCGCCGCCGCCGCCACGCAGATGAACTTGCTCGCCGTGCCGTGGGTGCAGCCAGTCGACATCGCGAACGCCAGCTTGTTCCTGGCTTCGGACGAAGCACGGTACATCACTTCGGTCAGCCTGCCCGTTGACGCCGGAAGTACCCAACGCTAGGAGGCTGACATCGAGGAGCAGTGTTCATGACCATCCAACAGCAGATACTCATCCGGCTACAGCGTCTCGAAGATGAGCTTGCGATCACGAAACTGCTGGCCTCATACGGCCCTTCGGTGGACGCCGGCAACGCTGACAATGCGGCCGCACTGTGGGCGGTCGACGGAACCTATGACGTCGAGGACTGGCTGATGACCGGCCGGGGCGGCGTGCATCAGATGGTCAGGTCGAACGGTCACCAGGATCTGGTCGCCATGGGGTGTTGCCATTTCCTCGGGCCGGCGGTGGTCACAGTTGACGGCGACCGCGCTGTCGCGGTGTGCGAATCGCTGGTCCTGTTACGCGAGGGCGAGAGTGGCTATCGAGTGTGGCGGGCGACCGCCAACCACTTCGCGCTGGAACGTCTCGAAGGGCAATGGCAGATCACGACGCGCACGAGCAGATTGCTCAACGGGAACCCGTACGCGCACACTCTACTGAACCTTGGATTGGCAGGAGCGCCTGTCCCCGAGCAGATCTGAGAGGCAGCGATGTCCGCTACTGATTGCCCGCTGGTGTTCTTCTCGTTTGTTGCACTCGGTGGCGGGGGAGCCGAGGAACACCGGCGCTACAACGAATGGCATCAGTTGGACCACCGGCCGGAAAATCTCGCACTCCCCGGAATCGCCTGGGGAGACCGGTGGAGCCGGCCGGCGGCATGCCGCGGTGTTTCCATCGCCGAACCCGCACAGGCCGATACCGACTATGTCGCGATGTACTGGTTCCGTTCTCCCGTGGAGCAGTCGGTGCGGGAGTGGGAGCAGCTCGGTGCGGACTCGTTTCAGTGGGGTCGCGGACCGATGATCCCCGGCGTGCGCCGCACTGTGCTCGCATTCTTCCGGCCGGTCAAGGGCTACGCCGCTGCCTCGGCGTTGGTGTCGCCCGGAGTGATCCCGTACCGGCCCAACCGCGGGCTGCACCTGACGATGACGCGGTTTGCCGAACCCTACGGCGCCGAAGCTCACGAGCATCACCGATGGGAGGACCGGGTGGCGATCCCGGCTCTGCTGGAACTGGACGGTGTGGCGGGGGCGTGGACTTTCGCATTGGATCGCCACCAGAACAACGGGCTCGGCCTCCGTTCCTCGGAGGCGGCAGATCCGCCCGGCGGCCTGCGCATCCGTCTGCTCTACCTCGATGACGATCCGGTTCGCGTCACCGGCCGGATCAGGGAACTGCTGGCAGACAAGGCACCTGAACCGGCCGTGGGAGAGTGCGTCATCGATACGCCGCTGAACACGATCATTCCCTGGCAGGACTGGTGAACATGGGTACGCGCGCCGCTAGGTTCTTGTCACCTACCCCCGACGGCTGCCACTGTGGGCTCGCCGGTTCGATGGATCATGGCCGGCGTCACCACGCGATGCGCTGCTCGTGACTGGCTCGCGCCGTTGCGCGGCACATCTGAAAGGCTATGGCAGATAGCCCATGACGCGCTGTGTACAGCCGCGGCGACGGGTTCGATCCGCGTCGACCTGGCGGGCCCGCACAGCGACAGCGCGAATTGATTGCCTCCCTCGCTCACGCTGATCGGAGCGGCCACGACGGTGACTCCCCGCTCACAACCCTCGGCATCGACGGCAACCCCGCCGCGAGCGCGTACGGCGGCCAGGCTTCGATCCAACTCCGCCCGGTTGCGAATTCGGTACGGCGACGTCACCGCGTACCGCAACTCTGGCCAGGCTGACTCGTCCATCTGCGCCAGGAGCGCTCTTCCGGCGGCACTCTGTTCCACGGGCTGCTTGAAACCGACCTGCCAACAACTGCCGGAGCTGGGCCACATGCCGAAGCGTTCGATGTGCAGCACGTGTGAACCCGACAGGACGCTGAGATGCGCCGTCAGGCCGGTACGACGGTGTAGGTCCGCCATCACCGGCAGTGCCGCTTCGGGAACTCGACGCTGCCGTACTGCCTGGCGGCCGAATTCGAACATCTTCAGCCCCAGTGTGTATTCGGCGCCATGGCGTTCGATCCAGCCGAGCTGGACCAGTCCCTGCAGGATGCGATGAGTCGACGAGCGGGGAACGTTCGAATACCGGGTGATTTCCGCCAGTGTGAGTGTTTGGCGCGCGCCGAAGACCTCCAGAAGCGCAGCCGCCCGATTGAGCAGCGCTATGGGAGCAGCGTCGTCATCCGACGTTGGCACAAATCCCTCCATACCTGTCATACTCTGCACACATGTCACAACGTGACAGGTGTGAGTCTAGGCACAGCGTGCCTGCGAAGTAAAGGAGACCGCGTGCCGGTGCGACGACAATCAGCGAATGCCCAAAGGTAAGGGGCCGACGCTCACCGAGCGTCGCGCTGAGGAATTGCGGCTCAACATCGCCAGGACCGCATGCGACATCTTCATCGCCGACGGCGACACCACGGCAACCGTGGAGCGCATCTGCGCCGAAGTCGGCATCGCGACGCGTACGTTCTACCGCCACTTCCCGGTAAAGGAAGACGTACTGGGGCCGTTGTTCGGGCGAAGCGAGACAAACATGCGGGATCTGTTGTCCTGTGCTGCAGCCGATTCAGACCCCGTAGATGTTCTTGTCGACATGTTCACGGTCGAGGTTCGGCATCGCCAGTCGGCTGGGGTCCAGCATCGGGAGTCGGTGGACAAGGCGCGGAAACTGATGTCCCTCGTTGCCGAGACTCCGCAGTACCGACTGCGATGGATGGAATGGAGCGAGAACCTCGCCGACGCCATCACCGAGTTCCTGGCGGGGCACTTCGACTTGAGCGACGACGTGTTCACGCGCTCATTGCCGAGCAGGCTTGTGGTCCATGTCAGCAGTAACGCCTACATCTGGTGGACCGACGCCAAGGAACCGCACGAACTCGACGAGTTGATAGCGGCGCACCGGTCCGGCATCGCCATGGTGCTGGCCGGACTGCAACGGTCGGACGTAAGTCGTTAGACCCGTGCCAGGAAGTTCGTGACCACAGACTCGAAAGCGGACTTCGCCTCGATCATGGCCCAGTGCCCACAGTTGGGGAACACGTGAAGCTCGGCGTTGGGTATGGTCCGCATCGGAATCAGCGCCATGTCAAGCGGACTCACGCGATCATCGCGTCCCCACGTCAACAGTGTCGGTGCCGATACCTTGTGCATCCGTGCCCAGGGCATGGGCAGGTCTGAAGCGGCCATCGACGCCATCATCGCTGCAAACGCCGCCTTCCCGTACATGCGGCGTGCGGCGGCCAACGTCTCCGGGTCGGTCGCCAGCGTCCAACGCTCCTCGATGAGCTCATCGGTGACCAACGACCGGTCGTAGACCATGGAATGAAGCCAGTCGATCAAGCGCTGCCGAGTCGGGTCCTCGGTGAATTCCTGGAGCAGACGGATTCCCTCGCTCGGCCCGGGGGAGAAGATCGTGGTACCGATCCCCCCGATCGTCACGAGGCGGCCGACCCGTTCGGGCGCGTTGATCGCCGTGTTTATGCCGACTCCGCCGCCCATGGAGTTGCCGACGATGTCCACCCGTTCGACGCCGAGCGCATCCAGGAACGGAGTGACGGCGCCCTGAGCGGTGACCATCGGGTGCCCGCCCCAGTCATCGGAAACTCCGAATCCGGGGAACTCCAGGACCAGGCAGCGGAAGCGTTCCGCGAACGTCGGTAGTACCCCGCGGAAGTTGCGCCATCCGGTTACGCCGGGACCCGATCCGTGCAGGAACAGAACGGTCGGACCCTGGCCGACGTCGTAGTACCGCAAAGTTCCTGCACTGGTGTCGATCTCACGCAGCGCATCCGTCGTACCGACACCGGTGGTGGTCGCAGCAGAACTTGACACGTGTCTTCTTTCCTTTTGCCGGGCTCGTTGCATCCAGCCTCACACGCTGTCCAAAAGGTCGGCAATGGGATGTTCCGCTGACTGGTGACTAGCAGCGGCGGGGCGGTATTCCCGGTGGGTGGGACACGCGATGGTGCGCTCGGTTGTGAACTGCGATGGTTCCCCGGTCGAGACGTGTTCCAGGTCATACCGGTCACCGGGTGACCCCCCCCACGCAGAAAAGGAGAACCCGATGCTGCAGCGACAACTCGCCGGCCCACTCGAGGGGGTGGGTGGGTTGTTCGCCATGTCGGTGGATGCCGCCAGATTCACGGTGCGCAGACCATTCCAATGGCGCGAATTCCTTGACCAATCCTGGTTCGTGGCACGGGTTTCCATGGCGCCGACGCTATTGGTTGCGATCCCGTTCACGGTTCTGGTGTCGTTCACCCTGAACATCCTGTTGCGGGAACTGGGGGCGGCGGACCTTTCCGGTGCGGGCGCGGCGTTCGGCGCCGTGACCCAGGTGGGGCCGATGGTGACGGTGTTGATCGTGGCCGGTGCCGGAGCGACGGCGATGTGCGCGGATCTGGGGTCGCGGACCGTCCGTGAGGAGATCGACGCCATGGAGGTGCTGGGCATCAACCCGATCCAGCGTCTGGTCACCCCGCGGATGCTGGCCTCGGGTCTGGTGGCGCTCTTGCTCAACAGCGTCGTGGTGATCATCGGAATCCTTGGCGGATACCTGTTCTCGGTGTTCGTCCAAGACGTCAACCCCGGCGCGTTCGCCGCAGGTATCACCCTGCTCACCGGCATTCCGGAGGTCATCATCTCCTGCGTCAAGGCGGCCCTGTTCGGCCTGATCGCCGGACTGGTCGCGTGCTACCGCGGTCTGACCGTCTCGGGTGGCGGTGCCAAAGCGGTGGGCAACGCCGTCAACGAGACGGTGGTCTACGCCTTCATGGCGTTGTTCGTCGTCAACGTGGTGGTCACCGCCATCGGCATCCAGATGACCACGCGATGACGGCCACGGCAGTACTTCAGTCGGCGTACCCGCGCCTGTCCCGGGCCGTACGTCGGCCGGGTGCCGCGCTGAGCGGCATCGGTGACCATGTCCTGTTCTATGGGCGGGCGCTGGCGGGCATGCCCCATGCGGCGGTGCACTACCGCAAGGAAGTCGTCCGGCTGATCGCCGAAATCAGCATGGGTGCAGGGACATTGGCCATGATCGGCGGAACCGTCGTCATCGTCGGGTTCCTGACCCTGGCCACCGGCGGGGTCCTGGCGATCCAGGGCTATTCCTCGCTGGGCAACATCGGCATCGAAGCGCTCACCGGGTTCCTGGCCGCCTTCATCAACGTTCGGATCTCGGCGCCCATCGTCGCCGGAATCGGTCTCGCCGCCACCTTCGGCGCCGGCGTCACCGCGCAACTCGGCGCCATGCGGATCAACGAGGAAATCGACGCACTCGAGGCGATGGCGATCCGGCCCGTCGAGTACCTGGTGTCCAGCCGCATCGTGGCCGGAATGATCGCGATCACCCCGTTGTACTCGATCGCGGTGATCCTGTCCTTCGTGGCCAGTCAGTTCACCACCGTCGTGCTACTCGGGCAGTCCGGTGGCCTGTACGGGCACTACTTCGGCACGTTCCTCAACCCGATCGACCTGCTCTGGTCATTTCTGCAGGCGCTGCTGATGGCGTTGGCAATTCTGCTGGTGCACACCTACTTCGGCTTCTTCGCGACCGGTGGTCCGGCCGGTGTTGGCGTCGCCGTCGGCAACGCGGTCCGGACGTCGCTGATCGTCGTCGTCTCGATCACCTTGTTGATCTCGTTGGCCGTCTACGGCTCCAACGGCAACTTCAACCTCTCCGGCTAAAAGAAGGCATCCGATGTCGCGTGACGCTATACGTCTTCTGGTCGGGCTGACCACGGTCGCGGTGATCGCCGCGCTCGTCACCGGCGCGATCGTGCTGTTCCGCGGCGGGGTCGCGCCCACCGCCTCGGTGACCGTCATCTCGCCGAGGGCCGGTCTGGTGATGAACCCCGATGCCAAGGTCAAACTGCACGGAGCGCAGGTCGGCAAGGTCGTGGCCATCGACACGCTGCCGGACGGGCAGGCAGCACTTCGGCTGGCGATGAATCCCGATGATCTGCAACTGATTCCGTCCAACACCGGTGTGGAGATCGCTTCCAGCACCGTGTTCGGTGCCAAGTTCGTCCAGCTCGTGCCGCCGCCGGAGCCCTCGAAGAATTCGATGTACGCCGGACAGGTGCTCGACGCCACGCACACCACTGTCGAGATCAACACGGTGTTCGAGCAGTTGGTGACGGTGCTGGCACAGATCCAACCGGAAAAGCTCAACGAGACACTCGGCGCGATGGCCCAGGCCATCGACGGTCGCGGCGACAAGCTCGGCCAGACGCTGGTCGATCTCGACGCCATGCTGGCCAAGTTCGCTCCCAGCCTCGGCACGCTGAGTCATGAAATAGCCGTAGCACCCCAGGTGTTCAATGCCTACGCCGACGCCGGACCGGACCTTGTCGAGTCCATGCGCAGCGCGGTGCGACTGGGCGATACCGTTGTCGATCACCGCAATGATCTGGATGCGTTGTTGGTCAGCGCGATCGGACTGGCCGACGTCGGCAATGAGGTGGTCTCGACCAACAGCGCCGGCGTGAGCGACGCGATGCGGCTGCTCGTGCCGACCACGAATCTGCTGAACCAGTACAACCCGGCACTCAACTGTGTGCTCAAGGGAATGGTGCCGCTGGCGATGGGACCGCCACAGCCGCTACCTGGCGTGATGCTGCTGGACTCGTTCCTGCTGGGCACCGAACGCTACCGCTACCCGGGCAACCTGCCGAAGGTCGCCGCCACCGGCGGCCCGCAGTGCCAGGGCCTGCCCGAGGTCGGCTTCGAACAACGGCCGCCGTTCGTGGTCACCGACATCGATGCCAACCCGGCGCAGTACGGAAACCAGGGAATCCTGTTGAACTCCGAGGGTCTCAAGCAGGCGCTGTACGGCCCGCTCGACGGTCCGCCCCGCAACACACCTCAGATAGGACAACCGGGATGACGCGCAGCATCGGCACCGCGATCAAGTTCGGCGCGTTCGGCGTGACGATGTTGCTCCTGACCGCAGCGTTGTTCGCGATCATGGGCCAGTACCGCACCGGATCCACGAATGGATACTCGGCTGTGTTCAGCGACGCGTCCAGTCTGAAGGTCGGCGATTCCGTGCGGGTGGCCGGTATTCGTGTCGGCACGGTCAACGACGTTGCGCTGCAACCTGACAACACTGTGCTGGTCCGCTTCGACTCCGACCGCGAAGTCGTCATGACAACCGCGACCAAGATCGCGGTGCGCTATCTGGATCTGGTCGGCAACCGCTATCTCGAGCTGCTCGACAGTCCGGGATCGACCAAGATCCAGCCGGCGGGTTCGCAGATCCCGCTCGAGCGCACCGAGCCGGCACTGGATCTCGATCTGCTGCTCGGCGGGCTCAAGCCCGTGATCCAGGGACTCAACGCCCAGAATGTCAACGCGCTGACCAACTCGCTGATCCAGATCCTGCAAGGCCAGGGCGGCACGGTGGAATCGCTGATGGCGCACACGACCTCGTTCACCCAGGCGCTCGCCGACAACGGGCAGACCGTGCAGCAGCTGATCGACAACCTGAAAACCACCGTGGCAACAGTTGCCAAGGACGGTGACAAGTTCTCGGGAGCCGTCGAGCAACTGCAACAACTCATCACCGGTCTGTCCCAGGAACGCGATCCCATCGGCGAGGCGATCACCGCACTCGACAACGGAACCGCATCTTTGACCGACCTCATGACCCAGGCTCGGCCGCCCCTGTCAGGCACCGTCGATCAACTCACCCGGCTGGCGCCGCTGCTCTCGAATGAGGACGACATGGCGCGGATGGACCTTTCGTTGCAGAACGCTCCCAAGAACTACCGCAAGCTGGTCCGGTTGGGGGCCTACGGCAGCTTCATCAATCAGTACCTGTGCGGCATGAATGTCCGGGTCACCGACCTGCAGGGACGCACCGCGTACTTCCCGTGGATCATGCAGAACACCGGACGCTGTGGGGAGCCCTGATGCTGAAATACCGTGGATCGCACCTCATTCGGAGCGGACTCATCGGGATCGTGCTGATCGCGATGATCATCGCCGTTGGGCTCCAGCCTCAGGCGCTGTGGTCCTGGGCCACGTCGGTGAAGTATCACGCGCTGTTCGCCGAGGCCGGTGGGATCACCACCGGTAACGACGTCAAGATCTCCGGGGTCACCAAGGGCCTTGTCACCGACGTCAGCTTGAGTCACGGCAAGGCGCTGGTGACCTTCACTCTCGACAGCAAGGTGCGCCTGGGCTCCGCCACCACCGCGCACATCCGCACCGGAACCATGCTCGGTGCCAGGATGCTCACCCTCGAACCGGCCGGCGCGGGCACCATGCGCGCCTCGGACACCATCCCCATCACCAGGACGGCGTCGCCGTACTCGTTGACCAACGCCGTCGGCGACTTCACGAACAACACGGCCGGCACCGACACTGCTGCGCTCACGCAATCCCTCGATACGTTGTCGGACACCATCGATCGCATGGCGCCGCAACTGGGACCGACGTTCGAGGGTCTGTCCCGGCTGTCGGAAACCCTGAACAGTCGCAACGAGTCGCTGTCCAACCTGCTCAAGAGCGCTGCCGACGTGACCGGCATCCTCTCGAAGCGCAGCGAGCAGGTCAACACGCTGCTGCTGGACGCGAACGCGTTGACCGGGGTGCTCGACCAACGCCGGTACGCGATCGTCAACCTGCTGGCCAACACCTCCGCGCTGTCCCAGCAGCTCTCCGGACTCGTCCACGATAACGAAGAAGAGCTCGCACCCACCCTCAAGCAGCTCAACTCGGTGACGGCGATGCTGGAGAAGAACCGCGACAATATCGCGGGCGCGCTGTCCGGTCTCGCCAAATACCAGGTGACCCAGGGTGAATCAGTGAACAACGGCTGGTACTACAACGCCTTCGTCGGGAATCTCCTACCGGCGCAGACCCTTCAGCCCTTCCTCGACTACGCCTTCGGATTCCGGCGCGGTACGAATGCCGGACAACCGCCGGACAATGCCGGCCCGCGCGCCGAATTCCCATGGCCCCACAACGGCATTCCTGGAGGCAGTCGATGATCGCCCGCAACCGCAAGCGGATCAGCCGCACCATGTTGGTGCTGCTCGCCGCGCTGGCACTGGCCGGCACGGTGGTGATCGTGCGACAGACCGCCTTCAAACCGACCACCATCACCGCGTACTTCACCTCGGCCACCGCGATCTACCCGGGTGACGAGGTCCGTGTGGCAGGCGTCAAGGTCGGCTCCATCGAGAGCATCGAACCGGTCGGCGGGCAGGCTCGGATCACCCTCGCCGTCGATCACGGCGTGAAAATTCCGGCCGACGCCAAGGCGATCCTGATGGCGCAGAACCTGGTTGCCGCTCGCTATGTCCAGCTGGCCCCGGCCTATGAGGACTCCGGACCGACCATGGCCGACGGCGCGCAGATCGGTGTCGAGCGCACCGCCGTGCCCGTCGAGTGGGACCAGGTCAAGGACCAACTGATGCGGTTGGCGAGCGACCTGGGGCCGATCAACGGGGCATCGGCAACGTCTCTCAGCCGCTTCGTCGACAGCGCCGCCGCCGCCATGAACGGCAACGGCGAGAAACTGCACGAGGCGATCAGCCAGTTGTCCGGTGTCGCAAAGATCCTCGGCGAGGGGAGCGGCGATCTCGTCGGCACCATCAAGAACCTGCAGGTCTTCGTGACGGCGCTGCGGGACAGCAATGCCCAGATCGTGGAATTCCAGGGACATCTCGCCAATGTCACCAGCGTCGTCGACGGGAGCCGCTCCGATCTGGACGGTGCGCTGACCAATCTGGCCGACGCCGTCGGTAACGTCCGGCGGTTCATCGCCGGCACTCGCGATCAGACCGCTGAGCAACTGGAGCGGCTGAACAACGTCACCCAGAATCTGGTGGACAACAAGGCCAAGCTGGAGAACGTCCTGCACGTGGCACCCAACGCGATCGCCAACGGCTACAACATCTACAACCCCGACAGTGGGACCGCCGTCGGTGCTTTCGCGCTGTCGAACTTCGCCGATCCGGTTTCGGTGGTCTGCTCGGCGATCTCGGCGGTGAAGAACGCCACGGCATCCGAATCCTCCAAGCTGTGCGCCCAGTACCTCGGGCCGGCCCTGTCGTTGATCAACTTCAACTACCTACCGATGCCGTTCAACGCCTACCTACGTAAGGCGCCGAGCGCGGAGAACCTGGTGTACACCGACCCCAACCTCGCACCTGGTGGGGCCGGCGGGCGTCCGCAGCCGTACGCGGACCAACCGCCGGCGGTGTCGGCCTTCACCGGTGCCAATGACGTGGCGCCGCCGGCGGGATGGGGTGCGCCCCCGGGCCCGCCGGGCTCATACGCACCCAACGGATTCCCCGCGAACCCCTCACCCGCGGCGTACCCCGGATCGCCGATCGTCTCGGACACACCGGTACAAGCTCCGAAGTCGTTGGGGGACATGCTCCTACCCGCCGAGATGGCTCCGCCCCCCGCACCCCCTGCCCCAGGAGGCACCCCATGAGCGCTCGGAGGTCATTGACGCGCCTGACCGTGACAGCTGCCTGCGCGGCGGCGACCCTGACGGGCTGTGCGTTCCACGGACTGAATTCGCTGCCGCTGCCCGGCACGGTGGGACGCGGGGCTGACGCCACGACCTATCATGTTGAGCTCGCCAATATTGGTACGCTGGAGGCTAATTCGCCTGTCATGATCGGCGATGTCATCGTGGGCAGCGTCTCTCGCATGGCGGTGAAGGGCTGGCACGCGGACGTGGAGGTCTCGGTCAAGCCCGACGTCGTCGTTCCGGCCAACGCAGTCGCCACCGTCGGTCAGACCAGTCTGCTGGGCTCCATGCACATCGCACTCGACCCCCCGCTGGGACAGTCGCCGTCAGGACGGCTGTCGCCGGGCGCCACGCTCGAGCTCGACCAGACTTCGACCTATCCGTCGACCGAACAGACCCTGTCGTCGCTGTCGGTTCTCGTCAACGGCGGTGGTCTGGGCAAGATCGGCGACCTGGTCACCGAATTCAACGCTGCGCTGGGCGGCCGCGAAGACCAGATTCGCGATCTACTCACCCGGCTCGACGACATTGTCGGGATGTTCGCCAACCAGCGCGACGACATCAACGCTTCGATCACGGCACTGAACCGGTTGGCGGGCACGCTGTCCGGACAGCAAGAGGTGATCACCACGGCGCTGCAACGGATCCCTCCCGCCTTGGACGTCCTGGTGAAGGAACGCCCGCGCATCACCACGGCTTTGGAGAAGTTCGGTCAGTTCAGCGACACCGCGACCAAGCTTGTCCATGCGACGCGGGACGACCTGCTGACCAACCTGCGCAACCTTGAACCGACGGTGAAGGCACTGGCCGATGTCGGTCCGAATCTGGGCACGGTGTTGGCCTACGCACCGGCGTTCCCCTATCCGCAGAACTTCATCGACCGGGCGATTCGCGGGGACTACCTCAACCAGTTCATCACCTTCGACTTCACCGTCCCGCGACTGAAGAGAGGGTTGTTCCTGGGGACCAGATGGGGCCAGGAGGGCCTGCCGTTGACGCCGGCGCCCGGCGATCCCTGGTTCTCGAACTACACCAAGGATCCCCTGAACATGCCACTGACTCCACCACCACCCGCAGTGGCCACGATGCCGCCGCTGGTCGACCCGGCTCCGGACGAAGGGCAGTCCGATCCGCCTGCCGTAACGCCGCCTTCCGACCCTGCAGCAGCGCCGAACGGAGGTGGCAACTGATGCTCACCCGCTTCGTGCGAATTCAGCTGGTCATCTTCGCGGTGGCGTCGGTGATCGGGATGGCTCTGATGGGCATCGTGTACATGCAGGCACCGACCCTGTTGGGAATCGGGCGGATGACGGTGACCCTGCAACTGCCCGGAACTGGTGGGCTGTACCAGTTCTCGAACGTCACTTACCGCGGCGTGCAGATGGGGAAGGTCACCGAGGTGCGGCCCACCCGTGACGGAGCGGTGGCCACGCTGTCGCTGAACACGTCACCCAAGGTGCCCGCGGACCTGCACGCCGCAGTTCTCAGCGTGTCGGCAGTGGGCGAGCAGTACGTGGATCTGCAGCCCCGCAACGACTCGGGACCGTACCTCCACGACGGGTCGGTCATCCCGGCATCCAGCACGTCGATTCCCCAAGCGGTGGGGCCGATGCTCGATCAGGTCAGTTCACTCATGGGCAGCATCCCCAAGGACAAGATCAGCCCGCTGCTCGACGAAACCTTCAAGGCGTTCAACGGGACTGGAAATGACATGGGAGCGCTGTTGGACTCCTCGTCGAGACTGATCAACGAGGCGAATGCCGCCTCCGATCAGTCCCGGGCGCTCATCGACGACGGTGCACCCTTGCTGGACGGGCAGGCCGAGTCGGTCGATGCGATCCGCACCTGGGCCCGGAGCATGGCCGGAATAACCAAGCAGGTCGCCGACGACGACCAGCACGTGCGCACCCTGCTGAAGGACGGGCCGGGAACTGCGGACGAAGCGTCCCGCTTGTTCAATCAAGTCAAACCCACGTTGCCTCTGTTGCTCGCCAACCTCACCAGCCTGGGTCAGGTCGGGGTGACTTATCACCCCTCGCTGGAGCAATTGCTGGTGCTGCTGCCCCCGGTCGTGGCCTCTACACAGTCCTACGGTGCGCCGAAGAACAACCCGGTTGGAATGTCGCTGGGAGACTTCACCCTCAACATCGGAGATCCGCCTGCATGCACCGTCGGATTCCTACCGCCGTCGGCCTGGCGATCTCCGGAGGACACCAGCGACATCGACACTCCCGACGGGTTGTACTGCAAACTGCCGCAGGATTCGCCGATCGGTGTCCGCGGAGCGCGCAACTACCCGTGCATGGGGAAACCCGGAAAACGTGCCCCCACCGTCGAAATCTGCGACAGCGACCGGCCTTACGAGCCACTGGCGATGCGACAGCACCCGCTCGGCCCGTACCCGATCGATCCCAATCTGCTGGCACAGGGCATAGCGCCGGATTCGCGGGTCGATCGGGACGGGGCCATCCACGGACCGGTCGAGGGCACCCCGATGCCGCCGCCTGCCGCGCCTGCCGAGGCGCCTGTCGAGGCGCCTGTCGCACCGCCGGCAGATGCGGTGCCGCCCAGCCCGGATGCGCCGATGATGGCACCGAGTGCGTTCACTCCCAATGGATCTCATGGTCCGTCGGTTGCGATCGCCACCTACGATCCGCGCACGGGGCGGTACGCCACACCGGACGGCAAGGTGTACCGGCAGACCGATCTGGTGCCGCCGACCGGCGACCCGACGTGGAAAGACCTGTTCACCACCTGATTGCCCGTGAATGTCAAAACCCCCGCAATGGAATCCGTTGCGGGGGCTTTGGCATTACCTGACCGAGTAGCTGAGAAGCTCTCCGTTCAGGCCGTTTTCACGAGTTTGAACGGCATCGTGATGAAGACGACCCTGCTACTGCCACACGACCCGCTGACGCCGGTGGTCGAGTCCTCGCCCAGCAATGTCGTCGACGCCGGATCGGTTGCGGTGGCGTCCGCGTTCGAGGGGAAGAAGCGGAATACCTGCAGGCCGGGACCAGCGGTGCCGTCCCCGCACGGTTGCCAGTTGTCGACCGTCTTCTTGACGAACCAGACGCCGCTCTTCTTGTAGATCGGCGCGCTCCATCCCCAGTCGGTGTCGACGGTGCCGGTGCACTCGCTGGGATAACTGCACGTCGTGGAGATCGTCCAGGTACCACGAATGCTGGCCTCGTCGTGGAAGATGTCATTCGTTTTCGCCCACTCGCCGTTCGACGTGGCGGTGTACGTGCCGTTGAGGCCCCAACTCGGAGATGCCGCGGCAACCGGGCTGCACAAGCCGGCCACCCCGGTGGCGGTGAGCACCGCCGCCCCAATGAACGCAGTCGACACCCGCATGACCAAACTCCTCTGTACGCCGGCCACCGGTGGTCGCCGCGGCAGTGTTCACTGTGCAACTTCTTCCGTCTTCTGACGGACAATGTCCCACCTAGTGGGCCATGAGCTGGCGGCCGGATTCAGCCGTGCCACAGTGTCGTACGTGCGAATACCGGTGGTAGCCACGGCAGGCCTGCTCGTTGCGGCGACGATGATCGCTCCGTCGCCGGCGGGCGCAGAACCTGTCGGCTGCAGTGAACCCTCATGCGTACCCGGGATCACCGGTGGCGTCGTGCTCGGCGCGCCGTGCTCGGACACCGCGTACTACGTCTTCGGCACCACCTCCTGGGGCCGGGTGGTGTTCTGTGGGTCGCCGCGCCGTTACGAGCCGCGCTACTTCCGGTCGCCGCCGCTCAAAGGTATTCGCGAGGAGAACACCCCATGCACAGGTTTCGAGAACACCGTCGCACAGGCGCCCGACGGGCTGTTCCTGAGCTGTGTGTCGAGCGATGGAACGAGCAGGTGGCTTCGTGGTGACCTGTGATTCGCGGGACCGCGCGGTGTTGAAGCGTTGGCGCGCAGGCACCGTCAGCGCGCTTCTCGCGGTCGGCCTGGGTGCTGGTACGGCCGTGGCGACCCCGGCATACGCCGACGAGGAGCCGATGCCCCACCACGTGACCTACACGGTGACCGCGGAGCAGCCGACGACTGTCGGCATCTACTTCCGCGAGGTCGACCCGCCGACGTGGGCCGACTACAGCCACAATCCCTACGAGTTCAGTCCTAGGGACGATCTGACGCTTGAGCCCGGCAAGCCCTGGATTCGCGAGACGATGCTCGCCGACCCCATGAAATGGGCCATGGTTACCGTCACCACGGCCGGCTTGGCTCCGCAACCCAGCCAGACTCTGCGTTGTGAGCTGGCCGTCGACGGGATCGTCGTCCACCGCGCTGCCGGCCCCAAAGGCGCGTTGTGCTCATTGCGGAATTGGTGATTTCGTCAGAACGGATTTGTCCGCTGGGTGGGACACCGCCGTCGGCGCCGGTTCCGGCCGCATTAGCGTGCGGCCGAGACCAACCGGAGGTGCACTATGCGGTTACTCAGCCGCCCCGACGAGGAAACTGAGCCGACCGTGCTCGATGACGTCGACGACACCGACTCGCCGCTGAGCGACGACGATTCACCGCTGCATGACGACGCGGAGTTGCCAGATCAGGCCCACCCTTCGGACGAGGACGATACTGAGGACCAGCCACCGGCTTCGGACGAAAAACGCAGATGGCGACCGAAACTCGCGACGGTGCTCGCCGGTGTCGCCATCCTTGTCAGCGGTGCGTTGCTGGCAGCCAGCGGATACCTGATCTGGTTTCACCAGCAGACCGACCGTGAGCAGCAGCGCCGCGCGGAATTCTCGGCGGCGGCCTCGCAAGCCGCAGTCACCCTGATGTCGATCGACAGTGCCAAGGCGGAGGAGAACGTCAAGCAGATCGTCGACAACTCGACCGGACAGTTCAAAGAGGACATCGAATCGTCGGCCGAGGACCTGGTGAGAGCCGCGCAGGATTCGAAGGCGACGACGAAGGCCACGGCAAAGGCCACCGCTGTCCAGTCGATGGACGCGGACTCCGCAGTCGTCCTCGTCAGCACCGCAACCACGGTCAGCAACTCGGCCGGCGCCAATCAGCAGCCGCGCAACTGGCGGCTGAGCGTCACGATGGTCCGAGACGGGGGACAGATCAAGATGTCGAAGGTGGAGTTCGTCCCGTGAATACCAGCACAGCAGAACCAAGTACCGGTACCGAACCTGACGTCGAAATCCCTTCGGAGACCGAATCAATCCCCGAGGAGCCGCAGGCCGCCGAAGTCGACGCGAGCCTCGAGGAGGCTCCACAGGATCAGGAGCGGTGGATCCATCGCGTTGCCCGGCGGTGGCGACCGATCGCCGTCGTCTGCCTACTGCTGGCCTCGGCGAGCTCGGCGGCAGCGCTCTATTTCGGCGTGTACCGCGCCGACCATGGGAGTGTCGCAGCGTCTGCGACGGTGGTCGATGCGGCCTCTGAAGGTTCAGTGGCGCTGTTGTCCTATGCGCCAGACAGTTTGGATCAGGACTTCGCTACGGCGAAATCCAAACTGACCGGTGACTTCCTGGATTACTACAGCGGGTTCGCCAACAAGTTCGTCGCGCCGGCGGCCAAGGAGAAGGACATCCGCGCCACTGCGTCGGTTGTTCGCGCTGCTCCGATCACCGTGCAGTCCGACACTGCGGAGGTGTTGGTCTATCTGAACCAGGCGACAACCAGCCGCGACAACCCCGAACCGGCACAGGCCGCCAGCGCTGTGAAGGTCGGGCTCACGAAAATCGATGGGGGTTGGCTGATCTCGTCGTTCAACCCGATCTAGGGACCAACTCGACGGCCCCGGATGTAATGCCTAGCTAAGGTCCGCGTACTGCCTTGCCTCCGGTGGTGCGGTGGTTGTCGATGCGTTGCCATGGGTCGGGGTGGTCGAGTAGGTCCCAGGCGGGTGGGAGTCGGGGGTGGGCCGGTTCGGGCGCGGACAGGTCTGGGTGTGACGGGTCTGTGGTGAACGGGTCTGTGTCCCAGAGGTAGTCCGGGTGGGGTGGGGGTGGGTCGAAGTCGTTGTCCCACTGCCGGTCCCAGTCGGGATTCCACTGCCGGTCCCACTGCGGGTCCCAGTCCAGGTCCCGCTCGGGGTAGTGCTCGGGTTCGGGCTCGCGGGTGAGATCCGGTGGCTGTGGCTGTGGCTGTGTCAGGTCGGGTTCGGGCGTGAGGTCGGGGTCGGGCTCACGCTCCGGCTGATTCCCGGGTGGGGTGAGCAGCAGTTCGGGGCGGTGAAGGTAGTTGATGCGGTTCTGGCCGTGATCCAGCTCTGGCGGTGGGTGCCACTGCACGACACCGTCGGCGGTGATAGTGGTGGTGTAACCCCCGTCGTCATCGACCAGCCGATTGTCGGGCCCACAGGCCAGCGCCATCACGTCGACATTGGTGTTCCCGCCGGCAGCCCAGTCAGCCTCACCGTGATGGGCTTGACAGCCATAGGCCCCCACGGTGCAGCCCGGTTTGGTGCAGCCCCCGTCGCGGGCGACGAGCATGATGCGTTGAGCCGGGCTGGCGACACGCCGAGCCCGAAAATAGTTCAACGCCGCCCCCGTGGCCCGATCGAACACCGCCAAGTAATGACTGGCATGAGCACCCATGCGGATGACGTCGCGGATGGGCACCTTCGTCCCACCCCCGCTGACCCCGATCCCGGCACGCGATTCCAGGTCTTGCAAGGTGGTACGCACGATGATCGACACCGGTAACCCGTTGAGCTGACCCAGATCCGTCATCAACGCGATCCGCCCGATCACGATCAGCGCGTCGTGCTGACGCTGAGCCAAACTGCGCTGATCATTGTCGATCTGGGCCTGGGTGGGGGTGCCCGACGTGCAGGGCTGCTCGTCGTCGGGGTTGCACATCCCGGGCGCGGCGAACTTGGCGAACAGCACCTCCCACACCGCAGCCGCCTCCGGGGTCAGGTTCGCCGTCAACGCGGTCATGGCATCACGGCCCTGCTTGCCGACACTGACCCCGCGTTTGCGGGCCCGTTCGGTGTCATCAGGTGCGGGGCCGTCCTGATCGAGCAGGAACAGGCGCAACTCGGCGGTGTCTTTGAGTTCTTTGGGACCCACCCCGACCGCGACCCGCACCAGGTCGGCTTCGAACTGCTCGCGGGTCACCTGGTCGACGAATCCCGGTAGCCGGTGCACCGCATCACGCAACACCTTGACGTGATCGGCGGTGATCAACCCCGCACCTTGCGCGGCAGCCACCACCGGCAACACCGCAGGCAACGGGTCCCCGGTCAACGAACGGCGCGGCCCCAACTCGGCGGCCTCACCCAATCGCCGGCCGGCCTCAGCGGTCGACAGCCGCCACCGGATCCGCAGCACCTCATTCCAGGATTTGGCACCCAACTCCTGCGAGGTGGCTGCGGCCTGCAACTGCGCGAGCAGCCGATGCATCGGCGAGGGCATCTGACACAGCAGTTCCTCGTACTCGTCGAGCACCGCCACCAGCTCAGACCGGGTCAACGAAGCCAAATCACACCCGGCGAACGCGTCGAAAGCCGCGCGTAACCCCGCTACCGCCTGGACCGCACCCGCCTCCATGAATCGAACATACATTCGACCACCGACAAGTGCAGCCGCGTGCGCAACTAGTGCGAGTCGTTCTTGGGCAGCAGCGTCTCGTGCGCAGAGGATGTGGCGGCCCGGAACAGCACCGCGATCAGGGCCAGGGCCCCGACTGCGACGATCGGGATGGTCCACAGCCTGCGTGTCAGCACAGCCGACCCGCACGTGTCCGCGTACTCCTGGCCGGCGGCGTTGGCCTGCACCAGGTGGGTCGAATAACCGGAGCCGCAGGGGATCTGCATTCCGAACTGATCGAAGTCGTCGAGGTAGACCGGCAGGCTCAGTAGATACAGCCCGATTCCCAACACCACGGCCCCGGCGATTCCGATGTAGACGGCGCGAAAACTCACTTCTCTTCCCCCTTCAGGTCATGCAGACGTCGGTGAACAACAGCACCGGCCACGAGACGATCGACCCGAGAAAAGACACCACGGCGTCGAGGCTGCCCATCGAGGGCAGGTGATCGGTGTGCGTGCCGGACCAGACCGTGCCGATCAACAGATACGGCACTCCCAGCACGACAGCGACGACGATGAGTTCGCCGAGTGCGACGCGGTAGGCCAGCAACCTCCGCAACTTGGCAAACACGCGACCCCCATCCGGCCTCAACGCCGTCTATGTTAACGCCTATTCTCTGCCGGATTACCATTTTGACCCGGCACTTCGGTCCGTTATGGTGACGGAATGGCGCGCATCTCGCCCCGGTCGATCGACAGTGGTGCCAGTGTTGTGCGGCGTCGACCCAAAGACCGAAAGGCGCAGATAGCGCGGGCCTCGGCGGAGTCTTTCAGCGCGCTGGGCTATCACGGCGTCAGCATGGAGGCCATCGCTTCGCGGGTCGGGATCTCCGCGGCCGCGTTGTACCGGCACTATTCGAGCAAGTACGAATTGTTCCGCGACGCCGTGCTCAACCTCAGCCAGCAACTGGTCGACGGTACCGCGTTCGCAGACGAGGCCGACGGGGATCCGCGGGAGCGGTTGCGTCTCATCGTCGCCGCGCTCAGCGACACCGCCTTGGTCAATCGCGAATCCGGCGGGCTGTACCGCTGGGAGGCGCGTTATCTGCGCGGCGACGACCAGAGCACCCTGGACGCGCAGGTGCGCACCGTGCACCGACGGATTCACCGGCCGCTGATGGAGTTGCGGCCGGAGCTGAGTTCGCACGCCCGCTGGACCCTGTCGACTGCGGTGCTCGGCGTGATCGGCAGCGTCGTCGACCACCGATCCAAGCTGCCCGCCGGTCAGATCCGCACACTGCTCGCCGACATCTGCGACACCGTGCTGGCCGCCGAGTTGCCGGAGGTTCCCAACGCGACCGGCCCCGCGGTGACACCGCCACCCGTCGTGAGCACGACGAAATACGAAGCGCTGCTGACCGAATCGATGCGCCTGTTCAATCAGAACGGCTACCGCGACACCACCATGGAGGACATCGCCGCCGCGGTCGGCATGCCCGCCTCGGGGATCTACCGGTACTTCTCCGGCAAGTCCGACATCCTGGCCGCCGGGTTCCGTCGCGCCGCCGACCGGTTGTCTTCCGACATGGCCGAGGTGCTCAGCGCGGCAACGGATCCCGAGCAGGCTCTGGGCGCGCTCATCGACGACTACGTGGCCCGCTCGTTCGACCACCCCGAACTCGACTACGTCTACTACACCGAACGCCTCAACATGACGCCCGCCGACCAGAAGATCCTGCGCGACCTTCAGCGGGCGGCGGTGGAATCGTGGGTCGAGGTGGTCATGCCGGTACGTCCGCGGTGGAGTGCGGGTCAGGCACGCTTCGCCGTTCATGCGGCGATGGCGTTGGTGATCGACTTGGGCCGGCTCATGAATTATCAGAATTCGGAGCAGGCCCGAGCCGTCGTCGCGGTCATGGTCGATATGACGCTGCTGGGCCGTTACCGGTTACGCACGGCGTTGCCGGCCAGGTAGGCCACGTAGCCGAGCGTGCCGATGGTGGCCAGCTTGCGCGTCTTGGGGAGCAGGAGGCCCAGGCCGATCGCGGTCTCGATACCACCGTTGGTGTAGATGTGCTTCTGCGTGTCCTTGGGGAACGCCGGCTTGGTGATCGACTCGAACAGCTGCGGCTTCACAAAATGTGAGACGCCGGCGCCGGCCACGCTGAGGCCGACGAGCTTGACCAGCTTGGAGTTCTTGCCCTCTGCCATGTGTGATCCTCTCTGATCAGGCAAATGTGTAGTCGCTCAACGGGAATCGTGAAGCTTCCGTGACGGCCCGGCGGGTCGTCATCGGTCGGAGCAGCGTTGCCTCGCCACTCGGATTGAAATAGTACGACCGTGCCGATGCGCAGTTGCCGAGGGTGAACAACGAGTCACCCAGCAACTCCGTCATCCGGTCCAGATAGCGCGCGTTGGCCTGTTCGGTGACCTCGAACGTCGTCGCCTTCCGGCGCCGGAGTTCGCCGAACAACCGGTCCATCAGATGCATCTGATACTCCATGGTGTTGAAGAAGTTCAGACCCAGGAACGCGTACGGACTGGCCAGGCTCAAGTAGTTCGGGAAGTACGGCATCGATACACCCTGGTAAGCCTGGAACCGGGTTTCCCGCCACCACTTGCCGAGGTTGCGGCCATCACGCCCGATCACCTCGATGGCAGGGAAGTTGGCCTCCCACA
Source organism: Mycobacterium shunyiense (assembly GCF_058270075.1). Lineage (NCBI taxonomy): Bacteria > Bacillati > Actinomycetota > Actinomycetes > Mycobacteriales > Mycobacteriaceae > Mycobacterium > Mycobacterium shunyiense. The sequence continues at coordinate 1,045,095 of NZ_JBZDPU010000015.1, read as the reverse complement.
GATCGAACCCCGTCGCCAGCACCAGGGTGTCGATGTCGGTCCGGGTGCCGTCGGCGTTGACGATGCCCCGGGCATCGATGCGTTCGATGCCGTCGGCCTGCAGGTGCACATTCGGCTTGGTGAAGGCGCGGTAGTAGCCATTGGAGAACGTCGGGCGCTTGCAGCCGAAGTCGTAGTCAGGGGTCAGCTTGCGGCGCAATTCGGGGTCGCGGATCGAGGCGAACCGGTGCAGTTTGGCCAGGTCGGCCGCGGCGATGTTGAACCGCCGGAAGTACCGGTGCTTGAGCACGGCCGTGTCGACCATGAACGCGTAGATGGCGTCGGTGACGGCACGCACGGCCCGCTGGGTCAGCGGGACCTTGGCGAACAGGGCCTTGACCCCAGCGGAGAACTTCAGGTCGATCTTGGGCACGACCCAGATCGGGGTGCGCTGGTACACCGTCAGGTCAGCAGCCTTGCGAGCCAGCTCTGGGATGAGCTGAACGGCAGTGGCGCCGGTGCCGATGATCGCGATACGACGGCCGTCGGGCCGGTAGTCGTCGTCCCAGTCGGTGGTGTGGATGACCTTGCCGGTGAAGTCGGCGATGCCGGGGATGTCAGGCGTGTGGGGCTGCGACAGGAAGCCGGTGGCGGTGAGGAGAAAGCGTGCGTTCAAGGTCTCGCCACCCGCTACGGATACTCGCCAGAGTGAAGCCTCTTCGTCCCAGTGGGCGCCGTCGACGGTCGTGTTGAACCGGATGTGGCGGCGCACGTCGTACTTGTCGGCGACGTCGTCGGCGTACCGCTTGATCTCGGTGCCGGTGGAGAACAACCTCGACCAGTTCGGGTTCGGTTCGAAGAAGTACGAGTAGGTCGTGGTCGGCACGTCGACGGCCAGGCCGGGGTAGTGGTTGACGTACCAGGTGCCGCCGAGATCATCCTCGCGATCCAGGATCACGAAGTTCTCGATGCCCAGCCGTTTGAGCTGGATGGCGGCACCGATGCCGGCGAATCCCGCGCCGACGATCACCGCCTCGAATTCCCCCGCGCTCATGCTGCAAACAGTACCGCAGGTACTGGGTACTTTGTCGAGGGCTCAGTTGTCGTCGATGCGCGTCGGCGGATCGGCGAACGGGGTGTCCCACGGAGCGATCTCGTGGCCGGGCCCCATCACATCGCAGCGCTTGACCGGCACCAGGTGGGAGCTGAAGCCACTGGGCACATAGCCCCAGGTTCCCATGCAGCGCTGCCAGGTGCCGTCGGGTTGGACGGGCCCGTCGCATTTACTGATCACCGGCCCGCCGTACTGGCAGCCGGCGGCGGCCGGTGGCGCTGAGGTGATCAACCCGCCGGCGATCAGCGCGACAGCCACGCTGCCGACGATGCAGAGCTTCATGGTGTTCTCCGTCTCCGTGTGCGTGTCACCAGCGCTGTGGATCGCATTCCAGACCTGCCCGGTCCCAGCCCGCAAGGTCGGCTGCGGCGGCGTAGGTCGATTGCAGGAAATCTAGCAGGGCACGGTCGGGTTCGGAGGCAGTCCGCACCGCTTCGTACGGGAGAAGGAACTGCCGAAAGTCCGCGCTGTAGAACGCTGCGTCCGGGCCGACGGGATAGTCGGCGAAGCCTTCCGGCTCCGGATAGGCGTAGGCGTAGAAAGCGCCCTCCTCGCCGCCGCCCGGCCAGAAACCGCAACTGCTCAACTCGTGCGAATAGCCTTCCACCATCACCCAATCCGCGCAGTTGGGCGCCCCGCCGGGGTGCTCGGGCGCGGGCCGGCCGGAGAATCGGGTGCAGGCCAGGTCGAACGAGCCCCAGAAGAAGTGCACAGGGCTGACCTTGCCGATGAAATGCGAACGGAAATCGGTGATCACCCGGTGCGCCTGGACCAGTTGGCGCCAGAACAAGTTGGCGGCTTCGGGGTCATACGAGGCGTGCTGGTGATCTTCGGCAAAGGGTATGGCCGGGTCGACCTCGTTGGGGCTCGCCGAGATTCGCGTTTCAATGTCCAGTTGTCGCAGCGCGGTGAAGGTTTCGTCGTAGAACTCGGCGACCGATTTCGGCTTCAACGTGACGGTGCGGGATCCGCCGTCGCTGGTGCGGATCTCCAGCAGGTGGTCGATGAAGTTGAACTCCATGTCGAACAACCGGTTTCGGTACGGGATCGACGACGTGGTCAGACCGCGCGGGCTCACGTAGAAGGTCACCTGCCACCAATGGTTGATCAGTGGTGAGTGTGTCAGCCGGATCTTCCCGACGATCTGAGTCCACATGTGCAGGGTGTCGCGGGTGGGCTCCCAATCGGATACCCGCAACGCGGGCCAAGAGTTGCCTGGGCCAGCGTTCATGAGACAGATGCCACCTTCCGCCGTTGACGACTCGTGGTGACGTCAGCCTAGCTTTGTGTCACCGAAGGTAGAGGCGGAACGACGGCACCGCGTCGGGATCAGAACAGCTTTGCGATCACCTCTCCCGCCTCGGCGTCTTCCACACAGGGGGTGATGTCGAAGGTGAGAAACTCGCTCCACTCGGCGACCGACTCGAACATGGTCTTGGCGTCGTTCGTTTCGACGATGGCGAAGCCCTGGCCGTTCATGCCCCACCATCGGTGAAGCATCGTCGCGCCTTCCGGAACCGCGCCGGCGGTCTGCTTGAACTTCTCGATCGCATCCCGGTAGTTCGCCTGCGACTGAGTCCAGTGCACGATGAATTTCATGGCGTACTCCTTCTGGTGATCCGGGCCGGGATCGGCTCGGCGGCGATGACGGTGAAGGGGGTATCCACCGGGAAGCTGTCGTTCAGGGAGGTCACTGCGACCGCCCGCACGATGGTCGCCAGCGCCAGGGTGGCCTCCAGCATGGCGAAGTGATCGCCCACGCAGGACCGCGGGCCACCGCCGAAAGGCAGGTACTGCCAACGGTTTCTACCTGCCGAACGTTCCGGGCTGAAGCGGTCGGGGTCGAAGGTCAGCGGGTCGTCCCACAGCGCCGGGTCGCGGTGCATGACATAGAAATTGACCATCGCCATCGTGCCGGCCTCGGCGCGGTAGCCGTCGACGGTCATCTCCTCGTTGAGCATCCGAGGCGTGCCGGCACCGGGCGGGCAGAGCCGCAGTGCCTCGTGCAGCACCCGCACGGTGTGTTCGAGGTGCGGCACATCCTCGGGCGTCAGCGTGCGATCGCCCAGCGCCGCGACTTCGTCGTACAGGCGGGACTGCAACTCGGGATCGCGGCCCAGTGCCCACAGTGAGTAACACAGCGTTGTCGAGGTGGTGTCATGCCCGGCCAGCATGAAAAGCACCAATTCATCGCAGATCTCGTCGTCGGCGAGCTCTCGGCCGGTGTCGGGGTCACGGGCCTCGATGAGCGCGCGCACCAGCGGTGCTTCCCGATCGGGATCAGCCCGCACCGCGGCGAGGATCTCGGCGGCCAGCTCATGTAGCCGGGCATTGGCCGCCCTGGCCCGACGTTGGCCGCCGGTGGGCACCCACTGCGGGAAGTTGACCGGGCGGACCGCCCGGTCGGAAATCCAGGACAACGCGGTACGCAGTGCGGGGCCCACGTCGTCGGCGCTCTCGTCGAGATCCACGCCGAATACCGAGCGGCCCAGCGCCCGCAGCGTGAGCGCTCGGCACGCAACGTCCAGATCGACCGTCGTACCGTCGCGCCACCCGCCGGCGATCGAATCCGCCGCGGCGGCCATGTGTCCCGCATACCGTGGCACGTTCTGCTTGGTGAACATTGGCTGCAGCGTTCGCCGTCGCGGCAGCCAGCGCTCGTGCGGCAGGTTCAGCAGGTTGCCGCCCATCAGCCGGCGTAGCTCGACCATGTTGAGGGCGGTGCCGCGATCGGCGATCGAATCGCGGCGGCCCAGGACATCGCGGGCTCCCTGCGGCGACGTGACCAACAGGACCGGGGGGATCAGCCATCGTGGACCGAGCACCATCCGGCTGATGGGCCCTCCGGCATCGCGGAGCCGTTGATGCCCCTCGATGAAGGACCGCATCGCCTTGATCGTCTGCCGATAGGACAGCGGATTTCGCGGTGCGAGCGGCAGGGTGGCTGCGGCCCGCGTATCGATCTCGACCATGGGTCGAGTGTCTGACCACGCGGTCTGGGCGGCCTAGAGTAGTGCGTTACCCTATTTTGCCGGTGCGGGGGTTTTTGCTGGTAGCGATGCACGTCACGCTACGGTCCCCGCGTTGCCAGGAGTCTGCGGTCGGGTACAGGACGAACAGCTGGATCCCGGATTCCGAGTTGGCGTCGGGGGCGTAATCGGCCAGTGCCGGAGCGCACTTGTCGGCGTACTTCACGACTGCCGCGTCGCCCGGGAAATTCCCCTCGGGCAGCGGCAGCACCGCGAACACCTCACCCTTGTGCGGCTGATCGCAACTCACCGACTTGACGTACAACACCCGGCTGCTGTCGGGAATGTCGGCCAGACAATCGCCCGACCGAACCTGGCTGGCTTCGGTGGCGCCCCGGTCCCGAGCCAGGTAGAACACTGCGCCGGCGGCGACCACGAGCGCGACCAGAACCACGACACCCAGCAGCACCCACTTGAGCGCAGGGGATTTCCTCGGTGGCGTCGAGAACTGGTCGGGGCCGGTGGAATACGGCTGCGGCGGCGGTGGCGGGTAGTGGTGACCGGGCGAGCCCTGTGGGGCAGGGCGACCAGTGGGGCCGGGCGGGTAGGTCATGGTTCGACGATATCGACTGCCCGCAGCGCCGCATCCACTGCGAGGGCGGGCACGTTCAGGCGTTTGGATCCGAGGTCGTGGCGGGCGCCTTCGATGACGACGACTTCGGTGGGGCCGGCCACCAACGCCGCCGCCGCGGTGAGCTCGTCGATGGTGCCGAACGGGTCGGAGGTGCCATGGGTGAATACCGTCGGCATCGTGATGTCGGGGAGATGCTCGGTGCGCGCGCGTTCCGGCTTACCCGGCGGATGCAGTGGGTAGGAAAACAGAGTCAGCGCGTCCGGCCCAGTCCCGGTGGCCGCGACCATCGAGGTCATCCGCCCGCCGTAGGAATGCCCACCCGCGATCACCGGTCCATCGGTGAGGCTGCGGGCCAGTGCGATCGCCTCGGCGATGCCCTCCTGGTCTCCCGCCGCCGATCCCGACGGTGGTCCCTTGGGCCTGCGCCGGCGGTAGGGCAGGTTGTAGCGGACGGCCAGCCAGCCCCGCGACGCCCATTCGTCGCAGACCTTGACCAGCATCGCCGAATCCCGGTTGCCCCCTGCGCCATGCGTGAGCACCACGACGCCCGTCGGGGTGGCCTCGGGTTCGTGGGCGACGCCGGCGATCGCGTCGAGGTTCACGACTGCAACCGGAACAAGGCGTTCACCGGGCCGTGGCCGTGGCCCAGCGGATAGTTGGCCCGAATGCATTCGGTCACCCAGGCCTTGCCGAACTCCACTGCCTGCGGAACCGAATAGCCATGTGCCAGAGCACAAGCCGTCGCCGCGGCCAAGGTATCGCCGGCTCCGTGGTCGTTGCCGGTATCGATCCGCGGCGCCGCGAACTCGTGGAACTCCGTGCCGTCGAACAGCAGATCCGGACTGGCCGACGACGAGCGCAGGTGCCCGCCCTTGACCAGTGCCCACTGCGGACCGAGCGCGTGCAGTGCGCGCGCCGCGTCCCGCTGCGAGGCGTCGTCGACGACCTCGATGTCGACGAGCAACCGGACCTCGTCGAGGTTCGGGGTGACCAGCGTGGCCAGCGGGAACAGCTCGGTGCGCAGCGCGTCGAGGGCGCTGTGGTGCAACAGTGGATCACCGTGCATCGAGGCGCACACCGGGTCGACGACCAGGGGGACCGCTCCCAGCCCCTCTGTCCGCCAGGTCTCGGCGATGGTGGCGATGATCTCCGAGGACGCCAACATGCCAGTCTTCGCGGCCTGGATCCCGATATCCGAGGTCACGGCCGAGATCTGACCGGCCACCACGTCGAGCGGAACCTCGTGAAAACCCTTGACACCCACTGAGTTCTGCACCGTCACAGCCGTAAGCGCGACACAGCCGTGCAGGCCGAGCATGGCGAAGGTCCGCATGTCGGCCTGGATCCCGGCACCACCGCCGGAATCGGACCCGGCGATGGTCATCACCCGCAGCGGGGTCTCACCCGCAGGGGTCAACGGCAAGAAGTTCACTTCGGCCTCACGTGGTCAAGGGTAGATAGACGCGGTTGCCATGGTCGGCGAACTCCTGCGATTTCTCGGCCATGCCGCGCTCGATATCCTCCGGGGCCACCCCGTCAGGGTAGGCATCACGGATGTCCTGCGTGATGCGCATCGAGCAGAACTTGGGACCACACATCGAGCAGAAGTGCGCGGTCTTGGCTGGTTCGGCGGGCAGCGTCTCGTCGTGGAACTCACGCGCGGTGTCGGGATCCAGCGACAGCGCGAACTGGTCGTGCCAGCGGAACTCGAAGCGCGCCTTGGAGAGTGCGTCGTCGCGCTGCTGGGCGCGTGGGTGCCCCTTCGCGAGGTCGCCGGCGTGGGCGGCGATCTTGTAGGCGATGACGCCGTCCTTGACGTCCTTTCGGTCCGGGAGGCCCAGGTGCTCCTTCGGGGTGACGTAGCACAGCATCGCGGTACCGGCCTGGGCGATGATGGCCGCCCCGATCGCCGACGTGATGTGGTCGTAGGCCGGAGCGATATCGGTGGCCAGCGGGCCGAGGGTGTAGAACGGTGCTTCCTCGCACCACTCCTCTTCGAGCCGCACGTTCTCGACGATCTTGTGCATCGGAACGTGGCCCGGTCCTTCGATCATCACCTGCACGCCATGGGATTTCGCGATCTTGGTGAGCTCACCCAGAGTGCGCAGCTCGGCGAACTGGGCCTCGTCGTTGGCGTCGGCGATCGACCCGGGTCGCAGCCCGTCGCCCAGCGAGAAGGTCACGTCGTAGCGGGCCAGGATCTCGCACAGTTCCTCGAACCGGGTGTACAGGAACGACTCGGTGTGGTGTGCCAGGCACCAGGCCGCCATGATCGATCCGCCCCGGGACACGATGCCGGTGACGCGCTTGACCGTCAGCGGGATGTAGCGCAACAGCACGCCAGCATGGACGGTCATGTAGTCGACACCCTGCTCGCACTGCTCGATCACGGTGTCGCGGTACATCTCCCACGTCAACTTGGTCGGGTCGCCGTTGACCTTCTCCAGCGCCTGGTAGATCGGCACGGTCCCGACCGGAACCGGGGAGTTGCGCAGAATCCACTCCCGCGTCTGGTGGATGTCCTTCCCGGTCGACAGGTCCATGATGGTGTCGGCACCCCATCGGGTGGCCCACACCATCTTGTCGACCTCCTCCCCGATCGAGGACGTGACAGCCGAATTGCCGATATTGGCATTGACTTTCACTCCGAACGCCTTGCCGATGATCATCGGCTCGGCCTCGGGGTGGTTGTGATTGGCCGGGATGACCGCCCGGCCCCGAGCTACCTCGTCGCGCACCAGCTCAGGTGAAACGCCTTCGCGTTCAGCGATATACGCCATCTCGGCAGTGATCTCCCCGGCGCGGGCCCGCTGCAACTGGGTGCCGCGGTCTTTGTGCATGCCGGGCCGTGACGGCAGGCCGGAGTTCAGGTCGATCACCGCGTCGTCGTCGGTGTAGGGGCCTGAGGTGTCGTACAGGTCCAGATGTTCCCCATTGGTGAGGTTCACCCGGCGAAACGGCACGCGCATGGTCGTGCCGTCATGGTTGATCTCGCGATAGACCTTGGTGCTTCCGGTGATCGGACCGGTGGTCACGGATGGGTCGACAACAAAACTGCTCATTTCATCTCCCTACGCCGGCATTACCCGGTCAGGTTCGTACGGTCGACGGGCGTACCCGTCCTCTCAGTGCGCTCGTGCGCACTCCCGCGTGTGTGGTTTGCAGGGCCCAACCTAGCGCAGTCGTAGGGGTCGGGGGAACCGGATGCGCACTCTCAGGAAGTTGTCAGGGGGGATCACGTCGCCTTCTCGCCAGGGTTGTATCCGGCGACGTTGCGTGACCCTCATGTCGAAATCCGCCGCCGGTGGCCCGGATCCGCGAAGTTCAGGAGTTGCCCAGTCTTGATTTGCATAGCTAATATATGTGTTTTGCATGTTTCGGGTCGACCGCTGGCCCTGGATATAGCCCTTGACGCGATACGAGATGCGAACACGAGATGACGACTGACGCTGAACTCAGCAGCCCGCCAGGCGCGGGCGACACCGCCGAGGCCGAGACCGCCGACCGGCGCAAACGGATGGATCACGACCACCCGTTCTACAAGTGGGTGGTGCTGTCCAACACGACGTTGGGCATCCTGCTGGCCTCCATCAACGCGTCGATCGTGTTGATCTCGCTGCCGGCGATCTTCCGCGGCATAGGGTTGAACCCTCTCGCCCCCGGCAATGTCAGCTACCTGCTGTGGATGCTGATGGGCTACCTCGTGGTGACCGCGGTGCTCGTCGTACCGTTCGGGCGCCTCGGCGACATGTACGGCCGGGTGCGCATCTACAACCTCGGTTTCGTGGTCTTCACCGTTGCCGCGATCGCGCTGTCCTTCGACCCGTTCCAGCTCGGTGGCGGTGCGGTGTGGCTGATCGCCTGGCGCGTGGTCCAGGGCGTCGGCGGCGCCATGCTGATGGCGTCGTCGTCGGCCATCCTCACGGATGCCTTCCCCGCCAACCAGCGCGGCATGGCACTGGGCACCAACATGGTGGCCGCCGTTGCCGGGTCATTCCTAGGACTGCTGATCGGCGGCTTCCTGTCCGAATGGCACTGGAAGGCCGTGTTCTGGGTGGGTGTGCCGATCGGGATCCTCGGCATGATCTGGAGCTACCGCTCACTCAAGGAACTGGGTGTCCGCACCGCCGGACGGCTCGACTGGGCCGGCACGCTGACGTTCGGACTCGGCCTTACGGTCCTGTTGATCGGCATCACCTACGGCATCCAGCCCTACGGTGACTCGACCACCGGCTGGACCAGCCCGTGGGTTCTGGGCTCCATCGCGGTGGGCCTGCTGCTGTTGGTGGCGTTCTGCATCGTCGAGTTGAAGGTGTCGTCGCCGATGGTCGACATCCGGTTGTTCAAATCGGCGGCGTTCGGGATGGGCAACCTCGCGGGGCTGATGTCCTCGGTGGGCCGCGGCGGGCTGCAATTCATGCTCATCATCTGGTTGCAGGGCATCTGGCTGCCCCTGCACGGTTACAGCTTCGAATCCACCCCGCTGTGGGCCGGCATCTACCTGCTACCGGTCACCGTCGGGTTCCTGGTCGCCGCGCCGATCGCCGGGTCGCTCTCCGATCGCATCGGTGCGCGGCCGCTGACCGTCGGCGGCATGCTGCTGATGGCTGCCACCTTCGTGGCGCTGCTGATGATCCCGGTCAACTTCGATTACTGGGTGTTCGCGATCCTGGTGTTCCTCAACGGACTGGGCGGCGGCATCTTCACCGCCCCCAACACGGCAGCCATCATGTCGAGCGTGCCGGCCGATCAGCGCGGTGCGGCCTCCGGCGTGCGGTCCACGTTCTTCAACGCGGGCAACTCGCTGTCGATCGGCATCTTCTTCTCGCTGATGATCGTCGGGCTGGCCAACACACTGCCTGCGGCGCTGACCACCGGCCTGACGCAGCAAGGTGTTTCGGCCTCGGTCGCCCACGATGTGGCCAACCTGCCCCCGGTCGGCAGCCTGTTCGCCGCCTTCCTGGGCTACAACCCGATGGCCGAACTGCTCGCGCCCTACGACGCTCTACACCAGCCAGGAGTGAACGCGGACGTGATCACCGGACAGACGTTCTTCCCGCAGCTGATCACCGAGCCGTTCCATTCCGGCCTGACGGTGGTGTTCACCGCCGCGGCCGTGATGATGGTGATCGGTGCGGTGGCGTCGATGTTCAGCGCGGGCCGCTATGGGACGGAGGCGGGAGCCGACAACGCGGCCTGAGCAGCCTCAGCAGCCGGTCAGCAAACCGATTTCCGGTCGCCTCATGGGATACTCGCCGCCATGGTTGCTCAGACACTGGCCGCCGCCGGAAGCGCCGCAGAATCCGCGGGCTACGTCATCGGCACGCTGTTCATTCCGGGGTTGGGGCTGCTGCTGCTCATCCTCGGCCTGGTTCGGCGTTCGTCGTCTCAGTCGAAGTCGAGCGGCCAGTCCGGGTACCCGCCGAGCTATCCGCAGCCGGGGTACCCCCAGGGCTACCCGCAGCCGGGGTATCCGCAGGGTTACCAGCAGCCGGGTTATCCGCCGAGCTATCCGCAGCAGGGTTACCAGCCCGGTTACCCGCAGCAGCCCGGCTATCCGCCGGTCCCGCCACAAGCCTACGGCGCGCCACTCAAGAAGTCGGGCACGGCATTGATCGTGATCGGTGCGATTCTGCTGGTGCTCGGCCTGTTGGGATTGGCCGGGCGGATGGCCACCCGCACGTCGGAGTCGACCTCGAGATCTGAGTCGAATTCCAGTTCCGCGTCGAGTTCGAGTGCGGTGCCGAGCACGAGCTCAAATTCCGGGTCCTCGCAGTCCGGGGCCTCAGGTGACTTGGCGGTGGGGGAGTGCATCACCAGCGATCAGTACGCCACGGCGGGCATGGACCTCACCCCGTCCGGCTGCAGCAACCCGGATGCTATTTACGAGTTGGTGTCCAAAGGTGGCGGATCCGCAACCTGCCCGGACGGCAAACGGGCCGACTCTGACTACTCCGTGCTCATGGACGACTCTCGCACCTACTGTTTCATCCTCAACTTCGAGGAAGGCGAGTGCTTCAACCTCGACGACAAACTCGCCTCCCTGGTGGAATGCTCCGACCCGAACGCTGTCATCAAGATCGTCCAGCGGGTTGACGGTTCAACCGACCCCGCTGTCTGCGGTTCCGGCTCACGCGCGGTGGCCTTCCCCGAACCGGCGCGGGTCTACTGCGCGGGGAAGCCGTCATAGCCGACCTACACTCGGGCTCGTGACCACCACACAGCGCCGCGGATTCAACGACGCCATCACGCGCTTCTGGAGTTTTGCCGCACCGGCCTATGACCAGGGTTGTCTCCAGCGGTGGGTGTACCGGCCCGCCCAGGACGAGGTGATCGCCCAACTGCAGGAGCGCGGTGCCCGTGCGATTGCCGACATCGCCTGCGGTACCGGCATCCTGGCCGACCGCATCCAGCGTGAACTCCTCCCCGATGAGGTCTACGGCCTGGACATGTCCGACGGCATGCTCGCCCAGGCGCGCAAGCGCTCAGACCGCGTGCGGTGGAAGTCTGCCCCCGCCGAGGAGCTGCCCTTCCAGGACGGCTTCCTGGACGCGGTGGTGACTACCTCGGCTTTCCATTTCTTCGACCAGCCCGCCGCGCTCGCGGAGTTCTACCGGGTGCTGGCGCCCGGGGGGATGGTGGCGGTGGCGACGATGAGCCCGCGCCGCACCTTCCTGCCGCTGCATGCGTTGTCGGCCGACCTGGGCGCACCCGCGCACAGTCCCACCGAGCAGGAGATGCGCGCGCTGTTCGAGGCGGCCGGATTCACCGTCGCCGAACAACATCGGGTACGCCGGCCGGTATGGACGCCGATCTCCGACGCCATCACCGTGGGCGTGAAGCCCGCATGACAGAGAACGACGACAGCCAGCCTCAGATCAGCGGTTCGGTGCAACTGCGCCGTGACCGCTGTGCCACCACGACCGCTGATCAGCGGCTGCTGGACCGGCGCGGCCTCACCGATTGGGTGCACACCGATCCGTGGCGCGTGATGCGCATCCAGGGTGAGTTCGTCGACGGTTTCGACGCCCTCGCCGAAATGCCGAGGGCGGTGACGGTTTTCGGGTCCGCTCGCACGGAACCACATTCGCCCGAGTACCGGCTGGGCGAGGAACTGGGTATCGCGCTGGTGCGGGCGGGCTACGCGGTGATCACCGGGGGCGGTCCGGGTTCGATGGAGGCGGTCAACCGCGGCGCCAGCGAGTCCGGCGGCTACTCCGTGGGACTCGGTATCGAACTGCCCTTCGAGCAGCGCCTCAACCACTGGGTGGATCTCGGCATCAACTTCCGCTACTTCTTCGTCCGCAAGACCATGTTCGTCAAATATGCCCAGGCCTTCGTGTGCCTGCCGGGCGGATTCGGCACTCTCGACGAACTGTTCGAGGCGTTGACCCTGGTGCAGACCCACAAGGTCACCGAGTTTCCGATCATCCTGCTGGGTGTCGACTATTGGTCGGGCCTGATCGACTGGATTCGGAACACCGTTTTGCCCGGCGGCAAGATCGATGAATCCGAGTTCGCCCTGCTCCACTGCACCGACAGCGTGGCCGAAGCCGTGGAACTCATCGTTGCGTCGGCGCGATAGCCGAGGAATAGCGGCGCGGCTTGCCGGGCCCGAGTTCGGCCAGCGTCCTCACTTGCGTGACTTCGACCGGATGCCCCAGCAGTAGCCTCAGTGCCTCGGTCACCCGGTGCTGGTCGCCGGACGCGACCACCGCCGAGACGCGACCGTGGGCGTCCTGGTCGACGCTCCACCCGCGGGCTCCGGCCGCCTGCAGCTGTTGGGTGAGGTCGACACACGGCACCACGACGCCCGTCGCCGACACGAAAACCGTTGCCTCCCTTCCCTCCAGATCGGTGAGAGCGGGCCGGCCGCGATGGCTGACCAGCCGCGCGTAGTCGCCCGTGCGGTAGCGCACCAGTGGCAGAAACTGGTTCTCTCCGCATGTCACCACGACCTCACCGGCCAGCACCTCGACATGCACGCGGCGTTCGGCCACCACGAACGGTCCGCCGTCGTCGCTCACCGCGATGGGTCGGGTCTCGTGCAGACCGTAGACGTCCAGGACCGGACAGTCGTAAACCGCCTCGAGCGCCCGGCGCAAGGGCGCCGTCAGTGTCATCGCCCCGGAGATCAGCGCCAGCGGCCGCAATACGGCGGCAAGGCCGGGATCGAGCAGCACCTCCAACGACGTGGGAGTGCCGCTGATCACCTGCGGATCGGTATCCCGCAGATACGCGTCGCGCTGCGTGGCCCCACCTGCCCAGGCGGCCGGATGCAGATTCAGCCGGGCCATCAACGCCTCGTCGAAGCCCGGGATCACCGAGGTGTAGGTGAAGGCCTGCCGCTGGAACACCGTCTGCACCAAAGCCACCCGATGGTCCATCGGCTCCCAGTGGGCGCCCACCAGCCCGCGCAGCCAATGAAATCCGCGAGCCAACTCGTCCGGATCGTCGGGCATCACCAGGGCGGCACCGGTACTGCCCGAACTCGTGCCGTGCAGCATCCGGCCGAGGTCGGCGCCGGGCGGGACGAACGCCGCGATGTCGTCGACGAGGTCTTCGCGCCCGATCAGCGGAAAGTCGGTGAGACTGTCCAGCGGGCCGGTGTGGCGGCGATAGGCGGGCAGGGTGCGGGCCAGCGTGAGATGTTGCGGAAGCCAATCATCAAGGGGAAGTTGGCGGGTGGCGGCTTGTTGCTCGGCGGGGGTGAGCCGGTGCCCGACCCGGTGGCGCCAGGCCGGTGCGTGCGGGTGCTGTTCCAGGGCGGCCAGTCGCTCGCGCCCGGCCACCGACAGGCCGGGCCAGCGCTGCTCATCGGTCAGCGCCACCTGGCCGAACGGAACATAGTCCTGAAGCCCTAGCGGATCGTCACTCACTGTTGTACCGTGCCGCAGCTTCTTTCGCCTTGGCGTCGGCCAGGCGGCGTTGTACGGCCATGCGGTGTTCGTGATCGGCCAATGCCTGCGCCAATGCGCCCTCGCGCCGCACCGAATCGCGCATCTCGAACAGTGATCGGGCCTGCCCGGTGTCCTCGCCGTGCGCCAGCAGGCCGTTCCACAGCAGGAAGGTGCGCACCGCCTCGTCGCGGCGGTCCGCATCGCTGAGCCAACGGCCTGGATCGACCAGCGGCGCCACCCGAAAAGCCAATGCCAACAACGCCGTCGCAGCCTTACGGTCGTCCAGCGGTGCGGTGAACGGGCCGATCAGGTCCGCACTGGCGAACAACCACAGCCCGATGGCGGCGCCGCGCCGGGACGCCGGAGAGCCCCGCTCGGCGATACGCTGGGCGGCCGCGGCGCAACCGGTGTGGTTGAACACATCGCATGCCAGCGCCACCACGTCGACGGTGTCGGCGAGAAACGGCTGCGGCGTACTCGCCATCCGCGCCGCGACCTCGTCGACGGTAGGGCCGGGCTTGAGCGTCGACCACACTGCCTGCTCGTCCAATTCCTCGGCGAACCAGTTTGCCAATTGTTCAGCCATGCAGTACCTCTCGCCGATATCCGGCGATGCGCGCGGCCAACCTCGCGCAGACCGCCGGTGCGTCGGACATGTTGTCCAGATAGTCGACGTCGAAACCGGCCTCGGCCGCCGGAGCGGCCACCGAGCGGGATCGGTCCTGCACCAGCAGCGTGGCCGTGTCGAGTTGCCGCCGCACGGCTGCTGCCACCCCGGCGTATTCTTCCTGGCCTGCGCCGAACAGCGACATCAAACCGTCGTCGGACAGCACCACCAGGTGGCGCAGCTCGTCAGCGCCGCCTGAAAAGTCATGGCCGCCGGGTGGATAGCGGTGCGCGAGCAGATCGAGGGGAAACACGGTGCCGCCGCTGAAGAACGTCGTCAACTGGCGGATGATCTCCGACCGGTCCCGGGTATACACGCTGTCCCCGGCGACCTGGCCGCGACCCGCCCACGACGTGACGCGTACCCGCCCACCACCTTTGAGTACCGACAGCGCGAGGATCATGCCGGCCAACACGGCCGGGGAACCTCGCTCGGGGCGCGGCATCGATGCGGATGAGTCGATGTAGAGATCCAGCGTCACCGCCTCGGTGGTGGGGGCCGGATCGTCGGGAAGCTGGGTGCGACGACGCGTCGTCACCCCGGGCACCACTACCGGATTCACTGCAAGGGTGGCCGGCCAATCCAGCTCGGTGGCGTCGTCGCCGAGCTCCCACGTCTCCAGCGGCCCGGGGATCCCCTGTTCGGCGACGCCGCGCCCGGATTGCCGCAGCGGGCGGATCCAGGGCCGGGCCTGCGCCTCGTACCAGGCCAGCATCACGGCGTTGGGGTCGGATCCGTCGAACAAGGCCAAGGTCTGTGCGACACCGTAACTTTGGCCAGACGCCTGATCCGGCGCGGAGCCGCAGACCGCGGCCTCCGCGGGGTGTACCGGCGGCTCGTCGAGTCGTGGGTCGGCCAGCACCTGCGCGAGTTCGGCGGCCGTCGCGGGGGCTCCGCCCTGTTCGGCGCATCCGCCGCCGGGCAGGGCGGCGCCGTCGGCGATCAGCGACTCCAGCACCAGGTAGGGCACCAGGACCATGCCGAAGGTGAGGGCACCGCCCACCGGGTCCGCCCCGAAGGTC
Source organism: Mycobacterium shunyiense (assembly GCF_058270075.1). Lineage (NCBI taxonomy): Bacteria > Bacillati > Actinomycetota > Actinomycetes > Mycobacteriales > Mycobacteriaceae > Mycobacterium > Mycobacterium shunyiense. The sequence goes on along the minus strand of NZ_JBZDPU010000015.1, from coordinate 1,029,810 downwards.
CGGATCGCCTGTGCCACGTACTCGGCGTCGGCGACCGGCTGCACCGGCTGGCTCAGCAGTAGTTCGTCCTGGATGGCGCGTACCCGCATGGCGGCTACTCGGTGGGCACGTTCCTTCTCCTGCAGGTCCTCGCGGACCATCGACACGTCGAGCGTGGCCGGGTCGACGTGCTGGCGAGCCCGCACGTCCTCACGAACTGCCTCGGGAACCGAGGGAGGGGCGTTGGGGCACAGCGTGTTCGACGGCAGTGACCACAGCAACTCGTAGGCACGCATGAGTACCCACCAGGCTGCGTTCGACACGGGCTCGCGGGTGGTCAGCGTGCGCCACAACGCGATCATGTCCGGCTCGGTGCCCGGGTGCTGTCTGCGCTGCATGCGGACCACCCGGTCGTTGATGAGCAGGTCCGACCACAGATTGGACAGGTGCCGGGCCGTGCTGGTGACGGGAATGGCGCGACGAGGGTCGCTCGCCACGATCGCCCGGGCCATCTGTTGCATGAGCTTGAACGAGACGATGCGGGTGCTCGGAGAAAGCACATGATGCCCGATCTCATGTGCGAAGACGCTGGTCAGATGGCGTTCGGCACCCTGGCGGGTCAGCTCGTCCAGGTCGATCGAGATCGACGGTGGAAACGAGAACCAGGCGAATGTCCCGGTTGCGCTGTCGCGCACCATGTTCGGCGGATGGAGTTGCACGCCCCACAGGTCGAGTGCGGCCCGCCAGGCCACCAGTTCGGGATCGGTCGGTGTCCGTCCGGTCATGCCGGCCAGATCTCGGCCAGGTAGGAGGTGGGGCGCACCACCAGTTGCGCCGTGGCGGGTCCGCCGGTCTGCGGGCCGGGTGCGGCTGCGTCGGAGATGACGTGGCCGAACACGTCGGCATCGATCTGCCGGCGCTGTGCGCCGACATTCACCGTCCACCTACCCGGTCCACAAGGTGCGGGATCGGTGGGCAGCTGGTCCCATCTGCCGCCGAGGCCGGTGAACCCGCCGATTCGCGCGATCAATTGGCCGGGCGGGCGCAGAGGCCAGTAGAACCGGTCGAGCGCCTGCCCGTCGGTGAACGGGACGACCGCGTCGACCGGAAGGCCCAGGACCGAGGCCGCGAGGTCGACGGGGAGCAGCTGCAAACGGGACAACGCATCGTCGCGGATCCCCAGCACCCCGGCCCGCCAGGCGGCCACCGCCGCGACGTTGAACATCACGTCCCGCGCCGCCGAAATACCGCGCAGGGCATGGCGGTAGCGCTTCGGATCGCCGCCGAAGCGGGCCACGTTGTCAGCCGAGATGGCCAGATCGAGGCCGGGCACCGCAGGCAGCTCGGCGGGCGTGGGCAGGTCGAGATTGACCTGATGATACGCCCGGGCAATCACCGGCCGCTCTCCAGCCAGTGCAGATAGTTCGAATACCGTTGGTAGAGATACTTCAAGGCGACCAGATCGTCGAAATCCCGGCCGTAGATCTTGCCGACGCCAGAGACCGCCGAGATGTGAGCCTCGATCGTGGTGAGGCGCCGCGACACCTCAAGCGCGTCCAAACCGTCGAGACCGTGGCCGAACTGGTCGAGCAGTTCGGCCACCGGATCCTCGCCCTCGCGCTCCAGTGCGACGAACTCCCGGCACGACGAGTCGAACAGGTCGGTCAGCCAGCTCGCGGGGTCTGACGCCAGTTCCCGGTCCGTGCCGGTGTCGAAGCGGGGGTGGGCAGTATTCGGTAACAGCTTGCCGCGCAAGGCGAACGGCACCATCGCCCGCACGTCCTCGAGAGTGACGGTGTGGTTGCCCCGGAACCAGGCCAGCGCCTTGGCATAGAGCACCAGGTTCTGCAGCGAGCGCACCGAAACCCCGTTGACGGTCTGCGCGCCGAGATCGATCTGCAGATCGGCGCCCGAGTTGGCGTCGATGATCTGCTCGACCTCGAGACCGGCGGTGGCCACCACATCCTTGGTCCGGTACTCGAAGCGGCGGCCACCGTGCTGGACGAATTCGAAGTGGCTGACGAAGAACTCCAACCGACGGCGTACGTCGGTGGGCACCGGAATCGCCCGGATCGCCCGGACCATCTCCGCCTGCTCGGCCGCGCCGAACACCAGCTCGGCGGGCACGTTGTCCTCTGGCCGGTCCCCGGCCTCCACGCGACTCACCAGTTCGTCGAGGAAGCGGCTGTTGAAACCGAATGCCTGCACGGTCACGTCGATACGGTCGCGCAGCGCCTGGATCACCGGGAAGGTGCCGCCACCGCCGTCGTCGTTGGCGGTGAAGAACCAGCTCTCCACCCCGTGTTCGGGTGCGGTGACGTGCATCTGGTCATGGCTTTCCACATAACCCTCGGCGACCATGGTCAGCAGCGCCGACTGGGTCTTGGTCGGAATCCGGTTGTACTCGTCGAGGATCTTGACCGGCGCGGTCAGCCAGCTCTTCCAGGCGATGGTGATCTCGGCGAGGCTCCCCGCCTGCACCAGGTCGCGCGGCAGCGGGATCCCGACCAGATCACCCACGGTCAGCTGTGGCTGGCCCTGCTGGACGTGGCGGCGTACGTCGGCGGGGGTGGACCCGGCCAGCACGCCCATCAACACTGCCAGTGTGGTCTTGCCGCGGCCCGGCCCGCCGATCAGCAGGCAGCGTCCGCCGACGGCGAAAGTCAGCAGTGGGACAAGGACATTCGAGGAGTAGGCGGGCTGCCTGGGCAGGCTCAGGGACGCACCCGCGTCGCCGAGCGGATAGTTGACGGTCGTGTCCGAGCCGAACTCGACGTCGTAGAACGGGGAGATGACGGCCTTGTTGATCAGCCAGAAGTAGGCGCGGCGCAGCTTCTCGTCGAGAGTGACCGTGGGCTCCGTGGGTGGGGTGAACAGGTCGGCGGCGGTGAGGCCGGCGGCCGGCGCGTGGCCCACGGGCAGGGTCGGCGATTTGGATACCGCGCTCCACCTGGTCGTCATCCGGCCCCCTCCCGTCGCGCCAATGCTAACCGGCCCGCCCGCGCCGCCGCGGCGTTGATTCTGCGCCCGGGGCGTGGCCCACTCGCACTTTCTCGCCCTGGCCGCAGAGTCGACCGGGGGTCAGCCGAGCTCGACCACGACCGGGGCATGGTCGCTGGGCGCGGTGGTGCCCTTCTTGGGGCGGCGTTCGTCCTTCACGATCTCGGCGCCGGTGACCCGCGACGCCAGACCGGGCGAGCCGAGGATGAAGTCGATGCGCATGCCGCGGCGCTTCTGGAACGCCAGCTGGGTGTAGTCCCAGTAGGTGTAGATCCCCGGCCCTTCGGTGAAAGGTCGCACCACATCGGTGAATTGGGCGTCATGCATGGCCTGGAAGGCGGCCCGCTCGGGCTCGGACACATGGGTGCGGCCGTCAAAGACGGCCATGTCCCAGACGTCCTCGTCCTTTGGGGCGATGTTCCAGTCGCCGACCAGCGCGATGGGCTGCTCCGGATCCTCCTTCAGCCAGCCGGCGGCGGTATCCCGCAGGGCGGCAAGCCAATCCAGTTTGTAGGCGTAGTGCGGATCGGCCAAGGTGCGGCCGTTGGGCACATAGAGGCTCCACACCCGAACCCCGCCACACGTCGCGCCAAGGGCGCGGGCCTCGGACGTGGCCTCTTCCTCGGGCTTGCTGCTCCAGGTCGGTTGACCGGTGAACCCGACCTCCACGTCGTCCAGACCCACCCGTGAGGCGATCGCGACGCCGTTCCACTGGTTGAGCCCGACGTGGGCCACCTCGTAGCCCAACGCCGCGAACGGCATCATCGGGAACTGCGCGTCGGTGCACTTGGTTTCCTGCATGGCCAGCACGTCGACGTCAGCGCGCTCCAGCCAGTCGACCACGCGGTCCACTCGGGTACGGATCGAATTGACGTTCCACGTGGCCAGGCGCATGAAGTAAGAGGGTAGAGGGTTCGGGTCAGCGTCAGCCGAGGACGTCGTCAGCCGCGACGTACCGGGTTTGGTGGTGCAGCCGAAAACCCAGCGAGGTGTACAGCGCGATTGCCGCGTGGTTGTCGACCTCCACCTGGACGTAGGCCTGGCGGGCACCTGCCTGGGCACCCCAGGTTGCCAGCGCCTCACACACCGACCGGGCGTGGCCCTGCCCGCGCCGCGCCGGGGAGACCCGGACCGACGAGATGCCCAGCCAGAGTGTGCCGTCCGGAGCCGGTGTCACCGCCCCGCGGCCCACCGCGCAATCGGGGACCGTTGCGAAAACCAGCTGCCCGTCGACCACGGCCGTCAGCACGTCCACGGGGACGTCGCGTTCGTAGAGCCGCAGCCAGTCCGCGTCCGGTTGCTGCGCCAGCGTGACGCCGGACGGCGAGGGTTGCGCCGGCGTGACATTCGGGGAGGAAGGGGGAGGGGCGGGCAGCTCACGCACCATGACCCGGGCCGGCTTGATGCCCGGGGTGTGAATCGGCAGGAGTCGCTCGGGCAGGGCCAGCCAGGCCGGCAGGCCGCGTTCGCGGTACCAGTCGCGCACCGCGGCGAGATCGGCGATCTGGGCCGACATGTCCAACGGGATCGCCGAATTCGCGCGGCTGGTGACTCCGTGTCCGGCGCGCAGCAGCCAACCGCCCAACCATTGCTGCTCGACGCCCGGCCAGGCCAGCGCCGCCGCATGTTCGAGCGCGCGGATCTCCGAGGCCCGAACCGGGGCGTGCGACAGCTCGCGCACGCTGACGATGTCTGCCGGCGCGACGTCGACGAGCTCGCCGTCCTTGGTGCGGATCAGCACCGTCGGCTCCAGTTGTTCCAGGTGCCCGATGACGTCGGTGAGCGGCTTGGCCGACCCGGCGGGCAGCCGGTACCGAAGGCTGACCCGCGACCCGAGTGCGGGTAATGCCGGCATCAGTGCCCGAACGGGTCAGGGACCTCGCCGGGCATCCAGGACAGGCCGGGAACACCCCATCCGTTGCGCTTGACGGTCTTCTTGGCAGCCCGCGCGTAGCGGCCCACGAGGCGGTCGATGTAGAGGAATCCGTCGAGATGCCCGGTCTCGTGCTGCAGCATCCGGGCAAACAAGTCGGTGCCCTCGAGAGTGATCGGCGAACCGTCGGCATCCAGGCCCGTGACCCGTGCCCAGTCGGCCCGGCCGGTCGGGAAATTCTCGCCCGGCACGGACAGGCAGCCTTCCTCGTCATCGTCGGGGTCGGGCATCGTCTCGGGAACGTCGGAGGTCTCCAGCACCGGGTTGATGACGACCCCGCGGCGCCGCGTGACCTGACCGCGGGTCGGAGCGCAGTCGTAGACGAACAACCGCTTGGCCACACCGATCTGGTTGGCGGCCAAGCCAACCCCGTTCGCGGCGTCCATGGTGTCGAACATGGTCTGGATGAGTTCGGGTAGATCTGCGGGCAGCGAGCCGTCCGGGCCGACCGGCACCGGCTCGGTCGGTGTGTGCAGAACGGGATCCCCGACGATGCAAATCGGTGCGACAGCCATGGGGGAAGCTTAAGGTGGCAATCCTTCTCACCCGACTCGCGGGTTTATGTGTCAGCTCAAGCCAGCAAGCCGTGGTTGAATAATCGCCGAACCACAGCGATGTTATTTCTCAAGTGTCGGAAGGGTCCAGGGAGCAATATGGACGGCGCCATGGCGCGGGCTGAGCAATCCGGGGACGACTCTGACCTGAGCGACGGGCTCACCCGGCGCGAGCACGATATTTTGGCCTTCGAACGCCAATGGTGGAAGTACGCCGGCAGCAAGGAAGACGCGATCAAAGAGCTCTTCTCGATGTCGGCTACCCGGTACTACCAGGTGCTCAACGCGCTGGTGGACCGCCCCGAGGCGCTGGCCGCCGACCCGATGCTGGTCAAGCGGCTGCGGCGGCTGCGGGCAAGCCGTCAGAAGGCGCGCGCCGCGCGGCGACTCGGCTTCGATATCACCACCTAAAGGTCACGCAATGAGGGATCGGGCGGTTCGCTCGATACAGTGGTGGCGATGAATCAGCGAGACTCCTCCGGGCTGCCCCTGCGCGCCATGGTGATGGTGCTGTTGTTCCTCGGGGTCGTGTTCCTGCTGGTCGGTTTCCAGGCGCTCGGCTCCGACGACGACTCAGCGGATCAATCGTCGTCCGTGGCCACCACGACCGCGACGACCACCACAAAGACATCGGCAAAGGCCGCGCCCGCACCCGACGTCAAGGCCGACGTGCGCGTGTACAACATCTCCGACGTTCCTGGCGCGGCCGAAACCGCGGCCAATCAGTTGCGTGAGGCGCACTGGAATGTCACCGAGACCGGCAACCTGACACTGGAAGGTGTTGCCGGCACCACGGTGTTCTTCGGTGAGACTCCCGATGAGAAGGAAGCAGCCGAAAATGCGGGCAAGGTGTTGCATGCGCCCGTCGAACCCCGACGCCCCGAACTTGTCGCGCAACCACCGGGCGTGATCGTGGTAGTCACCGGCTAGGCTTTGGACCATGCTTAAGTCCGTCGGTGTTGCCGTCCTGTTCGCCGCCCCTGTCGTCGCACTGAGCGCCTGCAGCCCTCCCGGTCAGGTCCCGTCCGACACGCCCGGGACCACCCCGGCAATCTGGACCGGATCGCCGTCCCCCTCGGCCGCTCCCGGTGAGCACGGCAGCGGACACGGTGCACCGGCCACCAGCGGCGGCGAGACCCTGACCGCGGAGCTCAAGACCGCCGACGGCACGTCCGTGGCAACCGCCGACTTCCAGTTCGCCGACGGCTTCGCCACCGTGACCGTCGAGACGACCGCCCCGGGCAAGCTGGCTCCCGGATTCCACGGCCTGCACATCCACTCCGTCGGCAAGTGCGAGGCCAACTCGGTGGCCCCCACCGGCGGCGCACCCGGCGACTTCAACTCGGCCGGCGGCCACTTCCAGGTGTCCGGGCACAGCGGTCACCCCTCCAGCGGTGACCTGAGCTCGCTGCAGATCCGCGCCGACGGCTCAGGCAAGCTGGTGACCACCACCGACGCCTTCACCGCACAGGATCTGCAGGCCGGCGCCAAGACGGCCATCATCATCCACGAGAAGGCCGACAACTTCGCCAACATCCCGCCGGAGAAGTACCAGCAGGTCATCGGCGGCGCACCCGGCCCCGATCAGGCGACCTTGGCCACCGGCGACGCCGGCTCTCGGGTGGCGTGCGGTGTTATCGGCGCAGGCTGACAGCCGCATCGATTTCGCCGGGTCGCCCCGGCCAACCGTCGGCGTCGAGTGGGAGTTCGCTCTCGTCGACGCCGACACCCGTGATCTGAGCAACGGCGCTGCCGAGGTGATCGCCGAGGTCGGCGAGAGCCCGCACGTGCACAAGGAGCTGCTGCGCAACACCATCGAGATCGTCACCGGAATCTGTGAGAACACCGGTGAGGCGATGGATGACCTGCGCGGCACCCTTGGCTCCGTGCGCAAGATCGTGCACGACCGCGGCATGGAGCTGTTCTGCGCGGGCACTCACCCGTTCGCAAGATGGTCGGCGCAACAGCTGACCGACGCGCCGCGGTATGCCGAGCTGATCAAGCGCACCCAGTGGTGGGGCCGGCAGATGACGATCTGGGGAGTGCACGTGCACGTCGGGATCTCCTCGGCGCACAAGGTGATGCCCATCATCTCCTCGCTGCTCAATCAGTACCCGCATCTGCTGGCGCTCTCGGCGTCGTCCCCGTTCTGGGAAGGCGAGGACACCGGGTACGCCAGCAACCGGGCGATGATGTTCCAGCAGCTGCCCACCGCCGGGCTGCCATTCCAGTTCCAGACCTGGTCGGAGTTCGAGGGATTCGTCCACGATCAGAAGAAGACCGGCATCATCGACCACCTCAACGAGATCCGTTGGGACATCAGGCCGTCACCGCACCTCGGCACGATCGAGGTGCGGATCTTCGACGGGGTGTCCAATGTGCGGGAACTCGGTGCGCTGGTTGCGCTGACCCATTGCCTCATCGTGGATCTGGACCGCAGGCTCGACGCGGGCGAGCAGTTGCCGACCATGCCGCCGTGGCATGTCCAGGAGAACAAATGGCGCGCTGCCCGCTACGGGCTCGATGCGGTGATCATCCTGGATGCCGACAGCAATGAGCGGCTGGTCACCGAAGACCTCGACGAACTGCTGAATCACCTTGAGCCGGTCGCCAAGTCACTGGGGTGCGCTGACGAGCTGGCCTCGGTCACCGACATCTACCACGGCGGCGGCTCGTATCAACGACAGCGCCGCGTGGCCGAGGAGAATGACGGCGACCTGCGCGAAGTGGTAGACGCCCTGGTCGGTGAACTCCAACTCTAAGGATGAACGCTATGCGGCAGCGGATCGTGGTGGGGATTATCGTGGCGGGCTTCGCCCTCTCGGGCTGCAGCACAGTCACCGTCGGCGCACCGATGGCCGATCCCGATCAGACCGGGATCTCCACGCCGACGACCACCAAGCGCCGACCCAGCACTACGGCAGCACCGTCGACTCCGGCTTTCCCGTCCCCCGGAACCAGTGGCGGGACCAGGACCCCGCCACCGAACGGGATGTCGACCACCTGCCGGGAGTATTCCTCGATGGACGAGGCCACCCAGCTCGGCATGGTCGAGCTACTGGTGAAGAACGGCTATGCGGGAATGAAGAAGAATCCGTACATCTGGACCTCGTTCATCGGAGCCATGTGCGTGCTGGCCGATCGGGACTCGACCGTGGTCGACGCGATCAACAAAAAGGTGCCGGGCTGAGATCGCCGACGTCCCTGGGATGAATTGCCTTGTAGTGCACTGAGATATAAGGCCAGGCCTGCATCGCGGTGACCCCGTCCAGTCCACGGATGCGCTCGTCGAGCGCGTCGAGCAGATCCTCGCCGCGGGTGGTCAGCACCTCCGCCAGGACGTCCCAGCGGCCGGCGGTCAGCGCCACGTAGGAGACCGCGTCGACCCGCGTCAGCGCCTCGGCCACCTTCTGCGCGCCGGCCCGGCCATCGGTGCGGATCGCGACCCAGCTGCTGTGGCGGTAACCGAGGCGCAGCGGGTTGGCGATGCACATCACCCGAGCCGCGCCCGTCTCCACGATCCGGCTGTAGCGGGATCGGATGGTGGTCTCGGACAAGCCGAGGGCCGAAGCGAAGTCGCGGAACGCGGCCCGGCCGTCGACGGCGAGGCGGGTGAGGATCGCCCGGTCGATGTCGTCGAGTGGGCGCGGGCGCACCGCTCCGTCGGCCAGCGCACCCGACAACCGGGCCTGCTGATAGTGCAGCCGCAGATAGGGGAGCAGCTCCACCGAGCCCACGCCCGGCAGTGTCGCGATCCGGCCGAACGCCACATCGTGAAGTTCGCGGGCGTCCGTGCAGACCAACTCGAGCACCACGCCGTACGGCCCCGTCACCGCCGTCACATAATCGGCCTCGGGCAGGTGGGCGAGCTCCGCGGCGAGCTCGACCGGGGTGCGGGATCCGTCGACGGTCAGCAGGGCCAGGCCCAGCGCGTGGAATCCGAGGACAGCTGGATCCGTGATGGCGGCGATGGAGATGTATCCCTCGCTCAACAACCGCGAAACACGGCGGCGCGCAGTCTTTTCCGTGATATCCGCACGGCGACCCAGCTCGGCGTAGGGAATGCGGCCGTCGGCCTGCAGCAGTTCGATCAGTTGGCGGTCGACCGCGTCGAGGTCGGTGTAGCCCGGATCGGACAGCAGCGTGCGGGTAGTCGCAAGCTCCGCTGACGGTGGCATCATCCGAGGTTACCGGCTCGTGCGCATTGACCAAATCGGAGGCGAAGACGATCCTGGCCCCATGACGGTCTCACCGATGTTTCCTCTCGAAGTGGCGATGCTGCCCGGCCAGGAACTGCCGCTGCGGATCTTCGAACCGCGCTATGTGGCGCTGGTGGGCGACTGTATGGCCTCCTCGGAGCCGTCTTTCGGGGTGGTGCTGATCTCCGCCGGGCGCGAGGTGGGCGGGGGTGACCGTCGATGCGAGGTCGGCGCACTGGCCAAGATCGTGGACTGCCAGGAGTTCGGTGTCGGCAAGTACCGGTTGCTGTGTGTGATGGGTGAACGAATTCGCGTGCAGCGCTGGCTCGACGACGATCCGTACCCACGCGCCGAGATCGAACTGTGGCCCGACGAACCGGACGGCCCGGCCGATGCCGCCCGAATCGCTGACGTCGAAGACCGGATGGTCGCCTTGCTCGACCGGATCGGCGAGGCGCGCGGCACGCCGATCCGCAGCCGCGAGATCGTCGAATCCGCCGGCGTCGACCCGGAGAACCGTTTGTACGCCTTGGCGACTCGGCTGCCGATGGGGCAGGCCGACCGCTATTCACTGCTGGCCGCGCCGTCGGAGGCGGCCCGCGTCGAGGTGCTCAGCGAGGCCGTGGATTCGGTCACCGCGATGGTGGAGTTCCAGCTTTCGGAGTAGCAGAGCAATACTCGGGAAATGGCTTCTGTGCTCACAACCGCGGACGGCACCGATCTGGTATTGGAGACGACGGGAACCGGACCTCCGGTGGTCTTCGTGCACGGGTCCAACGGTGGCCTGGATTCCTGGACCGATGTCGCCGGGCGCCTCAACGGTTTCCAGATCGTGCGGTATGCGCGGCGAAACCACCCGCCGAGTGCAATTGGCTCGTCGCCCAACTGGTTTGCAGTGGAGGCCGCCGATCTGGGATGCGTGTTGAAGTCGGTGACGGACGCGTCCGGAACGGGGGCGCACGTCGTCGGTGGTTCTTACGGGGCGACGGTTGCCCTTCACGCCGCGGTGGCCGGTACCGATCACATCGCATCGCTGGCGCTGTTCGAGCCGCCGCTGTTGCTGTCCGGCGCGCACCTGTTGCCTGTCCTGGACCGCTACCGACGGCTGTGTTCCGAAACCCGATATGCGGACGCGGTGGAGCTCTTCGCCCGCGAGGTCGCCTGCGTTCCTTCAGAACTGGTGGAGCAAGCTTCGTTCGAGCCAGAAAGTGAGGAGGCCGGCCGGGTGGCGACGACCTCCGCGGGGGCAGATCTGGAAGCGATGGCCAACGACGGGCGTGATGTCGAACGGTGGGCGGCCATCACTGTGCCGGTGTTACTGATGCAAGGCGGCTTAAGTTGGCCGCCTCTTCCTGAGGGCATGGAGCGCTTGGCGGCGGTGCTTCCCCACGCGCAGCGAGTCGGTTGGCCCGACCAGTCCCACTTCGCCACCGCCATGGTGCCCGAACGTGTTGCCGAGGCACTGCAGGATTTCTTTGCAGCGGTGTGATGCTCCGCGTTTGGTAACCGGAGGGCGAAGATTTCGCGATTCGGCCGCCACCAGGTTACGAACGCGACCGCCTGATCTCCGTCACCAAGAATTCTTCTCGGTCAGAACACCCTCGACGAATTCGGTGGCCATGGTGCCCTCGGTGGTGTCAGCGGACAGGGACCGGTGGTAACGCGCCATCAGATCGTCGGCAGGCAGCGCCGCCACGTCCCAGCAGTGTTCACTGAGCCACTCGGGCACATAGGGGCGGTCCTCGATGAACCACAACTGTGCGGGATCGGGCATGTCCTCGGCGGACTCGCCCGCTTCGGCGGCCTCGGCGCGCATCTTCTCGATGAGCTCACGGCGACGCGCCAGATGGTCCTCGGAGAAGAACCCGGCACTGAACGACTCGACGCCTATCCGGCTGTCCCGTGCGGACAGCTCGGTGATGCGCTCGAACAGCAGGTCCTGCGCCTCGGCGGGCAGGTAGGGCAGTAGCCCCTCGACTGACCAGGCCGTCGGTTGGGTGGCGTCGAAACCGGCATCCCGCAAGGCTTTCGGCCAATCCTGACGCAGATCGACGGGCACCGCGACATACCGGGCCTTCGGTACCGCGCCGCGGGCCGCCAGGACTTCCTCCTTGAACTGCAGCACCTGCGGTTGGTCGATCTCGAACACCACGCTCTCCTGGATCCAGGGCAACCGCCAGGCCCGGGCATCCAGACCGGCCGCCAGGATCACCGACTGACGGATACCCGCTGCGCCTGAGGCGACGAAGAACTCGTCGAACCACTTGGTCCGCGAGGCGGCGTAATTGCCGATGGCGCGGATCCGTTGAGCCATCGCCCCGGTTGGCGGTCGCCAGCCCCGCGTGGCCGCGGCGTCGAGAAACATCTGTGCATACGGGTCGGTGAACAACGGAGAGTCCGCGGTGGTCTCGTCGGCACGAGCCATCGCCACCCCGAGCGCGGTCGCACCCACACTCTCGGTGATATCCCAGCTGTCGTCGTTAGTTCTGGCCATCGCTTCCAGTCTCCTCGAACTCGGCCATCTCGTCTCGGGTCAACAGGTTCTCCCGGTTGCTCTGCTCGCGGTAGGCCAGTTGCCCGACGCGGTTGGCGATCACCGGCGCGGTGATCAGCGTGAACAAACCGGTCAGGATCAGCATGCCGACATCGGCATGGCCGCGGAGACGGATCGCGGCGCCGGCCAGCACCAACAGCAACCCGAGCACCTGGGGCTTGGTCGCCGAATGCATCCGCGACATGGTGTCGCCGAACCGCACAATGCCGATCGCGGCGGTCAGGGCCAGCGTCGACCCGGCCAGAATCAAGACCGCAGTGACGATGTCGAGGACGTTCATGGCGCCCTCTTCCGCCGCGGCTCGGTATCGGGCACACGGAAACGCGCCACGCTGACCGACCCGACGAAGCTGATCAACGCCAACGCGGTCAGGCTGTAGGTCACCGTGGTGTCCAGGCTGTAGGCCGCCCAGGTCCCGATACCGCACAGCGTGACGGCCACCAGGGTGTCCAGCGCCACCAGCCGATCCAAGGTGCTCGGACCGGCCAAGAGACGAAACATCGTGATCGCCGCGGCGGCGGTCAACATGACCGCGGCGATCGTCCAGACGGTACTCATGCGCGATCCGCCTTCGCTCCTCGCTGAACACTCATGCGCGATCCGCCTTCGCTCCTCGCTGAACACTCATGTCAGGCGCCCTCCTTGTTGGCCACGGGACGCCAATCAGACTCGCGCTCGAAAGCCGCCACCAAAAGCCGCTCCAGGGTGGTGATCTGGTTGTGGAACCGCTCGATCGCCTTGTCGGAACCGGCGTCGACGACGTGTACGTAGATCAGCCGGCGGGCCTGATCGATCTCCAGCACGATGGTGCCCGGGGTCAGGTTCACGATGTTGACCCCGAGGGCCAGAACCAGATCCGACTTGATCGCCAGATGCGCCCGTAGCACCGCATTGACCGGCAGCGGCCCGGGCCTGACGGCCAGCCATGCCATCTGGAACGAGGACATCACCAGCCAGACGGCCACCTGAACCGCCAACCGCGCCAACGACAGCAGATGAACCCGGCCCTCCACCGGGACGGCAGGCAGCGGGAGCAGAACCGTGATCACCACGGCGACGGCCAGGCCCGCGATGATGTTGGCCGCAGAGAGGCTGCCCCACAACAGCACCCAGACCAACATCAGCCAGCACAGGATCCAGGCCCGAAGCAGCAGCCACCTCATCGCGGATCACCCCCGAGCACGGCAGAGATGTACTGTCCACGATCCAAGACCTCGGCCGCGGCGCGCTCGCTGTAGGAGAAGATCGGCCCGGCCGCCACGGTCAACGCGAGCCCGACCGCGATCAAAGCGCCCGTCGGGGCCAGCATTCCCACCGGCATGCGTCCCACACTGTCACGATCGGCGAACTCGATGTCCTCGATGTCATCGAGGAGCACTGCCGGCGCTGCCCCGGCCAAATGTCCTTCGGGCGCATCGGCGCGGGCCCGCCAGAACGCCTTCGTCCACACCCGGGCCACCACGTAGAGCGTGAGCAGGCTTGTCACCACACCCCCGGCGACCAGGATCCAGGCCAGGACCGAACCGTTCTCGGCACCGGCTTCCAGCAGCGCAACCTTGCCGATGAAACCCGAGAAGGGCGGAATGCCACCGAGGTTGAGCGCGGGCACCACGAAGACGAACGCGAGTACCGGACTGGCCGCGGCGAGCCCGCCCAGCCGCTGCAACGTCGACGCCCCGGCCTGCCGTTCGATCAGGCCGACCACCAGGAACAGCGTGGTCTGCACCACGATGTGGTGGGCCACGTAGTAGATCGCGCCGGACATGCCGAGCTGGTTGGCCAGTGCGACCCCGAAAACCATGTAGCCGATGTGGCTCACCAGGGTGAAGGACAGCAGCCGTTTGATGTCGCTCTGGGCGATCGCGCCGAGGATGCCGATGATCATGGTGAGCAGGCCCGCCACCAGCAGCACGTTGTCCAGCTCGCCGCCGGGGAACAGCAGCGAATGGGCCCGGATGATCGCGTACACACCGACTTTCGTCAGCAAACCGGCGAACACCGCGGTGACCGGCGCGGGCGCGGTGGGGTAGGAGTCGGGCAGCCACGTCGACAGCGGAAAGACCGCGGCCTTGATGCCGAACGCCACCAGCAATACCGCGAACAGTGCGGTGCGGGTGCCCGTCGAGATGTCATCGAGGCGCAGCGCCAGCTCAGCCATGTTGAGTGTTCCCGTCGCCGCGTACACCAGCGCGATGCCGATCAGGAAGATCAGCGACGACACCATCGAGACCAGCACGTAAGAGATGCCGGCCCGGACCCGGTCCTCACTGGCGCCGATGGTCAGCAGGACGAAGCTCGCGGCCAGCAGCACCTCGAAGCCGACGAACAGGTTGAACAGGTCACCGGCCAGGAAGGCGGTGCACACACCGGCCGACAGCACCAGATAGGTGGGCAGGAAGATCGACGTCGGCTGGCGTTCGTCGCCGTCGCGGATACCCTGCCCGATGGCGTAGGCGACCACGGCCAGCAACACGATGGCCGACACCACGAGCATGAGCGCCGAAAGCCGGTCCACCACCAGCGTGATGCCCAACGGCCCCATCCCCGGCACGCTCTGCCCCCACCCGCCGACGTGTAGCACCAGCGTGCCGTCGCGGTCGGCCAGGTAAACCAGTGCCGCGCACACCACCACCACCGCCGTCAGCGCGAACTGGGTGATGACCCTTTGCAGCCGGGGACGACGCCCGGCCACCAGCGTGGCCGCCGCGGCCAGCGCCGGGATCAGTACCGGCAGGGGGATCAGGGCCTGGGCGCTCACTTGGACCCCTCGAATCCCGGCAGCGCATCGAGTTCGTCGGGCGCGTCGGTATCGCGGTGGGGATCGGCCACCGGAATGACTTCTTCTTCCTCAGCACTCGACCGCTGGGAGACGCGGGTGTCCTCCGGATCGTTACTGACTTCCTCGACCGTGGTGAGTCGATACGAGCGGTAGGCCAGCGCCAGGACGAACGCCGCCAGCCCCATGCTGATGACGATTGCGGTGAGGATCATGCCCTGGGCCAGCGGATCGGCATCGGTGGTGGCGCCGTTGCTGGTGCGCCCCCGGATCGGCGGATTACCCCCGCGGCCGCCGACGGTGAGGATCAACAGGTTGACCGCGTTGCCGATCAGCAACAGCCCCAACAGCATCCGGGTCAGGTTGCGTTCGAGCAGCAGGTACACCCCGGTGCTGGTGAGCCCGCCGATGATGATCAGCGTGATCAGGAATGTCGTCATCGGGCGATCTCCGTATCCACGCGGGCGCCGAGGCTGCGCAGGATGTCGAGCACCAAACCGACGACGATGAGATACACCCCCAAATCGAAGAACAGCGCGGTCACCATCTTGACCGAGCCCAGCACCGGCACGTCGAACTCCAGCACCGCCGAAGACAACGCCGGCGCCCCCAACAGGATCGAGGCGACCGCCGTCCCCGCCGACAGGCCCAGCCCGGTGCCCAGGATCTTGCCCGCGTCGAGCGGCAGCGTCTCGCCCAGCTCATAGCGGCCGCCGGCCAGGTACCGCAGCACGAGCGCCAGGCCCGCGGTCAACCCGCCGGCGAAACCACCGCCGGGAGTGTTGTGGCCGGCGAAGAAGAAGTACGCCGAGAGCACCATGATGAGCGGGAAGATGACGCGCGTCGCGACCTCCAGCACCAGGGAACGGTGGCGAGGGTCGCGCAGCTCGCTGCCGCGTAGCCAGGTGACATCGCCGACTGCCGGGCTGTACGCGCCGACAGGACCGATGTCGGGCTGGCCGACGGCCGTGCTGACCCGCGGTGCGGCGCCGAATCGCCGATGCCGGAACACCAGTGACGCCACACCTGTGGCGGCCACCAGAAGCACCATCACCTCGCCCAAGGTGTCCCAGGCGCGGATGTCGACCAGCAACACGTTGACCGCGTTGGCCCCGTGCCCGCGGTAATAGGCGGCGTCGGGAATCAACTCGGCGACGCCGGCGCCGTCGCGGGCGGCCATCGCGAATACCGCCAGCGTGGTGACCGTGGCCCCCACCGCCAGTGCCAGCGCCGCGCGCGGCAGCCGGTGGCGGTTGATGTTGGTGGCGTCGGCCTCGGGGGGCAGGATCCGGAGGACCAGCACGAAGATCACCAAAACCAGTGTCTCGACCAGGAATTGGGTCAATGCCAGGTCAGGTGCGCCGTGGAAGGCGAAGATCGCACCGCAGCCGTAGCCGGTCACCCCGACCAGCAGCACCGCGGCCAGCCGGTTACGCATCACGGTCGCGCCGATGGCGGCGGCCAGCATCAGCAACCCGACCACCACCTGCAGCGGGGAATCCCACAGTGCGATATCCGGGCGATCCCGCGCTCCGAGCGCCAGCATCACGATGGGCAGCACCACCAGCGTCGACAGGATCACCGACTGGGTGGCCGGCAGCGAGCCGCGCTGAGTCTCGCCCGTCAACCGCACCGAGGCGATGTCCAGACCGCGAATCACCGCGTCGTACATGCGGTCGGCGTTACCCAGCGGGCGATAGGCGAACCGGGTGCGGGGCAAACGGTTCCGCCCGAAGAACACCGCG
Organism: Mycobacterium shunyiense; assembly: GCF_058270075.1. Classification (NCBI taxonomy): domain Bacteria; kingdom Bacillati; phylum Actinomycetota; class Actinomycetes; order Mycobacteriales; family Mycobacteriaceae; genus Mycobacterium; species Mycobacterium shunyiense. The sequence goes on along the minus strand of NZ_JBZDPU010000015.1, from coordinate 1,013,070 downwards.
GTGCCGACGGCAAGCACCACCACCGAGAGCAACAGCGGCAACCCGAGGCCGTGCCACAGGGCCAGGTGGTAACCCGACCCGCCTGGCATGGTGTCGGCGTATTCGTCGAGCACTGCGTCCATCCCGGCCGGCCACAACCCGAAGCCCAGGCCGGCGGCAGCCAGGACGGCCGGGCCGGCCAGGAAAGTCATTGAGGGACGGTGCATTTCAAGGACGCGGGTGCTCGGCTTCGGAAGTCCCTTGTCGGAGAACGCGCCCCACATGAAGCGCAGGCTGTACATCGTGGTGAACACCGAGCCGACGACGATGCCGGCCAGCACCCACGGCGCCGCTGAGCCGAGTGCCGGGCTGTGCAGAACCGTCTCGAGGTCGGCTTCCTTGGCGACGAACCCGAAGAACGGCGGCAACGCGGCCATGCTGGCGGTCGCACACGCGGCGACGATCAGTAGCGGCTTGCACTGACGCCCCAAGCCCGCGAGGCGGCGGATGTCGCGGGTGCCGGTGGTGTGGTCGATGATGCCCACCACCATGAACAGCCCGGCCTTGAACATCGCGTGTGCACAGAGCATGGCCAGCCCGGCCAGCATCATGTCGCTGCCGCCGGCGCCCACCATCACGGTGATCAGGCCGAGCTGGCTGACCGTGCCGAACGCGAGAATCAACTTGAGGTCGTATTCACGGACGGCCCGCCAGCCGGCCAGCAGCATCGTGAGCAACCCGAGGCCGATCACCATCGGCCGCCACAGCGGCGTCTCGGCGAAGCCCGGCGCCATCCGTGCCACCAGATACACACCGGCCTTGACCATCGCCGCGGCGTGCAGATAGGCGCTGACCGGAGTCGGTGCGGCCATCGCGCCGGGCAGCCAGAAGTGCATCGGCACAATCGCCGACTTGGACAGCGCCCCGACGAGGATCAGCGCAATGCCGATGGCGGCCGCCGTTCCGCCCGGGGGAGAGGCGATCAACTCCGAGAGCAGATACGTGCCTGACAGGTGGCCCAGCACGATGATGCCGACCAGCATCGCCAGCCCGCCGAACGTCGTCACCAGCAGCGCCTGGGTGGCCGCGCGTCGGCTGGTCGCACGCTCGGCGTAGTGCCCGACCAGCAGGAACGACAGCACCGTGGTGGTTTCCCAGAAGATGTAGAGCACCAGCATGTTGTCGCTGACCACCAGACCGAACATCGATCCGGAGAAGGCGACCAACTCGGCGGCGAAGCTGGGCAGCCGTTTCTCGATCTTGCCGTCGTGGTGGTGGAAATACTCTCCGCAGTAGAACAGCACCAATGAGCCGATCGCGAGCACCAGCACGCTCATGATCGCGGCCAGCGAGTCGAATCGCAGCGTGATGTCCATCGACAGCTCGTGCACCCACGGGATGCTCACGGTCGGGACGCGATCGTGGCTGGGCCAGTTCAAGCCGACCCAGGCCAGGGAGCCGAGCGGCACCAAGGCCAGGGGATAGAACGCTCGCCGCCCCCATTTGGCCACCAGAAGTGGCGCCAGCGCGGTAGCGACCGCGTGGGCGAGCAGAACGGCGAGCATGGCACTCCGATCGGGTTGGGGTCGGGGTGTCGGCTACCGATGAGCGCTTGCGCGAACAGCACCGGCAGGGAGAGCTATCAGGTGGCTATGGCTTTTGGGCTATTGGTTGCTAGTGATGGTTGCTACTGATTAATGGCATTCTACGTGGGCCGTTTCCTGCCGCGAGAGTGACGCAATGGTTGTACACCGCCATCAGAAGTACCGCAGCCAGACGTACACCCAGGCCAACACGGTGCTGAGGGCGGTGACCACCAGGCCGTAACGGGTGAACCGCCAGAAGCTGATCGGATGGCCGGCCCGCTTGGCGATGCCGATGGCCACCACGTTGGCGCTGGCCGCGATGGCGGTGCCGTTGCCGCTGAAACAGGCGCCGAGCGCGAACGCCCACCACAGCGCCTCACCGGTGGGTGCGTCCGGAACCTGGGCCACCATGTCCTCCACCACCGGCGTCATCGTCGCGGTATAAGGAATGTTGTCGACGAAGGCGCCGACGATCGCCGAACCGAACAACAGGGCCGTGGCCGCCCCGAACCAGTTGTCGCCGAAAGCCGATTCCGCCACCGACCCGAGCGCACCGATGACACCGGTGTGGACCAACCCGGCGACCATGACGAACAGTCCCATGAAGAAGACCAGGGTGGGCCACTCGACCTCGGGTAGCACCTCGGCCACATCGATGTCGGTGACCAGCAGCATCGCCCCGGCGCCCAGCAACGCCACGATCGACGGCGCCACATGCAACACCGAGTGCAGCGCGAATCCGACGATCACCACATTGAGCACCAGCAGCGAGCGGATCAGTAGGCGCTTGTCCTTGATCGCCCGCCGCTCCTGCAGGGCCATCACCTCGTCGATCTGCACCTGGTCGGCGCGCAGGTCTCGATGGAACAGCACCCGGGTGAACAGGACGAACAACGCGAAGATGATGACCACGACCGGCGCCATGTGGATCAGGAAGTCGTTGAAGGTCAGTCCGGCACGGCTGCCGATGATGATGTTCGGCGGATCCCCGATCAGGGTGGCGGCGCCGCCGATGTTGGAGGCCAGCACCTCGGCGATCAGATAGGGCTGTGGCGCGATACGCAGTCGGTCGCAGATCACCAGGGTCACCGGCGCGATCAACAGGATGATGGTCACGTTGTCCAGCACCGGCGAGGCGAAGGCGGTGATCGCCATCAACATGACCATCAGCCGGAACGGATTGCCGCGGGATCGCTTGGCAGCCCAGATCGCGAGGAAGTCGAACAGCCCGGTCTGCTTGATGACGCCGACGATCACCATCATCCCGAGCAGCAGGAAGATGACGTTCCAGTCGATGCCCTGGTGCTCGGAGTAGAACACCTGCGCGCCGGGAATCAGGCCCAGCAGGGCCATCAGGCCGGCGGCCACCAGGACGGTCTTGACCTTGTCGGCTCGTTCGGTGGCGATGAACCAGAAGGCGACGACGAAGATCGTCAGCGCCAGAACCGGAGCCAGCATGGGCTCGGGCGATCAGTCGCCGGGCCCGGCGACCGCGAGGCTGGTCAACAGCCGTTCGAGAGTGACGGCTCCGGTGAGCCGTCCGCTGCGGTCGACGACGGCGATCAGCGGGCTGCGTTTGTTGGCCATCACGGTGGCGATCTCCAACAGTGTGGCGTCGGGTGTCACGGTCGCCGGCTTGGTGGCGGGGCCCGGCAGGCAGTCACCGACGGTGAGTTTTCCCGGGCCGTGCCAGAACAGATCGGCGTGGATTTCGTCGACGGTGCGGACCAGCGCCGGATCATCTTGGTAGGACTCGGGAATCGCCAGACGCAGCACCTGGGTTCCGGGCAGCACCGCCACCGGGCGATCGTCGTCGTCGACCACCACCAGGCCGGGAAGCCGGTTGACCACCATGAGCTGGACGGCCTTCGATACCGGGTCGTCGATCCGCACGGTGGGCAGGTGGGCTGCGATTTCATGTGCCTGCATGAGCTCGTTCCAATGCGTCGTCAGTGTCATCGTCCTCGTTCTCCGATCACTTCGGGACGGCTCGGCTTCGGCGGTGGCTGCCAGTGTGTGCCGACCCGGTGGTCGGGGACCATCGGGGCTGACACCCATTCGGAGGGGGGAATTGCCTGTATGGACAACAGTGCTGGTCTCGGGTCACGCTGGTGGGGTGAAACCGGCGCGCACCCCGGCGGCCGCGTTGTTCCGGCGGGTGTTCCTGATCAACGGGTTGATATTCACGCTGGGCACACTGATTTTGGCGGTATCGCCGGCCTCGGTGTCGGCGCGCATCAAGGTCACCGAAATCCCGGTCCTGGCCGTGGGTTTGGTGATCATCCTGGCCGCCAACGCCGTGTTGTTGCGGTCCAGTCTTGCCCCACTGGATCGGCTCGCCGCGTCAATGCGGCGGGTCGATCCGCCCAAGCGCAGCGATCGTGTCGACGGCCGTGGCAGCGGCGATCTGCAGCACCTGATCGAGTCGTTCAACGCGATGCTGGACCGGTTGGAGACGGAAAGGACCACCGCCAGCGCGTCGGCACTGGCGGCCCAGGAGAACGAGCGGCAACGCATTGCACGGGAACTGCACGACGAGATCGGTCAGACCCTGACGGTCGCACTGCTGCGGCTCAAGCGGGTTGTCGACCGGGCGCCCGAGTCGATCAAGGGCGAACTGGCCGATGCTCAGGAGATCGTGCGATCCAGCCTTGACGAGGTACGTGAAATCGCCCGGCGGCTGCGTCCTGATGCGCTGGAGGATCTCGGGTTGCACAGTGCGCTCAATGCGCTGTGCACCGACTTCGGTCAGGCCTCTGGGATCGCCGTCGTCAAACACATTGCGCCGCAATCAGGTCGGTTGAAACCGGATGTCGAGCTCGTGTGCTACCGGATCGCCCAGGAGAGCCTGACGAATGTGGCTCGGCACGCCGAGGCCGGCAAGGTGTGGCTTGACCTGCATACCGGCGCAACCGACCTGACGCTGCGGATCGCCGACGACGGCCGTGGTGGCGTGGATGACGAAGGTGCCGGCATCAACGGCATGCGCGAGCGCGCCCTGCTGGTGAACGCCGACCTCTCCATCACCTCACCGCCAGACGGCGGCACCGAGGTGCGGCTGGTGATCCCGCTCTGATGTCCGCACGCATCCTGCTCGCCGACGACCACGCACTGGTCCGTAGCGGTCTGCGCATGATCATCGACGCCGAGCCGGATCTGCAGGTGGTGGCCGAGGCCGCCGACGGGCATGAGGCGGTGACCGCGCTCGGCACGACGCCGGTGGACCTGGCGATCCTCGACATCGCGATGCCGCGGATGACGGGATTGCAGGCCGCACGGGAGATCAACCGGACGCATCCGAACGTGCGGATCCTGATCCTGTCGATGTACGACAACGAGCAGTACTTCTTCGAGGCGCTCAAGGCCGGGGCATCGGGCTACGTGTTGAAGTCCGTGGCCGACCGCGACCTGCTCGAGGCCTGCCGGGCGACGATGAGAGGGGAGCCGTTCCTGTACGCCGGCGCGGTGACGGCGCTGATCCGCGACTATCTGCACCGGTCACGTCAGGGCGGGGAACTGCCGGACACGATCCTCACCCCTCGTGAGGAGGAGGTCCTCAAACTGATCGCCGAGGGCTACTCGACCCGTGAGATCGCCGCGACCCTGACGATCAGCGCGAAGACGGTTGATCGGCACCGGACGAACATCCTCGCCAAACTCGGCCTGCGGGACCGGCTTGCGCTGACGCGTTACGCGATCCGCGCCGGACTGATCGAACCGTGAGCCAATACCGGAATGGCATGTGACGCAACGCCGATGCCCCAGCCCGTGATCGGCCAGACCGGCCAGAAGTACCAGCCGCCTCCGCCGAGTCCGACGGCAAGCCAGATGCCGAGCATCAGCAGGGCGCCGGCCAGGTAGGCGGCGAGGTGGATCCGGACGCTCATCCGGGCGGCCCGCTGCTGCGCGGCGTGACGACGGGGATCGTGTCGTCGTAGTCGGTTGACGGGGAGGTCGGCGACGAGCAGGCGCAGTTGGTCGGCGGTCTGCGCCTGGAACGTCGACTGCAGCCGATCCTCGTACTCGGGCATCGTCAGATAGCCCTGGGTGAGTGCCTGTCCGAGGTCGTTCGCGGTCTGCGCACGTTCCCGGTCGCCGGCGCGGGCGGTTTCAACGGTGTGTAAGGCGGTGTCGGCCATTTCAACTCCCGTGAATCTAGTCAATGACAAGTTGGACTATGCCACCGTAACTAGCCACCGTCAAGATGTAATCGCCGAGGCTTCCTCTTCGGTCAACTCGCGCAGGGTGAGCAGCTGTTTACGCATCATCACCACGTCGCCCAGTGCCAGTGCCCAGCCGTGGATCCGGTTCGTGCCGAAACGCACCCGCACGTGCAATCGAGAGCCGCCGATTTCGGACCGGGTGGCATACGTGACCGCGACCGTTTCGGATCGCAGGGTGATGTGCTCGTCCTCGATGAACGAGTCCAGCGTGAAGATCTGCATGAAGCGTTGGCCGACCGCGAGCCGGGCGAGCTCCGGGTCCCGGGTGCGCGGGCTGCGTCTGCCGAAATTGTCGAGCAGATCGTAGCTGTAGGGCGCGGCGCGCAGTTGGCACAGCCACCCGAAAACGATCGACGGTGGTGCACCGATGCTGATCGCCCGGTCCGCGCAGACCGCGGCGTCGGGGGCGAGGGCATCGCACGGCAGCGGAGCGGCACGTTCATGCGTCGTGGCGCCCCAGTTCGCGATCATGCCGGGACGTTCGGACGCGGACGGAGTTGGCCGGCAATGCGTTTGAGCGCGTAGCGCACCGCAACCTTGTGGCCGCCCGAACCGATTACCAGCGCGCGATAGACCTTTCCGTGGATGCCGGGGAAGGCGGCCCAGGTTTGTGAGCGCACCCTGGTGCGATGCGGGCCCAGGTCGTCCAGTTCGAACACCCACTCGTAGATCGAGAAGGGATGACGGCCCTTGAGTACCAGGCGCAGGCGCGGCGTGCACTCGCCGATCGCGAACCCGATCGGAGGCCGCGGCTCGGTCGGGTCACCGCACATTACTCGAAGGACGGCGGCCCATGTTGTGGCAGCGTCGGCGTCGACTGTTATGGCATGCTCATCGATATAGGGTAAACGTTCCATATAGAAGGACTGTACTAGAACATGGCGCCTCCTCGGAAGCATGAAACCGACGCGATTTTGGATGCGACGCGGGCCCTGGTGCTCTCCGAAGGGCCAAGGGCTGCAAGTGTTGCAGCGATTGCCAAGGTCAGCGGCGCTCCGGCGGGCACCTTGTATCACCGGTTCGGCAACCGCAACGGTGTGCTGACCGCGGCCTGGTTGCGGGCGCTGGAGCGGTTTCAATCGCGGGCGATGGCGGCGACGGCCGATGATCCGGTCGAGGCGGCGGTCGCGATGGGCGTGGCCGCCGTCGGTTTCGCCCGCGAAACCCCCGAGGACGCACGGTTGCTGCTGACCATCCGGCCCAGTGATCTGCTCGACGGCGCTCCGGACGCAGAATTCACCGCGACGCTGACGGCGATGAATGCGCCACTCATCGAGCGGTTACGCGAACTGGCGCGGGGCATCTACGGCAACGACGACGCGCGCACGATGGACGCCATGTCGCGCGCGGTCGTCGACCTCCCGTATGCCGTCGTGCGCCGCCACGCCAACGACGCCGAGTTGCCGGCTTGGATGGAGGAAGACCTGGCCGATTCGGTGCGGAAGTTGTTGACCGCGCGATGAATCCGGTTTGGGTATGGTCGGGCGTATGGATTCTGAGTCCGGTGCCTCACGGGTGGTCGCGGCAAGTCGGGAGATCGCCGCGCCTGCGGAGGTCCTTTTCGAGATGATCGCCGACCCGGCCCAACAGCCACGCTGGGACGGCAACGAGAATCTGGCCGAAGCGCCGACCGGTCAGCGGGTTCGTGCGGTCGGGGACGTGTTCGTCATGACGATCAGCCAGGGCGGCGACCGGGAGAACCACGTCGTGGAGTTCGAGGAGGGACGGCGGATAGCGTGGCGACCATCGGAGGTCGGGAAGGAACCGCCCGGTCACCTGTGGCGCTGGGAGTTGGAACCGTTGGGCGACAACCGAACCCTGGTCACCCACACCTACGACTGGTCGCAGCTCACCGATGAGAAGCGGCTGGTGCGCGCACAAGCGACCACAGCCGACAAGCTGCAGGGATCGATCGATCGGCTGGCGGCGATCGCCGAGTAGGTAGTGATTCGCTCTGCGATGAGGGCGCACGGTTCTCGCACTTTTGCGCCGTAGATGCAGAGTCAACGCCGGGGAGTCCGGCGCCAACCTCACCGGCCGGCCGCGAACTCCCGTAACGACGCCACCTGCGTCGCATCCAGTGAGGGCCGCACGGTCTCGCGGGCTTTGGCGACATCGGCTGCGGTGACGTCGGCCGCATCGATCGACCGGCGCATCGCGGTCAACGCCGCCTCTCGCAGCAGCGCGACACAGTCGGCCGCGCTGTAACCGTCCAGCTCGGAGGCCAGGGCATCGAGATCGACGTCTGGGGCCAGCGGAATGGATTTGCCTGCGGTACGCAGGATTTCACGACGCGCATCGGCATCGGGCGGCTCGACGAACACCAGCCTCTCCAGCCGGCCCGGCCGTAGCAGCGCCGGGTCGATGAGGTCGGGGCGGTTGGTGGCACCCAGTACCACGACGTCGTTCATCGGTTCGATGCCGTCGAGTTCGGTCAACAGGGCGGCGACGACACGGTCGGTCACCCCGGAATCGAAACTCTGTCCGCGGCGCGGAGCCAGGGCGTCGATCTCGTCGAGAAAAACCAGCGACGGTGCCGAGTCACGGGCCCGGGCGAACAGTTCGCGCACGGCCTTCTCCGACGAGCCGACCCACTTGTCCATCAGCTCGGCACCTTTGACTGCGTGCACGGAGAGCTTCCCGGAGCTGGCGAGTGCCCGGACGACGAAGGTCTTGCCGCAACCGGGCGGGCCGTACAACAGCACTCCGCGCGGTGGCTCCACGCCGAGGCGCTGGAAGGTATCGGGATGCTGCAGCGGCCACAGCACCGCTTCGGTGAGCGCCTGCTTGGTCTCGACCATGTCGCCGACGTCGTCGAGGGTCACCGAGCCGACCGACACCTCCTCGGCCGCCGATCTCGACAGCGGCCGGATCACCGTGAGTGCCCCGGTCAGGTCTTCCTGCCACAGCACCGGCTCGTTGCCGTCGGCGCTGGCTCGGGAGGCTGCCCGCAATGCGCCCTCGCGGACCAGGGCGGCCAGATCGGCGACGACGAAACCCGGTGTACGGTCGGCAACTTCGCCGAGATTCAGTTCAGCACACGGTACGCCCCGCAGCAGCACCTCCAGCAGTGACTTGCGGGTGGCGGCATCGGGCAGCGTCAGGGCCAGTTCGCGGTCGCACAGATCCGGCGCCCGCAGCCGGGTATCGACCCCGACGGGCACCGCCGACGTCGCGACGAACGCCACGCCGCGGGTGGCGACGGCGTCACGCAGCTCGCCGATGATCAGGGCGGCGACCGGCTCTGGGGCCCGGTCGCCGGTGGCGGCGGGCAACAGCGCGTCTACGTCGGAGATCAGCAGCACCCCGCCGCCGTCGCGCACACTGGCGACCGCGTCGGACACCCGGCTGAACCGGTCGTCGGCGGCCAGCGCCCCCACCTCCGGACCGTCGAGCTCCACCAACCGCCGCTCAGCGCACACGGTCCGCACCATGGTGGCCTTGCCGACACCGGCGGGCCCGGTCACCAGCACACCGAGATTGGGTGTGGCACCGAGAGTTTCGAGAAGCTGTGGCTCGTCGAGTGAGAGCTTGAGCCATTCGGTGAGCTTGCCGGCCTGGGTATGGGAGCCCTTGAGATCGTCGAAGCTGACCGCAGGTTCCGCGCGCGCGGGGCTGATCGTGTGGGCACCGGTGGTATCCGACGGCCCCGACCCGACGCCGTCGAGGCCTGACCCCCACGACACCACCGAATTCGGTTGGATGCTCACGGGTCCGGACGGATCGACCCCGGTCACCGTCAACAGCTCCGAGGTCCAGGTGATACCCACCGACGAGCCCAGCGCCGCGGTGGCCGCCGACGTCGAGGTGCCCGGCCCCAGATCACGGGGGAGCAGCGACACCGTGTCGCCGACAGTCATCACCTTGCCCAGGAGCGCCTGGCGCAGCGTCGCCGACGAGATCGAATCGGTCGCCAATTTGGATCCGGTCACCGTGACCGCCCGGGCGCCGTACACCGTCACCGGCGCCACGATAACGGTGGCGTTCTCCCGCAGCCCGGCGTTGGACAGCGTCACGTCGTCGAGCAGGGCGGTCCCGGTGGGGGTGCCGCCGGGGGCAAGGCCGACGACAGCGGCGGTGGTACGGGAACCGGTCAGCGACACGGCATCCCACTCCCGGATCCCGAGGGCGGCGATCGCCTCGGGATGCAGTCGGACCACACCACGACGCGAGTCGAGCGCCGAGGTGTTCAGTCGTGCGGTCAGGCGCAGATGCCCGAGCGGTTGATCCTCGTCGACCTCGAGCTGCGACATGTCAGCGACCCGGCTTCCGCAGTCCCAAACGGGCCATAGACCGCCGATGCGGCTGGGCGCGGCGGATGGCGCGCCGCGCCGCGCGGCGCTGCTGCGGCTTGTCGTCCCACGATTCGGGGTGGCTGGCCACCCACTTCTTGGTGCGTATCGCAAACGGGATGTGGATCACGTAGGCCACGATGATCACCATGATCACGATGTAGCCGTAGAACACCGACGCCGCCACACCGATCGCGACGAGAGCGAGCAAGGGCGCCACCATGTTCGGCGGCACCGAGAAGGTGTGGATCTTGCGCATCGGGATCCGGCTGACCACAAGAAGCGAGACACCGATCATCCAGATCGACACCGCCCACTCGCTGGTCCACCACCCGTCGCCGAACTGCATCTTGGCCGCGAGCGGCCCGATGGCACCGAGCGCGCCCGCCGGCGCAGGCATGCCGACGAAGTACTCCTTCTCGTACGCGGGCTGATCCACGTCGAGCAGCGCGTTGAACCGGGCCAGCCGCAGCACGATGCACACCGCGTACAGCAGCACCACGATCCAGCCGATCCGCGAATGCGACAGCAGGGTGCCGTAGACGATGAATGCCGGGGCGACACCGAAATTCACGGCATCGGCCAGCGAGTCGATCTCCTCGCCCATCTTGGAGGTGGCGTTGAGCATCCGGGCCACCCGGCCGTCCAGCGCGTCGAGGATCGCCGCGACCGCCAGAAATGCCATCGATTCGGTGGGCCGGTCGTCGAGCGCCATCTTGACCGCCGACAGGCCCAGGCAGATCGCGGCCACCGTCATCGCACTCGGCAGCATCCGCACGCTGAACGGCGGCGGCTTCATGCGGCCCTTGATCAACGACGGGGGCCTCATGCGCGGCTTGATCATGGCAACTCCGCCAGGACGGTTTCTCCGGCCAGCGTCCGCTGGCCCGGGGTGACGAGAAGTTTCGAACCGGCAGGTAGGTAGGTGTCCAACCGGGAGCCGTAGCGGATCAGACCGTAGGTCTCGCCGATGGCCAGTTTGTCGCCGACGCGGGCGTTGCACACGATGCGCCGGGCGATCAGACCGGCGATCTGCACCGCGATCACCTCGGTGCCCTCGGCAGTGCGGATCACGACGCTGTTGCGCTCGTTGTCCTCGCTGGCGGCTTCGAGTTCGGCCGAGTGGAACCGCCCGGGGCGATGCTGCACCGCGACGACGTCACCGCCGATCGGGGCACGCTGCACGTGCGCGTCGAGAACCGACAGGAAGATGCTGATCCGTGGCAGCGGGGTGTCGGGCAATCCGAGTTCGGCCGGCGGGACCGCGTCCCCGATCAGACACACCAACCCGTCGGCGGGAGCGACCACCACTCCGGGGCGCGTGGGCGCCACCCGGGCCGGATGCCGGAAGAACGCTGCGTTGGCGCCGGCGGCCAGCAGGCCGGCCCGGCGCACCCAGCGGTGCTTGCGGCCCAGGGCCGCAACGGCGAGGCTGGCGCCGACGAACGGTAATCCCGCCGAATGCATCGGCGGAACACTGGATCGCACCAGCGCCACGAGGCGTTCTGGTCCGGACTGCTGGAGGTCGGGGCGTCTGGCCATCGGGAGGATTCTACGTGCGCCCGGTAGCGGAATTGCTAGCTCAGGTCCCAGACGGGAACCGTCGACCCGGCCGAAAGTTCGGTGACGTCCTCGGCGATCTCCAACAGACAGTTCGCCGAGGCGAGCCAACGCAGATGATGTGACGCCGGGGGGCCGTAACTACTGACCGTATCTCCGGTCAGAACACCCCGCCGGAACTGCCGTTTTCCGCGCGGTGAGGTCAGGTCCTCGGTCAACTGCGCGGTGCGCCGGGGTCGGTCCGGTTCGGTCCGGCCCATCGCCGCACGCAGCGGTGAGCGAACGAACACCTCGAAGGACACCAGCGCGCTGACCGGGTTGCCGGGCAGCGTGATGATCGGGACTCCGTTGACGGTGCCTGCGCCCTGCGGCATGCCCGGCTGCATGGCCACCTTGACGAACTCCACCTGATCCGACAGTGAGTCCTTGACGACCTCGTACGCGCCTGCGCTGACCCCGCCGGTGGTGATGATCAGATCGGCGTCGCCGGCGTGCTCGGCCAGCGCCGCGCGGAACGCGTCGACGTCATCAGCAGACATCGGGGCGACGGTCGCCTGGGCACCCGCGTCGCGAACCGCCGCGGCCAGCATCACCGCATTGGACTCGTAGATCTGTCCTGGCTGCAGTTCGGCGCCAGGGGCCACGAGTTCGGTGCCGGTCGACATCACCATCACGCGTTGCGGCGGCAGCACGGGAAGTGTGGCCAGACCCAATGCCGCGGCCAAGCCGAGAGCGGCCGGGCTGATCACCTGGCCGGCGTGCAGCACAGTGGTGCCGGCCGTGACATCCTCGCCGGCGCGGCGGATGTGCTGGCCGCCTCGGGCGGCGGTGCGGATGCTGACGGTGTCCGTCGCCCCGTCGGTGGCCTCGACGGGCACCACCGCGGTGGCACCCGACGGGAGCGGCGCGCCCGTCATGATGCGGTGCGCGGTTCCGGGTTTCAGGATCAGCAGGTCGGTGCGGCCGGCGGGGATGTCCTCGGCGACCGGCAGCCGAACCGGGGCGTCCTCGGTCGCACCTGCGACGTCGTCGGCGAGGACCGCGTAGCCATCCATCGCGGAGTTGTCGAAGCCGGGCAGCGACAGCGGGGCCACCACATCGGCGGCCAGCACCAGGCCGAGTGTGTCGGTCAGCAATAGGTCTTGTGGTGCTCGGGATTTCAACAACCCCGCGACCACCTTCTGGTGTTCTTCGACGGTCCGCATCGTCACACCGGGAAGGTGACGCCGGTGAGCTCTTCCGACACCGTCCACAGCCGGCGCTGCAGGTCCTCGTCATGGGACTGCTTGCTGGAGGACACGAGCTTCGGGTAGCCGCGCACTTCCCGGAATCCGTCCGGTCCGTAGTACTGGCCGCCGCGAACGTCGGGATCGGTGGCCGCGCGGAGTGTGGCCAGTGCGCCCTTCAGCGCACTGTTGACGAGCAGGCTGGTGAGTTGGTCAACGCCGGGCAGCCCGGCGCCGGGGATGTGGCGGGTGAGCTCGGTGGCCGACACCCCGGGGTGGGCGGCCACCGCGATGGTCGGCTCGTTCTTGGCGGCCAGCCTGCGCTGGAGTTCGTAGGTGAACAGCAGGTTGGACAGCTTGGACTGCCCGTACGCGGCCACCCGGTTGTAGCTGCGCTCCCACTGCAGGTCGTCGAAGTGGATCGCGGCCTGGATGCGGTGCGCGACGCTGGCGACCGCGACGACGCGCGACCCGTCGACCGGCAGCAGATGATCGAGCAGCAGCCCGGTCAGCGCGAACGCGCCGAGATGGTTGGTGCCGAACTGCAACTCGAAGCCGTCGACAGTGGTCTGCTTGGGCGGGTACATCACCCCGGCGTTGTTGATCAGCAGGTCGATCCGCGGGTAGGAGGCCTTGAGTTCGTCGGCCGCGGTACGCACCGAGTCCAGCGAGCCCACATCGAGGTGCTGCAGCTTGAGGTCGGCCTTCGGCACGGCGGCGGTGATCCGGTCGACGGCCTCGCGCCCCTTGTCCAGATTGCGCACAGCGACGACGACGTGCGCGCCCTTGGCGGCGAGCACGCGGGCGGTCTCATAGCCCAGCCCGGTATTGGAGCCGGTGACGATCGCGATCCGTCCGGACTGATCGGGGACATCGGCCTCGGTCCACTTGGAATTGGCGCTCATGGTTCGAACTCTACGGGTGCACCCGTGTGCCTCACACCGTTGCGATCACCGACGCCGAGGGCATCGTGCGCATCACGTGATCGATATGGATCTGGCTTGCGATGTACCGGCTGTTGTCCGCGACAGCGGCCAAACCCGTCCGGGCCAGCGAGTTACCGTCGGGCAGCCCCGCGTAGTACAGGCCTGGGAGGGCCCCGAGGATCCCGCCCTGCTGCAGCGGCACCCCGTTCTCGTCGAGCGCATATGTGGGCAGGATCTGATAGTCAGGGCGGAATCCGGTGCACCACACGATGGTTGAGATGTCGTGGTGGGCCAGGTCGAGCCGGGTATCGAAGCCCGTGATCGCATCGAGGTTCACGACGGGTGTCGTTGCGGCCTCGGGGGCGACGAAGCCGCGGTCGCGCAGCCCGGCGTCGATCTTGTTGATCACCTCCCGGAGTGAGAGTGCGGATGCCTCGGCGATGTCGACGACGTTGTCCTCCAGCGTCAGCACGGTTGCCCGCGCCCCGCGCGCCGAACCGACCAGTACGACGCCCTTTTCGGCCAATGTGCCGAGATTGAGTTCGGCGGTGCCGAGCCGGTTGCCGCACACCGGCAATCCGGGTAGCCGGGAGCTGTCGTCGGCGCCCGCGTTGACGAAGTCGTCATACAGCGAGAACACGTGCATCCATTCGTGGATGGTGCGGCCGCGGTAGTGCCGCGGCCAGGCTCGGTGCCGTCCCACCGACAGGAAGACCTGTCGTCCGGCGTCTATCAGTTCATCGGCGATCTGCTGACCGCTGATGCCCGTGCCGACCACCAGCACCGCTCCGTCCGGAAGCGAACCGGGATTGCGGTAGTCGGCCGAATGGGTTTGGTGGATGGCCGAATCGATGTCGCAGGACAGGATGGGCTTGCGTGGCTGGGCGTAGCCGCCGACGGCTGCGACGAGGTTGCGCGATTCCACCGTCTCGCCGTCGTGTAGGCGTGTGCTGAACCGCGTGTCCTCGTCGGAGGCGCCGAACCGACTCTCGACGGCCTGTACCGGTGTGTGCTCACGGACGGTCAGGTCGCGGTCCTGTACATAGCGCCGCAAATGGCAGGCCACCTGCGGTCCCGAGGGCAGGGCGAACGGGTCGTCGCCGTCGTAATCCCACCCGGGCAGCCGGATCGATCGGTTTCCGCTCCCGACGAGCAGGCTGTCCCACCGTTCGTGCGCCCACCGTTGGCCGACCTCGCCCTTCTCGAACACGATCGCGTCGTGCCCGATGTCCTGGAGTGCTCCTGCTACGCCACAGCCTTGTTGACCGGCGCCGATGATGACGGTCTCGATGTATTCGTTCCCCATGGGAGGGTCCCGCTTTCCGTGAAGAATTAGTTAGGGTTACCTAACAAGAGCACTTCAAGTCGGCTTCAGATCAAGGTCGTGAATGGGGTGGGTGACATGAGTGACGACTTCATCGGCATCGGTGCCGCTGCGCGGCGGTTCGGTCTCGCCGAATCGGCGCTGCGGTACTGGGAGAAGCGCGGCCTGCTCCATCCGGCCCAGCGCCGGTCGAGTTGGCGGTTGTACGGCCCGGAGCAACTCCACCGCATCGGGCTGATCAAGATGTGGCGGGAAAGCGGCCTCATGAGTCTGGATGAGATCGAGGCAGTCCTCACCGCGGGTGGCCGTGACTGGCGCGACGCTGTGCGCGACCGCCTCGGGGAGATCGAGCATCAACAGGATCGCCTGGCGAAAGCCAAGGTGCACCTTGAGCATCTGTTGACCTGTCCGGATGCGAATCCGGCCGAGGACTGCCCGTACCTGCGGACGATGACCGCTGAACTGCCTTCCGCCTAAGTGGGGCCGTGTTGGGGCATGCTCGGTTCATGGACAGTGCAACCGGTCTGACACTGCGCGATCCCGCCCAGCGGCCCAGTCGCAAGGCGCCGCTGGTGTGGGCACTGGGCGCGGCCATCCCATGGGTGGTACTGACACTGGCGCAGTTGATCTGGTTCGCGATCGACCAGCGGATGCTGTGGCTGCACGGCACCGCGGCGGTCGTCACGATCCTGGGCGCTGCGCTGTTCATCGTGGTGGTCCCCATGTGGCGTTACCGGGTGCACCGGTGGGACATCAACCTCGGGGCCGGGACCCCGGCGGTGTACACCCGCACGGGGTGGCTGGTGCAGGAGCGGCGGATCGCGCCGATCTCGCGGGTGCAGACGGTGGACACCCACCGGGGCCCGCTGGACCGGATGTTCGGCCTGGCCAACGTGACGGTGACGACGGCATCCTCGGCGGGCGCGGTGCGGATCGTGGCGCTCGACGACGACGTGGCCGATCAGGTGGTGGCGCAGTTGACCGACATCGCGGCGATCGGCGAGCAGGACGCCACATGAGCCTGCCTGCCGGGCCCGCCGTCGAGCGGCAGTGGCAGCGGCTGAGCCCGCGCATGCTGCTGGTCCACCCGGTACATGAAGTGCTGCAGCAGATTCCACTGCTCATCGGCGCGGTGGTGCTCGGCTCGGCGACCGGCAACCAGGGCTGGACGATTGCGGCGATAGTGCTCACCATCGGCGTCGGCCTGGCGCGGTGGTTCACCACCAGCTACCGCATCGAACCCGACGAGGTGCAACTGCGCACCGGGCTGCTGCAACGCAAGACGTTGTCGGTGCCGCGTAACCGGATCCGGTCGGTCTCGACCGATGCGCGGCTGCTGCACCGGCTGCTCGGGCTGACCGTGCTGCGGATCAGCACCGGACAGGAAGCCAAGGGCGACACCGAATTTGCCTTGGATGCGGTCGAGGCGCAACAGGTGCCGAGGCTGCGCGCGATCCTGCTCGCCGATGCGGTTCCGGTCGCCGAGGCGCCGGCAGGCCGCGAACTGGCCCGCTGGCAGCCCTCCTGGCTGCGCTACAGCCCACTGAGTTTCACCGGTCTGGCCATGATCGCAGCGGCGGTCGGCGTCGTCTATCAAGCCGGTGTCGGTGCCGCGCTGCGCGACTCAGAGCTGGCCCAGTCCGGGATCGCACTCGTCGAACGCCTTGGGACCCTGGCTGCCGTGGTGGCCGGCGCGCTGGTGGTCCTGGTGGCCTCGGTGGTGCTGTCGGTACTGCGGTCGTTGCTGACCTATGGAAACCTGGCGTTGCGTCGGGATTCCGATGTGCTGCACATGGAGCACGGCCTGCTACGTCGGCGCGAGCACACCTACGACATGCGGCGGCTGCGCGGCGGCACCCTACGCGAGCCGCTGTTGGTCCGTGCGTTCGGTGGCGCCCGCCTGGACGCGGTGATGACCGGCGTCGGCGGCGAGGGGGAGGCCTCGCTGCTGCTGCCACCCTGCCCATCCGACACCGCCAGGGGAGTGCTGGCCGAGTTGATCGGCAATCCAGGTGCCGTCGAAGCGCCGCTGGTGGCCCACGGACCGGCGGCGGTGCGGCGGCGCTGGACCCGCGCTCTGGCGCTGCCCGCGGTGGCCGGCGTGGCGTTGCTGGCACTCGGGGTGCCCGTATGGGCGTGGGTGCTGTGGGGGTTGTCCGTCGGGTGCGCGGCTCTGCTGGCCGCGGACCGGGCCCGGTCCCTCGGGCATCTCGTGCGCGACGGCTGGCTGGTCGCCGGCGCCGGCAGCCTCGAGCGGCGCCGCGACCACCTGGCTGCCGCCGGGGTCATCGGATGGACGGTGCGGCAGACGTTCTTTCAGCGTCGCGCCGGTGTGGCGACCCTGATCGCCGCGACCGCCGCCGGGGAGAAGCGCTACGCCGTGATCGACCTCCCCGCTGCACAGGCGTGGTCCGTGGCGGCGGCCGCCTCGCCCTGGGTGGCCGACAACAGGTGGGCCTCCGGACCGGCAGGCCCCGAGTTGCGCTGAATTCGCGGACGTTTACTGTCGCTGCATGGCTATCGGTGGAGTGCTGTTCGACATCGATGGTGTGCTGGTGACCTCCTGGGCGCCCATTGACGGCGCGGCGGAAACTTTGCGGATGCTGGCCGAGCGGCAGATCGCCCGGTCCTATCTGACGAACACCACCACCCGGACCCGCGCGCAGATCGCCGACCTGCTGACCGCCGCCGGAATGGACGTCGCCGCCGACGAGGTGATCACCGCGGCCGCCCTGACCGCCGAATACGTCCGCGACCGCTATCCCGGCGCCCGATGCTTCCTGGTCAACAGCGGGCAGATCGGCGAGGACATGCCCGGCGTCGACGTGGTGTATTCGAACGAGTTCACCGGACCTGCCGCACCCGACACCCCCGACGTGGTGCTGCTCGGCGGCGCCGGGCCGGAGTACAACCACCTCACGCTCAGTTGGGTCTACGACTGGATGGCCCAGGGCGTGCCCGTCGTGGCCATGCACCGCAGCACCGCGTGGAACACCACCGACGGACTGCGGGTCGACACCGGCATGTATCTCGCGGGGATGGAAGCGACCTCGGGCCGCAAGGCCACGGCCGTCGGCAAACCCGCCCCGGAGGGGTTTCTGGCCGCGGCCAACCGCCTCGGCGTCGACCCCGAGGAGATGTACATGATCGGCGACGACCTGAACAACGACGTGCTGGCCGCCCAGGTGGTGGGCATGGCCGGCGTTTTGGTGCGTACCGGGAAGTTCCGTCAGTCCACGTTGGATCGTTGGGCCGCAGACGAATTCGCGATGCAACCCAACCACGTCATCGACTCGGTCGCCGATTTGCCGGAGCTGCTGGGCTTGTAGGGCGTGAGTGCTCGGCCGCGCCGCGCCGCGCCGCGCCGGGCCGCGCCGGGCCGCGCCGGCTGCTCGGCCGCGCCGTTTTCTACACCAGGGTCGCGATTCTTCAACGAGGACGACCCCTGGGTAGAAATCGGCGCTCGCAGTGCCCGCGGGAAGTGCGCTCCTACACCGTGTAGCGGCGGTCGTACCCGGCCTGACGGTCGGCGATCTGCTGCGCGCGGTCGTAGTCGAGCTGGTCCGGGTTGTAGTTGGGATCGTTCGGGTCGTTCACGATGCCCGGGACCTCCGACGCCTTCACCACTCGCGTCGTCACCTTCGGCATGTTCGTGGCATCCGGGTCCACACCTTGGAAGCGCATCGAGATGGTGCCCTGGTTCAGGCCGCCGGTCGACACCCAGTTCGCCACGCCGGGATCAGTCTTGGACACGACGATGGTGTACGTTCCGTCCGCGTTCTTGATGGCCTGGCTGTTGTTCAGGCTGGTCTGCTGATTGCGGGTATCGCCGGTGATGGTCCAGTCATTGGTCACCGGCACCACGAAGTACTCCGCATCACCGGGATCGACGGTGATGACCATCGCCTCGTCGTCCTTGAGCTGGAAGTAGCCGGCGCTCTGCAACTGCGTGGAGAGGAACTGCGCGTTGTGCTGCGGCTGGGACAGCACGTTGGGCGCTCCGGTGGCGGTCGCCACGGACATGTAGGTGTTCTCGCCATTGATTCCGGTGACCAGCATCAGGATGGCCGTCTCGGCGGACGACAACAACAGCGGGGCCTGGTCGAACGCCGGGACGATCGACACCAGGCTCATCAGGAGCGGATTCTTCACCACCGTCTCGCCGATGACCGGGATCGCGAATCCGCCGATCTGGCTGAACAGGCTGCTGGGCGGCCCTGCGGTCTTCTCGATGGTCAGCGTCATGGGCGTCTCGGTGTTCCAGTCGCCCAAGGTGTTTCGGGTAGCGAGGATGGTCGAGTTGGCCGGGGCCTGAATGTAGTTCATGCCCTTCTCGGGGTTGGCCGGTGCCCCATTGGGACTCACCACGATGGTGAACGTGCCGTCGTCGCGGATACTCAGTTCTTCGCCGTTGAGATTGGCGGCGGTGACCCCGTTGATTCCGGTGAGCACACTGAAATTGGTGTTCGCCGAAGTGGGGTGGGTACTCGGGTCAGCCGGGTCATACCCCGCGACCTTGCCCTCGATCTGGTAGGTCGATGCGCCGTTGATACCGGTGAAGCGGTAGACGGTATCGGGGTTGTCGTACCAGATCCGGGTGCCGCCGGCGTTCTGCCCGTTCCAGCTGTGCGGCGGGTTGACCTGCAGCAGCAGCTTCGGATCGTTGGAATTCAGCAGCAGGAACTCGGTCGCCGACTGGTTGGCGAACTCGGTGGCGGCCTGGTTGAGCTGGGAGAAGTTGGTGAAGTCGGGTCCACCGACGGTCGCGAAGTTCTTGGCCGCCTCGACGTACCAGGCCGCCATCAGGACCACCTTGGCCAGCTGGACGAACGGTGTGTTGACGATCTGGCTGACCTGTTGTTCGGCCGCGAGCTGGTCCTCGGTGGCCAATATGCTCGTCGCCTGCGTGGTCACCTGGGATGTCACCTCCGGAGTCACCTCCGACGTCGTCTCCGGTGTGGTGACGCGTCCGATGGGGACGAGGCCCTGGCTGCCATCGCGGCGCGACCAGCCCAGCAGCGCCGCCAGTCCGAGGTCCTGCAGCGGGCTCACCGGAGTCTCCGGGAGACGCGGTTTGAGCCGCTCCGTGGCCGCCGCCACGATCTCCGGTATGGACTGCGCCGCCGGAGCCTGCGTGCGTGCTGACACCGGGATCAGGCGATCTACAACGTCTTTCGCCACCGTCTTGGTGACGACCGTCAGTGTCTCCAGTGGCGCGGTTGCCTCGACCTCGACCTCGGCCTCGGCGGACTGCGGCCGGTTGTCCAGTGCGGCCGACAGCTTGCGGGGTGTGTCGGTGGCTTTGGTGAAGGCCCGCGACACCGACTGGCGCACATTGGCGGCCGCGTTCTCGACGGCATCGGCCGCCGTGGATTTTGTGGTGCCCTTGCTGCTCTTGCCGTCCTTGCCGTCCGTCTTGCGGTCGGTCGATGCTGCCGACGAACGACGCTCGCCGACCTTCGAACTGCCGAGCGCGGACTCCACCTTGGCGGCCGCGTCACTGACCCTCTTGGCCAGCTTCTGTGGGTCCGAGAAGGACGGTTTGCGGGGGCCCTTCTTCGGGGTCGAGCTGTCGGTCTTGGTACTGCCGGTCGCCTTTGAATGTGTTCCCGACGAGTCCGAACCGCCGGTTTCGGCGGACGCGATCGCGGTGCCGTTGGCCACCGCCACACCTATTCCCAGTGCGACCGCGAGCGTGCCCACCCGCCCGATGAACCGGGCGCCTCCAGTGGTAGCGGATGTCGTCGGCATAGCCTCTCCCCCAACTGTTCTGGCTGCAACAGAACGCAATTGGCCGACTGTAACAAGTTCCAGTTGAGTCTCGGGGGAGTTTGAGGGACTCAGATTTTTATCGCGATCCGACGCCGCGTCCGGCCTGTGTCAGGCCTTCAGATCCCGCACGGCTTCGATGCGTGCCTTCAACTGATCGGTGGTCGCGGCGGCCACCGGAGGCCCGCCGCAGATGCGACGCAACTCGTTGTGGATCCAACCGTGCGGCTTGCCGGTGCGGTGATGCGCGATGGTCACCAACGCATTGAGTTCACGACGCAACTCGCGCAACTGGCCGTGCGTGGTGCGCGACGGCGGCGGTCCACCCGACACGGCGGCCTCGGCTGTGCGCTTGGTCAGTTGCTCATCCTGCCTGCGCCGCAACAGGTCTCGCATCTGCTCGGCATCGAGCAGGCCGGGGATGCCCAGATAGTCGGCCTCCTCGTCACTGCCGGCCGGCGTTGCAGTGCCGAAGGATGAGCCGTCGAAGATGACCTGGTCCAGCTCGGCGTCGGCACCCAGCGACTCGAAGCCGTTCTCCAGCTCGCCCTTCTCGTCCTTGCGCTTCTCGGCAGCTTCGAGTGCCTCGTCATCCAGCCCGTCGGATTCCCGGTGCGGCTTGCCCAGCACGTGGTTGCGCTGGGCTTCCATCTCGCTGGCCAGCAGCAGCAGGTTGGGCACCGACGGCAGGAAGATGCTGGCGGTCTCACCCGGGCGGCGCGACCGCACGAACCGGCCGATGGCCTGTGCGAAGAACAACGGCGTCGAGGCGCTCGTGGCGTACACGCCGACCGACAGCCGCGGCACGTCGACGCCCTCGGACACCATGCGGACCGCGACCAGCCATCGGCTGGTGCTCGCCGAATACTGACTGATCCGGTCGGACGCGCTGGGGTCGTCGGACAGCACCACGGTGGGCACCTCGCCGGTGATCTTGGTGAGCAGATCGGCGTAGGCGCGGGCGGTGGTCTGGTTGGTGGCGATGATCATGCCGCCGGCGTCGGGCACATGCTGACGCTTCTGCTGCAGTCGTTTGTCGGCGGCCGCGATGACCGCGGGCATCCACTCGCCCGTCGGGTTCAGCGCGGTGCGCCAGGCCCGTGCGGTGTGCTCGGCTGTCAGCGGCTCGCCGAGGCGCGCCGCGTGCTCCTCGCCGGCACTGTCGCGCCAGCGGGCCTCACCCGAGTAGGCCAGGAACACCACGGGCCGGACCACGCCGTCGGCCAGCGCGTCGGAGTAGCCGTACACGTGGTCGGCCTGCGAGCGCTGGAATCCGGCCTCGTCGGGCTCGTAGTTGACGAACGGGATCGGGCTGTCATCGCTGCGGAACGGGGTACCGGTCAGGGACAGGCGCCGCGTCGCGTCGTCGAAGGCTTCGCGCATCGCGTCGCCCCAACTCTTCGAGTCACCGCCGTGGTGGATCTCGTCGAAGATTACGAGCGTCCTGCGGTTCTCGGTGCGAACGCGGTGCCGGGTGGGGTGGCTGGCCACCTGGGCATAGGTGACGACGACGCCGTGGTACTCGGCCGAGGTCTGGGAGTCGGAGTTGCTGAACCTCGGATCCAGTGCGATGCCGTTGCGTGCCGCCGACTCGGCCCACTGGATCTTGAGGTGTTCGGTGGGCACCACCACGGTGATCGCGTCGACTGTGCGGTCATTGAGCAGTTCGGCCGCGATTCGCAGCGCAAACGTCGTCTTCCCCGCGCCAGGGGTGGCGACCGCCAGGTAGTCCCGCGGTTTTGCCGTCAGATATTTCACCAGCGCCTTGCGCTGCCAGCCCCGAAGTGCCTGGGTGCTGGGCGCTGCATCAGCCCGCACCCTAGGACTCCTCTCCGTCGGAAAGCAGTCTAGGCCAGCGCGTTACGTCGGCGCATATCCGCAGGAGCTCGCCGGGCGTGTCGCTCGCCGAGCTGGTTGTCTGCCGCCGACCCGGGTCGTTCGCTCATCCGTGGTGTGCCGTATTCACGCCGTGCAGTCGTGGCGATGGAGCAAACGCTCAGCATCGTTCGTACTCGCGGGCCAGCTCGGTCTCGAGTAAGGACGCCACGTGTGCCTTGTCGTGCCGGAAACAGCCGCCGACGGTGATCTCCACCCATCGGTGGCCGCCCTTGACGATCAGATCGACGGGTCGGTCGAGCTCGACCAGAGCGGCTGCGACGGCGTTGGCGATCTCGTCGTCCCGCGGCTTAGTGTTGGGCTTCATGCTGATCGCGACACTTGAGACCGGACGGTCTGTGGTCGGGTCGGTGCCGAATTCGCCCATCACCAGATGCGGCCCGGCGATCCGGACGATCTCGTTCCAGGCCTGCGCAGTGGCGGCGTCGGGGATCACGCCGTACGAGGTGTAGGTGCTGGTCGACTCGAATTCGCTGATCTTCGGCACTTGCAGCAGCCACTGCGCATCACCGAGCTCCGGGTGCCGACGCAGCAACTCCTCTGCCGCGCCGGTGTCGACGGGTTGGCGCAGCGTCACGATCGCGGGGTTGTCGGCGCCCATCGCGACGCGTTCGACCACGGGGGAGGACATCACGTCGAACCACTGCGCCACCACATCGGTGCCCGTGCCGGACAGCGGACGCAGCGTCACGCTGCCCTTGTCGTTGCCGATCTCCAGCACGGTGTAGTGGGTGTCGAACTCGACGCCGTGCGCGGCCGACACGAACGTGGGGACCACATCCTGGGCCTGTTCGGTGGTGGCTGCTGTGGCCAGCCCGACGTCGAGGTTGAAGAACTCGCCGTTGGTGAAGTCGTTCTTGTAGTCGACCTCGACGGCCTCGACGCCGGGTAGCTCGCGGATTTTTGTGCCGATCGACTGGGCTTCACTGCCCCGGTCGTCCACGCATCCGGCGAGCACCGTGGACGCCAGCGCGGTGCAGGCGAGGGTCAGCCAGCGCTTCACGGTCAGAGGAAGTAGTTGTCGTTCTTGACGAACCACTCGGCGCGTTCCTCGTCCGTGAGGTCGGCCAACTGGGCGAACCCTTCGAAATAGGCCTCCCGGGGGGCGCCAGGAGCAAACAACATCAACAGAGATGTCGGTGCGTCGGCCTCGTTGCGGAAGCCGTGGATTCCGCCCGGCGGTACATACAGGAAATCGCCCTGGTTGCCGTCGCGCCAGTCGTCTCCGTCGTACAGCCTGACGGTGCCGGACAGGACGAAAAAGGCCTCCGACATGGCCCGGTGGAAATGCGGGCCGGGGCCGCCGCCCTGCGGGCTGATGTCGACGCGGTACAGCCCATAGTCGCCATTGGTCTGCTGCTGGTTGGCCAGGTAGTGGTACTTGACGAGGCCCGATGAGTCGTAGTCGGGCGGCTCGTCGCCGCGCTTCAGCCAGGCGCTGACTTCTGGCTCGTCCTTGGTGTAACGAGCCGGGGGATAGGGCGGCACATTCCTGGGATCCCAGAACGACACGAGCGCCAGCCTAGACGCGGTGCGGTCGTTCGTGTCGAAAGCGGCGACGAGGATTCAGGCGCGCGCGTCCTGCAACGCCGGGAAGGTGACTCCCGTCAGCTCCTCGGACACCGTCCACAGGCGGTGCTGTGCGGTGGTGTCGTGTGACGCCGTGCTGGAGGCCACGACTTTCGGGTAGCCGCGTTGCTCGGCGAACCCGTCCGGACCGAAGTACTGGCCGCCCAGGACATCCGGGTCCGTGGCAGCGCGAAGGGTCGGCAGCGCGCCCATGTCGGCGCTCTGGAACAGCGGTTCCACCAGCTTCGTCACAGCGCCGACCACAGGCGGCAGATTGCGGGTGAGCTCGGTCCGGGAACCCCCGGGGTGGGCCGCGGCGGCGATCGTGCGGGTGCCGGCCAACCGGCGCTGCAGTTCGTAGGTGAACAGCAGATTGGCCAGCTTGGCCTGGCCGTACGCGCCGACCCGGTTGTAGCCGCGCTGCCACTGCAGGTCGTCGAACCGGATGCCGTTGCGGGCGAAGCGGTGCCCGACGCTGCTGACCGTCACCACCCGCGAGCCGGGTGCCGCCAGCACGTGGTCGATCAGCAAGCCGGTGAAAGCGAAGTGCCCGAGGTGGTTCGTGCCGAATTGCAGCTCGAAGCCGTCGTTGGTTTTCGCCTCAGGTGTGAACATCACGCCAGCGTTGTTGATCAGCAGGTCGATGCTGTCGTGTTTGGCCCTGATCTCATCGGCGGCTTCACGTACCGAATCCAGCGACCCCAGGTCGAGGCGCTGCAGCTCCAGGTCGGCGCCGGGGACGGTGTGCGTGATCCAGTCGACCGCGTCCTGGCCCTTCTGGAGGTTGCGGACGGCGAGGACGACGTGCGCGCCCTTGGCCGCGAGCGCCCTCGCGGTCTCGAGTCCGAGGCCGGTGTTGGCGCCGGTGACGACGGCGGTGCGGCCCTTTTGGTCTGGAATCTTGGCGGTGGTCCACTTGGTCATGGGAGACTCCTGGTGAGCTAAGCGGAGTGAGTACTCCGGTTGCGTTCGAATATACGGAACGTACGCCCCGCTTTGTCAATGGTTCGGCGCTGACAGGTCTGTGAGGTGATGGCGAATGCGTGCGGATGCTGCGCGGAACCGTGCCCGGGTACTCGAGGTCGCCTATGAAACATTCGCGGCCGACGGGCTGGCGGTGCCCATCGACGAGATCGCCCGCCGGGCCGGGGTGGGTGCGGGCACCGTCTACCGCCACTTCCCGACGAAAGAGGCGTTGTTCCAGGCCGTGATCGCCGAGCGGATCCGCGGCGTCGTCGAGGAGGGCCGGACCTTGCTCGCCGAGGCCGACCCGGCCGACGCCTTGTTCGCCTTCCTGCGGTCGATGGTGCTGCAGTGGGGCGCCGCCGACCGCGGGCTGGTCGACGCCCTCGCCGGATCGGGCATCGACGTCAACACCGTGGTGCCCGAGGCGGAGGGTGAGTATCTCGCCGTCGTCGGCGACCTGCTGGCTGCAGCGCAGCGCGCGGGCACGGTGCGAGGTGACGTGACGGTCGCGGACGTGAAGGCACTTCTGGTCGGCTGCCAGGCCATGCAGAGTTACAACGCCGACGTGGCCGAGCGGGTCACGTCGGTGGTGTTCGACGGATTACGGGCGGAAGGGCAACGGTGACGGCGCTTCATTTCATCTCGGGTCTGCCGCGATCGGGCTCGACGCTGTTGGCGGCCCTGCTGCGACAGAATCCGCGCTTTCAGGCCGGGATGTCGGGGCCGCTGGCCGGGTTGTTCGACGCACTGGTCGTCCAGATGAGCGCCCGCAACGAGTTCTCGGTGTTCCTCGACGACGCCAAACGGGAGCGCATCCTGCGCGGGTTGTTCGACAGCTACTACGCCGACTGCAACGCCGAGGTGGTGTTCGACACGAACCGGGGCTGGTGTGCGCGGATGCCGGCGATCGCGCAGCTGTTTCCGGACGCGAAAGTCGTTGCCTGCGTGCGTGAATTGCCGTGGGTCATCGACAGCATCGAACGCCTGGTGCAGCGCAATGTTTTCAGCCCCTCGTCGATCTTCAACTACAGCGCCGGCGGCACGGTCTACACCAGGGCCAACGACGTCGCTTCGCAGGACGGCATGGTCGGCGGTCCCTACGACGCCCTCAAGCAGGCGTGCTACGGCGCTCAGCGTGACCGGTTGTTGGTGGTGCAGTACGAAACCCTGGCCGCCGACCCGGCCAAAGTTCTGGGCGCCATCTACGACTTCATCGGCGAGCCGGCCTTCGAACACGACTACGGCCACGTCGATTACGACGTCACCGCATTCGACGAACGGGCCGGTACGCCCGGGCTGCACACCGTGCGCGGCCAGGTGAAAGCCGAGCCGCGCGACACCGTGCTCCCACCGGATCTGTTCAATCGTTTTGTCCACGACGCGTTTTGGCGTGACCCGAGCAAGGTTCCGGACGGTCTGCGCGTCGTCTAGTCGCCGACAAGCACAGGCCCCGCACACCGGAATGTGTGCGGGGCCTGCGCTTTCGCGCCGTCGACTACGGGCTGCCCGCCCCGTCGGCGGTGGTAATCGTCTGGTTCTGGATCGGGCTTCCGGGCTTGGCAGTCGCCCCCGGTGCGGATTGGGTCAGATTCGCGCCGTTGCCCCCGGTGAACGCGACGCCGGTGCCATTGCCGCCGTCGCCTGCCGTCATCGAGTTGTTGGTGTAGGTGGCACCGGCGAGGTCGTTGATGCTGTACGCGCCGATCTGGAAATAGCCGCCCTTGCCGCCGGTGCCGCCGTTGATCCCGTCACCACCGTCGCCGCTCATCGCGGTGACACCCGTTGCGATGGCGTTCGGGCCCAGCGCGCTGATCGACGAGATGCCCTGATCCCCACCGCCGGTGCCGCCGTTGGTGGCGTTGCCGCCCTTGCCGCCGGTGATGGTGCCTTCGGTGATCGAATTCTGACCGGCGGCGTTGATCGCCACCCTGCTGCCGTTGCCGCCCTTGGAACCTGTTGTGCCGGTGGCAGTTCCGCCGTCGCCGCCAATCGCGGTCCCGCTGGCCTTGGCGTTGTTGCCGGGGGCGATCGTCACATTGCCGGTGGGACCGGACACCACCAAGTTGTCCCGGCCCGCACTCATGTAACCGAACCCGCCTTCGCCGCCCGTGTTGCCGGCGCCGTCAGCGTCGCCGCCGCGCCCACCGCGGACCTCGCCGTAAACGGTGCCGCCGTTCAGCGCCACAAACTCGGTCTGGCCGGCGCCGAGCCCGTTGGTGCCACCCGCTCCTCCGGTGCCACCGTTGGTGCCGTTGCCGCCATTACCGCCGGTGGCGGTCGCGGTGTGGTTGGCGTCGCCGATGTGACCGCCGGAGCCGGCGGTCATCTTGACATCGCCACCCTTGCCGCCGATACCGCCGTTGGCGTCACCGAGTCCGGCGTTGCCGCCTGTTGCCGTGGCGTTGGTGATGGTGGTGCCGGTGCCGGAAGCAGTGATGGCGACGTTGCCGCCGACCGCACTGTCGGATCCCTTGCCGCCCGTTGCGGAGGTGTTGGTGACCTTGGCGCCGCCGGTGACGGTCAACGACGCGTTTCCGCCGCTCTTGCCGGTGCCCGCGTCACCGCCGGTGACATGGGTGTCGGTGACTGTGCCCGTTGCACTACCGGTGACGTCGATGCTGGCTCCGCCGCCGACGGCTCCGGTGGAGTCCTGACCCGCAATCGCGGAGCTGTCGGTGATCGAGCCAAGGCTGGTGTTGAGCGACGCGTTGTTGCCGTTGGCCCCCGTGATGCCGTCACCGCCGGTCGCGGTGCTGCCGGTGATGGAGTCGTTGAGGCCTCTGGCCGTGATGGTGCCCCCGCCTCCGGCGCCGCCATTGACGCCGCCCTGACCGGTGCCGCCATCACCACCGGTCGCGGTGCCCTGGGCCGTGCTGTTGGCGCCACCGACACCGGAGCTCTGGCCCGCGCTGATGATGGCCTGACCGCCATTGCCACCCGTGACGCCGATGCCGTTCCCGCCGTCGCCGGCGGTGGCAGTGCCGCCGGCGTTGGACGAGTTGCCCTTGGCCACGATCTGCGCCCGCGCCCCACCGCCGCCGGTACCACCCGCGGAACCGTCTCCGCCCGCGCCGCCGTACGCGGAACCGCTTGCGGTAGAGGCATTTCCGGTGGTGAGCACGGTTGCGAACCCGCCGGCTCCGCCATGGCCGCCGGTGGTCGCGTCGCCACCCGCACCGCCCCGGGCGTACCCGTCGGCCTTGCTGTTGTCGCCGAGACCGGCGTAGAGCCCGGTCTGCACCCAGCCGCCGCCACCGTTGCCGCCGGTGCTGCCGGCGCCGTCGGCGGATCCGCCGCCTCCGCCGATACCTGTGCCGGTGGCCGTGCTGCCGGTCCGCTGGGCGACCACACCGCCCTGGGCGCCGGCGCCACCGGTACCGCCGTTGCTTCCGTCGCCGCCCGCGCCGCCGGTGCCTGTGCCGCTGGCAGTGCTACCGGCCGAGGTGGCTGAAACGATGCCGTCACCGCCGGCGCCGCCGTGCCCGCCAGTGGTGCCGTTGCCGCCGTTGCCGCCGGTTGCGGTCGCATCCGTGACACCGCCCCCGTTGCTCGCGGTGACGGTCGCGGCACCACCCTGACCGCCGGTGCCGCCATTGGCGTCACCGAGCCCCGCGTTGCCGCCGGTGGCGTCGGCATCGGCCACGGTGCTGCCGGTACCGGTCGCGGTGATGGTGGCGTTACCGCCGGCGGCGGTGGCGCTATTGGTGCCGCCGGTCGCGTGGCTGTCGGAGATGCTGCCGCCGTTGGTGGCGCTCACCGTGGCGTAGCCACCCAGACCGCCGGAATTGCCGTCGGCGGCGGTGGCACTGCTGTTGGCGATGGTGCCGTTGATCGCCTCGACCATGCCGATGCCGCCCTGACCGTTGACAGCGTCGCCGCCGATAGCGGTGCTGCCGCTGATGTCGCCGCCACTGTTCGGGTCACCGAAGGTGCCGGCGAACACGTAGGCCTGTCCGCCGAGGGCACCGGTGCTGCCGTTGGTGGTGGCGTTGCCGCCGTCGCCGCCGGTCGCGGTGCTGTCCGTGGCCTTGCTGTCGGTGGCATTGGCGACGATGCGGCCCTGGCCGCCGGTGCCGCCATGGCCACCGTTGGTGGCGTCGCCACCGTCACCGCCCGTGGCGGTGCCGCTGGCCTCGCTGTCTACACCGAACGCCTGGATGTTGCCGATGGTGCCGTTGCCGCCGATGCTGCCGGCGCCGGTGGCATCGCCGCCGTCACCGCTGCGCGCCGTGCCGCTGGCCTGTGCGCCCTCGGCGAAGGCGCCGACCTGCCCGCTGCTGCCGTTGCCTCCGGTACCACCGGTCAGACCGTTGCCGCCGCTGCCACCGAAGGCGTCGCCCTCGGCCACCGCGCCGGTGCCGCCCGCGACGACGCTGCCGGTTCCGCCGTTACCGCCGTGGCCGCCGCCCGACGCATTGCCGCCGGCGCCGCCGGTCGCGGATCCGCTTGCGGTGCCGTCGTTTCCGCCGATACCCGTTCGGACGAAGCCTGCCTGGATGTTGCCGGATCCGCCGTTGCCGCCGAGGCTGCCTGCACCCGTCGCGTCGCCGCCGGCGCCGCCGGTGGCATCACCAGAAGCGGTGCCGCCGGTGCCACCCTCGAAACCTGCGGTGATGTTGGCCGCACCGCCCGTGCCGCCCTTGCCGCCGTCGGTGCCGGAGCCGCCGTTGCCGCCCCTGGCGTTCGCGTCGGTGACGTCGCCGCCCAGCTTCGCGCCGACGAATGCCGCACCGCCCATGCCGCCGGTGCCGGTGCCGGTCGAGTTGCCGCCGTCGCCGCCCCGGGCGGTGCCGGTAGCACTGCTGGTCGCGCCGTCGGCCGAAACCGTGCCGATGCCGCCGGTGCCGCCGTCGCCGCCGGCCGCGGTCACCGAGCCATTGCCGCCGCGGCCACCGTTTCCACCCGTGGCAGTGCCGTCGACGGTTCCGCCATTGGTGGCGCTCAGCAGGGCGCCGCCGCCACCACCACCGCCGCCGCCGCCATGTCCGGCTCCGGCAGTGGTGGACTGTGCACCGGACCCCCCGGCGCCACCGGACCCGCCGGTTGCCGTCCCGGAGGCGCCGCCGGTGATGAGCCCGAATCCCATGCCGCCGGCCCCGCCGTCGCCACCGCTGCCCTGATTGCCCGTACTGCCCGCGACGCCGCTTTGGCCGAGGAGATTCAAGAACCCGCCGCCGGCTCCGGCCGCGCCGCCGATGCCGCCGGTGCCACCGCCGGTGCCGCCCGTTCCGCCGGTGCCACCGCTGAGATGAGCGGCGTCGCCGTTGGCGCCGGCTCCACCTACACCGCCGGTGCCGCCGTCGCCGCCATCTCCGCCGTTGCCGCCGCTGGCGAACAGGAACCCGTTGGCGTCACCGCCGTCGCCACCGTTACCGCCGTTGCCGCCTCCGACTCCACCGTCCTGGCCGTTGCCATATCCGTTGCCGTAGTCGACATTCCAATCGCCGGCCGCACCACTGGCACCGGTGATGCCGTTGCCGCCGCGACCACCATCGCCGGCGATGCCGAAGAACCAGCCGTTGGCGTCGCCACCGCGGCCGCCGTTGCCTGCGGGCTGGAGATCAAACGATGCGCCGCCGTCGCCGCCGTCGCCACCGATGCCCATGAAGCCGCCGCCGTCGCCACCGTCACCGCCGTCCATGCCGGCCCAGCCGTTCCCGCCCTCGCCGCCGTCGCCGAACCAGCCGGCATCACCGCCGTCGCCGCCGGCCTGACCGGTGGCGACACCGTCGTAACCGTCACCACCGTCGCCGATCCACAGACCGCCGTCGCCGCCATCGGGGTTCGCTTCGGTGCCGTCGGCGCCGTTGCCGATCAGGTACTGCCCCGAGATCTGGTTGATGGTGTTGCCGACGGCGGACCCGAGCGGGCTGGTGATCCACAGCTGCGCCCCGTAGTGCACCGGTTGGTAGATCCACCGGTTGACGATTTCGGTCGGGTCGAGCACCGCCGAATTCAGCGTGGGGGCAACCAATGTGTTGCGCGCAGCGGCCGTGTTGTTGTCCACGGTGAACGCTGATTGCCTACGCGCCCAGGCCATCACGGCCCAGACGCCGGGCATGTCGGCGGGCTCCGTCGGCGCGTTCGGGGTCATGATCGTGCCCAGCGTGACCGCGGACAGCAGCCCGGTAATCGGGCTGATCGGCGCGGGTGCCGGGGCAGGTGTCGGGGCGACGAATGCCTGTGGCTCGGTCGGCGCAGGATCCGCCGATCGAGCGCCGAGCCAACCGGTCGTGATGCCGGAGTCGAGCTGCTTGTCATTGGGGGTGGGATCCGGCAGGGCGGCCGCGACCCGTTCGGTCAGGTCGCTGACGCGGTGGGAGATCGGGTTGTCCTGCAGCACATTCGCCGGGGTGCGCTTCCATTGCTGCTTGGGCTCATCGGCAGTGGTGGGGTCCAGACCGTCCTTCGAGCCGGTCTTCGAGTCGGTCGAGTCGGCCTTCGAGGATGCGGGCAACTTCGGTCGCCACAGCGGGCCCCGGGTCTCGTTGTCATCGGTGGCGTTGCCGCGCTTGAGCCCGACGCCATCGGCGATGTCGTCGACAGCCTTCTTGGCCTCGGCGGCACGGTCGTTGAAGGCCTTCGTGGCTTCGGTGGCGCGCTCGCGCAGACGTTCTTGGACCTGCTTGACGGAGGGGAGACCTGGTTTCTTGGCTTTGGAGTTGGCCCCGGTGTTGCCGGTCGTGCCGGTCGTGCCGGTGTTGCCGGTGGCGCCCGAAGGCTTGTCCGCACCGGAGTTGTCTCCACTGCTCGGGCCCTCGGTGTTGACCAGCCTGACATCTGCGGATACCGACCTCATCGTCGGTGAGTCCGGTCCCAACAGAAGCATGACGCCGGCACCCGCCAACGCCACACTCGCCAGTCCTGCCGTCGCGATCGGACCTACCGCGGTCCGCCGACCACGACTTTGCGCAATGCTGTGTTTCCCCACGGTTCTCCCTGGTCTCCCGGTGCCAAAGTGACGTCAGCGTCAATAAATCTGACGACGCTGACGCGAGCCACTTCCAACGACTTTTCCCCTAGCTGGCGGTGAAACTAACGCACCGGTAATCAAGATCTCAGGTTTTTCTCAGGTGGATTTCGGCGGTTGTTGCGCACGCAATCAATCGGGATGCAGTTTTGCGTGATGCAAACGTTGAGGGCAGGGGAACTGTGCAGATCAGCAGGGGTTTGGACGTTTGCCATACTTTTGATCTTGTGTACAAAACTCATCGTGGAGTCGTCCGGCGTGTTCGCATGTCGGGCTGAACACTCCTGTGGCACTGGGGTGTTACGCCGTCGACCGGAACAGATGGCCCAGCTTTGCCGGACGCCGGGCGGAAACCCACGGAGCCTCGAGTTGGCCACGCGCCGCCAGCGCCCGCATGGCTGGCGGCACGCCGGGAGGCGACCGCGATGTCGACTCCGGCGGGCGACGGGCGGGAGTAGCGTCAGCCAGATGAAGTTCGGCATTGCCACCTTCGTCGACGACGACAGCATCGACCCCGTATCGCTCGCCCGGGCGATCGAGGAACGTGGATTCGCCTCGCTCATCGTGGCCGAACACAGCCACATCCCGGTCAGCCGCGAATCGGCCTATCCGAACGGTGGAGACCTGCCGCCGTGGTACTACAACACGCTCGACCCGTTCGTCACCCTCGCCGCCGCGGCCGCGGTGACATCCACGATCGAACTCGTCACCGGCGTCGCACTGCTGATCCAGCGCGACCCCATCCACACTGCCAAGGAAGCCGCCAGCATCGACGTCATCTCCGACGGCCGGTTCGTACTCGGCGTGGGCGCCGGGTGGAACCTCGAAGAGATGCGCGATCACGGCACCGACCCGAAAACCCGTGGCGCACTGCTCGATGAGAGCATCGAAGCCGTCACGGCGCTATGGACCGACGAGCCCGCCGAGTATCACGGCAAGTACGTCGACTTCGAGTCCTCCTACTGCCGCCCCAAGCCGGTGCAGAAGCCCCACCCGCCCATCTACATCGGCGGCAACTCCGATGCCACGGTCAAGCGCGTGATTCGTCATGGGGCCGGCTGGATCTCGAATCCGCTGCCCAGGGACGTGCTGGCCAAGCGCATCGGGCAGATGCATGACGACGGGGCGCGCGACGTGCCGTTGATGATGTTCGGTGCACCCGTCAAGGCCGACTATTGGCGTGCCGCCGAGGATCTCGGCTTCGGGCAGCTGGGGCTCTTCCTGCCGTCCGTGGGCAAAGACGAGTCACTGCGCCAGCTCGACGAGTTCGCCGCGGCGGTGCAGAAGTATCAGTCGGGAAGCTGAGTTTTCTCGGGCCGCGGTTTCGCTGCCTTCTCTGCGCAGTTTTCTACGTGGGGGTCGGCAGAGCCCGCTGAGAGCAGCCCCGCGGTAGAAACCGGCGACGGACGCGTCCGCAGTCAACCCACAGCTGTTGGCGGGCTGACCTTCAAGATCCGCGCCTACCGTCCGGCATGTGATCACCAGGCGCTCATTCCTGACGGCGACCGCCGTCGGTTCGATCGCCGCCGGGTATGCGCTGCGTGCCGGGGTGGTGCCGACCGCTCGCGCCGACCCGAACGCCGTCGACCCGCCTTCGGTCGCAGTACTCAACAAGAGGCGTCCACCCACGCAGTGGGGAATGGCGCTGCCCGGCATCACCTCATCGTTCGCCGCCGCCGGCCGCCAGATCGCCCTGACGTTCGACGCGTGTGACGGTGCCTGCGATGACGTCCTGCTCGATACCTTGCAGCGCAACGGTGTTCCGGCGGTGCTCATGCTGAATTCGAGATGGATCGACCGGAATCCGGACCGGGCCCGGCAGTTGGCGGCCAATCCCCTGTTCGAGATCGGCAACCACGGCACCCGTCATGTGCCCCTGTCCGTGACGGGTCGGTCGGCCTACGGGATCGCCGGAACCCGGTCGGCCGACGAGGTGGTCGGTGAGGTGTGGGGCAACCACCAAAAGCTGACTGCGCTGACCGGCCGGGCCCCGACCTGGTTTCGTCCCGGCACCGCGCACTATGACGACGTGGCCGTCGAGATCGTCCATGAACTCGGCGAACAACCGTTGGGGTTCACGGTCAACGCCGACAACGGTGCGACGGCTTCCGCGGCCGCCGTGCGCGCCAACGTCATGAACGCCGCGCCCGGGTCGATCGTGCTCGCCCACATGAACCACCCCCAGTCGGGTACCCACGCCGGATTCGCCGACGCGATCCCCGCGATGCAAGCGGTGGGCTGGCAGTTCGTACTACCTCGCTGACCGGGCGGGCGGCGGGGCAGCCCACATTTCTGCAGTCGCGGCTTCACCGGTCACGCTAGGTTTGTCAGGTGACGCCGGGGGAGCAAGACCGCACTGACACAAGTGCTGCAGACCGCCACGAATCAGATTCTGTACAACCGCATTACGCAATGGCGATAGGTCTGATGGCCGGGCTGCTGATCGCGGCCGTGTTGTGTTTGGGATATGCCTGGCTGCGCCGGGATCCGGTGATGCCGTTGGTGACCGACCGAGCCGACATCACCGCGATGTTGTGGCGGACGACGATTGTCGTCGGGGTCAGCGCGGTCGCGGTGATCGGCGGCTTCGTGCTCGGAGGCCTGCGCCGGCAGGCACTTGATCGACGCGCGAAGTTCATGGCGTATGCGTCGCCGGTGCTCGCGGTCGTCGGGATCGCCGGAATCAACAACCTGCTCGGCCCGGGCCGGACGGCCGAGATCTTCACGGCTGCCACCAAACAGCAGAAAGCCCTGGACCCCTTCGACGCGACCTCGGTGGCACGCACTGCATGGTGGTGTGCCTGTCTGGCGGTGCTCGCCTTGGCATTGGTGGCCGTCGCCGGTTACTGGGCGTCGCGGAGTTCCGCACCCCTGGAGCCGCCCCGGGGTGAAGCAACGGCCGCGGTGGTCGCGATGTTCGTCGTGGGGATCGTCGCGATCGCCGTGTTCACGTTCGACCGCCCGGAGTCGCCGATCAATGCTCAAACCGCGGCTCGGATCGGCGCACCCGAGTTGTCGGAGGTCAGCGGGACGGTGGCCTACCGGGTCGATGCGGGCCGCAGCGATGCAGTGGTGCCGGCCGGCGCCGGATTCGTCCGCGCGACTGAC
Organism: Mycobacterium shunyiense; assembly: GCF_058270075.1. Lineage (NCBI taxonomy): Bacteria > Bacillati > Actinomycetota > Actinomycetes > Mycobacteriales > Mycobacteriaceae > Mycobacterium > Mycobacterium shunyiense. The sequence goes on along the minus strand of NZ_JBZDPU010000015.1, from coordinate 977,676 downwards.
AATCCGCTGCCGGGTTCCGGGCACGGTGTCGAGGGATTCGACGGTGCGACAGGTGAAAGCAGGTGGATGCTGGGCATCCGCGACACCCGGAGCAGCAAGATCGCGGCGACAGGCGTCGGCCCTGACAGCGTGGTGGTGGCAGTGGACACCGACAATGATGGGCGTCGACGCCACCACGGGAACTCCGCTGTGGGTGAGAACCACCGGTAGCTTTCCGGACTGGGAACATCCAGGAGACCGGTCTCGGCCGGCGTCGTGCTGGTGAGTCAGACCGAGCCGACCAGTTCCACATCGGCGGCACGCGGGACCCGGCTGGATGCTCTCGCGCCGCGGACCGGTGACGTGTTGTGGAGCAAGACATTCGGTTATCGATGTGGACCCCGCGTGAATGCCACCGGCACGGCCGTGGTGGTGCAGTCGTGTGACGATGATCCGGATGTCACGGCGCGATTCTCGATCCGGCCACCGGTGCCGAGCGGTCGGCTATCCGGCAGTCCGTGGTGGGGGGATCCCATTTCACGCTCTATGCGGCCAAGAATGACGTAGGGCTGGCGGAAGTCAGTCAAAATTCTTCTGTCGTCGTCGATTTGGGGTCGGGAAAGGTTGTCTACCGTGCCCCTGAAGGGAGCCACCCGACTCTGGTCGATGACGCCACGCTGGTGCTGACCGGGCCGCAGTTCTCCGTCGTCGATCTGAAGACGGGTGCGGTGACACCGACGACGCTGAATGCCGACCCGGTATCTCGGGGCGGGCCACGCCGCTTGTGGAGCCGCGTCGGCTCCCAATTGTTGACCATCGCCCCGGACGGCCAGCTGCAGGCCGTCGACATGGCAGGAGCGGTTCGGACGTTCCCGGCACCGTGCGGTGCTGCCCGGACTGTCGAGATGCTTCCAGTCCCAGGTGCTCTGGCGGTCCGCTGCGACAAGCAGCTCATCGGAATCCGTTAGCGGTCAACGCATGCCGAGTATGTCAATTCCGTCGACGCTGCGGGGCCCGTAAACGCTGTCGGCCCAGGCGCCTCGGTAACACAGCACCAGGATGGCGCCGGGAACGGGAACGAGCCCACCGAGGTCGTCCTCGCACGGTGACGGCCTCGATGTCGACGTGCCGTCAGGGTTCACCACGGTCAGCAGCCTGTTGTGCTTCTCGTCCTGAGCAGTGGCCGTCACCATCTGATCGCCGACCTGTGCCCAGCGCTGCGCGGTGTACGTGTCTCGATCGACGGTATTCAGGCCCGGCGCGTGAACGGTTCTGCCCTCGGACACCCGGTACAGGTCGGCGGATTCACCGGTTCGCACTCGAGTGTCGAGTTGCACGACAGGGCCTGGGTATTGGCCGTCACGCTTCGAGAAGACGTCGTACGCACGTATGCCGCCGTCGGGTAGGACGGTGTCGACCCGACCCGTGTCAATGTGGACCGCGAGCAACGGGTCGGTACCGTCGTGAAACCCGTCGACTCTGACGACGATGACGTTGCCGTCTGCGGCCACTGCCTCGAAGGCGAGGTCGGTGGGGTGATTGGCCATGAACGTGAGGTCGATGGTGCGATCGGCGCCCGTGTTGGCATCGAGGACGTGCATCGCGTGGGCTTCACCGCATTTCGCCACGTAGGCGATTGCGTGGGGTAGCGCGTAGATCGTCTCGCGCGGATCGCATCGCGCTTCGTCGGCGATCGGCTGCTGCCAGCGTGGCGCGCCGGTACGAGGATCGAGGGCGGCGAGGTCGTCACCGTGCCGCACCGGTACCACCCCGGACGGCAACAGCGCCGGGCCTTTCAGAGCCCAACCGCGATCGAGGCTCCAGAGCACGGCGCCGGTCATCGCGTCGAGACCGACGAGGAAGGAGTCCGTGCCGTACTCGTTGTAGCCGGGTGCAAGAAGGTCGGCGTTGCGGCGGCATTCGGCGAGCACCACCGAGTCCGGGTCAATGCCAGTCGATTTCAGGTACATGAGGTCGCAGCCCGTCGGAAACAGCGCGACGGGGAACCGCCAGCGTTCGGCGCCGGTCGTTCCGTCGCGCCCGGTGATGGCGCCGTCGGCAGCCATGACGAATCCGGGTCCAGCAGGCAAGACCCACTCGGCGCTTCTGACCACAACCGAGTACGCGACGTCGGTGCCGACGGTCGTCGGAATATCGGGGATCGCAACGGCCGCAGCGGTGGTCGCGTGCGCACCACGGCTGCCCAGCGCCACCACACCAACGCCGGCGACGAGTGCAGCAACCAGACCGACTGCCGTCGCGCCACCCAAAACTGCCCAGGGAACCGGCGTCTGGCGGCCGTGCGCCGCGACCGCACCCGCCAACAGCAGCACGGCGGCCACGGCCAGCATCAGCCATGACGTCTGTCCCGCCTCGACGGCGGGGTGGGAGCCCGGGCCGGAGATGAGTTTCGCCCGGTCGGCCACGACTGCGCTCAGGTATGACCACGCCGTGGCAGCGGCCACCCCGGTCGCGATCCACGTGATCTGGGCGGCGATGTGCTTCCCGGCAAGCACCCGGACCCCTTGAAGGATCAGCAGCACCGCAACAACTATGGCTGCCGCCAACGAGCCGACGAGCAGAATGGTGACCGGACCGAGGCGATCGGAGCTCAGGCCGTCGGGCAATCGCACGCAAAACGCATATGCGCTCAGGGCTACTGCGCCGACGGCGAGCCCGAAGCTCAATGCGATCAAGACCAGGCTGAGCCGTGACGGCGCTTCCTCAGCGACTTCCTCGGCAGTGTCGACCATGTTCCGCGTCCCCCTCGGACCGAAACTCTGCCACAGCGCCGCGCCACATCACGTCGGGAAATTCACTGTGTGCCGCCCTGTCGGCGGGTGGGGTGCTGTCGGTTTCTACCTGGAGGTCGTCGGACCTCGCCGGAAGCGACCCTGCGGTAGAAATCGGCGGTGGGTGTGGGCGTAGAGGCGGATGTGACCCTAGATGCGGACCTCGCCGGCTTCGTTTCGCCACGGGCGAAGGCGAGAACCCGCAGTGGCCCCCTCGCAACCTTGCACTCGCCATGGTCGAGTGCTAAGAATGCAGTTGGCACTCTCGATCAGTGAGTGCCAGGTCGGGCCGGTGAGGCAGGGACCGCACCTGCGGGAGCACACCCCAGCCGTCCGTCGCGGGCACTGAACCTGACCACACAACGTGCGATCCCCTATCCGGAGGAATCACTTCGCAATGGCTAAGACAATTGCGTATGACGAAGAGGCCCGTCGCGGCCTCGAGCGGGGCCTGAACGCCCTCGCCGACGCGGTAAAGGTGACGCTGGGCCCCAAGGGTCGCAACGTCGTCCTGGAGAAGAAGTGGGGCGCCCCCACGATCACCAACGATGGTGTGTCCATCGCCAAGGAGATCGAGCTGGAGGACCCGTACGAGAAGATCGGCGCTGAGCTGGTCAAAGAGGTCGCCAAGAAGACCGACGACGTCGCGGGTGACGGCACCACCACCGCCACCGTTCTGGCCCAGGCACTGGTTCGCGAAGGTCTGCGCAACGTCGCTGCCGGCGCCAACCCGCTCGGCCTGAAGCGCGGCATCGAGAAGGCTGTCGAGAAGGTCACCGAGACCCTCCTGAAGTCCGCCAAGGAGGTGGAGACCAAGGAGCAGATCGCTGCCACCGCCGGTATCTCCGCCGGTGACCAGTCCATCGGCGACCTGATCGCCGAGGCCATGGACAAGGTCGGCAACGAGGGTGTCATCACCGTCGAGGAGAGCAACACCTTCGGGCTGCAGCTGGAGCTCACCGAGGGCATGCGCTTCGACAAGGGCTACATCTCGGGCTACTTCGTCACCGACGCCGAGCGTCAGGAAGCCGTCCTGGAGGATCCCTACATCCTGCTGGTCAGCTCGAAGATCTCGACCGTCAAGGACCTGCTGCCGCTGCTGGAGAAGGTCATCCAGTCCGGCAAGCCGCTGCTGATCATCGCCGAGGACGTCGAGGGCGAAGCCCTGTCGACCCTGGTGGTCAACAAGATCCGTGGCACCTTCAAGTCCGTCGCCGTCAAGGCCCCGGGCTTCGGTGACCGCCGCAAGGCCATGCTGCAGGACATCGCCATCCTCACCGGTGGCCAGGTCATCAGTGAAGAGGTCGGCCTCTCGCTCGAGACCGCCGATGTCGCGCTGCTGGGCACCGCCCGCAAGATCGTGGTCACCAAGGACGAGACCACCGTCATCGAGGGTGCCGGCGATGCCGACGCGATCCAGGGCCGTGTCGCCCAGATCCGCGCCGAGATCGAGAACAGCGACTCCGACTACGACCGCGAGAAGCTGCAGGAGCGCCTGGCCAAGCTGGCCGGCGGTGTTGCGGTGATCAAGGCCGGCGCTGCCACCGAGGTGGAGCTCAAGGAGCGCAAGCACCGCATCGAGGACGCCGTGCGTAACGCCAAGGCTGCCGTCGAAGAGGGCATCGTCGCCGGTGGTGGCGTGGCCCTGCTGCAGTCGGCTCCGTCGCTGGAGGAGCTGTCGCTCACCGGTGATGAGGCCACTGGCGCCAACATCGTGCGCGTCGCGCTGTCGGCCCCGCTGAAGCAGATCGCCTTCAACGGTGGCCTGGAGCCCGGCGTCGTCGCCGAGAAGGTCACCAACTCGCCCGCCGGCACCGGCCTGAACGCCGCCACCGGTGAGTACGAGGACCTGCTCAAGGCCGGCGTCGCCGACCCGGTGAAGGTCACCCGCTCGGCGCTGCAGAACGCGGCGTCCATCGCGGCGCTGTTCCTCACCACCGAGGCCGTCGTCGCCGACAAGCCGGAGAAGGCCGGAGCGCCCGCGGGCGACCCGACCGGTGGCATGGGCGGTATGGACTTCTAAGTCCTGCGCTTACGCGGAAGATCACACGGGAAAGCCCGGTCTGCTTCGGCAGACCGGGCTTTTTCGTTTCTGCAGGGGAGCGCTCAGGTGGACAGGGTCCGGGCCAGGTAGTTGAACACCGTCTGGTGTAGCTGGTACATGGCGCCTTCATGGCAGTGTTGACCGGCGCCGTCGAGGCTGTGCAGTACAACGTGTTCGTGCGGGACGCGCAGCTCAGCGGCGACGGCGGCCGCTTGTCCGGCAAAGACTTTGTCGTCCTCTCCCTCGAGCAGCAGGACCGGTGTCTGAATGGCGCCGATGTCGTCGGTGGTGAGGGTGTATGCAGCGGTGCTACGCACGTATTCGGCGAAGTTGGCGGTGCCGTTCACCCACACGCCGTTCTGCAGGCCCCACCGCGCGTTGGTGTCACTTTCGGCCATGGCGTCGAGCGCAGGCAGCGCCTCTGTGTCTCGGTGGTTTTCGATCAACGCCAGCAGATCACCCGGGATGGGCGGGTAGGACGCATAGAACGACCTCAGCCCGTCGTTGCAGACGATGGCGGCCGCCCTGTGATCGCGAGATGCATAGCGCGCCACCAGATATCCGCCGAGACTGTATCCGAAATGCGCGATCTTGTCCGCCGCGATGTCCGGGATTGTCAGCGCCCAATCCACCACCGGGCCCAGCACGTTCTCCCAATCGGGGCGGTAAGGGACCTTCTGCTCGCGAATCATCCAGCCCTGGCCGGGGCCGTCGTAGGCCAGGAAGTTGTAACCGCGACGCAGAGCTGCCGCGCCGATGACGAAATATCCCTCTTCGGCGGTCGAGTCGAAGCCATTGGTGTAGATCACCGTTGGCCGCGGGGTGCCGGTGTCATCCACGAGGAACAGGTAGCCGGGCAGTTCGGTGTTCTCGAAGGGAATCGCGACCTGCTTGACCGGCCCGTCGAGCAATTCAGCGGCTTTGAGCAAATAGTCGCGGGACAACCCGGCCAGCTCCAGCACCAGCGGATCGTTGAGTGGGTCTGCGCGCCGGTAGAACTCGGCCGAGCGGTAGTAGCTCGAAGCGCGGAAGAACGCCTCGCGTGCGCTGATCGGGTCCCCGGCTTTCAGCGAGTCCTCGCCGCGCATTGCGATGCGATCGGCAAGGGACGTCCAGGCCCGGGTCCATGCCTCCTCGTCCCCCTCCGGGATGAGGGCGGTGGTGGCGACGACCTCGCCTATGTCGGCGCCCGCGTCCGGGGCGAATCCGGCGGCGCGCAGTGTCTCGAATTTGAATGCGTCATCTTTGAAGATGAATTCCATGGGGCTTCCCTCCTCGAAAATCAGTGCGCCCCAATGGTCTCGACAAATCGCGCCGCCGTCTTTGCCGCTGGCACCGATAGGGGCTGGCCGATGTCACCCAACGGGTCTACCGGCTAGCTGGAAGATCGCGTTACCGCTGCCGGTTCTGTCGCTGGGCGCTAGCGTGGATGACTGCGGCCGGCGTACGGGCCAGTGTTATCGGTACCCGAGAACACAGGAGGCTCAGTATGACCACATTTTCGGAGCGGATCAGCCATGCCGGCTCCCTGCTCGCCGGTGAGATCGTCGAGGAGAACGAGTTCGGATCGATGCGGCGGGTGACGGCCGACAATCTGTCCATACTGAAGAACCTGTCGATCAAGCGGGTGCTGCTGAACCCGGGTGCCATGCGTACCCCGCACTGGCACGCCAATGCCAACGAGCTCACCTATTGTGTCTCCGGCACCGCGTTGGTGTCGGTGCTCGACAATCACAGCCGCTTCGCGAGCTTCATCGTGACCGCCGGGCAGATGTTCCACATCGATTCCGGTGCCCTACACCACATCGAGAACATCGGCACCGACGTCGCGGAGTTCATCATCGCGTTCCGCAACGAACGTCCCGAGGACTTCGGGCTCGGTGCGACGTTCGGTGCGTTCACCGATTCCGTGCTGGGCAACACCTACGACCTGCCGTCGGCCGATATGGCCAAGATCCGCCGTACCACCACCGACCACAAGCTGGCGGCCCGCGTCGGCGCCCCGGATATCCCCGCGGCGGCGTACTTCGACGACCCGCACAAGTTCGACATCGAGGCCCAGGCGCCGGGCCTGAACTACGCCAGCGGCAACGCACGCTTTGCCCGCGATCAGTTCTGGCCGGCGCTCAAAGACATCTCGATGTACTCGCTGCGTGTCGCCGAAGACGGTATGCGCGAACCTCATTGGCATCCGATCACTGGCGAGATGGGCTATGTCCACCGCGGTGATGCCCGGATGACGGTGATGAATCCCGATGGCACCCTTGATACTTGGACATTGACCACCGGTGACATGTACTTCATCCCGGCCGCCTACCCCCATCACATCGAGAACCTCGGTGCCGAGGACTGGCACTTCCTGATCTTCTTCGACCAGCCCTTCCCCGCGGACATCGGTTACAAGGCTTCGGCCAGCGCGTACTCGCGAGAGGTTCTGGCCGCTGCGTTCAACACGCACATCGACGATCTGCCCGTGTTTCCCTTCACGCCCGTCGACCCGCTCGTGGTCAATCGCATCAACCCCGTCGACCCGCCGGCCACGGTCTGACCGGACCTCGCTCCGTCACGCGCCAAGGAAACCGACATGTGCATATCAGCGACGATCTGCTGGAACTCGTCAGCCCCTGAGTTGGTGTTCGTTGGCAGGCAATGGGATATGAGCGCTGACGGTGGTTCCGGCGCCGGCTTGACTGGTCACCTCGAAGCGTCCCGACAGCGCTTCCACACGGTCCTTCAAACCGATCAGTCCAGAACCCGCAGCCGGGTTCGCTCCGCCGACGCCGTCGTCGGCGACCTCGATGTGCAGGGCGGTCTCGCCGGCCGTCACCCGCACGATCACCTCGTGCGCCTTGGCGTATTTGGCGGCATTCGTCAGGGATTCGGCAACCAGGTAGTAGCCGGCCACTTCGATCGATTCCGCCATCCGGCCAGTCAGCTCGACAGTGAGGTCGACCGGCACCGGTGATCGGCGGGCAAGGGTCTTCAGGGCGGGCCCGAGGCCGCCCCGGGAGAGTACCGCCGGGTGCAGGCCGCGAGACAGTTCTTGCAGGTCGGTGTGCAAGTTGGAAAGGGAGTCGACGAGGGCGTCCATCCGGGGTCGAAGTACGGTGTCGTCGTCCGGTAGCGTGGCTTCGATGGCCCTGACTTCGAGTCCCATCGACACGATGCGCTGCTGTGCTCCGTCGTGGAGATCCCGCTCGAAACCACGCCTGGCCTGGTCGGCGGCGGCAACGATACGGGCGCGCGACGCAGTCAGCTCTGTGCGGGTCTCGGCGTTGTAGATCGCAGTGGCAACCAGGTCGGCGAAGTCGGTGACCCGTACTTCGATGTCCTCGGGCAACGGTTCAGAGCTGACACTGCTCGCGATGAGTGCACCCCAGATACGGTCGCCGACCAGGATCGGTGCCCCGGCCCCCGAGCGCATGCCGAGGTCGTCCAGCCGCGCGGCGGCCGCACTGCCGCGGTGCCGGTATGTTGTCACCCGGGCCGGCGCCCCGGATCGGGCGATGAGGCCGACAACGGTGCCAGAATCGAGCCCGAAGCGTTCTCCGCTGGGCAGGCGGCGGTCGTGGGAATCTTGAGATCGAGACGCCAGAACTACTGCGTGAGAGTCAGATTCATACCGGAGTAAGGTGGCATGCTCGATGTCGAGGCCGCGTCCGAGCTCGTCGACGACCACCTGATAGAGGTCGGCAGGTTCGACACGGCGGGCAACCAAAGTGGCGACCCGGCGCAAGGCCGCCGCCCCTCGCAGCATCGTGCGCGCCAGCTCTGCGGCATCATCGGCTTCCCGCCGCCGTTGTTCGGACTCTACCGCGCGCAAACGTGCCTGCCCGACAAGGAGATTCGTCAACAACGCCAAGGTGAGGAAAACGACGATGGCGGGTGCCAGGCTGCCCTGCCACTCACTGACGTGAAAGTAGACGTAGGCCAACGTGCTGGCGATCGACATCGTGATGGCAAGGCGAAAACCCCACCCCGCCGAGACCACCAACACTCCGAACAGGAACACCGCACCGAACGCGTTGTCCGGCGCAATCCGCTTCAGCTGATCGACGATGACGAATTCCAGTCCGATGAGGACAACGGCCGTGACGATTCCCCACCGCACCGGTGGGGTGGTGGGGCGGAGCAGAACGGCCAACAGCCGTTCGCGTCTGGTGCGGCCGCGCGGAGGAGTATCCGTCATGGCCGACGGGGTGGTGGTCACGGCCGCGAATTTCTTCCGGGTAGCCGCAATGCCGGTTGGTTGCTGGATCTGCCACTCTCGAACAATGCGGAGCGTAATGGAGACACCATGCGCTGTCTGATCGTCGACGACAGTGCAGCGTTCGGCGATGCCGCACGCCGCATCCTGGCGGGCTCGGGGGTCGATGTCGTGGCGGCGGCAGCGACCGGCGCCGAGGCGCTCCGGTACACCCGCACCTTGCGACCCGACATCGTGCTCGTCGACGTGGATCTCGGAGATGAGAACGGTTTCGACGTCGCCGAGGACATCCATCGCCAGATATCACCGTGCCCGGCGGTCATCATGATCTCCACGCACGACCAAGAGGATTTCGCCGATCTGACCGCTGCCAGCCCGGCGCTGGGGTTTCTGCCGAAGATGAGCTTGTCTGCCGCCGCCATCCGCAGGTTCATCACCGAGCTTCCAGGTACATGATGACGGCACGGACCCGCCGGTGGTCGTCGCCGGTCTCCGGCAGGCTCAGCTTCGTCAAGATGCTGCGGACATGCTTTTCCACGGTGCCCTCGGTGACCCACAACCGCCGTCCGATACCGGCGTTGGACAGTCCTTCGGCCATCAGCGCCAACACCTCGTGCTCGCGCGCGCTGAGCGCGGACAGCGGATCGTCGCGGCGTTGCGCCGAGATGAGTTCTTGGACCAGCGCCGGGTCGACAACTGACGCGCCATTGGCTATCCGCTTGACCGTGTCGATGAAGTCATCGACGTCGGTGACGCGACTTTTCAGCAGATAGCCCACGCTGTGGCCGCCGGCCAGCAGCTCCACTGCGTGCTCGACGTCGACGTGTGCCGACAGCACCAAGATGGCGGTCTCGGGGTACTTCTGGCGAATCAATTTCGCCGCATCGAGTCCTTCGCTGGTATGGGTGGGCGGCATCCTGATATCGACGATCGCCAACTGAGGTTTCAGGTCGTGAACCAGATTGACGAGGTGCTCGGCGTTCCCGGCTTGCCCGTCGACCTGCAAGCCGCCACGCTCGAGGAGGCTGGCAAGGCCCTCCCTGAGCAACACGTCGTCATCGGCAACGACCACTCGCGTTTCGTGCACGGGGTCATTCTCGCATCGCAGGGATCGCGATGTGAGGCGTGGATTCTCGCTGTTCAGTGGGCAGTTCTCGCGTGCTCGGGGAGCCTGGCGCGTTGGGTCAGTTCTCCGACAAGACGATGCAATCGCTGTCGCACTGGCCCGGCGGGCCGGGCGCGGCCGCTTTGCGATGCAGTACCGCGCGACTGGGCACGATCTGATGCGCCTCGTCCTCGGTCGCACCGGCTCGGCCCCGCCCGTCGACGATCAGCGAATACCCACCGGACTGCCGCGGCGGACAGACCAGCGTCGCGTGCTCGTGGGACGCGAGGTTTCTGCGGGTGTGACCGCCGACCGGGCCGACGTGGATGACGCCGTTGACCAGGTGTGGCTCCACCGCGACAGTGTGCGCGTGGTAGTTGTCGTCGACCGTGACGAGATAGGCGAACGTGTAGTCCGCCAGCTTGTCGGCCAGCTGGTTGAGGTCCACTTTCACGCTCATGACGTGAGAATAGGCCGGTTGACGGCCCGGGGTGCCCGACCTGTCAGACCGGTGAAGATTGGCGTCCGCGCACGAGCCGGGGGGTGCTTCGGGCGGGCTCGGCTAGGCTCACCGATACCCCGGCAACGCCGGGGCCGTGGTGTCCAGTGAAGTCGAGTGCCCAGGTGATTCTGGAATGTCCGCGCTGTCCCGCAACTGTGAAGCCGCGCCACCCGGTGCGGATAAGCCAGGTCAGCTGAGCCACGGACGACAACCTCCTCGGATGAAGGACTGGTTCTAGTGAGACGCGTGGGCTGCCGGTTGGCGGCAGTGTCGGCAAAGCTCATCCTCGCCGCCAGCGCACCCGCCCCGGATCCCGGCGGGAGCGGCGGCCAGTCCCCACCTCAGCGCATCGTCTCACTGAGCCCCTCGGCGACAGAGACACTCTGGGCGCTCGGTGCCGGTAATCAGGTGGTGGCCGTCGACGGCCAGTCGAACTATCCGAGCGAAGTGCCGATGCCCGTTCGGGACGAGGTGCGTCCATGGACGTGATGTTGTTGGGCACCGGCAGTGCCGACGGCTGGCCCAGCCCGTTCTGCGCGTGCCGGTCATGTCGGTGGGCGCTGGTAGCCGGCGAGATTCGCGGGCAGACGGCAGCGCTCATCGACGACACTCTGTTGATCGATTGTGGTCCTGAGGCGCCGCGCGCTGCGCTGCGCGGAGGACGGACTCTGGCCGCGGTTCGCCACATCCTGTTGACCCACGGGCATTTCGATCACGTCGGACCCGCAGCTCTGGTCATGCGGCACTGGGTGGGCCGGACGGAGCCCCTCGACGTGGTGGGGCCGCCCGGTGCGCTGGATCAGTGTCGCGACTGGGTGGGGCCCGATGACCCGATCCGATTCCGCGCGGTACACCCGGGCGACGAGTTGATCCTGCCGGCGCCCGGAGGCGACTTTACCGTTCGCGTGGTGGCTGCCGAGCACTCCGATGGAATCGTGGACGACGCCGTCCTCTATGACGTAACCCGCTCGGGGACAAGGTTCCTATGGGCTACTGACACGGGCCCGCTGCCGGAGGAGACGCACGCGGCGGTGGCAGGCGCCGGGTTCGACGCCGTCTTTCTCGAGGAGACCTTCGGTACCCGTACCGAGCACCGCGCTGACCACCATGACCTTCGGTCATTCGCGCGCACGCTGGCCCAGTTGCGGGAATCGGGTGCGGTGCAAGCACATACCGATGTCATCGCTGTTCATCTGAGCCATTTCAACCCACCGGGGCCCGAACTGGCCCGGGTGCTGCGCCGATACGGTGCGCGTGCCGGCCGGGACGGAGAGGTGGTGTCGTTGGGGGAGTCAACGGCGTCGGTGGCGGTCCCGCCCTCGCGCACATTGGTTCTCGGTGGCGTGAGGTCAGGCAAATCGGTACAGGCCGAAACGATGCTGGCCGGCCAATCGCAGGTGGTGTACGTGGCGGCCGGCGGCCCTCGGCGAGGTGACTCGGACTGGGCACAACGTGTTCAGCGCCACCGGGACCGTCGACCCATGGAATGGCAAACCGCCGAAACCTCCGACATCGCAGCAATATTGCGTGCCACCGAGGTGCCGGTCCTGGTGGAGTGCCTGGGTACCTGGCTGGCGGCGCGGATGGATCGGCACGGTTGCTGGGACGGTGCGCCGCTGGCGTCGGTCGAGCGCGATGTCGATGAACTGGTGGCGGCCTGGCGGCACTGCGATGTCACGGCAGTGGCGGTGAGCAACGAGGTCGGCAGCGGAGTAGTGCCGGATACCGTCTCAGGGCGCCTCTTTCGCGATCTGCTCGGAATCGTGAACACGCGGATCGCCGCGGAATGCGACGAGGTGGTGCTCATGGTGGCAGGTACCGCGGTCCCGCTGCCGGGGCCCGGCGCCGGGCTCAGACAGGAGCGCCCTGCCGCCCCCTGACCAGCCGGCCGGGTCGCGCGTCGGTCGGCACACCATTCTCGGCGATGACCTCACCGGAGACGACGGTCGCGACGTAGCCGTCGGCGGTCTGGTCGAGGCGACGTCCACCGCCGGGGAGATCGTAGGCGACGACGGGACGGTGCAGCCGCAATGCCGCGTGGTCGATGACGTTCAGATCGGCCTTGTAGCCCAATGCAATTCGACCGCGATCGGCCAGCCCAGCGACCCTGGCCGGCACCGAGGTCAGTTCCCGGACGGCGTCGGCGACGCTCAGCGTGCCCGTGCTGCGGTCGCGGACCCAGTGTGTCAGCAGGTAGGTGGGGAAGCTGGCGTCGCAGATCATCCCGTAGTGCGCCCCGCCGTCACCGAGCCCCAGCACCACGTCGTCGCGGCGGAGCAGCTCGGCCACGGTGTCGAGTGAGTTGTCACGGAAATTGGCCAGCGTGACCAGCAGCATGGCGTGCCCGTCGTCGTCGAGCAGGCGGTCATAAGCCTCCTCGAGCGGGTCGACGCCGCGGGACCGGGCCCGCGCACCGATGGAGTTCGACGGGTCGGGCTCGTAGTCGGGCTGTTCACCCAGCGGGTACATGTAGTCCCAGACCTGCACCGCGAACATCAGCGGATGCCCGTCACTGGCCGAGGTGTCGTTCAGAATGCGTTGACGCACTTCGGGTTTGCGCATCTCCGCGACCCGCTCGGCCAGCGGTAGGTGGGCGATCTCGCGGTAGCTCGGGTAGAGGACGAACGGGTTGCCGGACAACTCCAGGCCGAGCACGAGTCCGATCGGCCGCGGGAAGATCTGGGCGGTGATCTCGCCGCCGTTGGAGTTGGCCTTCTCCACCATGCGCAGCGCGTCCTCGAAGAACGCCGGGCCGGCGTTGCCGATCGCCAGCGTGAACGTGACCGGCAACCCGACGTCTGCGGCCACGTCGAACACCGTCTGCAGCGCCGGCTCGTAATCACCCGCGACCAGGTCCGGCACGAACTGGATCAGGCCGCCGCCTGCGTCGTCGACCCCTCGGGCGATCGCCTCGATCTCGGCGTAGCCGGCGTCGTAACTGGGAATCGGCCGGCCGCTCTCGGTCTTGTGGATGGTCAGCCGCGACGAGGCGAACCCCAGCGCGCCGCAGTTGACCGCCTCGGCGGCGAGCTTGCGCATCAGCGCCAGATCTTCGGTGTTCGCGGGCTCGCGGTCGATGCCGCGTTGGCCCATGACGTACACCCGCAGGGGAGAGTGCGGCAGGAACGCCGCCACATCAATATCGAGCTGTCTGGCCCCTAGTGCGTCGAGGAATTCGGGGAACGTCTCCCATGTCCACGGCAGTCCGTCGACCATGACCACCCCGGGGATGTCCTCGACGCCGGCCATCACGTCGACGAGCACGTCGTGGTCGTCGGCGCGGCATGGTGCGAACCCGACACCGCAGTTACCCATGACGGCCGTGGTGACCCCGTGCGCCGAGGACGGGTTGAGCCGTTCCGACCAGATGGCCTGCCCGTCGTAGTGCGTGTGCAGGTCGACGAAACCGGGCGTGACCAACAGTCCGGTGGCATCGATCTCGCGCGTGGCGGTCCCGGTCACGGAACCGATCTGGGCGATGACGCCGTCGCGTACGGCGATGTCTCCCACGTACGGTTCGCCGCCCAGGCCGTCGACGATGGTTCCGCCACGGATGCACAAGTCGTAGGTCACCTAACTAACGTACGACGCCACGGCCGATCACGGAACAGGCGCGACGTGTCGGTGCCGGATGCAAGGATCGACCGGTGATCGATCACTTTGGAATCAATTGCACCGACTGGGCCAAATCAAAGGAGTTCTACGACTCTGTGCTGGGCGTACTCGGGTACAGCCGACAGCTGGACTACCAGGTGGCGATCGGCTACGGCAGTGAAGGTAAGCCCGACTTCTGGATCGCCGATGCCAGTGCCGGCGATGCCGGTGGGCCCAACCGGGAAATCCACGTGGCGTTTCACGCGGCCGACGCCGATGCCGTGCAGGCGTTCTACGACGCGGCCCTGGGTCTGGGTGCCGAGTCGCTACATGCGCCACGCCTGTGGCCCGAATACCACCCGGGCTACTTCGGTGCATTCGTCCGCGATCCCGACGGAAACAACGTCGAGGCGGTGTTCCACGGGGCTGCCCCGCAGTAGCCCTTAGAGCTGTTCCAGTTCCGAGATCCGCCAGTCGCCGTCGATGCGGGTCAGGCTGACCCGGTAGGCCACCGCGTCCTTGGTCGACGGACCGCCGGCGGTCTCGGAACTCTGGTCGACGAACGCCACCACCTTGGCCTCGTCGGCGGTCAGCGATTCCACTCCGGTGTTGCGGACAATCGCCGACTGGGTGACGTTGTCCGACTTCGCGCGGATCGTTTTCCGGTATTCGTCGACGGCGGTGCCGGTCAGGATTTCGGTGACCGCGTCGATCTCGGCCCGGCTGGTGGTCGGGGTGAAGCTCAGCGCCTTGACCACATTGGTCTTCACGAAATCGGTGACCTGCTCGCGCGCCTGGTCGTCGTCGGCGATCGGGGCGGGCGCCGGAGTGCTCTTGACCGACAATTGCCAGAAGCCAAGGCCGCCCGCGACGACGATCCCCACGATCAGCGCGATGACCGACAGCGTCCAGCCACGTGTGCGTGTGCCCATCAGTTCACGAACTCCAGCTTCGAGGCCTTGTAGCTGCCGTCGACGTGCTCAACGGTGACCCTGACCCGTTGCAGTGAAACCACACCGACCCGATTGACTGTGACGGTCACCTTGGTGTCGACGGTGACGAGCACGACCGCCTCGTTGGAGAACAACGATTCGACGCCGGCCCCGGTGACCGTTCCGTCGGTCTTGACGCCCAGATCCGTGGCCTTCTTTTTGATCTGCGGTGCTTGGTTCTGCAGGTCGGCGCGGAACTCGTCGGTGGCGCCGTCCATGATCGTCGCGAGATCGGTGTCGACCGTGTCTGCGCTCACGGTGACGGTGTGCAACGCGAAAGTCTGGGCGGCGTCCACGTATGGCTGCCACGACGGCGTCGTTCGCGCCACCGGGGCATCGCGGACGAACTGGCTGATCGCGAAGCCGATGGCGCACACCAACAGCACTGCGAGCACGGTAGGCACCACAACCCTTGCCGCGCTGCTCTTCTCGGGGCGGCGCGGCTGCGGGATCGGGCTGGGCCCCGACCAGTGGGGGGAGGAGTGCGATGGGCCGGCCACCGGGTGGGTGGATGCCGTGAAGCTCGGGGCCGTGATGACCCGCGGGGGCTCGGGAGAGAACTGTTGCGGCCGTGGCGATACCGACACCGGCGGCTGAGGCTGCGGTTGCGGCGTGGGGGGCCGCTGCGTGAGGGGAGCGGCCGTCGGCCGGGCGTCGGCGAGCGCCTTGGCGAAATCGCTGCACCGCGGGTAGCGGCCGGCCCGGTCCTTGGCCATCCCCTTGAGCATGACCTCGTCCAGGTAGGCCAGTTCGGGACGTTCGGTCCCCAGGCTCGGTGGGGGCTCGTTGAGTTGCTTGCTGATCACCACCGCCGGGTTGGAGTGGTGGAACGGCGAGTGCCCGGCCAGGAGCTGAAATGCACTGGCTGCCAGCGCGTACTGATCGGCCCGCCCATCCATCGACTGCCCGAGGAGCTGCTCGGGAGCCGAGTAGGCCATGGAACCGACGGCCATGTTGGTGGCGGTGATCCCGCTGATGTCATCGATCCGACGGGCAACGCCGAAGTCGGCCAACAGGATTCGACGACGAGCCGCTTCGGGTCCGGTCAGCAGGATATTGGCAGGCTTCACGTCGCGGTGCAGCAGGTTGCGCTCGTGGGCGTAGTCGAGCGCCTCGGCGATGGCGGTGACGATCTCGACCGCTTCACGTAGGGGGACGCCGCCGGGGTGCCGCTCACGCACGTGCCGCGCGGCGTCGGTGCCGTCGACGTAGTCCATCGCGATCCACAGCTGGCCCTCGTACTCGCCGCGATCGTGCAAGCCGACGATGTGGGGATGCCAGAGCGAGGCGGCGATGTCGGCCTCGCGGTTGAACCGTTCGCGGTACTGGGCGTCACTGGTCAGCGAGGCCGGCATGATCTTCAACGCATCCTGGCGGGGGAGCCGCGGATGTTGGGCCAGATATACCTCGCCCATGCCGCCTGAGCCGAGTAGACGTTGAATCGTGTACCCGGCGAACACGTCACCGGTATTCAACGGCATGCAGTGATGGTAGTCGGACCGGCCATCGGCCGTTTCGCGAGTAGCGTCGATGCCATGGCTGCCGCTGACTCCAACGCCGGTTCCGATGCCGTCCGCGAATTGCTGCGCGACGCGTTCACCCGGCTCATCGAGCATGTCGACGATCTCACCGACGGGCTGACCGAAGAGGTGTCGAGTTACCGGCCCACACCGCAGGCCAACAGCATCGCCTGGTTGATCTGGCACAGTGCTCGCTGCCAGGACCTGCAGTTGTGCGACATCGCCGGGATCGAGCAGGTGTGGACCCGCGACGGCTGGAAGGATCGGTTCGGGCTCGATCTACCGGGCAACGACATCGGCTACGGCCACAGCCCCGAGGACGTTGCGAAGGTGCACGCCTCAGCCGAACTGCTGGCGGGCTACTACCTGGCAGTGCACAAGGTGACGCTGGCCTACATCGCCGGGGTGACCGCCTCCGACCTCGGCCGCATCGTCGACAGCCGGTGGGATCCGCCGGTGACGGCAAGTGCCCGGCTGGTCAGCATCATCGATGATTGCGCCCAGCACCTGGGCCAGGCCGCGTATCTGCGCGGCATCATCCCTTGATCGCCCGGTGGTGGCCCGTCGTCGGCCTCACCGTCATGGTCCTGCTCGGCTGGGCCGTCCGTACGGGACCGGTGCCGATCGACAACTGGTTCCAGCAGATCGGCGTCGAATTCGGTTCGTATCGGGACGTCTTCCTGGTGCTCAGCCAGCCGCTGCTGGTGGCGGCCGCGTTGCTGGTCGGCATCGTCGTGGCGCTGCGCCAACACCGGAAACGGTTGGCGCTCGCCATGGTGGTGAGCCCGCTGGTGGCGATCACCGTCGTTCGCGTCATCAAGCCGATCTTCGGTAGGGAGAAAGGTGGTGCGCTGGCCTATCCCAGCGGTCACACCACGTTTCTCGTGGCAGTGACGAGCTTGCTCGTGTTGGTGGCAGGCATGAGGCTGTGGGTGCTGGTGGTGGCGGTCTGCGTTGTCCTGCTCGCCATGTTCGGCCTGTCGATGACCTTTCACTACTTCACGGACACGATCGGCGGGGTGCTGCTGGGCACCTCGGTGGTGTGCGTCGCCGCGACGCTCGCCCGAGATGGGCAATATGGCCAGGTGGATGACGCCTCGCCTGATCTTCGCTGAGCGATCATTTGTCCGGTGCGGACTTTTCGCCCGATGGCTACCCGCGATGCGGAGCCCTCAGGTGCGAGATGGCGCGCGATGTCCACGGGGTACTTTCAAGATCGGCCAACCATCAAGGACCAGTTGACGGTTCAGGAATGTTGGTCGTCGCCCGGTGTTGCATTCCGCAATGCTTTTAGATCTGGCGTAGCCCCACAGCAAACTCTTCGTGCGGGTGCGAGCTGCGCAGATGGTTACTTTCTGATTTTTGCGGCAACCGTGCCGGGAGCGAAGGTAGTTGCGCATGCAACAACCGCAAAATTTCCACCTGAGAAAAACCTGAGATCTTGATTAGTGCCAGGTAAATTCCGGCGCGTACCGAGTCGTCGGTCAGCCCAAATAGCAAGTCATCGAGGGGATTTCATCAATGAACAGTCGTGTCAACAGTCGTGTCTCGAGCGGTCTGGCCGCATGCGTCGCCGTCGCCACCGCCGGTGTCGTCGCGATCACTCCGGTCGCGGTGTCGACACCCACGCCGCCGCGTGTTCTCGACGCGTCGACGGCCTTGATGGCCAGCTTCGAGGGCATGAATCAAGCGGGGCTGGTGTTCATGGCCGGTCAGCGGCTCGCGGACCAGTTCGTCCAGGCGCCGCTCACGCCCTTTGTCCTCGCGGCTCAGCTCGTGGCCGGCGACAACGAGCGGTTGTTCTCCCAGATTCGGCAGATCGTCGATTCACCGGTCTATGTCGCCGATCCACTCATCGAGGCGATTGCCATCACGCTGCCCGAGGAGTTCGGTGGCGGCTCGGACCACGTAACCAACACCTCGGCCGGTGACGGCGCCTTCATGCAGTTCCGCAACAACGAACTCCTGGGCCTCCGGGATGACATCAACGCGCAGTTCGCGCAGGTGCTCGACGTCGACACCCCGTGGCCCAACGACAACTACACCGCGGCGCTCGCTCGGGGGCTGCAGGAATCGGCCGTGCGCAGCGTCAACGGCGCCGTGCTCGGGGCGGTCGGCCTGGTGTCCGTCGCGCAGGCGGTGGCATCCGGCGACGAGCTCGCGGTCTACAGGGCGGTGAAGGAATACATCGATGCGCCGATGTGGGTCGCGGACCCGGCGATCGAGGGTCTTGCCGAAGCGCTCCCGGCCGGGCTCGGTGGCGGCACCAATCACGACCCGACCGACCCGACCGGTGACGGCGCCCTCATGCAGTTCCGTAACAACCAACTGATCGGTGCGCGCGATTCCGTGCGGATCGCAGCCGCCAACGTGCTCGGTGTGCGCGACAAGGTGGACAGCACCGGCAACGTGCTCGCCAACAACAGTCTCAATCGGAGCCGGCTGCTGTCGGCCGCCGACGACAAGTCCGACCAGAAGCCGAAGGTGAACAACCTCAAGCCCCACGTCACCAACCTCAACGCCGCGCTCGACGGCGCCAAGGACAAGGCCGAGAAGCGGCGGGAAAAGGCCAAGGCGAACGTCGACAAGGTCGTCAAGAAGGTGCGCGAAGCGGCCGACAAGACGGCCAAGAAGCTCGGCCCGAAGAAGGGTTCTGAGGACTGAGGTGATGCCGGCGTAGAGCGCGGTGATGAGGGGTCGCCACGCTCTCGGTAAGTTCCCCTCGAATTCGACGAGATGGCCGCTCACGCACTCCGCGGGGCGGCCATTTCGTCGATCTGGACACCCCGGCGCGGCCACCAACTTGACAGGTGTCAACCCCGGTGCGACGTGCGTCACAAACGCCGATTAACATAGGCCGCATGACAGCGACGCCAGATGTAGCTCTGACCGGAGAGTTCACGGGCTCCGGCACCATTTACAACCCCGCGACCGGCGCCGTCGCCGGCCAAGTGACCTGGACCGACGCGGCCGACGTGCCGCGTATCGCGGCGGGTCTGCGGGAAGCGCAGAAGGAGTGGGAGGCCCGAGGCGCCAAAGGCCGCGCCAAGGTCCTTTCCCGCTACGCGGTATGGCTGGGGGACCACCGCGACGAGATCGAGAAACTCCTGATCGCCGAGACCGGCAAGTCGGCCATGGACGCCGCACAAGAGGTCCCGCTGCTGATCATGATCCTCTCGTACTACATCAAGGTCGTCGAGGAGGCGATGGCCCCGGACACCCGGCCGGCCGCGCTGCCCATCATGTCGATCAAGAAGATCGCCGTGCATTACCGGCCGCGCGCAGTCGTCGGGATCATCGCGCCGTGGAACTACCCCGTGGCCAACGCCATGATGGACGCCATCGGCGCCCTGGCTGCCGGGTGCGCGGTGCTGCTCAAGCCGTCTGAGCGCACCCCGTTGACTGCCGAGGTGCTGCTGCGCGGCTGGCTGGATTCCGGTGCCCCCGAGGTGTTCGCCCTGGCGCAGGGTGCGCGTGCGGTGTCGGAGGCGGTCATCGACAATTCCGACTACGTCCAGTTCACCGGTTCCTGCGCGACGGGAGCCAAGGTGATGGAGCGTGCAGCCCGCCGTCTGACCCCGGTGAGCCTGGAGCTCGGCGGCAAGGACCCGATGATCGTGCTCGAGGATGCCGACGTCGAGCTGGCCGCCAACGCCGCGGTGTGGGGCGGGATGTTCAACGCCGGCCAGACCTGCG
Source organism: Mycobacterium shunyiense (assembly GCF_058270075.1). NCBI lineage: Bacteria > Bacillati > Actinomycetota > Actinomycetes > Mycobacteriales > Mycobacteriaceae > Mycobacterium > Mycobacterium shunyiense. The sequence continues at coordinate 957,245 of NZ_JBZDPU010000015.1, read as the reverse complement.
TGTCCGTCGAGCGGGTCTATGTGCTCGATCCGGTCTACGACCAGTTCGTCGCCGCCACCGTGAAAGCCGTCGAGAACCTCAAGATGGGGACCGGGGAGGGCTACCACTTCGGCTCCCAGATCGACGACAGTCAGGTGGCGATCACCGAACGCCACGTCAACGAGGCCGTCGCCGCCGGCGCCAAGGCGCTGACCGGAGGCAAGCGCCCCGAGGGCGGTGGCAGCTTCTTCGAGCCGACCGTGCTGGTCGACGTCGACCACTCGATGGCCTGCATGACCGAGGAGACCTTCGGTCCGACCCTGCCGATCATGAAGGTGTCCTCGGTCGAGGAAGCCGTTCGGCTGGCCAACGACAGCCCCTACGGGCTGAGCGCCTCGGTGTTCTCCAAGGATGTCGACCGGGCCAAGGCCATTGCGCTGCAGCTTGATTGCGGTGCGGTCAACGTCAACGACGTCATCTCCAACCTGATGTGCACCACCGCGCCGATGGGCGGCTGGAAGACCTCCGGTATCGGTGCCCGCTTCGGCGGCGTCGACGGGGTGCGCAAGTTCTGCAAGCAGGAGACCGTGGTGGTGCCGCGCACCAGTGTGGGCGCCGGCGGCAGCTACTACAACAACTCCGAGAAGGCGATCGTTCGGATGAACAAGCTGCTGACCAAGCTGGCGCTGGCGCGTCCGCGCCGCAGGGCCAAGTAGGGCACTACCAGCCGTTCACCCCGGCGACACCTTCGTGTTCGCCGGGGTGGATACCGTCGGCCGGTGACTCTCGACATCACCGGGTACACGGTCCGCGACGACGACGATGACGACCCCGAACTGCTGCTGCAACCCAGCGGCGAGGTCGTCGACACCTGGCGGGAGAACTACCCGTACGACGACCGCATGTCGCGTCAGGAGTACGAGGAACAGAAGCGCCTGCTGCAGATCGAACTGCTGAAGCTGCAGAAGTGGAGCCAGGGCAATGGACTCCGGCACGTCATCGTGTTCGAGGGGCGTGACGCCGCAGGCAAAGGTGGCACCATCAAGCGGTTCATGGAACACCTGAACCCCCGCGGAGCCCGCGTGGTCGCGCTGGAGAAGCCGACCGAAAAAGAACGCACCCAGTGGTACTTCCAGCGCTACGTGCAGCACCTGCCCGCCGCCGGCGAGATCGTGCTGTTCGACCGCTCCTGGTACAACCGCGCCGGGGTGGAACGCGTGATGGGCTACTGCTCGCCCAAGCAGCACGCCGAATTCATCCGGCAGGCCCCGCTGTTCGAGCAGATGCTGGTCAACGACGGCATCAGTCTGACCAAGCTGTGGTTCTCCGTCACGCAATCCGAGCAGCGCACCCGGTTCACCATCCGTCAGGTCGACCCGGTGCGGCAGTGGAAACTCTCACCCACCGACCTCGCGTCGCTGGACAAGTGGGACGACTACACCGCCGCCAAGGAAGACATGTTCGCCTGGACGGACACCGAAATGGCGCCTTGGACCGTGGTCAAGAGCAACGACAAGAAACGTGCCCGCATCAACGCCATGCGCCACGTGCTCGGTAAGTTCGATTACGACAACAAGGATTTTGAGGTGGTCGGCCACGCCGATCCGCTGATCGTGGGGCGAGCCCTGTCGGACTGAGCAGTCTGGCCGCTGCCCGGGAGCTAGGAGGACGGCGTGCGCTTCGTCATGACGCTGTTCCTGTGGGTGTTGACGACGATCCTGCTGGCCGCGGCGCTACCGTCGGCGTGGGTGCAGAAAAACGTCATCGACGAGCAGGGCTACTCGTCCTTCGCCGCAGGCGCCGCTGCCGACCCGCAGTTGCAGCAGGCCGTCGCCGGGGAACTCACCACCCAGGTGCAATCCCTGGCCTCGCAGAACGGTGCCGATGTCGACTCGCGCCGGATCCGCGCCGTGGCAGGTGCCTACACCGCCGGGCCGGACTTCCCTGGACAGTTCGCCCTCGCCAACCAGCTTGCGCACACCTGGATGTTCACCGACCGGCTGTCGCGGGACGAGAACGGTAGTTGGGTGATCGATGTGGCCCCGATGCTCAGGGACACCTCGTTCCGTGAAACCTTGTCCAACTTCGGTGTCGAAGTGCCGCAAACACTTACGGTCCCAATCGCCTCATCGGCACCGGATAATCTGCGGCCGGGGATCCTGCGACCGCTGGCCGTGTGGGCCCCGTGGGTCAGCGTCGGCGTGACAGTGCTGGCCGGCGTCTTCGCCCTGCTGACTCTCGCCGCCGCACGCGCCCGCGGCAAAACCCTTGCTGCACTGGGCATCTCCTCCTTGTTGGTGGGCGCCGCCGGTTGGGCCGGATTGGAGGCGGGCCGACGTTACCTCAACGAGGCCCTCAACCACACCAGCGGCGACATCCGACAGATCGCCGATGCCATGGTCGGGCATGCCATCGACAGCCTGCACCAATGGCTCAACCTCGCCCTGGCGGCCGGCGGTGCGCTCGTGGTGTTCGGGATCATTGTGGCGCTGCTCGGTGGGTTGCGGCGTCGACCAGCTTGAGTTCGAATTGCGCCCACTAGCTTTCGCCGGCTACGACACGTCGCTGGCAGGGGATAGCCACGTATTGCATTCGCCGATCTTGTTCAGGCGGTAGCCCTGATCCCACCAGGATCCATAGCGCTCAGGCGATCCGTGGTCGCGTGGCGAAACGGCATCCCAATTGCCGTTTGCAATCACCTGGTAATCGGCCACGGTGAACCGGCCTCCGGTGTCGACGATGGAACCGACGAACATGCCGGAGAAGCACTGCGCCTGCAGCTCCATGCGGCGCGACAGTTCCAGTCCTGGTTCGGACTGCTCGCCAACGGCTCTGGCCTGTTTGTACATCTCATCGGAGGTCCCGATGAGGTTCTGGACGTGGTGGCCGTATTCATGGGCGAGCACTGCCAGGTTGAAGATCACCTCGGCGGTGTCTTTTTTCGGGGACAAGCTGGACAGCGGCACGTACAGAGTTTCCGTCTTGCTGCAGTACAGGCCTGCGAAGCCGCGCATCCCGTCGCTATCGCATCCTTCGGCCAGGGACACCTTGGGACTACGGAATTCCATTCCCGCCGCAGTGATCAGGGGCTTCCACGCCGTATCCATGCACGACACGGCTGTCTCGTAGAAAATCCGGGCCGCCGCTGCGTCGCTCGGCCAACCGACGGGATTGCATGGTTGTTTTGCCAGGCCGGCGTCGAAGTTGGCAGCGATCCGGTTTTGTCCCAGCGCCGCGTCACCTGTGGGCAGGGCCTGCGCCGTGGTGGAGGTCGGGTGCGGCGTCGTGGTGGCGGTGTATGACGGCGCGGACGTGAGCTCGCTGGTGGGCACGGCGACTGCGGGGCTGACCGGCTCGCTGGCGCTGGCGGTGCCCTGCTTGTCGAGCACGAAGACCCCGGCGGTGACCAGTGCGATCACCACCACGACGGCGACGGCCGAGCCGATCAGGATGGCGGCGCGCCGAGAGCTTTTCGGCAACGGCGCAGGCGCCGGATAGGCGGCGGACGGAGCGCCCCACGGATCGGCAAAGTGCTGCTGGGGAGGCGGGCCGGACGGAGCGGTTGCCCAGGGATCGACAGCTGAAGTCCACGGGTCCGCCGGCTTGGCGGTGCTCTTTTCGGCCGGCGTGAACGGATCGGCGCCCGCGGCGAAGGGATTGTTGTTATCCCAGGACTTGGGCGGCGGACCGAACGGACCCCACGACTGCATTTCGAGAACGATACTGGCCTGACCAGGCCGCGGCTGCGCACGAATTCCCGGCAGGGCCCCGCTAGCCGCTCAGCGTTTGCCAGAGGAACTCGTACGTCAGCGCGGACCTGAACGCCGCCTGCTTGTTGTCGGCCGCGCCGCCGTGGCCACCCTCGATGTTCTCGAAGTACAGCACCCGGTGCCCGGCGGCCTCCAGTGCCGCCGCCATCTTCCTGGCATGGCCGGGATGCACCCGGTCATCGCGGGTCGAGGTGGTGATCAGGATAGGCGGGTACTTCGCGCCCTTTGAAATATTGTGGTACGGAGAATATTTCGACATGAACTCCCAGTCCGCCGGATCGTCGGGATTGCCGTACTCGGCCACCCACGACGCACCCGCCAGCAGCAGGTGGAAGCGCTTCATGTCCAGCAGCGGCACGCTGCACACCAGCGCTCCGAACAGCTCGGGGTAGTGGGTCAGCATGACGCCCATCAGCAGCCCACCGTTGCTGCCGCCGGAGGCGCCCAGCTGCTCGACCGTGGTGATACCGCGGTTCACCAGATCAGCTGCCACCGCGGCGAAATCCTCGTACACCAGGTGGCGGTTCTCCCGCATCGCCTGCTTGTGCCAGTCCGGACCGTACTCGCCGCCGCCACGAATGTTGGCCTGTACGAAGGTGCCGCCGCGGGCCAGCCAGGCTCGGCCCGCGCCGCCGAGGTAGCTCGGGGTCAACGAATTCTGGAACCCGCCGTAGCCGTAGAGGTGGGTGAGGCTCGGTTCGTGGCGGCGCCCGACCACGAAGTACGGCACCTGCGTGCCGTCCTTGGACGTCGCGAAGAACTGCTCGACGTCGATGCCCGTGGCGTCGTAGAACGCCGGTGCCGACTTGACCTCGACCAGCGGGCCTCCGGCGGTGCCGTACAGCAGCTTTGACGGGGTGGTGAATCCGCTTGAGTTGTAGAAGACTTCGTCTCCGAGGTGATCGCTGTCGACGACGATGGTGTCGGTCGCGGGTGGAATGTCCGGTGCGTCCCTGTGCTCCCAGGTGCCGGGAGTGACGATCTCGACATGGCTGGCGACATCACGCAGCGTGACGAGGATCAGCTTCTCTTTGGTCCACTGCACACCGGCCAGGCTGCTGTGCTCATCCGGCTCGTAAATCATCGCAAGATCGGCTGTGCCGGAGAGAAAGTCGTCGAACTTGGTGCCCAGTAGCGCCCCGGCCGGGTAGGTGACGTCACCCACCTGCCAGTCGCTCCGCAGGGAGATCAGCAGCCACTCGCGGTGCAGCGACAGCGACGAGTCGGTCGGGATCTTGATCTCGATCAGCTCACCGTCGCGCAGCTCGTAGCGGATGCGGTGGTAGAAGTCGGTGTAGCGGCCCAGGCGGGTGTGCTCGAAGCCCGGGCTCCGGTCGACCGAGGCGATCACCCGGACATCGGTTGGCTCCGCCTCATACACCGTCTCGGCCTCGGCCAACGGCCGCCCACGCCGCCACCGCTTGGCGATCCGTGGATACCCGGACTCGGTCATCGAGCCTTCGCCGAAGTCTGTGCACACCAACAGGGTGTCCTCGTCCTCCCAGGACACCGACGACTTGGCTTCGGGCAGCTCGAACCCGCCCGGCACGAATTCTCTTGTCCGCATGTCGAACTCGCGCACCACGGCGGCGTCGGCGCCGCCGCGGGACAGGCTGATCATGGCGAGTGTGTGATCCGGCTCGATCACCTCGGGCCCGGACCACACCCAGTTCTCGTCCTCGGCGCGGGCCAGCTCGTCCAGGTCCAGGATCACGTCCCAGTCCGGATCGTCGGTGCGGTAGCTCTCCAGCGTGGTGCGCCGCCACAGGCCGCGCGGATTCGTCTCGTCGCGCCAGAAGTTGTACAGGAACTCACCACGCCGGCCCGGGTAGGGGATCCGCGCATCGGTGTCCAGGATCTCCAATATCTCGGAGCGCATCGTCTCGAAACGTTCACCGCTCAACTGGGCGAGCGTCGGCTCGTTGTGGGCACGCACCCACGCCAAGGCGTCGTCGCCGGTGATGTCCTCAAGCCACAGATAGGGGTCCTCAGCCACCTGCCCATTGTGACTGCGCGAGTACTGTGAGCTGAACAACACCACTGGCCCGTGGAAGTGAGGACGTGATGAGTCGAGCACCGGCGCGGGCCCTGATCACTGTGGCCGCCGCCGATCTGCTGGCGCGGTTGCAGCAGCGTCACGGGGCGTTGATGTTCCATCAGTCCGGCGGGTGCTGCGACGGATCGTCGCCGATGTGTTACCCCGACGGCGAGTTCATCGTCGGGGACCGCGACATCGTGCTGGCGGTGCTCGACGTGGGCGGTGCGGACGCGAGGAGCAAAGGCATCTTCGGTGTGCCCGTGTGGATCTCCGGCCCCCAGTTCGAGGCGTGGAAGCACACCCAGTTGGTGATCGACGTCGTACCCGGTCGGGGTGGTGGGTTCAGTTTGGAAGCGCCCGAAGGCATGCGCTTCCTGTCGCGTGGCCGGGCGTTCACCGACGAGGAGAATGCCCTGCTGGCCGAGCAACCCCCGGTGACGGGCGCGCAGTACAGCGCCGGCGCCCGCCCGCCCGATACCGGCAGCCACCTGGTCGACGAAGCCGCCGACGCCTGCCCGGTACCGGCGCGAACGGTGCCTACTTCGCCAAGGTGAACTGGACCACGTCGGTCTGGCGACGGCGGAACAGCTTGGCGCAGCCCGTCAGATACTTCACGTAACGCTCGTAGACCTCCTCGGACTGGGTCGCGACGGCCTGCTGCCGGTTGGCCTGCAGATTGTCAGCCCAAACGTCGAGGGTTCGGGCGTAGTGCGGCTGCAACGACTGCTCCCGAGCGACCGTGAATTCGGCCGCGGTCGCGTGCTCATGGACCATCGGAATCGACGGCAACTGCCCACCGGGGAAGATCTCGGTCAGGATGAACTTGATGAACCTGGCCAGCTCGAAGGTGACAGGTACTCCCATCTCATGGGCCGTGCGGGGGTCGATCCCGCAGATGGTGTGCAGCAACATCACCCCATCGGACGGCAGGGCCTGATACGCCTTGTCGAAGAAGGCGGGGTAGCGGTCACGACCGAAATGCTCGAACGCGCCGATCGAGACGATCCGGTCGACCGGCTCGTCGAACTGCTCCCAGCCCTGCAAGAGCACTCGCCTGCCGCGGTCGGTGTCCATACCGTCGAACATCCTGCTGACGTGCGCAGCCTGGTTCTTCGACAGCGTCAGTCCCACCACGTCGACGTCGTAGCGTTCGATGGCGCGTCGCATCGTGGCACCCCAACCGCACCCGACGTCGAGCAACGTCATCCCCGGTTCCAACCCCAACTTGCCCAGCGCGAGGTCGATCTTGGCGATCTGCGCTTCCTCCAAGCTCATGTCGTCGCGCTCGAAATACGCGCAGCTGTAGGTCTGCGTCGGATCGAGGAACAGGCGGAAGAAGTCGTCGGAAAGGTCGTAGTGAGCTTGGACGTCGGCGAAATGCGGAGTCAGGGATTTCGGCACAGGGGCGCCTTTCTGCTGCTCGTCGGTCGAGAGACAGATCGCGGCCGCGATCCTCATAGACCATTCGGAGCCGATCGGGCCACGGATGGCTACGAATCGATATCGGCCGGGGCGCGCCGCACGCGTGCCGCTGTCGTACGGGATCGCGGCGTTATCGTCGAAGGGTGATTCCGCTGCCACGGGCGTGGCTGCTGACCGGCGCAATGTCGGTCGGCGTAGCGGTCGGCCTACTGGCCGGGATTGCCACGACACTGCTGGTGACGGTCTCCGTCCGGCCCGATGTGGTGATCGCCCTCGTCCTCGGAGTTCCCGGCGTCCTCGGGACGCTCCTCGTCCTGGTCGCGGGGCGGCGCTGGGTCACCACGCTCGGAGCCTTCGCGCTGGCCATCGCGCCCGGCTGGTTCGGCGCACTGGCGATCATCCAGGTGGCATCCCATGGCTGAGGACGTCGACACCTCCACCGCGGACTTCGCCCCGCTGTTCGACACCGGGGAAAACGAGATTGTCGCCGACGAATCGTCGGCCGCCACCACGCCTGCGGAAGACATGACGCCGGACCAGACGGAAACCGACGACGCACCCTCGGCGCCGTTGCCCGCCCCGGCCCCGTCCGTCGTGGTCGAGGGGTCCTATCTGTCGGTGAAGTGGTGGACGTTCGTGGGCGTGCTGGCCGGGGTCTGGTTCGTCTCGGCCGCCGCCGGCGCGGGCCTGTACTACTACTGGTATCAGTCGGCCGACAAGACCTGGCCGGTGTTCGCGGCGCTGGCCTACGTCGTCACCACCACGGTCGGCGCGCTGCTGGCATCGACGGCCCAACGCAAACCGGTGGTATCGGCCCTGGCCATCGCGCTGATGTCGGCGCCGGTGGCGGCAATGGCCGCAGCAGCGGTTTTCTACGGCGCCTACGTGTTCGGCTGGATCGCCCGGTAGCACCATTGCGCCGCCCATTAGGGTGGGGTCGTGACCCACTTTGACGTTGTCGTTCTCGGAGCTGGTCCCGGTGGATACGTCGCGGCCATTCGTGCCGCCCAACTGGGGCTGAACACCGCAATTGTCGAGCCCAAGTACTGGGGCGGTGTGTGCCTCAATGTCGGCTGTATCCCGTCCAAAGCGTTGCTGCGCAACGCGGAACTCGCACACATCTTCAACAAGGAAGCCAAGACCTTCGGGATCAGCGGTGAGGCCACGTTCGATTACGGTGCCGCCTTCGACCGCAGTCGCAAGGTCGCCGACGGCCGTGTGGCCGGCGTGCACTTCCTGATGAAGAAGAACAAGATCACCGAGGTCCACGGCTACGGCACCTTCACCGGCCCCAAGTCGATGTCGGTGAAGCTCAACGAGGGTGGGACCGAGGAGCTCACGTTCGACAACGCGATCATCGCGACCGGGTCGTCGACCCGCCTGGTGCCGGGCACCTCGCTGTCCGAGAACGTGGTCACCTACGAAACCCAGATCCTCTCGCGCGAGCTGCCGGGCTCGATCATCATCGCCGGCGCCGGTGCGATCGGCATGGAATTCGCCTACGTGCTGAAGAACTACGGCGTCGATGTCACCATCGTCGAATTCCTGCCGCGCGCCCTGCCCAACGAGGACGCCGAGGTCTCCAAGGAGATCGAGAAGCAGTACAAGAAGCTGGGCGTGAAGATCCTCACCGGCACCAAGGTCGAGGGCATTGCCGACGACGGTTCGACAGTCACGGTGACCGTCAGCAAGGACGGCAAGACCGAGGAGCTCAAGGCCGACAAGGTGCTGCAGGCCATCGGATTCGGGCCCAACGTCGAAGGCTTCGGCCTGGAGGCCGCCGGTGTCGCGCTGACCGACCGCGGCGCCATCGCGATCGACGATTACATGCGCACCAACGTGCCCGGTATCTACTCCATCGGCGATGTCACCGGCAAGCTCCAGCTGGCCCACGTGGCAGAGGCCCAGGGCGTCGTCGCCGCTGAAACCATCGCCGGCGCAGAGACTCTCGCGCTGGGCGACTACCGGATGATGCCACGCGCTACGTTCTGCCAGCCGCAGGTCGCCAGCTTCGGGCTCACCGAAGAGCAGGCCAAGGCCGAAGGCTACGACGTCGTCGTCGCCAAGTTCCCGTTCACCGCCAACGGCAAGGCGCACGGCCTGGCGGACCCGACCGGTTTCGTGAAACTGATCGCCGACAAGAAGCACCTCGAACTGATCGGCGGACACCTGATCGGGCCGGACGTCTCCGAACTGCTGCCGGAGCTGACCCTGGCGCAGAAGTGGGACCTGACCGCCAACGAGTTGGCCCGCAACGTGCACACCCACCCGACCCTGTCGGAGGCGCTGCAGGAGTGCTTCCACGGGCTGACCGGCCACATGATCAACTTTTGAGAAACGAAATCGTCGCCGGCATAGCCGGATTGGTGGTCGGCCACATTGTGTGGCTGGCCGCCATCACATTGGCGACCGAGGGCTCCCGCGTCAACATCTGGGTGCTGTTGGTCGCGGCCCTGTCCTTCATCGGCGGGGCCGCGGGGGTCTACTTCGGTCGACGTAAGTACCAGCAGAAATCCCACACCTGGGCGGCATTCCTGTGGACTCTGCCGGTATCCCCGGTGTTGTTCTCACTGGTGCTGCTGGGCGTGACGTACCTGTAGTGCTGTAGTGCCGCGCCGTTTTCTACTACGGGGTTGTTGATCGGCGGCGCGTACAACCCGGATGTGGAAAACGGCGCAATCGGTAGGCCTAGTCGGGGAAGTCCAGCGGGACTCGCAGCGTCGTCATCGTGGCGGCCAAACCGTCGTATTGGGCTGCCAGCAAGCAGAATTCGATGAGCTGCTGCTTGGTCATCAGCTTCGACAGGGCGGCCCAGGTCTCGGAGGAGACCGACCGGGTGACGACGAACTCATCGGTCGCAGTGACCAACACCCGCTGTCGATCGGTCAAGCCTTCAGCGTCAGGCCCCTCGAAGATGCGGGCCTGAGTCTCGGCGTCGACACCGCGGCTGCGGGCCAGCCGGCGATGCTGCTGCAGCTCGTATTCGCAATCCCGCAGATGCCCGACCCGCAGGATGACCAGCTCGGCATCCTGACGTGACAACTTGCCCAGCGGGCCGAGCAGCAGGCCCGAATACGGCAGCCAGGCCAGGAACAGCAGCTTGTGCTGGCCAAGCACGTTCATCAGGGTGAACCTCGGTGCCCGGATAGCCCTGGCGCCCAGTTTGGCGATGGCCCAGTTGACCGGGCCCAGCTCGCGGAATCCGCCCGGCGCGATGCGGGCCGGCTCGAGTGCACTCACCCCGCCGAGTCTGGCACAGGTGGCGCGGCTCAGAAGGTCCAGGCACCGGTGGGCTCGATGACGAACCCACGATTCGTATAGCCGTCGATGCAGGCGATGCGCTGTTTCGGTCCGACAGCGCAAATCTTGTCGCCGAGCCCCGGGTTGTTTCGGCTCCAGTCAAGGACGATCTTCTGCCCGACATCCAGAAGTGGATAGGCGCTGGGTTCGCAGCCGTCCTCGATTCGTTCGATTGTGAAACCCCGGTCGTAATTCACCGCTCCCACCCGCAGCTGTGAGACATCGGAGCAGGTGCGGTCATCGGGTCCGTAGAAGTCCGACGAGAACCTGCCCGAGCATCCGATATCGCCGAGAGAGATCTGGCAGCTCAATCCGGTCGGCGTGCTGAACCGGTAGACCGGGCCTCCGCGCAGCGGGATATAGAACCTCTCCGGATCGGCGGAAGAGAAATCCTGCAGGTTCGGGACAACGTGCGGTGGTGGCGCGGGACGCGCTGTACCGGAGACCGGTTGGGTGCAGGCCGTCAGGCCGGCCGCGGCAAATGCGACCAACCCAAGCGCAAGAGGCCATTTGCTCGCCGGTGCGATGAGTTTCAGGAATGTCCGTCGCCGGTCGGCGACGGCGCTCAGCCGCCAGCGGGCCCCGGTCATTCCCAGATCTTATGGGCTGCTCGCGGGCCCCTGGAGCGCCAGTTCGCTACGGCTCACGCACCAGATACGGCGACACCGTCGAGCGGTGCTCGTTGAGGTCAAGGGCCTTGCCGAGCGCCGGGAACGCACGTTGCGGGCAGTTGTCACGTTCGCACACCCGGCAACCCGACCCGATGGGGGTCGCGACCTCGCCCGACAGATCCAGTCCTTCGGAGTACACCAGCCGATGGGCATGGCGCAGTTCGCATCCCAACCCGATCGCGAAGGTCTTGCCGGGCTGCCCGTAGCGCGAGGCGCGGCGCTCCACGGTGCGGGCCACCCACAAGTAGTTGCGGCCGTCGGGCATCTGCGCGATCTGCACCTGGATCTTGCCCGGGTTGGTGAAGGTCTCGTACACATTCCACAGCGGGCAGGTGCCGCCCGAGGAGGAGAAGTGAAAGCCGGTGGCGGACTGTCGTTTTGACATGTTTCCGGCGCGGTCGACCCGGACGAACGAGAACGGCACGCCGCGCATCGACGGACGCTGCAGCGTGGAGAGCCGGTGCGCGATGGTCTCGTAGCTCACCGAATAGAACGCCGACAGGCGTTCCACGTCGTAGCGGAAATTCTCGGCCACATCGTGGAATTGGCGGTAGGGGAGCACGGTCGCCGCGGCGAAGTAGTTGGCCAGCCCGAGCCGGGCCAGGGTGCGGGATTCGTCGCTGGTGAACATGCCCTCGTCGACCATCTTGTCGATGAGTTGGCCGAACTCGAGGAAGGCCAGTTCGGCCGCCATCTTGAACACCTGCTGGCCGCGGGAGAGATGATTGCCCATCTCCAGCGTCTTGGTGGCCGGGTCATAACGGTGCAGCACGGTGTCGCCCAGATCGATGCGCCGCACGATCCGGACCCCGTGCTCGGTGGTCAGCCGGTTGGCCAGCTCGCCGGCCAGATCACCGCGGTGCATCCGGATCTTGGCGGTCAGATCCTCGGCGGCGGTATCGAGCTCGTGCAGATAGTTCTGCCGTTGGTAGAAGTAGTCGCGCACTTCTTCGTGTGGCATGGTGATCGACCCGCTGCCGCTGCCGTCCGAGTAGCGGTCTTCGGTGGCGGCGGCCAACTGGGTGGTGGTGAGCCGGTACCGACGGTGCAGGTTCACCATGGCGCGGGCGAAGTTCGGATACGCCGCCACCATGTCGGCGACTTCGGCGACATCCATGCCGGCGCCGAGGTCGCGGTCCATCGCCACCTCGCGCATTTCCGCGACCAATCGGGTGTCGTCGTGGGAGGCGAAGAACGTCGCGTCCACCCCGAAAACCTCGGTGATGCGGAGCAGCACCGCCACGGTGAGCGGCCGGACGTCGTGCTCGATCTGGTTGAGGTAGCTGGGGGAGATCTCCAGCATCTGAGCCAGGGCCGCCTGGCTCAATCCACGCTCGCTCCGCAGTTGACGCACCCGCGACCCAACGAACGTTTTTGCCACGGTGAACTAGGCTACCGCCGGATTAACACAGTTGCGAAGACGTCATTGGCTCCCTTGGCAGTTCAGGCTCTACTGGCAGTATCGGGCTGCCTGGCATGATCGGCTCAGGCGACAGCAACTGGGAGATGACCATGACGGGAACCGCGCACACTTCGACCACCGGGCTCAACAAGGTGATGATGCCGGTGCCCGATCCCCATCCCGACGTCTTCGACCGGGAATGGCCGCTGCGGGTCGGCGATATCGATCGGGCCGGACGTTTGCGGTTCGACGCCGCCGCCCGGCACATCCAGGACATCGGCTCCGACCATCTCCGCGAACTCGGCTTCGAGGAGACCCATCCGTTGTGGATCGTGCGGCGCACGATGATCGACCTGATCAAGCCGATCGAGTTCCAGGACATGCTGCGGATGCGGCGGTGGTGTTCCGGAACGTCGAACCGGTGGTGCGAGATGCGGGTGCGGATCGACGGCCGCAAGGGCGGCCTCATGGAATCCGAGGCGTTCTGGATCAACATCAACCGGGAGACGCAGGGGCCGGCCCGCATCTCCGACGACTTCCTGTCCGGCCTGCGCCGCACCACCGACGAGGCGCGGCTGCGTTGGAAGTCCTACCTGAAGGCCGGCAGTCGTGAGGATGCGGCCGAAATTCGCGAGTATCCGGTGCGGGTGTCCGACATCGACCTGTTCGATCACATGAACAACTCGGTCTACTGGACGGTGATCGAGGACTACCTGTACTCCCATCCCGAGCTGCTGGAGAAGCCGCTGCGGGTGACCATCGAGCACGACGCCGCAGTGGCGCTCGGCGAGAAACTCGAGATCCTGTCGCACGTTCACCCCGCCGGTTCGACCGACAAATTCGGCGAAGAGCTCTCCGACCGCACTGTTAGAACGCTCACATATGCCGTCGGCGACGAGACAAAAGCGATCGCTTCACTGTTCTCGCTCTGACCCCTCCCGGTTTAACAGTACGAGCGTACTGACCTGCGCCTTTGGGCTACCCGTCGGTAGCTTCTGAACCGGTACAGCCATCATATTTCTTCGCAATCTTCGCAAGTTAACTAAGCGCTTTGGCGAAAGTTGGCAACTGAAACGGGTGGACCTGCGGATATGGGTTATGACATCTTCGGATTAGCACACCAGTGAAGCTGCTGCGGCGTTAGCAAGAAACCGCGGTGGTCGAACCAAACCGAAGGAGCAGTCCTATGTCGACCGTGGGCACCCCCAAGTCACCGGAGCAGATCCAGCACGACTGGGATCACAACCCCCGCTGGAAGGGCATCACCCGTACCTACACCCCGGCCGACGTGGTTGCCCTGCAGGGAACCGTCGTCGAGGAGAACACCCTTGCCCGCCGCGGCGCCGAGGTGCTGTGGGAGCAGCTCCACGACATGGACTTCGTCAACGCGCTCGGCGCGCTGACCGGTAACCAGGCCGTGCAGCAGGTCCGCGCCGGCCTGAAGGCCATCTACCTGTCCGGGTGGCAGGTCGCCGGTGACGCCAACCTGTCCGGCCACACCTACCCCGACCAGAGCCTCTACCCGGCCAACTCGGTGCCGCAGGTCGTCCGCCGCATCAACAACGCTCTGATGCGTGCCGACCAGATCGCCAAGGTCGAGGGCGACACCTCGGTCGAGAACTGGCTCGCCCCGATCGTCGCCGACGGTGAGGCCGGCTTCGGTGGTGCGCTCAACGTCTACGAGCTCCAGAAGGCCATGATCGCCGCCGGTGTCGCCGGTTCGCACTGGGAAGACCAGCTGGCCTCGGAGAAGAAGTGCGGCCACCTCGGTGGCAAGGTGCTGATCCCCACCCAGCAGCACATCCGCACCCTGACCTCGGCCCGCCTCGCTGCCGACGTCGCCGACGTGCCCACCCTGGTCATCGCGCGCACCGACGCCGAGGCGGCCACCCTGATCACCTCCGATGTGGACGAGCGCGACCGCCCGTTCATCACCGGTGAGCGCACCAACGAGGGCTTCTACCGGGTGCAGAACGGCCTGGAGCCGTGCATCGCCCGCGCCAAGGCCTACGCGCCGTACGCGGACCTGATCTGGATGGAGACCGGCACCCCGGACCTGGAGCTGGCCAAGAAGTTCGCCGAGGGCGTCAAGAGCGAGTTCCCGGACCAGATGCTGTCCTACAACTGCTCGCCGTCCTTCAACTGGAAGCAGCACCTGGACGACGACACCATCGCCAAGTTCCAGCGCGAGCTGGGCGCGATGGGCTTCAAGTTCCAGTTCATCACGCTGGCCGGCTTCCACGCCCTCAACTACTCGATGTTCGATCTGGCCCACGGCTACGCCCGCGAGCAGATGAAGGCCTACGTCGAGCTGCAGGAGCGCGAGTTCGCCGCCGAGGAGCGCGGTTACACCGCCACCAAGCACCAGCGTGAGGTTGGCGCCGGCTACTTCGACCGCATCGCCACCACGGTTGACCCGAACAGCTCGACCACCGCGCTGGCCGGTTCCACCGAAGAGGGTCAGTTCCACTGAGCTTGCGAAGTGGAACCGAACAGCCGGAGCCACTGAGCTTGCGAAGTGGAACCGAACAGCCGGAGCCACTGAGCTTGCGAAAGTGGAACCGAACAACCGGAGCCACTGAGCTTGCGAAGTGGAACCGACGAGCCTGAGGCACTAAACCCAGTGGCTTGACAGCAGCAGGCCCCGCTCAGAATTCTTGGGCGGGGCCTGTCGCATGTCTGCGTATTGAGAAAGTGAAGTCGTGAGCAATCAAATTGAACGTGTAGGTGTGATCGGTGCCGGCCAGATGGGTGGCGGGATCGCCGAGGTGTCCGCGCGCGCGGGCGTGGACGTGCTGGTGTTCGACACCGCCGACGCCTTCGTGACCGCCGGACGCAACCGGATCACCAAGTCCCTCGAGCGCGGAGTCAGTGCGGGCAAGATCACCGAGGGGGAGAAGGACGCCGCGCTGGGCAAGCTGAAGTTCACCACCACGCTCGCCGATCTGGCCGATCGTCAGCTGGTCATCGAGGCCGTGATCGAGGACGAGGCCGTCAAGACCAAGATCTTCGCCGACCTGGATCGCATCGTCACCGACCCCGATGCAGTGCTGGCCTCGAACACCTCCAGCATCCCGATCATGAAACTCGCAGCAGCTACCCAGAATCCTGCCAGGGTTCTCGGCCTGCACTTCTTCAACCCGGTTCCGGTGTTGCCGCTGGTCGAATTGATCACCGCCCTGACAACCGACGAGGCCGCCGCCGCGCGCGTCGAAGACTTCGCCAGCACGGTTCTCGGAAAACAGGTTGTCCGTTGTTCGGACCGGTCCGGTTTCGTCGTCAACGCGTTGCTGGTGCCGTACCTCCTGGCGGCGGTCCGGATGGTCGAGGGTGGCTTTGCCACAATTGACGATGTCGACAAGGCAGTGGTGGCCGGGTTGTCCCACCCGATGGGGCCGCTGCGCCTGTCCGATCTGGTCGGATTGGACACCCTCAAGCTCATCGCCGACAAGATGTTTGACGAGTTCAAAGAGCCTTTGTACGCCGCGCCGCCGCTGCTGTTGCGCATGGTGGAGGCGGGACAGCTGGGCAAAAAATCGGGCCAGGGCTTCTACAAGTACTGAGAAAGACCGCGCTGGCACTATGGCCGAGGCTTAGCTAGTCTACCCATGGTAGGGCCTGCTGGCTCGCTCTATAGAGTCTGCATGTAAAACAGTGTCGGCCCCTAAACCATTGGTCGTCAGCAGCAGAAACGCAAAGAGGTAATTTTTCGCATGTCTAACGTCGAGTCCGATCTTGCTCCGTACTACGAGGAGTCGCAGTCGATCTACGACATCTCGAATGAGTTCTATGCTCTCTTCCTCGGGCCGACCATGGGCTACACCTGCGGTTACTACGAGCGCGAGGACATGAACCTCGAGGAATCGCAGAACGCCAAGTTCGATCTCGCGCTGGGCAAGCTCGACCTCAAGCCGGGTATGACCCTGCTGGACATCGGCTGCGGGTGGGGCGGTTGCCTTGAGCGGGCGCTGATCAACCACGACGTCAACGTCATCGGGATCACGCTGAGCAAGGAACAGTCGGACTACGCCCGCAAGCGGCTGGCCAAGATCGACACCAACCGCAACGTCGAGATCCGGTTGCAGGGCTGGGAAGAGTTCAACGAGCCCGTCGACCGCATCGTCTCGATCGGCGCGTTCGAGGCCTTCAAGCAGGAGCGTTACCCGATCTTCTTCGAGCGGGCCTACAGCATCCTGCCGGACAACGGCGGCCGCATGCTGCTGCACACGATCCTGGCGCACACCCAGCAGTTCTTCCGTGAGAACAACATCAAGCTGACGATCAGCGACCTGAAGTTCATGAAGTTCATCGGTGAGGAGATCTTCCCCGGTGGGCAGCTGCCTGCGGTCGAGGACATCGAGAAGCTCGCCGACGACTCGGGCTTCAAGCTGGAGCGCATCCACCTGCTGCGGCCGCACTACGCGCGCACGCTGGACATGTGGGCGGCCAACCTGGAGGCCAAGAAGGACGAGGCCATCGCCCTGCAGGGTCAGGAAGTGTACGACCGGTTCATGAAGTACCTGACCGGTTGCGCCGACTTCTTCCGTCGCGGCATCACCAACATCGGCCAGTTCACGCTGGTCAAGTAGTTCGCTTTCTTCTCACGCCGAAACTACGGTTCCTGATGGATTTCGCTTGGAATCCGTCACAACCCGTAGTTTCGGCGTGAGTGCTTTAAGGCGTTGTGCACCCGAGCGACGATCTCGAGCTGCCGGCACCGCAGTTGACGGGCGCTGACCCGCACGATCGTCCATCCGCGTGACGCCAGGAATTCCAGTCGGCCGATGTCGTAGTAGGTGAAGCTCGTCGGCGGCGATCACGCCGGTGTGGATCAGGATCCAGGGCGGCGAGGGCTGGCGGATGCGGGCCAGTTCGGCCGGCGCGTCGTCGGGGAGCCATTTGCTGCCCAGTACTGCCGCGGCGGAATATCCGGCAAGCGTGGCGTTGCGGCCCGACCACAGCCACGCGGCCATCGCACGGGCATGCGCGGTCAGCAGCAAACCTGTTGGCGCATAGACATTCTGGTGCAGCATCACATATTTGGACCGCAATGTCTGGCGGGTGGGGGACCCGCCGCCATCGCCTCGCTGCCTACGATGATCTGCCCCACGGATATTGGACGTGGGGTGCACATAGCCAGGCCAGGCGAAAGAAACTCAGGCCTCAGCCAACCGCTTCTTCTCAGTCTCGACGTCGAAGTCCGCAGGCGGCCACGACATGTTGAGGCCCTTGAGTGCCTCAATGAGCAGTTCGGTGATGGCCAGCCGGCTGTACCACTTCTTGTCGCACGGCACGATGTGCCAGGGCGCGTAATCGGTGGACGTCTTCTCCAGCATGGCCTGATAGGCCTCCTGATATTTGGGCCAGAGCAGCCGCTCGTCGATGTCGGCCGGGTTGTACTTCCAGTACTTGTCGGGCCGTTCGAGCCGCTCGGCCAGCCGCTCCTTCTGCTCGGCGAGTGAGACGAACATGGCCACCTTGACCAGGGTGGTGCCGGCATCGACCAATTCGCGTTCGAAGGCGTTGATCTCGTCGTAGCGGGTGCCCCAGACGTCCGGCGGCACCAGGTTGTGCACGCGGACGATCAGCACGTCCTCGTAGTGCGAGCGGTCGAACACCCCGATGTGCCCGGCAGGCGGGAGCGCGTTGCGGATCCGCCACAGGTAGTGGTGGGCACGCTCCTCCTCGGTGGGCTTACCAAAACTGGTATAGCGGATGCCCTGCGGATTTGCCGCTCCCACAACATGTTTGACGATCCCGCCCTTGCCTGCGGTGTCCATGCCCTGCAGGATCAGCAGCACCGAGCGGTTGTCGTCACCACTCTTGCTGCGGGCGTAGAGCATTTCTTGCAGCGAGGCGAAGCGCATGTTGCGTTCAGTCTGCAGGGTGGGCGCATCGCTCTTGTTCCCGCGGAATCCCGGCGTGCTGTTGGCGTCGATGCGGGCGACCTCGTCGCCGGGGCGGAAAGCCAGCTGGTCATGTGGTTCGTGGGTCCACAGGGCAGGCAGATCTCTGTCGCTCACCCGATCAGTCAAGCAGTTGTGGCGGCAAAACCGGTGATGGATGTGGCAGTGAGTTGAACTTCTCCAGCGAGCCGCCGACTTCGACGATGCCGCACAGCGCGTTCCACGACAGCATGGTCAGGTAGTCGATCAGTTCATCGGCGGTCATCCGCGGGTTCGACATCCAGGAGTGGGTGGCCAGCTGGACCCCGCCGACGGTGTGGAACGCCCACGCCTCGGCGCCACGGGTGTCCATGCCGACCGAGGCCATGCGGCGGCGCAGCATGACGGCGAGCATGCGCGCGATGATCTGCTCGGAATCGGCGACGGCCTTGCTCTTGCTGGCCGAGTTGTTGGCCATCACGAACGGATAGATCTCGGGCTCGGCGGCAACGGTTTCCACGTAGACCTTGATGATCTCGCGGGTCAGATCGAATCCATCGAGATTCGAGGACAGGGCGGCAGCCATGTTGGGGATCAGGGTGGTCTGGGCGAACCGCATCATCACCGCGGTGGTGAGGTCGTTCTTGTCGACGAAGTAGCGGTACAGCACCGTCTTGGAAACGCCGATCTCAGCGGCGATCTCGTCCATGCTGACGTTGCTGCCCTGGCGCCGGATCGCTTCGAGGGTGCCGTCTACCAGCTCATTGCGCCGCTCCACCTTGTGTTGGTGCCAGCGCCGTTTGCGTCCATCGGTCTTCACCGTCACCGGCGGAGTCTGCTGTGCCACTGTCGCAGTAGTCCCATTCCCTAGTTCCACTTGATACTACGGCGAATCTGCGGTTACCGGCTTGAGGGTCAGGCCGTCAGTCGCGGCGATAGCGCAAGATGGAAAGGTGGCACATCGAACCGACGCCGGAGTCCGCGTGAATGCGGGCCCGCGGCAAAGTTTTGCCGAAACGCTGGCCGGTGCGGACAGCGCTGCCGACGCCGAACGCCTACGGGGTTTGCGGAGGATGAAGCTGGTAGCGCTGAGCTTCCTGGTCGGCGCCACGGTGATCTTCCTCCTGTGCACCTGGGCGCAGTCGCGGGGCGCGGCCGGCTGGGTCGGTTATCTCCGGGCCGCGGCCGAGGCGGGCATGGTCGGCGCGCTGGCCGACTGGTTCGCGGTGACCGCGCTGTTCAAGCATCCGTTGGGCCTGCCCATCCCGCACACGGCCATCATCAAGCGCAAGAAGGACCAGCTGGGGGAGGGTCTGGGCACGTTCGTGCGGGAGAACTTCATGTCTCCCGAGGTGATCGCCACCAAACTTCACGACGCCCAGGTCGCGGGCCGGCTGGGTAAGTGGCTGTCCGACCGTCCGCATGCCGAGCGGGTGGCCGCCGAGGCGTCGACCGTGCTGCGGGTCGGGGTCGAGATGCTGCGCGACGAGGACGTCCAGCACGTGTTGGACCGGATGATCGTCAAGCGCATCGCCGAGCCCAAATGGGGACCACCGATCGGCCGGGTGCTGTCCACGCTGCTGCAGGAGGGGCGCCAGGAAGCACTGATCCAGCTGTTGTGCGACCGGGCGTTCCAATGGTCGCTGAACTCCGGTGAGGTGATCGAGCGGGTGATCGAGCGGGATTCGCCCACGTGGTCGCCCCGCTGGGTGGACCACCTGGTCGGGGAGCGGATCCACCGGGAGCTCATGGACTTCACCGACAAGGTGCGGCGCAACCCAGACCACGAGCTGCGCCGCTCGGCGACCCGGTTCCTGTTCGAGTTCGCCGACGATCTGCAGAACGACGAGGCGACGATTCAGCGCGCCGAGAACGTCAAGGAACAGATCATGGGCCGCGACGAGGTGACGCGGGCGGCCGAGAGCGCGTGGGCGGCGGCCAAGCGGATCATCCTGGAGTCGGTGGACGACCCGTCCTCGGCGCTGCGCACCCGGATCGCCGACTCGGTGATGCGCATCGGGGAGTCGCTGCGTGACGACGCCGAGCTACGCGACAAAGTCGACAGCTGGATCATCCGAGGGGCGAAACACCTGGTCGCGGAGTATGGGACCGAGATCACAGCAATCATCACCGAGACCATCGAACGCTGGGACGCCGACGAGGCGAGCCGCCGGATCGAACTGCATGTGGGCCGTGACCTGCAATTTATCCGGATCAACGGCACGGTGGTGGGATCGCTGGCGGGCCTGATCATCTATTCGGTAGCCCAACTACTCTTCTGACCTGCGCTAACTAGTGCTTGCAAAAGTTAGCACCCCGTCGTAGCGTGAATTTTGTCGTTAACGGATACACGGCCTACGAGGGGAATGACATGGCGCAAGACGAAAATCTCGCCGCTGTCGTCTCCAACGCTGCGCAGGACATCGGAAGCTTCATCCGGGCCCAGCGCGAGGCGGCGCAGGTATCGGTTCGGCAGTTGGCCGAGAAGGCCGGCGTCAGCAATCCCTACCTGAGCCAGATCGAACGGGGATTGCGGAAACCCTCCGCCGACGTGCTCAACCAGATCGCGAAGGCACTTCGGGTGTCCGCGGAAGTCCTCTATGTGCGCGCCGGGATCTTGGAGCCCAGCGAGCCCAGCGAGGTCCGCGACGCCATCGTCAACGACGTGGGGATCACCGAGCGGCAGAAGCAGGTTCTGCTCGATATCTACACATCGTTCCGGCAGCAGAACGAAGCCGAAGCAGGTGAGGAGCAGACATCTGATCCGACTGACTGACACCTCACCAACTGACCGATAACCATTCGCACGAAAAGCCATCCTGAGAAAGGAATTCGCATGACCGAGAAGACTCAGCCCACCATCGAAGACCTCAAGGCCCCGCTGTTGGCCGCCGTCGGCGCTGCCGACCTGGCCCTGGCCACGGTCAACGAGATCGTCGCCAGCCTGCGTGAGCGTGCCGAAGGCGCGCGCACCGATGCCGAGGCCCGCGTCGAGGAGAGCCGTGCCCGCCTGAACAAGCTGCAGGAGGAGCTGCCGGCCCAGTTCGGTGAGCTGCGCGAGAAGCTGAACTCCGACGAGCTGCGCAAGGCCGCCGAGGGCTACGCCGATCAGGCCACCGCGACCTACAACAAGCTGGTCGAGCGTGGCGAGGCCGCGTTGGAGCGCCTGCGCAACCAGCCGGCCATCGAAGAGGCCGCCAGCCGGGTCGAGGGCTACACCGACCAGGTCTCCGAGCTGACCCAGGAGGCTCTGGGCACCGTGGCGACCCAGACCCGCGCGGTCGGCGAGCGCGCCGCCAAGCTGGTCGGCGTCGAGCTGCCGAAGAAGGCCGAAAAGGCCGAGGCCCCCGCTGCTGCGGCCCCCGCCAAGAAGGCCGCCCCGGCCAAGAAGGCCCCGGCTGCTCCGGCCAAGAAGGCTGCCACCCCGGCCGCCAAGAAGACCACGGCCACTCCGGCCAAGAAGGTCACCCAGAAGTAATACCGGTGTCGATCGGCCGGGCATTGAGCCCCGTCGGTCGACGCTGACGATGAGGCCCGCATAGGCTGGTGAGGTGCAACTTGCCAACCTTGCGGGCCTCATTATTTCCGTACTCGGTTACGTGGTCGTTCTCGTGACCGTGTACGCCTTCGTGCATGCGGCGATGCAGCGTCCGGACGCCTACACGGCCACCGGCAAGCTCACCAAGCCCGTATGGCTGGCCATCCTGGGTGTGAGCGCGGTGCTGACGCTGCTGGTGGGTGGTGTGTTCATCCCCGTCATCGCGGCCTGCGCCACCGGTGTCTACCTCGTCGATGTGCGGCCCAAGCTGCTCGAAATCCAGGGAAAGTCGCACTGACCTGATGCGTTCGTCACTGGCTGCGTTCGGCGCGGCTTGTCTCGCGCTGGGCGCGACATTGACCTCGATCCCCGTCGCTGCCGCCGACCCGGCTGCCGACCACGTCTACGTCGACCACGTCGAATGGGCCAAATGGGGTGACCTGTCGAGCCTGCGCGTCTATCCCACCGACGCTGCCCGGGAGCTGGCCCGTCAGCCTGGCAACGTCGCGCAGGCCGACCAGGCCTGGGCCGAGGTGCTGGCCCTGTCGCCCGATGCCGACCTGCCCGGGATGCGTGAACAGTTCGTGTGTCACTGGACGTTCGCCGAACTCACCGAGCCCGGCAAGACCAGCTGGAATCTGGAGCCGTGGCGGCCCGAGGTCGCCCCCGAGGCGATGCTGGCCAGCGGATGCAATCCCGGCGGCAGTGAGGAACCGTTCTGATGGGCAGCTACACCCGCGCTCAGGTGGCGGCCCTGGTCGACCACACCTTGCTCAAGCCCGAGGCCACCGTGGCCGACGTCGAGAAGCTGGTGGCCGAAGGCGCCGACCTCGGGGTGTTCTCGGTATGCGTGTCACCGTCGCTGGTCACCGCCGCGGCCGCGGCGGCCCCGTCCGGCCTGGCGGTGGCCGCGGTGTCCGGCTTCCCGTCGGGCAAACACCTGGCCGAGATCAAGGCCCGCGAATCGCACCTGGCGGTGGCCGCGGGCGCCGCCGAGATCGACATGGTGATCGACGTCGGGATCGCGCTGATGGGCGACCTCGACGCGACCGCAGCCGAGGTCGCCGAGGTACGTGCAGCGGTGCCGGGCGCCACGCTCAAGGTGATCGTCGAGTCCGCGGCGCTGCTGGAGTTCGGCAGCGAGGCGTTGTTGCAGGACGTCTGCCGGGCCGCCGTCGGCGCCGGAGCCGACTTCGTCAAGACGTCCACCGGCTTTCACCCCAGCGGAGGCGCTTCCACCCGGGCCGTCGAACTGATGGCGCGCGCGGTGGGCGACGGTGTGGGGGTCAAGGCGAGCGGCGGCATCCGCACCGCCGACGTGGCGGTCGCGATGCTCGACGCCGGAGCCACCCGGCTCGGCCTGTCGGGCACCAGGGCGGTGCTCGACGGCCTCACCGGCTGAGCGGGGGAAAACTCAGAGCTTGTCGAAGCAGGGATCGTCGGCGGGTTTCGGCATCGACGCGTTCTTGGTCGAAAACTTCGCCACCACGCCGCTGTCGGTGACCTGCACGCTGTCGGCGTGAATTCCCATCGGATAGTTCTCGGTCAGCTGGCCGGTGAACTTGTCCAGGATGGGTTGCAGCGTCTCGCGCGGCCACGACAGTCCGATCGCGCTCAGGTCGACGATCTGCATCGAGATGCCCTTGTTGACCACCGTGGGCTTGGCGGTGATGGTGCCGAGCAGGCCCTTGAGCTCGATCGTCCCGTTCGAAGGGTTGGTCTTCACATCCGAGATGGCCGAGCCGATGAACGGCAGCTGGACCATGTCGGCCACCGTCTGGCGGATGCCGTCGGTGCCCCAGGTGATGTCGGCGACCAGCGATCCGACGGTGCCGCTGGAATCGGCGGTCTCCTGGATGCGCACGTCCTCGATGCCGAGCTTGACCTGCATGCCCTTGGCCTCGCGGATTTGGTTGCCCGCGGTCTCGATGTTGATGTTGGTGTAATGGCCGCTCACGTGCTGCATCAGGAACGGCGGCAGCGGGTCGAACGAGGCCTTCGCACCGTCCTGCACGATGCATTCGACGATCGAGGCGACGATCTTGTCGGCCCGGCTGCGGGCGTACAGCTCACCGCCGAGCACGCCGGCGGCGACCAGAGCCACCACGATCACGAAGACCAGCACCACCGACAACGGATCCGACAGCAGCTTCTTGATCTTCGCCAGTGCCGAGGGGCTCTCCGGGCCCTGCGGCTGGGGAGCTGCAGGTGCCGGTTCGTCGACCTGACCCGGCTGAGCCGTCGGGGGCTGCGGAGGCAGCTCCTGGGTAGGCGATGGCGGGGACTGGTCGGTTGGGCGAGCCCAGGGATCGGTCACCCCAGCGATTGTGCCTTACCGAACTGAGCGAACTGTGAGCGGTTCTGCAGCACCGCGATGGTGTCCCGGACCTGGTTGGCGGCGTCGAGGTCGACGTCGAAAACCAGCAACTCCCGCTCGGCCCCGGCCACGGCGAGAACCTCACCGGTGGGGGAGGCGACCACACTGCCACCGACGCCCGTCGGCCCGACCTTGGCGATCTCGTCGCCCGGATACGCCTGGTCCACCGCGGCGATGAAACCGGTGGTGTCCAGCGCCCGGGCCCGGGCCAACAGGGTCCACTGCTCCAGCTTGCCGGGCCCGGACCCCCATGAGGCATGCACGGTGATCAGCTGGGCGCCGCGGCGGGCCAGCTCCACATAGAGCTCGGGGAACCGGATGTCGTAGCAGGTGCTCAGGCCGACCGTGACCCCGTCGACTGTGATGGTCACCGGATCGAAACCCGGTGCCACAGTGCGTGATTCGGCGAACCCGAAGGCGTCGTACAGGTGGATCTTGTCGTAGTGCGCATCGACGCCGGGGCCCGTCGCGATCAGGGTGTTGGTGACCCGGCCGTCGTCACTGGGGACGAACATCCCGGCCACCACGACCACCCCGGCCCGCGCGGCGATCTCGCGTACCGCCGTCGCCCACGGTCCGTCGAGGTTCTCGGCGACAGGGCCCAGCGGCACCCCGAAGCGGCACATCGTGGCCTCGGGGAACAACACCAACCGGGCGCCATCAGCGGCGGCGCGGTGGGTGTACTCGTCGACCAGTGCGAGATTCGACGACGGGTCCGTGTCGGTGGCGATCTGCGCCAGGGCAATTCGCATGCGGATCAGTTTAGTGGGGCCATTGGGCCTGATTTGTGGCTGGCGCCACGGTGCTTAATTGGTGGCTGGCGCCACGGCGCCCCACGGGACGGTGAGCACTCCGTCGCGCAACCGGCGGCGCGGCGCGGCGACCGGCCATCCCTCGGTGCGCAACAGCTCCACCATGGCCCGCCAGCGCACCCGCGGTCCGAACACGCCGTGCCCGGCCGCGCTGGCCCACGCCCGGTCGGCGGCGCCGAGCAGCGCGTGGATCGGCTGACCTTCGACGTTGTGGTGGATCAGCACCTTGGGCAGCCGTTCGGCCAGATCCGACGGCCGCTCGATGCTGAACGGGTCACACGCCAGGGTCAGGGTCACCGGCCCGTCCGCGTCCAACAGCACCCAGCAGCATCGGCGGCCCAGCTCGTCGCAGGTCCCGTCGACGATCAGCCCACCGGGCGCGAGCCGGCGCGACATCGTCGCCCAGGCATCCGGCACCGCCTCGACCGGATACTGACGCAGCACGTTGAACGCCCGCACCAGCACCGGTCGCAGCCCGGCCAACTCGAACCCGCCGAGGGCGAAGTGAACGTCGCTGGCCCCGGACATCGCGCGGGCGGTGGCCACCCGTTCCGGGTGGATCTCCAGGCCGACGACCCGCACGTCGGGACGCACCGACTGCAGCCGCGCGGCCAGTTCGAGCGTGGTCACCGGCAGCGCGCCGTACCCGAGATCGACCACCAGCGGATCGGTCGCGGCCCGCAGCACACTGCGTACCCGCGGCGAGTGCACCAGCCAACGGTCACTGCGGCGCAGCCGGTTGTATCCGGTGGTGCCCCGGGTGACCGCGCCGACGGGTCTAGACGTGCTCGGCGATCCACTCAGCGGTGAACGCCCCCTCGATGGTGAAAACCTCGTTGACGGACTGCAGGACCATGTCTTCGAGCTTGCCGCCGACCAGGGGCATCGGCACCTTGCACGTGCTGTCGACCTCGAGCCGGCTTCCCGCCGACGCTCCGGTGAGCACGTAGCGGCCGTCGAGCCGGCCCGGGACGTGTGAGACCGACGCGGCGTAATGGCCTTTCACGCCATGCGGGTCGAAGGGACCGAAAATCTGCCTGCGGGTGATGGCCATGTCGAGCGGTATCACCGATCGCAGGAGGGCGGGCAATTCCTCGCGCGGCAGCACCTGCCGGAACTCGACCTCGATTCCGCTCCCGTCGGAGCTGAACGCCGTGATGTCGGATTTCCCGGGCGTGAGGTCGTCGTATCGGTCCATGAGGGCCTGCCAGTAATCGCCGTCCGCGAACACGGCGTACATCGTCTCGGCGGGTGCGTCGAAACTCAACGTCGACTGCCGGCTTCGGCTCATGGCTACCGACCGTACCGCCGCCGGATTCAGCTGTGATCGGTGATCCACCCCGAGGTGAACCGTTGCTCGGCGGTCAACAGGTCGACCAGCTGCGAACCGATGAAACTCTCGATCTTGCCGCCGACCAGCGGCACCCTCACCTCGACCGTGATGTGCACCGACAAGCGGCACCCGCCGTCGGTCCCCGTGAGTGTCGCGGACCCGGACAGCGACACCGGTGCTCCTGAGATGGAGCCCAGGACCGTGCCGCGGGACGCGCCGTCACGGATCGGCTGCCAGTGCTCCTCGCGGCGGATCTTCAGATCGCCGCGGTGAAACTGTGACACCAGCCCGGGCAGCCGGTTTGCGTGCAGGATCTGCGTGGTGACCGCTTTGATCTCGCCGTCGTCGGACACGGTCAGGGCGTCCAGAGTGGCTTCGTCGGCCCCCGAATCGGCCAGCCGGGCCAACCAATACCGTTCGTCAGCGAATGCCCGGTGGATCTGTTCGACGCCGGCTTCGTAATCGGTGGCCATGTCGAATGATCGCGGCATAGCTGGTCAGGCTACCGTTACGGCCCGTGGTCAGTTCGTATGTTGCCGGGGTCGCGGTCGCCGAGTCGGTTGCGCTGGCCCCGCTGACCACGCTGCGCGTCGGTCCGGTGGCTCGCAGAGTGCTGACCTGCACCAGCACCGATCAGCTGATCGATGTGCTGCGCGCGGTCGCCGACCCGATCCTGGTGCTGGCCGGCGGATCCAACGTGGTGCTGGCCGACGATCTCTCCGAGACGATGCCCGATCTCACCGTGGTGCGGGTGGCCAACACCGCGATCACCGTCGAGGGCAACATGGTGCGCGCCGAGGCCGGCGCCGTGTTCGACGACGTCGTCGTGTCCTCCCTCAATCATGGGCTGGGCGGCCTCGAATGTCTGTCCGGGATACCGGGTTCGACCGGGGCCACCCCGGTGCAGAACGTGGGTGCCTACGGCGCCGAGGTCGCCGACACCATCAGCCGGGTGCGGTTGCTCGACCGGCGCACGGGTGAAGTCCGTTGGGCCGCACCGGAAGAACTCAAGTTCGGCTACCGCACCAGCATCCTCAAACACTCCGATGCCGTCATCGTGCTCGAAGTCGAGTTCGCCCTCGATCCGACGGGGCGCAGCGCACCGCTGCGGTACCGCGAACTGGCCACCGCGCTGGGAGTCGAACCCGGGGAGCGGGCCGACCCGACGCGTGTTCGCCAGACTGTGCTGCAGTTGCGTGCCGGCAAAGGGATGGTGCTCGACGCCGATGACCACGACACCTGGAGCGTCGGGTCGTTCTTCACCAACCCCGTGGTGTCGCAGGCTGAGTTCGAGCGGGTGCAGGCCACGTTCGAGGCAGGCCAGGACGGAGCGGCCGGGGCGGTGCCGCATTACCCGGCACCCGACGGGGTCAAGCTCGCGGCGGGCTGGCTCGTCGAGCACGCCGGCTTCGGTAAGGGCTACCCCGGTGAAGGCGCTCCGGCGCGGCTTTCCACCAAGCATGCGCTGGCTCTGACCAATCGTGGCGAGGCGAACACTGCCGATGTGATTGCCCTGGCCAGAGCGGTGCAGGCGGGTGTTTTGGACCGCTTCGGGATCATGCTGCACCCAGAACCGATTCTGATTGGGTGCGATCTATCAGTACCCTAGATCCACGTGAGCCCTGGCGGTGATATAGAGGCGGATGCGCCGTTGTTCAATCGGCGGCGTGCCCTGACGGTGTTGACCGTCGGAATGGGAGCCGGACTGCTGGCTGCCTGCTCGGGAAAGTCGCCCGTCTCGGCACCTGAGGCAGCCGGGCCGGTGGCGCCGACGGTGACCTACGAGCCTGCCGCCGACTCCGATGACGTGCTGCCGACGGCGCCGGTCGGCGTCAAGGTCGAGAACGGCGTGTTCCAGCGCGTCAGCCTGACCAACGCCAACGGCAAGGTCGTCGCCGGCAAATTCAACAGCGACCGCACCGCGTTCACTGTCACCGAACCCCTCGGCTACGAATCCACCTACACGTGGGCGGGTGCCGTGGTGGGCCAGGACGGCAAGTCCGCATCCGTGCAGGGCAAGTTCTCCACCGTCGCCCCGCAGAAACAGGTCAACGGCCAGTTCCAGCTCGCCGACGGCCAGGTCGTCGGCGTGGCCGCGCCGATCATCCTGCAGTTCGACGCCGCGATCGACGACAAGTACCGGGCGACCGTCGAAAAAGCTCTTCAGGTCACCACCACCCCGCCCGTCGAGGGCAGCTGGGCATGGCTGCCCGACGAGGCCGGGGGCTCGCGCGTGCACTGGCGCACCCGGGAGTACTACCCGGCCGGAACCAAGGTCAGCGTCAAGGCGCCGCTGTACGGCGTCAGCTTCGGTGACGGCGCCTACGGTGCGGCGGACTCGACGCTCGACATCGAGATCGGCCGCCGCCAGGTCGTCAAGGCCGAGGCCTCCAGCCACCGCATCCAGGTGCTCGACGGATCCGGCGCGGTGATCATGGACTTCCCGTGCAGCTACGGCGAGGGCGACCTGGACCGCAACGTCACGCGTAGCGGCATCCACGTGGTCACCGAGAAGTACGAGGACTTCTGGATGACCAACCCGGCCGCCGGGTACAGCAATGTGCACGAACGCTTCGCGGTGCGTATCTCCAACAACGGCGAGTTCATCCACTGCAACCCGAACAGCATCGGTTCGCAGGGCAACACCAACGTGACCAACGGTTGCATCAACCTG
The DNA here is from genome assembly GCF_058270075.1 of Mycobacterium shunyiense. Lineage (NCBI taxonomy): Bacteria > Bacillati > Actinomycetota > Actinomycetes > Mycobacteriales > Mycobacteriaceae > Mycobacterium > Mycobacterium shunyiense. The sequence goes on along the minus strand of NZ_JBZDPU010000015.1, from coordinate 928,044 downwards.
AACCTGGAGAACTCGCAGCAGTACTTCAACAGCGCGATGTACGGCGACCCGGTCGAGGTGACCGGGACCCGGATCCAGCTGTCCTACGCCGACGGCGACCTCTGGGACTGGGCGGTGGACTGGAACGAGTGGAAGTCCATGTCCGCGCTGTCCTCGGAGGATTCGCCGTCGAATCTGCCGGCCAGCGCGCCGGCGACGCCGACCGACGCGCCCACCCTGTCCGGCACCCCGACGACAACAACGCCGCCGAAGCCCACGCCGGGCGGTTGATTTCTGCGCCGAAAGCAACGCTGTGGTCGTTGCGGCATTGCGCCAACGACCACAGCGTTGCTTTCGCGGTTGTCAGGTGCGGTTACCGGGCTAGTCGTTCAACCTCCGGTTACTGGGCTAGTCGTTCAACCTCCGGTTGAAGCGCGACCCGGGGGCCCCGCTGACCTGGTCACGCGGCCTGACCACGATCAGGTCGAGGTCGACGTGAGACGGGCGTGAGGCGACGAAACCGATCACCTCGGCGATGTCCTCGGCCACCAGCGGGGTAACCCCCTCATAGACCTTCTCGGCTCGCTCCTCGTCTCCGTCAAAGCGGTTCAGCGAGAAGTCGGTCTGCACCATCCCGGGCGCAACTTCGGTGAGCCGCACGGGTTTTCCGAGCAATTCGCTGCGCAGGGTGCGGTGCAGGACGCCCTGGGCGTGCTTGGCCGAGGTGTAGCCCGCCCCGTTGTCATAGATCTCGACGGCGGCGATCGAGGTGACGGTGATGATGAGCCCGTCGCCGGAGTCGATGAGCTTGGGCAGCAGCGCGCGGGTGACGCGCAGGGTGCCCAGCACATTGGACTCCCACATCCAGCGCCAGTTGTCGATGTCGGCGTCGGCCACCGGCTCCAGCCCGCGGGCCCCGCCGGCGTTGTTCACCAGCACATCCACCCGGTCCAACTGGGCCGCCAAGGCGTCGACGGAGTCCTGGTCGGTGACGTCCGCCACAATCGCGGTACCGCCGATCTCGTCGGCCAGCTCCTGGATCAGATCGGCCCGACGGGCCGCGCAAACCACGTGAAAGCCCAGGGCGGCAAGGGATCTGGCGGTTGCGGCACCGATCCCGGCGCTGGCGCCCGTGACCACTGCGACCCTTTTTTCTGACTGTGATGTCGTCACATGACCAACATTAGATGGCGTGCTAAGTTCTTCGTGTGTCCGGAAAGCTCCAGTCCCGCTTCGTGCGGCGTGCGTGTTGTTGTCGCGCACCCCGCCGCGCCTGACTGAACCCGGACACCGTTTCACGTCCTGCTGAGTCGCCAGGTGTGGTCTTCACCCACCAGCCGACAACCAGTAAGGACCATTCACGTGACCACCGCCATCGCCGCTCCCCGCCGCACTTCCGCCCGTTCCGCTGCCGTCTCTTCGAACGGCGCCGCCACGCGGACCGCTCGGTCGCTGTCCGCCGCCTCGCGCTACCCGCAGTCGCGGCTGCTGCACATCGTCGCTCCGTCGCTGAAGGTGCCTGACGCCGCCGCGGCCTCGGTCTTCAGCGCCGTCCGCACCCGCGGGCCCATCGCCCGGGACGCCATCGCGCAGCTCACGCAGTTGAGCATCGCGACCGTCAACCGTCAGGTCACCGCACTGCTCGACGCCGGAATCCTGCGTGAGCGTGCCGATCTCGCGGTCTCCGGGGCCATCGGACGGCCCCGGGTGCCCGTCGAGGTCAACCACGAGCCCTACCTCACGCTCGGCATCCACATCGGCGCGCGCACCACCAGCATCGTGGCCACCGACCTGTTCGGCCGCACGCTCGACGTGGTCGAGACGCCGACCCCGTCGGGGCCCCAGTCCGCAGCATTGGCCACCTTGGCTGCCAGCGCCCGCCGGTACCTGAGCCGCTGGCACCGTCGTCGCCCGCTGTGGGTCGGTGTCGCCGCCGGTGGCGTCGTCGACAGCGCCACCGGATACCTCGATCACCCGCGGCTGGGCTGGGCCGATGCCCCGGTGGGCCCGGTGCTTGCCGAAGCGCTTGCGCTGCCCGTGTCGGTGGCCTCGCATGTCGATGCGATGGCCGGTGCCGAACTGCTGCTGGGGGGACGGCGATCCTCCCCGGAGGCCGCCGGCGCTCCGGCCCGGACCAGCCTCTATGTCTATGCCCGCGAGACCGTCGGCTATGCGCTCTCGATCGACGGCCGGGTGCACTCCCCGGCCAGCGGTCCCGGCACCATCGCCGGTCTGCCTGCGCAATCCGAATTGCTGGGCGGCTCAGGGCAATTGGAGACCACGGTAAGTGACGAGGCGGTGCTCAACGCGGCCCGCAAACTGCGGATCATCCCGGCTGAAGGTCCCTCCTCGACGCTTCCCGCGGTGCTTCGCGCGGCCCGGCAGGGTAACGAGAAGGCGGTCGAGCTGCTGGCCGACCGGGCCCGCGTGCTCGGCGAGGCCGTCGCGCTCCTGCGCGATCTGCTCAATCCCGACGATCTGGTGCTCGGGGGCCAGGCCTTCACCGAATACCCCGAAGGCATGCCCGTCGTGGAGGACGCCGTCACGCGCCGCTCGGTGCTGGGGCCCCGTGACATCCGGCTGACGGCCTTCGGTAACCGGGTCCAGGAGGCCAGTGCCGGCATCGTTTCGCTGGGCGGTCTCTACGCGGATCCGATCGGCGCCATGCGGCGTGCCCAAACCCGCCGGTCGGCGAACGGGGCCGGCATAGCCGCGGTGTAGACATAGAGGTGTGCGTCTAGCGTCAGACCTCGAGCTTCCCCGCCGCGTTGCGGTCATTTCCGTACACACCTCGCCGCTGGCGCAGCCGGGCACCGGTGATGCCGGCGGGATGAATGTCTACGTGCTGCAGACCGCGTTGCAGTTGGCCCGTCGTGGCGTCGAGGTGGAGGTTTTCACCAGGGCCACCTCCTCGTCGGATGCCCCGGTGGTGCCGGTGGCGCCGGGGGTGTTGGTGCGCAATGTGGTGGCCGGGCCGTTCGAGGGCCTGGACAAGTACGACCTGCCCACGCAGCTGTGCGCGTTCACCGCGGGGGTGCTGCGCGCCGAGGCGACACACGAGCCCGGCTATTACGACGTCGTCCACTCGCACTACTGGCTGTCCGGTCAGGTCGGCTGGCTGGCCCGGGACCGCTGGGCGGTGCCGCTGGTTCATACCGCGCACACCCTGGCCGCGGTGAAGAACGCTTCACTCGCCGCCGGTGATTCGCCCGAGCCGCCGCTGCGCGCAGTGGGGGAGCAGCAGGTGGTCGACGAGGCCGACCGACTCATCGTCAACACCGAAAATGAAGCACAGCAACTGGTTTCGCTGCACCACGCCGATCCGGGACGGATCGATGTAGTGCATCCCGGGGTGGACCTGGATGCCTTCACCCCGGGTGATCGCGATGCGGCGCGGGCCGTCCTGGGCATTGCGTCCCACGAGCAGGTGGTGGCGTTCGTGGGCCGGATCCAGCCGCTCAAGGCGCCCGACGTGCTGTTGCGGGCTGCCGCCAAACTGCCCGCCGTCCGGGTGCTGGTCGCGGGCGGGCCGTCGGGTAGTGGCCTGGCCGAGCCCGACACCCTGGTTCGTCTTGCCGACGAACTGGGTATCACCGACCGCGTGACGTTCCTGCCCCCGCAGTCCCGCGAACAGTTGGTCAACGTGTATCGCGCCGCCGATCTGGTCGCGGTGCCCAGCTACTCCGAGTCGTTCGGCCTGGTCGCGATCGAGGCCCAGGCCTGCGGGACGCCCGTGGTGGCGGCCGCGGTCGGCGGTCTGCCGGTCGCGGTGGCCGACGGAGTCAGCGGCGCCCTGGTCGACGGACACGACGTCGAGGACTGGGCGGCTGCCATCGACGGCGTGCTGCAGCGCGATCCGGGTCCGTTGCGCCTGGCCGCCGCGGCCCACGCGGCACAGTTCTCCTGGGCGCACACCGTCGACGCCCTGCTGAACAGCTATGCCCATGCCATGAGTGATTACCGGTCCCGGCATCGCAGGCCGTCGGGCCGGCGTCCCGGGCGCCGGTTCGCGCTGCGCCGTGGGGTGCGGGCGCTATGAGCGAAGCTTGCGAGGGAACCGCATCATGAGCGACGTCGCAAAGATCATCACCGACAGCCTCGACGAGCACGAGCTGGTCTACCACCACCACGAGGGCGCACGCGGCGGCCTGCCCGGCATCGTCGTCGAGCTGCCGGGGGAACGGAAGCTCAAGACCAACACCATCCTGAGCATCGGTGAGCATTCGGTGCGCGTCGAGGCGTTCGTGTGCCGCAAGCCCGACGAGAACTTCGAGGGCGTCTACCGGTTCCTGCTCAAACGCAACCGCAGGCTCTACGGCGTCGCCTACACCCTCGACAATGTCGGCGACATCTACCTCGTCGGCCGGATGGCCCTGCATGCGGTCACCGCCGAGGAGATCGACCGGGTGCTCGGCCAGGTGCTCGAGGCCGTCGACTCCGACTTCAACACCTTGCTGGAACTGGGCTTCCGCTCCTCCATCCAGAAAGAGTGGGAATGGCGCGTGTCGCGCGGTGAGTCGCTGAAGAACTTGGAGGCGTTCGAGCACCTGATCGAGGACTAGGCGCTCGTGAGAAGATCACACGCATGCCGACGCTGATCCTGCTCCGCCACGGTGAGAGCGACTGGAACCAGAAGAACCTGTTCACGGGATGGGTCGACGTCGACCTCACCGATAAGGGCCGCACCGAGGCCGTCCGCGGCGGCCAGCTGCTGGTCGAGAACGACGTGTTGCCCGACGTGGTCTACACCTCGCTGCTGCGTCGCGCGATCACCACCGCCAACCTGGCGCTGGATGCCGCCGACCGGCACTGGATCCCCGTGCACCGCGACTGGCGGCTCAACGAGCGGCACTACGGCGCGCTGCAGGGCCTGGACAAGGCCGCGACCAAGGAAAAGTACGGCGAAGAGCAGTTCATGGCGTGGCGGCGCAGCTACGACACCCCGCCGCCGGCCATCGAGAAGGGCAGCGAGTTCAGCCAGGACGCCGATCCCCGCTACGCCGACATCGGTGGCGGCCCGCTGACCGAATGCCTCAAGGACGTCGTGACCCGGTTCGTGCCGTACTACGAGGCGACGATCGTGCCCGACCTCAAGGCCGGCAAGACGGTCCTGATCGCCGCCCACGGAAACTCGCTGCGTGCGCTGGTCAAGTACCTCGACGGAATGTCCGACGAGGACGTCGTCGGCCTGAACATCCCGACCGGCATCCCGCTGCGCTATGACCTGGACGAGAACCTCAAGCCCCTGGTCGCAGGCGGTGAGTACCTCGACCCCGAGGCGGCCGCCGCCGGTGCCGCCGCAGTCGCCGCGCAGGGCGCCAAGAAATAGTTCGCTGGACACGCGGGCTTGCGGGCAAACAGCAGGTTACCGAGGGTTAACGACAGCCGAACTCCTGTATTTGTCGGTGTGACTTGTCCCGTTTTGGCCGCACGCTGCTGGGATGACGTTCACCGTGTGCGTACGATTTTCGCGTGAGCTTGGTGTCGGCGTTACTGCTGACGGCGGTCGTGTCGTTGCTCGCGCTGATCGTCGGTGCGGGGGTGGCCGCCGTGGTCGCCCCCCGCATCGTGGCCAAGCGGCAGCAGCGCGAAGCTGATCAGGCCGGCCTGACGGTGTCGCAGATGCTGCAGCACATCGTGTCTGCAGCACCCAACGGCATCGTCGTGGTCGACACGTTCAACGACGTCGTCTACGCCAACGACCGCGCGAGCGAACTCGGCGTCGTGCGCGACCGCCTGCTCGACGACCGGGCGTGGCGCGCGGCCGAGCAGGTGTTCGCCACCGGCCAGCCCATCGACGTCGACCTGTCGCCCCGCAAGCTCCCGCACCCGGGCCGGTCGGGCATCTCGGTGCGCGGCTGGGTGCGGCCGCTGAGCAGTGAGGACCGCCGCTTCGCGGTCGTCTACGCCGACGACCAGTCCGAGCACGCCCGGATGGAAGCCACGCGCCGTGACTTCGTGGCCAATGTCAGCCACGAGCTCAAGACCCCGGTGGGGGCCATGCGGGTGCTCGCAGAGGCGCTCCAGGCCTCCGCCGACGACCCCGACATGGTGCGCCGCTTCTCCGACAAGATGGTGGCCGAATCGCTGCGGCTGGCCGACATGGTGGGCGAGCTGATCGAACTGTCCCGGCTACAGGGCGCCGAGCGACTGCCCGATCTGGGGGCCGTCGACGTCGACACTGTGGTGTCCGAGGCGCTGTCGCGGCACAAGGTGGCCGCCGACAAAGCCGACATCTCGATTACCACCGACGCCGCGACCGGCTACCGGGTACTGGGTGACCAGACCTTGCTCGTGACCGCCATCGCCAATCTGGTGTCCAACGCAATTGCATACTCGCCCAACGGGTCCGGCATCTCGGTGAGCCGGCGCCGGCGGGGCGGCAGCGTCGAGATCGCGGTCACCGACCGCGGTATCGGAATCGCCAAGGCCGATCAGGAACGGGTCTTCGAGCGGTTCTTCCGGGTCGACAAGGCCCGGTCGCGTGCCACCGGCGGTACCGGGCTGGGCCTGGCGATCGTCAAACACGTGGCCGCGAACCACAACGGAACCATCCGGCTGTGGAGTCAGCCGGGCACCGGGTCGACATTCACCCTGTCGATTCCGGCCTATCCCGAAACCGATGAGTCCACAGGTGACTCAGACGACCGAGAGGATTAGCGAGACCGATGACCAGCGTGTTGATCGTTGAGGACGAGGAGTCGCTGGCCGATCCCCTGGCATTCCTGCTCCGCAAGGAAGGCTTCGAGGCCACCGTGGTGGCCGATGGTCCCTCTGCACTGGCCGAGTTCGAGCGCTCCGGCGCCGATATCGTCCTGCTGGACCTGATGCTGCCGGGGATGAGCGGTACCGACGTCTGTAAGCAACTGCGTGCCCGGTCCAGCGTGCCGGTGATCATGGTCACCGCACGGGACAGTGAGATCGACAAGGTCGTCGGCCTCGAGTTGGGTGCCGATGACTATGTCACCAAGCCGTATTCGGCCCGCGAACTGATCGCGCGGATCCGGGCGGTGCTGCGGCGCGGCTCCGACACCGACGAAAGCGCGATCGGTGACGGCGTGCTGGAAGCCGGCCCGGTCCGGATGGATGTGGAACGACACGTCGTGAGCGTCAACGGGGAGCAGATCACGTTGCCGCTCAAGGAGTTCGACCTTCTGGAGTACCTGATGCGCAACAGTGGCCGGGTGCTCACCCGTGGCCAGCTCATCGACCGGGTGTGGGGTGCCGACTACGTGGGTGACACCAAAACCCTTGACGTGCATGTCAAGCGGCTGCGGTCCAAGATCGAGTCCGATCCGGCCAACCCGGTGCACCTGGTCACGGTGCGTGGCCTCGGCTACAAGCTGGAGGGCTGAGTTCTCACTCGGTGTGCTCGGCGGCGCGGGTCGCCGGATGCACGGCGACCAGGCCGAGGGCGCTGCGCCGCCGGCACATCGCGGCCAACTCGGCGTAGGCCTTCTCGCCGAGCACCGCGGTGAGCTCGGGGGCGTACGACTCGAACACCGGGCGGGCGCCGACATGGGCGGCGGGGTCACCGGTGCAGTACCAGTGCAGGTCCGCACCGCCCTCGCCCCAGCCGCGCCGGTCGTACTCGGTGATCACGGTGCGCAGGATCTGAGTGTCGTCGGGCCGGGTGATCCACTCCTGGCTGCGTCGGATCGGCAACTGCCAGCACACGTCGGGCTTCATGGTCAGCGGCTCGACCCCGAGCTTGAGGGCCTTGCTGTGCAGCGCGCATCCGATGCCGCCGGGAAAGCCCGGGCGGTTCAGGAAGATGCACGCCCCCTTGTACTTTCGGGTCCGCAGGTTGGGCTTGCCGTCGTACTCGTCGTCCTCCAGGAAGCCCTTGCGGCCCAGGCCCTTGTCCCGGAACTGCCAGTCCTCGTCGGTCAACTGTTTGACCGCGTCGTCGAGCCGGGCCCGGTCGTCGTCGTCAGAAAGGAACGCGCCATGCGAGCAGCAGCCGTCGTCCGGGCGGCCCTCGACGGTGCCCTTGCAGGCCGGTGTGCCGAACACACACGTCCAGCGGGACAGCAACCACGTCATATCGGCCGCGATCAGATGGGTCGCGTCCTCCGGGTCGTAGAACTCCACCCATTCGCGGGCAAAGTCGAGTTCGACTTCGCCGGGATGCACATCTGTCACGGCGCAAACGGTACCCCTATATGGCGGAACGCATTTCCCAACTGCGGCACGACGCACGGTCGGAAGTCCCACAGCCCCGGCGGGCGCATCTCGCGGGTTGCGGGAGGTCCGGCCACGAAGCGCTGGTGGGCTGCCGTTAGGTTGGTGCAGTGCGGTTAGGCGTGCTCGATGTCGGGAGCAACACGGTTCATCTCCTCGTGGTGGATGCACGCCGTGGCGGACACCCGACCCCGATGAGCTCCACCAAGGCAGCGCTGCGACTCGCCGAGGCGATCGACAGCTCCGGCAAACTGACCCGCAAGGGCGCCGACAGCCTGGTGGCCACGGTCGACGAGTTCGCCAAGATTGCCACCAGCTCGGGTTGTGCCGAATTGATGGCGTTTGCCACCTCTGCGGTGCGCGACGCCACCAACTCCGAGGAGGTGCTGGCCCGGGTGCGGGCCGAGACCGGGGTTTCCCTCGGCGTGCTGAGCGGGGTCGACGAATCCCGCCTGACCTTCCTGGCGGTGCGCCGCTGGTACGGCTGGAGCGCGGGCCGCATCATCAACATCGACATCGGCGGCGGCTCGCTGGAACTGTCCAGCGGGGTCGACGAAGAGCCGGAGGTGGCGCTCTCGCTGCCACTGGGAGCGGGCCGGTTGACCAGGGAATGGTTGGCCGAAGACCCACCTGGGCGGCGCCGGGTCGCGATGCTGCGGGACTGGCTGGCCACCGAGCTGTCCGACGCCGGCACCACCATGCGCCGGTCCGGAAATCCGGACCTCGCGGTGGCGACGTCGAAGACCTTCCGATCGCTGGCCCGACTCACCGGGGCGGCCCCCTCGGGCGCAGGCCCGCGGGTGAAGCGGACCCTCACCGCGGCTGGATTAAGACAGCTCATAGCTTTCATCTCTAGGATGACAGCGGCTGACCGTGCCGAACTGGAAGGGGTGAGTGCCGAGAGGGCACCACAGATCGTGGCCGGTGCTTTGGTAGCTGAGGCTAGTATGCGAGCACTGGAGATCGATTCCGTCGACATTTGCCCCTGGGCGTTGCGGGAGGGGTTGATTCTGCGGAAACTCGACAGCGAGGCCGACGGCACAGCCTTGGTAGAGACGTCGGCGCGGGACGCCCGACGTTAAGGAAAAGCTAGCCCCAAAGGCAACATAGGTATGACAGGACCAGAGAACAGCCCATCCGGCACCCGACCGATCTCGGTCGCCGAGTTGCTGGCAAAGAACGGGACGATCGGGGCACCGCCGGTCGGCGGTCGCCGTCGGCGTCGGCGCGGTAACAGCGACTCGGTGACGGTTGCCGAACTCACCGGCGAGATCCCGGTCATCACCGATGACATGGAGCCCGAAACCCTCGACGAGTCGGTTCCAGCGCCTGATCCACTGGTCGACACCGCCGTCGTGGCCCCGATCCGCGATGAACCCCGCGAAACACGCGAGCCCCGCGAACAACCGCGGGACGAGCCGCGGGTCCGCAACGGTGGCCCCCGGCCATCTCGGGCCCCTCGGGTCAAGCCGCCCAGGCCGGTGGAGCCCGAAGAAGAGGTGCGCACCGAGGCCGAGGACGACTACGACGCGCACCTGGCGGCACGTGACGCCGACCCCGAGCCGATCGAATTCCGGCCACGTCCGCGGCGCGCGCAGCCCAAGGCGCCGGCACGGGACTACCGACCATCGGGTACCGGCGCTGAGCGGATGAGCCCCGACCCGCTCTACGACATCGGCGCGGTCGACGCCGCGGAGTCGGATGACGCGCTGGTGGAGCCCGACGCCCACGAACTCGGTGTGGACGCAGTCGACGACACCGTCTACGACGACTACGCGGGTGACGACTACGACGACGAATACGGCGACGGTTCGTACGCTTCGCTCGGCCCGTTGTTCGGCGGCGGGTCCGTCGCCGACGAGCAGGCCCGCCGTCCCCGTGGCCGCGACGACGTCGATCTCGAACACGACGGAGAGCTGTCCGAGGGCACCGGTACGGCCGGTGACTTCGACGAGCACGACGAATTCGACGACGACCAGCCGCCCGCCTCCCCACTGGTCCGCGGAATGTGGATCGTCGGTCAGTGCGTGATCGCGGTGGCCTTCGGTGCCGGTCTGTTCGTCGCCTTCGATCAGCTGTGGAAGTGGAACACCATCGTCGCGCTGGTGCTCGGGGTGCTGGTCATCCTCGGCCTGGCCGGTGGCGTGCGGGTGGTCCGCAAGACCGAGGACATCGGCAGCACGCTGACTGCGGTGGCGGTGGGAGCCCTGGTGACCTTTGGCCCGCTGGCGCTGCTGCAGGCGAGTTAGCGCCTGCGCACGCGAGGAGCGCAGCAGCCTCAGTACACAATTGGGTTGTGCGCCCAGCCATCAAGATCGGTCTGTCCACCGCCTCGGTCTATCCGCTGAGGACGGAGGCTGCGTTCGAGTACGCCGCCCGTCTCGGTTACGACGGTGTCGAGCTGATGGTGTGGGCGGAATCGGTCAGCCAGGACATCGATGTCGTCGCGAAGATGTCCGCCCATTACGGCGTGCCGGTGTTGTCGGTACATGCGCCGTGTCTGCTGATCTCGCAGCGGGTGTGGGGCGCGAACCCGATCCCGAAGCTGGAACGCAGCGTGCGGGCCGCCGAACAACTGGGCGCGCAGACCGTCGTCGTGCATCCGCCGTTTCGTTGGCAGCGACGCTATGCCGAGGGGTTCAGCGACCAGGTCGCCCAACTGGAGGCCGACAGCGAGGTCCTGGTGGCGGTGGAGAACATGTTCCCGTTCCGGGCCGACCGGTTCTTCGGGGCGGGTGGCACGTCCGTGGAGCGGATGCGCAAGCGCGGCGGCCGGCCGGGCCCCGGCATCTCCGCCTTTGCGCCGTCCTACGACCCGCTGGACGGCAATCACGCGCACTACACACTCGATCTGAGCCACACCGCGACCGCAGGCACCGACGCCTTGGACATGGCCCGGCGCATGGGCGACGGCCTGGTGCACCTGCATCTGTGCGACGGGAAGGGCGCCTCCACCGACGAGCATCTGGTTCCGGGCCGCGGTACGCAGCCGACCGCCGAGGTGTGCCAGATGCTGGCGGCAAGCGATTTCGCCGGCCACGTCGTCCTGGAGGTCACCACGTCGGCGGCCAAGACGGCCGCCGAACGCGACGCGCTGCTGACCGAGTCGCTGCAATTCGCCCGCACACACCTGTTGCGCTGAACCCGATCCCGCCGAACCCCGCAGAGGACCGCATATGACTGGCTCGACCCTGTTCACCGATGCCATGGCGTTGACGCCGGCCGGCGACGGCGTCTATCACGGTGAGCTCAACGAGCACTGGACGATCGGGCCCAAGGTGCACGGCGGCGCGATGCTCGCGTTGTGTGCCAACGCGGCGCGCACCGAGTTGGGCACCTCCGCGCAACCCCTCGCGGTCTCGGGAAACTACCTGTGGGCGCCGGATCCCGGTCCGATGCAGGTGGTGACGACGGTCCGCAAGCGGGGCCGCCGGATCGGTCTGGTCGACGTGGAACTCCGGCAGGGCGAGCGCACGGCGGTGACGGTGGCGGTGACACTGGGCGAACCCGAGCATCATGTGCCGCCGCTGCTGTCGTTCAACCCCGTGGTGCCGCTGATGACGCCCGAACCGCCGCCCGGGCTGGAGCCGATCGGGCCGGGGCATCCGATGGAGCATGTCGTGCACCTGGCGCACGGCTGTGACATCCGCCCGGCGCTGCACACCATGGGGCCGCGCACCGACGGCGGGCCGCCGGTTTTCGAGTACTGGGTGCGGCCGAAGGGTGTCGCTCCCGACGTCCTGTTCGCGCTCCTGTGCGGCGATGTGTCGGCTCCGGTGACATTCGCCGTGGAACGGACCGGTTGGGCGCCCACGGTCCAGCTGACGGCCTATCTGCGGGCCTTACCGGCCGACGGATGGCTGCGCGTGATGTGTACCTCGGTACAGATCGGCCAGGACTGGTTCGACGAGGACCACATCGTCGTCGACTGTGAGGGCCGGATCATCGTGCAGACGCGTCAGCTGGCGATGGTGCCGGCGTCGGGCTGAGCCGGAGGCGAATCATGCGGCCCTGACGCCGGAGGCGTCCATGTGGCCGTGCGCCCGTCATGGGATGCTGTCGCGCATGTCGAGAATCGCGATCATCGGCGGCGGAAGCATGGGCGAGGCGCTGCTGTCGGGGCTGTTACGGGCTGGTAGGCAGGTCAAGGACCTGGTGGTCGCGGAGAAGTACCCGGACCGGGCCAAGTACCTGTCGGAGAAGTACTCGGTGCTGGTGACCTCTGTCGCCGATGCCGCCGACAACGCCGCCTATGTGGTGATTGCGGTCAAGCCGACCGATGTCGCGAGCGCGATCGACGAGATCGCCGATGCGGCGGCTCGCGCCGATTCCGACACCGCCGAGCAGGTGTTCGTCAGCATCGCGGCCGGTGTCAGCACGTCGTACTACGAGAACAAGCTGCCGGCCGGGTCGCCGGTGATCCGGGTGATGCCGAACTCGCCGATCGTGGTCGGAGGTGGGGTGAGCGCCCTGGCGGCGGGCCGGTTTGCGACCGCCGAGCAGCTCAAAGAGGTCTCGTCGATCTTCGATGCGGTCGGCGGCGTGCTCACGGTGAACGAGTCGCAGCTGGACGCGGTGACTGCGGTGTCCGGGTCGGGGCCGGCGTACTTCTTCCTGATGGTCGAGGCTCTCGTCGATGCGGGCGTGGAATCGGGTCTGTCGCGCGCGGTGGCCACCGATCTGGCGGTCCAGACGATGGCGGGCTCGGCGGCAATGCTGCTCGAACGTCTCGATGAGGTGAACGCGGCCGGCGGCGCTGCGCTGGACACGACGCCCGCGCGACTGCGGGCAATGGTGACCTCGCCGGCCGGCACCACCGCCGCTGGGCTGCGGGAACTGGAGCGCGGGGGACTGCGTGGTGCGGTTTCCAACGCCGTTCTGGCCGCGAAAACGCGCTCTGAGCAGCTCGGAATTACATCTGAGTAATTAGATTAATTCCAACTGATTAGCCCACACCCGTCGCAGTAACCCCACCCGCCACGCTATTCTCCCTTTGTATGCGCGGGTCGGTGCCAGCGGTGGGGAAGCCGCTGGAACTGCCTGTGCCTGATTGATTGGGTTGCGATGACGTCTATGAACGGGCCATCGGCGCGGGATGCTGGCGACGGTCAGCCTCGGGCTCAATTTCTGACAGTCGCCGAAGTGGCGAGCTTGATGAGGGTCTCGAAGATGACGGTGTACCGGTTGGTGCACAACGGTGAACTGCCTGCGGTTCGAGTGGGCCGATCGTTCCGGGTCCACGCCAAGGCAGTCCACGATCTGCTGGAGTCTTCGTACTTCGACGCCGGATAGGCACACACCGCAGCGGTCTGGGCGCAGTGAGCAGGCTGGCGTTTTCCGTTTCGGTGGTAGGCCCGGGTAAAGTGACCGGGTCAACCATCCAGCGTGAGTAGCGGAGACACCAGACTTTATGGGCTCAGTCATCAAGAAGCGGCGTAAGCGTATGTCGAAGAAGAAGCACCGCAAGCTGCTTCGCCGTACCCGGGTGCAGCGTAGAAAACTCGGCAAGTAGCTTTCCGCTGCGGCCGCTAGGCTGAGCCGATGGATTCTGATGGTCGTTCGGGGGGACGCCCGACGGGAGTCCCCGGGTCTTCTGATGCGGATTCGTCCGGCGGAGCAAAGTCCGCCGGTACGGCTCCCTCTCCGAAAGTCGTTCTGGTCACGGGTGCGTGCCGGTTCCTCGGTGGTTATCTGACCGCCAGGCTGGCGCAGAACCCGGCGATCGAGCATGTCATCGCCGTTGACGCGGTGGTGCCGAGCAAGGACATGATGCGGCGGATGGGGCGGGCCGAGTTCGTCCGCGCCGACATCCGCAACCCGTTCATCGCCAAGGTGATCCGTAACGGGAACGTGGACACCGTCGTGCATGCCGCGGCGGCGTCCTACGCTCCGCGCTCCGGGGGTCGCGCCACGTTGAAGGAACTCAACGTGATGGGCGCGATCCAGCTGTTCGCCGCCTGTCAGAAGGCACCGTCGGTTCGTCGGGTCGTGCTCAAGTCCACCTCCGAGGTGTATGGAGCGAGCTCGCGCGATCCGGTGATGTTCAGCGAGGAGAGCAGTGCTCGTCGTCCGCCGGGTGACGGGTTCGCCCGCGACAGCATCGACATCGAGGGCTATGCGCGCGGTCTCGCCCGGCGCCGTCCGGACATCGATCTGACGATCCTGCGGCTGGCCAACATGATCGGTCCGGCGATGGACACCGCACTCTCGCGGTATCTGGCCGGGCCGGTGGTCCCGTCGGTCGTCGGGCACGACGCACGGCTGCAACTACTGCACGAACAGGACGCCCTCGGCGCACTGGAACGTGCATCGATGGCCGGCAGAGGTGGCACGTTCAACATCGGCGCCTCGGGCATCATCATGATGAGCCAGGCGATCCGGCGTTCGGGACGGGTTCGGCTCCCGGTGCCGCGCGGGGCGTTGTCGGCGATCAATTCGCTCAGTCGCGCAACGCGTTACACCGAACTCGACCCCGATCAGATGAACTATCTGAGCTACGGCAGGGTCATGGACACTACGCGAATGCACAGGGATCTGGGCTACAGTCCCAAGTGGACGACCGCCGAGGCATTCGACGACTACGTCCGTGGTCGTGGATTGACACCGATACTCGATCCGCGATGGGTACGCTCAATGGAGAGTCGCGCCGTGGGGGTGGCGCAGCGTTTGGGATATTAGTACTGGCTCTATCCGGGGTGGGAGAAGGTATCGACGTGGCGGCCGAATCCAAAGCGAAAGTCATTCCGCTACATGGGAACTCGAACCGTTCGGCTGCTGCGCGCCGGGCGGCGGCACGGTCCGACAGCGCCCGTCGACATCCATCCGTCCTCGCTGATCCGGGAAGCCGCGCCTCGGCCGAGCAGATCGCCGCGGTGGTGCGTGAGATCGATCAGCGGCGCAGCAGTGCCTCGGGTCAGTCCACCGCCGACGAAGGCCCCAGCGAACTCGTCAAGGGCATAGCGGCGGTCGCGGAGTTCGTCCGCACCCGGATGACCGGTGAGTACACGGTGGACGAGTTCGGGTTCGACCCACACATCACCAATGCAATCTTTTTGCCTTTGCTGAGAACGTTTTTCCGGTCCTGGTTCCGGGTCGAGGTTTCCGGTATCGAGAACCTGCCCGAGAGTGGCGCCGCACTCGTGGTGGCCAACCATGCCGGGGTGCTGCCCTTCGACGGGCTGATGACCCAGGTCGCGGTGCACGACCACCACCCGCTCAACCGCGATCTGCGTCTGCTCGCGGCGGATCTGGTGTTCGATCTGCCGATGGTCGGTGCCGCCGCACGCAAGGCCGGGCACACCATGGCCTGCACCGCCGACGCGCACCGGCTGCTGGCCAACGGCGAGCTCACCGCCGTGTTCCCCGAAGGCTTCAAGGGGCTGGGCAAGAACTTCAAGGATCGCTACAAGCTGCAGCGGTTCGGCCGCGGCGGCTTCGTTTCCGCAGCTCTGCGGGCCCAAGCGCCGATCGTGCCGTGCTCGATCGTGGGCTCGGAGGAGATCTACCCGATGATGGCCGACGTCAAGCTGCTGGCTCGGTTGCTCGGTCTGCCGTACTTCCCGGTGACCCCGCTGTTCCCGTTGGCCGGCCCGCTCGGCCTGGTGCCGTTGCCGTCGAAGTGGCACATCCAGTTCGGTGAGCCGATCGAGACGACCGACTACGACGAGAGCGCCGCCGACGATCCGATGGTCACCTTCGAGCTGACCGATCAGGTCCGCGAGACCATCCAGCACACGCTGTACCAACTGCTGGCCGGTCGTCGAAACATGTTCTTCGGCTGACCTTTTCGCCTCGCCTCTTCACCGCGACCGGTAACAAAACTGCCCACTTCCTTGCGGAAGTGGGCAGTTTTTGTCTGCTCGCGCAAACGAAAATCAGGCGCCGGACTTTTGCCCAGCAACCATCTTGGCGATCGCGGCGTCGCGCGCGGCGGCGATCTGTGAACTGATCTCGTCGGCCTCGTCGATGGCCGCCTCACCGAGCATGGTGACGATGCTCGTGGCAACCGGGTTGCCGTCGTCGTCGGTGACCTCGGCCCGGACCTCGGCGATCACCGTGCCGTGCGACTCGATGACCGAGTCCAGGTACGAGTCGAACCACAACTTGTCGCCGACCATGATCGGCCGGTGGAAGATCAGCTTCTGGTCGCGGTGCAGCACGCGCTCCAGATTGATCGGGATGTCGAACTTGTCGAACAGCTCGAGCTGGACCCGTCGACCGGCCACCGCGAGGAACGTCACCGACGCCACCACGGAGTCGTGGCCGAATTCCTTGGCCGCCTCGGCGTCATAGAGCGCGGGATGGTCGTCCTTGACCGCGCGGGCGAACTCACGGACCTTCTCCCGGCCGACCTCGAAGTAGTCGGGGTACCGGTAGTGCGTCCCGATGATGTTTGCGGCGATGCTCATATTCCCTGCGCTGTTCGGTCTGCGGTGCGCGGTGCGCACGAAACGGGCATGCTGTGGGGCCCGCGTGGCGCGACCCGAGGCGGAATCTTACCAACGCGGCCCGGCGGCTCAGCGAATGTCGTGGCGGCGGGAGGCGGCGGCGGCCAGCGCACCGCCCAGCGCGCCGAGTGCCAACGCCGACGGCACCCCGATGCGCGCCGCCTTCCGTGCGGTGCGGAAGTCGCGGATCTCCCAGCCGCGTTCCCTGGCCACATCGCGCAGCGCGGCGTCGGGGTTGATGGCCACCGCGGTACCGACCAGCGACAGCATCGGCACGTCGTTGAAGCTGTCCGAATAGGCGGTACACCGGCGCAGGTTGAGCCCTTCCCGGATGGCCAGGGACCGCACCGCGTGAGCCTTGCCGGTGCCGTGCAGGATGTCGCCGACCAGCCGGCCGGTGAACACCCCGTCGACCGATTCGGCGACCGTCCCCAGCGCGCCCGTCAACCCCAGACGCTTGGCGATCGTGGCGGCCAACTCGTAGGGCGTTGCGGTGACGAGCCACACCTGCTGCCCGGCGTCCAGGTGCATCTGGGCAAGCGCCCGGGTTCCCGGCCAGATCTTGTCGGCGATGATCTCGTCGTAGATCTCCTCGCCCAGCTCGACGAGCTCGGCGGTGGAGCGGCCCTCGATGAACGCCAGGGCCTTCTGCTTGCCCTCGGCGACGTCATCGCTGTTCTCCTTGCCGGTGAACTGGAACTTGGCCTGGGCGTAGACGATGCCGAGGATGTCGCGGTAGGTGAAGTACTTGCGGGCGGCCAGGCCACGGGCGAAGTGCACCAGCGACGATCCGTGCACCAGGGTGTTGTCGACGTCGAAGAACGCCGCGGCCGTCAGATCGGGCGGCGGCGCCGGCGTCCCGGTGGGGTCGGTGTCGGACTCGAGTTCGGTTACTGCGAGTTCGGCGCTGGCCTCGGCGGCAAGCTCCTGTTCGAGCGCATCGGCACTACCGGATTCGGGCACGTTTTCACCCTAAGTCACCGGGCCGGGATACTGGCGCTGTGGAGGGTGAGCAGGCGGGTACCGGCGGTGGAGCCACTGTGACGTTGCTGACCCGGGCGGGCTGCAGCATGTGTGCGCGGGCGGCGCAGGAGCTGGCCGCATTGCATGAAGAACTGGACTTCGAGCTGGTGACCACGGACGTGGACGTTGCCGCCGATGCGGGCGACACCACCCTGCGGGCCCGCTACGGCGATCTGTTGCCGGTGATTTTGCTGAACGGGGCCCAGCACAGCTATTGGGAGGTCGACGAGCAGGCGCTAAGGGCTGACCTTCCCACCAGATGAAATTTGGTGGGCGGGCCGGAAACGATTACCTTGGTGACGTGGTGATGAAGCCGTGAGTGTGCTGCTATTCGGGGTTTCGCACCGCAGCGCGCCGGTGTCCGTTCTCGAGCAGTTGAGCACTGACGAATCCGATCAGGCCAAGATCATCGACGAGGTCCTCCGATCCTCGTTGGTCACCGAGGCCATGGTTCTGTCCACCTGCAACCGCGTCGAGGTATACGCCGTGGTCGAGGCCTTCCACGGCGGCCTGTCGATCATCGGGCAGGTGCTCTCCGATCACTCCGGCATGTCGCTGAACGATCTCACCAAATACGCCTACGTCCGGTACGCCGAGGCCGCCGTCGAGCACTTGTTCGCGGTGACCAGCGGCCTGGACTCGGCCGTCATCGGTGAAGCCCAGGTGCTGGGCCAGGTGCGTCGCGCCTACGCGACGGCCGAGGAACACCAGACCGTCGGGCGCACCCTGCACGAGCTGGCCCAGCGGGCCCTCAACGTCGGCAAGCGGGTGCATTCCGAGACCGGGATCGACGCCGCGGGAGCCTCGGTGGTCTCGGTGGCTCTCGGGATGGCCGAAACCAAGCTCAATGGCGGTCTCGCCGGCCGCAGCGCAGCGGTGATCGGCGCGGGCTCGATGGGCGCCCTGGCCGGTGCGCACCTGGTGCGGGCCGGGATCGAACGGGTCAATGTGGTGAACCGCTCGCTTCCGCGGGCCCAGCGCCTCGCGGCGAACCTCACCGAGCAGGGCGTGCAGGCACAGGCATTCTGCCTGGACCAGCTCCCGGAAGCGTTGGCCGATTCCGATGTCGTGGTCAGCAGCACCGGGGCGGTACGCCCGGTGGTCTCCCTCGCCGACGTGCACCACGCCCTGGCGCAGCGCGACGCCGCCGCCGGCGATCGGCAGCTGGTCATCTGTGACCTCGGCATGCCCCGCGACGTGGATCCGGCGGTGTCCGGGCTGCCCGGTGTCTGGGTTGTCGACATGGACCGGATTCAGCGGGAGCCGTCGGCGCGGGCCGCGGCCACCGACGCCGATGCGGCCCGCACGATCGTTGCCACCGAGGTTGCCAACTACCTCGCCGGCCAGCGGATGGCCGAGGTCACCCCGACCGTCACCGCGCTGCGGCAACGCGCCGCCGACGTGGTCGAGGCCGAGTTGTTGCGCCTGGACAACCGGCTGCCCGAACTGGAGGCAGCGCACCGCGACGAGGTGGCCAAGACGGTCCGCCGTGTCGTCGACAAGCTTTTGCACGCACCCACGGTGCGGGTGAAACAACTCGCCAGCGCGCCTGGCGGGGACAGCTACGCAGAGGCTCTGCGGGAGCTGTTCGAACTCGATCCGCAAGCCGTCGAAGCTGTGGCGGCCAGCGAATTGCCCTTTATGACAACAGATCTCGATAAGTCTGAGTAGAGCTTGGTAGAAACGCGCGATACGGTGATCCGGATCGGCACCCGGGGTAGCCTGCTGGCGACCACGCAGGCCGGCACCATCAGGGACGCTTTACGGGCCGCAGGCCACCCCTGCGAGTTGGTGATCATCTCGACCGAGGGCGACCGCAACCAGGGTCCCATCGCCGACATCGGCGTCGGGGTCTTCACCGCGGCACTGCGGGAGGCGATCGACGACGGCCGGGTGGACATGGCCGTTCACTCCTACAAAGATTTGCCCACCGCCCGTGACGATCGGTTCGTGATCGCCGCCGTCCCGCGCCGTGAGGACCCTCGTGACGCGCTGGTGGCGCGTGACGGATTGGTGCTCGGGGAGTTGCCGGCGGGGTCCGTGATCGGCACGTCGAGTGCGCGACGGGCCGCGCAGCTTAGAGCACTGGGTCTCGGTTTGGAAATCCGCCCCCTACGAGGCAACCTAGATACCAGGTTGAACAGGGTTACGAGCGGCGATCTCGACGCCATCGTGGTCGCCCGAGCGGGTCTGGCCCGTATCGGACGTCTCGATCAAGTCACGGAGTCGCTCGAGCCGGTGCAGATGTTGCCAGCGCCGGCTCAAGGTGCGCTCGCGGTGGAATGCCGCTCCGGCGACACCGAGCTGATTTCGGTGCTGTCGGTGTTGGATGACGCCGACACGCGCGCCGCGGTCATCGCCGAACGGACCCTGCTCGCCGAACTGGAGGCGGGCTGTTCCGCACCGGTGGGAGCGATCGCAGAAGTGGTCGAGTCCATCGATGAGGACGGCAATGTCTTCGAAGAGGTGTCGTTGCGCGGCTGCGTGGCGACGCTGGACGGATCCGACGTGATCCGTGCGTCCGGCATCGGAACTCCCGATCGGGCCGCTGACTTGGGTGTCTCGGTGGCTGCGGAGCTTTTCGAGTTGGGTGCACGCGAGCTGTTGGTAGAGCGCGGGAGTGAAGAATGACCATGCGAGGTCGCAAGGCGAAGCCCGGCCGCATCACATTTGTGGGCTCGGGCCCGGGAGATCCGGGGCTGCTGACGGCACGGGCGCAAACTGTACTGGCGCACGCCGAGTTGGTGTTCACCGATCCCGACGTCCCCGAAGCTGTGCTGGCGCTGATCGGCACCGAGCTGCCGCCGGCATCCGGCCCGGCCCCGGCCGAGCCGGCCAAGGCCGCCGCCGCCGGTGAGGATGCCGCCGGAACCCCCGACACGGCGCAAGCCGCCATCATCGCGGGTGGGCCCGAGGTCCGCCCCGCTCTCGGTGACCCTGCCGAGGTGGCCAAGACGCTGATCGCCGAGGCCCGCCACGGCTACGACGTGGTCCGCCTGGTCTCCGGTGACCCGCTGTCCGTGGACGCCGTCATCACCGAGATCGGTGCGCTGGCCAAGTCCCACATGAACTTCGAGATCGTCCCCGGTCTGCCCGCCACCAGCGCGGTGCCCACCTACGCGGGCCTGCCGCTGGGGTCGGCGCACACCGTGGCCGATGTCCGCGGTGACGTGGACTGGGCGGCGCTGGCCGCCGCGCCCGGGCCGCTGATCTTGCACGCGACCGCGTCGCACCTGCCGGATGCCGCCCGCACCCTGATCGAGCAGGGCCTGGTCGACGGCACCCCGGCAGTGGTGACCGCGAGCGGCACCACCTGCCAGCAGCGCTCGGTGGAAACCACGCTCGGTGGCCTGCTCGACAAGGCCGTGCTGGAGAAGCCGGCCGGAAGCGAGCTGGCCGGGCCTCTGACCGGTCCGCTGGTCGTCACCATCGGCAAGACCGTGGCCAACCGCGCCAAGCTGAACTGGTGGGAGAGCCGCGCCCTGTACGGCTGGACCGTGCTGGTGCCGCGCACCAAGGACCAGGCCGGGGAGATGAGCGACCGGCTCGTGGGCCACGGCGCCCTGCCGATCGAGGTCCCGACCATCGCCGTCGAGCCGCCGCGCAGCCCCGCGCAGATGGAGCGTGCGGTCAAGGGCCTGGTCGACGGCCGGTTCCAGTGGGTGGTGTTCACCTCGACCAACGCCGTGCGTGCGGTTTGGGAGAAGTTCAACGAGTTCGGCCTGGACGCGCGGGCGTTCTCCGGCGTGAAGATCGCGTGTGTCGGACAGGCGACCGCCGACAAGGTCCGGGCCTTCGGCATCAATCCTGAGCTGGTGCCGTCGGGTGAGCAGTCCTCGCTGGGCCTGCTCGACGAGTTCCCGCCGTTCGACGAGGTTTTCGACCCGGTGAACCGGGTGCTGCTGCCCCGCGCCGACATCGCCACCGAGACGCTGGCCGAGGGCCTGCGTGAGCGCGGCTGGGAGATCGAGGACGTCACGGCCTACCGCACCGTGCGTGCGGCTCCGCCGCCGGCGCAGACCCGCGAGATGATCAAGACCGGCGGCTTCGACGCGGTCTGCTTCACCTCGAGCTCCACGGTGCGCAACCTTGTCGGTATCGCCGGCAAGCCGCACGCCCGGACCATCGTGGCCTGCATCGGACCCAAAACTGCTGAAACCGCAGCGGAATTCGGCCTGCGGGTGGATGTGCAGCCCGAGTCGGCCGCGGTGGGACCGCTGGTCGATGCGCTTGCCGAGCACGCCGCTCGACTGCGGGCCGAGGGGGCGCTGCCCCCGCCGCGCAAGAAGAGCCGTAGGCGCTAGTTTCGCCGAAACCGCATTCCGGCAGGGCCGTACTCGAACTTTTCCTGCTGGAATGCCGTTTCGAGGATGGGAGAGGCGTAATGGGTTACCCCAGGCATCGTCCGCGCCGGCTGCGGTCCACGCCGGCGATGCGTCGACTGGTGGCTCAAACCTCTTTGGAGCCACGGCATCTGGTGCTGCCGATGTTCGTCGCCGACGGGATCGATGAGCCGCGCCCGATCTCCTCGATGCCCGGCGTGGTGCAGCACACCAGGGATTCGTTGCGCCAGGCGGCCGCCGATGCGGTGGCGGCCGGCGTGGGTGGTCTGATGCTGTTCGGAGTGCCCCGTGACGAGGACAAGGATCCGACCGGTGCCGTCGGCGTCGATCCGGGCGGCATCCTCAACGTGGCGTTGCGGGACCTGGCCAAGGATCTGGGTGACGCGACCGTCCTGATGGCCGACACCTGCCTGGACGAGTTCACCGACCACGGGCACTGTGGCGTGCTCGATGCCGCGGGTCGGGTCGATAATGACGCGACCAACCTGCGCTATGTGGAACTTGCGGTGGCACAAGCGGAATCGGGTGCACACGTGGTGGGCCCCAGCGGAATGATGGACGGTCAGGTGGCCGCCATCCGCGACGGTCTCGATGCGGCCGGGCACGCCGATGTGGCCATCCTGGCCTATGCGGCCAAGTTCGCCTCGGCGTTCTACGGCCCGTTCCGCGAAGCGGTGTCGTCCAGCCTGGTCGGGGATCGGCGTACCTACCAACAGGATCCGGGCAATATCCGCGAAGCCGTGCACGAGGTCGAACTCGACATCGACGAGGGCGCCGACATCGTGATGGTCAAGCCGGCGATGAGTTACCTGGATGTGGTGCGCGCCGCCGCTGACATTTCACCGGTACCCGTTGCCGCATACCAGATTTCGGGGGAGTACTCGATGATCTGCGCCGCTGCGGCCAACGGCTGGATCGACCTGCAGGCCGCTGCACTGGAGTCGTTGACCGGAATCCGGCGAGCCGGGGCCGACATCGTGCTGACCTATTGGGCGGCCGACGTGGCCGGCTGGCTCGCGTGACCGATCCGGGGACCGAACAGGAACCGAGCCCGACCGGTCGTCCCGACGACGTCGACACCGGATTCTGGCTGTGGACTGCCGCACTGGTGCTGATGGTGGTCGGGTATCTGATCGACGCGTTGACCGGATCCGGCACTGGTGTGCAACGGTCCATGACGGTCGTCTTCTCGGTGATGTTCGTGGTGGTGCTGTCGTCGATCGTGGTGGCCTTCCTGATGCTGATGCGGCAGGGATATCGCTGGGCCCGCACGCTGTTGACCAGTGGGGGAATCGTCTCGGTACTGCACGCGATCAGCAGCCTGTTGACCGGCGAACGCCAGGATGCGGCGGCGATGGGATACGCGGTCACCGCGATCGTGGGGTCGGTGCTGATCGCGGGTGGCCTGTACCTGCTGCACCGCAAGGACGCCGACGGCTTCTTCACCCGCTGATTTCGCTACGCTTCCCGACAATGTCTTCGCCGTCATCGCACTCCTCCCCGTCGCGCCGCGCGACCATCGGATTCGGCTGCTGGTTGGTCGGCTCGGTGTTGTTGATCGCCGGCGGCATGCTCGCGGTTTCGGCGAGCATCCCGCCCGGCGTGAACACGATGTTGTACCGGGGGATCGGAGCACTCACCGTGCTGGCGGGCCTCGGTATGGCTTTCCTGGCGGGCCGCAGCCGCTCAGATGATCGCCACCGGCGCGCGGCGGTGGCATTGTCGCTGGCTATCGTGGTCCTGGTGCTGTTGACCGGCCTCAACGTTCTCGTGCTGGTCGCGCTGCTCCCGCTCATCGTGGGAACCGGCGTGAGCGCGCTGCCATTGCGGAGGGGTGACCATGGAGAGTGAACCGGTGAACAAGGTTGCCTCTGAAGTGCTGTTCTACGAGCAGGGCGCCAGTTGGGGCTGGCTCCTGCTCGGACCGTTCGCCGGGATCGGCATGGCGATTCTGCAGATGACCGGTGGCTACGGCCAGGACCTGTGGATCCCGATCGTGTTCCTGGTGCTGGTGTCGGTGTTCGTGGCCATCCAGATCAAGGCGGCGCGCATCCACACCTCGGTCGAGTTGACCGCCCAAACGCTGCGTCAGGGCGCGGAGACCATCAAGCTCGACGAGATCGTGTCGATCTACCCGGAGGCATCGGGCTCGGAGTCGCCGAAATGGCAGTCCGACCGTGCCCTCGGCGAGCTCAGCGGGGTGCCGCGCGGCCGGACCGGTATCGGGCTGAAGCTCACCGGTAACCGCGGCGCCCAGGCCTGGGCGCGCAAGCACCGGAAGCTGCGTGAGGCGCTGACCCCGCTGGTCGAGGAGCGCATGCCGTGAAACGCCGAGCCATGCTGGAGTTCGTGGTGGCTGCCGTTGCCGCGGTGGGTTGTGTGCTGAGCTGGATCGCGGCGTCGACCACGATCCAGGTGGCGCCCGTGCTCGACGGTGAGCCCCCGACCACCGCGATCAGCTATTCGGCGCCGATGCTGGTGCTGGCCTTGGTGCTCGCCGGTCTGGCGGGCGTACTGACCGTGTTGGGTATCGCGCGGTTGCGTCGCTGACCCGTGACCGATTGGCAGCCTGTCACGCGCGGTGAATCCGGCGCCGGGGTGTTCCGGAACGCGGACGGTTCCCGGTACGCGAAGGTGGTCGACGCCGCGGCGGTGGCCGATCTGGTTGCGGAGCGGGACCGGGTGTCGTGGGCGCACGGTCGCGGGCTGCCGGTGCCTGCGGTCATCGATTGGGGTAGCACCGAGGACGGCGGCGCCGTCCTGGTCACCAGTGCCGTCGGCGGCATCGCAGCCGATCGGCTCACGGAAACGGCACTGCGGACGGCCTGGCCCTCGATCGTGGCGGCGGTCCGCACCCTGCACGGCATCGCGCCCGCCGAATGTCCCTTCCGCCGCGATCTCGACGACATGCTGTCCCGGGCCCGCTCGGTGGTCGCCGCGGGCGCGGTCGACCCGGAGTTCCTGCGCGACGAGGACCGGGACGTCCCAGCCGGTGAACTGCTGGCCCGCGTCGAACGCGAGACCGAACTGCGCCGCCGGCAGGAGGCCGACGATCAGGTGGTGTGCCATGGCGATCTGTGCCTGCCGAACATCCTGATCGACCCCGACCGGCTCACTGTCGAGGGTTTCGTCGACCTTGGCCGCCTGGGCCTGGCGGATCGTCACGCCGACCTGGCGCTGCTGTTGGCCAACACTGCCGACACCTTCCCCGGTTTCGCCGAGGCAGCCGCGGCGGGACTGGCCTCGGGCTACCCGGCGGAGGTGGATCCGGAGCGGCTGCGGTTCTATCTCGCGCTCGATCCACTGACCTGGGGATGAGTACCCAAGGCGCGGTTCAGGAATCGAGCCAGGCCAACTCATCGGACAAGTGCGTGCGCCAGAACTCCTGATCGTGTCCGCCGGGGTAGAAGCCGGTGGCCGGGGTCCTCGGCAGTTGGTTGACGAACATTCGGGTCGCTGCGTAGAACCCGTCGCCGGTGCCGCAGTCGATGCGTAGCGGGATCGACCCCAGCGCCGGTAGCAGTCTCAGTGCCGAGTTCTGCTGCCAGTCTTCGAGGCTGTCGAAGGCGTCGGGTGGCGCGCCCCAGTACGTCAGGTACAGCGCCGGGCTGATCGCGCAGACCGCCGCGGTGCGCGCCGCGCCCAGTCTGGCGCCCAACAGCATGGCGCCGTAGCCGCCCATCGACCAGCCCATGAAGGCCACTCGCGAGGTGTCGATGCCCTTGGTACCCAACATCGGGATCAGTTCGTTGAGCACCATTGCCCCGGAGTCGCCGCCAGAGGCTCGACGGCGCCAGAACGAGTTGCCGCCATCGACACTGACCACTGCGAACGGCGGTCGGCCGGCCGCGGTCAGCCGGCCCAGCGCCTCCGGAATGCCCAGGTCCATCACGCCGGCGGCGTCGTTGTCCATCCCGTGCAGGGCGATCACCGGACGCAATGGGCCGTGCTGGCCCGGCGGGCGGGCGATGATCCAGTTGGTTTCGACTCCGCCGCGGGCCGCGGAGGTGAACGTCCCCGATTCGCGGGTCGGTAACGGGCTGCCCGCGGGGGCCGTCTGGTTGGGGCCCGGAGATGCGCGGGGCGTCGGCGGATCGAGCAGGCTGCCCAATGCCATCAGTCCCGCGACACCCGCGCCGGTGACACCTAGACGCAGCGCGTCACGGCGGGTCAGCGAGGTCACCTGCGCATCATTCCAACCATGGGTCTCAGCAGATGACACGGTCCGGCCACAGCGCGATAACGCCGCCCACCCGGTTCGGTGAGCCCGATCACAGAGCACTTGGTACAAAGTTCACAATCTGTAACACTGTGTCCATGACGGAATTGGCCGAGCAGCCCCAGCAGACCGACGCCCTGCCTCTCGGGCCGCAATCACTGGTCTGGAAGTACTTCGGCGACAACCGGATGTACCTGATCGGTCCCCGGCCGGCCGTTCTGCAGAACATGCTGGCCGAACTGGGCCAGGGCGTGCTCGACCATTCGACGTTCTTCTCCGACACCGCCGAGCGGCTCAAGCGCACCATCCCGCCGATCTTCCGCACCGTGTACGGCACCGAGGATGAGAACGCCGGCACCCAGGTCCGCGACTTCCACCACCACGTCAAGGGCGATATGCCGGACGGGTCCCGTTACCACGCACTGGATCCCGACACGTACTTCTGGGCGCATGCGACGTTCGTCGAGCAGGTTCTCTACTTCGCCGACACCTTCGTCAAACGGCTCAGCGACGCCGAGAAGGAACAGATCTATCTGGAGTCCAAGACCTGGTACCGCCGCTACGGCGTCAGCGACCGGCCGATGCCGGCCACCTACGCCGAATTCGAGCAGTACTGGGACCGGATGATGAACGAGGTGGCGGTCCCGCACAAATCTGCCCGCTACGGCGTCGGCTATGTCACCAAGGGCTTTCCCTGCCCGAAGGGGGTGCACCCGGCCGCGTGGCGCGTGGTGGCCACGGTGTTCGACCCGGTCGCGGCATTCCTGACCGCGGGGGGCCTGCCGCCGCGCGCCCGTGACCTGCTCGACCTGCCGTGGAGCGAGCGTCAGGAACGCAATTATCAGCGGTTCGCCGCCGTCTGGCGGACCCGCCCGGTGAACTGGGTGTGGGACCATCTACCGATGAGCGTGCGCTACAACAAATTTGCGCAAAAGGGCTATGCCCAGGTTTGATTCGTCGCCCGCGACGGGAGCCGATTCGTCGCCCGCGACGGGCCCTGATTCGTCGCCCGCGACGGGCCCTGATTCGTCGCCCGCGACGGGCCCTGATTCGTCGCCCGCGACGGTGGCAATCCTGGACGCGGCCCTCGTCGAGTTCGAGCGGCACGGCCTGCGCCGGGTCGCGCTCGACGATGTCGCGCGGCGGGCCGGGGTCAGCCGCACCACGATCTACCGCCGATTCGCCAATCGTGACGAATTGGTGGCGGCGGTGATCGAGCGGGAGAACGTCGCGCTGTTCGCGGACATCGCCAACGAGTTGAAAGATGCAGGGCCGCAATCGAATTATTATGTCGAGGCGTTCACGCTCTCGATTCTGCGGTTCCGGCGCCACCATGTGCTCAACCAGTTGATCGCCGATGAGCCGGCTCTGGTCATGGAGCTGCTGCACACCCACTACGGTGCGGCGATCGAACGGATGGCCGCGGCGCTCAAGGTGATCTTCCCGGCCGGGTTCGCCGACCGGATCGGTGCGCAGGCGGTCAACGACCTGGCCGACACCATCCTGCGTTACGCCGGGATGGTCCTGTTGCTGCCCAGCGTCGAGCCGCTCGATACGGCCGAGGACATCCGGGCGTTCGCCACCCGCCATTTCCTGCCCAGTCTGCCGGTGTCGCTGCGCACCGTTTCAGCCTGATCGGCGACCAAGTCGGGGGCGCCGAAGTGTTTGGTAGCTCACATTTTCGGGCAGCCGGTACGGATGACCACCAACAAGCCCCCGCCCATCAGTGAAGAGAACCGCAAGGAAGCCGAGCGCGTCATGAGCTCCTATGACGACTCCCGCCCCACCGTCACCCTGCCGGGCAGCCACGGCACGGTGTCCGGCACCGCCGTCAACGACTGGGTCGATGACGACGGCAACCCCATCTACGGCCAGCCCGAAAGCAAGAAGTAACCACCAACCTGCGACGTCGCCGGTTGTGCCATGCCTACTGTGGCGATGTGACTGTTACCCCGCTGGACCGGATCGCCCCTGCCTTCGTGACGATGGCCCATCAGATCGTGTGGGCCTCGGTGGCCACCGTCGACGCCGACGGTCAACCCCGCACCCGCATCCTGCACCCGATCTGGGAGTGGGACGGCACCGATCTGTTCGGTTGGGTCGCCACCGTGCCCACTCCGGTTAAACGCGCGCACCTGGCAGTGCATCCGCACGTCTCGGTCAGCTACTGGACCACCAACCACGACACCTGTGCAGCGGACTGCCTGGTGGAGTGGTACACCGACGACGAGACCTGCACGCAGGTGTGGGACCGTTTCGCGAACGGACCGGCGCCGGTGGGGTATGACCCGCACATCATCCCGCAGTGGAGCGACGGGCCGTCGTCGGATCAGTTCGCCGCGTGGCGATTGACTCCTTACCGGCTGCGGGTGATGCCGGGCACGGTCATGACTGCGGGTTCCGGTGAGGTGCTGAACTGGCGGGCGTGACGCCGGTATCTCGCGTGCCCGTATTTCGCGCGACCGGATGCAATGGCCACCGCTGCCGGTCGGCGTCATGGCCGGTGTGCCACGACACGACAGCTGCGGCGACCTCGCGGACATCGTCGTCGGTGTTGATCACCGCACAGCTGGCCGCGAGTTCGGGCAACCCGTTGACCAGGCACTCATAGCCGATTCGGTGCGTCAGGCCACGGGTCCATCGCAGCGCGATCGCCCGGCGGCCAGCAGGTAGCCGCCGGGCGTCGCAGATCAACAGGACCCGACGCGCCCCCACCGTGAGGGCGGTCGCGGTCGCCAACTCGCACGCTTCGTTCTCACAGGCGCGTAATCGCCTGTGCCACGCGATGGTTCGGCGCCCGCCGAACCGGGATCGCACCGAACGCCCGTCGAAAATCGTGATCACCGACTCGATCGAGTCGATCTCGGCTGCGCTCAGCAGCGGTGCGGGCGAACCGGTGGTGTGCCAAGGTGTCCGGATCGGCACCCGGGCACACGGCGGATGTGCGTGTTTGACCGCGATGGCGGCGCGCCTCAGCGAGGCGGTGACAGAGCCGGAGAGGTCGGTCAGCCAACCGAGCATCAGTACCTGCGGGCCGGCGGCCTCTCGATCCGCCACTGCAATTCCACCCG
This sequence comes from Mycobacterium shunyiense, assembly GCF_058270075.1. Classification (NCBI taxonomy): domain Bacteria; kingdom Bacillati; phylum Actinomycetota; class Actinomycetes; order Mycobacteriales; family Mycobacteriaceae; genus Mycobacterium; species Mycobacterium shunyiense. Next base: position 898,778 of record NZ_JBZDPU010000015.1, on the reverse strand, counting down.
CCGATCTCAGTCCCGTCGCAAATTTTCATGCTGCTGTCCGCCATTTTTTTGCACAAATGATCCGCCCCGATAAATAAATTAAGGATCCGATTGGATCGGAGCGTCGAATGCCCTGATTCAATATGTCAATTCAACGGGAATCAATTTCCGTGCCACCCGGGTGGGAACCGTTCACCCGGGTGCTCCGGCGGCATGTAACCGTGAAAAAATGCACTCCAGGCCGCTAAACGCGGTCGGGGCGCTTCCTTCTTGGAACGATCTCCCCGGACTCGGCGGCCTTGTCACGTTTTGCTGCTCGCCGTTCCTTGATGGTCATCGCCGGTTTTTTGGGCGTGCGACCTTGGGATTTATCAGCCATCGTTGCTCCTTTTACTCGCAAACAATCACTGAGCCCGACCATACATCAGAAAAAATTAAAAGCCAGTCGGCGGTTTTCGACCGTCGACACCATTGAGCCACCGCTATGCGGGCCGGTGCCTGACCTTCGGGGTGGGGTCGTCGTGGCCGAGGTGCAGACCGGGAACCAACATCGCCACCCGGTGCCGGTAGTCGCGGTACTGATCACCCAGGTTGTCCACCAGGTCGCGCTCTTCGAGTTGGATCGCCACCAGGATGTAGGCGGTGCTGACCGCCGCGAACAACAGATGGCCCGCGGTCATCGTCGGGATGGCCCAGAACGCGATGATGAACCCGGCCATGATCGGGTGCCGGATCACCCGGTAGAACATCACCGTCTGGAACCCGAGTTCGCTGTACGGTCGGCCGCGCCAGTTCAGCCACACCTGCCGTAACCCGAACAGGTCGAAGTGGTTGATCATGAACGTCGAGGCGAACACCGTGGCCCAGCCCAGCCAGAACAGCGCCCACAGAATCACCCGGCCCGCAGTGGATTCCACGTCCCACACGATCGCGGGCATGGTGCGCCACTGCCAGTACAAGAGGAGCAGTGCCAGGCTGGAGAGCAACACGTACGTGCTGCGTTCGATGACTTGCGGGACGATCCGCGTCCATCGGTCCTTGAACCACGGACGGGCCATCACGCTGTGCTGGATGGCGAACACCGACAGCAGCAACAGGTTGACGAGTACGGCCTCGGCGGTGGGGGCGGCGATGCCGGAATCGACCGTGCGCGGCACCACGAAATTGCCGATGAACCCGATCGCGTAGAGGAACGACACCACGAAGAGGAGATAGCTCGCGATGCCGTAGCCGATGATGAGTAGGCGCTTCATGGTGACCTCCTGCCACCGATGGGACAGATGCCGCGCCCTGCTGCGTACCGCAGTAGTGGCCTATTCACGGTAGACCTTGTATCCCCAGGTGAACAGGGGTTTACGGCAGTGTCCGCGCCTACTCTCGCCGGTCTGTCTAGGCGGAACGCTCCGCCTTGGCGGCCTCGCGCGCCAGCATGCGGTCGCGCTGCTCCTCGAACCTGAGGACCTGCTTCTGCAGATCCTCTAGGTAGGTGGCGAGTTGCTCGCGGCGCTTCTCGCCGACTGCGCTCACGTCGTTGCGCTCGAAGATCCGCCATTTCTTGACGTTGGGCATCACCACCTCTTCGAGGTGTTGGCGCAGGTCATAGATGCCGTGCTTGGCCATGATCACGCTGTTGCGGCGCCAGTTGGGCATTCCCCGCCCGGGCATCCGGAACCCTTCGATGATGGCGCACACCGCCTCCATCGCCTGGTCGGGTGAGAGGTCGAAACCGGCGGAGAACACGTTGCGGTAGAACACCATGTGCAGGTTCTCGTCGGTCGCGACGCGCTGCAGCATCGACTCGGCCAGAGGGTCGTCGCAAATCTTGCCGGTGTTGCGGTGGCTGACGCGGGTCGCGAGTTCCTGCAGGGTGGCATAAGCCGCGATCATCAGCGGGCCAGGTTCGTGAATCTCGCGTTCTTCCTCGTCGGGGTCGTAGCCGTTGCGCATGTGTTCCATGCGCATGCGCTCCAGGGCGACGGGGTCCACTCCACGGGTGACGACGAGGTAGTCGCGGATGACGATGCCGTGGCGGTTCTCTTCGGCGGTCCACTGGTTGACCCAATGGCCCCAGGCCCGGTCGAGTGAGAAGTGATTCGCCGCGCCGCGGTGGTAGGACGGCAGGTTGTCCTCGGTGAGCAGATTGGTGATCATCGCGACCTTGGCGACTTCGGACAGGCCCGACTGCTCCGGTGCCCAGTCTTCACCGCCCAGCGCCGCGAAGTTGCGGCCGAGGTCCCACGGAACGTAGTCGTGCGGATGCCACTCCTTGGCGACCTTCAGATGGTGATTGAGGCCTTCTTCGGCAACCGGCTCAAGTTCCTTGAGGATCTCGTCGTCGGTCAAATTTCTCTGCACAGAGTCCCTCCAGTTTTGGCCCCGTCGTCGCGCAGGTACGAATGTTGTTCGTCGCGCAATCGGGCCGGCAGTGTTGCCGAGCTTCGATCTCGGTCGATCCCAGCGACGCGTGAATGCACCCGTATGGGGTGCGGGCTCGACATCGACAGGCTGTCCCGCCCGTTGCACCGGCTCCCCCATTTCGGTGGCGGGACTCCGATACCTTAGCTGGCGGAGCCGATACCACAACTTGTAGCTCGCCGGGGAAGACGAGCTACATCGGCAATCGAGCAGCCAACTTCGGGTTCGACCCGTCTCGACGGTGGCGGTTCGTGGACGAAAGTGAGTTCTCCCACTGTTTGCTTTTGCCGACCGCGGCGAACCGGATCAGATCCGGCGCAGCAGCACGGCCTGTTCGACCGGCACGCGTTCGAAGAGCCGCCGCACCCGGCCCTTCACATGCTCGGCGGCCTCGGCTTTCGTTACCACCCGCGGATCGGTGAGTCGGATGGTCTTGCCGTGCCGGCGCATCTGTGCGCCGCCGGCTGCGGTGATGTTCTTGAGCCAGTCGCGGTTGGGTCCGTAGGTGAGCAGGATCGCGACGCCTCCGTCGGCGGGGAACACCGACAGCGGGGTGCGGTAGCGGGTGCCGGACTTGCGGCCGACGTGTTCGAGGATGCCGTAGAGGGGTGCCCATCCGGCCCAGAGCTTCTGGATGGGGTTGGTGACGTACCGGTTGAGCCGCGCCAGCCATTGCGGGAGTTGCATGGCCCCATTGAATCTTGGCCGTGACGGCGGTCACAACCTACTGTGGTTGGATTTCGGTCGGTTGCGTCCGCGTCCTTGTGGGCGGCCTCGGCTCTCAGCCGGCGCGTCTGAGTAACAGCGTGTGCTCGACACCCACGCGTGCCATCAGTTGGCGCCACGGCGCCCGCAAATGTGGCAGCGCCTGGGTGGTCGGCACGATTCGGGGCTGATCGACGGCGAAGGTGCGTCCTTGCAATTTCACTCGGCCGCCGCCCGCGTGCTGCAGGTTTTTCACCCAATCCCGTTGTCGCCCATAGGGCAGGAGCACCGCCACCCCGTCGTCGGTGCTGAACGCCGTGACCGGTGTGCGGTAGATGGTGCCACTGCGCAGCCCGGTGTGCTCGATGATCGACCAGATCGGCAGGTAGCCCGATATGGGCCGGAAGATCCGGTTGGTGACGCGTCGATTGAACCGAGCGCGGCGGTCTGAGAATCGCACCATCAGATCATCTTGCCGCGATCTTGCCGCGCCGGGTCGAATGAGCCGAGACTGAATCCATGGCCTATCTCAAACCGCCGTGGTTCGTCCGGAAGGTGTTCAACCGAGTCGCCATGGCGACCGGCGTGGGGCACAGCGAGACGCTCACCGTGACCCGGCGGACCAACAAGCAGCCGCAGCAGATTCCGGTGGTCGTCCCTGTCGTCGACGGGGTCAGGTACCTGGTGTCGACCCGCGGGGAGTCGGACTGGGTGCGCAATGTGCGGGCCGATCCCAAGGTGCGGCTCGGATCCGCGGAGTATCTCGCGACTGAGGTTCCGGTGCCGCAGCGGGCGCCGGTGATCGCCGCCTACCGCCCGCTGGCGGGGAAGGTGGTGGAGGGTTACTTCCGCGATCTGCCCGACGACGCCGATCACCCGGTGTTCGCGCTGACGCCGGCGGAGTGACCGCGTCCACTACACCCTGTAGTTGACCGATTTGCACCGGCTGGGACACTGGTGGTCATGCGTGTTGACGAACCGCACATCCAGCGATCGGCCCAGCTGTTCGCCGATGCCTGCGCGGTGATCCCTGGGGGAGTGAACTCCCCGGTCCGGGCCTTCAACTCGGTCGGCGGCACCCCGCGGTTCATCACCTCGGCCAAGGGCTACTGGCTGACCGATGCCGATGACAATCGGTACGTCGACCTGGTCTGTTCGTGGGGCCCGGCGCTGCTCGGCCACGCCCACCCGGCGGTCGTGGAGGCCGTGCAGAAGGTGGCGGTCGACGGGCTGAGCTTCGGCGCCCCGACCCCGTCGGAGACCGAACTGGCCGCTGAGATCATCGACCGGGTCGCCCCGGTCGAGCGGCTGCGGCTGGTCAACTCGGGCACCGAGGCCACCATGAGCGCGATCCGGCTGGCTCGCGGTTACACCGGCCGCGCCAAGATCATCAAGTTCTCGGGCTGCTATCACGGGCACAGTGACGCGCTGCTGGCCGACGCCGGTTCGGGCGTCGCCACTCTGGGCCTGCCGTCCTCGCCAGGTGTCACCGGTGCGGCCGCCGCCGACACCATCGTGCTGCCGTACAACAACGTTGCCGCGCTCGAAGAGGTCTTCGGCCGGTTCGGCGACGAGATCGCTTGTGTCATCACCGAAGCCAGCCCCGGCAACATGGGCACGGTGCCGCCGCTGCCCGGGTTCAACGCGGCGCTGCGCCGGATCACCGCGGCGCACGGCGCGCTGCTGATCCTGGATGAGGTGATGACGGGTTTCCGGGTGAGCCGCGCCGGTTGGTACGGACTCGATCCCGTCGACGCCGACCTGTTCACGTTCGGGAAGGTGATGAGCGGCGGCCTGCCTGCCGCGGCGTTCGGCGGCAGCGCCGAGGTGATGGGCAGGCTGGCCCCGCTGGGGCCCGTCTACCAGGCCGGAACTCTGTCCGGTAACCCGGTTGCGATGGCCGCGGGCCTGGCCACGTTGCGCCACGCCGACGACGCCGCTTACGCCCGGGTGGACGCCAATGCCGACCGGTTGGCCGGTCTGCTCACCGGGGCTCTCACCCATGCCGGTGTGGTCCATCGCGTGCAGCGCGCGGGCAACATGCTCAGCGTGTTCTTCACCGACGAGCCGGTCGACGACTTCGCCGCGGCCAAGGCGACCGAAACCTGGCGTTTCCCACCGTTTTTCCACGCACTGTTGGAGGCTGGGGTGTACCCGCCCTGTAGCGCATTCGAAACCTGGTTCGTGTCAAGCATTTTGGATGACGAGGCGTTCGAGCGCATCGCAGACGCGCTGCCCGGCGCGGCCCGTGCCGCCGCGGAGGCCCGCCCGTGACGAACCGAGCTGTGCCGGTACGAACCACAGTGCACGTGATGCGGCACGGCGAGGTGTTCAACCCCGAGAAGGTGCTCTACGGCCGGCTGCCCGGCTACCACCTGTCCGAGCGTGGGCAGGCCCAGGCCCGGGCTGCCGCGGACTGGTTGGCCGGCAAGGACATCGTCTACGTCGTGGCCTCCCCGCTGGAGCGTGCGCAGGAGACGGCCGCGCCGATCGCCGAGAGTCACGGCCTGGCGATCGACACCGACGACGAGCTCATCGAGTCGTGGAACATGTTCGAGGGGGAGCGGGTGGCCCCGGGCGACGGCGCGCTGCGCGACCCGAGGAACTGGCCGAAGTTGCGTAACCCGGCCAAACCGTCCTGGGGCGAGCCCTATGCCGAGATCGCGCCGCGGATGATGGCGGCCATGCACCGGGCCCGCGAGAAGGCGGCCGGGCACGAGGCGGTCTGTGTCAGCCATCAGCTCCCGGTGGAGACGCTGCGCCGGGCGATGACCGGTCGCAAGTTGGCGCATCTGCCGTTGCCGCACAGCCGGCTGTGCGATCTGTCCTCGATCACGTCGTTCACCTTCGATGACGACAAACTGATCCGATGGGGCTACACGGAGCCCTGGGGAATCTGAATGAGGTCGTTGGTCGCCCGGGTGAGTGCGGCGGTGCTGGCGGGGCTGGTGCTGCTCACCGGCTGCTCGACGGGTGACGACGCGGTGGCCCAGGGCGGCACGTTCGAGTTCGTCGCACCGGGTGGCAAGACCGACATCTACTACGACCCGCCCGAAAAGCGGGGCACCCCAGGAAAATTGAGCGGTCCGGAACTGACCGACCCGAGCAAGACCCTCTCGCTGGAAGATTTCGCCGGCAAGGTCGTGGTGATCAACGTGTGGGGCCAGTGGTGTGGGCCATGCCGGGCCGAGATCGGCCAGTTGCAGCAGGTATATGAGGAGACGCGCCACCTCGGCGTTCAGTTCCTGGGCATCGACGTACGGGACAACAATCGAGACGCCGCAGTCGATTTCGTCACCGACCGCAAGGTCACCTTCCCGTCCATCTACGACCCGGCGATGCGCACCATGCTCGCCTTCGGCGGCAAGTACCCGACCACGGTGATCCCGTCGACGGTCGTGCTGGACCGTCAGCACCGCGTGGCGGCGGTATTCCTGCGTGAACTGCTGGCCGACGATCTGCGACCGGTCGTCGAGCGGTTGGCTGCCGAAGGACAGCAGCCATGACGGGATTCGCCGAGATCGCCGCCGCCGGGCCGGTGCTGCTGGCGCTCGGGATCAGCGTGCTGGCCGGATTGGTGTCGTTCGCCTCGCCGTGCGTGGTGCCGCTGGTGCCCGGCTATCTCTCGTATCTGGCCGCGGTGGTCGGGGTGCAGGAGGGTCCGGTGGCGACCGAGGCCGGGGCTACCCGGCAGGCCACCAGGACCGCGCGACTGCGGGTGGCCGGCGCGGCCGCGTTGTTCGTCGCGGGCTTCACCGTGGTGTTCCTGCTCGGCGCCGTGGCCGTCCTGGGGATGACCACCACGCTGATCGCCAATCAGGTTCTGCTGCAACGCATCGGCGGTGTCGTCACGATCCTGATGGGCCTGGTGTTCGTCGGCTTCGTGCCGGCGCTGCAGCGTCAGGCCCGGTTCGCCCCGCGGCAGTGGTCCACGATGGCCGGCGCACCGCTTTTGGGCGCGGTGTTCGCGCTGGGCTGGACCCCGTGCCTGGGCCCGACGCTGACCGGTGTGATCGCAGTGGCCTCGGCCACCGACGGCGCGACCGTGGCGCGCGGGGTGGTGCTGGTGCTGGCGTACTGCCTGGGACTGGGTATCCCGTTCGTACTGCTGGCCCTGGGTTCGGCGCGGGCCGTGACGGGCTTGGGCTGGCTGCGCCGGCACACCCGCACCATCCAGATCTTCGGCGGCGTGCTGCTGATCCTGGTGGGCACGGCCTTGGTGACCGGCCTGTGGAACGAATTCGTATCGTGGGTGCGCGACGCCTTCGTCAGTGATGTGAGGCTGCCGATCTGATGGTTACTTCCGACTCGCGAACAGACCCGCAGGTACCCGAGACTCAGCGGCCCGGGGTGTTTTCGCGTCTGCTCGCGCTGGTTCGGAACACCTGGCGCACCCTGACGTCGATGGGCACGGCGCTGGTGCTGCTGTTCCTGCTGGCCCTCGGGGCGATCCCGGGTGCGCTGTTACCGCAACGCAGCCTCAACGAATCCAAGGTCGACGAATACCTGGCAGCCCATCCCACCCTGGGGCCGTGGTTGGACCGGGTGCAGGCCTTCGATGTGTTCTCCAGCTTCTGGTTCACCTCGATCTACGTGTTGCTGTTCATCTCCCTGGTGGGTTGCCTGACACCGCGGATGATCGAGCATTTCCGGAGCATGCGTGCGGTACCCGTGCCTGCACCGCGCAACCTGGGCCGGCTCCCCAAACACCAGGCCGAGCAGCTGACGGGCGACGCCGACGAGATCGCCACAACGATGACGCGGCGGCTCAAGGGCTGGCGCACCGTCACCCGCAAACAAGAGGACGAGATCACTGAAATTTCAGCAGAGAAGGGCTACCTGCGCGAGTTCGGCAACATCGTCTTCCACTTCTCGCTGCTGGGTCTGCTGGCGGCCGTCGCCGCGGGGAAGCTGTTCGGCTACGAGGGCAACGTCATCGTGATCGCCGACAGCGGGCCTGGATTCTGCACCGCCTCGCCGGCTGCCTTCGACTCGTTCCGGGCGGGCAACACGGTCGACGGCACGTCACTGAGCCCGGTCTGCCTGCGGGTCAACAGCTTCGACGCCGACTATCTGCCCACCGGGCAGGCGTTGTCGTTCGCCGCCGACATCGACTACCAGTCCGGCGATGATCTGGCCGCGAACACCTGGCGGCCCTACCGTCTTGAGGTCAACCATCCGCTGCGTATCGGCGGCGACCGGGTGTATCTGCAGGGCCACGGGTATGCGCCGTCGTTCACCGTGACGTTCCCCGACGGGCAGCAACGCAGCCAGACCATCCAGTGGCGCCCCGAAGAACAGACAACTCTGTTGTCCTCGGGCGTCGTGCGCATCGACCCGCCCGCCGGTACGTATCCCGACGCCGAGGAACGGCGGAAACACCAGATCGCGATCCAGGGACTGTTCGCGCCCACCAAGCAACTCGAGGGCACGCTGCTCTCGTCGAGTTACCCCGCGCTCAACGATCCGGCGGTGGCCATCGACATCTATCGTGGCGACACCGGCCTCGACACCGGGCGGCCGCAGTCGTTGTTCTCCCTCGACCCCCGGTTGATCGATCGCAAGCAGCTGACCAAGGCGGCCCGCGTCAACCTGGTGCAAGGCCAGGACACCCGGCTCGATGACGGCACCAAGGTCCGCTTCGACGGTGCAGTCCCGTTCGTCAATCTGCAGGTCTCGCACGACCCGGCCCAGGTGTGGGTGCTGGTGTTCGCGATGTCCATGATGGCCGGGTTGCTGGTGTCGTTGGTGGTGCGTCGACGCCGGATCTGGGTTCGGATCCAAGCTGCTCCAGCAGGTACGGTGAACGTCGAGCTGGGCGGGCTGGCCCGTACCGACAACTCCGGCTGGGGCGATGAGTTCGAGAAGCTGACGGAGCGGTTGTTGGAGGGCTACGAGCAGCCGGCGGCAGGAGAGAAGGCGGAGCAGTGAATACCGAGCACATCGATATCGGGCTTGCCAGGTACTCCGACTGGGCGTTCACGTCGTCGGTCGTGGTCCTGGTCGGGGCGCTGATCCTGCTCGCCGTCGAACTTGCCTACAGTCGCGGCCGCAAAGTCGAAACCCGTGAACTGGTCGGCGCGACCGTCGGTGCCGACAGTGTCACTCCCGGCGTCGTCGCCGAGGAACCCCGGCGCCCGTTCGACGAGCGGGTCGGCAAGACCGGACTGGCGCTCACCTACGTCGGCATCGGCATGTTGTTCGTCTGCATCGTGTTGCGCGGCCTGGCCACGTCGCGGGTGCCGTGGGGCAACATGTACGAGTTCATCAACCTGACCAGCTTTTGCGGCCTGATCGCCGCCGCGGTGGTGCTGCGCAAGCCGCAGTACCGCGTGCTGTGGGTGTTCGTCCTGGTTCCGGTGCTGATCCTGCTGACGGTGTCGGGTCGCTGGCTGTACTCCAACGCCGCGCCCGTGATGCCTGCGCTGCAGTCCTACTGGCTGCCCATCCACGTGTCCGTGGTGAGCCTCGGCTCCGGGGTGTTCCTGGTCGCCGGTGTGGCCAGCATCCTGTTCCTGCTGAAGATGTCGCCGCTGGGCGAGCCCGGGCGGGAAGGCGCCGTCGCGCGGATCATCGATCGGCTGCCCGACGCGCAGACGCTGGACCGCATTGCCTACCGCACCACGATCTTCGCGTTCCCGATCTTCGGTTTCGGGGTGATCTTCGGTGCGATCTGGGCCGAGGAGGCCTGGGGTCGGTACTGGGGTTGGGATCCCAAGGAGACGGTGTCGTTCATCGCCTGGGTGGTGTACGCGGCCTATCTGCATGCGCGCTCGACCGCCGGCTGGCGGGACCGCAAGTCGGCCTGGATCAACGTGGTGGGTTTCGTCGCGATGGTGTTCAACCTGTTCTTCATCAACCTGGTGACCGTGGGTCTGCATTCGTATGCGGGGGTTGGCTAGGCACCGTCCGGTTGGTGAGATGACCGTGCGGAAGCGTGTGGAAAAGAGGGGAATTCGTGTCCGAGCCAGTGTCTGAGTCAGTGTCTGAGTCAGTGTCGGAGCCGGTGTCCGAGCCGTCCGAAGCACAGGATCCCGCACCGCAGGACATCAGCGAACCATCGACAGACGCGCCGGCAGACGAGCCTGCTTCGGTCGATCCGGACACCCCGCCTGCCGCCGACCCAGCGCCGGCGGCCCCGATCGCCCCGGCCCCGGCCGTCGCGCCGGCTCCGGTGTCGGAGCCCCCGCTGGTCCCGTCGGTGTTCGCCCCGATACCCGGATTCCGCGGTCAGCAGCGGTTCAGCAATCCCTCCGAGCCCGGCGTCTCCACGCCGCTGCCCGCCGAGTGGACCGCCCCGACACCGCCGCACGGTGTCCCGGTGATCACGGCACCGCCCGTGCCCGGAAGTTTCGACGGAGCACCTGCCGGAGTTTTCGCGGGCCCGGCCGGACGCCCCGGCGTGCCCGGACAGCCAGTGCCCGGACATCCGCTGGCACCTGCACATCCCGTCGTCCCTGGGCGACCCGCCGCTGGAGTTGATGCGCGGCCCGCCGCGGGGTCTATTGAGCGGTCCGCCGCTGGGTCTATTGAGCGGTCCGCCGCTGGATCTTTTGAGCGGCCCGCCGCTGGCGACTTCGCCACGCCCTACCGCGACCTCTCCACCGATGCCCTGCTGGGGCAGCGCAAGAATCCGCCCAACTCGGGCTGGCGCAAGGCCCTCTACGTCGCGTCGTTCAAGCAGATCAACGTCGGCGAGAGCCCCAAAGCCACGCACCACAACAACCTGATCGCCGAGGTCAGCCAGCCTTTGCAGGGGTGCTACCGGATCGCGCTGATGTCGCTGAAGGGCGGCGTCGGCAAGACCACGATCACCGCGACGCTGGGGGCCACGTTCGCCTCGACCCGCGGAGACCGGGTGGTCGCGGTGGATGCCAACCCCGACCGGGGCACGCTGAGCCAGAAGGTGCCACTGGAGACGGCCGCGACGGTGCGGCACCTGCTGCGCGACGCCGAGGGCATCGAGCGGTACAGCGATGTGCGGGCGTACACCTCGCAGGGGCCGAGCCGCCTTGAGGTGCTGGCCTCCGAGAGCGATCCGGCGGTGTCGGAGGCATTCAGCTCGGACGATTATCTGCGCGCGCTCGAGGTGCTCGAGCGGTTCTACAGCCTGGTGCTCACGGATTGCGGTACGGGTCTGATGCACTCGGCGATGTCGGCGGTGTTGTCCAAGGCCGATGTGCTGGTGGTGATCAGCTCGGGTTCGGTGGACGGGGCGCGCAGTGCGTCCGCGACGCTGGATTGGCTCGACGCCCACGGGCATCAGGATCTGGTGCGCAATTCCATCGCGGTGATCAATGCGGTGCGTCCGCGCTCGGGCAAGGTCGATCTGTCCAAGGTGGTCGACCACTTCTCCCGGCGGTGCCGTGCCGTGCGGCTGGTGCCGTTCGACCCGCATCTGGAGGAGGGCGCCGAGATCAGCCTGGAGCGGCTCAAGCCCGGTACCCGGGAGGCATTGATCGAGCTGGCCGCCGTGGTGGCGTCCGACTTCGCCGGGGCCCGGCGGTCAGTGAATCGCGCGCCCGGCGCGCGCTAGTTGCGGGGGTTGTCGCCGTGCCCGAGGCGACGCAGGAATTCCGGGTCGTCGTCGGGGCCGATCACCCGCGTTTTGGGTCGACTGCCCGAGACCCGCGCCAGCCGCCAGCCGAGATACACCAGGCTTGCTGCGGCGATGAGCAGGAGTAGATATGCCACTCGAAACCTCCTTGATCCGAATATACGCGCCGTCGGTAGGCTCGGAGCGTGTCAGGAAGTGGTTCGACCTCCCGGATGGTCACCGACGTCGTGGTTTACCTCATTGCCCGGCTGGTGCTGGTCGCTGTGCTGGCTGCGGCGATCTATGGGGTGGGGCAGTTGGTCGTAGCGAATTTCCCGGTCGTGGTGGCGCTGCTGTTCGCCATCGTGATCGCGCTGCCGTTGGGGATCTGGCTGTTCCGGCCGTTACGTGAGCGGGCGACGGCCTCCATCGCCCTGGTCGACGAGCGGCGACGCAAGGACCGTGAGCAGTTGCAGGCCCGGCTGCGTGGCGACGAGCCGCCGAAATCCGCATAGGGCAGACCATTTTCCAGAACGTGATCCGGTGCGCTCGCGCTACCGGATGAAGGCCGACCCCTTTTCCTGGTCCAGGTAGGTTTCGGACTTGTTCTTGAGGAAGAGCACGTATACCGCCAGCGAGATGGCGATACACGCCGTCACGTAGGCGATGAACCACGGTACGTGGCCGCCTTCCTTGAGGGCCTGGTAGATCACCGGTGCGGTCCCGCCGAACATCGAATTCGCCAGTGCGTAGCCGATTCCCACGCCGAGGGCGCGCACGTGTGCGGGGAACAACTCGGATTTCACGAGCGCGTTGATCGAGGTGTAGCCGGTCAGGATCACATAGCCGACGGCCACCAGCAGGAACGACAACAGCGGCGAATGTGTCTGGGGCAGATACGTGAACAGAATGTAGGTGTAGATCACCCCGCCCACGCCGAAGAACACCAGCAGCGGTTTGCGGCCGACCTTGTCGCTGATCATTCCGCCGACGGGTTGGATCGCCATCAGGAAGATCAGCCCGACCAGGTTCACCCAGGTCGCCGTCATCGCCTGGTCCTTGTAGGTGGTCTTCACGATGGCAGGAGCGTTGACGCTGTAGGCGTAGAACGCCAGCGTGCCGCCCATGGTGATCAGGAAGCACAGCAGCAGAGGCTTTGCGTAGCGGGTGAGCAGTTCGGAGAGCGACCCTGCGCTCTTGTCCTTGCCTTCCCGGATGGCTTCGAGTTGTTCCTCCGACAGCGATTCGTCCATCGTTCGCCGCAGCCAGAACACCACGATCGCGGCCACGCCGCCGATGGCAAAGCCGATGCGCCAACCGAATTCGTGGACCTGCTCGGTGCTGAAGGAGGTCAGGATGATCAGCAGGGTGAACTGCGCCAGCACGTGACCGCCCACCAAGGTCACGTACTGGAACGACGAGAAGAAGCCGCGCCGCTCCCGGGTGGCGGCCTCGGACATGTAGGTCGCCGAGGTGCCGTACTCGCCGCCGGTCGCGAAGCCCTGCACCAGCCGGCACAGGATGAGAATGACCGGCGCTGCGACACCGATGGTTTCGCGCGACGGCACGAGTGCGATCACCAGCGAGCACAGGGCCATCAGCGAGACGCTGACGGTCAGTGCGGCGCGCCGGCCACGCCGGTCGGCGAAGCGGCCGAAGAACCATGAACCGATCGGGCGGGTGAGGAACGTGACAGCGAAGATCGCGTAGACGTAGACGGTGGCGTTCTTGTCGGCCTTGTCGAAGAACTGCGCTTCGAAGTACGTGGCGAACACCGTGTAGACGTAGACGTCGTACCACTCGACGAGGTTGCCCGACGAACCCCGGATGGTGTTCCAGATGGCCCGACGGGTTTCGGCGCGGCCCGACGGTGCGGGCTGATGCGCCTCGGTCGAAATGGTCATGCGCATCCCCCAGATGGTCGGCATTGCAGGCCGACGGCCACGTTAGTGCAATACCGCTGGTGCTGTGGGGGGATGAGAGCTGCAGGCTGCGCCGCGCCGTGTCAACTTTTCTTGACGCCTGTCCGATGTCAAGTTACGTTGACATGGTGAGTGATGTCGATGAGCTGATCACCGATGGCGCCGGCAGCGCAGACCCCGCCGTCGGACTACGCGCGGTGCGGGCCCTGCAGCGTCTGCAGGAGCGATTGGAGGCCATCCACGTCGCCAACGCTCGAGACCAGGGCTGGAGCTGGCAGGCCATCGCTGATGCCCTTGAGGTCAGCCGTCAGGCCGTGCACCAAAAGCACAATCGGAGGGGATGACGTGTTCGAACGGTTCAGTCGCCATGCGCGCGTAGCGGTAGTACTGGCCCAGGAGGAGGCCCGAGAACTGTCGGCCAACGACATCCGGCCGGAGCACATCCTGGTCGGGGTACTGCAGAGCTCCGGACGTGAATTGTCGGCATTGCTGGCCGGATTCGGCCTGACATCTGATGTGGTTCGTGCCAAGTTGGTGGCCGCCGACGCGCCTGGCGACGAATCGTTCGATGGCGACGCCGAGGCGTTGCGGTCGGTCGGGATCGACCTCCGGGCCGTGCGCGACAACGTCGACCGCGCGTTCGGCGACGGCGCGTTCGACAACGCGCTGCGCAGCAGCGGACGTCGGCGCAGGCGCCGGGGCCACCTCCCCTTCACCAAGCCCGCGAAGAAGGTGCTGGAGCTGGCATTGCGGGAGTCGTTGGCACACAAGGACGGCTACATCGGATCCGAGCACATCCTGCTGGGAATCCTTCGGGGCGGCGACGATCACACGGTTGCCCTGATCGCAGAGCATGTCGATACCCGCGAGCTGCGCGAAGACATCGTCGGACTCCTGGACAACGCGGCGTAAGCGCAACTCGCCGGTTTCTACCTCTGGGGCGTGGGTGTCGACGTATCGCAGCCCACAGGTAGAAATCGGCGACGCGGGAGCGCCCGCGAAGCCTGAGGCACGCGCGGGGGAGCGCCCGCTAACCCAGGACCAGAGCCAGGGACACCGCGATCGACCACACCAGCATGGTCAGCCCGGTGTCGCGAAGCACCGGGATCAGCTGGGCGCCGGTGCTGCCGTCGCGCACCGGCCGCAGTCCCCGCACCGCAGGCACCGCGGCGAGCAGGCCCACCGCGCACCACGGCGTGGCGAGCATCAGCACCAGGGGCAGTACCAGGGCCACGGCGACCAGCAGTTGATACAGCAGCCGGGTGCGGGCATCGCCGAGGCGCACGGCCAGCGTGATCTTGCCGGACTGGCTGTCGGTGGGGATGTCTCGCAGGTTGTTGGCCACCAGCACCGCCGACGACAGCGAGCCCATGGCGACCGACGCGACCAGTCCGACCCAGTCGACGCGCAGCGCCTGGGTGTACTGCGTGCCCAGCACGGCGACCAGCCCGAAGAAGATGAACACGGCCACCTCACCCAGGCCGAGGTAGCCATAGGGCTTCTTGCCGCCGGTGTAGAGCCAGGCCCCGGCGATGCACACGGCGCCGACCGCGATGAGCCACGGCGCGCTGAACGCCGCAAGCGCCAGTCCGGCCACCGCGCCGACCGTCAGGCTCACCAGGGCCGCGGTCAGCACGGCCCGCGGTGAGGCCAGCTTGGAGCCCACCAGCCGCAACGGCCCCGATCGCACGTCGTCGGTGCCGCGGATGCCGTCGGAGTAGTCGTTGGCGTAGTTGACGCCGATGATCAGCGCGAGCGATACGACCAATGCCAGCAACGCTTTCCACCACACCGCCGACCCCATCCAGGCGGCGGCGCCGGTGCCGGCGAGCACCGGGGCGACGGCGTTGGGCAGGGTGCGGGGACGGGCACCCTCGATCCATTGCGCGAAACTGGCCACGACGGTCATCGTATGAGCTCGCCGAGTGCGTCACCGCGCGGACTCTTACACTGAGCGTCATGAAGGAGCAGCTCAGTAAGACCGAGATCGGCAAGGACGTGCTGCAGGAATCCGTGGAGGCCGTGGCCTCGACGGTCGGGCAGGTCACCTCGATCATCACCACCGCCGTCAAGGATGTCGCGACGGCCATCGGTGGCCTGGCCACCGATGTCTTCGAGATCGCCGACGGTGCCCGCAAGGCCAACGAGGATTTCGACGACGACTTCGACGATGACTTCGTCGCCCCGAAGCCCGCGAATGACGCCGACGTCCCGGCGGACGTCGTGACCCCCGACAAGGGCGAATAACGCTGCATGCTCGGTGTCATAGGCGGTAGCGGGTTCTATTCGTTCTTCGGGCCCGAGGCCCGCACCGTCACCGTGGACACCCCGTACGGCGCACCGAGCGCACCGATCACGGTCGGCGCGGTGGGCGGGCACGAGGTGGCGTTCCTGCCCAGGCACGGGGTCAACCACGAGTACTCGCCGCACACGGTTCCGTACCGGGCCAACATGTGGGCGCTGCGCATGCTGGGGGTGCGACGTGTCTTCGGTCCGTGCGCGGTGGGCAGCCTGACCGAGGAGTTGGGTCCCGGTTCGATCGTGGTTCCCGATCAATTGGTGGATCGCACCCGTGCCCGCGCTGACACGTACTTCGATTCCGGCGGTATCCACGTCGGCTTCGCCGATCCGTACTGCCCGGCATTGCGGTCCACGGCGGCCGGGCTTCCCGGTGTGGTCGACGGCGGCACCATGGTGGTGATCCAGGGGCCGCGGTTCTCGACCAGGGCCGAGAGCCGGTGGTTCGCCGATCAGGGCTTCACCCTGGTCAACATGACCGGCTATCCCGAGGCTGTGCTGGCCCGTGAGCTTGAGATGTGTTATGCGGCAATCGCTTTGGTCACGGACCTGGACGCCGGGATCGAGACGGGCTCGGGGGTGACGACGGTGGACGTCTTCGCCGAATTCGAGCGCAACCTGGTGCCGTTCAAGAAGCTGGTGCACGAAGCGCTGGAGGGCGTCGATGCCGAGCGCGCCTGCACGCACTGTCTGGCCCACGACGGGGTGAAGCTGCCGTTCGAGCTGCCGTGACGGCCTGAGATCGGACCCCCTCTTGACACCCGTCAAGTCGGGGTGCCAATACTGACGGGGTGAAACCCGCGATCTGTGAGCAGTTCGGTATCGACTTTCCGCTCTTCGCCTTCAGTCACTGCCGTGACGTGGTGGCCGCGGTGACCAACGCCGGGGGCTTCGGCGTGCTGGGCGCCACGGCCTACACCCCCGAGCAGCTGGACCAGGAGCTGTCCTGGATCGACGAGCAGGTCGGCGGAAAGCCGTATGGCGCCGACATCATCGTGCCGGCGAAGTTCGAGGGCAAGGGCGAGAAACTGTCGCGGGGACAGCTCACCGACCGCATTCCCGCCGAGTACCGCGAGTTCGTTGCGCAACTGCTGGCCGATCACGGTATCGAGCCCGAGGCCAAGCAGCGCTTCGGCGGATCCTCGTTGTCCGGTGACACGGGCCGGGAGTTGCTGGATGTCGCGATGAGCCATCCGATCAAGCTGATCGCGAACGCGCTCGGGGTGCCGCCGGACTACATGATCGAGGCCGGCCGCGAGCGCGGTGTCCCGGTGGCCGCGCTGGTGGGTGCCCGCGAGCACGCCCTCAAGCAGGTGCAGGCCGGCGTGGATCTGATTGTCGCGCAGGGCACCGAGGCCGGCGGGCACTGCGGCGAGGTCAGCACGCTGGTGCTCGTCCCGGAGGTGCTGGAGACGCTGGAGCAGGCGGACAGTGACATCCCGGTGCTGGCGGCCGGCGGCATCGTGACAGGCAGGCAGATGGCCGCGGCCGTGGCGATGGGCGCCGCCGGTGCGTGGACGGGGTCGGTGTGGCTGACCACCGAGGAGGCCGAGACCGCGCCGCACACCGTGCAGAAGATGCTCGACGCGACCTCGCGGGACACCGTGCGCTCGACGGGGCGGACCGGCAAGCCCGCCCGTCAGCTCAAATCTGAGTGGACCGACGCCTGGCAGCCGAATGCCGGTGGCCACCAGACCCTTCCACTACCGCTGCAGAACATGTTGGCCGAGCCGATCATCCGGCGCGTGGATGTGCTTGCCGCCCAGGGGCATCCGGGCGCACAGGCGCTGGCTACCTATTTCGTCGGGCAGGGCGTGGGCTTGATGAACAAGGTCAAGCCGACCCGCGAGGTGGTCCGCGATTTCATCGAGGACTACCTGGCTGCCACCGAGCGGTTGAGCAACTCACTGCCGGACTGAGCCGGCCGGATTGAGCCCGGCCGGCTGCTGCGCCTGCGTCAGTGCCAGTCCCAGACCGACATGTCGTTGGGTGGGTAGTTCTGGCAGACGTCGGTGGTGTTGGCCGCGACGCCCTTGTTGTTGAAGAACAGCTTGGCCCAGTTCGGCCAGCGCCAGGACATGTTCTCGAAGAAGGCGTTGGTGGCCATGTTCTCGGAGTACTGGCGGCGGCCGGCGTAGTCCATGGAGAAGAACCAGTGGATGCGCTCCTGGGCGCCTTGCTGGTCGGCGACGGGCTTGTTGTTGTAGTCGATCATGTAGCGCTCGTAGTAGACCGGTTCGACGTCGCGGGCGGCGGCCATGATCTGTTCGGCGGTGCAGGGGGTGCGCAGGATCCGGTTGGGGATCGGGTAGTCGTCGGTGGCGTCGGCGCTTGCGATGCCGGCGCCGGCCAGGCTGCCTGCGACGGCGCAGGTGGCCACGCCGGTGCGGATCAGGTTCTTGACGCTCGTGCGGTTGGACATGGTGCTCCCACGGTTGGTTAGTGCGCGGCCTGTTCGTAGACGAATCGCTGATCGGGGCAGTAGTAGTTGATGGCGGTGCCGAGGAACTGCCACGCCTGCGCGTCGGTGCTGTCCTTGGCCAGTTGCTTCTTCACGAAGCCGACCGAGTCCTGGGCGGTGTGGTCGACGCCGTTGTGCAGCCGCTTGCACATGATCTTGGCGATCCAGGCGTTGTAGTCCCGCTGCCCGTAGATACCGAAGGTGTGCAGCTCATTGGCGAAATCGGTGTCCGGATCGGCCGAGGCCGGTGCCGCGACGGCGAGACCGGTTGCGGCGCAGATCGACAGGGCAATGATCAGGCGTTTCATCAGGCCAGGGCCTCCTCGGGGTCTCGTTGGACGGGCTTCGGCCACGGTTGTGGCAGCGGACGCTGACGGACCCGCTGAGGCCACCAGAACCAGCGCCCGAGCAACGTGGCGATGGACGGTGTCATCAGCGACCGAACCACAAGCGTGTCGAATAGCAAGCCTAAGCCGATCGTCGTTCCGACCTGACCGATAACGATCAAACTGCTTACCGCCATCGATCCCATGGTGAAGGCGAAGACCAGGCCCGCGGAGGTCACCACGGCGCCGGTACCGACCATGGCCCGGATGATTCCGGTCTTCAGCCCGGCGTGGATTTCCTCCTTTATTCGTGAGACGAGCAGGAGGTTGTAGTCCGCGCCGACGGCCAGCAGGACGATGACCGACATCGGCATCACCATCCAGTGCAGGGGGATACCCACGATGTGTTGCCAGAGCAGTACCGACAGGCCGAAGGCCGAGGCAAGGCTCAACACCACCGTGCCCACGATCACCGCAGAAGCCACCACGGCGCGGGTGAGCACCAACATGATGATGAAGATCAGGATCAGTGCCGCTGCGGCAACGATGATCAGGTCGTAGTCGGCACCCTTCTGCATGTCGTAGTACGTCGCCGAGCTGCCGCCGAGGTAGATCTTGGCCCCCTCGAACGGTGTGCCCTTGATGGCGTCGGTTGCCGCGACCTTCATCGGTTCGATGCGTGCGGTGCCTTCCGGAGTCAGCGGATCACCCTGGTGAATGATGGTGAACCGCACCGCATGTCCGTCGGGCGACATGAACAGCTTGAGGCCCCGCTGGAAGTCGGCGGTATCGAACGCCTCCGGCGGCAGGTAGAACGAATCGTCGTTCTTGGCCGTGTCGAACGCTTCGCTCATGGCGGTGGCGGTGTTCTGCATCGCCATCGTCTGATCCTGTTGGGCCTTCTGCACCTGATACTGGTTCAGCAGCATCTGCTTCTGATGCTTCATCGACTGGATCTGCCGTGGCATCGTGGCGACCATCTTGGGCATCAGGTCGGCCATGCGCTGCATCTCGGGAACCAGGTCCTGGAAGTCGTCGGACATCGTGTTGATGCCGTCGAGGGCGTCGAAGATGGACCGGATGGACCAGCACATCGGGATGTCGAAGCAGTGCGGTTCCCAGTACAGGTAGTTGCGCAGCGGCCGGAACTGGTCGTCGAAGTCAGCCAGGTGATCCCGGACGTCGTTCATGTCGCCCGACGTCGTCTTCATCTTGTCGGCCATGCGCTGTGACACCGCAGCGAGATCCGTCTGGATGCTCATCATCTCGGTCATTGCGTCGATGCTGGTCTGCAGATCCTCAGCTTGATCGAGGATGTTCTGCAGGTTGGTCTGCGCGTAGTCGTTGTTCATCAGCTGGGTCGTACCGCTCTGGCCCAGCGTGTACGGGATCGTCGAGTGCTTGATCGGATCGCCGTCGGGACGGGTGATGGTCTGTACCTGGGCGATGCCGTGCACGTTCTTGAGGGCCTTGGCGATCTTGTCGATGACCAGGAAATCGGCCGGGTTCCGCAGATCCCGGTCGGACTCGATCATCATCAGGTCCGGGTTCATCTTCGCCTGCGAGAAGTGCCGGAACGCGGCGTCGTATCCGACGTTCGTCCCCACGTCCTTGGGCAGGAAGATGCGGTCGTTGTAGGTGGTGTGGTAGCCGGGCAGGGCGAGCAGACCGACCAATGCCGCGACGATGGCGCACACCAGGATTGCACCCGGCCAACGGACGGTGGCGGTGCCGACCCGGTGCCACCCGCGGGACTTCGAATGCCGCTTGGGCTCGAGGATCTTGCCGAATCGGCTGGCCACCGAGATGACGGCCGGTCCCAGGGTCAGTGCCATGGCGACTACCATCGTCATTCCGATCGCCAGTGGAATGCCCATGGTCTGGAAGTACGGCAGGCGGGTGAAGTGCAGGCAGAACGTGGCACCGGCGATGGTCAGACCCGACGCGAGCACGACATGGGCCGTGCCGTGGAACATGTCGTAGTAGGCCGCTTCCTTGTCCTCGCCGGATCTTCGTGCTTCCTGATATCGGCCGATCAGGAAGATCGCGTAGTCGGTGGCCGCGGCGATGGCCAAGGTCACCAGCATGTTGGTCGCGAACGTCGTGAGGCCGAAGAAGTTGTGATAGCCCAGAAGTGCGACAAGTCCACGGGCGCCGGACAATTCGAGCACAACCATCAACAGCACGATCAGTGTGGTGATGATCGATCGGTACACGCCGAGCAGCATGACGGCGATGACGCCGAAGGTGACGAGCTCGATCAGCTCCATGCTCTCGTCGCCGACGATGTTCTGGTCGGTGCTGGAGGCTGCCGATCCGGTGACGTACGCCTTCACGCCATCCGGCGCGGGGCTTTCGGTGGCGATGCGCCGCACCGCCTCAACCGACTCGTTGGCGAGCGTCTCGCCCTGGTCGCCGGCGATGTAGACCTGCACGTAGGCGGCCTTGCCGTCGCGGCTCTGGGCGCCTTTGGCCGTCAGGGTGTCGCCCCAGAAGTCCTGCACATGCTGCACGTGGGTGGTGTCTGCGCGCAGGTCCCGAACCATCTGGTCGTAGAACATGTGCGCTTCGAGGCCCAGTGGCTTGTCACCTTCGAGGACGACCATCACCGAGCTGCTGGTGTCGTACTCCTGGAACTTCTTGCCGACTTCTTTGATGGCGATCATCGACGGTGCGTCGTTGGGGCTCATCGACACCGCGCGCATCTTGCCGACGACCTCGAGTTGCGGCACGACGGTGTTGAGCAGTGCGACGATCACGATCCAGATCAGGATGATCGGCAGGGCGAAGGCCCGGATGAATCGCGGGAGCATCGGATGCGGAGGTGCCGCATGGCGTCCCGTTGGGATGGCGTCGGTCGGGGTGTCGTCGGTCTGGGTTTCTTCCGTGTGGCTGCTCATGCTGCCTTCACAAAGCAGAAGGTTTGTGCGTTCAATCCAGTAGCCGTTCTCTCTTCTTTGACCTCGTCATCGACGGTGACTCGGCAACTGATGCTGCTTCCGTCGCCTTGCGCCATGATGTTGGGTTGCACCGACGGCAATGTGGTTTGCAGGGTCAAAGACCATGGCAGCGGCACGGTTCCGGTGCGCTGGGGTTTGCCTTCGAGGTCCATGTAGTTGATGACGGCGGTGCCGCCCGTTCCGAAGATCTCGTACTTCACGAACTTGGGGTTGAAGTCTTCGGCGTTGTCCGAGGTGGTGTCGGTGATAATCACCGGATGTGCGCCGAAGACCTTGCGGACGTTCATCACGATCAGCACGCCGGCCCCCATCGCGATGACGATCAGTACGGGGAGCCAGATTCGGCGGATGGCCTTCAGCATCGCGGCGGCCCCGAGAGGAGGCCCGCGGCGGGCGTTTCGATGACAGGTGTCACTGGTGGGCCTCCCGACGTTTTCGATGCGATCGCGACAACCCTGCTGTTAGGCGTCCTACGCACTTCGAGGCGTAAAGTTATCCGAATAAGTGGATAGGATCAATCCACTTATGACGCCGCTCACTTTGGACAGAGAGATATGACCGAGGAAACAAGACCCGTGCTGCGCAAGGACGCAGAGCGCAATCGTCAGCGGGTGCTCGACGCTGCGAGGGAGCTGTTTGCCGAGAAAGGTCTTGAGGCGACGCTCAACGATGTGGCGCGCTACGCCAATGTCGGGGTGGGCACGGTGTACCGACGGTTCGCGACGAAGGAAGAGCTCATCGCGGCCATCTTCGTCGACGGTATGGAGCAGCTCACTGCGCTGGCAGAATCTGCGCTGCAACAAGAAGATTCGTGGCAGGGATTCGCCTGGTACGTCGAGAAGATGTGCGAGATCACGGCGACTGACCGGGGATTGCGGGAAATCGCGTTCAGCAAGTCCTATGGGTGCGACCGGGTCAAGGCCTGCCAGGAGCAGCTCGTCCCGGTGTTGACCAAACTGGTGGAGCGGGCCCAGCGTGACGGTTATCTACGTCCGGAGCTGTCGTCCACGGACATGCCGATCTTCGGGCTTCTGGCCGGCACGGTCAGCGAATTCGCCGGCAATGTCGATGCCGAACTGTGGCGTCGCTATGTGGCCATCCTGCTGGCCGGCATGCGCTACCACGCCGGCCAATCGTGCATTCCGGTGAAGGCGCTCGACAGCGATGAGCTCGACACCGCGATGCAGTATTGGGAGCCGGCCGGGCCGCCGCGCTGACCGACACGATGTCGGGACGTTTCGGAAATGCCTGTGCGGGCACAATATCGACGTGGCTATCTACGATGATTCGGACGCTGGTACAGGACAACTGTTTTGCGGGGTCGAGCTGGCCCGCCGGATCGAGAAAGCCGAGTCGGACCTGATCGTCGCGGCGACCCGGTCCGCGGGCGACCGTGGTGCCGACGGGTTGGTGCTGCCGGTCGCCGGCGGATTCGCCTGTTTCGCCGAGGCTGAGTCGCCGATGAACAAGCTGGTCGGCCTCGGCTTCGACGGCGTGCCCGACGAGGCCGTGCTGGGCGAGATCGAACGGGCCTTCGCGGCCAGGGGCAGCGAAACCCGGGTCGAACTGTCCAATCTCGCCGATCCCGAGATCACCGCGCTGTTGTCCGGCCGCGGCTATCGCCTCGCCGAGTTCGAGAACGTCCTCGGCCGCCCGATCGCCGTCGAGGCCCCGTTGGCGACGGAGGTGGATGTGCGCCGGGCCGACGATCTCACCGCGTGGGTGAACGTCGTGGTGGAGGGCTTCGCTCATCCGGACGGGGAAGGCCCGGTCAGCCATGAGCAGTTCCCTGCCGACATCATCGAGAGGGCCGAACGGGACATGGAAAAGGCCGGGGCCACAGCGTATATCGCGCTGTATGGCGGAGCGGTCGCCGGCGGCGGGATGATGCGGCTGAGCGGCGGGATCGCTCAGCTGGCCGGAGCCGCGACCGCGCCGGCCTACCGGCGCCGCGGGGTGCAGGCCGCGCTGCTGGCGGCGCGGCTGGCCGAGGCCGCCGACGCCGGATGCGAGATCGCCGTGGTGACGACGGCTCCCGGCTCGAAGTCACAGCAGAACGTGCAGCGTCGAGGATTCCAGCTGCTGTACACGCGGGCGATCCTGGTGAAACCGGTTGCGGCGGTTCAGTAGAGCATCTTGCGCAGGTTGTCCTCGCGGTAATACGCGTCGAGTTCCTGTTGGGTCTGGTCGGGTTTGAAGGCCTTGGCCATCTGCGCCACCGAGGGCACCGCCGTCGGATTCCAGCTCTCGGGTTTCCAGGCGTCGGAGCGCAGGAACGCCTTCGGGCAGTGGAAGAACACCTCTTCGATGTCGATTTCCAGAGCCAGGATCGGCCGCTTGCCGTCCACCACCATGGCATCGAAATAATCGGCGTCCGAAAGGATCCGGGCGGAGCCGTTGATTCGCAGGGTGTCGCCGCGGCCGGGGATGACGAACACCGTGCCCACGTGCGGCCGCTGCAGGACATTGAGGAAGCCGTCGACGCGCCGGTTGCCTGGCCGTTCCGGGATCGCGATCGTGGTGTCGTCGATGATCTGGACGAATCCAGGCGGGTCGCCCTTCGGGGACACGTCGACGCGACCGTGCGCATCGGTGGTCGCCACGAAACCCAGGGGTGACTGCTTGAGCCAGCCCTGCTGCGCTTCGGACAGGCGGTCGGTCACCTTCTTTGCGACGGCTGGGGTGGGTTGCCCGACGATGGCGCGCAGCTCGTCCGCGGAGGTCACTTCTCGGCGCATGTCTCCATCATGCCCAAGCCGACAAGTGAAATTCCGGCTCCGTGGTTGCGGCGATGCTCCCGCGGTAACAACGCAGTGGTCGTTCTCCGTGCCGGGGAACAGCCATGGCGTTGTTTTGGGCGTCCTGCGCTCAGCTGTAGCGGGCCGCCAGCGCCCGGCGGTCCAGCTTGCCGATGCCGCGGCGGGGCAACTCGTCGACGATGTGCACTTCGCGCGGTGCCGCGGTGGCATCCAGCGTCTGGGACACCTGGGCCCGTAACTCGGCCACGTCGGGGGCTGTCGCACCAGGAGCCAGCACCAGCGCGGCCACCACCCGCTGACCGAGCCGCTCGTCGGGCACCCCGAACACCGCGCAGTCGGCGATCGCCGGGTGGCCGGCCAGTGCCGATTCGACCAGTTGCGGCAGTACCGTCAGCCCTCCGGTGCTGACCGCGTCGTCGACCCGGCCCAAGACCCTGATCACACCCGAATCATCCACGGAACCAAGATCATCGGTGCGGAACCAGCCGGGCTCGGCGAACGGATCGGGTGTGACCGGGTTGCGATACCCCTTGGCTACGGTGGCGCCGCCGAGCAGGATGCGGGAGTTGTCAATCCGCACCTTCACACCGTCGAGCGCCACACCGTCGTACACACAGCCGCCTGCGGTCTCGCTCATCCCGTAGGTGCGGACCACGTTCACCCCCGCCGCTCGGGCCCGTTCGGCCACACCGGCCGGCATCGGTCCGCCGCCGATCAGCACGGCATCGAGTCCGGCCAGCGCTTCCGCGGCGGCCGGGTCCTGAAGGGACTTGTCCAGCTGTACCGCCACCAGCGAGGCGTAGCGGCGCCCACTGCCCAAAGCGGCTACCGCCGAAGGCAACTCGCCCGGTTCGAAGGAGGCCGGGATGGCGACGGGCGTGGTACCGGCCAGTACGCTGCGCACCAGCACCTGCAGGCCGGCGATGTGATAGGCGGGCAGGGCCAGCAGCCACCGGCCCGCACCACCCAACCGGGCGTGGGTGGACTCGGCGCTGGATCGCAACGCCGCCGCGGTCAGCAACGCGCCTTTGGGTTTGCCGGTGGTGCCCGAGGTTGAGATCACCAGGGCGACGTCGTCGTCGATCTCCTCGCCGGCGCGCAAAGTGGTTGTCAGCAGGGAACTCTGACGCTCGTCGTCTGCGGGCACGGGCAGGATCGCCGACTCGCGTCCGGTCAGGACGTCATCGAGGACCGCCAGCAACGGACCCGTCGCAGATCCGACGGAGACGGGGCGGAGAACGGCTATGCCGGGCCCCCTGGCTCTTTCGGGTCGTCACCGTCGGTGCGGCCGGTCTCATCGGTGCCGACGGAATCCTCGGCATCGCGCGGATCGTCCAACGGCCAGCCCTTGGCGGCGAGTCGTTGCCGTACCCGTTCGACGTCTTCCACGCGGGGCAGCTCGTCGGTGATCTGGGTGATCAGCACGCCGATGTCGATGTGATCGAAATCACCGCGATCGATGAGATCCCGTGCGACTGCTTTGACTTCGTCGTTCGTCAGGCGCCGGGTCAGCAGCGCCAACAGCGGCACCCGGTCTGGTCCGGGCACCCCCTCGGGGTACCCGGCGTTCAGCCAGGCCGCGATCTTCGCGAGAAAAGCGTTCACTGTGCCTACTCCTGATGCACCCGAGCGACGTTCCACCGGACATACGAGTTTGAGTCGGAGGACCGCATTGATGTTAGTGGTGCCGGCCGACTCTGGCTCGCAGTGAACTTATAGCCCGCTCGGAGATCGGCAAACCGCCCCGGCGAACAAACCGGGGTGGACAGATGAACACTCGGTGAACTCATTCGTAGCGTATTCGAATTCCCAGCTCAGCGAGGTGTTTCCGGCTGGTCAAAAACGCCAATGGTCCGACAGAATTACCGCCATGAGCGCTGAGCTGATCGTCCTGGTGCTGTTGATAGCAACAGCACTGGCCTTTGACTTCACAAACGGCTTTCACGACACCGGCAATGCAATGGCCACTTCGATCGCCACGGGGGCGCTGAAGCCCAAGACCGCTGTGATCCTGGCGGGTGTCCTCAACCTGGTCGGCGCGTTCCTCTCGGTCGAGGTGGCCGTCACGGTCACCACATCGGTGCTCAAGATTCAGGACAGCAAGACGGGGTCGCTGGTATCCGGCATCGATGCCTCGACGGGTCTCACGATCATCTTCGCCGGCCTGATCGGCGGCATCCTGTGGAACCTGTTGACCTGGCTCTTCGGCATTCCGTCCAGCTCGTCGCACGCGCTCTTCGGCGGTCTGATCGGCGCCGGGCTGGCAGCTATCGGACTGTCCGGGGTCAACTGGTCCGGCGTCCTCCAGAAGGTGCTCATCCCCGCGATCGCGGCTCCGTTCATCGCCTGCCTGGTCGCTGCGGCCGGAACCTGGCTGGTCTACCGCATCACCCGCAACGTGCTGAAGAAGCGCCGCGAGCAGGGTTTCCGTTGGGGACAGATCGCCACCGCCTCGCTGGTCGCCCTGTCGCACGGAACGAACGACGCACAGAAGACCATGGGTGTCATCGCGCTCGCCCTCATCACCACCGGGCACCTCACCGGGGATGTGAAGGAGAACGGTCTTCCGTTCTGGATCATCGCCTCCTGCGCACTGGCCATCGGCCTCGGCACCTACATCGGCGGCTGGCGCGTCATCCGCACGCTGGGCAAGGGCCTGGTCGAGATCGAATCCCCGCAGGGGCTGGCCGCCGAAGCATCCTCGGCCGCAATCATTTTGAGCTCCAGCGCCGCGGGTATGGCGCTGTCCACAACTCACGTCGCCACCGGCTCGATCCTCGGTAGCGGCGTCGGCAAGCCCGGCGCCGAGGTGCGCTGGGCCGTGGCAGGACGCATGGCGATGGCCTGGCTGATCACGCTGCCCGCCGCCGGAATCGTCGGCGCGCTGGCTTTCTGGCTGTCGCACGGTGTCGAGTCGCTCACCGGGGCGGCGCTCGCCGGCGACGGCCTGATCTTCCTGATCCTGGTCGCCCTGTCCGGATACATGTGGTGGCGCGCCCAGCAACAGAAGGTCGACCACAAGAACGTCAATGCCGATTGGGATGACTCCACCAACTCGGTCGTGCCGGCCGAGGTGCGTGAGGCCGGCAAGCCTGCCGCCACAGTCGACAAAGCCGCAGTCTGACCGGATCTAGCTAAGGAATCAGCTGATGATTTATGTGGACTCCATCTTCAAGGTGCTGGTTGTGGGGTTGATCCTCGGAGCCGGTCTGCCTGCGGTGTTCGCCACAGGTCTGGTGGCCTACTCGAACGGCGCCGGCGGCACTCACGAGGACGGCACCGTCGTGGCGCCCAACCCGGTGCTGAAGTTCCTCGGTCTGGCGCTCTTCGCCGTCGTCGCCGCGGTGATCGTGATCGCGATCCTGTGGATCACCAAGACCACGATCATTCATCACTTCGGATTAAACCCCGTCCCGTTCATTCCGGGTAAGTGAGCGCAGCATGACCGAAACGACGAGCTTCCTCGACAACGTGCTGAGCTGGTTGCGGGCCGGCTATCCGGAGGGCGTGCCGCACAAGGACCAGTTCGCCCTGCTGGCGCTGCTGACCCGGTCGCTGTCCGAGGACGAGGTGGTCCGGGCCACCCACGACATCCTGCGCTCCTCGGACGGGGACAGCCCTGTCACCGACGACGAGATCCGGGGCGCGGTGCAGAACGTCATCGACAAGGAACCGCTTCCAGAAGAGGTCAACCAGGTCGCGGCGCGGCTGGCCTCGGTGGGTTGGCCGCTGTCGACCCCGACGCGCTGACGCTATTGCCGCATACGGCTGCGCATCGCCGATTTCTGCAGCAGGGCTGCTGATCGTGCCGATCGACAACCCAGGGGTGGAAAACGGCGCGCTGACTCAGTCGCGGGTGTCCCGGCGCAGGGGATGAGTGTCGGGCACCTGGACGAAAATCAGGGTGATGCCGTCGGGATCGGTCACGTGCATCTCGTGTAGTCCCCACGGTTCCTGGGTCGCGGCGCGGGCGATGGCCACGCCGCGGCTTTCCAGTTCAGCCTGCGTGGCGTAGACGTCGCGCACCTGCAGCCAGAGTGCCCCGGGGAACACCCCGGGTTCGGTGGGACTATGGTGCCCGGCCAGCTCGATCAGTGACTGGCCCGCGTAAAACACTGTGCCTGCACCGTATTCGCGGGCGATGGCCAGGCCGATCCCATCGCGGTAGAACTCCACTGACTTCGGGTAATCGACCGGTCGGATCAACATCCTGCTGGCCAGGATCTCCATAGCCCTTGTCTACCACCGCCGGGTGCCGGCCGCGGTGCGACACGTCAGACCGGTTGGACCCGTTGCCGTTTCATCAGGGCGTCGACCAGACCGGGTGCCACGGTGTTCAGTGCCTTGGCGGTCACTGCCATCCGTGGCGCGATCTGTACCGGCCGGGTGCGCGCCGCGGTCAGCATCCAGTCGGCGGCCTCGGCGGCCGACAGTCCGGGCAGTCCGTCGTAGGCCCGGGTGGGGGCGATCATCGGGGTCTTCACCAACGGGTAGTACAGCGTGGTGGAATGCACGCCGACGGAGGCCCATTCGGTCTCGATGACCCGGCTGACCGCGGCCAGCGCTGCCTTGGATGCGTTGTACACCGCGAACAGCGGTGAGGATTCGTTCATCACGCCCCAGGTGGCGACGTTGATGATGTGCCCGTCCCGACGTTCCCGCATGCCCGGGGCCAGGCCGCGAATGAGCCGCAGCGGCGAGTAGTAGTTGAGCGTCATGGTGCGCTCGACGTCGTGCCAGCGATCCAGAGATTCGGCCAGCGGCCGCCGGATCGACCGGCCGGCGTTGTTGATCAGGATGTCGACACCGCCGAGGTCACGTTCCACGGTGGCGACCAGCTCGTCGATGGCGTCCATGTCGGACAGGTCCACCGCGTGGGCGTGGGCGTCGCCGCCCTTGGCGGAGATCCGCCCGACCAGGTCGTCGAGCAGTTCCTGGCGGCGGGCCACCGCGATGACGGTGGCTCCCTTCGCGGCGAACTTCTCCGCTGCGGCCTCGCCGATGCCCGACGAGGCGCCGGTCAGCAGGATGCGCTTGCCTGCGACATCGATATCGTCACGGGCCTGCAGCCGTTCGGTCAGCGGCGGGCGCATGCTCGTCAACAGCACCTGCTCAGAGAGCCGGCGCAGCGGGTTCTTGCTCATCCGCCGAGTTTAGGTCGCCTACCTTTCCGCGATGACTTGTGGGCGCCTCCCGAGTCGATATCGCTATGACCATCACCGGCAAGCTCGACCAGCGCTTCAGCGAGGCGACCGAACCGACCACGTGGCCGGCCGCCGCGGCCGCACTCGAAGCCGCCGGGCTGTACTGGCTCACCACCGTGCGCGGCGACGGGCGGCCGCACGTCACACCACTGGTCGGGGTGTGGACCGACGATGCGTTCGTGTTCTGCACCGGGCCCTCCGAGCAGAAGGCCCGCAACCTGCAGGCAGGCGCTGCCGTCGTCGTCACAACCGGAACCAACACGTGGAATGCGGGCCTGGACATCGTGGTCGAGGGGACCGCCGCGCGGGTGACCGGTCGGCAACGGTTGACCACCCTGGCCGATGCCTATCGGAGCAAGTACGGCGACGACTGGGATTTCGATTGCGACGACGAGGTTTTCGATCCGGACGGTGAGGCGGCGATCGTCTACCGGGTCACCCCGGCCAAAGTGCTCGCGTTCGCTAAGTCACCGCACGGCCAGACGGGTTTCCATTTCTAGAAGTAGCGCGGGAAACCGCTCCAGTCGGGATCGCGCTTCTGCAGGAACGCGTCGCGGCCCTCGACGGCCTCGTCGGTCATGTACGCCAACCGGGTGGCCTCTCCGGCGAACACCTGCTGGCCGACCAGGCCGTCGTCGATCAGGTTGAACGAGAACTTCAGCATCCGGATGGCCTGGGGCGACTTGCCGTTGATCTCGGCCGCCCACTGCAGGCCGACCGCCTCCAGCTCGGCGTGGTCGACGACGTCGTTCACCGCGCCCATCTGGTACATGGTCTCGGCGTCGTAGGCGCGGCCCAGGAAGAAGATTTCGCGGGCGAACTTCTGCCCGGTCTGGCGGGCCAGATACGCGCTGCCGAAGCCGCCGTCGAAGCTGCCGACGTCGGCATCGGTCTGCTTGAACCGGGCGTGCTGGCGGCTGGCCAGGGTCAGGTCGCAGGTGACGTGCAGGCTGTGGCCGCCACCGGCTGCCCAGCCGTTGACCAGGCAGATCACCACTTTCGGCATGAACCGGATGAGCCGCTGCACCTCGAGGATGTGCAGTCGTCCGGCCCGGGCCGGGTCGACGGTCTCGGCGGTCTCCCCGTCGGCGTACTGATACCCGGAGCGCCCGCGGATGCGTTGGTCCCCGCCGGAGCAGAAGGCCCAGCCGCCGTCCTTGGCCGACGGGCCGTTGCCGGTCAGCAGCACCACCCCGACGTCGGGGGACATCCGGGCGTGGTCGAGGACGCGGTACAGCTCGTCGACGGTGTGCGGCCGGAACGCGTTGCGCACCTCGGGCCGGTCGAACGCGACCCGCACCGTGGGCTGCCGGGCGCCGTCGGCGACGTGGCGGTGGTAGGTGATGTCGGTCAGATCGTCGAAGCCGGGCACCGGCTCCCAGGCTGTCGGGTCGAACGGGTTGTCTGCACTCACGTGCTCGACTGTAGAGCGAGGGCAACTCGACGTTTCACAGGTACCGTCGCGGGGTACAAAACCTGGCGCGATGATGCGTACAGCGCATCACCAGATCAGAAAGAGACGACGTTGACCACAATGAAGAAGTCGGCAGGTGTGTTGTTCTCGGGGTTGGCTGTCGGCCTTGCACTCGTCGGATGTTCACCTGCGATCACCGGTGGTGACACCAAGTGCAAGGACTTCATCGGGCAGGACGAGAAGACCCAGGACGAAGCCGTGTCCAAGATGCTCAAGGATGAGAAGGGCAACGATCCAGCCCAGCTCGAGATCACCGGAACCCGGATGGCCGTGCAGGCCTTCTGCCAGACAGTGGGCAAGCAGGACTCCAAGATCAAGGAAGCCCCACACCTGAGCTGACGGGCAGGCTCTAGATCGGGTCCAACCGGAACACCGGGCAGCGCCCGGCGAGTGCCTCGAACTCGTCCGGATTGGGCCCGGTCACCAGCCCGGCATTGCGCATGAACCCGACACCGGTCGGCACCAGGACGGGGAATTGGCGTAGCAGCGGCCGCGCCTGCTCGACGGGGATCTCCACCACTCGGACCCGCTGGTCTTTGCGGCCCTGGTGCACGGTGGCCTCGCCGGCAGCGCGGGCGTTGGCGGCCCAGTCGCCCTTCGGCAGTCCGCCGACGATGTAGCGGTGCCCGTCGACGGTCATCGGGGTGACGGGCGTCGACCGGGGTTTACCGCTCTTGCGGCCCGTCACCGTGAGCACCACGGGACCCTTGTCGCCGCCGACGCCGAGCTTGTTGAGCCCGATCATCACCTTGTTGACGTATTTCAGCCACCACGGTGGCCGGATCTGGTCGTCAGCCATGACTCCACACTAGGCGCGGATACCGACAGCCTGCAGGGCCGTGATCAGCCCGTCGGGCCGCTGCTCGGTGGGCAGAGGATCGACCAGTGCGAACTGGCAGCCGACTTCACGGGCACCGCCGTCGGCCTCCTCGCTGTCGCCGACCATCAGCGCTTCCTGTGCCGGCACACCGAGGCGCTGCAGTGCCGTGGTGAATATCGCCGGGTCTGGTTTGACCGCACCCACTTCGAAGGACAGCACGAACTCGTCGACGTGCTCGGCGGCGCCGATCGCGGTGAAGGCCGGACGTACATCGAATGCGATGTTGGACACGACGGCCGTCCGGAGTCCCTGTGCTTTCAGGCTTTTGAAGACCCGCGCGGTGTCGGGGTAGGCCGTCCAACTTGCCGGATCGATCACCCGGTTGTACAGCGATTCGGCGTGATGGTGGGCCAGCCCAGATTCCCGCAGCACATGCAGATAGGCCTCACGGTGCAGGTGCGGGGCCAGGTCCCGGTTGGCCCAGGCTTGGTACTGCTCGTCGGTCATGGTCACGGACCGTCCGGTCGGGGCGGTCAGCCGGCGCATCAACTCGGTCTGCACGTGGCCGTCGACCTCACGTTCGTCGACGGCCATCCCGGCGAACCAACTGTCCTGTTCCTCGAGGCGGAACAGGGTCCCGGAGAAGTCGAACAACACTGCCGACACCATGTCCGCCATCGTGCCACGACCCCGCCCGGGATCAGCCGCGTTCGCGGATTGCCTTGTTCGCCAGTACGTCTCGCTCGCGTTCGTTGTCGGTCAGGGCGGCGGCCCGGTCGAACTGCTCGGCGGCCTCGCTGTGCCGGCCCAGCCGGGACAGCAGTTCGCCGCGCACGCTGGGCAGCAGGTACGAGCTGTCCAGCCCCTCGATCCCGTCGACGATCTCCCATGCCTCCTGCGGGCCGGAGTGCATGGCGACGGCCACCGCCCGGTTGAGCTGGACCACCGGGGACGGGGTGATCTGCAGCAGCGCGTCGTACAGGGCGACGATGCGGGCCCAGTCGGTGTCGGCCGCCGTCGGGGCGACTGCGTGGCATTCGGCGAGCGCGGCCTGCAACGCATATGGGCCCCAACCACGTTGCTGCCGTGCGATAGCGGAGCGCTCAAGGGCCTTGATGCCGCGCTGAATCTGCGCCCGGTCCCAGCTGGCCCGATTCTGGTCCTCCAGGAGGATGGGCCGGCCGTCGGCATCGGTGCGCGCCGCAAAGCGTGAGGACTGGAACTCCATCAGGGCGAGCAGGCCGTGGACCTCGGGTTCGTCGGGTACCAGGGCGGCCAGCACCCGCCCCAATCTCAGGGCCTCGGTGCACAATTCGTCGCGGATCCAGCGCTGTCCGGCGGATGCCGAGTAGCCCTCGTTGTAGATCAGATAGATGACCGAGAGCACCGCCGACAGTCGGTGCGGGTATTCGTCGCGCGGCGGTACCTCGAAGGGCGGGTTGGCTTGTGCCAGAGTCTTCTTGGCCCGGGTGATGCGCGCGGCCGCGGTGGCGGTCGAGATGAGGAAGGCCCGGGCGATCTCCTCGGTGCTAAGCCCGCCGACCATGCGCAATGTCAGCGCGACCTGGGCTTCGCGGGACAACACCGGGTGCGCGGCGATGAAGATGAGGCGCAGGACGTCGTCGTCGATGCGGTCGGGGTCCCAGGCCTCGTCGACATGTTCGGCCAGGTCGTGGGCCAGCACGGCGTACTGGGCGTCGAGGTTTTCCGCGCGCCGCCAGTGGTCGATGGCCTTTCGTTTGGCCACGGTGGTCAGCCAGGCCCCGGGGTTTCGCGGCACCCCGGTCTGCGGCCACTGCGTGAGGGCGTCGAGCAGTGCGTCGGAGGCGAGATCCTCGGCCAGACCGACATCGCCGACGGTGCGGGTCAGCGTGGCCAGGATCTTGGCCGCCTCCATCCGCCAGACCGCGTCGAGCGTTGCGCGCATGTCGGCGGAGGTGGCGGGTACGTCGGGCACCTCACCCATTCTGCCGAGCAGACGCGTCGCCCATTGTCGGGCGCCCCTTGTCACGGGCGCCCATTGTCACGCTGGAGTGGCACTGGTGGCCGACAGTCACTCCAACGTGACAAAGCTGGATGGTCGATGGCGACGTGTCACCCCCCTGTCACGCTGGAGTGGCACTGGTGACCGAGCGCCACTCCAGCGTGACAAAGCGGGCAAGTGACAAAGCGGGCAAGTGACAAAGCGGGCAAGTGACAAAGCGGGCAAGCGGGCAAGCAGGCCCGAGAAAATCAGCCGATCGCGCGGGCAGCACCTTCCCAGAACTGGGCGCGCACGGCCTTCTTGTCGGGCTTGCCGAGTGCGGTCACCGGCACGGAGTCGACGACGATCACCTGCTTGGGCGATTGCACCGAGCCCTTGCGGTCCTTGACCGCGGCCTGGATCTCGGCGGTCACCGTGGCCACCGCCTCGTCGCTGGAGTCAGCGTCGGGACGTAGCACGATCACCGCGGTGACGGCTTCGCCCCACTTCTCGTCGGGGGTGCCGATCACGCACACCTGGGCCACCGAAGGATGTTCGGCGACAACGTCTTCCACTTCACGCGGGAACACGTTGAACCCACCGGTGACGATCATGTCCTTGACCCGGTCGACGATGAACCAGTAGCCGTCCTCGTCTTCGCGGGCCATGTCGCCGGTGTGCAGCCAGCCGTCGCGGAACGTCTCCGAGGTGGCGGCATCCAGCTTCCAGTAACCGCCGGCCAGCAGCGGCCCGGACACGCAGATCTCACCGACCTCGCCCTGCTGCACCGGATTGCCCTCGGCATCCAACAGCGCGGTCCGCGCGAACAGGGTGGGCCGGCCACACGACGTCAGACGCTTCTCGTCGTGGTCCTTCTTGCCGAGGTAGGAGATCACCATCGGTGCCTCGGACTGGCCGTAGTACTGCGCGAAGATCGGCCCGAAGCGCTTGAGCGCCTCGGCCAGCCGCACCGGGTTCATCGCCGAGGCGCCGTAGTACACGGTCTCGAGCGAGGACAGGTCGCGGGTGTGCGAGTCGGGGTGGTCCATCAGGGCGTAGATCATCGACGGCACCAGCATGGTCGCGGTGATGCGTTGTTCCTCGATGACGCGCAGCACCTCGGCCGGGTCGAACTTGGTCAGCACCACCAGTTCGCCGCCCTTGACGATGGTCGGCGTGAAGAACGCCGCGCCGGCGTGTGACAGCGGGGTGCACATCAAAAAGCGCGGGTTCTCGGGCCACTCCCACTCGGCGAGCTGAATGGTCGTCATGGTGGAGATCGAACGCACCGTGCCCATCACGCCCTTGGGCTTGCCGGTGGTGCCACCGGTGTAGGTGAGGCCGCCGACGTGGTCGGGAGCGAGTTCGGCGGCAGTCAGCGGCACCGGGGAGTACTTGGCGGCCTCGGCCGTCAGATCGGAGACCGACGCGCTGGACGCGGCCAGGGCTTCGGGCACCGGGCCGATCGTCAGCACCTGGCGAAGCGAGGGCACCTTCTCCAACAACCCCAGGGCCCGCTCCACGAACGCGGGGGTGGGGTCGATGATGAGCGTCGTCACCTCGGCGTCGGACAGCACGTAGGCGTGGTCGTCCAGCGAACCGAGAGGGTGTAGTGCCGTCCGGCGGTACCCCTGGGTCTGGCCGGCGCCGATGATCATCAGGACTTCAGGCCGGTTCAGGGACAGCAGGCCGACGCCCTCGCCGGTGCCGGCGCCGAGCGCCTCGAAGGCCTGAATGTACTGGCTGATGCGTTCCGCGAGCTCGCCACCGGTCAGGGTGGTGTCGCCGAGGAACAGCACAGGCTTGTCCTTGTTGCGCTTGAGCGCACTGACGGTGAGGTGGCCGGAATGGATGGGATGGTGCAGCAGCGCATCACTCATGAACTACAGACTAGAACGTGTTCCAGAAACTGCGGAGCCGATCCCCCGATGTGGGATGTAACACAAGGTCATCGCGGACCGAAATACAGACCGAAATACAGGTAGTGCGGTACTCGTGTCCACGAAGTCCGCGCTGCCTAATCTCTGAGATGTGGGGGGCGGAGCCGGGCCCCGGCGGGTTAGGGACCGCCGGGGCTTGTGCTCGGATCAGCGGTTGGCGGCGGCGCGGGCGGCCTTCGCCGCCTTTTCCGCGAGGTCGGCCTTCCACTGGATTTCCTTCTGGACCCACTCGTTGTCCTGTGGAAACTCTTCGGTCTCGCTGACCCGGCGGACCTCCAGCTTCACGCCACATCCCAGCGGGCACTTCCGGGCCCACTGCTTGGCCTCCTCCTTGGAAGACACCTCCAGGATCCAGAACCCGTTGAACAGTTCCTTGGCCTCGGTGTACGGCCCGTCGGTGACCACCGGGGGATCGGCGTTGAAATCGACGACGAAGCCCTCGTCGGGATCGGTCAAGCCCTCGCCGGCCAGCATCACACCGGCCTTGATCAGCTCTTCGTTGTAGCGGCCCATCTGGGCGATGATCTCGTCGAAGTCGATGTTCTCCTCGGCCATCGCGGCCTCGGCCTCGGGGGTGGACCGCATGATCAGCATGTAGCGCGACATTCTGTGTCTCCTTCGTGCGTCGGGAAGGGCTCGGCCTATCGTGCCCTCGTTACTACGTCGAACGGCACCCCGCGAAAATCGACACAGGCCGAAAACTTTCTGAAAATTTCTCAATCCGCAGGCCACGGCTGTTTGCGCTGAAGATTGCGGCCACCTGATGACCGCTATCTTCAGCATTGGCTCCTCGAAGACGGGCGACGCTCTAACATCCGGGCATGACCAGCCCGAGCGAGTCCGCCGATCTCGTCCTCTACGGAACCATCCTCACGGTCGACGACACGCAACCCACTGCCGAGGCGCTCGCAGTGTCCGGCGGGCGCATCGTCGCCGTCGGCTCCCGGGCCGACGTGGCCGGCTGGGTCGGGGAGCGCACCGATGTCCGTGAGGTCAATGGCTGCGTCATGCCGGGTTTCGTTGAGGCACATGGTCATCCGCTGATGGAGGCGGTCGCACTTTCCGGCCGTATCGTCGACATCCGCCCGGTCACCGTGCCGAGTGCCGGCGAGGTGCTCGACGCGATAAATGCCGAGGTCGCCGAGCGCGGAGCCGATGGCGCGTTCCTAAACGGCTGGGATCCGTTGCTGCA
This sequence comes from Mycobacterium shunyiense, assembly GCF_058270075.1. Taxonomy (NCBI): domain Bacteria; kingdom Bacillati; phylum Actinomycetota; class Actinomycetes; order Mycobacteriales; family Mycobacteriaceae; genus Mycobacterium; species Mycobacterium shunyiense. Next base: position 861,824 of record NZ_JBZDPU010000015.1, on the reverse strand, counting down.
GGACGGATTGCCCGACCCGACCCTGGCCTGGCTGGACGGCATCGCGCCCGACACGCCGCTGGTGATCGTGCACAACTCGGGCCACAAGGCCTTCTTCAACAGCGCGGCCGCCCGCCGTGCCGGGCTGACCAGAGACACTCCGGACCCCAAGGGCGCCAAGTACGGACGCACGGCAGACGGGGAGCTCGACGGCACCGCCGAGGAAACCGGGGCGGTGTTCCCGCTGCTCGGCGATGCCATCTCGGCCAGCGACTATCCGGAGATGCTGGCCGCCGAATGCGCGCGGCTGAACCGGGCCGGCTTGACCACCTGCTCGGAGATGGCGTTCGACCCGATGTTCCGGCCGTTGCTGGCGCAGTTGCACGACCAGCTGACGGTGCGGTTGCGCACCTATGAGATGTCGACCGCCGCGCTGCACACCGACGCCAGCCCGGCCGAGGGCGACGACATCGTGCGCCAGGTCGGCATCAAGATCTGGGTCGACGGGTCGCCATGGGTGGGCAACATCGATCTGACGTTTCCGTACCTGGACACCGATGCCACCCGGACCATCGGTGTGGTGCCCGGCTCGTGCGGCCACGCCAACTACACGAAGGAACAGCTCACCGAGATCGTGGGCACGTTTTTCCCGCAGGGTTGGCAGCTGGCCTGTCACGTGCACGGTGACGCCGGCGTGGACACCATTTTGGACGTCTACGAGGAAGCACTGGGGCGCTGGCCACGAAAAGATCACCGGCTGCGGCTGGAACACGTCGGCGCGATCACGCCCGAGCAGTTGCAGCGTGCGCACGGCCTCGGGGTCACCTGCAGCATGTTCGTCGACCATCTGCACTACTGGGGCGACATCCTCGTCGACGGGCTGTTCGGGCCCGAGCACGGCGGGCGCTGGATGCCCGCGGGCTCGGCAGTGGCGACCGGCATGAGGATCTCGCTGCACAACGATCCGCCGGTGACCCCGGAGGAACCTCTGCGCAACATCAGCGTGGCCGTCACCCGGACCGCGCCGAGCGGCCGGGTGCTCGCCCCCGAGGAGCGGCTCACCGTCGAACAGGGGATCCGGGCGCAGACCATCGACGCCGCGTGGCAGTTGTTCGCCGACAACGTGATCGGCTCACTCGAGGTCGGTAAGTACGCCGACCTGGTGATCGTCTCGGCCGACCCGCGCGCGACAGCCCCGGAGAGCATCGCCGACCTGGAAGTACAGGCCACATTCCTGGCTGGGCAGCAGGTTTATCCGAAAGCCGGTTGACGGCTCGCGTGCCATGGCACGCTCTGGACATGTCAGATTTGCCGGCTCCGCAGTTTCTCGACGAACGGGCCGCCCACTGGGCGGCCACAAAGCCTGACGAGGAAGCGGTCACCTATCTGAGTCGCAGTTGGACCTGGTCGCAGTGGTACGACAGGGTCCAGCGGTTGGCCGGTGCGTTGAGTGCGTGGGGCGTCGGGCGTGGTGACGTGGTGGCATTCCTCGACAAGAACCACGTGGCGTGTGTCGAGATGACGCTCGCGGCCGCGTCGCTCGGCGCGGCCAACGCGATCATCAACTTCCGGCTCGCCGCCGACGAGTTGGATTACGTGCTCAACGACTGCGGGGCCAAGGTTCTCGTGGTCGGTGAGGAGCTCCGGCCGGGTATCGACGCCATCGCCGATCGGCTCACGTCCGTCGAGCACATCGTGACCGTGACGCCCGAGGGCGGTGACGGCGACGAGTACGAGGCGCTGCTCGCCGGTGCGTCGCCGGTGGGTCGCTCGGCCGATGTTCAGCCCGACGACACGTGCATCATCATGTACTCGTCGGGCACCACCGGCAGGCCCAAAGGCATTGCGCTCACCCACTCCAACGTCATCGCCCACACGATCAACGCATTCGAGGGCTGGACGCTCAGCGCCGGCGACAAGAGTCTGGTGGCCATGCCGCTGTTCCACGTCGGAGGGTCGTCCTACATGCAGTGGGGGCTGTATCACGGGGCGCCGACGTACATGACGCGTGATGTCGACGGGATGGCCTTGGCTGGCGGGATTCTCGCCGGGGCGAACCGGACGTTCCTCGTTCCTGCCGTGCTGGCCAAGGTGTTCGACACCGGCGAGGACGCGGTGAAACTCTTCGGTGCGTTGAAGACCTTCGCCTACGGCGCATCGCCGATGCCGTTGCCGCTGTTGCGTTCTGCGCTGCAGGCCTGGCCGGAGACAGAGTTCATCCAGGTGTACGGGCTGACCGAGGTCTCCGGGGCGATCAGCCGGCTGGGGCCCGATGATCACCGTGAGGCCAGTGAAGAGCGGCTCATGAGTGCGGGCACCGTGGTTCCCGGCGCCGAGGTCAGGGTGGTCGATCCCGACACCGGTGCCGAGGTGCCCGCTGGCGAGCAGGGCGAATTATGGTTCCGCTCACCGCAATTGATGAAGGGTTATCTGAACCGCCCGGAGTCGACGGCAGAGGCCATCACGCCTGAGGGCTGGTTCCGCACCGGCGACATCGGCCGCGTCGACGACGGCGGCTACATCTTCGTCGAAGACCGGCTCAAGGACATGATCATCTCCGGCGGGGAGAACATCTACTCGATCGAGGTCGAGCGCGTGCTGGCCGAACACCCCGCTGTCGTCGACGTCGCGGTGATCGGGGTGCCCGACGAAAAATGGGGTGAGTCGGTGAAAGCCGTTGTGACACTGGAAGGCGAGGTTTCCGAGCCAGACCTGATCGCGTTCGCCCGCGAACATCTGGCCGCCTACAAATGCCCCAAGTCGGTCGACATCGTCGACGAGTTGCCGCGTAATCCCACCGGCAAGATCCTCAAGAAGGATCTGCGAAAGCCCTACTGGGAGGGTCGCGACCGCGCCACCGTGTGAAAATTGGCTCTGTATTTCCTGTTCCAGCCGGAGTAGCTTCGAATCCATACGTGTGCGCGAGAACTGGGGTGCGGACATGGTGGATACGTATATTCGGCAGGGATTTTCCCGCGGGCTGGTGGTCTTGTCCGCACTGATGTTGGCCGTGACGGCCGGTCTTCTCGGTTCACCGCCGACAGCGAATGCCTGGTCACGAGCCGGTTTGCCGGTCGAGACACTCTCGGTTCCGTCGGGCGCCATGGGGCGCGATATCAAGGTGCAGTTCCAAGGCGGCGGTTCGCACGCGGTCTATCTGCTGGACGGCCTGCGTGCCCGCGACGACGCCAACGGCTGGGACATCGAGACCCCGGCGTTCGAGTGGTTCTACCAATCGGGGTTGTCGGTGGTCATGCCCGTCGGTGGCATGTCGAGCTTCTACACCGACTGGTACCAGCCGGCGGCGGGCAACGGCGGTGTGCAGACCTACAAGTGGGAGACGTTTCTGACCAGCGAGTTGCCGCAGTGGCTGGCCGCCAACCGGAATGTGTCCGCATCGGGCAACGCGGTGGTCGGACTGTCGATGTCGGGTAGCTCGGCGCTGATCCTGGCCGCCTATTACCCGGGACAGTTCCGCTACGCGGGGTCGTTGTCGGCGTTCCTGAATCCCTCGGCCGGCCCGTGGCCCGGTCTGATCGGCTTGGCGATGAACGACTCCGGTGGTTTCTCCTCGGCGGCCATGTGGGGTCCGCCGGGTGATCCGGCGTGGGCGCGCAACGATCCGACACTGCAGGTGGGGCGCCTGGTGGCGAACCACACCCGCATCTGGGTGTACTGCGGTTCGGGAACCCCGGGCGAGCTGGGCGGCGGCGACCTGCCGTCCACCTTTCTGGAAGGCACCGCGCTGCAGAGCAATTTCAACTTCCGCGACCAGTACGTCGCGGCGGGCGGAAACAACGCGGTGTTCAACTTCCCGCCCACCGGCACCCACACCTGGAGCTACTGGGGTGCGCAGCTGAACCAGATGAAACCCGACATCCAACGGACCCTGGGCGCCGCCTGACCGCATTGGGCATCATTGACGGCGTGATGGACGCGGCGCCGACGTTGGATGACCTATTGGACCGTCTGCATGTCGTGGCCCTGCCGATGCGGGTTCGCTTCCGCGGCATCACCGTTCGTGAGGTGGCGCTGATCGACGGCCCGGCCGGTTGGGGGGAGTTCGGCGCGTTCGTCGAATACGGGGCGCCGGAGGCGGCGGCCTGGTTGGCCGCCGGCATCGAGGCGGCGTACCGGCCGGCGCCTGTGGTCCACCGCGATCGCATCCCGATCAACGCCACCGTGCCCGCGGTCCCGGCCGCCCAGGTGCCCGAGGTGCTGGCGCGGTTCCCGGGTGCACGCACGGCCAAGGTCAAGGTCGCCGAGCCGGGGCAGACCCTGGCTGACGACGTCGCGCGGGTCAACGCCGTGCGCGCGCAGGTTCCGGTGGTACGGGTGGATGCCAACGGAGGCTGGACGCTGCCGCAGGCAGTCGAGGCTGCCGCTGCGCTCACCGCGGATGGGCCACTGGAGTATCTGGAGCAGCCGTGTTCGACGGTCGATGAGTTGGCCGCGCTGCGGCGGCAGGTGTCGGTGCCGATCGCGGCCGACGAGTCGATCCGCAAGGCCTCTGATCCGTTGCGGGTGGTGCGGGCCCGTGCCGCCGATGTCGCGGTGCTCAAGGTGGCACCGCTGGGCGGGGTGGCACGCATGCTCGACATCGCCACGCAGATCGATATCCCGATTGTGGTGTCCAGTGCGCTGGATTCAGCGGTCGGCATCGCGCGCGGATTGCTGGCCGCCGCCGTTCTGCCCGAGTTGGAGCACGCGTGCGGACTGGGCACGGGCGGATTCTTCGTGGCGGACGTCGCCGAGGTTCCGGCGCCGGTCGACGGGTACCTGCCGGTGGAGACGGTGGTGCCGGATCCCGACCGACTGTCCGCGTTGGCAGCGACGCCGGAGCGTCGGCAATGGTGGATCAACCGGGTACGCGAGTGCTACCCACTGACATTGGAGTAGGGCACTACTCTAAGCAAACCGGCTCGGTCGTCCGACACTCGCTGGATGACTCGATTTCGCGTCGGCATCATGGACCCGACGATCGCCTCCCGGCCCACCGTGGACCTGTTCACCCGGGCAAACTACCTGAGTGCGGTCGCCGGAGGCGTCGACTCGTTCTGGGTGCCCGACCACCTCAACGCGCTGTTCCCCCGATCGTTGTGGCAGCCGAAGTTCTGCGGTGGCGCCAAGATGCTGCCCTCGGCCGATGCCTACCTGGAGCCGTGGACGATGCTGGGTAATCTCGCCGCCCGCAACCGGGTTGCGCGGCTCAGGTTGGGAGTGGGGGTGACCGACACCGGCCGGCGCAACCCGGCCGTCACCGCGCAGGCCGCTGCGACGATGAACCTGCTCACGAAGGGCCGGTTCATCCTCGGCATCGGCGCCGGAGAACGCGAGGGCAACGAACCCTACGGGGTGGATTGGGCAAAACCGGTGGCCCGGTTCGAAGAGGCGATGGCCACCATCCGGACCCTGTGGGATTCGAATGGTGAACTGGTCAACCGTGATTCGCCGTTCTTTCCGCTGCGCAACGCGATCTTCGACCTGCCCGCGTACCGCGGACGCTGGCCCGAGATCTGGATTGCCGCGCACGGTCCGAGGATGCTGCGGGCCGCGGGCCGCTACGCCGACGGGTTCTTTCCCGCGTTCCCCCATGCGCCGCAGGAATATGCCCAGCGTCTCGAGGTCGTGCGGTCGACTGCCTCCGACGCCGGGCGCGATCCGATGGCCATCACCCCTGCCCTGTGGATGATGGTCGTGCCGGCGCGCACGCCCGACGACCTCGACGAGGCACTGGAATCGGCGGTCCTCAAGGCCGGTGCCCTGAACGCACCCGATGATTTCTACGCCCGACACGGTGCTCAGCACCCGCTGGGCGTCGGTTTCTCGGGCGCGCAGGACATCCTGCCCCAGGACTGGGATGAGGAGACGGCGCTGTCCTATGTCAAGGCGGTTCCGACGTCGCTGCTGCGGGAGATGTACCTGTGCGGGACAGTGGATGAGATCGTCGAGCAGGCGGCGGAGTGGCGCCACCACGGTGTTCGGTACCTGGTGCTGGCGAATGTCGGTCCGCTGCAGGGCACGCTCCGCAGGGGCCTGACGTCGCAACTGCTGTACAGCCAGGTCATCCGCAAGCTGAAGAAGCTCTGATCCCCATGGGCGGTCTGCAGGTCGGCCTGTTGGACTTGATCACCGCGAGCAAGCCGGCGGCAGACACCTTCACCAGCGCCAATTATCTGTCGGCCGTCGGTGCCCGGGTCGATTCCTTCTGGGTACCCGACCATCTCAACGCGATATTCCCCCGGGCGTTGTGGCAGGAGAAGTACTGCGCTGCAGCCAAGTTGGTCCCCTCTGTCGATGCCTGCATGGAACCGTGGACGATGCTGGGGAAGCTCGCGGCGCGCAACCGCTTCGCGCGGTTGCCGCTCGGCATCTGTGTCACCGATGCCGGGCGCCGGAACCCGGCCGTCAGCGCTCAGGCGGCGGCAACCATGCAGCTGCTGACCAAGGGGCGCTTCATCTTCGGTATCGGCCCCGGCGAGCGCGAGGGCAATGAGCCCTATGGTGTGGATTGGTCGAAACCGGTGGCCCGGTTCGAGGAGGCGATGGCCACGATCCGTGCCTTTTGGGACTCGAATGGTGAACTGGTCAACCGTGATTCGCCGTTCTTCCCGCTGCGCAACGCGATCTTCGACCTGCCGCCCTACCGGGGCAAGTGGCCGCCGATCTGGGTTGCCGCGCACGGCCCCAGGATGTTGCGTATCGCCGGACGCTACGGTGACGGGTTCTTCCCGGCGTTCCCACACTCGCCCCAGGATTATGCCCAGCGGCTGGAGGTGGTGCGCGGGGCCGCATCCGACGCGGGCCGAGACCCGATGGCCATCACCCCGGCGCTGTTGGTGATGGTCGTGACGGCGCGCAGCCGCGCCGAGGTCGACGATGCCCTGGAATCCGAGGTGATGCGGGCAGGTTGCCTCAGTGCGTCCGATGAGTACTTCGCGCGGCGCGGCGCAGAGCATCCACTGGGAGTGGGTTTCTCCGGCGGACAGGACATCCTGCCCCAGGACTGGGACGAGCAGACCGCGCTCTCCCACATCAAGGGCATCACGCCGCACCTGATGCGGGACATGGGGCTGATCGGGACGCCCGACGAGGTGCTGGACCGGGTGGCCGAGTGGCGGGATTGCGGCGTGCGCCACCTCGTGCTGACCAACGGCGGCCTGATGCAGCGCAGTCTGCGGCACGGTGTGGCGACGGTGCCGTCGTTCTACCGGGTGGTGCGCGGGATCAAGAAACTCTAGAGCCCGGGTGCCGGCCCATGTCCTGATTTGTGGGGTACGTGACGTAGACGCCATCGCCGACGTCGCGAACACTGAAGAGGTGACGCGATCGGTGGTGATCCTGGGCTACGCCGGGGTGCAGGCGCTGGACCTCGTCGGGCCCTTCGACGTGTTCTCCACCGCCACGCTGGCACTGGCCGGCCTGGGCAGACCTGGCGACGGCTATGCCGTCACGGTGACCTCGGCGGACGGGCAGCCCGTCAGCACCCTCACCGGGCTGGAGTTCGTCGCCGCGCCGCTGCCTGACCCGCACGGTCCGATCGACACCATCGTCATACCGGGTGGGATCGGCACCGATGCCGCGCGGGCCAACCCGGCGGTCATCGACTGGATCAGCACGGCCGCGCGCAACGCCCGCCGCGTCGTCAGCGTGTGCACCGGTGCGTTCCTGGCCGCCCAGGCCGGACTGCTCGACGGTTGCCCCGCCACCACGCACTGGTCATCCGCCCGCCGGATGGCTGACGAATTCCCCTCGGTGTCAGTCGATCCCGAACCGATCTTCGTCAGAAGCTCCGAGCGGGTATGGACGGCGGCGGGAGTGACCGCAGGCATCGACCTGGCGTTGTCGCTCGTCGAAGACGACTACGGCACCGACATCGCCCAGACGGTCGCGCGCTATCTCGTGTTGTACCTGCGCCGGCCCGGCGGTCAGACCCAGTTCGCCGCACCGGTGTGGATGCCGCGGGCCAAGCGTGCCCCGATCCGCGTGGTGCAGGAATCCATCGAGGTCGAACCCGGTGGGGTGCACAGCATTTCCGAGCTGGCCCGACGGGCGGCGATGAGCCCAAGGCATTTCACCCGGGTGTTCACCGACGAGGTCGGTGAGGCGCCGGGTGCCTACGTGGAACGTATCCGCACCGATGCCGCGCGACGCCAGCTGGAGGAGTCCGACGACACCGTCACCGTCATCGCCGCCCGCTGCGGATTCGGCACCGCCGAAACCATGCGGCGCAACTTCGTTCGGCGCCTGGGCATTTCGCCCGACCAGTACCGCAAGACCTTCGCGTGAAAGGAAACACCATGCAGATCGCCATCGTGCTGTACCCCAGCTTCACCGCGCTCGACTTCATCGGGCCCTACGAAGTGTTGCGCAACTTGCCCGACGCGGACGTGCGGTTCGTCTGGCACGAGCCGGGGCCCATCACCGCCGACTCCGGCGTGCTGACGGTGGGGGCCACCCACAGTTTCGACGAAACCCCGTCACCCGACGTGGTGCTGGTGCCCGGCGGCCCCGGCACCACCATGGCCGCCCGCGACGACAAGGTGCTCGGCTGGCTGCGTCAGGTCTATCGGGGAACGACCTGGATGGCGTCGGTGTGCTCGGGTTCGGTGGTGCTGGCCGCGGCGGGCCTGCTCGACGGGAAACGTGCGACGTCGCACTGGTCGGTGCTGAGCGCATTGAAGATGATGGGTGTGACACCGGTCGGGGATCAGCGCATCGTACGGGCCGACCCGGACGGGAAGGTGATCACCGCGGCGGGCGTCTCGGCCGGGATCGACCTGGCCGTCTGGCTGGCGGGCCAGATCGGCGGCGAGGCGAAGGCGAAGGCCATTCAGCTGATGATCGAGTACGACCCGCAGCCGCCGTTCGATTCCGGGCATATGTCGAAGGCGAGCGCGGCCACCAAAGCCGGTGCCACCGCGCTGCTGAGCAAGGACATGATCAAGCCCGAACCGCTCAAGGCGGGGGTGTTGCTGGCGTGGGATCAGGCGATCAGGAAGGTCCGGGGCCGTCGCACTGCGTGATCTGGTGCACTGGTCGTGATCGAGTAGCGTCGGCCGGGTGAATCTGGCATATGACGAGCGAGGCAAGGGCGACCCGGTGCTGTTCATCGCCGGCCGCGGTGGTGCGGGCCGCACCTGGCACCTGCACCAGGTCCCGGCGCTGCAGCGGGCCGGCTACCGCGTCATCACCTTCGACAACCGCGGGGTCGGCGCGACGGAGAACGCCCAGGGATTCGGCACCGAGCAGATGGTGGCCGACACCGCCGAGCTGATCGAGAAGCTCGGGGCGGCCCCGGCGCACATCGTGGGTGTGTCGATGGGGTCGTTCATCGCACAGGAGCTGATGTTGGCGCGTCCCGATCTGGTGCGGTCGGCCGTGTTGATGGCCACCCGTGGCCGTCACGACCGGGCCCGCGAGTTCTTCCGCACCGCCGAGCGTGACCTGGCGGCCTCAGGCGTGCAGCTGCCGCCCACGTTCGACGCCAAGCTCCGGATGATGGAGAGTTTTTCGCCCAAGACGCTCAACGACGACGCGTTGGTGCGCGACTGGAGTGAGATGTTCACCATGTGGCCGACCAAGCAGACTCCCGGTCTCGCCGCCCAGTCCGACGCTGGTCCGGTGGGCAACCGGCTGCCGGCGTACCAGGCGATCACCACTCCGGTGCTGGTCATCGGGTTCGCCGACGATGTGGTGCTGCCGCCGCATCTGGGCCGTGAGGTGGCCGATGCGATTCCCACCGCCCGTTACCTGGAGATCCCCGACACCGGTCACCTCGGCTTCATCGAGAAGCCCGACGCCGTGAACGCCGTGCTGCTCGAGTTCCTGGCCGGGCAGACCGGCCAGACCGGCCAGTACTGACGAATAAGGTGAAGTGGTGAACCCCTCGACGGCACAGGCGCGCGTAGTCGTCGACGAACTCATCCGCGGCGGCGTCCGCGATGTCGTGCTGTGCCCGGGCTCGCGTAACGCCCCGCTGGCGTTCGCGCTGTCTGACGCCGATCGGGCCGGCCGGATCCGTCTGCACGTTCGCATCGACGAGCGCACGGCCGGGTACCTGGCGATCGGTCTTGCAGTGGCAGAACGGGCGCCGGTCTGCATCGCGATGACCTCGGGCACCGCGGTGGCCAATCTCGGCCCTGCGGTCGTGGAGGCCAACTACGCCCGGGTGCCGCTGATCGTGCTGAGCGCCAACCGGCCCTATGAAATGTTGGGCACCGGCGCCAATCAGACCTTCGAGCAGTTGGGTTACTTCGGTACCCAGGTGCGGGCCAACATCAGCCTCGGCCTGGCTGAAGACCGCCCGGAACAGCTGGACTCACTCAACGCCCAGTGGCGTTCGGCGACCTGCCGGGTGCTGGCGGCGGCCACCGGATCACGCACCGCCAACGCGGGCCCGGTGCAGTTCGACATCCCGCTGCGCGAACCGCTGGTGCCTGACAGTGTGCACGCGGACGAGTCGCTCCCGGGGTTTGTCGGCTCCTCGCGCGAGCGCTCGTCGGAAGGCCGTCCGGACGGCAAGCCGTGGACGTACACACCGGCGGTGAGCTTCGATCAGCCGCTGGAGATCGACCTCACCCCGGACACGGTGGTGATCGCCGGGCACGGCGCCGGCGTGCACCCCAACCTGGCCGGTCTGCCGACGGTGGCCGAGCCCACCGCGCCGTTGCCCGCCAACCCGCTGCACCCGCTGGCACTTCGCCTGGTGCATCCCAAGCAGGTCATCATGCTGGGCCGGCCCACGTTGCACCGGCCGGTGTCGGCGCTGCTGGCCGATCCGGCGGTGCCGGTCTACGCGCTGACGACCGGTCCGCGCTGGCCCGACGTCTCCGGCAACTCGATGGCCACCGGTACCCGGGCGGTGGCGACCGGAACCCCGGACCCGGCCTGGCTGAACCGCTGCGCCGAGGTGAACCGGCACGCGGTGGCTGCGGTGCGTCAACAACTCGAGGCCCACCCGCTGACCACCGGCCTGCACGTGGCCGCGGTGGTCGCCGATGCGTTGCGCCCGGGGGATCAGCTGGTGCTCGGGGCGTCCAACCCGGTGCGCGATGCCGCCCTGGTCGGGCTGACCACCGAGGGCGTCAAGGTGCGGTCCAACCGTGGTGTGGCCGGTATCGACGGCACGGTGTCGACGGCGATCGGCGCGGCGCTGGCGCACGACGGCCGGACCCTCGCGCTGATCGGCGATCTGACCTTCGTCCACGACAGCTCGGGGTTGTTGATCGGGCCCACCGAGCCGACGCCACGGAACCTGACGATCGTGGTGTCCAACGACAACGGCGGCGGCATCTTCGAGCTGCTGGAACAGGGTGATCCGCGGTTTTCCGACGTGTCTTCCCGGATCTTCGGCACGCCGCACGATGTGGACATCGCGGCGCTGTGCCGGGCCTATCACGTCGAGTGCGGGCAGGTTGAGGCCGACGCGCTCGGCGCGGCCCTGGCCGAACCCTTCGACGGCATGCGGGTGCTGGAGGTGAAGGCCGACCGGTCGTCGCTGCGTGCCCTGCACGCGTCGATCAAGGCAGCCTTGTGAGGCCCGCACAGATCGCGGCGCGGTTGCGGGCAATGGTGCAGCCATTGATCCCGCACCTGTACGGCGAGCCGGGGGAGACCCGCTCGCAGCGGATCATCCGGCGGGTGCGGATCGGCGTGGTGATCGCCGCCTGCCTGGTCACGTTGCAGTCTGTGCTGTTGGTGATGGGCGCCTGGCGTAACGACCAGCAGATCGAGCGGAACATGGGGGTGGCCGCGGCCGAGGTGCTCAGCGCCGGACCGCGGCGCTCGACCATCGAGTTCGTCACGCCGGACCGGGTGACCTACCGCCCCGAGCTGGGGGTGCTGTACCCCTCGGAGCTCGATACCGGGATGCGGATCTACGTCGAGTACGACAAGAACAATCCCGATCTGGTGCGGGTGCGAGACCGCGACGCGTCACTGGCGATCATCCCGGCCGGATCGATCGCGGTGGTGGGCTGGCTGGTGGCGGCTGCGGCGTTGGCGCTGCTGGCTTTTCTGCAGCGCCGGCCCAGCTCAACCGGAACCGTCAACTCCTCGGCGTAGCAAGCAGTTTGGCCAGCCAGTCCGGGTCGCTGATATCGACGACCTCTTCGCCGACGAGGTCGTAGATCGCCGGGGTGGACACCTCGTATTGGGTTTCGCTGAGCAGTTCGGCGTTGGCCTCGTTGAGTTGTTCGGAGTCGATGGCCTGCGCGCCGGCCGCGATCTTGTCGGTCTGCTCGCTGCCGACCCCGCTCCCGGATGCCATCGCGGCGATCTCGTCGTCGGTCGGGCCGGGCGAGCCCTCGGGCTCCTGGTGGCCCCAGAGGTCCTGAACAAATGCCTGGAACGCCATGCCCGTGGTGCCCGGGCCGGCGGCCAGGAACAGCGCGTTGGCCACGTGGGCCGAGTACTCGGTGCCCATCCGGTCCAGGAAGGTCAGCGGCCGGTAGGTCACGGCCAGCTGGCCCTGGCCGATGGCCGCGGCGATGGCATCGCCGGACTCATGTTGCAGGTGGGCGCAGGCCGGGCACTGCGGTTCGGTGAAAAACTCGATCTGGGCAGGCGCATCCGGGAAGCCGATCTGGATACCCCAGCCGTCCTCGGTGATCTCGCTGCCGGGCTTGTTGCTGTTGGCCTGCGCGGTGCCGTCGACCAGTCGGGTGCAACCGGAGGTGGCACCGGCGACGGACAGGGCCACCACGGCCAGCATCGCTGCAGCAACGCGCGGTAATCGCATTCGCCAACCCTAGACCCGGGCATCAGGTTTTAGCGTGTCGTATCCCCGGACGCTACCTCGGGGACAGGTGCCGCTGGGACTATCTTGGTGTGCGCGTTGCGATCGTTGCAGAGTCCTTCCTCCCGAATGTCAACGGCGTCACCAACTCGGTGCTTCGGGTGATCGAGCATCTCCGCCGCACCGGCCACGAGGTACTCGTCATCGCCCCGGACACCCCGCGGGGTCAGCCGCCTGCCGAACGGGTCCATGACGGTGTGCGGGTGCACCGGGTGCCTTCGCGAATGTTTCCCAAGGTGACCTCGCTGCCGCTGGGCGTGCCGCGGCCGCGGATGGTCAATGTGCTGCGCGGCTTCGACCCCGACGTTGTGCACCTGGCCTCGCCCGCGCTGCTCGGCTGGGGCGGCGTACACGCCGCCCGCCACCTCGGCGTGCCGTCGGTGGCCGTGTTCCAGACCGATGTCGCCGGTTTCGCCGAGAGCTACGGCGTTGGCGTGCTGTCGCGGGCATCATGGGCATGGACCCGGCGTCTGCACAGCAAGGCCGACCGCACCTTGGCGCCGTCCACCTCGGCGATGGAAAACCTTGAGGCCCATCGGATTCCCCGAGTGTTCAAGTGGGGACGCGGCGTGGACATCACCGGGTTCGCCCCGTCGGCTCGCGATGAGCAGCTGCGGGCGTCGTGGTCGGCCGAGGGCAAGCCGGTCGTCGGGTTCGTCGGACGGTTGGCGCCGGAGAAGCACGTGGAGCGGCTGGCCGCGCTGGCCGGGCGCGACGACCTGCAGCTGGTGGTGGTGGGTGACGGGGTGGACCGGGCCAAGCTCGAATCTGTGCTGCCATCGGCGGTTTTCACCGGTGAACTGCACGGCCCGGAACTGGCGGCGGCCTACGCGAGCATGGACGTGTTCGTCCACCCCGGCGAGCACGAGACGTTCTGTCAGGCCGTGCAGGAGGCGATGGCCTCGGGACTGCCGGTGATCGCTCCCGACGCCGGTGGGCCTCGAGATCTGGTGGCGCCCTACCGCACTGGACTGTTGCTGCCCGTGGACGAATTCGAGTCCGCGCTACCCGCTTCTGTGGAGCACCTGATCGCCGAGCGGTCGCGCTACTCGGTGGCCGCTCGGCGCAGCGTGCTGAGCCGCACCTGGCCGGCCATCTGTGACGAGCTGATCGGGCACTACGAAGCCGTGCAGGGCCTACGCCGGCTGCGCGCCGCCTGACTTGGCTACTGCTCCAACCGGTTTCAGGACCGCAGCCACTCCAGCAGATCCGCCATGATGGTCTCGGCGCGGGTGGTCGGCATGCCGTGCGGGAAACCGGGGTAGCTCTTGAGGGTCCCGTTGGGCAGCAGCTTCGCCGACAGCGGACCAGAATCCGCGTACGGCACGATCTGGTCGTCTTCGCCGTGCATCACCAGTGACGGCAAGGTGATCTTCTTGAGGTCCTCGGTGAAATCCGTCTGGGAGAAGGCGACGATGCCGTCGTAGTGGGCCTTGGGGTCGCCCATCATGCCCTGGCGCCACCAATTGGCGATGATCGCCTCGCGGGCAGGCTGGGGAGTTTTCTCCTGTTCGCGATTGAAGCCGTAGAACGGACCTGACGGCAGGGCGCGGTAGAACACCGAGCGGTTCGCCGCCAGCTGCGCCTGCAGATCGTCGAACACCGACTTGGGCAGGCCGCCCGGGTTGGCGTCGGTCTTGACCATCAGCGGCGGCACCGAGCTGATCAGGACCGCATGCGCCGCCCGATCCAGCCCGTGACGGGCCAGGTAGCGCACCAGCTCACCCCCGCCGGTGGAGTGGCCGACGTGGATGGCGTCGTGCAGATCGAGGTGCTTGACCACCGCGGCGAGGTCGTCGGCGTAGTGGTCCATGTCGTGACCGTCGGCCACGTGGGAGGAGCGCCCGTGCCCACGCCGGTCGACAGCGACAACCCGATAGCCGTGCTGAAGGAAGAACAGCATGAACGTGTCCCAGTCGTCGGCGGACAACGGCCAGCCGTGACTGAAGACGATCGGCTGGCCGGAGCCCCAGTCCCGATAGAAAATCTCGACATTGTCAGAAGTCGTGATCTTAGGCATGTGCTCGACGCTACGCCCATCCGCGCTTTGCCGGCGGGGTTCTCGGCCTAGTTCTTCTGCTGGGCGGCCAGCCACGGGATGAGGCCGCCGGCCAGGACGTGCTGGATCTGGCGCGATGAAAGTCTGTGCTGCACCGGGAAACTCGTGCCCTTCGTGGCGTTGGTAACGGTCATCGGAAGGCCGTCGGTCAACGCCTGGCGTACGTTGGTGAGGGAAAGCACGTCACCCTGAGCGACGCCGTCGTAGTCGGCCGGATCGACGAATTCCAGTGCCAGCACACCGAAATTGGCGAGATTTTGCCAATGGATACGGGCGAAGGACTTGGCGATCACGACCTGCAGCCCGAGATAGCGTGGCGCGATCGCGGCATGTTCGCGCGATGAGCCCTGACCGTAGTTCTCCCCGCCGACGATGATGTGGCCGTTCGCGGCGGACTGCGCCCGTTCCGGATAGCTCTCGTCGATCTGGGTGAAGCTGAACATGGCCAGCTTGGGAATGTTGGACCGGAACGGCAGGGCACGCGCGCCTGCCGGTGAGATCTCGTCGGTGGAGATGTTGTCGCCGACCTTGAGCAGGACCGGGGCCGTCACTGCATCGGGCAGCGGGGTCAGCTCGGGAAGACTGGAGATGTTGGGGCCCTTGACGACCTCGACGGCCCGGGCCTGCTCGAGTGCGACCGGGGCGACCAGCATGGCGGTGTTGACGCTGAAATGGGTGGGCAGATCGAGCTCGGGATACTCGATGCCGTTGTCGGCGGCCCACTGCCGCGGATCGGTGATGACCCCCGTGATCGCCGATGCCGCAGCGGTTTCCGGTGAGCACAGCCACACCGAGTCCTCCTTGGTGCCGGACCGGCCGGGGAAGTTGCGGGGCATGGTCCGCAGCGAGTTCCGGCCAGTGGCCGGAGCCTGGCCCATGCCGATGCAGCCCATGCAGCCGGCCTGATGGATGCGCGCGCCGTTGATGACGAGTTGGGTCGTGGCGCCCATTCTCGTCAGGTCGGTGAGGATCTCGCGGGAGGTGGGGTTGACATCGAAGCTGACGTCGGGCGAGGTCTGGCGGCCGTGCACCATGGCCGCTGCGATCGCGAAGTCGCGTAATCCGGGATTGGCGCTGGAGCCGATGACGACCTGCGCGACGGGCTCACCGGCCACCTCCGACACCGGCACGACGTTGCCCGGCGACGACGGTCTGGCGATCAGCGGTTCGAGCACCGACAGGTCGATGACCTCGTCGATGTCGTATTGCGCGCCGTCGTCGGCGACGAGTTCGGTCCAGTCGTCACCGCGATCCTCGCCGGTGAGAAAGTCACGCACCGCTTCGTCGCTGGGGAAGACGGTGGTGGTGGCCCCGAGCTCGGCGCCCATGTTCGCGATGACATGCCGGTCCATGGCCGACAGCCCGGCCAGACCGGGACCGTAGTACTCGATGATGCGGTTGACGCCGCCCTTGACGTCATGGCGCCGCAGCATTTCGAGGATGACGTCTTTCGCCGAACACCATTGCGGGAGCTCGCCTTCCAATCGGACGCCCCACACCTGAGGTGCCCGCAGGTGCAGCGGCTCGCCGGCGATGGCCAGCGCCACTTCGAGCCCGCCGACACCGATCGCCAGCATTCCCAGTGATCCGGCTGCCGGAGTGTGGGAGTCCGAACCCACCATCGTCTTGCCGGGTATGCCGAAGCGCTGCATATGCGTGGGGTGGGAGACGCCGTTGCCGGGCTTGGAGAACCACAGCCCGAAATGTTGCGCCGCGGTCCGCAGATATTCGTGATCCTCGGCGTTCTTCTCGTCGGTCTGCAGCAGGTTGTGGTCGACGTACTGAACGCTGACCTCGGTGCGGGCGCGATCGAGCCCGAGTGCTTCGAGCTCCTGCATCACCAGCGTTCCCGTCGCGTCCTGGGTCAACGTCTGGTCGATCCGGATCGCGATCTCGTCCCCGGGCGTCATCGACCCGGAGACGAGATGGGACCCGATCAACTTCTGTGTGACGCTCTCCGGCATTCACCTAGCGTTCCCGCGTGCTCACGCCCCGAAACCGAGCTCACCATCCCCGGGCGAGCAGACACGTAGGTACCCCGGGTAATGGCGTTACGGGGTACCGGAGCGTCTGCTCGCCGGAGGAAACTCGCGCCGGGAAGGTCAGCCCTGGGCGAGCACCGACACCGGCTGCCACTGCTCCCACGTCGCCAGCCGGCTCTCGTAGTCGGCCCTGGCCAACTGCAGGGGCAGCTCACCGAAGAACACCCGCAGCGGCGGGTTCTCGGCGTCGACGATCTTGAGCACCGCCTCGGCCGACGCCTTCGGATCGCCGGGCTTGGCGCTGCGCTGGGCGCGGGCGCGTTGCGCGGCCTCGCGGGCCTCGTCGTAATCGGCAAGCGGGGCAGCATGTCTGGCCGAGGATCCGGCCCAGTCGGTGGAGAAGCCGCCAGGCTCGATCAGCGTCACGTGCACACCGAACGGTGCGACCTCTTGGGCCAGTGACTGTGAGAACCCTTCCAGCGCCCACTTCGACGCGTGGTACATGCCGACCAGTGGAAATGCAGTGATGCCGCCGATCGAGGACACCTGGATGATGTGCCCGCTGCCCTGGGCGCGCAGATACGGCAGCGCAGCCTGGGTGACCCACAGCGCGCCGAAGACGTTCGTCTCGATCTGGTCCCGCGCGTCGGCCTCCGACAGCTCCTCGATGAACCCGAACTGGCCGTAACCGGCATTGTTGACCACGATGTCCAGCCGGCCGAAGTTGTCATGGGCCTGTTTGACGGCGGCGAAGTCCGCCTCTCGGTCGGTGACATCAAGGCGGATCGGCAGCAGCGCGTCGCCGTACTTGTCGGCCAGGTCGGCCAGCGTGGCGGTGTCGCGTGCGGTGGCGGCCACCTTGTCACCACGGTCCAGGGCTGCGATTGCCCATTCCCGGCCGAAACCCCTCGATGCACCGGTGATGAACCACACTTTTTCGCTCATGATCAACCCTTCGACGTTTCGTTCCCTGCAGTTC
Source organism: Mycobacterium shunyiense (assembly GCF_058270075.1). NCBI lineage: Bacteria > Bacillati > Actinomycetota > Actinomycetes > Mycobacteriales > Mycobacteriaceae > Mycobacterium > Mycobacterium shunyiense. The sequence continues at coordinate 844,026 of NZ_JBZDPU010000015.1, read as the reverse complement.
AGCGGTCGGACGCAGCCACCCATTCCCCGGCCGTCCGACTTGCAGGAAGTCCACAGGGAGCCGCGACGGTGCGCCACGGTTTCGGTCACTGTCAATCTATTGAGCACCGCCCGGTAGCGTCAGCACCGTGAGTCGAGCGAGCCTGGAGAAGAACCCCCACGAAGTGGCATCGATGTTCGATGCCGTGGCGCGGCGCTACGACCTGACCAACACCGTGCTATCCCTCGGACAGGACCGGTTCTGGCGTCGGCAGACGCGTGCGGCGCTCGGCATCGGTCCCGGCGACAAGGTGCTGGACCTGGCGGCGGGCACCGCGGTGTCGACGGTCGAGCTGGCGAGCTCCGGCGCGTGGTGTGTGGCGGCGGACTTCTCGGTGGGCATGCTCGCCGCCGGGGCATCGCGGCCGGTGCCGAAGGTGGGTGCCGACGCCACCCGGCTGCCGTTCGCCGACGGGGTGTTCGACGCGGTCACCATCAGCTTCGGGTTGCGCAACGTCGTCGACCATGTGGCGGGGCTGCGGGAGATGGCCCGGGTGACGCGGCCGGGCGGCCGACTGGTGGTGTGCGAGTTCTCGACGCCGACCAACGGTGCGTTCGCCACGCTGTACAAGGAGTACCTGATGCAGGCGCTGCCGCGGATGGCCACCGCGGTGTCGAGCAACCCGGATGCCTATGTGTACCTGGCCGAGTCGATCCGCGCCTGGCCGGATCAGGCCGAGCTGGCCCGGCGTATCGGCGAAGCCGGCTGGTCACAGGTCAAGTGGCGCAACCTGACCGGCGGTATCGTGGCGCTGCACGCGGCGACCAAGCCGTCCCCCTGACTCCATTTTCTCTCTCCCGAGCCGAAATGGCATTCCAGCAGGAGTTGTTCGAGTAACCACCTGCTGGAATGCGGTTTCGGCGGATTCTTACGACAGCACCCGACTGGTCAGTACGAACCGCCGCAGGGACCGACGGTCGCGAGCGCTGATCACCGTGCCGGTCAGTTCGGCCGCCCGGGGATGCTGCAGCGCCCGGATCGTCCGGCGCGGCACCGCCCGTGGCCACCAGTCCGTCGGCGCGAACATCTGCCGGCGGAACGGCTCGAAGTGCTCACCCGCCACCAGCTGGGTGTGGCAGGCGTCCTCGAAGTAGGTGCAGAACTCGGGCCAGCTCGCAGGCATCGGGCGCGCGGAGATGCCGTAACGCCCATACCACGCGCAGCACTCCTGGTAGAGCTGCTCGTGCTCGCCTTCGTCCAGCTTCCGGATGAACGTATTCACCATCGTCACAATGCTTTCCACATATGTGGCGTGCTGGAAGTGGAAGACGTCGGGGTTCAGCGCGTGGTACTTGTTCCCGGCCGGGTCCCGGCCTTTCACGTCCTCGTGCGCGAAGCGGATGTAGGGGCGCATGTCGATGTCGGTGAAGGCGATCCTGATCGCCTGGGTCACCGTGCGTTTGTGGTGCAACCACACCCGTCGGTGCAACAGCGCATGCTGTGTGATCCCGGTGGCGATCGTCGGATGCAGTGACTGCAGGCAGACTGCCCTCGGCAGGACGAACAGGAACCGCCGGTCCTGCAGATAACGCGACAGCATGGTGTCCGGGCCGAGCCCGGCCGCCACGGAGGTCAGATCAGCGCCTTCTTGCGGCGGATCCGGCGGCGCAGGTCCTTCATCAGCACCGCATAGTTGCCGTTGCGCAGTGACTTCGGCAGGAAGCGGTTGACGAACGCCACGAACAGGAAGAGATGCTCGAAGCGGCGCCGGTCGGTATCGGTCCACTCCAATTCCATCGCGTCGCGGAACACCGGCGCCAGGAAGCCGATGGTCAAGAACCGCAGCAGCGGCGCCAGCATCTTTCGCATGGGCCAGTTGATCATCCGCAACTCCACCAGGACCATGAGGTAATCCCGGACGAACGGGGTCATCTCGACGCGTTCGCATGCGGTGTTCCAATACGCATCGAAGTCCGCCCTGGTGGCCGGCCACATCTCCTCGAGGACCTGCAGCGTGGTGCCGATGGTCATCGCACTCTGGTAGAAGGTCTCGGCCTGTTCCTCGGTCATCGTGCCGTAGAGCAGCTGATGGGTGTCTTCATAGAAAATGAAAAGGCATGCCGCCACCCACAACTGCAGTTCGCGGTTGAACGCGTTGTACTTGACCGGGCTGTCCTCGGTGGACCGAACCTGCCGGTGCGCAACGTTGACGGCTTCGCGGTAGGCGTTCTTCTCCTCGTCGGTGCCGAGGATCGCCACGGTCAGGTATTGCGCCGTGGTGCGCAGCCGCTTCCACGGGTGGTGCACCAAACTTCCTGATTCCACCCGGCTTTCGGCGACGCCGTACCCCACTTCGGGCCAGCTCATCTGCATGATGACATTGGCCGCCGCTCCGGCGGCGGACCAGAAGTCCAGCGCGTCCGAGAGGTCGACGTGTTTCTTCCGGATCCACCGCGGCACCCGCTGCGTGACGGTGATGCGGGTCTCGGCGGTGGTCAGCCGCGGCTCGGCGGCCAGGTCCACGTACGTCGCTGGCATGGGGGACTCCTCTCGGGGGCGAAACAGGGCTAACAGCGGGTTACACGGTCTGCACGTCGTCGACGATCCAGCGGTCGTCGCTGCGCACCAGCTTGACCACCATCCGGTACTTCTGATTACTGCCTTGTGGTGCAGTCACATTGGTGACGTGTTGATCGACGAAGGCGACGACGGTGGCGGTGTCGCCGTCGAGACTGTCGACGACCACGTGATCGGCCGTTGCAGTCGCGACACCCTTGCTGGTCACCACGATGTCGCGCAGCGCCTTGACCATCTCGTCGTACTTGGCCGCGAATCCGGGGGTGGAATTGGCGACGATGTGCTCACGGTTGGCGTCCATCTTCTGGTAGTCGAATGCAGCCATCGCCACCAGATAGTCGCGGGACATCGCCACGGCGTCGGTGCGCAGTGCGTCGTCGCGGCGGTGGTGGTATTCGCCGAGCGACAACACCACCAGTGCTGCCACGGCGGCGACGGCGAGCAGTGCGACCAGAGCCGTTGCGATCCGGCGCTTGAGCCGGCCGGGCGCAGTGGGTTCGGAGTCCTCGGCCTCTGGCTCGTCGACGTCGGGTTCCTGGGCATCCTCGGCGGCGTCTTCGGGGACATCCTCGGGGACATCGTCGGAGGGCTTGTCCAATGTCAGCACCGATTCCTTGCGGTCGTCGTCGACAGTGTCGTCGGTGCCATCGGACTCGTCGGAATTGCTCACTGTGGGCCACCTTTCAGGATGCTGCGCCATTTGTAGGCCAGCTGGGCCAGGGTCGGGATCTTGACCGGGTCACTGACCACCTCGGGTCCGATCGGATGTCCGGGGGTCTGTGAGTTCTGCAGGCCGAGATCGTTGGGTCGGGGTGCGTTGACCGCCCCCCGCATCAGCATGTCGGGTGCGGGCGGGCAGTACATCACCAGGTTGGGTTCGGTGGGACTGACATCGCCGATGACCCGCCGGTCGACGTCGTAGTTGCACACCGGTCCCTGCGTGGCGATCAACGAGAAATCCGCCCGGGTCTGGCCGGTGGCGTCGACCTTGACGATCGAGGTCAGGTCCTGCAGACCCTTGGGGATGGTCGTGAGCCCCGTCTGCAGCGAATCAGTACGGTCACCGATGATCGGGGTGACGGTGGCCAGGTTGGCCAGGGTGGCGCCGAAGGTGCCCTGGTAGGTGTCCAGCACCCGCTGCAGGGATTTCAGCGCGGCGGGGGACCGGTCGGTCAGGTACAGGAACGCCGGGCCACTGCCATCGAGCTGATTGGCCAACCGTGAGCTGGCGGCCATGCCGCGCACGAACGGGTCACCCTGACCGGCCATGGTGGTGACCAGCTCCGCGGTGCCCTCGATCAGCGGCTGCAGTTGGCCGGTCTGGTTCCGAATCCGGGTGGACATGTCCGACGCGTTGTCGATCAACATGGCCAGATCCGGTCCCAACCCGTCGAAGGCGTTCGACAGTTCGGTGCCGACGTCTCTGACCGCCCGGGTGTCAATGCCTTTCACCAGTTGTGCGGTGTCGCCCATGATCCGGTCCATCTGGATCGGTTGACGGTCGGCGGGTGCGGCGATGGTGTCGCCGGACGCCAGGTACGGACCGGCGTCGGATTGCGGCATGATGTCGACACTCTGGATGCCGGCGGCCGTGCCCATCCCGACGGTCAGGATCGCGTCGCGCGGGATCCGGGTGTCGGGATCGATCGCCAGCCGCACCATCGCGGTGCCGTCGGGGGACAGCCACACGTCGTCGACGGTGCCGACCTGCACCCCACGCACGGTGACGCTGGTGCCCGCAGTGAGTCCGAACGCGTCGCTCATCGTCGCGGTCAGGGTCATCGGTGTCCGGAACCCTTGCGGTCCGGCCACATAACGAATGCCGAACGGGATGACGATCACGGCGATCACTGCGAAGATCGCCAGCTGAACCACTACCAGGCGCCTCAATTCAGACCTCCCGACAAGAACCCTTCCAGGGCGACGTCCCCGGTGATCGGGGTGCCGTTGACGATCAACCCTCCGGTGAGGAGTTTGTCGATGGTGCCCGGGATGTCCAGGGCACCATCGAACATCAGGTAGTCGCCGTGTACCGAGCTGCCGAACTTCTCCAGGAAGTTGTTCATTGCCCTGAGCATCCCGCCCAGCCGGTCGTTGAAGGCGCCCATGGTCTGCACGACGGTGCCGGCGTCGGACACCATGGCGTTCAGATCGGTCGAGGAGAGCACACTGTTGGCGGTGGCGGCCAGCGCGGTGGTGGAGGAGAACAACGTCTGCAACTTGGCCCGCTGGACATCGAGCATCGCCACCACCTTGGGCACGGCGTCGAGGTAGCCGGCAACGGTTTTCTGCTCGTGGCCGAACTGTCCGGTGATGTTGGCGGCCAGGCTCATTGCCTGATCGAACTCGCCCTGATGTTCGGAGGCCTTGGCGGCCAGCAGCGACATCGAGTCGATCAGTCCGCGTACCTTGTCGGCCCGGCCGGCGAAGGCCTTGTCCAGTTCAGTGACGATGGTGGCGAGCTGATCGACGCCGCTGCGGGACAGCAGCGCCCCGAAGGTGGCCAGTGCGCTCTCGATCTGCGGCCCCAGCTCGGTGTGACTGGGCGGGATCACGTCGCCGTCGCGTAACGCCCGCTGCGGAGCCAGCTGTGCGCTGCTGAGCCGGACGAACGGATTGCCAAGGGCTGAAGGCAGTTCCACGCTGGCCACGGTCCCGGAGTCCAGGCCGTCGGCGTCGGCCAGGCTCAGCTGCACCGAGGCGCCCGAGGCGGCCAGGCTCATCCCGCTGACCCGGCCCACCACCTTCTGCCCGTTGCGGACGTCGGCCCCGATGGTGATGCCGTCGGCGGTGGGCAGCACCACGGTGACGGCCATCGTGTCGCTCGGTGAGGTACGGCCCAGGGGCAGGTCCTGAATTCCGATATCGCTCAACGCCCATACGCTCGCGGCGGCGACCACCAGCGCGCAACCGGCGGCCGCGCCCCGCAAGGTGGGTTTGGGCAGGGATCTAGGCATGACCGTTCACCTCGGGTACTTCGGGTTCGGCGCCGGGGCGTTGCCGGTGACGGCGGACACGATGCCCAGCGGGTCCGAGCGGCTGATCGGGTAGGAGATCGGGTTGGTGATCCCGGCACCTACACACATCGGCAGCATGTTGCGGTCGCAGAAATTCTGGGCCGCGGCGAACTGTGACAGCACCGTGGACACGTTCAGCCGGATCCGGCCGCGCCGGTCCTGGCCGATGGTGTTGGACAGGTTCTGCATCATCAGCGGCACCAGGTCCATGAACTCGGCCAGCTGCGGTTGCTTGGCCGTCAGCACATCGCCGACGGCGTTGAGGTTGGCCGCGATCGTGCCCAGATCGTCACCGTGCTGGGTGACGAAGGTGTCGACCTGATCGAGCACCACCTTCAGATCGGCCATGGGCTGGGCGATGTCGACGTTGGCGTCGGCCCAGCTGCCGCCGACCTGACCGAGTTCGTCGACCATCTGGTTCAGCGACACCTGGCGCTGGTTGAAGGCCGCCATCAGGGTGCTGAGGTTGTCCACCACCGCACCGATGTCCTCGGCCCGCGCACCCACTACGCCGCTGGCCGCACTGAGATTGCGCATCGCGGAGTTGAACAGCTTGCCCTGATCGCGCCACTGGTCGGCACCGCGGGTGAGCACCGCGCCGATGTCGCCCTGTTGCGGCCCGATCGCCGAGGTCAGTGTGCTCAGGCTGCCCAGCATGGTGTCGAAGGTGATCGGGGAGTGGCTGTGGTCGGCCCCGATGACGTGTCCGTCGGCCAGCGTGGGGCCCGTTCCGCTGTAGGCGGGGCCGAGTTCGACGCTGCGATCACTGATCAGGGCCGGGCTCACCACGTAGGCATCGGGTTCGGCGGGCAGCGCGACATCGTCGGGCAGCGTCATGGTGACCCGCACCGTGGTGCCCTGTGGCGTCACCGCGGTGACCCGTCCCACCGGCACCCCGAGCACGGTCACCTTGCTGCCCGGGTAGATGCCGTTGATGTAGCCGAAGTCGGCATGCACCGTGCGGGCCCGATCGGTGCGGCCGAACACATACCAGCCACCGGCGGCCAGACACAGGACGACGATCAGCGCCGTCGAAATCCGTCGAGTCATCGGCACTCCCGCTGAACATTGAGGAAGCACAACAGGTTGTCGGGCATCACCACGGACGGCGAGTTGACGTCGGCCCAGTTTCCGTTGCCGGTGGCATTGGTGACCGCACGGATCGCCGGGGGCATCTTCTGTAGGGTCTGGTCGATCTTGTCCACATTGGCTTTCAGGGTTCCGGTGACCACGGTGAGGCCGGTGATCAAACTGCCGAAATCGGCCTGTTTGTCGGTGTAGATCTCGGCCAGGTGCCGCATGATCGCGGTCAGGTTGGTGACGATGTCGGCCAGCGCCTGACGGCGGGCGGCCAGTGAGGACACGATGTACTGCGCATTGGCCGCGGTATCAGCCAGCGAATCGGTTTGATGCGACAGCATTTCGGCCATCGACCGGCTGATCCGCAGGATCTCGTCGATCTTGTCGCCGTTGTCGGCGAAGGCCGAGCTGGCGGCGCTGATCCCGGCCAGCGCCTGGCCGAGCTCGGTGCTGTTGCCGGGCATGGTCTCGACCAAGGTGTTCATCATCGCCGTCAGCGGCTGCTGGTCGACGTGCTCGGCAGTGTCGGCGGCCTTGCGCCCGACTTCGTCGAGGCTGTACGGAACCGTGGTGCGCGACAACGGAATGACGTTGGAGTCCAAACCATTGACGGTCCCAGCGGGCATGACGTCGAGGAACCGCTTACCAAGCACGGTTCGCAGCCGCACTGTGACCGTGGTGCGGTTGCCGAGGGCCTGAGCCTTGTCCAGCCGGAAGCCGACCCGTACCCGGTCGACGGCCAGCGCCACGTCCTCCACCCGCCCGGCCGGCACCCCGGCGACGTACACCGGATCGCCGCCGGTCAGCCCGCTGGCATTGGCCAGCTCCGCGACATAGGAGTTGGTCCGCACGTGGTAGACCGCGCGGGGAATCCCGATGGAGACGACCATGATGGCCACCAGGGTGATGGTGCCGATCATGCCCAGCGCCAACGGGATTGATGGATTGTGTTTGCGCTGATCCTTCACGAAGAGGAAGATCACCGCGCCGACGAAGAGGTCGATCAGTTTGACGAGGAACATCTACTGACACACCTCTGAATGCGTGTAGCCGAAGATGTTCGCTTCGTGGCTGCGGATCTTGAGGGTGAAGTTGCACAGGTACAGGCTGACGAACCCGCCGTAGCTGGAGGTCCGGTTGATGGCATCGCCGAACTCCGGCAGCCGGGTCAGCAGCTTGGTGAATTCCTCGGTGTTGGGCTGCCAGGTCTGCAGCATGGAATTGAGATTGGTGATGGTGTCTCCGTAGGCGGCGCTGGAGTTGTTGACCGTGTTGGCCAGGGTGGCCAGCACGGCGTTGCCCTGGTCGATGAGCATCTCGAACTGCCGGTCACCGGAGGTCACCGCCGCGCTGAGCCGGTTGAGTCCGGTGAGCATCTGCTCCAGCTGCGGTTGTCGGGTGTTCATCGTGCGCATCAACGTCGACATGTTGTCGATGAGCTGGGTGAATATCCCCGCGTTGTTGGTCAAACTCGATGTCATGGCGGCGATCTGGGTGAGCAGTGTCGTCAGGGTCTGGGCCTGGCCACTGAACGTCTCGACGAATCCCCGGGTCAACGTGTTGACCTGTTCGGGGGCCAGCGCGTCGAACAGCGGCTTGAATCCGTTGAGCAGTGCGGTCAGATCGACCGCCGGCGAGGTCTGGGCCAGGGGGATAACGCCCCCGGCGGCCAGTCGGGCCGGCGGTTCGTCGGTGGAGACGTCCATGATGGCTCCGCCCGGATCGGACAGTGCCACATAACGGGCACCGAGCATGTCGCCATAACGCACCGCGGCGGTGACGTTGCTGGTCAGGGTGAAGTCAGAGTTGACCTCGATGTCGACGTCGGCCCGGCTGGTGCCGTCGGTGTTGGGGGCGAACCGGATCGAGTCCACCCGTCCGATCCGAATGCCGTTCATGGTCACCGGGTTTCCGACGTTGAGTCCCTCGACGCTGCTGAACTGTGCCTGGTAGGTGACGGTGCTACCGCGCACCGGCACCGACAGGGTGTTGATCACCAGCACCGCGCTGAGCACCCCGGCCGTGCTGAAGCCGCCGAGCTTGACCCACGACTGCCACCGTCCGTTCCGGTTCATGAGACCTGCACTTCCGTGCCGCGTACCAGCGGGCCCAGCATCAGTACCGTGGCGATGTTCGGTTGCGTAGAGGGGGCGCCGGCCGGGGGGACGAGTTCGTCCTGCAGCACTGCCAGGGCATGGGCCTGGCCGTCGGCGTCGACGACCGCGGACGCCGGCGCCGCGGCGACTGCCTCGGCGGGAAGCGGTTCCGTGGGTATCGGCGCGGACCGCGGCAACCCGGGTCCCGGCGGCAGATACGAGTGCGTCGGCAGGTGCGGAGCCGGGGCCGTGAACGGCGTGACCGGAAGGTCGGCGGCCGGGCGGGCCAGCACGTCGGCGGGCTGATCCGGAACCTGGCCCGACGGAGCCGATTCCGCGCAGCGGGCACCTTGGGTGGCGCCGTAGACCGGACAGTCCTGCATCGAGTACGGCATCGGTCCGGCGAAGGTCGCCACGGCGGTGATGTTGAACTTGCCCGTCGCGAACACCTTGGCGCCGGCCTCACCGAACGACTGCGCGCCGGCCAGGGTGTCGACCAACCCCAGCGGCTGGGCGGCCGTGGTCGCCATGATCTTGCCTGCCGCATCCACCACGGTGATCAACTGCTCGCGGTGATCGGCCATGAACGAGGTGAGCACCGAGGAGAACCGGGCGAAACCGTCGATGGCCGAAGCGAACTTCTTCTGGTCGTCGACCATCCGGTTGGACACCGACGTCGCCGCCGACAGCGTCGAGATGATGTCGGGGGTGGCGGTGTTCAGCGAGGCCATGACGTCCCGGAATTGCGGTGTGGTGTCGAGGAATCGCACCAGTGACGGCGTCAGCACCTGCGCGCTGGCGCTCAGATTGTCGATCGTGGAACCCAGTTCGGTACCGCGGTTGCGCAGCGACTGGCTGATCGCGGTCAGGGCCGTCTGCATGCGCTCGGGCTTGATCTGTGAGAACAGGTCGACGATCTTGGTGAACACGTCGTAGAGGGCCATCGCATCGGGGCTGTCGTCGATCGACACGGTGTCGCCGGCCTTCAGGCCCGTCGGGGACCGGTTGCCTTTCGGGTCGACGAGTTGCAGGTAGATGTCGCCGAAGAAGGTGCGGGGCACGATCCGCGCGACGGCCGAGGACGGGATGATGCCGAGGCTGTCGGGCTCGATCGCCAGCCTGACGCGGGACGTATGGGTGCCCGACTCGATCTCGGCGATGCGCCCGACGTTCACGCCGTGGTAGCGCACCGGGGATCCGCCGGTGATGAGTCCGGCCGACACCGGAACGCCCACGAACACATCGGCGCTGCGTTCCAGATGTCCCGATGCCCGGGCCATCAGCACCGACGCCACTGCTACCGCCACGGTGGCGGCGGCGAGGCCGCGCAGGGCCAGTCGGGCTCGGCTGGGTTCCGAATACCTGCGTCGCCTGCCGAATCGTTTGAGGCGCTTCACATTCCCATCCCGGGGATCTCGGGTACCAGGCCCCACAGCGCGAAGGTGAGCAGCACGTCGAGGATGCCGACCGCCAGGATCGCGGTGCGCAGGGCCCGGCCGGCGGCCTGCCCCACCCCGGCGGGTCCGCCCGAGGCGAAGTAGCCGTAGGTGCAGTGCACCAGGGCGACGACGATCGCGAAGACGACGGCCTTGATCCCGGAATAGAGCAGGTCCCGGGGGCCGAGGGCCAAGTGGAAGAAGTAGTCATAGGTACCGGGGGAGGCGCCGTTGAAGATCACCACCACGGTCCGGGTGGACAGGTAGCTGGCCAGCAGGCCGATCATGTAGATCGGGATGACGCAGACCACCGAGGCCAGCACGCGGGTGCCGACCAGGTAGGGGATCGACCGTAGTGCCATGGCATCGAGCGCGTCGATCTCGTCAGAGATCCGCATGGCCCCGATCTGCGCGGTGAAGCCCGTCCCGACCTTGGCCGCCAACGCGATTGCCACCACGACCGGCGCCAGCTCGCGGGTGTTGGCGATCGCGGCCAGCATGCCCGACAGGGTGTTCATCCCGACCAGGTCCAGGCCGCGCTGGGTCTCGACGCCCAGCATCATCGCCGCAGCCAGCGACATCGCGAACACGATGCCGATGGTGCCGCCGCCGGAGAGCAGGGAGCTGGTGCCGAAGGTGACCTCGCCGATCTGGCCGAGGGTGTGCTTGCGGTAGCGCACCAGTGCATACGGCAGTGAACCGAGGACCTTGGCGTAGAACGTGACGTGCTGACCGGCGACCGCCAGCGCGTCGTACCCGGCGACTGCGGGTCGCGAGATCCGGTGCAGGGCAGCGCCGCTGGAAAGCGCGGTCATCGGTAACTGCCCACGGCCGGAACCACCACGGTGTACAGCGCGGACATGGTCGTGTTCAGGATGAAGACCAGGGCGAAGGCCAGCACCACGGCCTCGTTCACCGCGTTGGCCACGCCGCCGGCGCCGCCCTTGGTGTGCAGGCCCTTGAAAGTGGCCACCAGGGTTGCGGTGAGGCCGAAAACAGCCGACTTGATCAGTGCCATAACGAAATCCGACACCTGGCCGTACTGACTGAACGTGGCCAGGAACGTTCCGGCGGGCAGGTGCTGCACGCTGATGTGGTACAGGTAGCACGCCATCACGCCGCCGAAGGTGACGATCGAGCACAGGGCCAGGGCCACGATGACGGCGGCGACCAGGCGCGGTGCGACGAGGCGCTCGATCACGTCGAGACCCATGACCTCCATCGCGTCGATCTCCTCGCGGATGGTGCGCGATCCCAGGTCCGTGCAGATCGCCGAACCGGCCACGCCGGCCATCATCAGCGCGCACACCAGGGCCGCGGCCTGGCCGACGATGATGAACGCCACCACGGCGCCCGAGTAACCGCCGGCGCCGATGCGCCCGGCCAGCTCGCCGACCGACACGGCGATGAACACCCCGATCGGCATCATCAACAGCAGGGCCGGGCCGGTGCACACCCGGCCGATGAACAGGGTCTGGTTGACGACTTCGTCGAGCACCAGGCGTCGGCGTACCACCGCGGTGACGACGCTGACCAGCGCCTGCACCGAGAAGCCGAGCACGTAGCCGCCCTGGACCAGGACGTCCCGAACGGGGCCCTTGGACGCCGGTAGCTCGTAGGTCATCGAGTTCCTTCCCCGCTTGTCGTGGCATGCGCGGGGCCGACCGGTGACCACCGGCTGTGCTGGAGCACGTTTCGACCCCCCGGTCGTCTGTGGAGCATGTCACATTTCGGGACGCGTTCGCAAGAATTAAGTGAATGGTCATTCTCGAGTCGCGAGGGCCTGTCTTGTGAGGTCTCGAACGGTGAGAGGCCCGAGTTTGTGATCAAGAGATCGCCTTACTGTCGCGTGAATTCAACTCGGCGTGTCGGACGGGGCCCGCAGCAGAATCACGATTAACTTAGCGCCCACAGGGGTTGCCGAACTGAGGCGGTGTCGGTATGTCGGGTGGGGTTGGGGAACGTCACATATCGCGGAGGTCATTTCTGGCCGGAACGGCCACGGCCGGCGTGGCCGCGGCGGCGCTGAGCAGGCCGGCAACCGCGCGCGCCGCACCGGGTTCCACGGTCGCGATCTTCGGTGCCGGGGTGGCAGGCCTGACCGCCGCGCACGAATTGGCGGAGCGCGGGTACCGGGTCACGGTGTTCGAGCGAAAAGCGTTGGGTGGCAAGGCTCGGTCGATTCCGGCGCCGTCCCCGTCGGGCAGCCCGCTGCCGGCTGAGCACGGCTTCCGGTTCTTTCCCGGCTTCTACCGCAATGTCACCGACACGATGCGGCGCATTCCTTTTGCCGGCAACACTTTCGGTGTCTGGCAGAACCTGACCCGGGCCACGTCGTATCTGCACTCGGGGTTGGGGCGGGCGGATCTGACGATCCCACTGCCGTTTCCGATCCCGACCCTGCCCAATCCCATCACCCCCAAGGCCTTCACCGAGTCGGTGGCCGCGGTGTTCCAGACGTTGTTCCGGCTGCCGCCGTTGGAGGCGGTGTACGCCGCGCAGAAACTCGCGGTCTACGTCACCAGCTGCGACGAGCGCAAGCTCGGCCAGTGGGACAACATGACCTGGGAGAAATTCATCGGGGCGGACCACAAGAGCAAGGAGTACAACCGCTACCTGGCCGACGGCATCATCCGGAACCTGGCCGCGTCCAAGTCCAAGGACGCCAGTGCCCATTCGATCGGGCTGGTCGGCGAGGCCTCGGTGTGGTCGATCCTGCTGCTGGGCAACGACATCGACAACAAGGGATTCGACCGGGTGCTCAACGGCCCCACCAGCACCCAGTGGATCGATCCCTGGGTGGCCCATCTGCAGTCGCTCGGGGTGACGTTCCGGCTCGGGCAGGCGCTGGCGCGGCTGACTCCCAACGGCAGGCACATCGCATCGGCCACGGTCGTGGACGGCAACGGGGTGGCCCAACCGGTGGTCGCCGACTGGTACATCTCCGCCGTGCCGTGCGAAAAACTCGCGGCGGTGCTGACTCCCGACGTGATCGCCGCCGATCCCAAGCTGGCCTCGGTGGCGGCGTTGCGCACCGAGTGGATGAACGGTCTGATGTTCTTCCTGCGCGAGCGCGTCGACGTCACCAAGGGGCATGTCAACTACGTCGACTCCGGGTGGGGGCTCACCTCGATCAGTGAGGCCCAGTTCTGGAAGCGGCCACTGACGACCTATGGGGACGGCACAGTCAAAGACTGTCTGTCGGCCATCATCTCGGACTGGAGCACGCAGGGAAACTTCAACGGGCTCAGCGCCAGGCAGTGCACGCCGCCGCAGATCGCCGCTGAGGCCTGGGCGCAGATCAAGGCCCATCTCAACGACACCAGCATCGTGGTGACGGATCAGATGGTGCATTCATGGTTTCTCGACCCGTCGATCATCGACTCGGGCACGCCCAATGTGCGCAACGACGAACCGCTGTTCATCCAGGACCCCGGGTCGTGGGCGCGCCGGCCGGAGGCCGTCACCGGGATCGACAACCTGTTCCTGGCCGGTGAGTGGATCAAGACCGACCAGAACGTCACCACGATGGAGGGGGCCAACGAAGGCGGCCGCTATGCCGCCAACGGCGTGCTGCTCGCCTCGGGTTACGCGGGTCCGAAGGCCAACGTTCTCGGGTTGTTCCAGGCACCGTGGTGGGCGCCGTTCAAGGCCGCGGACAAGGCGCGGTACCGGGCCAGGCTGCCCCACGCGTTCGACATCGCCGACACCCGCTGGCCGACCTGACCCCCTTACTGAAAACAATTCTCAATAAACCTACGATGGCTCGGTGACGTCGTCCACCGGATCGGTACCCGTGCTGGCGGTCGCCGGGCATCTCGGCTCGGGCAAGACCACGCTGCTCAACCATCTGCTGCGCAACAGCCGCGGCGTCCGGATCGGTGCGCTGGTCAACGACTTCGGCGCGGTCAACATCGACGCCATGCTGGTGGCGGGGCAGGTCGATGCGATGGCGTCGCTGTCCAACGGTTGTATCTGCTGTGCGGTCGACGGCGAGGAAGTCGGCGAGATGCTGGGCAAGCTCGCGGCGGTCAAACCGCGGCTGGATCTCATCGTCGTGGAGGCCAGCGGCGTTGCCGAACCGGCTTCACTGGCCCGCACCATCGTCACCGTCGACGATCCCCGCTTCCATTACGCCGGCCTGGTTCTGGTCCTCGACGGCCTGCAACCCGACCTGAGTCACGGGCTGCCGGTCGCCGATCTGGTGGTGCTCAACAAGGCGTCCTCATGCACCGACGTCGACGGCCTGCTCGCACAGATCCGCCAGTTCAGTCCCCGGGTTCCGGTGCTGCCCACCGACTTCGCCCGCATCGACCCCGAGCTGCTGATCGACCCGCCGGAGCGGACGCCGCAGGCCCAGCTGTCCTTCGACGAGCTGTTGCACGACGAGCACGATCACGACCATGCCGAGTATCAGAGCGTCGATTTCCGCACCGATGCCGCGGTCAACCCACGCCTGTTCATGGAGTTTCTGCGGGACCGCCCCGCTGGTCTCTACCGCGTCAAGGGCTTCGTCGACTTCGGCGCCCAGCGCTTCCTGCTGCAGCTGGTCGGCAGCTCGCTGCGTTTCGAGAAGCGGCGGGCGAGCGGCACCGAGTTGGTGCTGATCGGCACCGGGATGGACCCGTCGGCGCTGCGGGCCGGCCTCGAGCGGTGCACCAGCGAGCCGGCCGACGAGAACGCGATGCTCGGGGTGCTCAAGTACGTGGTGTAGCCGGCGGCGACGGTTGTCCGTCCGGTTATCCTGGCCGCTCACCCGAATTCAAGGAGCCGCATTGTTCAAGGTCAACGAGTACTTCGGCGGCGACGTCGCATCGATCGCCTTCACCACGCCGGAGGGAAACGCGACCGTGGGCGTCATGGCCGTCGGCGAGTACGAGTTCGGTACTTCCCAGCTCGAGATCATGAAGGTGGTCTCTGGCGCGCTGACCGTCAAGTTGCCCGGCAGCGAGCAGTGGGAAACCTTCGCGGCCGGAACACAATTCACCGTGCCCGCCGACAGCAAGTTCCAGGTCCGCGTCGAGGCGGAGACCGCCTACCTGTGTGAGTACCGCTGACGCTGGTTCACTCGGCCGCTCATCCGGTGCGGCCGCGGAATCTGCTGTGCAGCCTCTGCTTTGATACGCCGAGGACCCTGCCGATCTGTGCCCACGACAATCCGGCCCGGCGGCCGGCAAGGATCGCCCGTTCATAGCGAGCCTGGGCCCGGGCGAGATCGTCGCGGGCAAGTCCCAGTGCGTGCACGCGTGTCCCGATAGACAGGTCCCAGACAGCTTCGGCTGGGTTGTCGGGTGCAACGGGTTTGTGTGCGGCCATCTCCCGCTCAAGCTGCTCCTGCGAGCGTCGGAAGTACTCCTTCAGCTCAGGATCGTTCGCCCACCACGGCT
Organism: Mycobacterium shunyiense; assembly: GCF_058270075.1. Taxonomy (NCBI): domain Bacteria; kingdom Bacillati; phylum Actinomycetota; class Actinomycetes; order Mycobacteriales; family Mycobacteriaceae; genus Mycobacterium; species Mycobacterium shunyiense. The sequence continues at coordinate 828,454 of NZ_JBZDPU010000015.1, read as the reverse complement.
CGCTCGTGTCTCCCATGGCCGGAGTATGCCGAGCAGTGGGGACATCTTTCCCGCCCGTGCGAACGTCAAGTTTTTTGACGATCTTGGCGGGCACTATGTGTGGAGGGGGAGGTCCGGCTGTGGTTGCCTCTGCGGCCGACGCGTCCCAAGCAACTTCGTCAAACTTTTTGACGATCTTGGCGGGCACCATGTGTGGGGGGAGGCCCGGCTGTGGTTGCCTCTGCGGCCGACGCGTCCCAAGCAACTTCGTCAAACGTTTTGACGATCTTGGCGGGCACCATGTGTGGGGGGAGGCCCGGCTGTGGTTGCTTCTCCGGCCCACACGTCCCAAGCAACTTCGTCAAACTTTTTGACGGCGGGCAATCCGGGTATGTACTCGCCCATGCGACCGATCACTCTGGCCAAGACGGCCACCGCGGCATTGACCACTGCGCTCGTCGGCGGCCTGGCCAGCCGGCCCGCCCAGTCGGTTTGGTACGAGCAGCTGCGCAAGCCGTCCTTTCAACCTCCGCGGCAAGCCTTTCCGATCGTCTGGCCGATCCTGTACACGGGTATCGCGGTGGTGTCGGCCCGCACGATCGACCGGTTGCGCACCGAGGGCCGCCAGGACGAGGCTCGCGACTACACGGTGGCGCTGGCCGGGAATCTCGCCGTCAATGCCGCATGGTCGTGGGTGTTCTTCTCCCAGCGCAAGCTCGGCGCCGCGGCCGTCACCGCCGCGGCACTGACCGCCAGCAGCGCCGATCTGACCCGTCGTGCGGTGCAGGCCCAGGGTGCGCCCGGCGCCATCCTCACGCCCTATCCGCTGTGGTGTGCCTTCGCCACCGCGTTGTCCACGAGGATCTGGATGCTCAGCCGCAAGTGAGCGCGATCAGCTGAACGGCTTGCGCTGATCCAGGCGCCGCGACGCCAGGCCCGCACCCCGCCACACCCGCGCGACCCAGTCGTCGTCCTCTTCGGTGACCAGGTTGCCCATCACCCGAACGGCGATGTTCATCAGGAACGACGAGCGCACCGCGAGCGGTCCGGACGCTGGCAGGAACCGGGGCAACGTGAGCAGCAGGGCCAGCCGTCGGGCGATTGAGAAGCCTTGGGCGTAGTGGTCCTGCAACAGTGCGGGCCAGGCATGTGAATAGTCGCCGGAGCCCAGCAGTTCGGCCGCCAACCGGCCGGTTTCCAGCCCGTAGTCGATGCCCTCGCCGTTGAGCGGGTTGATGCACGCTGCCGCGTCGCCGACGAGCATCCAATTGGGCCCGGCCACCCCGGACACCGCGCCGCCCATCGGCAGGAGCGCCGACAGCGCGGCCCGCGGCTCCCCGGAGAATCCCCATTCCTTGCGGCGCAACTCGGTGTAATACGACAGCAGCGGCCGCAGGGCCGCGTGGGCGGGACGCTTGGCGGTCGCCAGGGCTCCCACACCGATGTTCACCTCACCGTTGCCCAGCGGGAAGATCCAGCCGTAACCCGGGAGCACCTGGCCTTCAGGGGAGCGCAGCTCCAGATGCGAGGTGATCCACGGCTCGTCGGCGCGCGGCGTGGCGATGTAGCCGCGGATAGCCGTGCCGTACACGGTTTCCTTGTGCCAGGTGCGGCCCAGCACGCGGCCCAGAGTGGAACGCGCGCCGTCGGCCACGATCAGATGATTGCAGCCGATCGTGGCTCCGTTGTCGAGCTGGACGGATTCGACGTGCCCACGTGAGTCATGGCTCACACCAACGACTTTGGCGCCCAGACGCATCTTGGCGCCGTCGTCGGCGGCGACCGATCGGATCCGGTCGTCGAGTTCGGTGCGCGGGACCGCGCTTCCGGTGGACGGGAACGACGGCCCGGGCCACCGCACTTCGACGTCGGCGCCGAATCCCGACATCCGCAGGCCGTGGTGCCGGATCCGGGTGTCGAGCCACGGCCCCATGCCGAGCCGTTCCAGTTCGGCAACCGCTCGCGGCGTCAGCCCGTCGCCGCAGGACTTGTCCCGCGGGAACTGCGCCGCGTCGATGACCAGCACGTCACGACCGGCTCGAGCCGCCCACGCGGCGGCCGCCGACCCGGCCGGTCCCGCGCCGACGACGACCACGTCTGCCTGTGTAAATCCCCGGGTCGCTGCGCTCCTGCCCGCCGGTGCATCCATGTCCCCCAGTATGTTGGACGAATGAGGACACCAGCGACTGTGGTGGCAGGCGTTGATTTCGGGGACGCGGCGTTCGCCGCCGACGTCCGGGACAGCGTCGCCAGGATCGAACAACTGATGTCTGACGAGCTGGGCAAAGCCGACGAGCTCATGGCAGAGGCGGTCCAGCATCTGTTCCAGGCCGGCGGCAAGCGGTTCCGTCCGCTGTTCACCGTGCTCTCGGCGTCGCTGGGCCCCCGGCCCGACGATCCGGACGTCGCAATCGCCGGTGCGGTGATCGAGCTGGTGCACCTGGCGACGCTGTATCACGACGACGTCATGGACGAGGCCCAGATGCGGCGCGGGGCACCGAGTGCCAATGCCCGGTGGGGCAACAACATCGCGATCCTGGCGGGTGACTATCTGTTCGCCACGGCCTCGCGGCTGGTTTCCCGGCTGGGACCGGACGCGGTGCGTGTGATTGCTGACACATTCGCCCAGTTGGTGACGGGCCAGATGCGTGAGACCCGCGGTGCGGCCGAGCATGCCGACTCCGTCGACCATTACCTCAAGGTGGTCTACGAGAAGACCGCCTGCCTGATCGCCGCCTCGGGGCGGTTCGGCGCGACGTTCTCGGGCGCCGATGCCGAGCAGGTCGAGCGGCTGCACCGGCTGGGCGGGATCGTGGGCACCGCGTTCCAGATCTCCGACGACATCATCGACATCGACAGCGATCCGGATGAATCGGGCAAGGTTCCGGGCACTGACCTGCGCGAAGGGGTGCACACCCTGCCGGTGCTGTACGCGCTGCGTGAGTCGGGTCCGGATTCCGACCGGCTGCGCGAGTTGCTGGCCACACCCGTCGAGCGGGAAGAGGACGTGGCCGAGGCGCTGACCCTGCTGCGCCGGTCGACCGGGATGGCGCGCGCGAAGGAGACGGTGGCCGAGTACGCGGCGCAGGCCCGTGACGAGCTGGCCAGCCTTCCGGCCGGGCCCGGGCGTGACGCATTGGCCACCCTCGTGGACTACACGGTCAACCGTCACGGCTGATTCCGGAACCACGGACGGTAACTGAGCGTTTAATCAGCGATGGTTGCCGAGTAGTTGCCTAGGAGGAAACTGCGATGACGTGGAACCCGCACGCAAACCGAATCAAGACATTCCTGTTGCTGGTCGGTTTTTCGGCGCTGATCGTGTTCGTCGGTTCGTTGTTCGGCCGCAACGTGATGTACCTGGCGGTGCTGTTCGCCGTCGGCATGAACGTCTACGTGTACTTCAACAGCGACAAGATGGCGCTGCGCGCGATGCACGCGCAGCCGATCACCGAGGTGCAGGCGCCCGAGATCTACCGGATCGTCCGGGAGTTGGCCACCACGGCGCATCAGCCGATGCCGCGCCTGTACATCTCCGACACCGCCAACCCCAACGCATTCGCCACCGGCCGCAACCCGCGCAACGCCGCGGTGTGCTGTACCACCGGCATTCTGCAGCTCCTCAACGAGCGTGAGCTGCGCGCGGTTCTCGGCCATGAGCTCTCTCACGTCTACAACCGCGACATCCTGATCTCGTGCGTGGCAGGCGCGATGGCGTCGGTGATCACCGCCCTGGCCAATATGGCCATGTTCGCGGGGATGTTCGGCGGCAACCGTGAGGGTACGAATCCGCTGGCGATGCTGCTGGTTTCACTGCTGGGCCCGATCGCGGCCACCGTGGTGCGGATGGCGGTATCCCGCCAGCGCGAGTACCAGGCCGACCAGTCCGGTGCTGAATTGACCGGTGATCCACTGGCATTGGCGTCGGCGCTGCGCAAGATCTCCGGTGGCGTCGAAGCGGCACCACTGCCTCCGCAGCCCCAGCTGGCCGATCAGGCGCATCTGATGATCGCCAGCCCGTTCCGGGCCGGCGAGCGTATCGGCAAGCTGTTCTCGACCCACCCGCCGATCGACGACCGCATCCGTCGCCTGGAGGACATGGCCGGCTATGGCGGGTCAACTCCCGGCCGCTTCTAGTCCTTCGCCGTTGAGCGCCTGAAGCTAGGCGAGTCGCTCCATCGCGCGCCGTGCGTACTTGCGGACCTCTGCATGCTCGGAGCCGACATACGGTGCGACGAGGTCTCGGACCCCGGCGGCTTTCATCTGGATCAGGGCTTTGAGGGCGAATGCCGTGTACGGGCTGTCCAGATAACCGACCGCCAGAGCGCGAGCCTCATCGGTTTTCACCTTTCCCAGATAGCTCACCAGCCAGCTCCGGCCGGCCATGTCGATGGGTTCGGCCAGCAGTTCGACGATCTGGGCGAAATGCCTTGCCGTGGCGACGAATGACAACGTCGACAGCGCAGCATCCTGTGCCCCGCGGGTAAGCGGAGGTTGGTGGCGGATCTGGGTCAGCATCAAGTCGACGATGTGCTGCTTGCCCTGGGCGGCGCGGTCGTGCAGGTTCCAGATCAGCCCGATCCGGATGATGTTGCGGTGATGGGTTTCCTCACCCGGGATCCGGGCTTCCAGATGGGTGAGCCAGTCAACGAAGACCGGAATGGCGGACGGCGCGGTGGTCGCCTTGAAGTGCCCGATTGTGTAGCAGCGGACGCCGACTGCGGCCAGGTCTTCCATCAGCCTGTGGTCAAATCCGTGCTGCCCGTCGACGTATCGGGCAGGCAGGTGGTCTCGCCAGTCGTCCCCGTCTGGAACATCCCACCCCTTGAGGACGGCGGGGGTCGCGCGTGGCGGTGTCGGCTGGGGCCGCGGTGGCAGCGTCGGTGGTCGACCGTCACTCTTGGACTCGACCGCGCCGATGGCGTCGCGCAGCTGCGCGATGATGGCCTGCCGATCCGCCCCCATGAAGTCACGATAGCCAAGTCCGCAAACGCAACGAGCGTGCGCGAACTGCTGGTCGAACAGCAGACGCGCACGCTCGTTGCGCAAGCCGGAGAGAACGCCCCTTATGCGGCGTCGGCGAGGGTCTCGATGTGGGTGGGCGTCACCCGCAACACGCCGGCGCTGGCGATGTCGTAGAACAGGCCGATGACGTTGACGCGACGGGCCAGCGGGTGAGCTTGCAGCGTCTGCACCTGCACGGCGATGTTGACCATCGACAGCTGATCGACCATGCCGAAGCCTGCCTCTGCCGCTGACTGCGCCACCGGGTGGCGGCCGTCGTCGAACGCCTCGATCGACGGATTGCCATGGGCCAGCCACGATTCCAGATGCTTGTCGCCCGCGTCGGTCTTGCCGAGCATCGCGGTCATGGCACCGCAGCTGGAGTGTCCGCACACCACGATCGAGCTGACCTCGAGCTTGTCGACGGCGAAGGCGATGGCCGCCTCGATCGACGCGTCGGCTTGGCCGGCCGGGATCATGTTGCCGACGTTGCGCACGGTGAACAGATCACCCGGCCCGCTGCTGGTGATGACGTTGGGCACCACCCGCGAATCGGCGCAGGTGAGGAACAGCGTCTCGGGCCGCTGGGCGTGCACCAGCTCCTGCATGTGCGGGCGCAGCACCGGGGCGGTGCGACGGTGGTAGGCGGCCAGGCCGTGCAGGACTGAGGACACCTCCTCGCGCTGCCACGAGCTCCACGGCACCACGCCGGAACGCTTGTCGAACGGCGTGAAGCCGCGCATCGGCGGCCCGGCCACCGCGCTGGCCATCTCGACGGCGCCGACATCGTGGATGTCGACCGTGCCGCCGGTGGCCACGTGCTGGCGCTGCCACTCTTCGATCGTCTCGTGAGCGGCGTGGTCGATGAAGTCGACCGACAGCTCGACAGTCACCGACGAGCCTGTCGGCACCTTGCCCAGGGCGCTGGTGAGCGTCGGAAGGGACAGGAACGTGCAGGAGCCTTCGATGGCGACGCGCCAGGTGTTCTCGCCGGTGGATTCGGACACGATGTTGGTGCGCACCACCCGCCACACGGTCAGTGCGACCGCCAGCGCCAGACCGATCAGCACACCTTCGAGCAGGTTGAGGAACACCACACCCGCTGCCGTGACGGCGTACACCGCGAGATCACCTGTGCGCCTGGCAGTTTCGATGTGAGCACGCTTGACCAGCTGGCAGCCGATGACGATCAGGAGGCCGGCGAGTGCGGCGGTCGGGATCATCTGGGCCAAACCGGCGAACGGCACCGCGAAGATCAGGATCCAGACGCCGTGCAGGATGGCCGAGGCGCGGGTGCGGGCGCCGGCGGCGACGTTGGTCGAGCTGCGCACGATCACGCCGGTGACGGGCAGGCCGCCGATGGCGCCCGAGACCATGTTGGCCGTGCCTTGGCCGATCATCTCGCGGTCGAAGTTGGTGCGCGGTCCGGTGTGCATGCGATCGACCGACACGGCCGACAGCAGACTCTCGACGCTGGCGATCAACGCGATGGTGAGGACGCCTGCGGCGAACGCGCCCCAGTTGCCGTCGGGCAGGCTGGGCAGGGCCAGCGCGTCCAGCAGGGAGCCGTTGATCTGGATGCGGGTGACGTCACCGAACGTCGGCAGCAACGACAGTGCGGTGACGCCGACGATGGCCACCAGCGGACCGGGAACCTTCTTGATCGGGGCAGGCACCCAGCGCCACCCCACCAGAATCGCGATCACCAGTGCGCCCAGGATGACGCCGTGGCCGTGGGCGTTCATCAGCTGACCTGGCAGTTCGGTGACATTGGCCCAGGCGGAGCTGTTGGAGCTGCCGCCGAGCAGCACGTGGATCTGCTGCAGGGCGATGGTGATGCCGATGCCGGCCAGCATCGCGTGCACCACGACGGGGGAGATGGCCAGTGCGGCGCGTGCCACCCGGCTCAGTCCGAAGAGGATCTGGAGCACGCCGGCGCACAGGGTGATGGCGCAGGTGACGGCCCAGCCGAACTGCGAGATGAGCCCGGCGACCACCACGGTGAGGCCGGCCGCGGGGCCGCTGACCTGCAGCGGGGACCCGCCGAGGGCGCCGGCGAGGATGCCGCCGACGATCGCGGCGATGATCCCGGCGAGTACCGGGGCGCCGGAGGCCACAGCGATGCCCAGGGACAACGGCAGGGCGACCAGGAACACCACCAGCGAGGCGGGTAGGTCGTATCGCAGAACGGCCCGGGCCCGTTCTGCGAAATCAGTCGTTTGCTGCATTGCACTCCTCCGTGTGGAGATGGTCATGCGCGGACCCGCCGCGTTGCAGGTCCGCGCAAAGTTATTGACGCCGTTGTCGGTGAACAACTTCGAAAGGTGTTGGAGCACAGCGCGACACAAGCCGGCGGAGTTCAGATGTAGCTCGGCAACACCCAATTGCTATGGGCGAGAGTATTTATCGCTGTAAGCAGGCGCAAGGCAGTTTGTGCCATGCATAGAGAACCCAAATGTTTCATTGGTGTGTCATTCGGTGAATATGACTGGTGTGCAGGGAAAACCGTTTGTCGCATGAGGGGGTGCGGCACCGATTGTTCACCAAATTGTTTCGAAAAGATATGTATTGCACCGAATCTCGGCTGGATCACGATTTCATATGAAGGTGATGTGAGTCATAGGGGTCGGTGGGTGAACGGCATTCCCTTAGAACTCCATATGAACTCCGTGACAACGGTCTGTGTACTCCGCACAATGGAAACATGACGACGATGTCCGTTTCCCCCCGTGCCCAGCAACCGCGCCAGGCCATCCTCGGACAGTTGCCGAAGATCCATCGCGCCGACGGATCTGCGATTCGCGTACTGCTGGTCGACGATGAGCCGGCGCTGACCAACCTGGTCAAGATGGCCCTGCACTACGAGGGCTGGGAGGTCGACGTGGCCCACAACGGCCATGATGCCGTAGCCAAGTTCGACGAGATCGAACCTGACGTCGTGGTCCTCGACATCATGTTGCCCGATATCGACGGGTTGCAGATTCTGCAGCGGGTCCGTGAGGCCGACGGCTACACGCCCACGCTGTTCCTGACCGCCAGGGATTCGGTGCTTGACCGGGTATCCGGCCTCACCGCGGGCGCCGACGACTACATGACCAAACCGTTCAGCCTCGAGGAGCTGGTCGCCCGGCTGCGCGGGTTGCTGCGCCGCTCCAGCCACACCACACCGCCTGCCGACGAGACCCTCAAGGTCGGTGACATGGTGCTCGACGGGGCCAGCCGAGAGGTCACCCGGGGCGGTGAGCCGATCAACCTCACCGTGACGGAGTTCGAGCTGCTGCGCTACCTGATGCGGAATCCGCGCCGTGCGCTGAGCCGTGCCGAGATCCTCGACCGGGTGTGGAACTACGGGTTCGGCGGAAAGTCCAGCATCGTCGACCTCTACATCTCCTACCTGCGCAAAAAGGTCGATACCGACCGCGAACCGATGATCCACACCGTGCGTGGCGTCGGCTACATGCTGCGCCCGGCCTCGTGACCCACTGATGCCGCCCAGGCGTTGGGGGCCGCGCTCACTGCGCCGGCAATTGGTACTGGGCGTCAGTGCGCTCGTCACCGTGGTGCTGTTCGCCGTCGGCGCGTTGTCCGTGTACAGCTTGCACACCTATGTGACGACGATGAGCGACACCGAGGTGTCGCGGTCGTTGGCAGCGTTCAGCCATTCCCTTGAGAAATGGCGGGAGAGCCGTACCGATCACGAGCTCGCGTCAGACACCGAGGCGCTCACTGCGTTCGTCGGACAGGCTCCGGGCAACCTGATCGCGGTGCTGCACGACGGCGAGGTGATCCAGTCGGCGGTGTTCTCCGACGGTGAGCCGCACCCCGCGCCGGCAGCGGTGACCGCCGCACTCGACCAGTACGACTGGACCGACGAGCAGCCGCGCACGGTGAAGCTTCCGGTGTTGGGCTCCTACCGATTGGCCAGTCAGCCTGCAGGGAACGGCGACATGCTGGTCTCCGGGGTGTCGCTGGACAGCGCCAACATGGTGATCGCCCGCAAGACGGTGACCGTCGGGGTGATGATCGTCATCGCCCTGATCGTCACCGCGTTGGGCACGGTCGCGGTGGTGCGCTATGCACTGCGGCCGTTGAGCCGGGTGGCTGCCACTGCGGCCAAGGTGGCGAAACTGCCGTTGGACGGTGGCGATCACCGCATCACGACACGGGTGCGGGACAAGGACACCGATCCGGACACCGAGGTCGGCCTGGTGGGGGACACGCTCAACCAGCTGCTGGCCAATGTCGACAGCGCGCTGGCCGCGCTGGCCGAGTCCGACCGGCGCACCCGGCAGTTCCTCACCGATGCCAGCCACGAGCTGCGCACGCCACTCGCGGCGATCCAGGGCTATGCCGAGCTCACCCGGCAGGACAGCGCGAACCTACCGCCGACCACCGAATACGCCCTGGCCCGCATCGAGGCCGAGGCGCGACGGATGACCGGGCTGGTCAGCGACCTGCTGCTGTTGTCGCGGTTGAGTGAAGGACAGGAATTGGAGACCGACGACATCGACCTGAGCGATCTGGTGGTGGACGCGATCAACGACGTGGCGGTGGGCGCACCCGAGCATCACTGGGTGGCCGAGCTGCCCGACGATCCGCTCTGGGTGCGCGGGGACCTCGCCCGGCTGCACCAGGTGATCAGCAATCTGTTGACGAATGCCCGGATACACACGCCGCCTGGTGTGACGGTCGCCATTGCGTTGACCGAGGCCGGAGAATTCGCAGAATTGACGGTCACCGATGACGGCCCCGGAATTGATGCCGAATTGTTGCCGAATCTATTTGGCCGGTTTGTCAGGGCGGATAAATCGCGGTCGCGGGAATTGGGTAGCACCGGGTTGGGGCTGGCTATCGTGGCCTCGATCGTCGAGGCGCACCAGGGGACCGTCGCGGTCGCCTCAAAGCCTGGTCGCACGGTGTTTACTGTGCGGATCCCCCTCGCTACCGACGTCGCCCCGGAGACGGTCGCCGCCCATGCGAAAAATATGAATCGGGCCTGAATATTCTTTGACGGCCGAGCTGTATGCGGTAATTCGTATGTGTTCAATATGAGTTGATGGACCCTGGTGAAATGGCTCTTTAGGCTGGAACTACCTCAGCAAGAGAAAGGCCAGGTAATTCAATGGTGAACATCTGGAAAACTGTTGCCATCGCCTCCGTGGGAGCCGGTCTGGCATTGGGCGCGCTGGCAGCCCCGGCCGCCGCGGCGCCCGGCGGCACAGGGTCGGCGCAGCAGACGATCAAGCAACTGGAGGACGAGGGCTACCGCGTCATCCTGTCCCGCGTCGGCAGCGGGTCGATCAATGACTGCAACGTCAAGGCGGTCCGTCCCGGCCGCGACATCACCGAACTCAAGGCCGCGCCGCGGGGCAACACCGAGGAGCGTGTCCGCTACACCACGGTCTACGTCGACCTCGCCTGCGGTCAGGACAAGTAGCCCCCAGCCCCGGAGCGGTGGACCGTTCTATCGCCCCGGGTTAGGGTGGCGGCGTGCTGAGCAGAGTGGTGATTGGCCTGGTGAGCGCCGCGGGAGCGGCAGTGATGAGCGTGCCCGGTGCCGCACTCGCGGAGCCCGATCCCGCGCCTGCCGCCCCCAACGTCAACGCGTACGCACCGGTCAAGACCTCCGAATACGCGGTGATGGACAAGACCTGGTACGCGTTCAGCGTCCCTGAGGGCATCACCTGCGTGATTCAGCGCAACGGCAGCTACGGCTGCAGCGGACCGATCCCCGCCGCGCCCAACGGGGCCAACCTGGTCAGCGGCGGGCCGGGAGTACCCGGGTTCGCCAGTTCGCCGGCCCCCGTCTTCGCCGTCGTCGAGAACCCCAAGCCGTTGCCGCCCAATTCGCGGCTCAGCTATCAGACGGTGAGCTGCGGCACCGACGGGGTGACCACCTCATGCATCGACGGGCGCAATCAGGCGGGCTTCGTGATCAGCCCGGCGGGCAGCTTCGTCATCGGTGAGCAGGAGTCGGACTTCAAGCCCACCTTCCAGATCGGCTGAGGCTCAGCCGATTCCTTCGAGCGTTTCCATGTCGCTGGTGCCGATCTTCGCGATCACTTCCGGTGACCGTCGGCTCAGAATCCAGTACCAGGCCAGTGCGGCGGCAACGGTCGCCAGGAACAACCACGGGATCACGTTGAGCGGGTAGGCCGGCACCGGATACACGTTGGCGTAGAACACATATGCCATTGATCCGATGGCCAGCGCGGCGGCCGGCCAGACCAGCGGAACACGGACCTTGATGCTGCGCAGGAACACCACGGCTGCGATCGCAGCTGCGGCGTAGGCCACCATGTAACCGTAGGTCCCGTAGGTGTCCACCCAGGTCACGACGTCCATCGCGTCGACGCCTGCCAGGTACAGGACCACCGGCACCGCGATCACCAGGGGGCTGACTGAGATCAGCGCACGGTGCGGGGTCAGGTGCGTCGGGTGGGTCCGGCCGATCGCCGACGGAACCACACCCTCCTTACCCATCACGTACAAGATGCGGCCGATGACGTTCATCGGAGCGACCACCACGGCGAAAAACGATGCGGCGATACCGAAGTTGAGGATCGGATTGAACCAGCCGGGCATGCCGACCAGGGTCGCGAGATCGTTGAGCGGTTGGGCGGATTCGCCGAGGTCGGGTCCCAGCGCGGCCACCTGGGTGTAGGCGGCGAAGACGTACAGCACACCCACGCCTGCGGCGCTCCACATGATGGCCCGCGGCACCGCGCGGTAGGGATCCCTGGCTTCGCGGGCCAGGGCGTCGGCGCTGGAGAATCCGACGAAGCCCAGGATCGCCAACACCATGCCCACCGCGATACCCGAAGGTTTGGCGCCGGTCAGGTCGAACTGATCGGCATCGAAAGCGCTCGCCCCCAGGTGCACCAGGGTGAAGATCAGCAGCAGGATGATGATGGACACCGAAACCAGTTCCAGCACAAGGGAAACCCGCGCCGAGAGCCGGATGCCGCGGATGGTGAACAAGGTGGCCAGCGCACCCAGAACGGCGGCCAGCACGATCTGCGCGGCCACTCCGTGGATCGGAATGCCGAGTTGGTTGAGCAGGGTGGCGGTGTAAGCCACCGAGCCGCTCAGTGAACCCGCGGCGATGCCGAAGCATCCGATGATCAGGCTGACGCCGGTCAGGTAGGCGCCGAACGGTCCCAGTGCGGTCGCGGCGTAGCTGTACAGCGAACCCGCGCTCGAACGGCGCTTGGCGAACTGCGAGATGCAGTAGCCCACCGAGAGAATGACGACGGTGGCCAGGGCGAACGAGACCCAGGTGCCGTTACTGGCGGTGGTGTAGATGGCGGCGGCGGTGAACGCGATGACGGCGCTGGGCGCGATGTTGGCGATGGCCTGCGCGGCCAGTTCGCCACCGCCCATCACCCCGCGGCGCAGGCCCGCATCCCCGGTCGGGGTCTCGGCCCGGGTCTGAAGATCTTCAGTCACTTGGGATCTCGATTCTTCTCAGGCGATCGGGACGAGGAGTTGGCGCAATGCGTGGCCGGCGGCCAGATCGTCGAGAGCGTCCGCGGCTTCGGCCAGGGGGCGCCGGGCGGAGATCATCGAGGCCAGGTCGAGGTTGCCCGCCATCACCTCGTCGACCAGCTGCGGGATGTCGCGCTCGGGAACCGCCGAGCCGTAGTTTGAGCCCAGGATCCGTTGATCGGCTTCGGCCAGTGCGAGCGGGTCGAAGCTGGCCCGCTCACCGGCAGGCGGGAGCCCGACAATGACGGCGGCCCCGCCGAGGCCCAGTGCCGCGATGGCCTGCTCGGTGGTGGCGATCTTGCCGATGGCGTCGAAGATGTAGTCGTATCCGTCGGGCAGCACCTCGCGCAGGGCTGCCACGACATCCTCGACCGCCGAGGCATCGACGGTGTCGGTGGCACCGAGTGTTCTTGCCAGGGAGAGCTTTTCGGCGACGACGTCGACCGCCACGATGCGTGACGCGCCGGCCAGTCGGGCGCCCTGGACGCAGGCCAGACCCACCCCGCCGCAGCCGATCACCGCGACGGTCGAATCGGGTTGCACGTCGGCGGTATTGCGCACCGCGCCCACTCCGGTGGCGATCGCACAGCCCACGATCGCGATGTCTTCCAGCGGCGCATCCTTGCGGACCTTGATCGCGCCGCTGCGGGGGACCACGACCTGCTCGGCGTAGGAGGACACCCCGAGGTAGTGGTGGATCTGGCCGCGCTCGTTGGACAGCCGGGTGGTTCCGTCGTACAGGGTGCCGCCGGTGGCCACGACCGACGCCACCAGCGCGCACTGGGCCGGCCGGCCGGCCTGGCAGGCGCGGCATTCACCGCAGCCCGGCACCCAACTGAGCACCACATGATCGCCGGGTTCGAGGTCGTCGACGCCGGGGCCGACCGCGGTGACCACGCCGGATCCCTCGTGTCCCAGCACCACCGGCGCCGGGACATCCCAGGCGCCGGTGGTGACGTGCAGGTCGGAGTGGCAGACGCCGGCGGCCGCGATCCGGACCTGCACCTCGCCGGGGCCGGGGGCAGCGAGGTCGACGTGCTCGATGCTGATGGTTCCGTTGCCGTCGAGGACGGCGGCCTGAATCCGCGTCGACTCGCTCGTGGGTTCGGTTGCAGGTGCAGGCACCGCGTGCCTTTCTGTGCTTTGGGGGCACCGCCCACGTGTAGGGTTCAATGCCATAAAACAATGGCTGTGTTTTACACCACTAAACGAACGGGCGTCAACAGGAAGGGGGAGCCTCAGTGGCGGACGGGGGCCAGACCGGCACGGAGACCGGTATGGGGCGGGCCGGGGCGCGGCTGCGTGAGTTCCGCGGTCAGCGCGGATTGAGCCTGACCGAGGTGGCCGCCCGGGCCGAGGTGACCAAGGGCTTCTTGAGCCTGGCCGAGCGGGGGATGACCAATGTGTCGGTCCCGGTGCTGATGCGCATCTGCGATGCCTTGGAGATCGGCATCGGTGATCTGTTCGAGTACCCCTCGGCGCCCGTGGTGCGCAGCGGAGCCGGTGCGCCGCTGGAGATGGGCGGACACGGGGTCAGGGAAGAGTTGCTGACCCCGAAGACCGAACACCATGTGCAGGTGATGCACACCATCATGCGGCCGGGCGGTGGTTCGGGAGGGGCCTATCGGCTCGATGCCGCAACGATTTTCGTCTACGTGCTCAAGGGTGGACTCAGCATCACCGTCGAGGGCCAGACCACGTTGCTCGACACCGGCGACAGCATGACCTTCGGTGCGACCCAACTGCATGACTGGCACAACCCGACCGACGACGAGGCCGAGGTGCTCTGGACCATCGCCCCGCCGGTCGGGGCCGAGGATTTCCGCGCAGCGGTGCGCGGTGTCGAGCCCGGTTCCGCGAAAGTGACGTAGAGGTCGAAGGCAAGCGACCGAGAGCGACCACAGCGTTCACTCTCGGTGAGGAAAATCAGAACCCCGACCCGTGCACCTCGTGGCCGGGCTTCTCGATCATCAAGCCGTAGTAAGCGTCCTCGACCTTCGCGCCATGGTTGATCACCGCGTCGACCTCGCGGGCGATCGGCATGTTGAGCCCGTACTTGTCGGCGAACTCCATGATCACGCTGGCGGCCTTGACGCCCTCGGCGACCTGATTCATCGACGCGATGATCTCGTCGATGGACTTGCCCGATCCCAGTTGTTCGCCGACATGGCGGTTGCGACTGCGCTGGCTGGTACAGGTGACGATGAGGTCTCCCATGCCGGCCAGGCCGGCGAACGTGTCGCGCTGGCCGCCGACTGCCTCGCCCAGTTTGGCCATCTCCCGCACCGCGCGGGCCATCACCATCGCGCGGGTGTTCTCTCCGATGCCCAGTGAGTAGCCCATGCCGACGGCGATGGCGTAGACGTTCTTGAGCGCGCCGGCCATCTCCACGCCCACCACGTCGTCGGTGGTGTAGGTGCGAAAACGTTTGGTGCGGAACAACTGTGCCAGGTTCGCTGCCAGATGTTGGTCGGGCATGGCCAGCACTGCGGCCGCCGCATAGCCTTCGGCCACCTCGCGGGCGATGTTCGGCCCGGCCAGGATGCCGGCCGGATGCCCGGGCAGCACCTCGTCGACGATCTCGCTCATCCGCATGTTGGTGCCCTGTTCCAGGCCTTTGACCAGGGAGACCACCGGCACCCACGGGCGCAGTTCACGGGCCAGTTCGGTGAGAACTCCGCGGAAGCCGTGGGACGGCACACCCATCACGATCACGTCGGCGCAGTTGGCCGCCTCGTTGAAATCGTTGGTGGCCTTGAGGCTTTCGGGTAACACCACCTCGTTGCCCAGGTAGCGCGAGTTGCGGTGGTTGTCGTTGATGTCCTCGGCAGTCTCCGCCGAGCGCACCCACTGCAGCGTCGGCCCGCGCCGGGCGCAGATGGAGGCGACGGTGGTGCCCCAGGATCCGCCGCCGAGGACGACGACGTTCGGTTCGCGTTGCGCTGGTGCCATGGCGATCAGCGTATTGCCGAGACGCGGTTGCTGAGCGCAACTTGTCGAACTGGGTCAGCCGGTGGCGGTTCTGCGTCGGCTCAGTGCGCCGATGACCGCGGCCGCCAGGCACGCCGTCGACACCGCGCCGGCGAACCACGGGAAGACGGTGGCCAGATCCCAACGGGTGGCGGCCCAGCCGGCCAGCAGGGTCGGGACGGCCATGGCGGTGTAGGCCAGCAGGTAGAACGCAGACATGGTCTCGCCGCGCTGGTCGGCCGGGACGACATGGGACAGGTGCCGCAGCGATCCGCCGAACCCGAGCCCGAACGTCGCACCGAGCATTGCTGCCGCGACGAACACCAGGGGCCAGGAGTGGGTGAGCAACACCGGAATGGTCAGTATCAGGGTGATCGCCATGCCGATGTCACCGATGATCGCGGAACGGTGTGCCGGGATGCGGGTGGCAGCCAGTTGGGCCATGGCCGCGGAGAACGCGGTGATGGCCACGACCCCGCCGCCGAACACCAGGTTCTCGATGTGGGTCTGGTGGGCGGCCAGTGACGGATACAGCGACAGCAGTACGCCCAGGACCGACCACGACGCCATGGCGCCGAGTGCGGCGAACCAGAAGTCTGATCGAATTTCCTTGGCCACAGCGGGTTTCGAGATACGGATCGGGCCGGGGGAACGGGTGGTGTGGGTTTCGCGCAGCGCCAGTACGCCGACGCCGACAAGTACGCAGATCACCGCGACGACGGCGTAAGGGGTGCGCAGCGGGTGCGGGGCGTACTGCGCGAGGACGGCGGAGCCGATGATCGCCACCGTCATGCCGATGTTGAAGGCGACACCGCTGAGTTGTCCCGACCGCACACCGCGGTGCGGGCGCAGGTCCAGCAGTGCGGCGGCGGCGACCACCACGATCGATCCGATGGCCGCGCCGTGGATGGTGCGGGCCAGCAAGAGCAGGGCCATGTTGTCGGCGACCAGGAACACGCCGAGCCCGATGAGCATGGCGATCAGGGCGCCGACGAGTACGGGCTTGCGGCCGATCACGTCGGAGATGCGGCCGGAGATGAGGACGGCGGCCAGCGCGGCCAGCGCGTACACCGCGAAGATGACCGTGGTGGCCAGCGGCGTGAGATGCCAGGCTGTTTCGTAGATTCCGTACAGCGGCGCGGGCAGGCCCGAGACTCCCAGCGCCACCCCGCTGAAGATGAGCAGCAGCGGATAGGCCCAGCGTTGGCCGTGCTCGACTTCGCGCCCGAGGGCGGTCTCCGCCGAAATCTGCGCCATCGCCACTCCCCGTCCGGTAGGTTCGATGCTCATCGAACCTGGCCGAGCCTACGCCGGGTTTGACGTTCATCAAACTTGTTTCTGGCGGGGGACACGCATGGCAGATGCTCCGACGGTCGAGGCGCCGTGTCCGGTGGGCACGTTGCCTCAATTGCTGGCTGCTCTGCAGGACCCTGTGCGGCTCGAGATGGTGCGCCGCCTATACGACGCCGGTGAGCCGGTGAAATGTGCGGGGCTCTATGACGGCATCAACAAGTCGACGGCCACTCACCACTTCAACATCCTGCGCGACGCCGGCCTCACCGAGCGGGTGATCAGTGAGGGTCACGTCTATCAGCGGTTGCGCGCCCATGATGTGGACGCCGCCATGCCCGGTCTGCTGTCTGCGATCGTGGCGCAGGCGAACCGGGAAGCCGGTACGGCCGAGATGTTGCGAAACCCGACTGACATCGCCCGTAGTCAGTAGACTTCGGCGCGGGCGGTGAGCCAGGCGGCGGGACGCCCATCGTCGGCAAAAATCCGACAGCATTTCCACCCTTTCGGCACGATCGGCAAAGTTAACGGCCATACCGGACACTGATTCCGCAGCGAGTTCGTTTGTGCGGCGCGAATCCTCGGTCGGTCAGAGCGCGGCACTTGCGTCGGCGTCAATGCCGATCGCCCTCGCAATGGCCTGAATGCACTGTATTTACACGTGATACAGGAAGTGACAAGGCATCGTCCGCACGTTCGAGTGGTGGTGGCTGCGTGACGCCGGCAGCGGGTGGTTTGCCGGAAATTGATGAGCCCATCTCGCTAAGTGAATGATAATTCGGCAAAACGTTGACGGGGATCGAGTCTCGACGTTACGGTGCCATCCAATGCGAGTTATTCGGCCGAGAGCGGCCGTACCTCGGTTTGGGGAGGGTTGATCTTTGCTGGTTCTGCTGCTTAATGAGAGAGGATGACGGCGCCGCCTGAGAGCGTGACCGATGGGGTCGAACCGGAGCGGGGAATCGACGCCATCGAGAATTGGGCCACCGGTTATGCCCGGCGTCATCCGCTGGCGTCGCTCGCCACGGTCGGGGACCAGTTCGTGCTCGGCGTCCGCACCGTCCAGATCCTGTTCCTCGACCTTGTGACGGGCCGCTTCCAGTGGCAGGAGTTCATCCGGCAGGGCGCGTTCATGGCCGGCACCGCCGTGCTGCCCACCGTGCTGGTGGCCCTGCCGATCGGCGTCACCCTCTCGATCCAGTTCGCGCTGTTGGCCGGACAGGTCGGCGCGACGTCACTGGCCGGCGCGGCCAGTGGCCTGGCGGTGATCCGGCAGGCCGCGTCACTGGTCGCTGCGGTCCTCATGGCGGCTGCGGTGGGTTCGGCGATCACCGCCGATCTGGGCTCGCGGACCATGCGTGAGGAAACCGACGCCATGGAGGTCATGGGTGTCTCGGTGATTCAGCGGTTGGTCGTGCCGCGCTTCGTCGCCGCCATCATGATCGGCGTGGCGCTGACCGGGGTGGTGTGCTTCGTCGGCTTCCTGGCCAGCTTCCTGTTCAACGTCTATTTCCAGAACGGCGCCCCCGGCAGCTTCGTGGCAACCTTCGCCTCGTTCGCCACCACCGGCGACATGATCGTGGCTCTGGTGAAGGCGGTGATCTTCGGCGCCATCGTCGCGGTGGTGTCGTGTCAGAAGGGATTGTCGACCAAAGGTGGGCCCACCGGTGTGGCGAACTCTGTGAATGCGGCGGTAGTGGAATCGATTCTGTTGCTGATGGTGGTCAACGTGGCGATAAGCCAGCTCTACATCATGCTGTTCCCCCGGGTCGGGCTGTGACGTGACGGCCTCGGCATTCGTTCCGCCGCTACTGGCGCCGTGGGTCCGGCTCTACCGGCGGGCCTCCAAGCCGGTCATGCGGCTGGGCCACATGATGGTGTTCTTCGTCCGGGCGCTGACAGCGGTACCGATCGTGCTGCGGCACTACCGCAGTGAATTCGTCCGGCTGCTCTCCGACATCGCCTGGGGCAACGGCTCACTCGTGGTCGGCGGCGGCACCATCGGGGTCGCGGTCGTACTGGGCATCACGATGGGTGCACTCGTCGGTATCGAGGGCTACAACTTTCTCGATCTGCTCGGGCTCGGTCCGGCCACCGGCATCATCTCGTCGTTGGTGAACACCCGCGAGCTGGCACCGATCGCGGCGTCGCTGGCCTTCGCGACGCAAGCCGGTTGCCGGTTCACCGCGCAGCTGGGCTCGATGCGCATCGCCGAGGAGATCGACGCACTCGATTCCATCGCGATCCGTCCGATCCCGTATCTGGTCACCACGCGGCTGATGGCTGCGGTGATCGCCGTGATCCCGCTCTACGCGCTCTGTCTTGCGGTCAGCTATCTGACCACCCAGTTGGTGGTCTTCCTGATCAGCGGCGGTTCGACCGGTTCCTATCTGCATTACTTCAGCCTCATGCTGTCCGGGCAGGACATCCTCTACTCGGTGCTGAAGGCAGTCATCTTCGTGTGGATCGCCTCCACGGTGCAGTGCTACTACGGGTTCTACGCCTCGGGCGGACCGGTAGGGGTGGGTGTGGCCGCCGGTCACGCCATGCGCGCCAGCATCACCGTAGTGGTGATCGTCAACATGCTGCTCACCATGGCGCTGTGGACGGTCGATTCAGGAGCGAGGTTCGGCGGCTAGATGGGTAACTCGCTGGAAATGGATGGTCGGGGTCCGTCCGACCGTCAGTTGCTCGGCTGTGGAGCCGCGGTACTCGTTGTGGCAGCGCTGGTTTCGACATTCCTTCTGGTGAAGGCCACCGGGAAGCTGGACGACCGGGTGCCGGTGGTGGCCGCGCTGGTCAACGTCGGCGACGGTCTACCGCAGCGGTCCGACGTCAAGTACCACGGCGTGCTCGTCGGGATGGTCGACGACGTCGTCCCCGCCGCCAACGGCGACCCGAACTTCGTCCACATCGACCTCAAACCCGAGTACGCCGGGTCCATCCCGAACACGGTGACCGCACGGGTGGTGCCCAGCAATGTCTTCGCGGTGTCGTCGGTGCAACTCGTCGACAGGGGCCCCGGTGCACCCATCGCGGCGGGCGCCCAGATCCCCGAGGACACCGAGCTTCCCACGGTGCTGTTCCAGACCACGATCAGCAAGCTGCGCGATGTGCTTGCCGCGACGGGTCGTGGCCGTGAGGACAAGACAGTGGGCATCCTGGCCGCGGTGAATGCCGCGACCGAGAACCGTCGCAACGAATTGCTCACCAGCGGAGCGCAATTGAACCGGTTGATCGATCAACTCGATGCGGTGGTGGCGACCGAGCCCGGCGACACCACCGTCTCCGCCCTGATCGATGCGACCCACGGGTTGCAACAGACCGCGCCGGATCTGCTCGACGCCCTGCACAAGGCGGTGGAGCCGATGCGCACGCTGGTCGAGCAACGCTCGCAGCTGAACACGATGATCAACGGCGGGATCCACACCGTGGGGACCACCCACACCGCTCTGGACAACCACACCGATCAACTGGTCAAGACCACGTCGAACCTGACCCCGGTACTGGGCGTGCTGGCGGACACCTCGAACAACTGGGTGCCGGCCTTCGTCAAGCTCAACCAGCTGTCGGGCAAGTTCTTCGATCACGTGTGGATGCCCGAGAACGACTTCGGCAACATGCGGGTGAACCTCTCGCTGACACCGAGCTACGCCTACACCCGTGCCGACTGCCCGCAGTACTCCGGGCTCAAGGGTCCCAGCTGCTTCACCGCCCCACTGGTGCCGACCCGCCCGTCGCTGCCGGATGTGTTGCTTCCGGAGAACTACCAACCGCCGGCGGATCTGCTGCCGCCGCCCGGAACAGCGTTGGGCGCCAACGGGAATCTGGTCGCGGTCGGTCCGCCGTTGGTCAACCCGAACCCCGACCTTTCGGATCCGAATCCGCCGCTGCCACCGTGGATGCCGCCGGCCGGGCCGGTGCCGGGGACGGCGAACCCCGCACTCATGCCGACGCCGCCTCCGCCGGTGCCGCTGTCGCCGATCGCACCGGTGGCACCGCGGCCGCCCGGTTCACCGCCGGCGGCGTCGGTCCCCGGGTCGGCTCCCGCACCCGGTGCAGCGCCGGCACCTGACGGTCCACTGCTGCCCGCCGAGGCGCCGCAACCAGTTTCAGGAGAGGGAGGCCGATGAAGTACCGCGGGGCAATGATCGGCCTGTCGCTTTTCATGGTGGTCGCGCTCGGGTTGACGTGGCTGGTGTACGTCACGCTGCGCCGTGATGTGGCCGGTAAGACGGTGCCGTACGCCGCACTGTTTTCCGACGTGTTCGGCCTGCGTGAGGGCGACGACGTCCGGATGGCCGGCGTGCGGGTCGGGCGCGTCGAGAAGATCGAACTGCAGGGCGCGTTGGCCAAGGTGTCGTTCGTGGTGCAGGACAACCAGCCGATGTACGGCCGGACAGTCGCCTCGGTGACCTACCAGAACATCGTCGGGCAGCGGTATCTCGGCCTGTCGCTGGGCAATATCGGTGATCCGGGCCCACTTCCGGCCGGCAGCACGATCCCGGTCGATCAGACCGATCCGTCGTTCGACGTCGGGGCCCTGCTCAACGGCTACGAGCCACTGTTCAGCGTGCTCAATCCCCGCGACGCCGACAATCTCACCAAAGGCGTCATCGCCTCGCTGCAAGGCGACAACGCCTCGATCGTCGCGCTCGTCGACCAGACCTCGCAGTTGACCGATTCCTTCGCCGGCCGGGATCAGGAACTCGGAGAGGTGATCAACAACTTGAACGCGGTGGCCAAGAACCTGGCGCAACACAACGACAGCCTGGACGAGGTGATCACCCAAACCCGCGGCATGGTAGCCACATTCGATGCTCGCCGGCCCGAGATGGTGGACTCCCTGGGTTCCATCTCCAAGGTGGTGCAGCAGCTGTCGTCCATCAGTGACCAGGTGTATCCGTCGCTGAACGAACTAGTGACCCGGCAGCCCGGGTTCGCCGCACACATGGTGGGGATCGAACCGCAGCTGGCTTTCACCGGCGCCAACTTGCCGTTGCTGCTCAAGGGATTCGCCCGGATGACCAACGAGGGTGCCTACGCCACCACCTATGCATGCGATCTGAACGCGACGGGATTCTTCCCTGGTCTCAACGACGTCACACCGATCATCGTCGACGCGGCCACCCCGGGGAACAAGGCGCAGTACACCCCGAAATGCAGGAACATGGCCAATGGTTGATCAGCTGACGAAGACCGAGAATCCGCCGGCGCCGAAGAAGCCGAAGAAGAAGCGGCGTCCCCTGGAGAGCTACAACCGGACGTGGCTCGGGATGATGGCGATCGCTGTGGTGACCGTGCTGATCGGGGCGATGCTGATCGTCAAGGTGGCTGATGTCGGTTACCGGCAGTACACCGCGCGCTTCCAGCAGGCTGCTGCGCTCAAGGCCGGCAACCCGATCACCGTCGCAGGCATGCCGGTGGGCGAGGTGAGGAGCATGAAGCTGGCCGGTGACCACGTCGAGGCCAAGCTCAAGGTGCGCGACGATGTTCCGCTCGGACAGGACTCCCGGGCAGTCATCAAGATCACCACGATCCTGGGATCTCGCTATCTGGCCCTGCAGCCGGCGGGCACGGGTTCCTTGCCCGACAACACCTTCGACCTCACCCATACCGAGGTGCCCTACGACCTGCAGGAGGCGTTGGGCGATGTCACGACCACCTTCGAACAGGTCGACTCCGACAAGTTCGCGCAGACACTGGGCATCCTCGGCAAGCAGATGGAGGGTCTGCCTGCGGTGGTGCCCAAGGCACTGGAGAACACGCACACGCTGGCGACCATCATCGCCGACCGACGCGACCAACTGGGCTCCCTGCTGGAGACCACGGATCTGGTCGGTAACACGCTGCGTCGCCAGCAGGCCACGATCGGCAACCTGGTCGACCAGGGCAACGACCTGGTCGGCGAGTTCGTCATGCGCCGGGCCTCATTTCAGGCCATGCTCGCGGCCCTGACCAATCTGGTCCAGACGCTGACCGGCATCGTGATCGACGACCGGCCGCAGCTCGAGCAGCTGCTCACCAACCTCCGCGACCTGTCCAACATGCTGGGGCAGCATGACGATCTGCTGCGCAGCACGCTGCAGTCCGGCCCGGTGGCCCTGCGCGGGCTCGCCAACGCCACCGGCAACGGCAACGCTGGGGAGATGCACGTCGGCAACGGGCTGCTGATCGACTCCTGGATGTGTGCGATCAGCGGCCGGGCCAAGCAGTTCAACATGATCCAGTACTACAAGGACTGCCAATGAGCGTGTTCAGGAGCAAGATCGCTGCGCTGTGCGTGGCCGGTGCCGTGCTGGTCGCGGCGGTGGCCGGCGCGGGTTGGTGGTTTCTGAAAAATCGGACCGACACCATCACCGTGACGGCTCAATTTGACAGTGCTGCAGGCCTTTACGAAGGAAACACGGTAGCGGTGCTCGGCATGCAGGTGGGCCAGGTCGCCAAGATCACGCCCAAGGGCAATTACGTCGAGGTCGAGTTCACCGTCGACAAGGACGTTTCGGTCCCGGCTGATGCGCAGGCGGTCACCATCTCCAACTCGATTCTCACCGACCGCCAGATCGAGCTGACCCCGGCTTACCACGGTGGGGCCACGCTGCAGAATCACGACACGATCGGCCTGAACCGAACCAGGACGCCCGTCGAGTTCGCCCGGGTGCTGGATGTGTTGGACAAGTTGTCCTCGTCGCTGAAGGGCGACGGCAAGGGCAACGGACCGCTGGCCGATGTCGTCAACGCCAGTGCGGCGATCGCCGACGGCAACGGGCAGCAGATGAAGGACGCTCTCGGTGAACTGTCGGACGCGTTGCGGCTCAGTGCGGATCGCGGAGCGGTGACTCGCGACCAGCTCACCACGATCGTGCGGAACTTGAGCTCGTTGTTCGAAGCCGCCTCCCGCAACGACGCCACGTTGCGGGAATTCGGTTCGTCAGTGCGTCAACTCAGCCAGATCCTGGCCGACGAGAACTTCGGCAGCGGCACCACCGGCAAGAAGATCAATGAGGTGATCACCCAGGTGGGCGAGGTATTGCAGACCCACCGCGAAGAGGTGAAACAGATTGTCCTCAACGGCAATACCGCGCTGACCACGACGGTGGACCAGCGGCGTGATCTCGCAGAGTTCCTCGATCTGGCCCCGTTGACGCTGGACAACATCTACAACATCGTCGATCAGAACAACGGCTCGGCGCGGGCACACGTCCTGGTGGACAAGGTGCTGTTCGACTCGCAGACCGTCAAGGAGGTCTGCAACATGATGGGACTGCGGCAGCTCGGCTGCAGCACCGGAACGGTGCAGGACTTCGGTCCCGACTTCGGGCTTTCCTACATGCTCGACGGCATGGCGGCGATGGGGCAGCGATGAAACGACCGTGGCGTAAATACGTTCTGCTGGTGGTGATGACGGCATGTCTGGCCGTGTCGGGATGCGCCTCCGAAGGCCTGGCCAGCCTGCCGTTGCCGGCACCCGGCGTCGGTTCTGGCGGCTACCGGCTGACCGCGGTGTTCTCGAACGCCTTGAACCTGCCGGCCAATGCCAAGGTGAAGTTGGCCGGTGCCGACGTGGGTGAGCTCGAGTCGATGGTGGCAAAGGACTACACCGCCGTGACCACCCTGCACATCATGGACGGGGTCCGTCTGCCCCATGGCACCACCGCCGAATTGCGTTCGGCGACACCGCTGGGCGACGTGTTCGTCTCGGTCAGGCCGCCGAGCCCGGTCGACGCGAACGCCCCGCTGCTCAAGGACGGCGACACCATCGGTCTGGACGACACCCGCGCCGCCGCGACCGTGGAATCACTGCTGGGCTCGGCGGCGATCCTGGTCAACGGTGGCGCCGTGCGCAACTTCACCAACATCATCAACGGGATGGGCAAGGCCACCGGTGATCAGGGGCAGGCGTTCGGCAATCTGATCGCCAAGACGAACCACACGCTGGGCACCCTGAACGCGCGCTCCGACCAGCTGTCGACCGCCATGACCGAGACCTCGCGGCTGTTGAAGCAGATCGACGAGAAGAACCAGACCGTCAGTGAGTTGATGGATGCGGCCGGGCCGGCCACCGACACACTGGCCGAGCACACCACCCAGATCGCCGACCTGATCACCCAGATCGGCGACACCTCTGCGCAATTGCGCAAGTTCCCGTCGATCGCGGGTACCGACACCAGCGGGCGCAGCGTGATCGCCGACGCCAACAAGGTGGCGGGCGCGTGGAACGATGTCGCGCTGTCCCCGGATGCCTCGCTGTACGCGCTCAACCGGCTGATGCCGCCCCTGGTGAAAGCGACGTCCGGCAGCGGCCTTTCGGTGCGCGCCAGCATCGACCGGCTGGTTCTGGGATCGATTCCCGATATCGGGTTCGGCGGTGATCCCGGATTGCACGGCCCCAAGCGTTACAACTGGCATCAGCTGGTCGGCTCGCTGCAGTACACGTTGTTGCGGCTGCAGGAGCGCGTCGTGGGTCGTGGCCCTGCGGTACCGCAGATGCCGGTGATTCCCAGCCCGACCGAGCCCGGTGAGATCGTCCCGGCACCCGCGGCTCCTCCGGAGCCACCCCCGGGTGAGCCGCCGGCTGTCCCCGCTGAGCCACCGGCGCCGGTGCCGGCGGCGGAGGTGCCGCGATGATCAACTCACTGGCCGACCTCGTCGTCGGCGTGGTCCGGGCCGGGTATCGGCGTCGCGCCTGGCTTTCGGCCGGCGCGCTGGTGATGACCCTGGTGGTGGCCGGCGCCTACCTGATGATCGGGGCGCTGCGGGTCAAGCCGTTCGACTCGAGTTACCGCATCACCATCGAGCTTCCGGAATCCGCCGGCCTGCTGCCCAACCAGGACGTCACGTTGCGCGGCGTGCGGGTGGGGCGGGTGGAGCGACTCAACATCACACCCGCCGGGGTCAGCGCGGTCGTCAACGTGAATTCGGCGGTCTCCATCCCGAAGTCCAGCGATGTCCGGGTGTCCGGATTGTCACCGGCCGGTGAGCAGTACATCGATTTCGCGGCCAACACGGCAGACGGCCCGTTCCTCACCGACGGCAGTGTGATCGGTCTGGGCAAGGCCACGGTGCCGGTCAGCCTGGCCCAGTTGCTCGCCGACGCCGACGGTGCGCTGGCCCAGGTCGATACCGCCAAGCTGGAAGTGATCCGCCGGGAACTGAGCATGTCGCAGGCTGGGCCGGGCAAGCTCAAAGACGTCATCGACGGCGGCACATTCCTGCTGTCCACCCTGGATTCGGTGCTGCCCGAGACGGTGAGCATGCTGCGCAACAGCCGCGTGGTGTTCAACCTGATGTCGGAGAAGAACGCCGGGATCGCCGTCGCGTCGGACAACCTCGACTCGTCGTTCGACGGGATCAACAAGATGCGTGAGGGCTTTCGCCGGCTGACGAATCAGACCCCGGGAGCGTTGAACTCGGTCGACAACCTGTTCACCGACAACTCCGACACCATGGTGCAGTTGCTCGGGAGCCTCGCCAGCACTTCGCAATTGCTGTATCTGCGGGTGCCGGCCTTGAATGCACTGTTCCCGAACTACCGCACCTCGGTGCTCGACGCGCTGGGCAGCGTCATGCACGACAACGGGCTGTGGGCAACGGCTGACATCTATCCGCGCTATACGTGTGACTACGGGACACCGCGCCGGCCACCGGCGTCGGCCGACTACCCGGAGCCCTACATGTACACGTATTGTCGCGACGACCACCCCGGTGTCCTGGTTCGTGGCGCCAAGAATGCGCCGCGTCCGGCAGGTGACGACACCGCGGGCCCGCCGCCCGGAGCCGACCTCGGGCGCACGACCGATCCGACACCGAAGGGGCGCTACACCATTCCCACGCCCTACGGCGGCCCGACCCTGCCGATCGAGCCGCCCCGCTAATCCACCCAACCTCACCCAAAGGAGATGACGGTGACTGTGACGACGGACAAGAAGACAGACGACGATCAGACCGAGACCGTCGACGACGCAATCGGTATCGAAGAGACGGCCGAGGAGGTCGCTGATACTGAGACGGAGTCTGACTCCGAGTCGGAGGCCGACGACGAAGCCGATGCCGACGACGAAGCCGACGAAGAAGCCAAGGACGAAACCGAGGACGAAGACGCGGCAGAGCCCGAGCCCGAATCTTCGGACGCAACCTCACGGGGCCGGCGCCGCTGGGCGCTCGTCGGTGTCGTAGCTGTCGTGGTTGCTGCCTCCCTGGCACTTTCGGGCTTCCTCGGGTGGCAGCTGTGGCAGACCAAGCAGATCGCACAGGCCGGCCAGCAGGCGCAGGATGCCGCGGTCAACTATGCCCAGGTCTTGACGAGTATCGACTCCAACAAGGTCGACGAGAACTTCAACCAGGTCCTGGCCGGTGCCACCGGAGAGTTCAAGGACATGTACTCACAGTCGAGCATGCAGCTGCGCCAACTGCTCATCGACAACAAGGCCACGGCACACGGCGTGGTGGTGCAGTCGGCGGTGCAGTCGGCGAGCAAGGACAAGGTCGTCGTATTGTTGTTCGTCGACCAGTCGGTGGCCAACAGCACGGTGCCCGATCCGCGGATCGACCGCAGCCGCATCAAGATGACGATGGAGAAGGTCGACGGGCAGTGGCGTGCAAGCAAAGTGGAACTTCCCTGAGGTATTGACATGTTGCGCATCGGCAAGCTGATCGGCGCGGTGGCCCTGGTGGCGGGCTCAGCGGCGGCCATCACTGTCGCCCCGCCCGCTGCGGCCTCGGCGGCAACGTTCTGTGACGAACTTGCCGGACAGTGGGATGGCCAGACCTGTCACACGTCGGTGACCTCGGACCGGAAGGCGGTTCGGGACATCAAGCTGGCGCTGCCCGGCGACCTGGTGGAAAACCCCGTCATCCGGCAGTACCTGACCAACCTGATGAACAACTGGCGCAACGCCGCGCAGAAGATGGCCGCCGACAGCTTCGGCGAGGAGCAGTTCGAGATCTTCCAGCACGGCGACGCCACGACGGCCGTTTTCCACGAGATGTACTCAGGCACCGTCGGTACCGACGCGCTCTCACATCCGAACGCGCCCATCGTCAGCGACGCCTACCGCACCTTCACGTTCGCCGGTGGGCGGCAGGTGCAGCTGGCCGACCTGTTCAAACCGGGCGTCGACCACCGGGTCGAGATCCCGCGCCTGGGCGAACCGTTCATCGTCGCCGCGCTCGATGCCGCACCGCCGC
The DNA here is from genome assembly GCF_058270075.1 of Mycobacterium shunyiense. Lineage (NCBI taxonomy): Bacteria > Bacillati > Actinomycetota > Actinomycetes > Mycobacteriales > Mycobacteriaceae > Mycobacterium > Mycobacterium shunyiense. Next base: position 800,536 of record NZ_JBZDPU010000015.1, on the reverse strand, counting down.
CGCACCAGCCCGGCACCTACCCGTTTACCCCGGACCGCTGGACCCCGAACAACGTGTACTCGGGCGGCTACAAGGCCTGGGCGCTGACCCAGGACGAGCTGATCCTCTACATGCCGGACTATCCGGTCGGCCGTGACTCGCCGGTCGATTTCACCCCGGGCCGGATGCAGTGGTCGATGGACGGCGGCACGGTGCAGGCGCACATCCCGCTCTCCGCGCTCGCCCCGGTGCTGCAGCCGCAGTACGGCGGCGCCTGACCGTCAGGCCGGAAGCCGTCGAGCCTTTCGATTCTTCGCGAGGCTAAAGGGTTACCCGACCCCGATTTGTTGCCACCATGAGCCGCACCAATCAGTGCGACTCCATGGGGGGCAACGGCCATGCGCCTAATCAGTTCGGTACTCGCGATGCTCAGTGCACTCGTGCTGGTACTGACCGCGTGTGGCTCGTCCGGTGAGTCCGCGCGCACCGAAGACGGCAAGACAGTGGTGCGCTATCAGGGCTGGGCCGGAGAGGTTCGATTCCAGGAACTGGCCGAGGACCTCGGCTACTACGACAAGATCAAGCTCGATTGGGTGGGGAACACCACCAGCGGACCACAGGACATCCAGTCGGTGGCCACCGGCGACATCGACGTGGGTGAGGCGTTCAACGGCGCGGTGGTCAAGCTCAACGCCGCCGGCGCCCCGATCACCTCGGTGCTCAGTTCCTACGGCGCCGACGAGGGCGAATACACCGGGTACTTCGTGTTGGAGAACAGCCCAATCCACTCGGCGCGCGACCTCATCGGCAAGAAGGTCGGGATGAATACCCTTGGTGCCCACCATGAATTCCTCACCCGGGAATGGCTGGCCAAGGAGGGGCTGACCAACGACGAGATCAAGACCGTGACCCTCACCGTGGTGCCGCCGGTCAACACCGAGCAGGCACTGCGCGAGAAGCAGATCGATGTCGCGGCGCTCAACGGGATCTGGCGGGAGACCGCCCAGGAGCGCGGCGGGATCCGGCTGCTGTTCACCGACAAATCACTGTTCGGGGCGTTCAGCTACGGCACCTATGTGGTCCGTGACGATTTCCTGGCCAAGAACCGGGACGCAGTGGCCGATTACGTCCAGGGCACCGCGCGGGCCATCCGGTGGACCCAGGTGACCCCGCGTGACGAGGTGGTCGCCAAGTTCCGCGAGATCATCGACAAGCGCAAGCGCAACGAGGACACACAGTCGATCGAATACTGGCGCAGCTCAGGTATTCCGGTGCCCGGCGCGGTGATCGCCGAACGTGAGCTGCAGACCTGGATCGACTGGCTCGTGCGCAATGGCGAGCTCAAGGAGGGGCAGTTGAAGGCCAAGGACCTCTACACCAACGAGTTCAACCCGTACGCCAACGGAACCTATCCCGACGGCAGCGGCCCTGATGGGAAAGCGTTGGCGCACAAGTGAGTACCCACTCCGAGGATGCGTCACCCAAGCTGAGCCTGCGGCACGTGACCAAGCAGTTCGCGATCCGTGGTGAGAAGACCCACTTCACCGCGATCCAGGACATCAGCATCGATGTGGCGGACGGTGAGTTCCTGGTGCTGGTCGGCCCGAGCGGCTGCGGCAAGTCGACGCTGCTGGACCTGTTGGGCGGACTGACCCGGCCGACGTCGGGGGAGATCCTGCTCGACGGCACACCGGTCACCGGTCCCGGCCTTGACCGCGGCATCGTCTTCCAGCAGTACGCCCTGCTGCCGTGGCGCACTGCCCGGAAGAACATCGAATTCGGCCTGGAGGCGAAAGGGTTACCGACGGCCGAGCGTCGGCGGCGGGCCGAGGAGTATCTCGAGCTGGTCGGGCTGCAGGGCTTCGCCGATCGCTACCCGCACGAACTGTCCGGGGGGATGAAGCAGCGCGTCGCGATCGCCCGCAGCCTGGCGTTCGACCCCGAGGTGCTGCTGATGGACGAACCGTTCGCCGCGCTGGATGCCCAGACCCGGGAATCCCTGCAGGATGAGCTGCTGCGGATCTGGCAGGCCACCGGCAAAACCATCCTCTTCATCACCCATGGAATCGACGAGGCGCTGTATCTCGGCCAGCGGGTCGCCGTGCTGACGTCGCGGCCGGGTCGGATCAAGAAGATCGTCGACGTCGACATCGACCGCAGCACCGACGACATCCGTTCCAGCGAGGGATTCCGGGCGCAACGCCATCACATCTGGTCGCTACTGCACGACGAGGTGGAACGCGCCCGGTCCGAGGAGGTTCAACATGTCTAGCGCCATCGCGGTAGCCCCAGCCGAGTCGCACGTCGAAACTCCAGCCCCGGCACCGACCGCGCCGGAGCCCGAGCGGCGCGGCCGCCGGCTGCAGACCCTCGCGTGGCGCCTGTTGCGTCCCACCGTGGTCGTCGCCGCATTCCTGGGTCTGTGGGAGGTCGCGCCACGGATCGGGCTGGTGGACAAGGTCTTCCTGCCGCCGTTCTCCGAGGTCGTCAGCGCCTGGTTCACCCTCCTGGGCAACGGCCAACTGGCCGAACATGTTTCGGCCAGCCTGTCGCGTGCTCTCATCGGCCTGGCCATCGCGATCGTGATCAGCATCCCGCTCGGCGTGGCGATCGCCTGGTACCGGCCGGTCGCGGAGTTCCTCAACCCCATCCTTGAGTTGTTCCGCAACACCGCCGCACTGGCGCTGTTGCCGGTGTTCATCCTCATCCTGGGGATCGGGGAAACCTCCAAGGTGGCGCTGGTGATCTACGCGGCGTCGTTCCCGATCCTCCTCAACACCATCTCCGGGGTACGCACCGTGGACCCCCTGCTGATCAAATCGGCGCGTTCCCTCGGACTTTCCCCGGTCCGGCTGTTCCAGAAGGTGATCCTGCTCGCGGCAGTGCCGACCATCTTCACCGGCCTGCGCATGGCGGCGGCTTCCTCGATCCTGGTCCTCATCGCCGCCGAGATGGTCGGCGCCAAGGCCGGATTGGGCTACCTGATCACGGCATCGCAGCTGAACTTCCAGATTCCCAACATGTACGCAGGGATCGTCACCATCGCCCTGGTGGGCGTCATCTTCAACGGCATCGTCGTGGCCATCGAAGGGCGGCTGTCGGGCTGGCGGGCCACCAATTGATCAAAGGATGTTCATGACGCGACAATTTCATCTCAACGCCTTCCTCATGGGTGTCGGCCACCATGAGGCAGCGTGGCGGCACGACCGCACCGATGTGCGAAACCTGACCGATGTCAAGCACTTCCAGCGCCTGGCCCAACTAGCCGAGCGCGGCAAATTGGATTCGGTCTTCTTCGCCGATGGGCTCGCGGTGGGGCCGCGGGTGAAGCACAACACCCAGGCAATCTTCGAACCGATCACATTGTTGACCGCGATGGCGACCGTCACCGAGCACGTCGGACTCATCGCCACCGCCACCACCGGCTACATCGAGCCCTACACCCTGGCCCGTAGCTTTGCGTCGCTGGATCACATCAGCGGCGGGCGGGCCGGCTGGAACATCGTCACCTCTGCCGGTGAGGACGAGGCGGCGAACTTCGGTGTCCAGGGCATTCCGGACCACGCCGGGCGTTATCGACGTGCGGCTGAATTCGTCGACGTGGCAACGGCATTGTGGGACAGCTGGGAGGACGATGCCCTTGTCCTCGACGAGTCCACCGGAATCTTCGCCGACCCGGACCGGGTGCACCGGATCGACCACGCCGGCGAGCACTTCACGGTGCGCGGCCCGCTGAACTCGCCGCGGTCGGAGCAGGGACGTCCACTGCTGGTGCAGGCCGGGTCCTCGGAATCCGGCAAGGATTTCGCCGGCCGGTACGCCGAGGCGATCTTCACCGCGCAGCGCTCGGTGGAGGACGGCAAGGCGTTCTACCGCGACGTGAAGGCCCGGGCGGTGAAGTTCGGTCGCAGCGCCGACGACGTGAAGATCCTGCCCGGCATCGTGCCGTTCATCGGCCCCACCGAGGATGCGGCCCTCGAACTGGAACAGCAGTTCACCGACCTGATCTCGCCCGAGTACTCGCTGCGTCAGCTGTCACAGATGCTCGGCGTGGACCTGACCGCGCACGCGCTCGACGCACCGTTGCCCGCGCTGCCACCCATCGAGCAGATCCAGGGCAACAAGAGTCGCTACCAACTGGTGAAGGATCTGGCCAGCAGCGAGTCGCTGACCGTGCGGCAACTGATCGCCAAACTCGGTGGCGGCCGCGGACACCGGACCTTCGCCGGCACTGCCGAGCAGGTGGCCGACAACCTGGAGCTGTGGTTCGCCGAGGATGCCGCCGACGGTTTCAACATCATGCCGCCGTATCTGCCCGGCGGCCTGGAGGATTTCGTCGAGCAGGTGGTGCCGATCCTGCAGCGGCGCGGTCTGTTCCGGACCGACTACACCGCGACGACGCTTCGCGGACATTACGGGCTGGCGCACCGGCCCAGCCGTTACACGGCGACGGCGGCTGAAACCAGCGCGTGAGCGAGGGCGTCCCGCTGCGCTCTCTGGCCACCACGGTCTTCCTGCCGTCCGCGATCTTCGGGATCGGGCAGGGCGCTGGCGCACCCGTGATCGCGCTCGTCGCACGGGATCTGGGCGCATCGGTGGGAGTGGCCGGGTTCATCGTCGCGCTCGTCGGCCTCGGTGCAGTGTGCGGCGACCTGCCGGCCGGGCGGATGGTCGCCCGGTTCGGCGAGCGTAGTTCCATCATCGTCGGGTCCTCGCTCGGCACCGCGGGCGTGCTGCTGTGCCTGATCGCCTGGAATCCACCGGTCCTCGGCATTGGCGTGTTGCTGACCGGGTTCTCCAGTGCGGTATGGGGTTTGGCGCGGCAGAGCTATCTGGCCGAGGCTGTGGGTGTCGAGCGGCGGGCCCGCGCGATGGCGCTGTTCGCCATGACGTGGCGGCTCGGCTATTTCATCGGGCCGCTCATCGGGGCCGCGGTGATCCTGGCCGTCGGAACCCATGGTGGCTTCCTCGTGCAGCTGGTCGGCCTCGTGGTGTCGGGGTATCTGATGGCCCGGCTGGCCGATCCGCCACGCGCCGAGGGAGCGGTGCCCGGCGGTGCCCGGCTCGCCGAGATCGTGCGTACACACCGCGCGCTGCTGGGCACCCTCGGCCTGGGCGCGCTGATGATGGGGGCGGCGCGGTCGTCTCGGGATGCGGTGCTGCCGCTGTGGGCCGATCACATCGGGCTGAGTGCGGCCACCGCCTCGGTGGTGTTCGGCATCGGGGCACTGGCCGACCTCTTGTGCTCGTATCCGTCCGGTGTGGTGATGGACCGCTACGGGCGGCGGGCGATGGCGGTGCCTTCGCTCGTGGTGATCGGTGCGTCGCTGTTCGCACTGCCGTTCGCCGCCGGGGTCATCGGCATGACGGCCGTGGCGGTGCTGATGGGTGTGGGCAACGGGCTGGGCAACGGCGTCATCATGACGCTGGGTGCGGACGTCGCGCCCACGGCAACCCGGGCCGAGTTCCTGGCCGCCTGGCGGCTCATGCACGACAGCGGCATGTTCCTCGGGCCGCTGGCGGTCGGAGGGGTGGCGGCGGTGGCGCCGCTGGGCGTTGCGGCGGCCGTCCTGGGCGCGGTGTCGTGCGCCGGGGCGGCCACCATGCACCGGTTCATCCCCGTCTGGCGCCCAACGTGAACAAGATCGCGAGATATCTCGAAGATCTCGCGATCTTGTTCACACTCGACCTCAGCGGTAGTTGACGAACTGCAGCGCCACGTCGAGGTCGGAACCCTTGAGCAGGGCGATGATGGCCTGCAGGTCGTCGCGCTTCTTCGAGCTGACCCGGATCTCGTCGCCCTGGATCTGCGCCTTGACGCCCTTGGGGCCCTCGTCGCGGATGATCTTGGTGATCTTTTTCGCCTGCTCGCTGGTGATGCCCTGTTTGATGTCGCCGGACACCCGGTAGGTCTTGCCGCTGGGTTGCGGGTCGCCGGCGTCGAAGGCCTTCATCGAGATGTCGCGGCGGACCAATTTCTCCTTGAACACGTCGACCGCGGCCTTGACGCGCTCCTCGGTGGAGCTGACCAGCTCGATGGACTCCTCGCCCTTCCAGGCGATGGTGGTGTCGGTGCCGCGGAAGTCGAAGCGGGTGGACAGTTCCTTGGCGGCCTGGTTGAGCGCGTTGTCGACCTCCTGCCGGTCGACCTTGCTGACGACGTCGAAGCTGGAATCCGCCATTGGACGCCTCTCCTCTTCCCTCGGTGAATGCTGCCGGTTTGTAGCTTAGGTACATCCTCGTCGCACCTTGCTGCCCGCACCACACGCGGGCTGCTGTGGCGACGCGCTCGTCACACCTGGCCTGCCGGTTTGTAACTTGGGTAGGTCCTCGTTGTACCCTGCTATTCGCACCAAACCGGAAACGGGGCGGGGCGAAACCAGGCAGATTGCCCGAGCGGCCAATGGGAGCGGACTGTAAATCCGTCGGCTTACGCCTACGCAGGTTCGAATCCTGCATCTGCCACCCTGATCAGGCCCCCTTTCGAGGGGGCCTGTTTGGTTTCTGGCTGCGCCGCGGAGCCATGAGCCCCGTGCGCACAAACTACTTGTCAGTTCGAGTTCATCGGGACTCGCTGTTCGTACGCCTGCCTGACGGAGGCGAAGAAGTCAGCATTGTGACGTTCCCCGACGGAAGTCCACTTCGGCGCGGTGCCGTCACCACGTGGGGGCCTTATTTGCATTACTTCGAGGATCTGAATTGGTACATGCTCGATGTGTTCGCGACGTGACCTGCCAGTGAGCGAGGACAAACAAAGCATTCGACAGCATCGGCAGAATCGACGTCATGACTACGCATCGCGTCGTCGACCACAAGCTGTTGAACTTCGCCAGCCACATCGACGACAACACCATCGAGCAGGCGAAGCAGACCGCCTCGATGCCGTTCGTGCATCCTCATGTCGCCTTGATGCCTGATGCCCACAGCGGCAAGGGGTCGGCCGTCGGCACCGTCATCCCGACGATCGACGCCGTGATTCCGGCGGCCGTCGGTGTCGACATCGGCTGCGGGATGATCGCGGCCCGCACCGAGTTCACCGCTGCTGACATCCAGGGTCGTGATCTGGCGGCGCTGCGGACGGCGATCGAGACGGCGATCCCGCTGTCGCCGGGCAACTACAACGACACGCTCGCCCGGTTCCCGTTCACGGCGGGCCGCATCACCGACCTCGAGCACCTGGCCAAGGACGGCGGGATCGATCTGTCGCACTCGCCCAAGTGGCGTGAGCAGCTCGGCTCCCTCGGCGGCGGCAACCACTTCATCGAACTGTGCCTGGACCAGGCTGACCGGGTGTGGCTGTTCCTGCATTCCGGCTCCCGTGGGGTCGGAAACAAGATCGCGCAGAAGCACATCAGGATTGCGCAGAAGCTGATGAAGCGGTGGTGGATCGACCTGCCCAACCCCGACCTGGCCTACCTTCCTCAGGGCACGCCGGAGTTCGGCGGCTATCTGCGGGATCTCAACTGGGCGCAGCGGTTCGCCTTCGAGAACCGTGCCGAGATGATGGACCGCTACATGTGGGTGTTCGCCGCGTGGATGGGCTATGCCCATCTGGACCAGCCGAAGACGGCGGGCGATTTCGAGGTCGAGCGAATCAACACTCATCACAACTACACCCGCAAGGAACACCACGGTGGGCGCGAGGTGTGGTTGACCCGCAAGGGGGCGATCGACGCGCACACCGGGGTCATGGGCCTGATCCCGGGCAGCATGGGAACGCGGTCATATGTGGTGCGCGGCAAGGGAAATCCCGCCGGGTTGTGCTCAGCTCCGCACGGCGCCGGCCGGCGGTTCTCCCGGAACGAGGCACGTCGCCGGTTCACGGCCGACGATCTCGCGCAGCGGATGCAGGGCATCGAATACCGCCACGGCGAGGCGTGGGTCGACGAGATCCCCGACGCGTACAAGGACATCGACGTGGTGATGGCTGACGCCGCGAGCCTGATCGAGATCGAACACGAACTCCGTCAGGTGCTCAACGTGAAGGGCATGTAGGTCCTGGTCTCGGGGTTCAGGACCTACGTCCGACAACGAGATAGGCCACGGGCAGCACGCCGGAGGTGGTCAGCATCCCGAGGGCGCTGCCCCACAACCACTTCGGTCCGTTGATCCGGCTCGCGTCGCGGCCGGCGAGGTCACGCAGCGCCCAGGCCCGCAGGCCGGCGTCTACCGCCGCCACCGCGATCACGGCCGTCTTGGCTCTAGGGGTCAGGTCATTCCACCGCTTCTTGGCCACGAGCGCGTTCCTTTCGGGTGAGGGGCATCGGAGTCCAAGGTAATCGCTCAATCCCGCCAATCAGGAGCCCGGCCCGACGACCTTCGTCACCGTCGACGTCGACGTCGCCTGCCCGAGCCACGACTACTGAACGGCTATGGGCTGGTGGGCATCGTCGTCACCGGCGAGCCACCGTAACTGCCGCTCCCAGAACCACTTCCACCACCGAAGAGGCCGCCGCCCGACGATCCGCCACTGGATGACCCGCCACTGGACGAGCTACCGCCGGACGACGAGCCACCCCCATATGGGGACTCACCTCCACCAAACGGCGACTGCGGCGCCACCGTCGTCACCGGAGCCTGGTAGGTGGGCTGTTCGACCGGTGCCGTGTAGGTCGGCACGGTGTGGGTCGGTACCTCGATGGGAGGTTCCGACGTACGGGTCGGCGCCACCGTCGTGGTCGGCGGAGCCACCGTCGTGGTCGGAGGCGCGGTCGTCGTAGGTGGTGCCGTGGTGGTTGGCGGCGCAGTCGTCGTAGGCGGTGCCGTGGTGGTGGTTGGCGGCGCAGTTGTCGTCGTCGGGGGAGCCGTCGTTGTCGTGGGCTGCGCCGTCGTGGTCGTCGGCGGTGCCGTGGTGGTGGTCGGCGGGGTCCACGTCGGCACCGTCGGCCACACGACCGGTGGAAGCGGGATCGGAACGGGCACCGGAATCGGGATGGGCACCGGCGCGGGTGGAGCGACCGGCGGGGGAGCCGGCTGAACCGGGGGCGCGGCCGGAGGTACCACCGCAGGTGGCTGGTTGACCGGCTGGTTGCCGGTGTCCTGGCGCACCTTCGGTGCTGCCGGAGCAGCGGGCGGCGGGGTCAGCACCGAGACGGGCAGTGCCACCGGATCCGGCTCGTGCGGGACCGGCGGTAGGTAGTTGCCGGGCACCGTCGCCGCCTGCTGGGTGGGCGCAGGCTGTGCGCGCACGTCGGCCGTCGGCCGGACGTTGATCGCGACCGCGGTGGCCAGCGTGGCGAAGCTCACCACGACGAAGGCCAGGGCGCTGCCCATCAGCAGCATCCGTGGCGGCGGCGGTGCGATGACGGTCGTGTAGTCGGGGTCATCCTCCTGCTCGGGGATGAACTCGTTGACCGCGTCCATCGGCATCTCGTCGGCCCACGGCTGGTCCTCGGGGTCCTGCGAGTACGCCAGATCAGGTCCGACGGCCGCGGAATCTGCGGGGGCAGGTGCCATCTGGGTGGCCTCGGCGGCAGGAGCCATCGGTGCCATCTGCGTCGCGTCCGAAGCCGGTGCCATCTGCGTGGCATCCGAAGCCGCGGGGGCCATCTGGGTGGCATCCTGTGGCACCCCGACGACGGGCGCCATCTGGGTGGACGCACTCGCCGGCGCGAGGTCGTCGACCAACTGGGCCGCACCCCGGGCGATGGCATAGCCCGCATCCGGTGCCACCTCGATCGGTGCCGTCGAACGAAGCTCTGCCGCAACAGAATCAAGATCGAGTCGCTGTCCGACCAACAGCACCCGGCTGGGGGAGTCGTCGGCGGACACCCGCTTGAGCACTGCCGCGCACGCAGCGGCGGCCCCGGCGGTGCCGATCGGGATGGTGGCCAACGTCGAGCTCGGCGCGGCATCCTCTTCGCCGACCACGGTGAGCGACACCGTGTCATCGTCGGCCACCAGCAATGCGGCGTCAGCGCCCACACTGCGGGCCAGGGCCGCGGCGGCCTCGGCTTCCGCCACCACCTCGACGTTGGGCACTCCGGCGTCGAGCACGGTCTGGCGCAGCGTGTCGGCGGCCGTCTCGTCGGGCAGGCACAGCCGGGTCGCGGCAACCTGGTTGCCCGACTCGGTCACCGCGCGGTAGGTGCCGATGATGGTCTCGGCAAGCTCCGACATCTCGGCCACGAAGTCATCGGGCAGGTCGAGCGCGTACTGATCCAGAACCTGGCCGCCGCTCGCGGGCGATCCGATCATGGCCAAGCGCGCCACACGCCCGGTGACCGCCACCCCGAGGACTACGTCCACGGTTCTTCTCCTTGCTTTGTGCATGTTGTACGGGCCCCGACAGACAAATCCAAGCTACCGCACAGCCAGGGCCTACCTTGGTGGCCGAACGACCGCGGCTGCCAGCACTGCTTGTGCGCCGGAGCAAAAGTGAGCACGCTGGTTGGGTCCGTTGCGATGTCACTCATAGAGAGGAATCGGTACGTGAGCGACGAGCGTTACGACGCGTCCGCCACCGTCCAGGTGGCGACCACGGCCGCGCCGGCGGCGGAGCGTCCTGGGCGGGTCGGCTACGTACCTACCCGGACCAACCGGGTACGTGACGGCCTCGCCGTGGCAATGCTCGTCATCGCGATGCTGCTCCCGTGGAACCTGGAATTCGGCGTCGGCGTGCCCGGCAGCGCCGGGTCGACGTTTGTGATGTTGGCCATCGTGACGGTGCTCGCGATCGCGGCCGCGCTGGCGCCGCACGTGGGACCGTTCCGCCTCGGCTCAAGCCATTCCGACGTGGGGCGTACCAGTCGCGTCCGGTTCGTGCTCACCGCCGCCTACCTGGTGGTGGTCATCTGTTTCGCCGGCTATCACGTGGTGCAGACGGTGAACGGAGGCGGCACCGGTGCCGTCCCGCCGGGGGTGGGTCCGGGCATGTTGCTCGGCGTCGCGGGCGCGCTGCTGGCCGGGCAGCCGCCCATCACGTCGATCACTGTCGAGGACAATCGGTTTCGACGCTGGTATGCCATTGCGCGGGTGATCGGTTTTCTGTCGATCGCGCTGGCGACGCTGTCGGTCGCGTTCAATCTCTACTGGCGGTTGCGGTACCTGTTCGTCGCCCAGGTGGAGTTCGGCGGGCACGACATCGCCGTCATCGTCACCACATTGCTCTACGGCGCGGAGGCGATGATCGCGCTCGTCATCGCCTCACGCTGGCTGACCGAGCGGACCGGGGCAGCCCGGCTCGCCACGACGGCCATCGGTGTCTCGGGCGCGGTCGCCGCCACCCTGGTGTGGCTGGCCGGTATCGGCCGTGACATCGATGCGTTTCACGGCATCGCCCAGAACACCTCGACGGCGGCGGTGGGCTACGAGGGTTACCTCGCCTGGGCCGCGGCCGCCGCGATCGTGGCGCCGACGACGCTGTACGCCGTCTTCCTGATCAGGCCGCCGACCATCGGCGCCTACCGCGGTGCCGCGCAGAAGTGCCTGACGCTGATCGCCTTCTGGGCGTTCGCGGCGGCGGCAGTGCGGGTCGTCGATTTCCTGATCGCCCTGTCGCTCGACCTCCCGCGCGCGCTGTACGACACGGTTGCGATGACGGTGTTCAACCTGGTGACCGCGCTGGTCGCGCGGTGGCTGCACCGCCAGCTCGACAGGGGGCTGACGTCGACGACCGTGGCCGCGGCCTTCAGCGCGGTGTTGTTCGTCTTCACCGCGGCGAACGTGGCCATCGGGGTGGCCCTGGCGCCGCGCTACTCCGGGCCGGCGCCCGCGGCGATCTACGGCAACAACCTCGCCCAGCAGATCACCAGCACCTTCGACGTCGCGGTGTGCGTGTTGAGCCTGCTCGTGTTGGCGGTCATGGTGTTCACCGGGCCGTTCGCCGGCTACCTGGTGCGCCGCCAAACCCGCGCGGCCAAGCCGGTGACGCCGGAACCTCCCACGGAGATCGTGCCGTCAAAGCCCGCCGCCGAGGTATCCGCACCGCCGACCATCGTTCGGCAGCCCCGGGCGGCGTCGGTGCCGAGAATTGTTCGTCTGAAAGAGGATTCGACGACCGTGCTCGCCGCCCCGCCGACCACCGATCTGCAGTTGCCGACACAGGCGCTGCGGATCCAGCGTCGTCCGCAGCGCCCGCCGTCGCAGGGCTAACCCGCGCGGTCGCTCCGGTGCTGTGAGGGGCGATGGCGCTGAGAGTGCTGGGATTTCGGGGCCTTCTTGGCCGAGCCGACCGTTGAACGGATCGCCGAGCGAACCGAATCCCGGTCGGAACCCTTCGCCCCCGGGACCGCATTCAACCGTGGCGCCACACCGGTGCGTGGCGAGTCCGGTTGGGTTCTGGTGGGCCGACCGACACGGCTGGGGGCGGTGGGCTTCGGCGCAGCGACGGGACTGCCGTTGTCTCCCTTGTCTCCCTTGTCGGCCTGGTCGGTCGCAGCGGGCGCAGCGTTGGGTGCGGCCTTGGGCGGAGTGTTGGGCGCGGCCTGGTCGGCATCACTCGGCTCTACGACCTTCTGCTGCGTCGGCGTCCTGGCACCGAGAGCTTGGAACACCTTCGCCAGCGGCCTGGTGGCGTCTGTCAATGCCGTCCCCACATCGACCACCACCTGTCGCAGCGCTTGTTCGAACGGTGAATCGCGCACCGGATCGGCCGGGTGCTCGGGCAGCGGGGTGTCCGGATCGGCGTCGGAGACGACGGGCTGGGGCAGGGTCGGAACATACTTTTCGCCGGCCAGGATCGCCAGTGATTGCTCGAACGCACCGGGCAACGCGTTCAGAGCTTCGTGGAACTGCTCTTCGGGGGCGATCCAGCTGAATTCCTTGACCCGGCTGGGGTCTGCGGTGCGGTCGTATCCCATTTCGACGAACACCCGCAGCACCGGGTCGATGGCATCGACGAAGCGTTCCGCGCCGATCAACGCGGCGGGTATGCGCAACGGCGCCAGCAGCGGAAGGTACTGGGGCAGCGTCACGTAGGTGGTGTTGCCGACTTGGGTGGTGACGGCGTTGGGGGCGTCCGGGTACTCCAGCACGTAGCCGGGGAAGGCGTGCTCAAAGACCTGCCCGGCAAGGGCGTTCGCGATGGACAGCACGTTGAAATAGGCCGGGAAATCGGCGATGCCGTCGTATTGATTCTGGTAGAACGTGGTTTTGAACGGGCTGTCCGACGGTCCCGGCCGGCCGAACGGGAAGATGTCACCCAGCACCGGCAGATCGCTCCAGGACGCGAAGCGGGCGAGGATGCCGCCGTTGGGCTGATACGGATCACCGAGCAGGATGAACTCGTAATTCTCGGCATTGGCCACATAATTCGGAATTTTGGCCATCTCGGTACGCGCGATCTCGAGGACCTGCGTGCCCTGCGATACGCCGATGATCGTCACCTTGTCGCCCGCCGGCGTCCTGGCGATGTCCTGCAGGAGGTAACCGGCACCGATCGCCTCGGACCGCTTCAAAGACTGTGTCCAGTACGGCAGGTCGGACCAACCCGGCAGATCCGAGATCACCGGGATGCTGATGCTGATCTGCGCCGGATAGGGGACCGTGCGGTACGAGTCGCCTTCGGGAACGATGCTGCCGTAGAAGAACATCGGGATGCTCAGACCGAACGCGTCGTAGGACGCCCCCACACCGAGGGTCGTTCCGGCCAGTTGCACCGCGGCACTGTAGGCGGCTGTCGGGGTGCTGACGGTGACCCCCGCCGATACCGCGACGACGACGCCGCCGGCGAACACCATCGCTCCCCACCGGCGTGCACGGCGCGGCGGCACCCCTCGTCGACCCCGACCCTTCATAGCCTGCACCTTTCCCCGATGTGGTGCTTACAGGGACCGGAAGTTACCAGCGAAAACAGCGGTCCACTGCAAGTTCGCGGCAACTTCTCGAACGGGGGTTGTGCCGTTCTTTCGGGAAATGACGGCCAAGAGTTGTTGCGGCAAACGAAGATTCGTCGACGGTGCTGGCAACACCGTCGACGAAATCCTTCAGGAGGCGGTGACGGCTAACTTGCGTGCGCGTTCGCGCGCTTTGAATTCCCTTCGCGCTGACCGTCTGCCGGGTGCGCGGGCTGCTTTGCGGCGCGCCTCGCTGATCGAACCGACGCCCGGTCGGAGCGATCGGTTCCCGACACCGCGCTCGCTCCCCGCTCACGGGTCGACGTGCGGTCGGGCGTGGTGCTCGGGTCGCGCTTCCCGGAACCGTCGGCATCCGGGACCGCTCTCAATCGTCGCTGCGCCGAATCGGTTTGGGGAGAATCTGTTCGCGCCCGCTGGTGCCGACTCAGTGGGCTGGGCTTCGGAGTGGTGTCGCTCTCGGTCTTGGCCTCGGCGTCGTCTTTGGCTTCGTCCTTCGCCACGGGGTCCGACTCGGCGGCCACCTCGGCCGTCACCCTGGCGGTCACCGGAGTGGTGCCGTCAGCCGGCTTGACGGTCTTCGGTGCCGTTGCCTCGCCGATGGCCTGCAGTACCTTCGCGAGCGGTCGGGTTGCATCCGACAAGGCCGCCGCCACGTCCTCCACCGAGTGGCGCACACCTTGCTCGAACGGCGAGGTGCCCACCGGGTCGATCGGATGTTGGGTCACCGGGGTTTCGGGTTCGGTGCCGGAGACGACAGGTTGCGGCAGCGTCGGGGTGTACTTCTCGCCGGCCAGGATCGCCAGTGACTGCTCGAACGCACCGGGCAACGCCTGCAGAGCTTCGTGGATCTTCTCGTCAGGGGTGATCCAGCCGAATTCCTTGACCTGGCTGGGATCTGCGGTGCGGTCATAGCCCATCTCGACGAACACCCGCAGCACCGGATCCATCGCGTCGACGAAGCGTTCCGCGCCGATCAGGGATGCGGGTATGCGCAGCGGTGCCAGCAGTGGAAGGTACTGGGGCAGCATCACGTAGGTGGTGTTGCCGACCTGGGTGGTCACGGCATTGGGGGCGTCGGGATGTTCCAGCACGTAGCCGGGAAAGACGTGCTGGAACAGAATCCCGGCGACGGCGTTGGCAACGGACAGCACGTTGAAATAGGCCGGGAAATCAGCGAAGCCGTCGTATTGGTTCTGGTAGTAGGTCGTCTTGAACGGGCTGTCCGACGGTCCTGGTCGGCCGAGTGGGAAGACGTCGCCGAGCACGGGCACATCACTCCACGAGGTGAAGCGGGCCAGGATGCCGCCGTTGGGCTGGTACGGATCGCCGATGAAGACGAACTCGTAATTGTCGGCATTGGCAACGTAATCCGGGTCTTTGGCCATCTCGGCGCGCACGATCTCAGCCACCTCGGTGCCCTGTGACATGCCGATGATCGTGACCTTGTCGTCGGCCGGTGTCTCGGCGATGTCCTGCTGGAGGTAGCCCGCTCCGATCTGCTCTGACCGTTTGAGCGAGTGCGGCCAGTACGGAATGTCGGACAGCCCGGGCAGATCGGAGATGATCGGGATGTCGAGGTTGATCTGCGCAGGGTAGGGGACGGTGTGGAACGAGTCGCCCTCGGGCACCGTGCTGCCGTAGAAGAACAGCGGGATGCTCAACCCGAATCCGTCGAACGAGGGGCCGACGCCGATCGTGGTGCCGACCAGCCGGACCGCCGCACTGTAGACGGCGGATTCAGTGCTGACGCTGACCCCGGCTGATACGGCGACGACCACTCCGCCGGCCATCAACATCGATCCCCAACGACGTGAACCGCGCTGCCGGCGCGCACCGCGCGACGACTCCCCCCGACCCCTCATCTGTTCCCGCTTTCCTCATGGTGGCGAGCGGCCGCCCTGATGGCACGGCCGAATCTCGGGCCCGCGACCAGCGTGTCAACAGGGAAATGTGACGGGCGCCACTTCGCGTGCTGCGGGAAAGTTACCAGCGGGTAGCGAGTTATGGCAAGAGCCACTTTTTGAAACAAGAACTCTTGTTGCAATGAGGGGTGCGGTTTCAGCGGGCCGTCGCTGCGATCCCGGCGCGAACCACCGAGACGAACGTCGTCATGGTGCCGATCAGGGTGTCGATGGTCGGCGGCGAGTCGCTCGTGGTCTCTCTTTGGTGCAACCAGTCGGCCACGCTCTCGAACAAACCGCCCACGGTCGACACCGCCAGGTCGTGGTAGTCCACCGCGCCGTTCTCGGGTAGGCAGGGAAACTCGCGTTGCCGCCACAGTTCTTCGAGAAAGGCAGCGGTCCAGCGCCGATTCTCGCGGCGGGCCCGTTCGACCCGCGGCGAGATCCCGGCGCATTCACCGAATGCCACCACGGCCACTCGGGGATCGTCGACAAGTGCGTGGGCGAACGCCGACAGCAGGCGATGGACGGTTTCGTCGGGATCATCGGGGGCGTCGGCCAGCGCTGCGACCGCCTGCTCCTCGATGCGCTCTGCGATCTGGGTCAGCAGGGCCAGGTAGCAGTCCTCTTTGCTGTCGAACACCTCGTAGAACGCCTTGTTGCCGACATACGCTGCCTGGCAGATCTGCTCGATCGAGGTGTTCGGGTACCCGTCGCGGGCGATCAACTCGAAGGCCGCCGTCAACAGTTGTTCGCGGCGATGGGCACGACGTTGCTCGGCATCGAGTCCGCGGATCGTGCGCTGCCCGCGGGGCTTCGCGGTGGGCTCCGGCGTTTCGTGCGCACCGGGGGCCACCGGCGGTCTACCCATGGGTTGCAGTGTAGTGGCGTCACCGGCACGCAGACCTTCGATGTGGACCTTCTGATGCCCGGCTCTGGTGACCGGCAGACGATGACCGCCCGGGTCGGCGGGTGTGCCGGCGGACCGCTGGGTTCCCGCATCGGGCGACAGTCGAGAGTTGTTGCGGGAAAGGCAATTCGGTCGGATATGCCGGACAGGATGAGGCTGAGCGGATGCCAAACGTCTTGGCCCACTTATTGAGAGTTCTCTTTGGTTCTTGAGGGAACTCTATGCTTCACATTCTCGGAGCGCGCCAGCAGCGCTGCTATGCCACAGTAAATCGGTGGGAAAGTTCGGAAGTGCCGGTTTGGTTGCCGTCATGGCGGGGGCGGCTTCCGTGATGGGCAACATGGCGATGCCGTCCGCCGCTGCGGCACCGTGCCCGGATGCCGAGGTGATATTCGCCCGCGGCACGATGGAAGCGCCCGGAGTAGGCGATACCGGCGACGCATTCGTTAACTCGTTGCGTGCCAACGTCGGCGCGAAATCGGTGGATGTCTATCCCGTCGATTACCCCGCCACGACTGACTTCCCGACTGCCGTCCAGGGGATCACCGACGCACGAGCGCGCATCATGACCACCGCCGCCACCTGCCCCGACACCAAGATGGTGCTCGGCGGGTTCTCTCAGGGCGCGGCGGTCATCGGCTTCGTGACGGCCAGTGTTGTGCCCGACGGGGTTTCAGTGGCCGACGTGCCTGCGCCGATGCCGCCCGATGTGGCGGATCATGTCTCGGCCGTGGCCTTGTTCGGCAAACCATCGCCGCGTTTCATGAAGGTGCTGAACAACCCCTCGGTGGTCGTGGGCCCGCGTTACACCGCGAAGGCCATCGACCTGTGTGTCGACAACGATCTGGTGTGCGATCCGCAGGGCAGGAGCTTCGGTATCCACACCCAGTACGCGGAAGCCGGCCTGGTGAACCAGGGGGCAGCATTCGCGGTGAGCAAGCTTCAGGACGACTGGGCGCAGGAGGCAGCTCAGCCGGTGCCGCCGGCCACGCTGGTGGGTACCGGACCGTCGCAGCCGTCGCGGGTGCAACCGGCCCAGCCCGCGCAGGCTCCGCCGCCCGCACAGCACATGGGCCCAGCCCCGCAGAACCTTCCAGGCCCGGCACCGGCGCAGAGTCCCACAGCGCCGACGCCTGCCGCACCCGGGCCGGTCGCACCGGGGCCGGCGGCACCGCCCCCGATTGCGCCGGTGTAGCCGACTAGTGGTGCGCGTTGTTGCCGAATAGGTAGACGCCGGTGTGGTGGCCGATGAAGTTGTTCGCGATGTAGAGCACTCCGACAACCACCACGACCAGCACCAACGCGAACATCACCCAGCTGAGGCCCACCAGCAGACGGCGCCGAGCCGAAGTCGCGGGCCCTTCGGCCACGCCCGCGATGTGTAGCCGGACGCCGATCGCGAACAGCGTGGGCACGGATGCGCCGACGGCCAGGCCGAAGAGCAGGATCTTGCTGACGGCCACGAGGTTGATCCAGTTGTTCATCGGAGTGCCCCGTCCCTACTTGCCCGCGGCCGTGCCGTCGACCGCGGTGAGGCTGCCCTGCCACGCGTCGTTGACGTTCTTGTGGTCGATCGGCGGTTTGCGTGACTTGAGCCAGATGGGCACTGTCGCGGCGACCAGGGCCAAGAACCCGACCAGTGCCCCGGCAAAGCCGCCGATCCCGTGCACCAGGAAGTAGGTCAGCGCACCCACCAGACCGGCCGCCGGCAGGGTGATGAGCCAGGCGGTGGCCATGTTGCGGGCGACGCCCCAGCGCACCTCGGTGCGCCGGCCCAACCCGCTGCCCAGGATCGACCCGGTGGCGACGTGTGTGGTGGACAGCGAGTAGCCGAAGTGGCTGGACAGCAGGATGGTCGCCGCCGAGGAGACTTCCGCGGCCATGCCCTGAGGAGCTTCGGTGTCGACCAGGCCCTTGCCGAGGGTGCGGATGACGCGCCAGCCGCCCGAGAGTGTGCCGAGGGCGATGGCGACGGCGCAGGCCACGATCACCCAGAACGGCGGCATGGTCGCGGATTCGTCGACGGCGCCGTAGGAGATCAGGGCCAGGAAGATGATGCCCATCGTCTTTTGGGCGTCATTGGTGCCGTGCGCCAGCGAGATGAGCGATGCCGAGCCGATCTGTCCGTAGCGGAACGCGGCGATCGTGCGGTCCTTGGGCAAGCCGCGGATCAAGCGGTAGACCAGCCAGCTGGCGATGCAGGCGACCACGCCGGCGATCAGCGGCGAGAGCACCGCGGGCACCATGACGGTGGAGACGACGCCGTGCCAGATCACGCCATGGCCACCGACCGCGGCGATCATCGCCCCGACGATGCCGCCGATTAGGGCGTGAGACGAGCTGGACGGGATACCGAGTAGCCAGGTGAACAGGTTCCACAGGATCGCCCCGACGAGTCCGGCGAACACCAGCTCCAGGGTCACCAGATCGGCATCGACCAGGCCCTTGGCGATCGTGGCCGCCACGGCAGTGGACAGGAAGGCGCCGACGAGGTTCAGCAATGCCGAGAGTGCTACGGCGGTACGGGGTTTGAGTGCGCCGCTGGCGATCGATGTCGCCATCGCGTTGCCGGTGTCGTGAAAGCCGTTGGTGAAGTCGAACATCAATGCGGTGAAGACGACGATGCACAGCAGCAGAAACTGTAACGACACGGTAAACAATTCTTGAACACAATCGCAACGAAAACCTAATTAACTGGCTGAGTTTTCGGTCACGTTTGGGCGCTCCAGGTAGAGCCCCGGAGATTGCGGTGGCGTGGTAGCGACCCGGTCAGCGCTTCGGGATGTCGATGCCGAGGAGTTTGAGCCCCTCGTTGATGTGCAAGTGGGCCTCGTCCATGGTGGCGCCCAACTTCGTCAGCCGGGTGGAACTGTTTGCCGGTGTCAATGCCTCGCACTGGTCGGCCATGCTGCGGAAGCCGTCGAAGCCTTCCCCCAGGGCGTTGTTGACCGCGACGTCGGGTCCGGGCAGGACCTTGGGTTGGACGGAGTCGACGTATTTACGCAAATCGGTGCACGCGGTGTGCAGTGCGCCGTAGTTGGTGACGGGCGCCGTCATCGCATCGCCGATCGGGCCCAGTTGAGTGCCGAGGCCAACGACCGCGTCGATGACGGCCTGCCGCCATTCATCGGTCACCGGGGCTGCGGTGGGCTTGCCTGCGACAGTGCAACCGGCGAGCACCGACGTAGCGGCCAGGACGGCAGCGATGTACCTCATATGCAGCGAGCTTATGGGGTGCAACCGTTCCCGCGCGGCACGATGCCACACAGGGGAGTTTGCGCGGAGATCGCCGCACCCACGTGTAAGCGCCGTCACACCGGTAACCTGGGTGACGACTGACTAGGCAGATCGGGGGATCGGTATGGATCTCGTGCTCGGCCTCGCGATGACTTCGAGAGCCGTTCGATGGGTGCTCGTCGAAGGCACGACGGGCGAGGGGCGCCCGTACGACCGTGGCGCGATCTCTCTCGACGACGCCGGCAGTTACGACCCCGACGGCCTGCTGCGGGGACTGGTGGACGACACCGAACTCGACGGCGGACACCGCATTCACGCGATCGGCGTCACCTGGACGAATGACGCTGCGCCACTGGCGGGCCACATCATGCAGTCCCTCGATACCCGCGGCTACGGAAATGTTTTCGCGGTGTCGGAGATCGAGGCGGCCGGCATGCTGGCCAGCGGCATCGCCGAGATCACCGAGCACGACGACATCGCTGTCTGCATCGTGGAACCCGACGCCGCGGTGGTGGCGATCGTGACGCCCGACGACGTCAGCGCCGACCGCATCGATCGTTCGGACACGTTCGTTGCCGACATCGCCGGCCTCCTGGCCCTCACCGGACGGCCGATCAGCGCGCTGTTCATCCTGGGCTCCGACGCGCACGGTCCGATCGTCGCCGATCTGGCCGAGTCCATTCCGGCTGCGGTGATCACCGCCAACGAATCCGATCTCGCGTTCGCCCGCGGTGCGGGACTGGCCGCGGCGCTCGCGGTGAATACCGTTACCGCGCCGGTCAAAGCGGTGCACTGGACCAAGGTCGGCGCGCTGTCGTCGGTGGTCGGCGGTGCTTTGGTGACGCTCGTCGTCGCGACCTCCGCCGCGATCGGGCTGCATCTGCATCCCGGAGCAGTGTCGGAGACGGCGCAGGCTTCCAGCATCCACGAGTCGGCCCCCGAGGCCGGGCCGGCACCGAAACCGGTGCAGAAGCCGGTGGACAAGGCTGCGACCAAACCGGCGCCGCCGGCTCCGGCCGCCCCGCCGTCGGCTCCGGCCGCCCCGCCGCCGGCCCAAGCGGTCGAGGCTGCCAATCCGCCGGCACACCAGCCGCCCGCCCAGGTCCCGGCCGCGCCGGCACCTGCACCCGCTCCGGTCTATGTGCCGCCCGCACCGGCTCCGGTGTACAGCCCTCCGCCGTATGTACCGCCGCCGGTGACTTATCCGCAGCCGCGGCTGCGGGACCGGATCATCGAGCGCATCCCGATCATCAACCGTTTCCACTGAACTTGGCGGTGAGCCCGGCCCTGGCCAGTCGCGCCTGCTCGGCGCGCACCACCTCGTCCTGATGCGGGGGAGGCTGGTCGGGATGCTGCGACAGGCGGCGGATCGGCTCGTCGACCGTGCCCCTGGCCAACAGACGGTAGACCCGCACGGTGTGCAGTTCGCTGAGCCGCTGGGTACGTCCGATCACCTGTCGTTCGGTGCGCGGCTGCCACTGAGGTTCGGCGATGATGAATACCGCCGGGGCGTTCAGCCGGCGCAGGTCCAGCTTGCCGGCACCGATGTGGGCCAGCAGGGTTGCCGGGCCGCGGTCGGTGGCGAATGCGTCGACGACGGCCTGCTGATCGGGGACTGACGCGTCGATGGCGCCGAAGATGTTGCCCGGCAACGTTTTCCGAATCACCTCGAGCACTGCGGGAAAGTGGGAGAACACCACCACCCTGGCTCCGTTGATGTGGGCCTCGTTGGTGAGTTCGACCAGTCGGTCCAGCTTGGCGCCCGGCGTCGGTGAACCGGATGGCCAGGCGCCCTGCCTGATTGCGCTGAAGTTGCCACTGGTGACGGCCTGGCGGTAGCGCTCTCGGTCAGCCCGATTGAGCCGCACCCATTCCTCGGTGGCGATCCGCGCCGGCAGCTCGTCGACCACGTCCCGGTAGTCGCGTCGTAGGTACACCCGGTCCACTGCGCGGCGGAATGCGATCGACCCGCGATCGCCCGCGTTGGGCGCCACCTTGCCCGCCACGTCGGGCTGCAGGAAATCGGCGAGGTGGCGAAAACCGCCGATCCGCTGGTGCATCGGCACGCCGGACAGGAACAGCACGCGGTTGTCGGAGGTCAACACGTTGCGGACGGCGCGGGCCCGGTCCGATTTCGGGTCACGCAGCAGGTGTGCCTCGTCGACGATGACCAGGCCGGGCCGCTCGGGCAGTTTGATGCGCTGCAGGGTGTCGTAGGAGACGATGGCCACGCCGCCGGAAGTCTTCCAATTCTCCAGGCGTGCATCGCGTTCGCTGCCGCGGATCTCGACCGACCGCAACACGGTGTGCTTGGCTATTTCTGCGGCCCAATGGATTCCGGTGTTGGGCTGGCAGATCACCAGGGTGTGACGCAGGTGCTGGGTGGCGGCCAGGTGCGCGGCGACGGCGAGCGCCTGCAGGGTTTTGCCGAGGCCAAGGTCGTCGCACAGCAGAACCCGCTCGCGCGCCACCGCATAGCGGGCGCCGAATTCCTGGTATCCGCGCAACTCGGTCTGCAGTAGGGAACGGTTCAGCGCGGTCTGTTCGACCTGCGCGGCCACCTCTGCCCCGACGAAACCCTGGGCGGCATCAACATCTGTTGTCCCGGAGGCGAACTCGCTGAGAAACTGGTCGATCAGGCGGGGGTCGGCACGGTAGGACGTCCACGGGTCACCCTGGGAGTGGTGGGCTTCCTCGATCTGGTCGAGCAGCTCTGCGACTGATTCGCGCAACTGATCGGAGGCGGTGGGGCTGCGCAGGCGAGGCATCAGCCGGCGCAACTGTTTGACCGGCGCATCGGCGTGAGCGAGCGTGAGCAGCGACGTCAGTAGCTCGGTGTCTTCTTTGCGCAGCCGGGGTCGAGTGGTGGTGCGGATGTGGTCGGCCATGGCCTGCGCCGCGGCCTGGACGGATTGGGCAGCCTCGATGTCGACGCCGGGTACCTGGGTCAGCACCCGGGCGGGCACCGTGTGGATGTCGGCGACCGTCCGATACTCCGAATTGGTGAGCCCGCCGAGGCGGGCGCCGCGGGCGAGATATGGGCGCAGGTGCTCCAGTGGTGCAGCCTGCAGCGTTCGGGTCACCACCTCGTCGGTGCCCGCCTGGACACGGTCGACGATGTCGGCGCGAAGTTTGCCAATATCGGCGAGCGCCGCATCGGCATGGCGGATCAGCTCGGCGGGGTCGGCGCTGTCCATGAGAAATCATCATTGCACTGTCGGGCCGCGCCCGGGTGCACGGATTTGTCCGACCGGCCGGACTTCGCTGGCGGGCTCTGCCCGAAGTTCTCGCATCCGCTCACCTTCGCCACAGGAAATGCCCAGCCAGCAGGCCTACCTTGAGGGAAGAGCCATACAAAAACATATGGAAGGTGGCAGATCATGCGAATAGTCCCTGCCGCCGCGCTGGCCATGGCCGGCGTCGCGGCGTCGCTCATCTTTGCGCCCCTCGCGGGAGCTGCACCGGTACCGACTGGCAGTCAGCACATTGGGCCGGCGCCGCAGTCGTGCACCACCACCAACGTGGGTAGTGAGTGCATCTCACCAGGAAACGCGCAGATCAACGATGCTCCGCCGTTCGTCAACAATTTCCCGATGTATGGGGACTTCCCGTGGATCCTGTGATGCGCGGTGATGAGGAGGTCGGGGCATGGCCGTCGACAATCGGTTGGAGGCACTCCTAGATAACGATCGGCCCGTCGGGGCGCTGCGAGAATCCGTCGATGAACGGCAGTTCGCCGGCGGCATTCCCCGGGCACCTGCCCGGTTCCCGATGGTTCGGCTGGGCCGACGCTGGGTCAACGGATTGTGGCTGGTGCTTGTCGGTGCCCTCGCGTTGATCGTCGTCGTGGTGGTGGCCCAACAATTACGGCAGTACGGCTGGATGCAGGACTTCCTGACCCACTATCCGGGCACGTCGACCAGCTATGCGCCCGCGGTCACCACGGGCTTCCCGGCGTGGCTGCGGTGGCAGCATTTCTTCAACATCGTCTTCATGATGTTCATCCTGCGCTCAGGATTGCAGATCCTGGCCGACCATCCGCGGCTCTATGTGAACTCGGGTTGCCGGCCGGGCACCGAGTGGCTCCGGTTGCGTGGCGCGGTTCCCGAAGACCGGCTGGACAAGGCCGACGCACCACGCCTGTGGACCTCCAAGGACGACGCGGTGACCCTGCCGAAGTGGTTGGGAATACCGGGTATTCGTCACTCGATCGGGCTGGCCCGGTGGTGGCATTTCAGCTTCGACCTGTTGTGGTTGGTGAACGGAGCGGTGTTCTACGTGCTGTTGTTCAGCACCGGGCAGTGGCACCGGATCGTGCCGCAATCGTGGGATGTCTTTCCCAACGCGGTGTCGGCCGCAGTGCAGTACGCGTCGCTGAATTTCCCGGCCAACCAAGGCTTTACCGTCTACAACGGTCTGCAGGTGCTGGCGTACTTCATCACCGTGTTCGTTGCGGCGCCGCTCGCGTTCATCACCGGCCTGCTGCAGGCGCCGGCCGTTGCCGCACGGTTCGGCACCGGCCGCGGACCACTCAACCGCCAGGTGGCCCGAACTGTGCATTTCGTGGTGTGGCTGTGGATGGTCGGTTTCATCGTCGCCCACGTCACCATGGTGCTCAGCACGGGCGCGTTGGCCAACCTCAACCACATCACCCTCGGCAGTGACACCCGGTCTTTTCGGGCGCTGGCTGTTGTCGGGGTGGCCGTCGCGATCGTGCTCGGGTTGTGGTTGACGGCAACACCATTGACGTTGCGCTATCCGCGACTGGTGCAGAACGTCGGGCGGTTCGCCGTCGGCTGGGCCAAGGCCTGGATGGAGCGGACCCACCCCCGGGCGTCGTACCGGGACAAGGACATCACCCCGTACTTCTGGGCCAATGGCCGACTGCCCGACAGCGAGCGGTACCGGCGGTTGCGGGACGGCTGCTGGTCGCAGTACACGCTGCAGGTGGCGGGGCTGGTGGCCAGTGCGGTCGAGCTGTCCTACGCAGAGTTGTTGGCACTGCCCAAACATGAACAGATCACCCAGCACTACTGCATTCAGGGCTGGTCGGGGGTGGCCAAGTGGGGCGGCGTCCGGATGGCCGACATCCTGGCGCTGGTGCGGCCGCTACCGGAGGCGAAGTGGGTGGTGTTCTACTCGTTGGCCGACGGCGCCGAACCCGGCCATGGGCGCTACTACGACTGCCACCGCATCGAGCACATGCGTGAGCCCATGGCGTTGCTGGCCTACGAGATGAACGGCGAACCGCTCAGCGAGGCGCACGGTGCGCCGCTGCGCCTACGCAATGAGTTGGAACTCGGCTTCAAACAGGTCAAGTGGATCGAGGCCATCGAGTTCGTGGCGGATTTCCGGTCGGTCGGATGGGGCCGTGGCGGCTACAACGAGGACCACGAATACTTCGGCCATCGGATGCCGATTTAGGCGGTTCGGGCCAATGGTCGATGTGCCCGCCTGTCAGCGACTTTTCAGCGACAATCGCAACACGAGTAGCTCCTGTCTCGTCAAACCCATTGTCGCTGAGCGTTTTCGCCTCTCCAGCGCCATGAGTCCCACGAGTCCCGTCTGTCCAGTGCCCGCCTGTCAGCGACACTGTCGCTGATAGCTGGGCAGCCCGAATTCCGTTGCGTACGAGGCTGATGCGTATTCGAATGACGCAAGTTCACATCGCGCCCGTGACCAACGATGCTCACGATATGCATGTGGCGATTGTCGCTGAGTTGTCGCTGATAGGCGGGCAGGTCGGTATGTGCCGGCCCGCCGCGACACGCCGGCCGCGACACGCCGAGGGGCGCGTCAGATCATCTCGTTCTTTGTCAGCCACCGCATCACGGGCCAGCCGATGAACACCGGCAGCCAGCAGGTCAGCACCCGGTAGAGCAGCACTGCGGGCACCGCGATCGCGGCCGGCACGCCGAACGCCGCCAGGCCACCGATCAGGGCCGCCTCGACGGCGCCGACACCGCCGGGGGTGGGGGCCGCCGAGGCCAGGGTGCCGCCGACCATCGTCACGACCGTGACGGTGACGAACGAGGTGGTTCCGCCGAACGCCTCGACGCTGGCCCAGAGTGCCAGGGCCGCACCGAGAGTCGTACCTGCCGCGCCCAACACGATGAGTGCGAGCCGTTGCGGTTCGCGGGCTAGTTTCACCAGGTCCTCGGTGACCTCTTCGAGCTTGGGTCGCACCGAGGACGACAGCCAGCGCCGCAGTTTGGGTACGGCCAGGAATGCGCCGATGAGACCGAGGGCCAACCCCGCGATCAGGTACAGGATCGTGGAACTCGGGACGAAGTGCGACAGGTCGGCAGAGGCTCCGGCCGCGGTGCTGAACAGGATCAGCAGGATCACGTGCACGATCACCTGCACCGACTGCTGCAGGGCAACTGCGGCGGTGGCGCGCGCCGTGCTCAGCCCGCCCTTCTGTAGGAACCGGGTGCTCAGGGCCAGGCCGCCGACGCCCGCGGGTGTGGTGGTGGCGGCAAAGGTATTGGCCACCTGCATGATCGACAGATTGCGGAAGCTGACCAGCCCATCGGCGCACGCCCACAGGGCGGCCGCCGCACCCACATAGGTCAGCGCCGAGACGGTCAGCCCGAGCAGCGCCCACGCCCAGTTGACAGTGCGCAGTTCGGAAAAGAAGGTCGGCACGGTGCTGATGAACGGGTAGGCCACGTACACCAGGGCACCCAACAGCACCAGCTGGATCACCTGGGTTCGGGTGAACCGCGTGATGGTCTCGGTCTGGATCTGGTCGGCACCGGTCTGGCGTTTCACCTCGTCGCGCGCGGCGGTCATGATGGCCTTGGCGTCGGGAACGGCGTCGCGGACCCGCGACGGCACGGCGGCCTTCGTCAGTCGCCGCGACGCGGTCAGTACGGCCTCGCGACCGAACGCGTCGATCGCCGCGGCAACGGCGGACTGCGGGTCGTACAGCGCCGTGGTGGTGACGAGTAGTTGGGCGATGTCGGACTGCAATTGGGCGTCGGTGGCGCCGTATTCGGCGCTGCCGAAGCCGCCGAACAGCACGGCACTGTCGTCGACGGTGATCTCCTTGCTGCGGAGGTCGCCGTGGGAGATCTGGTGGTCGTGCAGGGTGCGCAGCGCGTTCCACACCCGCCCGACCGTGGTCTCGTCGATGCACTGGTCCAGCGGGATGCCGCGTTTGCGGTTGTGCGCGTACAGGGTCCAGCCGCGGTCGAGCGCGGCCACCGACATGGTCGAGGTACTGGCCAGGCCCAGGTCGCCGATCGCGATGGCCATCAGCGCCCGGTGCTCGACGGCGCGGCGCATCGAGGTCTGCAGGGGTGCGGTCTCGTTGGAACGCAGACGCAGCTTGCGCCACACCTGGCGCACTGCGCCGCCGCTCTGTTGATTGGGGCCGTAGAGCTCGATGACAGCACTGGAGTCAGGATCCTGGGAGGCCGCGTCGAGCATCAGTGGTCCGGCGCCGGCCGGGCGCACCACGGTGAACGAGGAGACGACGAAGCCGCGCCGGGCCAGGGCGCGCACCGCGCCGTCGAGCGGGACCTCCAGCGCCGGGGTGCCCACGATCCACACCACCAGGGCGCCGACGAACCAGCCGGCGGCCAGACCCAGTAGAGAGCGGGCCGGCACGACGGCGCTGACCACGAGGTGGATGGGCACGAACGCCAGCAGCAGCGTCCACCACCAGCGCCGCAGCCGACGGGACAACCACGGCCCGGAGACGGTCAGGACCGCGGCCAGCATGCCGATCCAGCGCGGGTCGTCGAGGAACTGCGACAACTGGGAGCTGAGCCGGTCGGACAGGTCGAAATGCCATCGGGGTGCGGCGATGCCGTTGGCGGTGATCGACAGCGACAACATGGTGATCAGCGCCGCGGCCGCGTATGCGCCGAGCAGTTTCCACTGCCGGCCCAGGATCAGGCTGACCAGGATCACGAATGGCAGCGCCAGGATCGCGATGCCATACGCGAGGTAGACCAGATTGGACTGGGTGGGGGTCAGCACGCCGACGATCTTGGAGATCGACTTTTCCAGCGCCACCCATTCGTAGCGGGTGATCAGTGAGCTGGTGATCACGGTGGCCAGGAAGATCGCGGCCAGTGTCAGACGCAGGATGTCGTTGGTGCGACGGGTCGGCGGTTGCAGGAGGCTGCCGGTGACGGTGATGTCCCGTCCGTCAACGCGCATGTTCCCCCTTCCTGGCCCGGTATCGAGACGCGCTATCAAAGCCCGCGACCAAGGTAGCGGGATCGGATGCGGATATCGGCATTTGATCGCCATCTGGACCGTTACGAATTCACATCGTTCTCATCTGTCACCGCAGGCGACAATTTTTGCTCGCTCGATGTGATCTAGAGCGACGCATGCGGCAAACGTGATGTAACTTCGATCGACATGCCGACGCCGAATTGGCCGGTCCGGAGGAGTTGAACGGGTGGATTCGACCCCATTCGGGCACTATCAGCTGCAGAAGCTGATCGGTCGGGGCGGAATGGGCGAGGTTTACCGGGCCTACGATTCCGACACCGACCGCATCGTTGCGCTCAAGGTCCTGCCGCCGCACCTGGCGCAGGATTCGACGTTCCAGGAACGGTTCCGCCGCGAGTCGCACGCCGCGGCGGGCGTGAGCAATCCGCATGTGGTGCCCATCCACGGCTACGGCGAGATCGACGGGCGGCTCTATCTGGACATGCGGCTGATCGAGGGCCGCAACCTCGGCGCCATGCTCACCAAGACCGGCAAGCCACTGGACCCGGCGTTCGTGGTCGGCATGGTGGAGCAGGTGGCCGAGGCGCTCGACGGGGCGCATGCGGCCGGGCTGATCCATCGGGACGTCAAACCGTCGAACATCCTGATCGCCGACAACGACTTCGTGTACCTGATCGATTTCGGGCTGGCCCGCACCGCGGGTGATTCGGGCATGACCACTGCGGGCAGCACGCTGGGCACGTTGGCCTACATGGCGCCGGAGCGGTTCGACGGCGGCAAGGTCGATCTGCGTTCGGACGTCTACGCATTGGCGTGCGTGCTCTATGAATGCCTCACCGGGGAACGGCCCTATCCCTCCGACAGCCTTGAACAGCAGATCGCCGGGCACATGGTGTCCCCGGCGCCACGGGCGTCGGAGAAGGATCCGCGGCTGGCGGCCTTCGACGAGGTGATCGCCAAAGGTATGGCCAAGAAGCCGTCCAAGCGCTATCAGAGTGCCGGGGCGCTGGCGGCGGCGGCACGGGCCGCCCTGCAGGTGCCGGTGCGCACCACCGGACGGTCGGGTCGCCATTCGGCACAACGGGTTCCGACCCGGGTGCGGGTGTCGAAGAAGGCGACCCTGATCGCCGGAGCGACGGTTCTGGTGGCCGCGCTGTGCGCGGTGGGGGTGTGGCAGCTTCGCGATGACGGTTCGGATCGTGTCGCCAATACGGTCGGGTCAGCCGGATCCGGTCCGGTGCAGGCGCCGACGGGTGCGGTCGACGAGATCGCGAAGACCGTGCCGTCCGGCATCCGTGACTCCGGTCGATTGGTGGTCGGGGTGAACGTGCCCTACGCGCCCAACGAATTCAAGAATTCGAGCGGCGAGATCGTCGGGTTCGACATCGATCTGATGAAGGCGGTGACCCGCACGATGGGGCTGGTGCCCGACTTCCGCGAGACCGGTTTCGAGGGGATCCTGCCGTCGGTGGCCGACGGCAATTTCAACGTCGGCATGTCGTCCATGACCGATACCGCCGAGCGCGAGAAACAGGCCGACTTCGTCACCTACTTCGAGGCGGGCACGCTGTGGGCGCGACGGCCCGGCTCATCGGCGGACCCGGGTTCGCCGTGCGGGCTGCGAGTTGGGGTGGCGTACAGCACGATTCAGGACACGCAGGAGATCCCGGCCAAATCGGACGCTTGTGTGGCAGCGGGTTTGCCGCCGATCGAGAAAGTGGTCCGCACCCATCAGGACGAAGTGACGGCCGCGCTGATCGCCGGTGAGGCGGACGCCATGACCGCCGATTCCCCCGTCACGGGGTTCGCGATCAAGTTGAGCGGCGGTGCGTTGGAGCCGGCCGGCGAGGTGTTCGACGCGGCGCCCTACGGTTGGCCGGTGGCCAAGGGTTCCGGTCTGGCCGAATCGTTGCGGCTGGCGCTGGAGCACGTGATGGACACCGGCGAGTACCGCACGATCGCCACCATGTGGGGCGTGGAGAAGGGCATGATCACCCAGCCGGTGATCAATGGGGCTGCCCCTTGAGCGGTTCCGTCCTCAGACCGCGTTGCGCCCGGCGATGGCCTTGGCCAGCTGCACGACCTGGCCGTCGGTGAGGTTGGTTCCCGTGATCCGGATGTCGACCACGAGGTTGTCCACGGCCAGGATCGCGCGCCGGCTGCCCTGCTGTGGGGTGAAGGGTGACTGCTCGTTGGTGACATCGATATCGTCGACGACGCTCGGGTTTCCGAGCACGTAAGTGCTTGGCCGGCGGTTGCCGTCGTAGCTGATCTTGAGGCTGTCCCCGGCGCACTGCCGCCAGGTGTCGACCGTGCGGCTGACGAGTGTCCTTGCCGCCGTGGGGGTATCGAAGGCGGTGACGGCCTGGTCGACCTCGAGGTCGTCGCCCTCGTCGGCGAACAGGGACTCGCGGAACTGCCGGAAGCCGCTGTCGCGGTACACCTCGTCCATGGCGTTACCAATCACGGCCAGGCACACCGGGCGCGACGCGTGCTCGTCGGCGTCGAGCCGGGCGGGCTGGCGTAGTGCCGTCTTGGGGTGCAGGTCCGAGGTGGCCAGGATGGTGTTGAGTTCCGATTCGCTGGCCAGCATGCTGCCCAGGACGTCGACCTGTGAGCCGGTGTCGTACACGGGTGGCTTGGTGCTGCACCCGGTGAGCGCGGAACCGGCCAGCGTAATGACCGCGATGGCCGGTACGGCAGCCCGCTTCACGTCCATCTGCCCCCCTCGATCGTGTTTGCTGATCGTAAACGGTCGGAGGGGTCAGGCGCAGCGCTCGAGCGTTGCTGAGACATCTGTAGACACACCGGTCTCAGCAGTACCACGGAGGTCAGGGATGTGCGGTTCCGAAACGCGGCGTGGGCCGGTGATGCCACGTTTTGGATGAGGGGAGGCCTTAGCGCTTCCGGGGATGCAGAACGTCATCCGTGGACGACGTATCACCGGCTTTGGCGCGCTTTGCGGCACGTTTCTCTTTGAGGGATTTTCCGGACTTCTTGGTCAGGCTTTGCCTCGGCGATTTGTCGGCCATGTCGGCCCCTTTGATATGGGGGCCTGTGTCGGTCCCGGTCCCTCGAACCATACGCGTACGGTCGGTTGTGCGGCGCCAACGCAGGTCGTCGCAGTTGACAATGCCTATGGTGCAGCGTTGACTGGTGTTCTGGCCCGGATCCCGCCACAAGGCACAATCGATCCAAGCGCTAGCGGAAAGCAATCAGTTTTCTTGCGGTATCGCGAAATTCGGTTCAGTTCATTCACGTCGGTCTTGACGTGCTCGGAGTAGCCCGAGATGTCGGCCGTGAGCCGAAGCGAGGGCAGTCATTACGCACATCACCGAGCCGAGGGTAATCGGCAACCACGCAGACATGGGGCCGTCAAATCCGAAAGGTGCTGACAATTCGCAAGTTTCACCCCCGGCGCGGACTGCCGTGGAAGTGGCTCGCGCCCAGATCATGTCGAGTTCATCTTGAGTGCTCCATCCATTCTGCATTTGCCGGCCGGCCCTGCAGCGGTGCGTGCCCAACCTGACCGTCTCAGGGTTGGGATGCTCAGCACGTATGCGCCGACTGCCTGCGGTCTGGCGACATTCAGCGCAGCGCTCGCAGGCGGTTTGTCCGCGACCGGTGCGGAAGTGGGTGTCGTCAGGGTCTCTGATGGTTCGACGTCCGGCGACGGTCGGGTGGTCGGCGAGCTGGTCAACGGATCCGCGCGATCGGTGGCGGCCAGTTCGGATCTGCTCAATCAGAACGACATTGCCGTTATTCAGCACGAGTACGGCATCTACGGGGGTTTGGACGGTGACGAGGTTGTCGACATCATCGGTGACCTTGACATCCCGTCGATCGTCGTGGTGCACACCGTCCTCAATAATCCGACGCCACACCAGCGTTCACTACTCGAGGTGGTTGCGGCGCTGGCGGATCGGGTCGTCGTCATGTCTGAGTCGGCCCACCGACGACTGTGTCTCGGCTACCACGTTGACCGGCGCAAAGTCACCACGATCCCGCATGGCGCGATGGTCCCGGCGCCCGCGCACACGAAGCGCGGCGGTAGACCCACCCTGTTGACCTGGGGGTTGCTCGGGCCCGGGAAGGGCATCGAGCGGGTCATCGACTCGATGGGCGAACTGCATCAGCTCAACGGCCGACCACGGTACGTGGTAGCCGGCCGGACGCATCCAAAGGTGCTCGCTGCCGATGGTGAGGAATACCGGGACTTCTGTATAGAGAAGGCCCGGTTGAGCGGCCTGACCGACGCGGTGCACTTCGACTCCGGGTACCTCGACGCGCCGTCGCTGAGTGCTCAGCTCCGGGCCGCGGCGGTGGTGGTGCTGCCCTACGACTCGACCGAGCAGGTCACCTCCGGCGTGTTGGTCGACGCGGTTGCGCATGGGCGGCCTGTCGTTGCTACCGCCTTTCCACATGCCGTTGAGCTGCTCGGGACTGGGGCCGGCATTGCGGTCGAGCATGGAAATCCGGATGCGCTGACATCCGCTTTGCGGAGCGTGCTCACCCAGCCGCGCCTCGCCGGCGCCATGGCCGCCGAGGCTCGCCGGTTGGCGCCCATGATGTCGTGGTCCGTGGTCGCCAATGCGTACCAAGCCGCTGCGCGGCAGATCCTGGCCGACCGATCGGGACGCCGGTGACCGACCTGCCGATTCCCCGGTTCGACCACCTGCTGCGGATGACGGATGGCAGCGGCACCTTCGAACATGCCCGCCTGGCGGAGCCGCGACCTGAGAATGGTTACTGCACAGACGATATGGCGCGGGTACTGATCGTCGCCACCCGTGCGCCCGGCCCCGACAGGGAGCTGAACCGTCTCGCGGGTGTGGCGATGCGCTTCCTCAACGAGGCGCAGACCCTCACCGGCGCCTGCCACAACCGTTTGGACAGTACCGGTGCGTGGGTCGACGAACCGGCGCTGGAGGACTCTTGGGGGCGCTGCCTGTGGGGCTTGGGAACCGCCGCTGCGCACAGTGATGTCGGCATGGTCCGCCACATGGCGGTCAACCAATTCAAGCGTGCCGCACAGCAGAGGTCGATATGGCCACGGGCAATGTCGTTCGCGGTACTCGGAGCTGCTGAGCTGCTCTCCGCCCACCCCGGGAACAGCGTCGCTCTCGCACTGATCACCGACTATGTCGCCGGCATCCCTGCGCCCACCGGTAACTCGGAGTGGCCATGGCCCGAACCGAGACTCACCTACGCCAATGCGGTTCTCGCCGAAGCCATGATTGCCGCGGGGGCGGCGCTCGACGACCCGGCGCTGTACAACCGGGGCCTGGACCTGCTGGCATGGTTGGTCGAGCGTGAGACGGCCGGCGATCACCTGTCGGTCACGCCTGCCGGCGGCTGGGGCCTCGATGACCCGCGACCGGGGTTCGACCAGCAACCGATCGAGGTGTCTGCGCTGGCAGATGCATGCTCCCGCGCCGCTGCTGTCGATCCGAGCGCTGTCTGGCCGGAAACCGTGCGAGCTGCTGCCGCCTGGTTTGAGGGTGCCAATGATGTCGGCGAGCGGATGTGGGATCCCGAGACGGGTGGGGGATTCGACGGGTTGCACGCCGAAGGGGTGAACCGCAACCAGGGCGCCGAGTCGACGCTGGCGGTGATCTCGACTTTTCAGCAGGCGCAACGCTTTTCTCATGCGACCCCATGACGTCACTCCGCCCGATTGCTCTCGCGCGCAGTCCGCAATGGTTGCGAGCTGACCGTTCGCGGGTGATCACACAGCTGTTCGTGCCGGGCCAGGAGGGTTTCGAACGCCAGGACTCCCGGGCAGGCAAGGTTTTGGCGCGGATCCTGGAGCTGGATGAGGCCGACGTATTGGCGGCGTTGGACGATGTCCGTTTCAGATTCGGTGATCGCCATCGCGGCCTCATCGATACGTTTCGACGTCACGCCGGCGAGCTGGCCGACCGGCTGGCTCCCGGTTCGGAGTTGTCCGAGTCGCGAATCTTGTTGCTTGGGGCGGTATTCACCAACGAATACGCGATCGAGGGTGCGGCGCTGTGCAATCCCAGCATCGTCGCGCACCCAGATCAATCGGGCATCGCCACGGGCAGTGTGAGATTCGTGCTGAGTGTGCGTGGGATCGGGGAGGGGCACCGCTCCTCGATCGGCTTCCGGACCGGCGTCGTCGATGATGCCGGCCGCGTCGTGGTCGACGACCCGGTGCCGTTCGCCTCCACCGGTGCGATGGTGCCGACGCTCCTGCATGCGGACGTGTTCCGCAGCGAGCTGGTCCGGTTGCACGGCGGCGGCGAGACGTCCGACTATGTGCTCGATGCTCTCGGCGATCGGTTCACCCGTGCCGACCTCGATCAGCGGCTCGAGCAGTTACAGCGACATCGCAGCACACGGCGGCACGCGCCGGCGACGATCGCGTTGATCCGAGCGATCGCGGACCGCGCGTACGGGGTCGAGTTCTCAGGCGATACCGCACTTTCCGAACGTGTGCTGTGGCCCGCTACGAGCGCCGAGGCCGCCGGGATGGAGGATGCGCGTTTCGTGCGTTTCGTCGACGACGACGGCGCGGTGAGGTTCTACGCGACCTACACGGCGTACAGCGGCTCGCAGATCAGCCAACAGCTGCTGACGACCACCGATTTCCGGTCGTTCACCTCGGTGCCGATGGTCGGACGGGCCGCCGCGAACAAGGGACTTGCCCTGTTTCCGCGCCGGATCCGCGGGCGATTCGCGGCGATGTCGCGATCCGACCGGGAATCGAACACCATCGCCTTTTCGGACCACCCGGCGGTATGGACGAGCTCGCTGCCGTGCCAGCAGCCGACGCAGCCCTGGGAAGCGCTTCAACTGGGAAACTGCGGTCCACCGATCGAGACCGAGGATGGATGGCTGGTGCTCACTCACGGCGTCGGCCCGATGCGTACCTACCGCATCGGGGCCATCCTGCTCGACCTGGACGATCCGACCCGGATTCTCGGTCGGCTCACCGAACCGCTGCTGAGTGCCGCGGACGACGAACGCGACGGTTACGTGCCCAATGTCGTGTACTCGTGTGGCGCGCTCGTGCACGCCGACACCTTGGTGCTGCCCTTCGGGGTCGGTGACGCCGCAATCCGCATCGCCACCGTTCCGCTGCCCGAACTGCTGGGCGCATTGCGCCCGTAGCGCCGCGTGGGCACCCGTCATGGGCGCTCGACCTGGTGTGGTGGCAGGGATCCCTGTCACCACCTAGGCTGAAAGTACTTTCACCCAGGTGGCCCGGACCATGCCGCCGTACACAGACGGACCGGGATTCTGACAATCAGAGATATCGCCGCATACGCGAAATTGAGCCGCGCGGACATCGACGCGATCGGTGCGGAGCTCGACGCCATCCGCAGCGACGTCGAGGAGTCGCTGGGGGCGAAGGATGCCGCCTACATTCGGCGCACCATCGTGTTTCAGCGGGCGCTCGAGGTCGCGGCACGCCTGCTGATCGCAGGCACCCGATCGAGGGCCGGCCTGCTGGCCGGGACAGCTGCGCTGGCCTACGCGAAATCCGTTGAGAACATGGAACTCGCGCACAACGTCGGCCATGGCCAATGGGATTGGATGAATGATCCCGAGATTCACTCCGCCACCTGGGAGTGGGACATGGTGGGCCCGTCGGCACAGTGGCGCTATTCGCACAATTACCACCATCACGTGTTCAGCAACGTGCTGGGTGTGGACGACGACCTCGGCTTCGGCATTCTGCGGATGAGCCGCGACCAGAAATGGGAACCTCAACATCTGGTGCAGCCGTTGCGAAACATGCTGTTGGCCCTCATCTTCGAGTGGGGGATAGCCCTGCACGACTTCTACTCCGCCCGGGACCGGGCGGACACCGAAGCCGGTAAGAACGCCGCGCGCCAGCTGCTGCGCGCCAAGATCGGCCGCCAGCTCACCAAGGACTTCATCGTCCTGCCGGTGTTGAGCGGGCGGCGGTGGAAGCGAACCCTCGTCGCGAATCTGGGTGCGAACGTGCTGCGCAACCTGTGGGCCTACGTGGTGATCTTCTGCGGGCATTTCCCCGACGGCGCGGAGCGGTTCGGCCCGGAGACGCTGCAGGAGGAGAGCCGCGGCGAGTGGTACCTGCGACAGATGCTGGGCGCGGCGAACTTCAAAGCCGGTCCGGTGCTGGCCTTTTCAAGTGGACACCTGTGCTACCAGATCGAGCATCACCTGTTCCCTGATCTGCCCAGCAACCGTCTGGCAGAGGTGAGCGTGCGGGTGCGCGAGGTGTGCGAGAAGTACAACCTGCCCTACACCAGCGGGCCACTGGCCCGGCAGTATCTGCAGACACTGCGGACGATCTTCAAACTCGCCGTGCCCAATGCGGGGTGGCGATCGCTGTTCCGAGCTGCGCCACCCGTCTGACCGGGATCCCGAAAAGGAACTTCACTTCTGCAGTCCCTGTGCCGTTGGTGGTCGAACAGGGAGAAGCTGTCGATCATCGGGTGGCGCGCCCTGTAACCCCAGTACACGCCGTTATGCGAGCCGTGTCAACGTTGCCGGGTGGCTGGTTGTAATGCATTGTGGTGCAGTATGTTTCGCCTGTTCTGGGTCACGTTGGTCAGACCCGCTCGGTGCCAATCGGCGATGGGGTCGAAATGCCGCAGGCCGAGGCGAATTGCACGGGGGTGAGACCGTCGGCGGAGTTCATGTCGCAGTTGCCGAATGGCGGTGCGCCCTGGGGTAATCCGGGGCTGTACCCGCGTCCGTCGGTGTACTGGTGGGCGACCTTGCCGGGATAGTCGGGATTACTGCCGTAGGCCGCGATGATGAGCCTGATGCTGCTGGGTTTGGTGCGCCACATGTTGTTCAGGTCGCCGACGTTGCCGTAGCCGATGATGCGGGCTCGGTCGCCGGCGTAATCGGCGAGGTTCGCGTACAGCAGGTTGATCCACTCCGAGCCGTCGCGGCGCGGGTTACCGCCCTGTTCGACGTCGAGCATCAGCGCGATGCGCGGGTGCAGGCCCCCGTTGGCGTCGATCATCGCGCGCACGGTGGTGGCGTTGGCCAACCAGTTGGGCCGGCAGTAGGTGTAGACGATGCCGAACACCAGCCGCCCGGAATCCAGCGCGCCGCGCATCCAGGCGTAGTTGGCCGCGAAATTGTGGTCGCGGTACGTGCCGTCGCTGACCCGGATCGACAGCACCTGATACGGGTAACTGTCATCGACCGGGTGTTGCCACTCGGAGACGTCGGCGAACAGGGTGTCCTTGATGACGGCGGCGGTCTGTACCACCCGCGGGGCTCGGCCGGACTTGCGCCGCTTCCCCCGCGGGACCCTTTGATTCATAGCACCACTGGGCATGGTCGTACTCCTGTGACCAGCGTAGGTCGGGCGGAGTCAGAGTGCGTTGCGGCCGGCGATGATCTTGGCCAGCTGCACGGTCTGCTGGTCGGTGATGTCGTTGCCGCTGATCCGCAGGTCGACGACGAGGTTGTCGACCGCCAGGATCGCCCGGTGGGTGATGCGGTCGGTGACGTCCACGGGTTCGTCGTGCGTGATGTCGACACCGTCGAGCACGCTTGGGACGGCCATCCAGCGGGCGTCCTGCGTTTTGCCGCCGTCGTAGCTGAAGGTCAGGGTGTCGTTGCCGCAGCGGCGCCAGATGTCGACGGTGCGGGCCACCACGTCCTTGGCGGCCTTTGGAGTGTCGAACTTGGCGATGGCCTGGTCGACCTCCACGTCGTCGGCGTCGTCGGCCAGTTGGGTTTCGCGGAACTCGCGGTAACCGCTGGCGCCGTAGATCCACTCCATCGCGTTGCCGATGACAACCATGCACTCGGGGCGGGAGACGGGCTCGTAATTGGCATTCGTCATCGGGGAACGCAGTGCGGTCTTCGGCCGGACCTTGGCGTTCATCACGGTGTTGATCTCGGATTCACTGGCCATCATGCTGCCCAGCACGTCGACGTGAGTACCGTCGGAATCAGGGGCCGTGGGGGCGCAGGCAGTGAGCAGGGCAGTGCACAGCGCCAGGCCGGCCGCCGCGTTGCGATGAGCGCTCATCAGGTCCCCCTTGGATCTGTTTGCTGATCCTAAACGCGATCGCGGCGTGCGCCAGACGGTAATTCGGTGACCGGCGGGTGAACTGCGTCGTTCGACTGCGAGGGCCGGCCGGTCCAGTTCCTCTGCCACCGTTTTCCACCCCACGGCTGCTCGCCTACCCGGTCAACGACCCGTGGGTGGAAACCGGTGAGCTGCTCTGTCGGACCCGCGCGCCCGTTTCTACGTCCGGGTCGTGACGGCCGAGGTGTCACGACCCGGGTGTGGAAAACGGCGCAGCCGGCAGCCCAACCCGCAGCCACGTCCGCTCGTTCCCCCGATCGGGGGACACGGGATTCGTCCGGTCGATGGGCCGGTCGGTCGATACAGCCGCGGTCGGCGGCGGCGCATTCTTATTTCAACGCCGGAACACCCCGGGAGAAACGCCAAAAGCCTTATCCGACAAAGGAGTCGACATGAGCACCATCACCCGCCGCATCGCCGCCGGATTCACCCTGGCCGCCGCACCCGCGCTGATCGCCCTGGGCGCCGCCACTGCTCATGCCGATTCCGCCACCCTGAACGCCGGGCCGTCGGTCAGCGCCCATCAGGCCTTCCCGCACCAGAACAACATGCCGCAGCCCGGATCCTCGACCCATCATCACCACCAGCCCAACCACGCCAAGTAGGCCAGGGGGAGGCAAGGCCCGGACGCAAGCCGGCGTCCGGGCCTTTGGCTTGCCGCCGCCGGCTCGTATGGTGGGGTTATGGGCGGTTCCGCGTCACTACCGCCGGGGCCACCGTTGCCCCGGGTGGTACAGGCCGCGTTGATGATGCACTACTGGCCGCGTTTCGTCTCGGCCTGCCGACGCCGCTACGGCGACGTGTTCACGCTGCGGGTCGCGGCGATGGGCACGATGGTGTACCTGGCGGACCCTGCCGACATCAAGGTGGTGTTCGCCGGAGATCCCACGATTTTTCATGCCGGGGAAGCGAATTCGGTGCTCAGCGCGTTGCTCGGCGACAGCTCGGTGCTGGTGATCGACGAGGACGAACACCACGAACGCCGTCGGCAGATGCTGCCGCCGTTTCACCGCGACGCCGTAGCCCGCCAGACTGAGGTCATGGCCGAGATCGCCGCGGAAAACATCGCAGGTTGGCCGGTGGGAACCGCGTTCCCGGCGGCACCGAAGATGGCCGAGATCACCCTGGAGGTGATCCTGCGAACCGTGATCGGGGCGTCGGATCCCGCTCGGCTGGCGGCGTTGCGTGAGGTGATGCCGCGGCTGCTCACGGTGGGTCCGTGGGAGTTGATGGCGGTCGCCCGGCCGGCCCTGATGCAGCGACGCCCGTGGCGGGCGCTGCGGCGAAATATCGAAGAGGCCAACCGGCTGTTGGGTGCGGAGATCGCCGAGCGGCGCGCCGATCCTGAGCTGGCGTCCCGCACCGATGTGCTGGCCATGCTGGTGCGTTCCACCGATGAGCGCGGGCACACCATGACCGACCGTGAGCTGCGCGATCAGCTGATGACCTTGCTGGTGGCCGGGCATGAGACGACGGCGACGGCGTTGTCGTGGGCGTTGGAGCGGCTGACCCGACATCCCGCGGTGCTGGACAAGGCGGTGCAGGCCGCCCGTACCGGCGACGACGAATACCTCGACGCCGTGGCCAAGGAAATCCTGCGGATCCGGCCGGTGGTGTTCGACGTTGGGCGCGTGCTGAAACAGCCGGTGGATGTGGCCGGTCACCGCCTGCCGGCCGGGGTGATGGTGGCCCCGGGTATCGGCCTGGTGCACGAACGCGACGACGTGTATCCCGACGCCGACAAATTCGACCCGGACCGGATGCTCGGCGCGACACTGGGGCCCACCACGTGGTTCCCGTTCGGCGGCGGCAACCGTCGTTGCCTGGGCGCGACGTTCGCGACGGTCGAGCTACGGGTGGTGCTACGCGAAATCCTGCGCCGGGTGGACCTTTTCACCACCACCGCGGCCGACGAAGGGCAGCGCGTCAAACACGTCACGCTGGTCCCGAACCGTGGGGCGCGGATCTGTGTGCGGGCGCTGAGGGAGGTGACGTCCGCCGGCGCTGCTCACGCGTCGCTGGCGGGGGAAGGTTAGTCCACTATTCGCCGCAGACTTTCCAAGCCCCGCCCTCTTTTTGGAAGTCCAGTTGGCGGGTCGTGCCGGTCTTGTCGAACGTGAGCGTCGCGGCGGCACTATCACCGTTGACCGTCACATTGGTCACGGTGAAACCGCGTTCCTGCGGCTGTTCGTCTGGCGCCGAATGCGAGTCGGCATCGTCGGTGTCCTGCAGGCTGTGTGCCCGGTCGGCGCACATCAGCGCGGCCGCCGCGGACATGTCGTCGCGGTTGATCGCGTCGGCAAACGAGTAGGTGGCGTTGGTGATCAGTTCCTTGTCGGACTTGTGGAACACGAAAAACGCGGTGAGCCCGGCTGCGATGAGGACCACGGCCACAACAGGAGCGCCGATCAGCAACCACTTGCGCGACTTCTTCGCGGGGGGAGCGCCCATCGGGTAGTAGGCCAGCTGCGGTGCCCCGGGAGGACCGTATGGTCCGGGGGTGCCGAACTGACCTGGGGGACCGTACGGACCGGGGCCGCCGAACGGTCCAGGTCCGCCGAACGGACCAGGGCCCCCGAACTGACCAGGGCCGCCGAACTGACCGGGAGGACCATACGGACCAGGCGGGCCGCCGAAGATCGGCGGCTGCGGAGGCTGGGACATCATTCCACCTCGAATCGGACGAGTAGGAGAGCGTCGAGTTGCTCT
The DNA here is from genome assembly GCF_058270075.1 of Mycobacterium shunyiense. Taxonomy (NCBI): domain Bacteria; kingdom Bacillati; phylum Actinomycetota; class Actinomycetes; order Mycobacteriales; family Mycobacteriaceae; genus Mycobacterium; species Mycobacterium shunyiense. The sequence goes on along the minus strand of NZ_JBZDPU010000015.1, from coordinate 759,739 downwards.
GCGAACTCACCTGGCGGGTCAGGATCGTCGTAGCGGTATACCTGGACGCCCATGCCGGGCGGCACATCTGGGGACAGACACAAGCGCAGGCCGCTGTAAGTCCGAGTGACCATCAGCAACCGGTCAGCCGCCGGCCCCTCATCCCACTCTGGGACGTCGTCGGGGTCGCCGTCGGACACCGCCTCCGCCAGGGTTGGCATCGCGCCCACGGCCATCAAGCCAAAGGACTGCCCATCGGGCACGGTGAACGAGCCATGGACTGTGCGATAGAAATCGACCAGCGCGACCGGCGCCGCCGACCACAGCTCCGGATACCGCGCGACCGCCTTCGCCGTCGGCGGCTCGCCGACCCATACGGCCACGGTGCGCTGGGTCTGCTCATACCCCACGTCGGCGAAACGGAAGACAAACTCGACGACATAGACGAGCACTGGACGGTCATCGCGCTGGCCCACCCATGCGTCGACCAGGAACTCTTGCAGCACCCCCCAAAATCGCGGGACCAATGTGCGCGCGCCGTCGGTCCACAGCGACAGCGCCGCCACCGCACGCACGCTCGGATCGGCTGCGTCGAACACCGGTAGCCACGACGCAGGGACCATCTCCCGCTGCTCGGGTCCTAGTCGGGATACGGCCGAGTCGCGGCGGAACTGTTCGTCGATCTCGTCGTCGCTGACGCTCATATCGGGATACCCAGACTATCGAGGATCTGCTTGGTGATTTCGGTCAGCTCGGTGACTGTCTCGAGTTCCAGCTCTTGTTGCTTGTCGATCCAATCTGGATCTGCTCCGGTCACCACAGCGGCCTCGCCGGCCTGCTTGGACCGGTTGGCCTTTCGTGACAGCCACTGCATGTTCAGCGGCGAATGCGCCACTTGATACATGTACTGCGGAGGGAGCTTGATGAATCCCGGAATGTAGAACAGCCGGGCCAGCGGCACGATGTGGTCGGGCTCGACCTTCGGGGTGCCGTTGCCGTTGGTGCCGATCATCACGCCGCTGCCGGACGGGTAGGCGGGATCCGGTGACCCTGCCTCTGGCCAGCCCTCACCCTGCAACGGGATGTCGCCCAGCGCCTCCTGATCTGGCGAGGTTTTGCGCAACACGTCGTATAGCTCCCGGCCCGGCTCCCAGACCGCGGTCTTCGCGTTGCCGCGGATGTTCGGCAGCACGGGCGGCTTCAGCTGGCCCAGCCGATCCTGCGCCTGCTTCATCTTCTGCACAGTCGTCGCAAGAGGTACGCGGGTCTTTCCGCCGGCGGCGAGGCGTGAGGTGGCTGCGGCGCAAGAGGCGAGATTCGCGTTCGCCGCGTCCTTCTCGGCATTGAGTCGGGCTGCCTCTTCGTCATATGCATTGGCTTCGGCCTGCTGTCGCGGCACGATGAAATGGTGCGGTATGGCGTTGTGGCTGTCGATCTTGGCCTCGACGGCCTGGCTGGCCGACACCTGGATGGGGCAGGAGTCGGCGAGGGGGTCTGCGTGCGCGCTCGCCGCACCGCCACTCGCGATGAGGACCGCCGCGGCCAGCGCTGCTCCGCCGCGCCGGGCCCACCACGACGGGCCCTTCCTGTTGTTGTGTGACTGGCTACGCACGGCACCGACCCTCCCCCCGGTGAAACTAGTGGTAGCAACCCTACTGCTCACATGATTGGGTAGTCGGGCAAATCGAGGTCGTCGCGCACACTGCCGGCGAACAGCCCCGCTATCGGGCGTCCCAGGTTCATCGCGCGCAGCGCGACATCGCGGAACCACAACCCGAATCGGGTCCTGGTGGCGAAGAAACCGAGCATCCGTTCGGCTCCGGCCTGCTTGCTCTCGATGAAGGGCCGCAACAGCGACTCGTAGTTCTGGAAGGCGCGGCGGTGATCGTCGCCGGCGCGGGCGAGTTCCCCGGCCAGGGCGTATGCCTCGGTGATCGCCAGCCCGGTGCCCTCGCCGCCGAGCAGCGAGATGCAGCCTGCCGCATCGCCGATCAGCAATACCCGGTCGTTCGACCAGCGGTCCATGCGGATCTGGCTGACCACGTCGAAGTAGAGATCGTCGACCGTGTCCACGGCGGCCAGGATCTGTCGCGATTCCCATCCGGCATCGTCGAACTGGTTGTGTAACTGCTCTTTTGGTGTCATACCGCGGTCGTCGTGCTGGTCGCGGAATACGAACAGGAACATGGTGCGATTCCCGCGCAAGGTGAACTGCCCGATCTGGCGCCCCGGAACGCTGTACGTGAGATAGGTATCCGAAGTCCCGCCGCCGTAGCCGTCGACCACACAGGCGGCCACCTTGCAGCCCAGGTAGTGCTCGAACCGGTCCTCGGGTCCGAACACCAGGCGGCGCACGTTGGAGTGCAGCCCGTCGGCGCCGATGACGAGGTCGAAATCGTCGGCCGGGTTCTTGTCGAAGGCCACCCGCACCCCGCCGGGTCGCTGGTCGATGCGGGTGATGCTGTCGTCGAACACCGTCGACACGGAGTCCTCGACGGTGCGGTAGATGGCGGCGGCCAGGTCGCCGCGGGGCAGGCTTGTGTAGTCGTTGCCGACCATACGGCGGAACACGTCGACGCGGAGTTCGGCACGGGTCGCGCCGTCGGGTCCGAGCGAGCGCACCGACTCCACGTCATAGCCCGCGTCGCGGATGGCGGATTCGATGCCCATCTTTCGGGTGACCCGGTAGCCGATGCCCCAGAAGTCGATCATGTAGCCGCCGGTCCGAAACGCCGGCGCCCGTTCGATCAGCGTCGGGTTGTGGCCGGTGCGATGCAACCAATGCGCGAGCGCCGCCCCGGCGACCCCGGCTCCACTGATGGCTATCCGCATGATGATTCGAGGCTACTCGTGGGGGCGGCGTGCTGAGCCGTGCCGTTGACGAGGCTGGCGAGAGCGCAGACCAGGTCAACCAGCACCCCGATGTCCAGCCGAGCGTCAGACTCGCATGCCAAGCTGGAGGCATGGCTGCGAAACGTTCCCCGCACCGTGCCGACCTTGTGCTTTCCGGCGGCGGGGTGAAGGGCATCGGCCTGGTGGGTGCCGTCGTTGCACTCAAGGACGCCGGGTATGCGATCGAACGGATCTCCGGAACCTCGGCCGGCTCACTGGTCGGCGCCGTGGTGGCTGCGGCCGAGCAACGTAACGAACTGACCAGTGCGCAGCTGCGCGAGCTGGCGTTGAACGTGCCCTACCGCAAGTTTCGCGACAGCGGGCCGATCGAGCGCATCCCGGTGCTGGGAACGGCGTGGGGGCTGCTGCGTGAGACGGGTATCTATCGCGGGGATTTCGCATACGACTGGATACGCAGCGAGCTGAAGAACCTGGGCGTCAAGACTTTCGGTGATCTGGCGATCGACGATGATCATCTGCTTCCGGAACGGCGCTACCGGTTTGTGGTCACGGTGACCGACGTGACGACGGGGCAACTGGTGCGTCTGCCCTGGGACTACCAGCGGGTGTACGGGCTCGACCCCGACGAGCAGCTGGTCGCCGACGCCGTGCGCGCCTCCATGTCGATTCCGTTCCTGTTCCATCCGGTCACGCTGAACACCGCGGCCGGCGAGCCGTGCACGCTGGTGGACGGCGGCGTGCTGTCGAACTTCCCGATCGACTCGTTCGACCGACCCGACGGCGCCGAGCCGCGCTGGCCGACCTTCGGGGTGACGGTGGTGCCGTATCTACCGGCGCCATCTGCCGAGCAGCTCATCCCCGGGTTGGGGATGTTGCGCTGCGGCGAGCCGACCTTCCTGGAAAGCCTGCTCACCACCATGCTGGTCGGTCACGACCAGGCCCATCTGAGCCTGCCGTGGGTGAAGGTGCGTGCGGTCCAGGTGGATTCGACCGATGTCGGGGTGCTGGACTTCGACATCACCCGTAACGAGGCCGAGGCGCTCTACGACAAGGGATATGCGGCGACGACGGAGTTCCTGTCCACCTGGGACTGGCCCGCCTACCTGGACCGCTTCCGCCGGGCCCACCAGGTGGATCCGCGCTAGTGCGAATCAGGTACTCCGCCCCGGGCCGGGTCAATCTGATCGGCGAGCACACCGACTACAACCAGGGTCTCGCGCTGCCGATTGCGCTGCCGCAGCGGACCTTTGTGAGCTTCGACCCGGACCCCTCCGGCGTGTTGTCGGTATCGAGTTCGTCGGGTGGCGGGCCGGTGCGGATCGGTCTGGATACCGTGCCCGGGCAGGTCACCGGCTGGGCGGCCTACGTCGCCGGGGTGGTGTGGGCGCTGCTGAATGCCGGGATCGCGGCGCCGGGCGGGACGATGACGATCACGAGTGAGGTGGAGACAGGGTCGGGGCTGTCGTCGTCGGCAGCGCTGGAATGCGCGGTGCTCGGCGCGTTGCTCGCCGCCGTCGGTGTCGATCTCGATCGCGTCGAGCAGGCCTACATCGCCCAGCAGGCCGAGAACGAGTACGTCGGTGCGCCAACGGGACTGCTCGACCAGCTGGCGTCGCTGTACGGTGAATCCAGGCAGGCCCTGCTGATCGATTTCCGCGACGTCTCTGTGCAAGCGGTGCATTTCGATCCCGACGCGTCCGGCGTGGCACTGCTGGTGATCGACTCGCGGGCCCGGCACACGCACGCCGGTGGCGAGTACGCGGCCCGGCGAGCATCGTGTGAGCGGGCCGCCGCCGCGCTCGGGGTGGCCTCGCTCCGGGAGGCCGACCCGTCTGCACTGCAGAGGATCGCCGAAGTTGATGCCCGTCGGGCCCGTCATGTGCTGACCGAGAACCAGCGTGTGCTCGATTGCGTTGCCGCGCTGGCATCGTCGGATTTCGCGGCGGTCGGTGCGTTGTGGAACGCATCGCACGCCTCGATGCGCGACGACTTCGAGATCACCACACCACACCTCGATCTGATCGCGGCGACCGCCGTGCAAGCCGGCGCACTGGGAGCGCGGATGACCGGCGGAGGGTTCGGTGGCTGCGTCATCGCGCTGGTGCCGGGGGAGCAGGCGGACACGGTCGGCGAAGCGGTGTCGCGAGCGGTGCGAGAGGCCGGCTATCCGGAGCCGGGCATTACCAGGACGCGCGCGGGCAGTGGTGCGGGGCCGGCTACTTCAACTTGACCATGCGCGTCGTCGAACTCTCATCCAACTCGACGACATCGGAACGTGACCGCAGGAAGTCGCTGAAAGACTTGAAGCCCAACGACTTCTCACTGAACGACGGGTCCATCCGCTTCATCTGACCCTTGACCGCCGAGTTGTGCAGCCACTCGACGTCGTCCTTCTCCAGGCCGATCTGCAGCGCACGGGTCAGCAGCGCGGTGGCCTGGGCCTGCGGGTCGGGCTCTTCCTTCTTGCGGGTCCGCCTCTGCTGCTTGGGTTCCGGCTCTGGGGCCGGCGTGGGGATGCCGGGCAGGGCGTCGTAGACCACGAACTCGTCGCACGCGGCGGCCAGCATCCGGCTCGAGGAGCCGGCCACTCCGATGCCGACGACGTAGCGGCCCAGGCGTTTGCAGCGCTGGGCCAGCGGGATGTAGTCGGAGTCGCCGGCCACGATCACCACGTGGGTGAGGTCGGGCAGCCGGAACATGTCTTCGACCGCGTCGACGGCCAACCGGATGTCGGCGCCGTTCTTGCTGTAGGCGGCGGTGGGGAAGAGCTGCACCAGATCGACGGCGCGGCCGACGAGCTGTTCGCGGTACCCGGCGTTGACGTCGGCTGACCAGTCCGCGTAGGCGCGGGTGAGCACCAGGGTGCCGAAGGAGGAGGCGAAGTCCAGGATGGCGGCGACGTCGACGGTGGCCTTGGTGAGCTTGTCGGCCTCCAGGCCCTTCGCCTTGTCCTTCTGAAATGAGTTGCGGCCGTTGACCTGGTCGTAGCGGGAGATCACGATGTTGTCGAAGTCGAGGTACACCGCGACGCGGGTGTCGAGTTCGGTCATCTCAGTCCTCGGCCTCGGATTCGGGTTGCCCGATCAGGTTACGGGCGCCGGTAGGGCCGAGCAATTCGCGGAACTCCTGGACGGTGTACCCGACGACGGTCGCGTCGGTTTTCGCGCGGGCGGTGGCAGACCGGGGCAAGCTGAACAATGGCCCCATCTCCCCGAAGTAGTCGCCGGGGCCGACGACCTTGATGACTTCTTCACCGCCGCTGGCCAATTCGCGGGCCAGTTCGATGTCACCGTCGGTAATGATGAAGATCAGGTCGCCCATCTCACCCTGGGAGAACAGTACTTCGCCGGCTTCGATGGTCACGGTCTCGGTGTTCTGATGCTCGACGGCGACATGCGGGACGAGCTCGACCACGTGGTCGGCCAGCGGCAGGATGCGGGTGTCGTGGGTGGCGACGACGACCACGTGGTCGCCGCTGGCGAGCTCACGGATGAGCCGCAGCACTTCCTCGACCTGAATGAAATCGAGGTGGGCGGTCGGCTCATCGGCCAGGATCAGCGGCGGATCGAGCGCGATCGCCCGGGCAACCGCGACGCGTTGCTGCTGCCCGCCGCTGAGATCGCCGGGGCGGTGGTGCAATCGGCTCTCAAGGTTGACGCGGGTGAGCAATTCGGTGGCGCGTTCGCGGGCTTCACGCCGGGTCCGGCCCGCGGCGCGCAGGGGCACCATCACGTTCTCCAGCGCCGTCAGGCTGGGCACCAGGTTGAAGGCCTGGAACACGATGCCGACGGTGTCGCGCCGGTAGTCCGAGAGCGTCTTCTTGTCGAGCGTGGTCACGTCGATGTCGCCGAACTCGATACGGCCCGCAGTCGGTTTGAGGATCCCGCCGAGGCATGACAGGAGCGTGGTCTTCCCGCAACCACTGGGGCCCAACAGAATTGACAGCGATCCGGCGGGGACTTCGAGGTCGAGGCCGTCGATCGGGCGTACTGCGTAACCGCCGCTGGAGTATTCCACGACGAGGTCTTTGACCATCAGATCTGCCATATCAGGGACCTCGGAATGCCAGTGCGGGGTCGACGTTCACGGCGCGACGCAGTCCGGCCACGCTGGCCAGCAGGCCCACCGCGACAGCGACGATCGGTAGCGCGACGAATGCCACGGTCGGCACGTCACAACGCATCGGGAAGAGCGGTCCGAGCAGCAAGGAAAGCCCAGCGCCCAGCACCGCGGCCAGCAGCGCCACCGTCACGGCCTGCATCGCCAGGCCGGCCATGATGGAGCGGCTGGCCACGCCGACGGCCTTGAACACCGCGAAGTCGCGCGTGCGTTCCAGCGCCGACAGGTAGATCACCGAGCCGACGATCAGCACCGCGACCGCCCACAGCAGGCCGGCCATCAGGCTCATCGCCTGGTTGGCGCCCCGCAGCGGACGCACCATGTCGTCGATGGCGCCGGACCGGTCGACGATCCGGAATTCCGGGGGCGGTGGGCCCGGGTTGCCGACGATGCCGACCGAGGAGATCAGCTTCTGCCCGGAGAACAGCAGCAATTGGGCGCCGGGGACCGACAGGTAGATGTTGTCCTGGGCGGCCAGTGCGGTGAGGTCGTCGACCAGGCCGACGACGCGCAGTTTCGCCGCGCCGACCGCGACATCGGAGCCGATCGGCTGGTTCATCGTCGTAGAGACCGCGACCTCGTCGGTGGCGCGCGCGGCCCGGCCCTCCTTCAGCGCCGGCGTGCCCGGCCCTGCCTCGGGCACCCCGAACACGTTGACGTTGCGCGGGGTGCCGTTGTTGGGGATGGTCGAGGAGCCGTAGACGAGCGGGACGGCGGTGGTGACGCCGGGCAGCCGGGCGGCACGCTGAACGTCGGTGAGCGGCAGCGGTGCCGAGCCGAGGAACGGGCCAGCCGCACCCGCTTTGATCATGTATGCGTCCAGGCCCAGGGCGTCGACGCTGCGTTCGGCCTCGACTCGGAAACCATGGGCCAGGCCCGTCAACACCAACGTCATGGCAAAGACCAGGCCGGTGCCGACGGCGGCGATCAGGAATCGCCGTCGCCGCCATTGCAGATCGCGTAACGCCGCCATCAACACGTCGGTGCCCTCCGCATCTCTGCCGACGTTACCGAGGTGGATGTTGCTGGTGGCGGTTATTGGGGCATTTGGTGTGGGGGGTGCGGTTTCGTACCGGTGACGGACGCCCCGCGCACTGCTACTGTCCAGCGAAATCGGCGAGGGGCAGAGGTATGCAGGCAATAGCCGAAGTTCGGCAAAAGCTGGGTCAGATCATCGAGTCGGGGCATGCGGTGGCGCGGCTCGTCGACCGGGGCATCATCGAGCCACTGGACATCGGCGCGGCGGTGCGCAGCGCCAAACTTGCCGGGCTGTACGGGCCGCAGGCCACCATGGCGATTCAGGGCGGGCGCCGGTACGCCGACCTGCCTGCGGTGGTCGACGAACGCGGAACCTTGACTTATAAGCAGGTCGACGACCAGTCATGGGCGCTGGCACATGGCCTGCAAGGTCTGGGGCTCAAGGAAGGCTCCGTTGTCGGGCTGCTGTGCCGGGATCACCGCGGCCTGATCGTCGCGATGGCCGGCTGCGGCAAACTCGGTGTGCGACTGGTGCTGATGAACACCGGCTTCGCCAAACCGCAGTTCGCGGAGGTATGTGCGCGCGAGGGCGTCAGCGTGGTGATGCACGACAGCGAGTTCCTCGGACTGCTCGACGCGCTCCCTGCCGAGCTTCCGCGGATACTGACCTGGGTCGACGACGACGTCGAGTTACCCGACGGCGCACAGACAATCGACGAGATCGTGGCCGCGAACCCGACCGGACCGCTGCCCCCGCCGAGCAAGCCCGGAGGGTCGGTCATCCTGACCAGTGGCACCACCGGTCTGCCGAAGGGCGCCCCGCGTGACGCCGTGTCCCCGTTCGCGACCGCGCAGATCGTCGATCGAGTTCCGTTCCCGCGCAAGGGAACCATGGTGATCGTCTCACCGATCTTCCACAGCACCGGCTGGGCCACCTACTTGGTGGGTGCTGCCTTGGGCAACAAGGTGGTGACGGCGCGACGGTTCAACGCCGAGGGCACGCTGAAGCTGATGGCCGAGCACCGAGCCGACATGCTGGTCGCGGTGCCGACGATGCTGCACCGGATGGTCGAACTGGGCCCCGAGGTGCTCGCCAGGTACGACACGTCGGCGCTGAAGGTGATCCTGATCGCCGGGTCCGCGCTGAGCCCGGAGTTGTCCACTCGGGTCCAGGATGCGTTCGGCGATGTGCTGTACAACATGTACGGCTCCACGGAGTGCGCGATCGCCACCATCGCCACGCCGGCCGAACTGCGGGCTGCTCCAGGAACTGCGGGGCGGGCCCCGGTGACCTGTGAGGTGGTGCTCTACGACGAGAACGATCAGCGGGTAGAAGGCGCCAACCGCCGCGGCCGGATTTTCATCCGCAACGGTGCGCCGTTTCAGGGCTATACCGATGGTCGAACGAAGCAGATCATCGACGGCTACATGTCCAGCGGCGACATGGGTCATTTCGACGAGAACGGACTGCTGTTCGTCGACGGCCGCGACGACGACATGATTGTCTCCGGTGGTGAGAACGTCTTCCCGCAGGAAGTGGAGAACCTGCTCGAGGAACGCGACGACATCGCCGAGGTGGCAGTGGTCGGTGTGGATGATGTCGAGTTCGGAAAACGGTTGCGGGCCTTCATCGTTGCCGAGCCTGGTGCCACCCCGGACGCGGCCGAGATCAAGCTGCATGTGAAGAACAACCTGGCCCGGCACAAGGTGCCCCGCGATGTGGTGTTCGTCGACGAACTGCCGCGCAACGCCACCGGCAAGCTGCTGCGACGGGTGCTCGTCGAGATGGTCATCGATACCTGATGTCCGTGCGTGGGTCTCATCACGCTCGTCACAGGCACCGTCCGTGAGACTCCTCTCCTGCCGCAGGGCGCGTCGACGGGAGCTGCCTTGTCGGTGGCTGGTGCGACGATGCGCGGTTCACTTCAAACAGGAGGTTGATATGAAGCGTGTATCGGTGGCAGTCGTCGGTCTGGTGGCCGTCGCTCTGGCGGCGAGTCCGGCGGCGGTGGCGTCGCCGTCGTGGACCATGCCGAATCTGATCGGGATGGATCTGCAGGGCGCACAGGATGCGATCCAGTCGCTGACGCACGGTGAGGTGTGGTTCAGCAGCTCGACAGATCTGACCGGGAAGGGCCGGGCCCAGATCAGCGACCGCAATTGGCAGGTGTGCAGCTCGACACCGCCGCCCGGGTCGACGTTCGGTACTTCGACCAAGATCGACTTCGGGGTGGTGCGCATCGACACGGAAAAGTGCCCGTGACGCGGTGACTTTTGGGGCTCGAAGCCGTCGCTTCGAGCCCCAAAAATCGCTGCATGGGCGGTAGGCCGGCTCGCCTTAGTCTGGTTGACGACGGAACCGGGGGCCTAGATGTTGCGAGCGATGATGTGTACGTCCGTGCTGTTGGCATTCGGGGTATCGATGACGGCGTGCGGCCCCCGGACGGAAGCGCCGATGCCGCCGGATCAATCGAAGGTCTTCTTTCCGGGGACGGGTGAGACCTACGGACTCGACCTCACGCCGACCGACCGCGACCATCTGGCCGAGCTGTATGCGCTTCGTCAGATCGATCCGTGCGGCTTCGTCGACCGGAAAACCCTGGAAGGCAACGGCCACACGGACTTCAGTTACACATATTCCTCGGTGTCCTGGATCGAAACCGGTGCGAATTCGCCTATCGCGACACTCGGTGGTGAGGGGTGCACGGTTGGCTTCCCGGCTACCAAGGCGGGGCTCGAACTTCTGGTCCGACCGGGCGAAGTCCGGTGGAACGACAGCCAGTTCAGTTCCGATCCAGCGCATCCGGGTGTCCTGGGGACGACGCCACCGGGCTGCACGTTTCGGGTTCCTCTGCCACTGGCCGGCCTCACCGGCGCACCCGAGTCTATGCGGGATCCGGTGATGGAGGTGTCTGCGGTGGATGTGACAGACGGGCGGCGGAACTCTGAGGACACCGAGCTGTGCGAGCTCGGTGGGGCGGTCGCGGGTGAGATCGCGGCACACGTCGAAGCCAACGGCGTCCCGGTGCACACTGATAAGTCTTCAACTGCGACACGGTTTCTGACCGCAGATCCGTGTGCGGCAGCGGCGGACCTTCACGCGGTGGGCTTCGAATGGTGGGAACCCAAACCCGAAGCGCAGTGGCCGACGACGTGGCGGCATCCCGGTGTGTGCGAACTCCAACTCGATCCGGCCGCCGGCGAACCCGCCACGGCCGTAGCCAAATACGGACTGGTCAAGTGGTCCGATGACATTGTCAAGATGCCGTGGAGTCCAGAGTCGCAACGTAGCGAGCAGGACGGCGTGACACTGTTCGACGTCGGTGGGTCTTCGGGTCCAGACTGTTACGTGATCGCCAAAACCAACCTCAATATTGAACCGGTGACCGTGGGAACCGGGGCTGCCGACCTGGTCGCGTCAACTCCGATCGTCACGGTGCGAGTGAGCGCACCTACCGCAGGGAACTGCGCTGGCAGCGCGAAGGAAGCGGCACTGAGGGCAGTCCAGCGGGCGGGCTGAGCGTCACCGCTTGCACAGCTCGTACATCTGCGTATCCGCATCGACGAGTTGTTGAATGATGTTGGTATAGCTCGCTGTTCGAATCTCGACGCTATCGTCGGATAGTCCGGGTGTGCGGGCTTGTTCGACGATGCTGACGGCCTCGGCTGACAGATCGCTGATCCGGTGCAGATGGCGGCTGATTCCGGGGTCGGCGACCTCGTCGGCATAGCGGCCCAGCTGAGCTGACCACGCGTGGTACTTGTACAGGGCTGGTCCGCCGGGGCCGATTTGGCCCGGGTCGAGAAGGTCCTGGTGGTCAGCGATGTAGCCAACTGCTGCCCGGGCGGTGCGGCAGTCTCGGCCGGACTCTTGCGTGAAGAATAAGGTGGCCAGCATAGCCGCGGCCACCAACACGAGAATGACACCGATTCGAAGCAGATGCTCACGGGTCGTCGGCACCGCGGGAGGCACGGCGTGAGCGACCGCAGCGGCGACCTCCGGATCGGCATCGGCGGCGGCGCGTAACCGTGCCAGATGCGGCTCACGGCGACGCCGGACCCATGCCGGCCATACCTGTGCGACCACCATCATCACGGCCAGGACCAGAAACATTGCGGCCAGTCGAGGCTGGTCTGCCATGAATTCAACGGCGGGAAGCGGTACGGCGAACAGTCCGATGAGCACCCAGGTGAGGCGGCGGCCCGTCGGGGTGACACGGTTCCGGTATGCCCGGGCCAGATCGCTGGCGCGCACGGCGGCGGTCAGCACCGCCGGGTCGGTGGGTACCGGACCGCGACGCAGTGCCATGGCGGTTGCGGTGCGCTGGGCGGCGGTGAGGCCCTCGAGCACGGTGGCGTAGGTTCTCACGACGGGTCGGCCGAGCAGGGTGATCGGGATGCCGGCTACCAGCCCGAATATGGCCAGTCCGATCGCGTCAACCCAGATCGGCCACGGCGTCGACCAATGGTATTCGGGTCGCAGCACGGCCCAGCCGAACAACAAGAACCACACCGTTATCCATGCCGAATTGACGAGCCAACGAGCCCACCACGATGCGGTGTTGTACCAAACCCACAACGGACGAAGTCCTTTCGACGGACGGTGCTGCGTTCAGCCGGCGCCCTGCGATTGTGACATCGCTATGTGGGGTCCGATTGCGCCAATTTTCCGCTACCAGGTCAATTGAACGCGGTGCTACCGGACACGGCGTGCGTCGTGCTGATGAGCTTCGCGTAGCAGTGATTCCGGTCGAAACCGTGGTCGCTGCACCAGGCCAACGCCCCGCTCGCGGTGGGATAGGTGATCGGCGCGATGGTGACCCAGAAGTTGGGCCCGTCGAACGTCGACCAGTCACCGGACCACAGGAGCTTGGCGCCGTACTCCTGGCGCAGCCGCAGATGCTCCTCCAACGTCAACTCGTTGTTCCACACCACACCTTGGTCGACGACACCCGGCCGCTTGGAACTCAATTGCGGCACCCATCGATCGGAACCCTGGGTGCTCACGACGGTGTGGTCGTCCAGCGAGATCTGGCGTAGCTGTGCCGAACTCGACGCTTCGGCGTTGCGGGTTGTCGTCGGCGTGTACGACGGCGTGGCAGCCGTCGTCGGCGCCGGCACCGTCTTGTACACAGTTGGCCCAGCGACGGTCACGCCCGTCGGCGGTGCGAGCGTCGGTGTCTGTGCCGATGACGAGTCGTCTGAGTTATTCGACAGGAGCAGACCGATGACCAGCCCGACCCCGCCGAGCAGGAGTGCGGCCACCAGCACGACGGCGGCCATCGGCACCAAGGATTGCCGGGGAGGCGGTCCGGGCTCAGTGGCACCGGATGCGATGTGCGCGACGACCGGCGGTGCGGTGAGCAACGGCGGTGAAACATATGGTGCCATCATGGTTTCGGCGCTGGCGGCGACCCTCTCGTCAGTGGTGTGCAACGCCCGTTGCGCGGCGCGCCCCAATGCGCCGGCGCTGCCGTAACGGTCGTCGGGCTCCTTGGCCATGCCACGCGCGATGACGGTATCCAGGGATGTCGGGATTCCCGAGTGGGCCGTACTGGGCCGCGGCGGCGGGTTCGTCAGATGCGCCGCGATCAGCTGTTCGTTGCTGTGGGTCGGGAACGGCGCGTCGGCGGTCAGCGCCTCGTAGAGCACGCAGGCCAGCGAGTAGATGTCTGCGGCGGGCGTGCACGGCTCGTCGCCGAACCGTTCCGGGGCCATATAGCTGAACGAGCCGATCCGCGTGTCTGCCTGGGTGAGGCTCGAATCACCTTGGGCCTGAGCGATACCGAAGTCCAACAGGTAGGCGAAGTCCGCAGAGGTGACGATGATGTTCTGCGGCTTGACATCCCGGTGGATCAGCCCGCGAGCGTGGGCGGCATCCAACGCGGAGGCGATCTGCTCGATGACGGTTACCGCGCGGCGCGGCTCGAGCGGGCCGCTGTTGATGAGGTCATGCAGGGTCTGCCCGCGGACCAGGCGCATGTCGATGTAGAGGTTGCCGTCGATCTCGCCCCAGTCGTGAATCGGCACGACATGGGGCTCCTCCAAACTGGCCGCCGCCTGCGACTCACGCAGGAACCGGGTCCGGAACTGCTCATCGTGCGCAAACTCGGCGCGCAGGATCTTCAGGGCAACGGTCCGGCCCTTGTCGGTGTCGACGGCCTCGTACACCTCGCCCATGCCGCCACGGCCGAGCAGCGCGGTCAGCTCATACTTGCCGAACCGGCCACCCACGCCCGGGTTGTTCTCGACCATCCTGTGTGCCTCCTCGACTGGCGAACAGGAGAACGTAGCGCGGGGTCCCGACAAGATTTGCGCATTGCCGGACCCGGTCTCGGCCTTAGGCTGATGAGCATGCGATTTGCTCCCGTTGCCGCCGCGTTGTTGGTCGCGGTGATGGTCGGCGTGAGTGGCTGCACCGGTGCGCCCGATCGTGAACAGGAAGCAATCGACATCAAGAACCGCATCGCGGCGATGCCGGGGGTGTCCGAGGTCGGCCTGATCTATGACAACGGCATCCTCGAAGGCACTCGGTTCGAACTGAAGGTCGACATGGCGCAGGCCAGTGATCAGCAGGTCGGCGAGGTGGCCGCGCAACTCGATGAGCTGCGCGGCAAAGATTTCGCGAAGTTCGATCAGTCGATGAAGATCGTTGTGGCCAAATGGACTTCGATCTCGGGCAGCGTCGATCTGCCTGACGACGTCGAACACGTGTCCGGGCTGGTGCGTCGCCTTCGTGCCGAGGCTCCGGCCGGGGAAATCAGGTGGTTCAGTGGCGCCGCGCCTGAGGTATCACAGATAGAGGTCCGGGATGCCGAGCAACCTGGTGCCGCCGTCGACGCGATCCTGCGGATCTTCGCCGACCGGCCACCGAGCGACATTGAAGTCGCTCCCGCCGACCGGGTCGGTGATGCGCACTGGAAGGTCTTCACCCGCTTGACCCCGGCCGACAAGCAACGCATCGACCGGCAACTGGCCGCGGCAGCGCCCGCCGACCCTGGGTGGGTCAGCGTCCGGGACGGACGGGTTGTGCACCTGACTTTCGGGGTGCCGACCCGGGCGACTGCCTATGACGACATCGTGCGGACCATCCACGCGCTCGAGGCCGGTCCGGAGCATCCGGTCAGCCTCACCTGGCGCTGGGACGGCGACCGGGCCCGCTTCGACGAGCCACGTTGGGCGGGCAGCGCCATGATCGGCAAGTGTGAGTACGTCAACGGCGACCGCACGAAGTCGGAACCGCTCCTGCCGGAGGCGTTGGCGCTGCAACAGCGCATCCGCGACGAGTTCGACACCTGCCTGAAGTAGAGGCTAGGTCGGCGGGGTCAGTTTGATCGCGGCCAGGTGCTCGCGGTCGACTGCGTCGGTGAACTCCTCCAGCGTGGGGATGCGCTGATAGCGGAACGTCAAACCCATCATCCGCTGGGCGCGTTTGGGGCCGTAGGACTCGGCGCAGCGGTGGAACAGATCGGCGACGGTCGCGCGGTCGCCGATGAGCTCACCGCGCATGGTCGTCGTCTTGCCGTCGAGCAGCACCTCGGCGGTGGCGCCGCCGCGGAAGTTGTTCTTCCACGCCGCGTCGGTCATCGCATAGAGGGTGTTGTCGATGACGTGCGCGGTGAGCGGAATCGCATACTGCTTTCCGGTCTTTCGTCCCCGGACGTTCACGACCATGAACTGTTTGCGTGTGGCGCCGGCGAACGGGGTGCGCACCAGCATCCGCATGATCGGGTTGACGACACGCAGCATTACTTTCGGCGGATGCGCCACGGTGACCGCGGGCGACTGCTCTGTCATGACCTCACGCTAGGCCGATTGTTCGGTGTTGCCCAGGGTGTCAATGCGCGTCCTGCCATGCCTGCCAGATGTCAGGGCGGAGTCGGCCGCGGGGTGGAACCTCCAGGCCGGCTTCTCGCGCCCAGGCTCGGACCTCGGCGGTGCTCGGGCCGGGCGCCGCGCTGCCCTGATCGACGATGGCAACGTCGACGTGGACCTGTGAAATACGTTGTATTGCAGCCTCTTCAGTTGTCGACCAGGCATGCGCGGCAGCGAGGAACCGGTAGGTCCATTCCTCGGCGAGTTGGCGTGCTTCGCAGAACACGATCGGCACGTTCGGCCACCGAATTTGTAACTCTGCCAACCCGTCGGCGACCACGGCGGGGCGGACCCGGTCCAGCTTGAACAGTTGCGAATAGCGGTCCTCGACGACGACTGCGGCGCGGGGGAGGGCGGCCAGGTCGGCGATCTGATAGCGCAGTTTGCCACCGGTGAGGCTGGAGACCAGGTCGGCCAGGGATTTGCGCTCCACGCTGGCGACGAGCGTTCCATCGATGGTCAGCCCGTAGTCGCCGCATGGCAGTGCGCGCTGAATAGTATCGGCCTGCTGGCTGGCGAACTTGTAGGCGTAGCGCTCGTGGCTGTCGACGACGATTTGGAGCTCGGCGATGCCGTGGGCGCGTGCTCCCGGGGTTCGCACATTTGGGCGGGCCTGCTTGCGGGTGCGTGGTGACTGCCAGAACACCGCGTCCCTGCCCCGGGCGGTCGTGAAAACCAGCTGCGAGCGGTTCTCCCGTGATCGCTGCAGGATCACGTCGATGGCAGCACCCCGACGCTGGCACGAGCGCAATTCGACACGTTCGACGATCACCGCGTCCGTAGGCCACTCGTCGAGGCCCACTGGATAGCAGTACAGCGACTTGGCGCGCGGCCACGTCCCCGACGTGCGGAAGAGGAGGTCGCCGTCGGGCTGTGGAATCCGCAGGAGGTAGGGCAGTCTGGAGCCTTCGTCCGGGTTGAGGGCTATGACCATCTCCGCCACAACGTGATTCTGCCTGATTCGCCGTCGAGACCAATCGGTGGCCGTCGTGAGGACGTCTGAAGTGCGGAAAGTCGTAGTACAACCTCTTTTGCAAAAGACGTCGAACGACTACAATCGGAAATGTCGTCGAACGACTACAAGGAGTGGGCATGCAAGTCAAGACAATGGGCGACGTTGGTGCCCTCGTCCGCTCTGCTCGCACAGCCCGTGGAATGACTCAGGCTGAGCTGGCCGAGCAACTGCGCATGAGTCGGGACTGGGTCGTTCGGCTGGAGAAGGGGCATCCACGACTGGAAGCGCAAAGGGTGCTCGATGCACTTCGCGTTGTCGGCGTGAGCCTGGAGGCGACCGCGCCCGAGGGGCCGTCGAACGCTCGAAAACGTACCCGGAAGGGAGCTCCCGAGAAGCCCAAGCCTGCCGGAACGGCTCCCGCAACCCTTGATCCGTTCGACGCGCTGTTCGGCACAGGGAAAAGGTGATGGCGGACAGGGCGTTGCGGATCTACCTGGACGGGATCCCCACCGGCACGGTGACACAGTCTGCTCACGGAGCGCTGAGTTTCACCTATGACGATGAGTACGCCGAGCGGGACGACCCGACACCGTTGTCGCTGTCCTTGCCTGTCGTGTCGAATCGGCATCGGGACAAGGCTGTTCGGTCCTATCTTGAAGGTCTGCTTCCAGACAGTGAAGGTGCGCGACAGCGGTGGGGACGCGAATACAACGTCTCGCCGAACAATCCCTTCGCCCTGCTCGCTCACGTCGGGCGCGACGCAGCCGGCGCAGTCCAGATTCTCCCGCCCGAAGTCGATCCGTCTGACGCGCGGGCGCGGACGGGTGACATTCAATGGCTCAATGAGACTGAATTCGCCGAGCTCGTCCAAGCGCTCGCTGCTCATCAATCCGACTGGGACCCAGGAAGGTTGGAGGGCAGGTGGAGCCTCGCTGGCGCTCAACCCAAGGTCGCGCTATTCCGGGAGCCAGAGTCCGGGCGGTTCGGGATCCCGCGAGATTCGACGCCGACGACCGTGATCGTCAAGCCGGCAACTGCTGGTTACGCACGGCATCACATCAACGAGGCACTGTGCCAGCGTGCAGCGAGCGAAGCCGGGCTGCTCGCAGCCGAATCCACAGTGATGGAGATCGGTGACGTTCAGGTGTTGACCTCGACGCGCTACGACCGCCTTTATCACGGGACTACCTGGCACCGGGTCCACCAAGAAGACATCTGCCAGGCGTTGTCGGTCCACCCCAGTCTGAAATACCAGTCCGACGGAGGCCCCGGTGTCGGTGATATCGCTGAGCTTCTCAACAGGCTGCCGATCGAGGACCGCGCTGTGAACGCCGAACGCTTCTTCAAAGCGCTTGCCTACAACGTCCTCATCGGCGGAACTGACGCTCACGCCAAGAACTACTCGCTCG
The DNA here is from genome assembly GCF_058270075.1 of Mycobacterium shunyiense. NCBI lineage: Bacteria > Bacillati > Actinomycetota > Actinomycetes > Mycobacteriales > Mycobacteriaceae > Mycobacterium > Mycobacterium shunyiense. The sequence continues at coordinate 741,571 of NZ_JBZDPU010000015.1, read as the reverse complement.
TCCTCGTTGGGTCACGCGCCCAGGTGTCGCCGCTGTATGACGCCGCCTCTGCGGCACCGTACAACCAGCGCGAGCGCCTACACGCTTCGATGAAGATCGGTGACCACTGGAAGATGCTCGATGTCACCACCTCGGATTGGAGGAAGGTTGGACGCCGTCTCGGAATTCCCGCGGATCAAGCTGTGGCCTGGGTGGACGAACTCCGTATGGACCTTCCTGCTGCGTTCTCGCGTGCTGCCGCGGCTCTGCCAGAGAGCGTGCGACCCGAGGCGGCACGCATGACGGAGCGGATCATTGAGCATGTCTCCGGGACATGGAAGCCCAACCTGGACCGCTGAACAGCGCGACCATGGCGGTATGGCCGGTTTCGTCACGGTCCGGGTCTACGCCGAGCTCAACGACTTCTTGGAAGCGGACTCGCGCGGTCAGCTCGTGCGCCGCCCCTGCCAGAGCCATCAGACCGTCAAGGATGTCCTGGAGGCCATGGGTATTCCGCACACCGAGATCGACCTGATCCTGGTTGACGGGGAACCGGTGGGTTTCGACCACCGCCCGGCAGTCGGCGATCGCATCGCGGTGTATCCGATGTTCGAGGCGCTCGACATCGGGTCCACGGCGCGGCTTCGGCCCGAGCCATTGCGGGATCCGCGGTTCGTGATCGACGTCAACCTGGGACGCCTGGCACGACTGCTTCGGGTGCTGGGGTTCGACGTGTGGTGGGCGAGCGACGCCGACGATCAAACGCTGGCCGACATCAGCCTGAACCAGCAACGGATCATGCTGACGCGAGACCGGGGCTGTTGAAGCGTCGCGCGATCACCCATGGCCTGTTCGTTCACTCTCAGCAGCCGGAGGAGCAGACGCTGGAGGTGATGCGGCGGTTGGATCTGCGACGGCGGGTCGCGCCGTTCACCCGCTGCGTGCGGTGCAACGGAAGGTTGGCTGCGGTGGCGAAGGAGCAAGTGATCGACCGCCTTGAGCCGTTGACCCGCCGCTACTACGACGAATTCAGCCAGTGTCCGGAGTGCGGGCGGATCTATTGGGCCGGTTCGCATTTCGAGAGATTGACCGGTCTGGTCGACGGGCTGCTGGAACAACTCTGATCAGGACCGCGGGAGTGGCTGGGCGCGAAGGAAATTGGTCCTCTTCCCACTCTCACTATACGGCGGGGGGTGGGGCTTGCGGCAAGGCCCCTGACGTGCTGCACAATCTTCCGGTCCGTGACGAGATGGGGGATTTTGTGACGAATACGCCGAAACCGTTCGAGGTGCACGAGTCCGGTGCGCTCCTGCACGGCACGAAGGCCGACCTGGCCATGGGCGAGTACTTGGTGCCCGGACGCGAGTCGAACTACCAAGCGGGACGGATCATGAACCACGTGTACGTCACCCGCACATTGGATGCCGCGGTGTGGGGCGCCGAGATGGCCGCCGGCGAGGGGCCGGGCCGCATCTACATCGTCGAACCCGAAGGTGTGCTGGAGGACGACCCGAACGTGACCGACAAGAAGCTGCCCGGCAACCCGACCTGCTCGTATCGCACCCGCGAGCCGGTGAGAATCGTCGGTGAGCTCACCGACTGGGTGGGGCATTCACCCGAGCAGCTGCAAGGCATGCGCGATGGCCTGGCTGACCTCCGTCGGCGCGGACTGGACGTCATCTACGACTGATCTCATAGACCCCGCCGGTTCGCTCGATACGGGGATTTGTGCCCACTCCCCGTACCCTTCGATCGTGAACGCGATCGACCCCGACCAGCTCAGCACGTGCCTACGGGTGCTCTCCGAGGTGGACAAGCTGCCTCCTGAGCATCCCGACGCCGTTGCTGTGCGGCTGGCCACCGCGAAGATGTTCAAGGCGCTGAAGAAGGCTCGTCGCACCGCCAGACGCGACGCGATCGTGGCCGCAGACCGCGCTGTCATCGCCGCGACCGCCACGGGTGCGCCGGGACGGATCGACGACGAAACCCAGGGCCTGCCGCTGGTGTCCACCGCGGTCGGGGCCAGTGCGGGCACGCTGCTGCGCTCGCGGGCCTGCTACATCTGCAAGAAGCACCACACCGTGGTCGACGCCTTCTACCACCAGCTTTGTCCAGAATGCGCCGCGATCAACCGGGCCAAACGCGACGCCCGCACCGACCTGACCGGGCGCACGGCCCTGCTCACCGGTGGGCGGGCCAAGATCGGCATGTATATCGCGCTGCGACTGTTGCGTGACGGCGCGCACACCACGATCACCACCCGGTTTCCCAACGACGCGGTGCGCCGCTTCGCCGCGATGGAGGACAGCGCCGACTGGCTGCACCGGCTGCGGGTGGTGGGGATCGACCTGCGCGACCCGGCCCAGGTGGTTGCCCTCGCCGACGAGGTGGCCGCACAGGGTCCGCTGGACATCCTGATCAACAACGCGGCGCAGACGGTGCGCCGTGCGCCGGGCTCGTATGCCGCGCTGGTGGAGGCTGAGCGGACCCCGCCGCCGGCCTTGGTGGACGTCGTCACCTTCGATCACGTCAGTGACGCGCATCCGCATGCCCTGGCCGGGAGCCTCGGCGAGCACCCCACCGCGCACGCACTGACCGAGCTGGCCCTGACCGCCCGCAGCGCCTCCCCGGAGCGGATCTCCGCGGGGACGGCCATTGACGCCGGCGGGTTGCTGCCGGATACCGCGTCGGTGAACAGCTGGACCCAGCGCGTGCACGAGGTCGACGCGATGGAGCTCCTCGAAGTGCAGCTGTGCAACCAGACCGCTCCGTTCATTCTGGTGAGCCGGCTGCGTCCCGCGATGGCCGCGTCACCGGCCCGACGCAAGTACGTGGTGAACGTGTCGGCGATGGAAGGCCAGTTTGGCCGCGGCTACAAGGGGCCCGGGCATCCGCACACCAACATGGCCAAGGCCGCGCTGAACATGCTGACTCGCACCAGTTCTGGGGAGATGCTGGAGCAGGACGGGATCTTGATGACCGCGGTCGACACTGGGTGGATCACCGACGAGCGTCCGCACCCGACCAAGCTGCGGCTGGCCGAGGAAGGTTTTCACGCACCGCTGGATCTGGTGGATGGTGCTGCGCGCGTGTATGACCCGATCGTGCGTGGGGAGTTGGGCGAGGATCTGTACGGGTGCTTCTTGAAGGATTACTCGCCGGCTAGTTGGTAGGGCGATCCTTCAGATGGCATCGAGGTCATGCATTGCGGCTGCAATGGCCTTCATGGGAAGGAAGAGGTGGAGAGGATCCACCGGCGACGCAATGAACTCTGCGTGGTGCAGATAGAAACTGCGGGCATTGTCGTCACGAGCATGGACCAAGAGTGCGGGTGCGGCTACGGACCTCGACAGCATGAAGACGCGCTGGAGTGCGTCGCCGAGTAGGCCCCATCCCAAGCCGCGGCCCTGCCATTCGAGGTCGACGGCGAGTCGTGCCAGAAGGAAGCACGGAACCATCTCGGGTGCCTTTTTTGCGATTGCCTCGGGTGCGGCGCGGCGTCGGTAGCCGGCGACGGTGATCGCGTAGTAGCCGACGACGCGGCCTTCGTACGTGCTGACGTATGTGGTGGCGTTGTCGGCCCGCTGGTTTTGCCAGCTGTACTTGCGGAGCCAATCGTCGAGTTCGGCGGCGCCTGATTCGAAGGCCGATCGGTCGTGGGTTTTCGTGAGTTTCTCGGGTCGAGTTGGTTTTGGCTGGGTGTCCGCCACCGGTCGTGTCAATCGTTGTCGGCGAAAGGGCTCTCGCGTCGGAGAAGCCGTCCAAGTTTGGGCATCGGCTCCAGCGGTGCATCGAGCAGGGTTTGGAACTCGACCCATTGCTCTTCGCTGGCGACGAACCACTTGCGGTCTGCGAGAACTCGCTCGGCGGTCTCTAGTGCGCTGTCCAAAATGAAGTCGGTGACCGTGCTGTCGGTGGCTTCGGCCGCCCGACGGATGAGGAGCTGTTGCTGCGCGCTGGCACGAATATTCATCCGCTGGTCGCGGGTGGTTTTCGTGGTGCTGGCGTCGGTGTTGCGCATATTGCCTCACTCGGTCGGTATGTACAGCGTACGTACGTCGCTGTCGGGGATCAACAAGGACGATTCGTTGGCGGCCACATCACCCCGCGATCGGTCGACGCACGTCCAGCTGTGCCAAGTCGGCTGCGATGCGCCCGGCCGCCCATCCGGCACCGTTGGACGGCGACATCATGCGGGCAATCGTCGCCGGGAAGAGCCGGTTGGTGAGGTCATCGGTTGCCTGGCTGCGCGCTGCCAGTACCGGAAGCAGTGTGCCGCGGTCCACCTCGGTGGCCACCGTCGTGGAGGTGACGGTGAGGCGTTCACCGATGCGCTCGGAGTACGAGAGAAGAAATGATTGACGAAACGAGCGGGTCCGGGTCCGTCCGTCGCCGGTAACGCGGCCCGCTGCCAGCATCGCCCGGTTGGCCTGGACTAGTAGTGAAGTCGACAGCAGCTCAACGAATTCCAGATCGCACGCGGCGCCGATGACGGCGACGAACCCGAGCTTCTCCGCGCACACCATCTGACACCGGTTGGCCGTTGCCACGGACTGCACCAGCGCTGCCTTGGCGATGACGTAGGGACTGTCGATCCAGATTCGCCGGGCGGTCGCCTCGGCTGCGCGACCTTGCTCGTGATCTCGGATCGCATGGTGCAGTGAGTATCTGCTCATCAGTTCTTGGGCCTTGGCCGAAAGTGCTTCCGCTTCTTCGGGAAATTTGGTGGCCTCTGCCTTGGCCAGTAGCCCGCGCACCCGGCTGAGCGCTTTCGCATCGGTCGGGTTCACCGCGACCGCCGAATGCTGGTGCGCACCGGGCAACGGCAGCAACGGCTCGAGGATCGGAAGGGTTCCCAGCAGCCGCAGCACCTTCAATACGACGGTCAACGCTGCGTGATGGTCGACGGCATTCCTGTCCGCCCAGCTCCACATCTGCGGAGCGCCGTGATCGAAATCCGCAGGCAATGCGGCGAGTTCGGCCCGCCATCGAGGATGCAGGGTCGTGACGGAATAGTGCCGCGATTCGCGAACGACGGACTCGGCCAGGTAGCCGGCTGCCGCTGCGTCGAGACGGCGACGAGCGAATTCGTGCAGGTCATTGGGCGACCAACCCACCTGCCACGCGCTGTTGATGGCACCGGCCAAGGTGCCCTCGGCGGCAAGGTCGAGATCGTCTGCCCAGCAGGGGAATTCGTCGAGTAGCTCAGCGGCGTGGAATTCCGCATCGTGGTCGGGACACAAAGCGGAGTTGTACAGCGCCGCGGTGATGCGGTCGAGGAGGGCGACCCGGTCGTACCCGGGATCGGTGCTCCAGCGTTCTCGTCGGGACGATGCGCGGCGGTTCTTCTGCTTGGCGGCGCGCTTCTGGCGGTTGCGGCGGCTCATGTCTGGAGTGTGCTGCAACGGTCTGACAAATTGCGCGTGCTGCCGCGCAGGCTGGACCGCGGCACATCGTGGGGCGGCTCTGCATTCGTAGTCTCTCTGTCTCGCGCCCGGGCACCGATGCCAGGCGAACAGAAGAACGTACAACTGTGCGCCGACAAATTCGGGGCCGTGATGTTCGGTTCGGATTTCCCCGGCAGGCGCTGGGTGGTGTCACCACCACGGAGGTCACCCCGACGCCCAGCGCATCAATGCATCATGATGCAGAGATGCTAGGATGTGGCATGCGGACCACCGTTGATTTACCTGATGACCTGCATAGGCAGGCCCAGGCGATAGCGCGGGACACGCGCCGAACCCTGAGTGAGACGGTTGCTGACCTGATGCGAAGGGGCCTGGGCGTAGCTTCGGCTCCCTCGACGGTTTCGACCGATCCCAGGACGGGGTTGCCGGTGGTCAGCGTAGGCGCCGTCGTCACCTCCGAGGATGTGCGGTCGCTGGAGGACGACGAGTGACCACGCTGCTCGACGCCAACGTGCTGATCGCGCTGGTGGTGGTAGAGCATGTGCATCACGAGGCGGCTACCGAGTGGCTGGCAGCGTCGGACGAGGCATTTGCGACCTGCCCGATAACACAGGGGAGCCTGCTGCGTTTCCTGTTGCGTAAGGGGTACCCCACTTTGGCGGCCCGCGAGGTGCTCGTCGCAGTCGCAGCGTCCGATCTACACGAGTTCTGGCCGGATGCAGTGTCTTTCGATGGTGTGCGACTGGACGGGGTGGTCGGGCACCGACAGGTGACCGACGCCTACTTGGCGCAGCTTGCTCGCCACTATGGCGGGCGGTTGGCGACGCTCGACACCGGGCTGGCGCATCTGCACGACGACGTCGCGGAGTTGGTGTCGTCCGGCGATCACTGATGTCGGAGTCGTCATGGACCATGTCGGATTCGATCGGGATGGATCTGCAGGGTGCGCAGGACGCGATTCAGTCGCTGACCGACGGTGACGCGTGGTTCAGCAGCTCCACTGATCTGACCGGCAAGGGCCGGGGTCTGGGTAGTGGGTCTTTGTCGGAGGTCGTCAAATTCTTTGACGGCCTCCCAAATCGGTGGACGCCGCGGACTCCGAACACCGTTGAGTGCATCCCCAATCCAGCCGAATGGCTGCGCCGTGTCATGTGCGGGCCCCGTCTCTCGGGTGCGCCGCGCCCCCTCGCTCCGTTATGGTCACCGGCACGCAACTTAGCCGGCTCACACCCGAAGCAGCCGACCTCACCGGTACCAACTGCCTCACTGGTCACCAATCAGGCTCGGGCTCAGGGTGAATCCGGCGCGGCGGTTTCGGGATGGTGGTGCCGATAGCTAGCCTGGCGAAGCCTCGAGGGAAGTGAAATATCGATGTTGGTTCTGCACGGATTCTGGTCGACCGAGGACCTGTGTCTGTGGGCCGAGGATTCGGCCCTGTCGGTGAAGAGCGCAAGCCAGGCGTTGCGTGCCGCCCGTCCGCATCCCTTCGCGGCGCCGGCCGATGTGATCGCCGAAATCCACACCGGCAAGCCAGGCAACGCCGTGCTCCTGTTGCCTTCGCTGCGGACGTCGCCGCTGGACTCGCCGGAACTGATGCGGGTCACGCCGCGGCCCGCATCACGCAGTGCGCCCGCGCTGCTGCCGTGGTCGGTTCCCGTGGTATCGCTTCCCGCCGCCTCTGCGCTGGCCCTTTTCGATGAGAAGGCAGCCGATGTGCGGTACGGCGAGTCGGTGACCTACATCGCCGATATCGCGAACTTCGCGCGAAAATTGGTGGCGCGCGGTCGAATTCTGCCCGCACTGGGTGTCGACGAGGGGCAGCCCGTCGCGTTCTGGCGGCCGGTGATTCAGGGCGCCGACGTGATGGAACTCACCGCGATCATCGCGGCTATGCCTCCGGTGTGCCGGGCGGAGTCGGATGCGGCCGGCACACCGGAGTTGGTGACGTCGGCGTTGGCCGCATTTGTCGACGAGTTGGCGCGCGCCGCCGCGCCGCCGGCCGAGGGGTTATTGCCACCCCGACGCGGGCGGCGCCCGAAACGCCTTGCGGTCGAAGAAGAATGGATGACCGCACTGACGGCGCCGGACGGCAGGTTCGATGCGGACCTGGATGATCTCGATGCCTTGGCCGACGCGCTGACGCCGTGGGATGAGATCGGGATCGAGGAGCCGGGCCCGGCTCGTGCGACCTTCCGGCTCACCGAGAACGAATCCGACGACGACGACGCGGGCTGGCGGCTGGAGTTCCTGCTGCAGTCGGTCGCCGACCCCAGCCTGTTGGTCCCGGCCGAGCAGACCTGGGACGACGACGGCAACCTGCGGCGTTGGCTTGACCGTCCCGAGGAGTTACTTCTCGCCGAACTCGGACGGGCCGTCCGGGTCTACCCGGAACTGACCTCCGGTCTGCGCACCGCACGTCCCAGCGGTATCGACCTGGACGCCGAGGGCGCCTACCACTTCCTGTCGGTCGCGGCGCCGCTGCTCGACGATGCGGGCTTCGGGGTGCTACTGCCGTCGTGGTGGGATCGGCGCCGCAAGCTCGGTCTCGCCGTATCGGCGTCCACCCCCGTCGACGGTGTGGTGGCGACGGCGAGTCGGTTCGGCCGCGAGCAGCTGATCGACTTCCGGTGGGCGCTCGCGGTCGGCGATGACACGCTCACTGAGGATGAGATCAACGCGCTGTCGCAGACCAAGGCACCGTTGATCAGGTTGCGCGGTCAATGGGTGGCGGTCGACCAGGAGCAGCTGCGCCGCGGGCTGGAGTTTCTCAAGGCCCATCGGTCGGAGCAGGCGAGTCCCGCCGAGCTTCTGGCGTTGGCGGCGAGCCACCCCGACGACACCGACACCCCGCTGGAGATCGTGTCGGTGCGGGCAGATGGTTGGCTCGGTGATCTGCTCAACGGTGTTGCCGGGCAATCACTTCAGCCCCTGCAACCGGCGCCGGACTTCGCTGCGACGCTGCGTCCCTACCAGCAGCGGGGCCTGTCGTGGCTGGCCTTCCTGTCGGCGCTGGGTCTGGGCAGTTGTCTGGCCGACGACATGGGTTTGGGCAAGACCGTGCAGTTGCTTGCGCTGGAGTCCACACAACGTCACAACGAGCCCGGTACTGCGCCGACACTGCTGCTCTGCCCGATGTCGCTGGTCGGCAACTGGCAGCGTGAGGCCGCGAAATTCGCACCTGCGCTTCGGGTTTACGCCCACCACGGCCCGGCACGGCTGCGCGGCGAGGCTCTGGAGGAACGGCTGGCCGAGGTCGACCTGATTGTCACCACCTATGTGACCGCCACCCGTGATATCGATGAACTCGCGGACTACCGGTGGAACCGGGTGGTGCTCGACGAGGCTCAGGCCGTCAAGAACAGCCTGTCGCGCGGCGCCAAGGCGGTGCGGCGGCTCGACGCCGTGAACCGCATCGCGCTCACCGGCACCCCGGTGGAGAACCGGCTCGCCGAATTGTGGTCCATCATGGACTTTCTCAACCCCGGCCTGCTCGGTTCGTCGGAGGTGTTCCGGGCCCGGTACGCGGTGCCGGTGGAGAAATACGGCCAGACCGAGCCGGCCGAACGGCTACGCCGGATCACCCGCCCCTACATTCTGCGGCGGCTCAAGACCGATCCGGCCATCATCGATGATCTGCCCGAGAAGATCGAAGTCAAGCAATACTGCCGGCTCACCACCGAGCAGGCCTCGCTCTACCAGTCGATCGTCGACGAGATGATGGAGAAGATCGAGCACACCGACGGAATCGAGCGGCGCGGCAATGTACTTGCCGCGATGACGAAATTGAAGCAGGTCTGTAACCACCCCGCGCAGCTGTTGCACGACCGCTCACCGGTTGGCATGCGCTCCGGCAAGGTGATCCGGCTCGAGGAAATTCTGGAGGAGATTCTCGCCGAAGGCGATCGGGTGCTGTGCTTCACCCAGTTCACCGAGTTCGCCGAGATGTTGGCGCCGCACCTGGCCGCGCGGTTCGGTCAGGACGTCGCGTACCTGCACGGCAGTGTGCCGAAGAAGCGGCGCGACGAGATGGTCGAGCGTTTCCAGTCCGGTGAGGGACCGTCGATCTTCCTGCTGTCATTGAAGGCGGGCGGAACCGGCCTGACCTTGACCGCCGCCAATCATGTTGTGCACCTGGATCGGTGGTGGAACCCAGCGGTGGAGAACCAGGCGACCGACCGGGCCTTCCGGATCGGTCAGCAGCGCACCGTGCAGGTACGTAAGTTCATTTGCACGGGCACGCTCGAGGAGAAGATCGACGACATGATCGAGCAGAAGAAGGCGCTGGCCGATTTGGTGGTCGGCGACGGCGAAGGCTGGCTGACCGAGTTGTCCACGGGGGATCTGCGCACATTGTTCAGCCTGTCGGAGGGGGCCGTCGGTGAATGACTGGTATCCGCCGTCGCGGCCCCGTGCCGCTGACGGGTTGAAGGCCCGCAGCGCCCGTGGTGCGATCGCCCAGACCTGGTGGTCGCAACGGTTCATCGAAGTGCTCGAGGCCATGGGGATGGGCAGTCGGATGCAGCGCGGCCGGAACTATGCCCGCCGGGGTCAGGTGATCTCGCTGGACGTCGGGCCGGGTCTGGTCACTGCGGAGGTGCAGGGCAGTAGGGTACGGCCCTATCGGGTCCGGATCGGGATCGCTGCGTTCGGCAAGGGCGAGTGGTTGCAGATCGAAGCTGTACTGGCCGAAAGTGCGTTGTACACTGCAGCTTTGCTGTCCGGTGAGATGCCGTCCGATATTGAGAATGTGTTCGGCGCGTTGGAATTGCCGCTGTTTCCGACGACGGCCCGCGACCTGTCCCTGGACTGTTCGTGTCCGGACTTCGCCGTGCCGTGCAAGCATCTGGCGGCGACGTTCTACCTGCTGGCCGAGGCGTTCGACGAGGATCCGTTCACCATCCTTGCCTGGCGAGGCAGGGACCGTGAGGACCTGTTGGAGAATCTGGCGGCCGCCCGTTCGGGTGGGCGGCCGGCTGCCGACCGGGTGGTGTCCTCGGGGCCTGCTTTGGCCGACTGTCTCGATTCATTCTTTGTGCGGCAGAGCGCTCTTCCCGTTCTCGGCCCTCCCGTTGCCTCGTCGACGGCACTGCTGGATCAGCTGCCCACGGTGGCGGTCGCCGTGCGCAGGCGGGGGCTCGCTGAGATTCTGCGACCGGCGTATGTGGCGTTCGGGGAATCCGACGCGGCGGCGCCCTGACCACGTCTACTCCTGGCCCCACATGGCGGCAAGCATGCCAGCTCTCGGAAGCAAGGTGCGCCCAAGATTCTCGACCTACCCGACACCGTCTGGATCAACCCACCAGCCCGGGAGGCCAACACCACAGCCGCTTAACACCCGATGGACACATCCGCCTTGACAAATTCCGGTTCACAAATTTGCTGGCCATGTGGAGGCAGCTTTCCGATTTGGGCCGTAGCCATTGACAGCTACTTCACAGCAAGTGCGCTCGATCGGCCTGAGATGATTGCTGTAGTCAGGGCTAGAGCCCAGGGGGGAACTATGGCAGATCTGCGTGTGACACCGGAAGTGCTGCGAGAGGTGTCGACGGAATTCGGGACGGCGGCGCAGCAGTTGCACGCGAGCCTGGCATCGCTCGACAGCGAGGTCGCGCAGATGCTGGGGCCGAGTTGGAGCGGGAGCGCGGCATCGGCCTATGACACAGTCTGGCGCGAGTGGCATGAGGGGTCGTCGAAAGTCGTTCAGGGGTTGACGGCGATGTCGGAACTCTTGGTCACGGCGGCCGCCCGGTATTCGGGCACTGACCGAGACGCTGGCGTGTCCATCGCAGGATCGGATCTCTAGAGCATGGCCGCTTTCAAGGTGGATCCGGCGGTGTTGTTGGCCGCTGCCGATCGGATGTCGCAACTCGAGCAGCACATGGAGCAGACGGTGGCGCAGCTGGAGGCCGTCGAGCATCAATTGGGCACAGCCTGGGATGGCGAGGGTGGGCACGCGCAAGCTGCCGCCCAGCAGCAGTGGACCGAGGGCGTGGCCGAGATGCGACACGCATTGGCCCATTTACGGGCAATAGCTGAGGGTGCACATGAGAACTACCACGGCGCTGCGCAAATGAACCTGCGCAACTGGGGTTAGTCGGTGGGCGGCTACGAGGTCGATCCGCAGCAGTTGGCGGCCTCCGGGAAAAGTGTTGGTGCGCAAGGTGACGCGCTGATCGCTGCGCTGCACACGTTGGATTCGGCGTTGGCGGGATCTGAGCTCATGTGTGGAACTGATGGGGCGGGTCTGCAATTCTTCTCCGACTACCGCAAGAGCGCGCAAGCGGTGATCTCGGCGGCTGAGTCGGCGGTGAACGCCTTCCGCAATGTCGGGTATGGCGTTGAGGTGTCGGCGCACAACTATGCGGTCAGTGATGCTGCCTCGACCGTCGGCGGTGGACGCGAGTCGATTCCGGTGCCGGCGGAGCCGACCAAGTACGCGGCCTCGGGGGTGGTGGGGCAGTCGGGGCCGGAGATCCCGGAACCGAGCTTGTGGTCCTTGGTCCAGCCATTCGTCAGCCGGGCTTGGCCGAACGGCAATCCGGACACGATGCGCGCGGTCGCGGGCGCATGGCGTTCGCTCGGTATGGCGATGTCGACCGCAGCAGGCGATGCCGGGGATTGCCTGTCGAGCGTGGCGGGTCACGATATTCCCGAGTTGACGCACATTACCGGGGCGCTGAGCACGTTGACCGGTGGCACCAGTGCTTTGGCAGGCAAGTGCAGTTCCCTTGCGGAGAAGCTGGATTCGTTCGCTGGTGAAGTGCAAGGCGCGCAGGACGCGATCCGGGATCTGCTCCACCGATTGAGTGCCTCCGGAATTGTCAGCCAGATCGGCAGGGTTTTCAGCGGGCATAACCCGCTCGATGGCCTCAAACAGATCGGCCACGATATCTCGGAGATCCTGCACGCCCTCAGCGGTGAATTGGACACCGCTGCTTCCGGTTTCCAGGTACTCATCGATGGCATGGATGGGCTGGTTCGCGATTTCGAGGAATGGGACCGCAAGGAGTTCACCCGGTTCTTCGGCAACGACGTCGGCGGTTTCTTGGCGGGCTTTGTTAATGCGCGCACACAAATCGCTGAGGGCGTGGTGAAGTCGGGGCTGGAGGTTGGGCAGTCCGTTCCGACGATGCTCGCCCACCCGGTAGAAGCAGCGAAGGGTATCTGGGAGATCGACAAGAACCTGGCGGAGTTCTTCAATCCGTTGGGTCCGATGCTTGATCCGAAGGGGCAGAAAGAAGCCGGCGAGCATCTACTTGAAACCGTCAAAGGTGTTGTGGATTACAAGGATTGGTCCAGTGACCGCCCACTGGTCGGGCTGGGCGACAATCTCGGCAACATTGCACAGGTCCTGATGCCCGGTGTCGGCGAGGCCAAGGCCGGAGTGACAGCGGGGAAGGCGGGCGAGGAAGGGGCGCAGGTCGCTCGGGCCGAGGGTGCGGCAGCCCGCAGCGGGGTGGAGGCATTCGGGAAGACCGGGGTCGATGAAATCGCCGGCCAGGCCGGCAAGATCGGCAAGGACCTCGACTCGCTGAGCGCCGCCCCGGTGGAGGCACCGAAGGGCCCTGAACCGGTGGCGCGGCCGGCGGACTCGGGGCCTATGCCATCGTCGCATTCTGGCGACGGTGCCGCAGCGGGGGACGCTGGTGCCGGAAAGGCCCCGGCAGACGCCGGGGTGCGGCCGAGTGGGGAGTCGGTGCCCGGCACTCATGGTCCGGGGACAGCAGCGTATGGCGGCGAGGACGCCGCCGGTGTGCACCATGGAGTTGCTGACGGTGCGCATACGCCTCCACCGGAGTACGCGTGGACCAACGAAGCGAACCCGGGTGGCGCTGTTTCGCATGAGCCTCCTGTACCCCACGAGATGGCTGAAGCGCACAGCGGTGGTGGTGACGATGGCGGTTCGCACGGGGGTGGCGCTGATCAAGGCGGTGGTAACCATGGTGGGTCGAGTGACGGGTCACGTATCTACTCGTTGATGGACGATAGCTCCCATACCACCGGGTTTGCCCCGGACCAACTATCGGATGTCCAGCGCATTGATGGCGCATTGGCCGACCACGGCGTCAAGAAGAGTGACTTCATCGACTTGATCAACACAGCGACCGATAGTCTCACCCCGGCCCAGCGGGACCTGATCAATGATGTGCGCGACTATTTGCCCCATCCGACGAGCGACACCGTGATGCAGAAGGTGATTCCGCCGGGGTATTTCGACGAAGCAAACGGCTTGGTGCAGGGTCGTGCCGATGACTACATCATGGAGCACGGTGTCAGCCCGGATCGAGTGGGTGGTGCGGTCACAGTGGCAGACGATACGGCTCACCTCGGCACACCCGACGGAATCTACGACGGTCTCAGGTTGGACTACACCGACTCTCCATTTGAACGCTACGACCCAGGCACACACGTCATTCGGTTCCAAGCCGACCCTGAGTCACCGGGCAGTTATGAAGTGCCGCGCAACTCCGACATGGGAGGCAGCAATGCCTACGACTCGTGGGACGATCCGTTCACCGGTAATGGGTTCACGAAGTCCGGGGACGACGTCATTCCGGAGTACTACGCCAGAAACACGACGATGAGAGAGGGTGCCGAGATGTGGGAAGTTCTTGACGACGGCACACAACGCCTCGTTGCAGTCTTAAAGGGCGGACACTGGATTCCGCAGGGGAACTGATGATTGAAATGCCAACCACGGGCGCGATCGCGGAATATCGCGGTGAGCGATACCGCATCGTTTTCAGCGGTGACGACTGGGTCGCATTGCACGCAGAACCGGATACTGAGATCCCGGATGGGTTCGCGACCGGCGAAGCGTCCATGGGTCGTGGGTACCACCAGTCTTGGGTGAAGGTTCCCCGATCCGCGCTGGACGGCGTGGTGCACGTTCGCGTGAGCGGAAAGCTATCCGGACACGCTGTGTCCCTGCAGAGCCAATTCCCTGACGGACAAATTGGGGTTGAATTCGTCGGTCCCCCCGCGGTGGCTCGGGAACTTGGATTGGACGGCGACCAATACATGGGATGGACTGGTCTGGTGATGCCCGACAGGTTGACAGACGTACAGGTGGAAGAGACGCGTCGTGCCTGACACGCTGGTATTGCAGAAGCTGCTTGCAGGCCCCACTGCTAGTGCGATCGTGGAAACGGGCCACGATCAAGTTGGCGGGTTTGTGACGGATGCGAGAGCGGTCGTCGGCCTGCGGACCCCGGCAGAATTGTTGGCGGCGTATGGCATTGAAGGAACGCCCGAATTCGTCGATGTCGTGCGGTTCGAGCAGCCAAGACTGGCTAGATTCAGTGCCCCGGGTGAAGCTGAACGTCCGTGGCCGGTTTTCCCGCACGGCTTCCTGCTTGGCGACTCGTTGGCGCAGGTATGGGTCATGGGACGGACCCGGTACTCATACGGCGCTGAGTATTGGCGGATTCGTTCCGATGGTGAGCAGAAGCGGCTTTCTCGTTACGAGGGCGCTGCTCGAGGCTGGGTTGGCGCCAAGCAATGGCGACCGCCGAGTCCTCTAGTGGGCAGCATGGCACGCTGGCGCGGCGGGGAGTATTTCGCCGACGTGGCTGGCGACAAAGTCCTTCTGACTGCGACAGCCGAGGAAGGTCCCGCAGGTTTCTCGCAGGTTCATCCGCGGGCGTGGTCTGCGACAGCGCCTTTGTCGGAATGTGAGGTATTCGAGCGGGTCTACACCGCTGAGTTACAAGGTGTTCCGGTGCGTGTATTGCGTTCTGGCGGAGGGGCAGCCGAACTGCTCTTGCTCTCCGATGATCCCGCCGATGCGGAGCAGGTCGGCGCCGGACTCGTTGAACCCGGTGTCTACGAACTGATTGTGGATCCCAGTCGGTTGGCGAACGTGCGCGGCATCGAGAACCAATTGGCTCGGGGGTGAGTTGACGCAGGATCTCCGCGTGCGCTTACGGGTGCTCGCAGATGGAAGTCAGCTCCCATGTTGTCGAGGGGGCAGATGGGGAGGTCAGGTGCCAGGCGACGACATCGATATCAATGAGGCGATTCGTTTGTACTTGGAGCACTTTCCCGGTGGCAATGATGCAGATTTTGCTTCATATTTCGGTCCGGCTGCAGCCGGAGTCGCCAGAGGGCTGGTTCGCGCGGTACTTGACGAGGCGATGAGTATCAACCCTGACTGGAACTCGATGGACCTCAACGAGGCCGGTGACTACGTTGAATCAGTGATGCAGGATCGCCATCCCGAGCTTTCGAGGAAGTCCTTGGAATGTATTGGCAACTACTTCACGTATCTGATGCGTTAATACGATCGAACTTCGAAGCCTGGGTCTCCTCTTGTTACTGAGGGGTTTGTCGCGATACTGCCACTCGGGGATCGCAGGGCTGCACCGAAATTCGTCCGCGGCTGGACGCAGGACAACTGCGAGTCAGGAAGGGTTGCCCGCCGGTCGTTGGGGCCGCCGTACTAATGCGCCCATTCGATGACCCTGCATTTACGTCGCACCACGCTGCATCGGTTAGCGACTCAGTCAAGCAAGCTGCCCGAGCGCCGCCGCTACCGCCGCGCGCACCGTGGTGGCAATGGTCTCGGGGGAGGACGCGTCGAACTTGCCGTCGAGATGCAGGAAAGCCAGGCCGTGCACGAGTGCCCACACGGCATTGGCCATCGCGTCCGGATCCGACGTGGGAATCGCCTGCTGCACAATCGATCTGAGGTACTCGCTGATGGCTTCGACCGCGGCGACCCGTTCTGGGCTGGTGGGGTCGCACGGTTCGGCGAACATGGCCCGGAACAGGCCGGGGCGTTGCAGCGCGAAGTTCACGTAGGCGATGGCGATGTCGGCGAGGTCGTCGGGCGTTGTCGGTGACGGGTTCGCCGCCGCCAACTGAGTGGCTAGATCGCGGTAGCCCACCGCGGCGACCGCCGACAACAGCGCGTCGCGGTCCGCGAAATGGCGGTAGGGCGCGGCGGTCGAGACGCCGGCGCGGCGCGCGGCCGCGCGTAGCGACAGCTCGGTGGCGCCGCCCTCTTCGAGCAGTTCCAGCGCGGCCTGCACGAGCGCGCTGGGCAGGTCGCCGTGGTGATACGACCTCGTTGACGTGGGCATTCGGGACTTACCTCACAAGTGTTGACACCGCTTACATGCTCCCCGTATGTTAGCAGGCGGTTGAAGTAAGCAGCGTCAACATTCGTTGGGAGTTCCCATGTCGAGTACGTCGGAGGCGTTGTTCGCGCCCCTGCAGCTGAAGTCCGGCCAGGTCTTGCGCAACCGGATCGCCAAGGCGGCCATGGAAGAGGGCATGGCCGGGCGGGCGCAGCTGCCAGATGAGCGCCTAATCGCGCTGTACCGGCAGTGGGGCGCCGGCGGCACTGGCCTGCTGATCACCGGCAACGTCATGGTGCACGCCGAGGCGATGACCGGGCCGGGTGGCGTCGTGCTGGATGCGGACTCCCCGCTGGAGCCCTTCGCGGCCTGGGCGCGCGCCGGCAAGGACGACGGTTCAGCGATGTGGATGCAGATCAGCCACCCCGGCCGTCAGGTCCAGGCCGACATGCCGGGCGTGGTGTGGGGACCATCCGACGTTGCGGTCGAGCTGGGCCGGCACTCCAAGCGATTCGGGCAGCCCGTCGCGATGACGGGCCTGCAGATCGCCGACACCATCGCCCGCTTCGCCACCACCGCGCGGCGCGCCGAAGAGGCCGGTTTCGACGGCGTCGAGGTGCATGCTGCGCACGGATACCTGTTGTCGCAGTTCCTGTCTCCGCTCGTCAACACCCGCACCGACGAGTGGGGCGGCTCGCTGGAGAATCGCGCCCGCCTGCTGCTGGAGATCGTGCGCGCCATCCGCGCTGAGATATCGCCGGGCTTTTCCGTTGCGGTGAAACTGAATTCAGCGGACTTTCATCGCGTCGGCTTCGACGCCGACGATGCCCGCAAGGTGATCGACATGCTCGCCCCGCTCGGCGTCGACCTGGTCGAGTTATCCGGCGGCAGCTACGAAAGCCCGGCCATGACAGGCCGCCCGACCGATGACAGGACCGCGGCCCGCGAGGCGTACTTCCTAGACTTGGCGGCCGAGCTCGCGGTGAGCAGCCCGATTCCGCTCATGCTGACCGGCGGCATCACCCGGCGCCAGACGGCCGAGCGGGTGCTGGGTAGCGGTGTCGCGGTGGTCGGCATGGCCACCGCGCTGGCCGAAACCCCCGACCTGCCTGCGCGGTGGCGCCACGGCGCCGAGGCGACCGGGCGACTGAAGCCCGTGATCTGGTCGGACAAGCCGCTGGCCTCCATCGCCAGCATGGCGATGGTCCGCTACCAGATGCGCCGGCTCGGCGCGGGGAAGAAGCCCGCGCTGGGCGTCGGACCGGCGTTCGCGTTGGTCGCCGATCAGCTGGTGTCGCGGCGGGCGCTGCGGGGGTACTCGCGATGGTTGGCGTCGCGGCCGCGGGTGGGTACTCGGACATCGGTGTAAGCGGATTCGGGAACGACGGGAAGGCGAAGGCCATGACGAACGTGCTGATGGTGATCTCGGCGGCGGACCGCTGGACGCTCAACGACGGGACGGTGCATCCGTCCGGGTACTGGGCCGAGGAGGTCGCGCGGCCGCACCAGATCTTCACCCAGGCCGGATGGCACATCACGGTGGCGACGCCGGGTGGCAAGCCGCCGACGCTCGACCAGCTCAGCCTCGGCATCTCCGGCGGCATGCCGTGGAAGCGCAAGGAGGTCAAGAGCTATCTGGACAGCATCGCAAACGTGCTGGCCCATCCCGTCTCGCTCGACACTGTGAACGCCGACGACTACGACGTGGTGTTCTACCCCGGCGGGCACGGGCCGATGGAGGATCTCGCGTACGACCCGGTCTCCGGCGCGCTGCTCGCGCATCGGCTGGAGTCCGGCCAGCCACTGGCGCTGCTGTGCCATGCGCCGGCGGCGATCCTGGCCGCGGCTGGGCCGGACGGGGTGTCGCCCTTCGCCGGCCGGCGGATGACCGGACTGTCCAATCGCGAGGAATTGCTGAACAGCTTCGGGCGCAAGGCGCCCTGGCTGTTGGAGGACAAGCTGAAGGAGTCCGGCGTCGACTACTCCAAGGCGCTGCTGCCGCTGCGTCCCCATGTCGTAGTTGACGGCAATCTCTACACCGGCCAGAACCCGCAGTCCTCGGAGAAGCTGGCGGAGCGGCTGGTGGCCGACGTGGGGAGGGTCTGATGGTTGCTTCCGACGTGGTCGAGGTTGACCTCGGCGGGCACCTGGTCACCGTGCCCAAAGGTGGCCTGTATGACCGGTTTCGGATGCGCACCGACCTCGACGAGGTCGCGTGTGATCCTCGGGTGTCGAGCGTCGACTTCTTCCGGAAGCTGCCGAAGACCGAGGTCGATTCCGCGATTGGGCCGACGCTGACCCCGAACTTTTACTACCGGATCTCGACGGCCCGGCTGGTGATGCTGGCCCGCTCCCGTGACATCCGTACACGGCTGCCTAAAGCACTTGCGCCGCTAGAGGTTGCACCGGGACTCGGGATCGTTTCGGTGATGTTCTTCCGGTACGACGTGTGCGACATCGACTTCTACACCGAAGCGGCCGTCGGTGTGGCGGTGCGGCCGGCGCGGCACGGCAAGCTGGGCTTCGCCGACCTGGCGAGCAGTCTGGCCAACGATCACCTGCACTCCTACGTGCTGTCACTGCCGGTGAGCACACAGATCGCCCAGGTGCGCGGGCATGACGGGTACGGCTTCCCGAAGTGGGTGACGGAGCTCGATGTCTCTATCGACTCGGATCGGCTTGTCGCGCGCGTTGGGAATGACGCCGGAGGGGTGGACTTGGCGTTGTCGGCTGTCACCCCGCGTCAGGCGAAGTATGAGACGGGGGAGCGGGTTTCGACGCTCACGTCCTACACGTCATTGGGCGGTGCCTGGCATTCCACGCTGAGCCAGACCAATGTGCTGGCGGCCGGGACGGCACGGTTCCCTCGGGGTGTGGATCTGAAGATCGGGCAGGGACGGATGGCGGACGATCTACGGGCGCTCAACCCGATCAAGACCATTCAGCTCGATGTCGTGACCGAAGGTCAACTCGCGCTGCATATGCCGGTGCCGGTGCCGGTGCGGGACTGACAAACCGGGGCCGGCCAAGCCGGCGGGCCCCGGCGTCGCTCGCTACGGCGTCAGCTCCACAATGGCGCCGCCGGAGAACATCGAGTCGTGCAGTTCGATGCGGGCTGGCGCCGCGCCGACAGGCATGTCGTAGACCAGGGATACGTCGACGACATTGCCGGGGTTGATGTCGTCCCAGATCGGGATATCTGAATCGCCCAGAGCAATCTGAGCTGACGAGTCGCTTTCGAAACTGCGGCCCTGCGTGTCGATCAACTTCTGGTTGGACGGGCTGAAGCCTTGTGCCCGGTCGCCGATGTTCTGCACGCTGAGCGTTACGATCACGAACTGGCCCTGAGCCTTCTCGCGAAGGTAGGGATTGTCGCCGACCTCGGCCAGACCAGGCTGCACCGTCTTGACGACGAACTCGAACTTGCCGTCGCGGACCGGGGTGTTGAGCCCGGCAGTCGGGGTGCCCTGTTCCGCAGGGGCCTGCGCCGCGAGCGCGGCACTGGGCTTGGTGTCCTGCTTGGTGTCGTCCTTGTCGGACAAGGCCGACATGACTGCCAGGAATGCGACCACGCCGATGACGATCGCCGGCCACTTACGCTTCTTCGCGCGAGGTGGCGCGTGCTGGGGGAAACCCTGCGGGGCAGGCTGGTTCGGGTCGGCGGACTGCTGATAGGGATTGCTCATGACTGGGTTCCTTCTGTCTTGCGCCCGGGCACCGATGCCAGGCGAACAGGAGAACGTACAACCGGCTGCCGACAAGTAGGGCCTTGTGTTCGCCTCGCGTTCTTCGATGTAGCGACGCATCGGGGTTGTCGGTGGCGGATGCGACGATGCGCGGTTCACTTCGAAACCGGGAGGTTGTGATGAAGAGTGTGTTGATCGCCGCGACGACGGTTGGCATGGCCATTACTTACTGCTCGGTCGCGCCGATGGCGCGCCATATGCATCGAGCGATTTCGCAGCGATGTATACATGACGAATCCAAGGCTTGCGGGCATGAGAGCGGGGGCTAATGAAGTTCGGTCGAAGTGATGATGAGTGGGACGAACTCGTCAATGCTGCAACTGATTACCTCGTTGAGGTTGCCAAATCGCGGGGCCTTGCGAACTACACCGATTTCAGCGCAGAGTTGGTGAATCGGACTGGCTACGCGCCGTTCGACTACAACCTCGACCGCGACCAGGCTGCGATTGGAGCGCTGCTTGGCGAAGTCACCGATGGAACCCTTGACGACGCCGGCACGATGCTATCGGCGTTGGTGGTTCAAAAGGCCACGGGCGACCCAGGGGAGGGCTTCTACCGCTTCGCCCGAAAGCTGGGTCTGCTGCGGCCGGGAGTTGAGAAGTTCGAGTTTTCCAAGCGCAGGTAGCGCGGGTCCACGACAAGTACAACGGCTAAGGAGCACAGGTGGACTCGGAGTCGCCTTTCTTTGACATCCCGCAAGCGGAATGGATCGCGTCCAACCGGTCGGCCTTCGCGGTTTGGGACGGTTACCCTGTATCGCCTGGCCACGCGCTGATCGTGTCGCGCCGGCTAATCACCGACTGGTGGGAAGCCACGCCAGGGGAGCGGACCGATATCTTCGACCTGATCGATATCGTTCGCGCCAGGATTGTCGAACTGCACAACCCAGCCGGATTCAACGTCGGATTCAACGAAGGCCTAGCTGCAGGCCAGACCGTCGACCATCTGCACGTTCACCTCATTCCTAGATTCGCGGGCGACGTGCCCGATCCCCGCGGTGGAATCCGAAACGTGATCGCTGCTCGCGGCAACTATCTCGCCGGCGATCCGACTACGCCCACGACAGTCGACCCTGTGCCCACCCCAGTGACCCCGGTACTCGTCGACGGTCAGGTTCGGCTTCTCCTCACCGAACTTGTTCGACACCTGCAGGAGACACAATTCGACCGCATTGACATCGCAGTGAGCTTCATCAAGGTGTCTGGGCTGCGGCTTTTGATCGACGCTCTCGAGGATGCCCTTGCACGTGGCGCACAGCTCCGCATCCTGACGACCGACTATCTCGGCCTCACTGAGGTTGAAGCCATGACTCGCCTCCGCGACCTCGTGGATGACTATCCAGAAACCGCAAGTGTCCGAGTGTTCCAGGATCCGGAGGTGAGCTTCCACCCGAAGGCCTATTTGTTCTACTCGGCCGAAGGCCATGCAAATGCTGCGTTCGTTGGTAGCAGCAATCTCAGCAAGTCAGCGCTCGATGGCGGCATCGAGTGGAACCTGCTCGTCGGCTCGATCGAAGAGCTGAAGGAGCGGTTCCTTGCGTTGTGGGACGACGGGCGCAGCCATCCATTGACCGACGAGCTGATCGCCGAGTACGAGCCCGCACCACCATACGTACCCGAGGTCGCCGAGGTCATTGAAGCACCGGCAGCGCTACCCGAACCGCGTCGCATCCAGCAGGAAGCGCTTTCGGCGCTTGCAGCTACACGCGCGAACGGATTTCGTGCCGGCATGGTCACCATGGCAACGGGATTGGGCAAGACCTGGCTCGCAGCCTTCGACGCCGCGCAAATGGGTGCAGCGCGAGTGCTGTTCATCGCGCACCGCGAAGAGATCCTCAAGCAGAGCCGTGATGTCTTCCGGCAAGTGATGCCCACTGCCACGATGGGCCTCTACACCGGCGACGACAAGCAACCCGACGCTGACTTCGTCTTCGCCACCGTCCAGACGATGTCGCGGTACCTCGGTCAGTTCCCGGCAGACTCGTTCGACTACCTAGTAGTCGACGAGTTCCATCACGCCGCCGCAGCGACCTACCGCAGGGTGATCGACCACTTCACACCCCGGTTCCTGCTGGGACTTACAGCCACCCCTGAGCGGATGGACGGGGCGGACCTGCTGTCGCTCTGCGCAGACAACTCTGTGTTCAACTGTGACTTGGTCGAGGGCATACGCCGCAACGAGCTTGTACCGTTCCACTACTGGGGTGTTCCGGATCCCGTTGACTTCGAACCTATTCCATGGCGCAACGGCCGTTTCGATCCCGCTGCGCTCGAGGCTGCCGTCGAGACCCAGGACCGCGCTCAGGCCGCGTTCGACGAATGGCAATCGCGGCGCGGCACACGAACGTTGGCGTTTTGCGCGTCAAAGCATCATTCCGACTTCATGAGTGCGTACTACCTTGAACGCGGTGTCCGCTGTGCATCGGTACACAGCGGGCCGACGAGCGCCCCACGGCACCAGTCGATCGACGACCTCCGCAGCGGACAACTCGAAGTGATCTTCACCGTCGACCTCTTCAACGAGGGATTGGACGTCCCGGACATCGACACCGTGCTGATGCTGCGCCCCACTGAGTCGCCGACCATCTTTCTTCAGCAACTGGGCCGCGGCCTGCGTATTAAGGAAGGCAAGGATGCGCTCACGATCATTGACTTCATCGGTAACCATCGATCGTTCCTGCTCAAACCTCGGACCTTGCTCAGCTTGGGACGACGCGAGACTCCAACGACCCTGCAAGTGTTGACTGCACTGGAGAACAACGACTTCGACCTGCCTGCGGGCTGCTCGGTGGACTACAACCTTGAAGTTGTCGAGATGTTGCGGCGACTTACCCACACAAGTGCGGGTGACGCAATCGAGGAGTACTGCCGCTCGTACATGGAGGAGGAAGGGCTCAGGCCAACAGCGGCGCAGACCTTCCGGGCCGGTCACGATCCCGCAGTGGTGACGACGAAGTACGGCAGCTGGTTCGGCTTCTTACGCGTGATCGAACTGCTGGGTGAGCGTGAGGGCGCTGTCGCGGATGCATACGGTGAAGTCCTCCGCCGTGTGCAGGTAGAGAGCATCACCAAGTGCTACAAGCTCATTGCCATTCGCGCACTGCTTCACGACGGCGTGCTCCGCGCCGGCGGAGATGTGCTGGCTAATGCGGAGACGTCGCGTCAGTTGATGCTGGAGGACCCGCGTCTGGTCCGTGATGTACCGGTGCGCGAGTTCCCCGACCTCGAAGCTGCAGCGTCGGACAAATGGGCGCATTACTGGCGGAAGTGGCCGCTTGCGCACCTGTCGGGGACGGGAGACTCGGCGCGACGAACGGATCCGTTGTTCCGGCTCACCGACACCCGGATAGAGCCGACATTCACCATCGACGACGAACTCGGCGACGTCTTCGACGCGATGGTCGCCGAGCTCATCGAATATCGATTGGCAAGTTACGTGCTGAACAAAGAGGCGGCCGCGACGAAGTCGTGGTCATGCCGCCTTACGTTCTCTGACGGTCATCCTGTGATCAGGCTGGACCGGCGCCAGCATCCCGACTTACCCGAGGGCACTGTGCCGTTCGCGGCAGACGGTGTCGAGTTCGCCGCGTCTTTTGCCAAGGGCACCATTGCCGTGGCGTCGCGGGCGGACTCGTCGGGCAACGCCCTGCCTGGCTTGCTACGCGGTTGGTTCGGGCCATCTGCCGGACATCCTGGAACATCACACGGCGTGCTGCTCGAGCAAGTGGATGGCACGCTCCTTGTGCGGCCGGATGATTCGGCTCGCCCGGATGTGCCGATCGACTACGTGCCGTTGTTTGGTGACTACACCGTGGCATGTGGGCCGGGTGCACAAACCTCGTGGACCGACCATGCGGCGACCGAGATCCCTGTCAGAAGAGTTGGCGGACAACCACGCACCTCCTCATCGCATTTCGTTTGCTTCGCCCAAGGCAACTCCATGGATGGGGGAGCAGAGCCGGTCCGGCATGGTGACCCACTGCTGTTCGAGTGGATCACCGGTGGTTCGGCCCGCGACTATTTAGGGCAGGCCGTATTGGTGGAGACAGCGGACAACTCTGGTGTGGCGGGCACTTTGAAGATTCTGCGCCGGGAGGGTGGTGTTTACACCCTCGAGTCAAGTAACCCGTCGGTTTCGCCCATCGAAGGCCGCTCGGACATGCGTCCGGTGGCCCGGCTTGTGTCGAAACTTGATCAGCAGGAGATCAACCCACTGGCGTCGCGGATCGGTGAGCAGTTCAAAAGCATGGACGTGCCACCGCTCTACGGGGAGGTCTACAACCCCGGAAACTGGCGTTCGGGGCACGTGTCGCTCCACAAGTACACGATCCTGTTCGTAACACTGCAGAAGCGGTCTGACCGCACGCAGTACACCGAACATTTCGAAGGCCCCGACGTGTTCGTGTGGAGCTCGCAGCTTTCGACCAAACCGACCGGCAAGAAGGGGCGCGAGATTCTGGAGTCACTCTCGACAGGCAAGCCGATCGAGCTCTGGATGCGACGGAAGGGCAACGATCTTGCATATACCTATTTGGGGCGGGTGGTGCCGCTCGGTCATCAGGGGTCGGCGCCGATGTTGGTGACGTACCGATTGTTGACCCCGTTGACGGGTGATCTGCAGTCGCGGCTCGGGCTCGACCTGTAATAGAACCGCCGATGCCGTTGGTTGTGGCGGTGACGGTGAACGCGCCGGTCTGACCGGGGGCCGGCCAATGGTTTCGAACATCGTCGGATTGCCCGACAGCTATCTCGACACCCAGTAATCTGTCCGATCAATGGTCCAGGATCTTTCAAGATCATAGAAGCCCGGCGCCGTTCTGCGAACGGCATCAATTAGGAAGGCGCAGGGGGACGTATGGTCTTGCCGTTGATTCCGGTGGCGCTCATCGCTGTAGGGGCGATTACGGGCAGCGGGGGTCTCGCGCTCGGTGGCAAGGGCGCCTGGGATTTGAAGAAAGCTCAGGAAGAGTTCGGCAAGTCGAAGGGCGACTACGAGCGCCGCCGGAAACGGAGCGAGGCTCGTGTCAAACTCACGAACAAGCGGCTCGAACAGCTCGGCGAGCAGCAGAAGCAGGCGCTGACCGATGTCGTGATTCGTATGACCGAGTTCATGCGGCGCAACAAAAAGAAGATCAAGGAAAACGAGCGCCTCTTGATCGAGGGACTCGACGCTGAACTGAACGCCGTGCCGAATATGGAGCGACTCGAGTTCGAGGCTGCTGCCTGGATTAAAGCAGTCGTGGGGTCGGTCGGGGCCGGCGCTGCAACAAACATGGGTGTGACCGCTGCGGCTACGGCTTTCGGAACGGCAGGGACCGGTGCCGCGATTACGGGTCTGTCTGGTGTCGCCGCTGAGAACGCGATGCTGGCTTTCCTTGGGGGCGGGACGATCGCTGCGGGGGGCGGTGGAATGGCCCTGGGTGCGGCCGCGCTGAACGCCGTGGTGATCGGACCCGCGTTGTTGGTCGGCGGGTTCGTTGCCAAGGGGCAAGGCGAGAAGCAGATCACCAGGGCTAAGGAATTCACGAAGACAATCGCCGAGGAAGTCGCCAAGATGGACGTCTTCGACGCCGGCTTGGAGGCAATCGACAGCCGAATTGCTGAGATCAAATCCCTCTTGACTGCTCTCAGCGGCAGGGCGGCCTCGGCGCTCAATGACCTTGAATCAGTACCGTTTCAGCCAGAGGTTGATGCGTCAGGTTTTCAGCGGGCGATGGGATTGGTGCTTGCGGTTCGCGACATCGCGGCCGCGCCGATCGTCGACACGGATGGCAATCTCACCGCTGATAGCGAAACGTTGAAGGTTAAGTACCGGCGGATGACGGAGAACAGCGAATCGTGAGCAATGGGTTCAACCTCGGGAAAGCTGCAGGAGCCGGGATGCGTGCATTCACAGCCCTCGACGGCTTCAACGCACTTAACGACATCGTTGGAGCAGCTCGGGAATACCTGAACTTGCACGAAGTCGAGAGCACGAAGCGGGCGAACATCGAGGCGGCCGGGAAGGCTGAAGTAGCTCGCATCAAGGCAGCGGAGCGCGTCCTCCGGGATTACTTCGAGCGCGTCTTTGCGGAGCGCAAGTCGAACTTCGATGCGCTGTTCGGAAGCCTTGACGCGGCGATCGCCAAGGGCGATGGCCAAACGGTCACCTCCGTCCTGAACAGCATCGTGGATATCGCCAAGCAATCGCCAATCGCAGAACTTGGTGACTTGAGCGAGGTTCGTGCTCTCTTGCGGGATCCCGACACCGTCTGGGAAATCTGACCTAGGAGCTCGTCGTCGGTGCCCGCTGGCGGCTGTAGTCAGCACCATTCCACCGGGTAGCTGAGATTCGCATTTTCCTCCAGAAACGCGGAGTGCGTGCTAAGTAAGTGTTGGGTCAGTTAGCTGCTTCCGTCGACCGGTGTCCCTTGTGCAGAGCAAGAGTTGTGGCCTTCAATGCATCATTGAGATGCACTGGTGGGCACCGAGCCTGCGCACTTGCGTCGCTTGCGACGGCGCCGGCCGTCGGTGCCAGTCGACGCCCGGGTGCTGGAAATCCGACCGCGACGGGTGGGTCGTCGGCACGCCACGCTAGAGAACTGAATCCAATGTCGAGGGTGTGTGCTGAGTTGTCGGAGCGGGGGTTCATAATCATCGCTAATTGACGCAGATGACGGATGACACATCTGCTGTCAGTTGTAACGGGACTTGTCACGAAGGGGACGCGATGGCTGCCGAGCATGAAACTGAGAATGAGCGTTTGGTGCGCCGGGCGGTCAACCTCTTCACCTTTCTCGGACGGACTCAGCAGCTGCTGGTCAAGCCAGTGCGCATGGTGGACAAGTTCGAAGACGCGATGTGGTTCGCCGACCTGCCCGACCATGAGGCAATCCTGTCGGCGCACCGGATCGCCGAGCTCACATCTGATGTACCTCTGCTCACCGTGGACCGGGTAGCCAAGCTGGACCCGCCACCGCTGCCGCGCGAGCTGATCGTGTGGGTGGAGGGCGCGATCGATGACACCGCGAAGGAGCCGACGCTTCGCGAGGCGATCTTCCGCGAGGAGCCTGTCCCGGTCGAGGAGCGCGACGAGGACGAACCAGATGTGGTCAACCGCCGCATCGCGCTCGCCGAGCACCCCGAGATCAGCGAAGCCTTCGATGCGTGGATGATCGATTGGCGGCTGTGGGCCGACCGGGAACGCCGCGACGCCGCGGTCCGCGACATCTACAAGGATCTGTTCGCGGTCCACCTGAAGGCTGCCGATCATAGCGAGGAATTCGAACTGGTCCTTGGCGTCGGTTGCCTGGCCTGGCGGCCCGAGAATCACGAGCAGGTGCAGCGCCACGTCGCCACTGCGCCGATCGCAATCAGTTTCGACGAGAACTCCGGGCGCCTGACCGTGACGCAGGTCAGCGCACCCGACGCGGTATCAATCGAGCTGGACATGCTGGACCCGGCATTGATCTCCACTCCGGCCAAACTCGACGAAATCAAGGTGCTGGCTTCCGAATACGACGGGCATCTGCTGGACCAGCCGGCGATCGGGGAGATCTGCCGCCGTCTGATCCACCGTCTTGATGCTGACGCGGAATACGACGAAGAGGCCGTATTGGCACCGTCCGGTCCCAGTCCCCGCGGAGCCTACGCCCCGGCGATCATCCTGCGGCGCCGCACCAACCGCGGCATGGTGCAGATCTACGAGCAGATCGTTGCGCAGATCCAGCAGGCCGGTGAAGTACCGAAGGGGATCCTCCCTCTGGTCGATCCGGACCGCCAACCCGAGTCGGCGCCGAGCACAAACACGGACGGCGCGGTGGTCACCGTCGATGACGAAGACTTCCTGCCACTGCCCGTCAATGACAAGCAACGCCAGATCATCGAGCGGGTCGACAGCCGTGCGCAAACCGTGGTTCAGGGCCCACCAGGAACGGGAAAGACCCACACCGCAGCGGCTCTGGTGTCCCACCTGCTCGCTCAGGGCAAGCGGGTGCTCATCACCGCACAGACCGACCGGGCCCTCAAGGAGGTCCGCGCCAAGCTACCCCGCGAGATCCAATCGCTGGCCGTCGCGGTCATCGGCCAGTCGCGCTCCGATATGGCCGACCTGCGCACCGCCGTTGACAACATTTCCCGGCGTGCCGACGATTTCGACCCCGCAGATTCGCAGCGCTCGATCGCGCGGCATCTCAGCACGATCGACGACCTGCGTCGTCAGCGGGCCGCGCTCCGCGATCGTCTGCTGAAGATTCGCCGGCAGGAGGTGGAGCCGCGCACTGACGGCCCAGCCCAGGGCACGTTGGCTGCCATCGCGTACGACCATTTGCAGCACGAGGCCGATTACGAGTGGATTCGGGCCTTCGAGGTCGACCCGACCCGCGCGGGTGCGACGGTGTCGACCGAGGAGATTCAGCGGTGGCGCGCCGTGCTGCGCGACGAGGATGTGACGTCGAACGAAGCGGAAGCTACGTCGTCGCTGCCTGACACCGCATTACTGACGACGCCGGGAGACTTCGCCAAGCTTGCCGCCGCCGAGCAGCAGGCTGCGGTGCGCAAGGACCAGTTCGGCGTACTCCTCAGCCATGAATCGTTTGGCTTTGTTCGGTCCTTGACCACGGAACTGCGAGATGAGTTGCGCGCCAGGGTATCCAACCTGGCAGAGCAGGCGGGCAATCTCGAACGCCGGCACGAAGCATGGATGAACGACGCCCTCCACGATGTGCGTAGCGGTCGCCAACAGGCGTGGGTGGCGCGGTCGGCACAGGTGAAGTCGTTGGCCGAGGCCGCCGGGGTGCTCACCCGGCGGATCGGGCCAACTACCTCGGTGCTGGTCACCGGGGGTGACTTCGGCGTGCATCAGCAGGTCGCGAAATCGCTCTTCGCCCACGTCGAGGCGGGCAGCGGCATCAAAACTCGCCCCGACGGCTCCCCGAAGATCGGCGCTTTCACCTCGAAGACAGTGAAGCTAGCCGAGCCGTTCTTTGCGGCGGTCAAGATCAACGACCTGCCCGCGACCACAAAGGAACAGCTGGCCATTTTCATCGATTGGGTCGACGCCAGTCGGACGGTGTCCGCGTTGGATCAGGCCTGGCCGGTCAACGTCTCGATCCCCGACGAGGACACCCTCGACGAAAAGATCCAGTGGCATGTCACCGAGGTGGCCCAGCTGGACAAGGTGCTGGCACTGGGCGACCAGCTTGAGGTTGAGCGGCAATGGTTCCAGGCCAACAACCTGCTGGTGCCGGACTGGAACAACCTCGAAGACATCCGACGTTACGCCGATCTCGTGGAGGCGGCCTCCGCGGCCGACGACGCGGTGGCCGCTGCCACGCCGGTGGAACAACTCCACGGCTATCTGCGCACGCAGGCACAGCTGCCCACACCTCCGGCCATCACGATGGAGCTGCTGGCGGCAGTTCGTAACCGTGACGTCGATGCCTATGCCGCCGGGCATGCGCGTCTAGACCATCTGTACGACATGGCTCGGGCGGTCGCCGACCGCGACCGGATCCGACACGAGCTGGACCGATCGGCTCCAATGCTGGCCCGTGAGATCGTCGCCGATCCGGCCGCACCGGAATGGGATTCCCGACTGGGTGCTTACGAGCAGGCCTGGCAGTGGGAGATGACCGGACGTTGGATCCTCGCCCAAGACAGTGAGGACGCCAACGTACTGAAGGTCAGCCTGAGCGTGGTCGAAGACCAGATCCGCACCGAGGTCGAGCGTCTGGCGGCCGAGCGGGCCTGGGGCCATGCGGTGGCTCCTGATCGACTCACTGGCGCTGCCAGAGCCAACCTCACCCAATACGCCCAGCTGGTGTCTCGCCTCGGCAAGGGCACCGGCAAGTACGCCGCCAAGCAGCGGGTTGCCATCGCCGAAGCGATGGACCGCTGTCGGCCCTCGGTACCGGTGTGGATCATGCCCCTGTACCGCATAGCCGAGCAGGTGCACGTCGAGCCCAATCTGTACGACGTGGTGATCGTCGATGAGGCATCGCAGGCTGGGCTGGAAGCATCGTTCCTGCAATACCTGGCGCCGAAGATGGTGGTGATTGGCGACGACAAGCAGGTGTCTCCGTCGGCGGTTGGCGTAGATCAACAACAGCTGCGCGACCTGGCCAACATGTACCTCAGCGACGACCCGTACCGGGAGTCCTGGCTGGACCCCAAGCGCAGCTACTTCGACGAGGCCAACATGCGGTTCGGCGGGCGGATCACCCTGACCGAACACCGCCGGTGTGTGCCCGAGATTATCGGCTTTTCCAACCGCATTGCCTATGAGCCCGAAGGCATTCGGCTGGTCCCGGTGCGTCAGTTCGGAGCGGAGCGGCTCGAACCCATCAAGGTTGTGTACCTGTCCAACGGGTACGAGGCGCCCAACAAGACGAACTTGGTTGAGGCTGAAGCGATTGTCGATCAGATCCGAAAGTGCTTGGCGGAACCGGAGTATGACGGGGCGACCTTCGGGGTGATCTCGCTGCTGGGTAAGGAACAAGCCAAGCTGATCGAGGGCAAGCTCCTGGACGCCGTGCCGCCGGAGGAGTGGGCCGCGCGCGAGCTGCGCTGCGGGGATGCGTCGGACTTCCAAGGCTCCGAGCGGGACATCATGTTCTTGTCCATGGTGAAGGCGCCCGAGGAAGACAAGCGCATGGGCGTGCTGACCCAGTCGCAGTACGTCCAGCGGTTCAACGTCGCAGCATCCCGGGCGAAAGACCAGATGTGGGTTTACCACTCGATGCCGCGCGAAGCGCTGACCAACTCCGAATGCATGCGGTTCCAGCTGCTCGACTACTGCTACGGCATCGCCAACCGGCTGCGCAACGATGGCGACACGCTGTGCACGGCGGTGCCTGAGGATGTGCGCACACCACCGTTCGACTCACTGTTCGAGCAGCGAGTCTTCAACCGGCTCATCGACCGGGGCTACACCGTCATACCCCAGGTCGAGTCCATGGGCTATCGCATCGACATGGTGGTCACCGGCGCCAAAGGCCGGCTGGCAATCGAATGCGATGGCGACTTCTGGCATGGCCCAGAGCGATACGAAAACGATCTGGCTCGGCAACGTGAACTGGAACGGTGCGGTTGGGAATTCCACCGCATCCGCGAGTCGGTGTTCTACGCTGATATGCCCGGCACCCTGCAGGGGCTATGGGACACGCTCGACGAGTTGGATATTCGGACTGCGGATTGGGTTGATCCGAGCTGCGACGAAGCGATTCGGCCAGACGATGGCGGTCCAACCCTCGACGATGAACTGGCCTCTCTGATCGAGAGCGCATCCGCTCAAGCCGATGAGGCTTCCTCTGAACACCACGATCCTTTGGCGCGGGTTGTGGAGTCACCTACGGGGCAAAGAAAGCAGTTGCGGGAATCGGAGACGACTCGGCAAGAAGCCATTCTCCTGGAGAATGGGAAGCGTCCGACCGTTGAATCCTTGCTGCAGGAGGATGTTCGCCATGTCGATGACCTCAAGATCGAAGGCGTGCGTGCAGACGACTCCGCTCCACTGAGTGAAGCCGTTGGGCAGCGGGGTGACCAAGCAGTGCCCAGTGTCGATGGTGACGTGTGGAGCCGTGGAGTCAGCGACGATCTAGCCGAGATCGCCAGACTGTGCTTACGATCCGAAACTGATTGCTGGCTATCTCCATCGTTATCGACCGCCGTTCGATGCCGGGCGAAGGGTGACGACAGGAACCCGCTGGATTTGCCAAAACTCCAACTTCACCGATGGGCATGGTGCGTCGCGAATGGCCTCGCTCGACACCCGGTTCCTACGCACCTTATTCAAGTTCGTCGACGCTGTGACAGTAAGACTTGCTGCAACCCAGCACACCTCTATGCCAGTTCGCCAGGGGGACAAAAACTCTCGTCAAGTGACGTCGCGGCGATTGTCAGGTCTTCGATCTCACAGTTTGATGTGCCAGCGGACGCTCATTCTCGGCCGCCTTCACGGCTGGTGCTCGAGGATGACATCGGATCGATTGCTTCGTTGTGCCAGCGGGACGACGACGGATGTTGGATCGCGCCGACGTCCGCACCCGTCGCCTGCAGAGCAGAAGCCGACAAGCGCGCTGAGCGACTATTGCCGGCGATGGCACCGCACCGCTGGACATTTATGGTCGTACATGGATATACAAAGAAGCCATTGCCGGGAAGGCTTTTTCAGGTACGAAGACGGTGTGGCAAATCCGCTTGTTGTAGGCCTGACCACTTGTACTTGACGTCTCCTGACGGTCGTGAGATCCCGGTGAGCGCCGTTGAGACGCGGCTGCAAGCCGACGCAGCGCCTCAGCGCGCAGCTGAAAAGCGCGCGAGCGGGCCTCCGGATCGTAACGGCTCGATGGATGTGGTCGGCAGGGGCCGGCGCGAAGTTGCCACCAGCTCACATCGCGGGAACACGAACATTTTTGATGCTGATCAAGTCTCAATCGAGATGTACTGCAAAGCTGATCACGCTGGCTGCTGGATCGCACCAGCTGCGCATCGCCTAGTCCCATGCAGGCCAAAAGGCGACGATCGCGCGGAGCGCTACTTGCCGCGGATGCCACTGAATCACTGGGCCTGGCTGGTGGGTAACGGCAGGAGCGACCGTCGGATTCCGGTGGAGGTGTTTGAGGTAAGGCAGCGGTGCTGGAAGGACCGGTGTTGCAGACCATCCCACCAGTATCTGACCACGGCCGATGGCTATGAACTTTCGCCCGAGGAATTCGACGAACACGTCACCAGTGAACTCGAGTAGCGGCGCGGTGCTGACTCGTGAGCCGAAGTGGACGTCACGCTGGCCAGAGAAGCTGACGACTTGTCGGTGACATATGAGAATCTATCCGGCTCTCTCGACGAAGAAACGAGAATTTGGCAGAAGGAGTCTCGATATGTCCCGGTGTGCCGCCGACCGCCTCATAGGGCACCAGCAGACTGTTGTATGCCATGTCTGAGCCTATTTCGAATCGGAAAGTCTCATCATCGGAGTTGCTCGACATCCGGGAGCGGCAATGGCGTCCACGCGCTGAGGCGATTTCGCTTGCCGCAGAGACTTTTGATGAGATTCCGGCCCATCGTCGTGAGCAGGCGTTAGCCGCGTACGGTCGGTTGCAGACGAAGCTCGGGCCGGGACCAGGCCGTGGAAGATTGTTCAGGCGGCATCCTGCTGTCCATGTACTCGCCACGGCGGGTGTCGCCGCTGATCACTACGAGCGCGCTACTTTCTGGCCCAAGTTGGCGGCGATACTGGGTATCGTTCCGGACCCCGAATTCCAGAGGGACTGGGGCGAGGCCTTCCTTGATAATCTTCGAAGGCTTGGGCTGCCCACTTTCGAAAATGATGGTGACGCTGGATCGAAGTACGTAGGGCGCATCCTTCTGCATGCGGGCATGCCGACCTATTGCTTGTCGGATTTCTTCAGAACCCTTACGTGGAAACGCGCATCAACGCCAGGAGTGACTCCGCAGGAGTTTGTGTCCTGGGCTGCCGCAAAGGCTGCGAGTTCAGGCTTCGCGAATGTGGACATGCCCGTGCAGCGATTTCTGCGTTACGGAGACGAGTTCGCAGTGGATGTCGCGGACCGCTCATTTGAATTGCTCGACGCCGTCGCATCCGGGATTTCTGCGGAGGATGTGCTTCTCCCGCAGCGGTTCTGGGCCGTGGCGCGGCAGCTGCACGAGCAACGCGGCATTGGTCACGTTGAAGCTCCGCGCGGAGGCGTCCAAGACTCAACGGCTGTGCGCCCACGGTTAGTTCTTGACCCCTATGGACAAGGACTACTTCTAAGGTTACCCCCAGTCGGCGACGCACCCGATGGGAGAGCGGTTTGGGTCGTAGCCCTTGACGACGACACGCAGCAAGTTGCCACCGAATCACTGTGGCCGGGATCAACAGAGCCCGCACCTCAAACGGATGTCGCCATCGCTAAACCGGTGCGATCTGCTGCGGTCGCACTTGCTGGACGCGAACACCTTCAGTTGCCCCTCATCGTTGTGGACGACAAAGATCCGCTCCTGGCCTTCGGTGAGGACTGCGAGTTGATTCCGCGCGGCCTACCACTGCCGGCAGCAAAAGTGTGGCTGCTGTTTCCGGGCGCCCCAGACTCGTTTGGTGAAACCGCTTCCATCCCAGTCGTCGCCGAAAGTCCCTTGCCGCCATGCTGGACTGGATTCTGTCTGGTGCAGGTGGACTTGTCCGACGCCGCCACAGTGTCGGTGGCGGGCAGCACCCGCACCGTGCGGAAGTTTGCCGCCGCGCAGATCGAAACGGCGGTGCCCGTGCACGGCGTCCGGACAACAAGCGGTCTGCCGGTTATCGCTGAACTACCCCAGATTCAGATTCCGGGCAGCATGGTGAATGCTGATTGGGACGTCACATTGCACGATAGTTCCGGGGCAACAATTGCTCGGCATCGGGCCACTGGCGTGGGGAACCCAAACGAACTGTGGGACAGCGTTCTTCGTCCGTTGGTTGGGACATTCACGCTGCGAGTGCGCGGGCCGTGGGGACGTGGAGCGAGCAGAACTTTCACCGTAGTCGAGGGTCTTTCGGCCAGCTTCTCTCCAGTTTGGCGCCGTTTTGTGCCTCGAGGTCTGCAGCCGTGCGCCGCGCAATTGCGGGTGGCAGAACGTGTTGAGCTGACCCGCGATCAGATCGATTTCGACGAGCGTAAGCGTGACTTCGTGGTTCGGGCCGGCGCCCATTCGCAGTACCGTTCCCTTGTCGTTACGCCTCCGCACATGACCGTCGCGTACCAAGCCGAGCACTTCGTCGTCAGCCCCTCGGTCCGGCCGCTGTCCCTTATTCGAGAGGATGTGCGAGATAACCCGGGCGAGCTGATCCTTGACATCGGCGCGGATGCCGAACCAACACTTCACCTGATCGCGAACAACCGCGTGATGCAAAAGCTCAGCCCCCGCTCTGGTAGGTCCGGCGTTTACCGCTTTGGATTGGCGGAGATCGCCGACACACTGCGCGACTACCCGCAAGCGAGCCTGGCATTGAGCGATGACGGCAACCTAGTCATCGCGACCATTCGACCGCGGACCCTGTTCACAGGAGTTGAGCTGAACGGCGACGAGGTTGAGCTTGCTGACTGCGTGAGTGTCGAAGGGCTCAACGCGTACTTGTTCGCCACCCGCGCACCTTGGCGCGAGCCTGCCTGTGTACCCGTTGTCGATGGTCGAGTCCAGCTGCCCACTTGGCTGATTAATGCGGGTCCGATCCACGTGATGGCGCGGATCGAAGATCCCTGGATTCCACTGCCAGTGCCTGAGTGGCCGCAGGTGGGCAAATCCAGGTTGGTCGAAGCAGATGGATGGGTCACCGACGGCACTCCGGAAGAGAATGCCATCTCAGGTTTCCTCGCGGGGGACGAATCCCAACCTGTTGAGGTCATCGACTTTGTCCGGTTATGGACAGTAAGGGCCCTGCTGCCGTCGTTAAGCCTCGGTACTCGCATGGCCGAAATTTCAGACGCGATTGATACGGAGATTTACGCGAACCCCGCTGCGGCACTGGCCGCACTGACCGGTTCTGAGGCGCAGAGCGAAGCGATCCCGTCGTTGATGGTTCGGTCCGGTCTTGCGTGGGCCAACTTGGCTGACGCGCACGAGAACAGCGCACCCCCATGGACGGTACGAGGCGCGCTGCCCGCAGCGCTGCTTTCCGCCGCAGACTCACTATGGTCCGATGACGAAATCGAGGCAGCAATCGGCATTTGTGGTGACTCGGTGATCGGGCTCCTTGATGGGAATGATCCGCACGCGAGCGCTGGTCGGATGGACGAATCTGCAGAGTTGCTTGATCGTGAGCCGGGTCTTCGCGAGCAGTTCATCAGAGACGCCGGCCTAATACCTAAAGGGTTGCTGTCGGCGGAGTCACGCGTCATCGCATCGATGGAACTCCTACGAGACCGCCGTGATCCAAAGCTTGAATGGCTCGTGAAGCATGCGCACAGCGTCCTCAAAGAGGGCGAGCGGCTATTGAGAATCATCGGAGACCCCTCTTCCCAGAAGGCTTTTGATGAACGCTGTCACCGGGAACGTGACGGCGGATGGCGGGTGCTGCCAACGATTTCGATGGCTTTCGCATTGGCTGCGCGGCATGCGGCGCGCGGTCATGCCGAAGCAAATAAGTGGGTTGCCCGTGAACAACGGCCATGGGCAGATCTTGCAACGGTGGCGCCGCAGCTGGTCACTATCGACTTGATCATCGCGGAGTTGATCGTCGGGCGTCGTGCAGAGGAAGAAGTGGGGGCATCGGAATGACCACCAGTATCGACGCGGTAGCGACATCGGACGCGATCAAGGCGACGTACCGTCGCTACTTGTCATCGCTGCTCGCTGTGCGCGATCCAAAAATTGATGCGGCGCTCCGGGCGGCAATCGACGGAACCGTCATGCTCGATAAGGGCCCGTACCTTGAAGCAACACCGCCCTATGCGCCGGGCAAGCAAATACGGGAACTTATCTCAGAAGGTGTTCTCGCGCAGGGCTTTGCTGATCTGGCAGGTGATGCGCTGCCGCTTGGCCGGCCGCTCTATGTGCACCAGGAGCAGTCGATTCGAAAGGTTGCGGCCGGGCGCAACGTCGTCGTGGCTACCGGCACTGGTTCAGGAAAGACCGAGTCATTCCTCATCCCGATCCTTGACAGCCTCGTCCGGGAGCGCGAGCAAGGCACGCTAGGGCCCGGAGTGCGAGCGCTGCTGCTCTACCCGATGAACGCATTGGCCAACGACCAGATGAAGCGTTTGCGTGGCCTTCTGGCCAACTACCCGGAGATCACGTTTGGGCGTTACACCGGAGAGACCGAAGGGGATCCGCGGAAGGCGCAAGAAGCGTTCGCGGAGCTGAACATTGACGAGCCGCTCCTGCCCAATGAGATTTTGAGCCGGCAGGAGATGCGGGAACGTCCACCGCATCTGCTGTTAACCAACTATGCGATGCTCGAATACCTGCTGCTCCGACCGCTGGACATGGAATTGTTCGAGACCGGAGCCGAATCGAAGTGGCGCTACTTGGTCGTCGACGAAGCACATGTTTACGATGGAAGTCAGGGAGCTGAGATCGCGATGCTCCTAAGACGTGTTCGTGATCGAGTGGCGCCCAACCGTGCGATCCAGTGCATTGCGACATCGGCGACCGTCGGCGGGGATTCCGACCCAAGCGCCGTAACACGATTCGCGTCTAGCCTGTTCGGGCAAACATTCGAATGGCATCAAGAGGATTCGCGCCGTCAGGACATCGTGATGGCGACGCGAGTCGAGGCGCCGCCCGGGCCGTACTGGGGTCCGTTGTCTGCATCTGAGTATGAAGCGCTCGCACGCGAAGCCGATCCCGACGCTGCGGTCCTGGAGGCCGCGCGGACGGCCGGCTGGCTGCAATCTGGTGTCAACGGAATCACCGCCGCCACAGCGTTGTCGCATGAGAAGTCTCTGGCAGGCATGCGTGCAACCCTTGCGAAAGGCCCGCAGACGTTCAGCAAGGTCGCGACAGCGACGTTTGGAAATTCAGCTGCTGGCGCAGCCGGGCTTGCGGCGATGGTGGACTTGGCCAGCACGCTCAGGGAAGCCGATGGAACGACACCGTTGTCGGCCCGCTACCACCTGTTTCTCAGAGCAACCGAGGGTGCGTTCACGTGTCTGTCGCCCAAAGGGCCGCATGTTCACTTGGCGAGGCATTCCGTCTGCTCGCATCCAGGCTGTGATGCGCCTGTTTTTGAGATCGGTTCGTGCAAAAGGTGTGGTGCAGTGCATGTTTACGGCACACCGACACCGGAAGGCTCCGCGCTATACCTGCGACCGCGCAAGGACGGGAGCAGAGGAATCTGGCTCGTTCTCGGTGACCATGACGCTCTCACGGATGAGGACGAAACGGCCGTTGTCGACGATGGCGACGAGATATCCGCTGACGGAGCGAAGCTCTGCACCCACTGCGGTGCCCTTGCTGAGGGCGACGCGCAGAGTTGTGGTGGCTGTGGCGCGTCCGACATGCGGCCGGTCCGCAAGCTTAAGCAGCGTGGGGAGGAGATCGCGGGCTGCCTTGTTTGCGGCGCGCGTGGCGCCGGCACTGTCCGCATCTTCGAGACTGGGTCCGATGCTAGTGGTGCGGTCATCACCACGGCGCTCTATCAGAATGTTCCGGTTGCCGATGATTCGCATGGTGCGCTGTCGCCCGGCGAAGGACGAAAGTTGCTTGCCTTCAGCGATAGTCGTCAAGCTGCGGCCTACTTTGCTCCCTATTTGGAAGAGTCGTATTCCCGCCTGCAGCGGCGCAGGCTGATCTCTCAGGGCATGTTGGCCGCCCACGCCGATGAGGAGTCGGCGGGAATCGAAGACGTCGTATTCAAGACACGTTCGAAAGCGACAGTGGTCAAGCACTTTCCGTCGCGAATGACTGCGCAGCAGTCGAGCCGGGTGGTGGCGCCTTGGGTGATGGCGGAAGTGTTGGCGATGGACGATCGTCAATCGCTCGAAGGCCTGGGCCTCATTGGTATCAGCCTTTACCGCGACCCGCGATGGAAGGCTCCGGCTCCGCTGCTGCAGCTGGGATTCACCGAGGAAGAGTCCTGGGCCTTCCTTCAGGAGCTGGTGCGAACACTTCGGCAGCAGGGCGCCGTGACGATGCCAGAAGATGTGGCGCCCAATGACGAGATTTTTGCGCCCCGGTTGGGGCCGATTCGTGCCCGATTGTCAGGCCCGGAAGCGATCCGCAAAGTCTTGTCATGGCTGCCCGGCCGTGGGACAAACCGCCGGGTTGACTACACCCGCCGAGTTCTAGCTGCTCTCGGCAGTGACGCTGATGCAGAAACGATCTTGAAGGGCATCTGGGAGTTCTTGGTACGGAAGGAAACACCCGTCGATTGGCTCAAGTCCTCCACGGAGACTGGACTGGGGCAAGTGTACCAAGTTGATCATGAATGCCTCCGGCTCAGCTGGGTGACCGATAGCTCGCCGGTCTATCAATGCCGAATCTGTCGGCGGACCGCGCCCTTCTCAATCCGCGGGGTCTGCCCGGCACTTCGTTGTGAGGGCGTCCTCGAAGAGTTCGTTCCACTGCCAGCTGGCCAAGATCGCGACCATTACCGAACGTTGTACCGGTCGATGAATGCTGTGCCTTTGGCAGCCAAAGAACACACCGCACAATGGGTAAACACAGAAGCTGCGGCCATCCAGCATCAGTTCGTTAGGGGTGAGATCAATACCTTGTCTTGCTCGACAACCTTCGAACTCGGTGTCGATGTAGGCGAGCTGCAAGCTGTGATGCTTCGGAATATGCCGCCCAGTACTGCTAATTACCTCCAGCGCGCTGGACGGGCCGGGCGACGGTCTGGAGCGGCCGCGCTCGTCGTCACGTATGCAATGAGGCGGTCGCACGACCTCACGAAGTTCGGTGCACCCGAAGACATGATCGCGGGACAAGTGCGGGCACCGTACGTTCCCCTGACGAACTCACGTATCGATCGCAGGCATGCGCATTCGGTCGCACTATCTGCCTTCTTCCGTTGGCTCTTCGAAACCTCGGGGCGAATTGACCGCCACGCAGGCGAGTTCTTTCTGGATCAGGATGGCAGCGAGCCATCGATTAATCTGGCCAAATCCTTCCTGAAATCCGTTCCTGCAAACGTGACCGAGGCCTTGTCGAGGATCCTGCCAGGCGCCGTAGCGACAGAGCTGGACCTTGTTGGCGGTAAATGGGCCGAGGATCTCATTGACCTGTTGGAGAGCGTTCGATATGAGCTCGACAAGGAAGTCGAGATCATGAAGGAGCTGGAACTTAAGGCGTCGGCAGATGGAAAACATCCACTGGCTCAGCGCTATAAGTTGGTTGGTAACACCTTGCGGGAGCGGGACTTGCTGGGCTTTTTGGCCAATCGAAATGTCCTGCCCAAGTACGGGTTTCCTGTCGACTCGGTGGAACTGCGCACAGACTTCGGTACGGGGAAAACTAAGGGAAAGCTCCTCGATCTCACACGTGATCTTTCACAAGCGATTTATGAGTATGCGCCTGGTGCGGAAATCGTTGCGGGTGGTGGGCTTTGGATGTCACGCGGGATCTACCGACTGCCAGGCCGTGCGTTGCAGGAGTATCACTACCAGGTCTGCAAACGGTGCGGTGGATTCCGGTATGGCATTGAAACTGCTGAGGAGAAGTGCCAGCACTGCGGCGAGGTAGCGCAGACCGCTGCTCGCACGGTCACGATGCCCATATTCGGTTTTGTTGCGGCGCCGGACCCCGGAAAGCCTGGCCCTCGCCCGCCGCGGCGCTCATGGAGCGGCGCCGTTCACGTCCTTGCGCAACCTCCTGAGGCACGCACCTACACGAAGCCAATGGGTGGTGGTTCCATCGTCGTCAACGCCGGTCCGCGCGGGCGCCTGATTGCCCTTGCGGACGGACTCAGCAGAATGGGCTTTTGGGTTTGCGACTGGTGTGGATATGGGTCGCCTCGGGTGTTGAACCCGAAGAAGCCGCCGAAGCACAACCACCTGTTGAAGAACCAACCGTGCGCAGGGAAGCAGCGCTTGCTCGATCTCGGCCATGTGTACGAGACAGATCTGCTGTCCATCGATGTGAACGTGTTCGGGGTCCGTGGCACCCAATCTGCTTGGCTATCGGCGCTGTACGCCATAGTTGAGGCAGCGTCGGAGACGCTGGAAATAGCCCGCGAGGACATCGGGGGATCTCTGACTCCTGCGGGCGCCGATCGGTGGGCAATCACATTGTTCGATGCAGTGCCAGGCGGGGCAGGGCACGTACTGCAGGTCGAGCAAAATCTCGAACGAGTGCTGCGGGTGGCCCTCAAACGGGTCAGTGGGTGCGAGTGTGGGCCAGAGACGTCGTGTTACGGCTGCCTGCGCAGCTATCACAACCAGCGGGATCATGACGATCTGTCCCGAGGGGCGGCGGAGGAAATTCTTCGGGGGTTGGTTGAGGACGCGGGAAGGGGCGACAGTGCCGCCACGGCGAGTTCCCTGGATGACGCGGTGCCAGATTCACTGCCGGCCAGCTGGGCTGAGCTTTACGCCGCGGCATTCGGAACAGAA
This sequence comes from Mycobacterium shunyiense, assembly GCF_058270075.1. Classification (NCBI taxonomy): domain Bacteria; kingdom Bacillati; phylum Actinomycetota; class Actinomycetes; order Mycobacteriales; family Mycobacteriaceae; genus Mycobacterium; species Mycobacterium shunyiense. The sequence goes on along the minus strand of NZ_JBZDPU010000015.1, from coordinate 700,347 downwards.
CGAGAAATGCTGATCGCGCTCGCCGACGCCGGCGTTGCACGGCCCGAGCTCGGTTTTGAGAGCACCGCTGGCATCCCGATCGGCCTTGCCTGGCCGGACCGATTCGTGGCGGTCGACTACGGTCTGGAGGTCGCGGATCGAGAGGACCTGGAGGCGGAGGGTTGGACGGTTCTTCCGCTCGCTGAGCTGCTGGAAAGTAGTAGCCCGGAGTCGACTCCTAGCGTCATTTCCTAGGAACCGAGGTTTGATCTAGATGCTCTGGATATGGTCAAAGATAGGAAGGTCGACGGGGAGGGCGGTTCAGACGGCACGACGGGGGGCGGGTGTTGCCTAGGTACAAGTTTCGGTGGTCAAACCTGCCCCAGGAGCTCCTTGACGAGCTGTGCCGAAACCTATTCGAAGACTGCGCAGGATTCGAGCCGGCCGATGTTCTGCACGACGCCTATGGCGCTCGCCCCAAGGAAAACTTCGTCGCCGAAGCCTGGGACACGCTGCGCGAAGGTTGGCTGCATCACGACAAAGAGTCGCGTGACCAGGTGGTCGCGGCGATGCGGGCCGCCCGCCACGAGAATGGTCAGATCACCAACCGCCGGGCCCAGATGGAGTATCTGCGCGAGCTGAGGAATGCCAAGACTCTGCGCGCCACCGTTCTGCAGACCTTCATCGACCGCGGTGAACTCGAGTCCGAGCCGCCCGGGCCTGAACCGCCCTCCGTCGTGACACCGAAACCGCCAACCACAATTCCAAAGTCCCCAGCAACAAAGCCCGGAGAAGATGTGACCACCGCCGTTGTGACTGATCCCGCCGACCTCAACGTTGCCCCCGGATCGATCGTCGTCATCCGCGACGAGGAGTGGCTGGTCACCTCTGCCGAGCAGGGAGCCGATGGCTGGCTGGTTCGGGTGCGTGGGCTCTCCGAGTTGGTGGCCGAGACCACCGCCGCGTTCTACTCCAGTCTCGACAAGATCGAAGTGCAGGACCCCAAAGAGGCGAGAGTGGTCCCCGACGGCTCCTCGGGCTATCGCGACTCCCGGCTTTGGCTAGAAGCACTGATCAGGAAGACGCCAGTTCCCTATGGGGACCAAAACCTGACGGTCTCGACCCACATGCTCGCCGATGCGCTGGGCTACCAGCGGGCGGCGGTGACGAAGGCGCTGGATCCGCAGCACATCCGCCCACGCATCTTGCTCGCCGACGCTGTCGGTCTGGGCAAGACGCTGGAGATCGGCATGATTCTGTCCGAGCTGGTGCGGCGCGGCCGCGGTGAGCGCATCTTGATCGTCACGCCCAAGCACGTCTTGGAGCAGATGCAGCACGAGCTGTGGTGCCGCTTCGCGCTGCCGTTCGTCCGCCTCGACTCGATCGGCATCCAGAAGGTCCGCCAGAAGCTGCCGGCCACTCGCAACCCGTTCACCTATTTCAAGCGGGCTATCATCTCCATCGACACGCTCAAGAGCCCCCGCTACAAGTCGCACCTGGAACGCCAGCAGTGGGACGCCGTGGTCATCGACGAGTCCCACAACCTCACCAACACCGGCACCCAGAACAATGAGCTCGCCCGCGTCCTGGCGCCCAACACCGAGGCGCTCATCCTGGCCTCGGCCACCCCGCACAACGGCAAGGAGGAATCCTTCGCCGAACTGCTCCGGCTGCTGGACCCGACGGTGGTGCACGCCGACGGCGGCTTCACCAAACAGGACGTCGAGTCGCTGCTGATCCGTCGGCACCGGCACAGCCCGGACGTCGCCGCCGAGGTCGGTAGTGACTGGGCCGAACGCGCCGAGCCGGTGCACCTGCTCGTCAAGCCGTCCGCGGCCGAGGACATGGTCGCCGCGGAGCTGTCGCAGACCTGGCTGCACCCCGCGTCCGGCAATTCGCCCTACTCCGGTGACACCAAGGCGCTGTTCCCTTGGACGCTGGCCAAGGCGTTCCTGTCATCGCCGGCCGCGCTGGCCGAGTCGATCAAGCAGCGCCGCGCCAAGCTCGTCCAGAGTGATTCCAAGCAGCGGGCCGAACTCAAGGCCCTCAACACCCTCGACGAGCTCAACGAGGCAGCCCTGGGCGAGCAGGCAGGCAAGTTCGCCGCATTGGTCAAGCGCCTCAAGCAGATTGGCGTCGGCAAAGCATCAGAGACCCGCGCGGTTGTCTTCGCCGAGCGGATCGCCACGCTGACCTGGCTGCGCAACAACCTGCCCGCGGCGCTCAGCCTCAAAACCGAGAACATCGCCATGCTCCACGGCGGGCTGTCCGACGTGGAGCAGCAAGAACTCGTCGACAGCTTCAAGTTGGAAACCTCACCCATCCGGGTGCTGGTGACCGGCGACGTCGCCTCCGAAGGCGTGAACCTGCACGCGCAGTGCCATCACCTGATCCACTACGACATCCCGTGGAGCCTGATCCGCATCGAGCAGCGCAACGGTCGCATCGACCGCTACGGGCAGAAGTATCCGCCGGTGATTTCCTCGCTGATCCTGGAACCGTCCGACCCCGAGTTCTCCGGTGACCTGCGGGTGCTGTCCCGGCTGCTGGAACGAGAGAACCAGGCCCACGAGACGCTCGGTGATGTGGCCTCACTGATGGGAAAGCACAGCGTCACCGAGGAAGAGAATGTGATCCGCGATGTGCTCGCCAAGGGCGCCGAGCTTGACGACGCGGTCCGTACCGCCGCCGAGGTTGCCGCCGGGGAGGACCTGGATGCGTTCTTCGCCGAATTCGACGCGGTCGAGGCCACCGCGATACCGCTGCCGGCATCGACACGCCAAAGCCTCTATCCCGATGACCTGACCTTCCTCGACGAGGCGCTGCACGCGGGATTCCACGACAAGCCGCACGCCAAGCCCGAGCAGGGGGGCATTGGTTGGACGGTCAGCGCGCCGCACGGCATCGCCGAACTGTCCCCGCCGCGCGATCTTCGGCAACGGCTGGCGCAACTTCCACAGAACTACCTGCACCACGGCCGGGTACTGGAGCGGCTCAAGCTCGCCACCAACCCGACGGTCGGCACCGCCCAGTTGCGCATCGCGCGAGAAGGCAAGGGCATCAACAACACCACGTGGCCAGAGGCGCACTACCTGGGCCCGCTGCACCCTGTGCTGGACTGGGCCAGTGACCGCGCGCTGACGGCGCTGGGCCGCAACCAGGTGTTCGCGATCCGGGGCGACGTCGACGCCCCCACCGTGTTGCTCATGGGCACATTGAGTAACAAACGGGGACAACTGATCTCGCGGGTGTTCTCCACCGCGGTGTTCCCCAACCCCGCCAACACCGACTTCTGCATGGTCGAACCCCTCGAGGACATCAGCTTCCTCACCTCGCAAACCGGTCTCAAACCCGGCGCGTCCAATCCGGGGCCGATCGCCGAGCCCGAGCACTACCAGGCGCTGATCCCGGTCGCCGTCGAGCACGCCCGCCTCCAGATGCGCACGGTACTCACTGCACAGGAAGCAGCCACCACCGAACGCCTGGCGCGATGGCGCAAGCGGGCGCAGCGCTGGCACGACGACGCCGAGCATCTGGAGCTGCGTGGGGCGCAGCGCTCAAAGGTGGGCAAGCTCGGGCAGCGCATCGCCGACGAGCAGCGCTTGGCCGACCTGCTGGCCCCCACCCAGCAACTGGTCCGCCCGCTACTGATTATCGTGCCCTCCGACATCCCCGTCGCCGGAAAGGAACTCTGAGCCATGCCGTCCTACGATTCCATCGTCGTCGGCGAGGACTGGATCAGCGAGCACTACTTCACCACCGACTCGACCAAGGAGTCCTTCCAGGGCAAGGTGATCGAGCTGCGCAAGCAGTGGGACGTCGAGGCTGCCGAGGGGCGGGACACGGTACGACGACGGCTGCTGGCCGCCGCCGGCGAATTGCAGACCGAGCTGTCGACGTTGACCGAGAACCCGGACGGAGCGCCCGCCGCACACGCCACGATTCGCACCGTCCTCGGATTTCCCGAGACGCTGACCGACTACACGGGCGAGCGCGCCGGCACCGAGCTACGGCTGCCCAACGCCCGGCCGGCCGGTGTGACGAGCACGTTGCTGCTGCAGGCCCGCCCGGTCGAATCGGTCGACGACCTGCTCGACCCCGAAACCGGGCTACTGCTCGACGCAGGGGAGGAGGACGGCAAGCCCATCGACTCGGTGACCAAGGCGGTGTCGGCTGCGTTCCGCGCCGATGATCCCCCTGCGTTCATCGTGGTGCAGGCCGGCCAGTGGGTGCTGCTAGCAGAGGTGCAGCGATGGGCCGAAGGACGATACCTGGCCGTCGACCTGCTGGTGGTCACCGAACGCCGCGACGACAAGCGCGGCGGCGAACTCGACCGGGCCGCAGCGATCCTCGGCCGCCAGGCCTTGCTGCCCGATGCAGACGGAAACATTTGGTGGACAGGGATTCTCGAAGATTCGGTCAAACACACCGTCGGGGTATCCAAGGATCTGCGTGAAGGCATCCGACTGTCCATCGAGATCATCGCCAACGACGTAGTGCGGCGCCGCGCCGAGCGAGGCCTGCCACTGGATGAGATCGACCCCCAACAGCTCGCCAAGCATTCGCTACGCTTCCTGTACCGCATTCTGTTCCTGCTCTACGCCGAAGCCTCTCCGGAGATGCGGGTACTGCCGTCGGGTGCACCCGAATACAGCGAGGGATATGGGCTGGACCGGCTGCGTGAGCTGACGCTTACCGAATTGGTATCGACCCCCGCGAAATCCGGTACGCACCTGTATGAGTCGCTGGCCAAGCTGTTTCATCTCGTCGACGGCGGTCATCACCCGCACACGCCCGACGTGGGAGACGGAACCGACGATCCGGCACCCGGTTTGGAGTTCAACGAGCTACGCGCCGACCTGTTCGCACCTGTTTCCACTGAACTCATCGACGAGGTCGGGCTCAGCAACGAGGCGACGCAGCGGGTTCTGCAGCACCTGCTGCTGTCCAAAGAGTCCAAGGGGCGCAAGGGTGCCGACCGCGGGTTCATCTCGTATGCCGAACTCGGCATCAACCAGCTCGGCGCGGTGTACGAGGGCCTGATGTCCTACACCGGCTTTTTCGCCGAGGAAGATCTCTACGAGGTCGCCAAGAACGGTGACCCGGAAAAAGGTTCGTGGGTGGTGCCGGTGACCCGCGCTGATCACCTCTCGGAGTCCGATTTCGTGACGACGGAGGACGAGGCTACCGGCGAAAAGATTCCGGTGCTTCACCGTCAGGGCACCTTCGTGTTCCGGCTCGCCAGCAGAGAACGCCAACAGTCGGCCTCGTACTACACCCCCGAGGTGCTGACGAAATTCGTTGTCTCCCAATCACTCGAAGAATTGCTCGACCAAAACGGCGAGCGTACGACGCCCGAACAGATTCTGCAGCTGACCATCTGCGAGCCCGCGCTAGGGTCGGGTGCGTTCGCGATCGAGGCGGTGCGCCAACTGGCCGCGGAATACCTCAGGCGTCAGCAGGAAGATCGCGGCGAGGTCATCGACGCCGACCGTTACCAGGTCGAACTCCAGAAGGTGAAGGCGTATCTTGCGCTGCATCAGGTGTACGGGGTGGATCTGAACGCGACCGCGGTCGAATTGGCTGAGATCTCCCTGTGGCTGGACACCATGGTGGCCGGGCTGCAGGCCCCGTGGTTCGGGTTGCACCTGCGCCGCGGCAACTCGTTGATCGGTGCTCGCCGAGCCGTCTATGTGCCCGCGCTGTTGGCCAAGAAGGCTTGGCTGAAGGAGGTACCCAAGGACGTTCCTCTCGGAGACGACATCGGTGCGGGTATTCACCACTTCCTGCTGCCATCCGAGGGTTGGGGCGCGGTCATCGACACGCCCGAAGCCAAGATCTATGCCCCGGACAAGCGAGAAGAACTGAGGCTGTGGCGCAACGGTATTCGCGCCACTCCGGGTGCGGCGATCAAGAAACGTCTGGCCGCACTGGCGCAGCGGGTAGAGACCCTGTGGGAACTGACCCTGCGCCGGCTGACGATCGCTGAATCGGAGATCCGCCGCGAGATCGACGTGTGGGGTCTGCATTCCGATGAGCGGTCGGACGCCGCGGTGAGTCGCGAGCAGATCGAAGCGGTGCTGCACGACGAGAACGGCGCTTACCGGCGGCTGCGCCGGGTGATGGACGCCTGGTGTGGGCTGTGGTCCTGGCCGCTGACCACTGACATCGAACCGCCCGACTGGGACCATTGGGTCGGCGGACTGGAAGCGATTCTCGGGGTGCCACCGAAGGCTGGAAAGTTCGAAAAGCACGGGCAGATCAGCCTTGCCGGCGACTTGTCGTGGCAGGACCTCGACCTCGCTGAGAACAACGATTGCACCTTTGCTCAAGCGCTCCCGATTGACAGGGCGCTCGACGGCTTTCCGTGGCTGACCGTTGTTGCTCACATTGCCGACGTACAGGGCTTCTTTCACTGGGAACTGGACTTCGCGCCTGTATTTGCCCGCGGCGGCTTCGACCTTCAAGTCGGTAACCCGCCCTGGGTGCGACCCGACTGGGACGAACCCGGGGTTCTCGCCGAGTTCGACCCGTGGTGGCAGTTGACGGATAAGCCCGCCGAGACGGTCAAGCTGGGGAAACGTGCGGAGGCATTGGCGCAGCCCGGTGCATTGGATGCGTTTCTGGACGAGCGGGCTACGCAAGCGGGAGTCACCGAGCACCTGGGTTCGAACATCGACCGGCCTGTACTGACTGCTCTACGGACAGACCTGTACCGCTGTTTTATGGAGCGGACCTGGCGGTCGATCAGCGCGAACGGGGTTGTGGCGTTGGTTCATCCGGAAAGCCACTTCACCGAAGTTCGCGCACATAACTTGCGGCGAGAGACGTATCGTCGACTTCGTCGGCACTGGCAATTCAAGAACGAACTCAGTCTTTTCGAGATTGATCACCACAATGTGTTCGGCGTGCATGTCTACGGTCATCGGTCAGAAGTCCGATTCCTCCAGGGAGCCTCGCTGTATCACCCGGACACCGTGAGTCGATCCTTCGACCACGACGGATCCGGCCCGGCGCCGGGCGTTAAGGACAACGAAGGCCGTTGGGACCTTCGTCCACACGCTCAGCGCATCATCGAAGTGACCGAACTGCAGCTCGCCACTTGGGCCGCACTGATCGATGAACCCGGTACCCCAGCAGGGGATGCTCGCATGCTGTACCCAGTGAACAGGGCAAGCGCTCACGTACTCGATCAGATCGCATCGGCATCCAGAATTGGAAGCCTTCCCCATGAGTGGACCACTGGATGGGATGAAACCGCGAGCCGCAAGGCTGGAATCTTGAAAAGTGGCTCTGCCACACCGGGCGAGTGGAAGGATGTGATCCTCCAAGGACCCCATCTCACCGTCGGTACGCCGCTATTCAAGCAGCCCAATGAAACAATGCTGAACAATCTCGATACAACCGAAATAGACCTGGAACGGATTCCTGAAACATTCATTCCTCGGACCAGCTATCAACGTGCGAAGCCATATGTGGAATATGTTGCGGCATACCCTCACTGGGGGGCTGTATCGAGCTCAAGCTACTTGCGGCTAGCGTGGCGTAGAATGGCTCAGAGCGCGAATGTTCGCACCCTGCACTCGTCGATCATTCCCGCCGGGCCTTGTCATACTTCCAGTATTGTTTCGATGAGATTCGATCAGGCCTGCCACCTGGCGACGTCATGCGGAATCGCCGCGTCTATCGTCGCGGACTTTGTCATCAAGGTGACGGGCACCGCGAACATCAATAGTGCATTTATTGAAAAACTTCCCCATGTGGAAGGCCACCCGCTCGAACTGCCGCTTCTACTCCGTACTCTCCGCCTCAACTGCCTCGTCCAGCCATACGCCCCACTTTGGGAGGAGCTGTACGCCACAGCGTGGGAACAAGATTCGTGGGTGCCGCACATCGGTGTGGACTACGCCGGCCTCGTAACTTTGGGAGAGGTCGGTCCGAAATGGGAGTGGTCAACCCCACTGCGTCGTGCCGCCGACCGTCGCCAAGCGCTAGTGGAGATCGACGCGATCGTCGCGATCATGCTCGGTATCACCGCCGAGGAACTACTGACGATCTACCGCACCCAGTTCCCGGTGCTACAGAAGTACGAGCGGGACGCCCTCTACGACGCAAACGGCCGACAACTGCCCGGCAAGCTCGCCTCCGACTACCGCAAGAAGGGCGCGCTGAAGCCCGACGACCTCACCGTTGACGGTGTCACCTATGTCGAGCCGTTCGTCGGGGTGGATCGGGAGCGCGATATGGAGTTGGCGCACAAGCACTTCAGCGATTTAGTAGTGACAAGCCGAACCAACTGAGCTGAGTCCCGCAGCGCGAGCTCTACACGAACAGGAGGTCGAATGTCGATCATTCAGACCCATAGCTTGACCGTCACTCAGGCATTTCAGTCCTACTTCTACCGGGTACCGGAGTATCAGCGTGAGTATGTGTGGACTGCGGACGAGGCTGTCCAACTTCTTGACGACATCAACGAGAGTATCGGCGACGACGGCAAGCAGTATTTCGTGGGAACCGTGCTCGTCGCCCCAGACGATTCCAATGAGCAAACCGATGAGTTGGATTTGATCGATGGCCAGCAGAGGACGACGACCTTCTACTTGATCTTGTGCGCCTTGCGTCGTCGATTTCTGCAGCGTCCTCAACAGCCGGCGATCGAGGCGCTACTGGCAACGAGCTACACGGACTTCGAGGGCAACACGATTTCCCGCCGTCGGCTCGAGCCGTGTTACGAGAATGCGACTGAGTTGATCGATTTTCTTCGCCAGTTCAGCGGAGAAGACGCAGAGCTTTCCGACGCGCTCGCCGTGAGAGGACTGGCGCGCTTCGGTTCCTCCCGGCGAATCGCAGATGTTTTCGTCGCTGTTTCGGCCTATTTACAGCGCAATTTCCCCAGCGACGCGGACCTCGGCCGGTTCTGGGGACACTTCGCGAACAGGGTCATCTTCATCCAGATCCAGACTGACGTCAGCAGTGCGCTGAAGATCTTCGAGACGATCAACGAACGGGGCATCGGGCTCAACCCCATGGACCTCTTGAAGAACCTGCTGTTCTCGAAGGTGAGTTCAAAGGAGTTCGGCAAACTAAAAGACAAGTGGTCGGGTGTCACCACGCCCCTCGAGAAGGACAAGCAGAAACCTCTTCGCTTCCTGCGGTACTTCATCATGGCGAACTACGAGGTGAGGGATTCAAAGGGAAAGAACATCCTGCGCGAGGACGACATCTACTCTTGGCTCACGGAGAAGCGCAATGCCGCCGCGACGGGATACGTATCGGATCCCTTTCGCTTTGTCGACGAGTTACGCACAAATGTGGACCGGTACATCGCCTTCCTGCGCAATCGTGACCCGTACGACGACCCATCCATTGCCCTCGCAAACCTTCGTTACCTCACAGGGACGGCATTCAGCCAGCACCATGTTCTGTTACTGGCAGCCGCGCCATGCCGGCCGGCGGTCTTCGGGCATCTCGTCGCCGAGATCGAGAACTTTCTCTTCTACTATCTGTTCACCTCGTCCAACACGCGAGAACTCGAATCCCTCTTCTCGTCGTGGTCTGCCGAGCTTCGCGCCATCGCGCGAGTGCCCGATGAGGCAGCACAACGGATCGCGCTGAACGAGTTTGTCGAGATGCGATTTCAGTCCTCTATGACCGCCAGACACGATGAGCTCAGAGATGCATTGCGTCGCTTTCGGCTCGGAGGTATGCAGCAGTATCGGTCTCGGTATCTGTTGGCGCGCATCGCGCAGTATGTCGATATGGCGTTCGCCGGAGTGAAGACTCGCGGCTCACTCGACCCGTACACCAAACTGGAGATCGAGCACATCCTGCCTCAGAGTCCGAGCGATGATCTACGCGTGTCGTGGACTAATGCTGGCACGCACGAGTACTCGAGCTACGTTAACAGGCTGGGAAACCTCACGTTGCTCGAGAAGCCGCACAATATTGTGGCGAGCAACAATTTCTTCGACGCCAAGACCGAACTGTATTCAAAAAGCGGCAATTACATGACTCGCAGCATTTCAGGCCTGAGTGACGTCGGTAAGAATACCTCCGTTACCGAGATCAACAGGTACCTGGGGCAATTCGACGGCTGGGATGCCGCGGCCATCGATCGCCGAACGGATCTGTTGATCGACCTTGCTCTGCACATCTGGAAGACAAGGCCCGTCGATTGAAGCCCCCACTTGATATCTCGGTTGACATGGCTCCTGCGGGTTGCGTGATCTGATGGGCGCACTACTCCCCACCCTGCAGGCCACACACCTACGCGAAGGCCTGACCGACTATCTGGCAACCACGTTCGCGCTGACCGACCCCGACGCGCAGGCGGTGCTCACCGACTTCATCGGTGATCCCGCCAACGGGATGTTCAAGGGACCGTACGTGCGGCTGCGGCTGCCGTTCGCCCCAGCCGGCGATGGCTGGCGCGACCATCTGGATTGGTGGCCGGACGACTTCACCCCATACGGCCACCAGGCGCGGGCATTCGAGCGGCTCTCCACTCACCACCAAGAACGGCCGCAGCCCACCTTGGTCACCACCGGCACCGGGTCGGGCAAGACCGAGGCCTTCCTGTACCCGATCCTCGATCATGTGTTGCGCGCCAAGAAGTCCGGCATCACCGGGATGAAGGCGTTGATCCTGTATCCGATGAATGCGCTGGCCAACGATCAGGCCGAGCGGCTCGCCAAGCTGATCTCCGGCGACCCCGCCCTGGCTGCGGTCACGGCGGGCCTGTACACCGGTGAGCAGGGTGGCGGCGGGCGTACCCGGGTCTCGGCCGACGGACTGATCACCGACCGCGCCCTGATGCACGATTCGCCACCCGACATCCTGCTCACCAACTACAAGATGCTCGACCACATGCTGTTGCACCCGGGCCGTGCTGACATGTGGCGGCTATCCGCCGAATCGTTGCAATACCTGGTGCTCGACGAATTCCACACCTACGACGGCGCACAGGGCACCGACGTCGCCATGCTGCTGCGTCGGCTCGGCCTCACCCTCAAAGCCCACTGGACCGCCACGTCACGGGTCACCGACGAGGACCGCGTTCGCCCGCTCGGCAAGGTGACCCCGGTTGCCACATCAGCGACCCTGGGTTCGCGCGCCGCCCCGACCGCCATGCTCGACTTCGCCTACACCGTGTTTGGGGAACCGTTCGGTGCCGACGCGGTCATCGAGGAAACCCGGCTGAGCCCCGGCGAATGGCGCAAAGCCCGGTTCGGCAGCCACGACCATGCTTGGAAGCCGATCGAACCGGCGCTGCCCGACGCGCTCGACCGGATCACCGCCCTCGATCGAGGCGACGGCGACAACCATGCCGTCGCCGCAGCGGTATTCGCCGAGCTCTTCGAGACGATGTTCCAATTTGATCGCTTTGCGAAGCCCACCCAGTCTGAACTTTTCGAGCAGCCCGTCCAATCTGACCTCTTTGAGAAGTCAGGACATGCAGGTGATCCCGCCACCGCGTCGGACCTGGACGCCGAGGAGATGCTCGATCAGCTCAAGCGGCATCGCTTCATCCAGGCGGTGTTGGAGAACGCCGTCGACGCGGTGTCGCTGCCAGACCTGGCCGAGCAGGTGTTTCCGGCGGTGCCCGTCGATCGCGATGCCGTCCGCACCCGCGACATCCGTATTCGGTTCCTGGAGTTCGTCGTTGCGATGCTCTCGCACGTCCGGGCGGAGACCGGCCGGGCGGCGCTCGGGGTCGATGTGCACCTGTGGATCCGGGAACTCAGCCGCGTCGACCGCGCCGTGCGGGCTGCCACCGAATACCGCTGGTCCGACGACGGGACCTCTGTCGACGAGGAGCTGTATCTGCCCGCGGTCTACTGCCGGCACTGCGGACGGTCGGGCTGGGGTGCACGGCTGGCACCGACCGGAAGCGCCCTCGACGTCACCGACGAGGCGATCCGCGCCGACCATGCCGCCGGTGCCTCCCGATTCCGTGCGCTCCTCTCGGCGCCCGCCGAAGCGCAGGTCGCCGACAAGGTCCACGGTCTGCGGTGGTTCCACCTGGACCAGCGTGAACTCCTCGACACCACACCCGACCCGCAGAGCCCCGCTGTTGTCGACGGCCGGGTGCTGCCGGTGCTCACCCTGATCGGACCGGACGCCGACGAGCAATCCAAGAACGACATGTGCCCGGCGTGTGGTGCCGTCGACGGAATCCGGTTCCTCGGCAGCGCGGTGGCCACACAGCTGTCGGTGACCCTGTCGAACCTGTTCGGCGACAAGCACCTCGACGCCGCCGAGAAGAAGGCGTTGATGTTCACCGACAGCGTGCAGGATGCCGCGCACCGCGCCGGGTTCGTGCAGGCACGCTCGCACAGCCTGAGCCTGCGCACGGCGCTGCGCGGAGCGCTGGGTGACGCCGAGCTCGACCTGGACGAGCTCGCCCGAGCCGTCATCGACCGTGCCGGCAACGATCCGATGCTGCGCTACCAACTGCTGCCCCCCGACATCGTGGACCGCGACGAGTTCGTGGCGTTCTGGAAGCCCGATGTGCACCCGAACTCGCGGCGGGCCGCGGAGAACAAGGCCAAGCGCCGGCTGCGGTTCGACGTCGACCTCGAATTCGGTCTGCAGTCCCGCACCGGCCGCACCCTGGAGCTCACCGGCAGCGTCGTCGCCGAGGTCTACCTCGGGGCGGCGCACAAGGCGCCGATCATCGGGAGGCGTGCCCTCGACAAGGCCGACCCCGCCCAGTTCCCGCTGACCGGGGTGTCCGATACCGCGGCGGCCCAGTGGGTGCGGGGGACGGTCGAGCGGATGCGCACCCGCGGCGGCATTCACCACGACTGGCTGCGGCCCTACCTGGAGAAGAACGCCAACCGGTACCACGTGTGGGGTGGGCGACCACGTGGCCAGGGCATGCCCGCCTTCCCGAAAGGTCGCCCCGCTCCGGCCTTCCCGGCCCTCAAGTCCGGAACCGGTGCCCTGCCAGAGGGATTCGACCCGATCACAGCCCCGTCCTCCTGGTACGCGCAATGGACGTCTCGATGCCTGGATGTCAGCCCCCACGACGGCACCTTCCTGGCCAAGGCGCTGTTCGCCGAACTCGCCGAGCAGATGTTGCTGTCTACTGTCACCACCGAGACCGGCTCCACCGTCTACGGATTGTCGCCGGCCAGCGTCCAGGTCAGCGCTCCCACGCTGGAAGCGCTCCTCGACGAGCGGCACTTACTGGCCTGTGACATCTGCCAAACCCCGGTGCCGGGCAGTGCCACCACCGTCGACGAACTCGACGGGGCACCCTGCACGTTGATCCGCTGCCCCGGGCGGCTGCGTCGTAGTGCGAAGGCCGACAACTTCTACCGGCGTCTCTACGACTCCACGGAGATGAAACGCGTTGTCGCGCGGGAACACACCGGCCTGCTGCCGACCAAGACCCGCCTCGAATACGAGACTGCCTTCAAACGCGGCGGCACCGACCCGCAAGCACCCAACGTGCTCGTCGCGACCCCGACCCTGGAGATGGGCATCGACATCGGTGACCTGTCCGCCGTCATGCTCGGATCGCTGCCCCGATCGGTGTCGTCCTACCTGCAGCGTGTCGGGCGCGCGGGCCGGCTCACCGGAAACTCATTGGTGCTGGCCTACGTTCGCGGCCGTGGCGAACACCTGCCCAAACTGTTCGAGCCGCTGTCGGTGATCCAGGGGGATGTGCGCCCGCCGGCGACGTTCCTGAGTGCCGAGGAGATCCTGCAGCGCCAGTACATAGCGCACATCGTCGACCAGTTCGCCCGTGACCCGCAGCTGGTGGCGCCCAAGGATGCGCGATCGGTGCTCGGCGACAATGTGGCGGACAGCTGGCTGGAACGGTTGATGGACACGGCTGCCACCGACGCCGAGGCGCTACTGGACCGCTTCCTGGCCCAGTTCGGGGAGCATCTCAGCCCGGACGCCGTCGCCGCCCTGCGATCCTGGGCGAGCGCACCACCTCAGGGCGGTCCCAGTGGCCTTACCCAGCGCCTCATGGCCGCGGCCCACCAATGGCAACTTGATCTCAAGGAACTCACCGAACGCCAGGCGACCGTCGAGGCGGACTTGCCCGAGTTCGAACGCCGGGCCACCTCCCCGGCCGCCACCGACGACGACCGCCGGGCCTTCAAGATCGCCAAGGGATCACGGAAACTGCTTGGCGCCCAGATCACTTCACTGACCCGCGACTACTGGATCTCGGTGCTCGAACGGTACGGCGTACTGCCCAACTACACACTGCTCGACGACGCGGTGACCCTTGATGTCGGCGTTACCTGGATTGATCCGGACAGCAACGACTACATGGGCGAGCAACTCAGCTACCAACGAGGCTCCCGTGTGGCACTCACCGAACTCGCACCCGGCGCCACCTTTTACGCCCAAGGCCTCGCGGTCACCATCGACGCGGTTGACCTGGGCACCGGTGAATCCAACATCCACGCCTGGCAGGTCTGCCCGCAGTGCGGGTGGGTCCGCAGCAGCTCGTCCGCGGGACCCGAACCCGTGTCGAGCTGCCCACGCTGCCACAGCACGGGCATCGCCGACGTGAGCCAGCACCTGCCGGTCGTCGAAATGACCCGGGTGTCGGCGGAAGTGCGCCGGGATGAGGCCACCATCAACGACCTGCGCGACAACCGCGCACAGGAACCGTTCATCGTGGTGACCGCCGCCGACGTCGACCCCACCCAGGTCGGCCGCACCTGGTTTCGCTCCAGTTCGTCGTTCGGTGCGGAATACCTGCGGCGCTTGGATATTCGCTGGATCAACCTCGGCGGACGGGCGTCCAAGGGCAAGACCCGGATGATCGCCGGGCAGGAATCGACCAGCGGCCTGTTCCGGGTCTGCGCGTCATGCGGGCAACTCGACCGGGAGGCCGGCCGCAACAGTCGATACGAGCACCGCACCTGGTGTCGCTTGCGGGGCTCGGCCGCCGAGGACGTCCGCGACATCGCGCTCGCGCGACGACTAAGGACGCAGGGCGTGCTCCTGCACCTGCCACCGCAGATGGAGTACGACAACTTCGCCCATCCCAGCCTGGCCGCCGCGATCCTGCTCGGCCTGCGCGAGGTGATCGGCGGATCACCCGAGCATCTCGACGTCGCCACCATCAGCGATGCGCTGTGGGCGCCCGACCGGCGCGCGCTCCTGATCCACGACACGGTTCCCGGCGGGACCGGATACCTCGCCGAATTCGCCGACCACACCAAGGTTTTTGCAGTGTTGGCGGCCGCCCGGCAGATCTTGCGGGAATGCCCCTGTCGGGACGAGGATCGGCTGGCCTGCCATCGCTGCCTGCTGCCGTTCGCTGCGCCTTACGAGATGGACAAGGTGTCACGGCTGACCGCATTGAATCTGCTCGACGGCATCCTCGAGATCGGCGTCCACGGCACACCCGACCTGGATGCCTGGACCGCCGAGGTAGCCGAGCAGGCACCGCCCAGCACGCCGCTCAGTGACGAGTCGTTCCTGGAACGCGACTTCTACTGCTCGTTCATCGAGCGGCTCAAGTTGATGGGTGCGGCCGTCGTGGAGAAGCCGGGCACCTACGGTCCGGCGGCCACCATCACCCTGCAGGGCAGCAAGGCGCGGAAATGGTCACTGCGACCGCAGGTTTCGCTGGACTTCGTGAAACCCGACTTTGTGTTGCAGACCGCCGACCCGGACATCCCACGCATCGCGATCTTCGCCGACGGTCGCGCATTTCACGCGGGAACCGGAGACCGCAACCGCGTCGCCGACGACGCCGACAAACGTGCCGCATTGCGGGCCGCGGGCTATCTGGTGTGGTCCTTCGGTCATGAGGATCTGCAGCGCTTCAAATCTGGGGAGTCGATCGAGCCAGCTTGGTTCGATCAGAAGGCCGCAAACTTCGTCACCAGCAAGTTTCACGTGCAACCTGGTTTGGTGAGACTGCAGGCCAAAGATCCCGTATCGCAGCTGCTGGAGTTCGTGGTCACTCCCGACATCGACGCTTGGCGACACTTCAGCAAGTGGATGCCGTACTTGTTCGTCCGCAGTGACAACCGTGTGAAGTCCGATGCTGACGAGGTCACCGCGGCGGCGTTGGCAACGCTCGACGGATCGTCGCCGTTCGAAGCGACCGGGCCTGACATGTGCTGGGCGTATGCCGACGGAAGCGTCACCGTCACCGCCGGCGTCCGCACCACGTCCGACCCGCCACAGGCCGTGCTCGCCGTCGATGACCGAGACGAGCGGTTGGAAGACCTGGGCGGGAAGGCGTGGAAGAAATGGCTGCGGCTGTCGAACTGGTTGGGGATCAGCGACCCCGGCCGGGTCAGCACCCGCACCCTGCTGGCATCGGCCCCGGTGTCCGGGCCTGCGGAGGCAGGAGAGCCCGAGCTGCCTGCGGAATGGCAGCTCCTGTTCGACGAGGCCGTGTCCGACGCAGAACGCGAACTCATCCGGGCCTTGGCTGCCGCAGGTGCTGCGGCACCCGAGCTGGGTTACGAGACGACGAATGGCGATGTGCTGGACATGGCCTGGGCCGGCGGCCGGGTCGCTGTGGTGTTCGATCAGGGTGAGCCCGTGGACGGATGGACGCTTTGCCCGCCCGATGTCGACGAGATTGTCGAGGCTTTGAAATTGAATGGAGTGGTGTAGGTGGCGAATCTGGTTATCGCATCGAACAGCAAGGGCATGTCCAAGCTGGACGGTTCCGTCAAGAACAAGGTGTACGACTTCTTCGAGAAGCTCGCCGCCGACGACACCCAACCTTCTCTGCACATCGAGCCGCTGCATGTGGCCATCGATCCCCGGGTGCGGACGGGTCGCGTCGACCTGCACTATCGCGCGGTGCTGTTCCGGGTGGACGACAAGTCCAGCGGGCCGACGTACATCTACATGGGCACCTGGGGACACGACGACGCGATCAAACTCGCAGAGAAGGCGACCCTTCGGGTCAACCCCATCAACGGCACGCTAGAAGGCCTGATCGGAGAGTCCGCGCCCGCGGAGGCGGTGCCGGATTCGGCCATCGTGGAACCGGTTTCGAAACCTGAGCTGTCCTACCTTGCCGGGGTCGGCTACAAGTTCGCCGACCTCACGGAGGGGTTGGGCATCAACCCGGTGCTCGCGGCCAAGGCGATGGAGGCACCGGATGAGTCGGCGCTGTTGGAAGCGGCGGCCGAAGGGCTCGAATGGGAGGGCAGTGCCCTGCTGGAACTCGCCACCGGTCTTGCGATCGAGACGATCCGGGAGAACCACGGATTCGCCAAAGAGCCGCTGGACAAATCCCTCGACGAGAACCAGCAGATCATCGCTGCGCTGGAGCGTCCGGCCTCGAAGATGCAGTTCGCGTTCATCGAAGACAACGACGAGCTGCGTCGAGTCATCGAAGGTGGTGATTTCGCCGCGTGGCGTACCTTCCTGCATCCCGAACAACGCAAGTACGTCGAGTCGGATTTCTCTGGGGCATTCCGTCTTTCAGGTGGCGCCGGTACGGGTAAGACCGTCGTCGCGATCCATCGGGCACGTCGCCTCGCCCGTGACAACCCGGCCGCCAGGATCGTCCTGACCACTTTCAACGCCACTCTCGCCCAGGGGCTCAAGACCGACCTCAAGGCCCTCGACCCCGGCTTGCGTATCGCCGACAAGCCCGGAGATCCCGGAGTGTACGTCGGTGGTATCGATGCGCTCGGTCGAGATGTGCTGCACCGGTCTGGAGACGCTGCGGCAGCGGCTTGTGAGCGAGTGTTCGGTCACGCTACCGAGTTCAGTTCCAAGCGAACGTCATCCGATGCGGTGTGGCGAGAGGTTGCGCAGTCCGTCGACTCGGGGCTCGACGCGAAACTGGCCACCCCCGCATTTCTGGAGAGCGAATACGTGGCCGTGATTCTCGCGAATCGCATCACCACGCTGGAGCAGTACGCGAAGGTCGCGCGACCCGGTCGGGGAGTGCGCCTCAGCCGTCCGCAACGCATCGCCGTCTGGAAGCTCGTCGAGGCGTTTCGTCGACAGAGCCAGATGGACGAAACCATCAGTTTTCCGGAAGTCCTTGCACTGGCCGCCGAGGCGCTGTGCGTTCGTGCGGAACGTGACGGCACCTACCTCGCTGACCATGTCCTCATCGACGAGGCACAGGACCTGCATGCCACGCACTGGGCATTGTTGCGGGCGTTGGTGGCCGAGGGGTCGAATGACCTCTTCATCGCCGAGGATTCGCACCAGCGGATCTACGGAAGCCCGGTTGTGTTGAGCCGCTTCGGGATCAAGATTGTCGGCCGCTCCCGCCGGCTGACGCTGAATTATCGGACCACCGCGCAGAACCTCCACTTCGCTGTGAGCGTGCTCTCTGGCGCGGAATATCGCGATCTCGAACAGGGCGAGGAATCGACGAGTGACTACCGGTCCGCGCGGAACGGCCCTGCACCGGAGCTGATTTCATGTGCTGATCTGTCTGCCGAGTTGGAGGCAGTGGCAACGAAGGTCAAGTCGTGGTTGGCGGAGGAGGGCGTGGAGCCGGAGAGCATCGCGGTGCTCACCCGCAGCCAGGACGAACGCGATCGCTTCGTTCGCGGGCTTGGCGAGCGCAATGTCACAGCGCGCGCCGTCGACAAGAACGCCCCGACACCGGGCCAGCCACTCGTGATGACGATGCACCGTGCGAAGGGGATGGAATTCTCCCGGGTCGTTCTCGTAGGCGCCGACGAAAAGCACGTGCCGTTGCCTGCGACGTTGCGCAACGTGCCGGATGAGGAACGAGCGGAAGCGCTGTTGCGGGAGCGTTCGCTGCTCTATGTCGCCAGTAGTCGTGCGCGGGACGCGCTTGTCGTGACGTGGAGCGGGAAGCGGTCTGAGTTGTTGGGGGCGCCGGGGACTGCGGCATCGTGAGCCGCAATGGCAGACGGAGGCTATCGCATCTGGAATTGAATCTGATTTTGCAGCAATGGTTTATCTGGACCAGATCGTCGGTACTGCCGTCCGTTGGGCAGCATCTGAACAACTCGACTGGAAGCGTAGGGCGATTGCCGTGGTGAAGCTGCTGTACCTGCATGGAATCGGTGAGCGTGGACCGGGCCGGGCCTGGTTGGCCGCGTTGAACGAATCCCTCGTTGCGGCGGACTTTCCTGCGCTCTCGGACACCCAGGTGATTGCACCGAATTACTACTCGCTGTTGATGACTGACGGAATCAAGGCGAAAGCCCCCAAACCGACCTACAAGCACCCGAAGGGTGCGACCGAGCTGAGTGTGAGGCTGGACTACGAGGCCAGGCAGGCTGAGGTGGAGCGAATGCTGCAGGAGAACCAGGTAGCACAAGCCTTCGGCTTCCATCGCATGAGCTGGACGGTCGCTGGTCCCGTGCAACGGCAAGGTGTGCGCTACGGTCGGGGATTCAAATTGGACCAAGTAGGCCGATATGTGCGCGGTGAGGGAAATCGAGCGGCGATCCTGCAGAGAATTCTTGATGACCTGAACAGCTATGAATTGGACGAGATCGTTCTGGTAGGCCACAGCCTGGGCTCGGTGATCGCAATCGACCTGCTCGCACATCTTCCATCACAACTCCGTGTGCGCCGATTCGTAACCATTGGCAGTCCTGCCGCCAACAGAGTTTTGCGCGAGGCGGCCGAGTTGATCGGCCGAGACTTCCCCTACCCACGAGTGGGGGACTGGTCCAATCTGTTCAGCGTGCGCGACGGGGTCACAGCTGGCCGCGGCATCGGATCGTTTTTTCCCGCTGCCCAGGACTTCGAAATCGGCATCACGAAGACCTTGGGGCATGCGGCGAGTCAGTACTTGAGCGATCCAGCGCTTGGGCTTCTGGTGGGAGACGGGCTGTACCCGCGCCAGCGCTTATCGTCCGCGGCAATGACGACCGAAGTCGAGGCCCGTATCACAGACGCCGATGCTGACATGCTGCTCAGACTGCACTTCGGACGGCTAATTGCTGAGGCCCTCGACCCTAAGACTGCCAAGCGGTACCGGGCTGCGCTAAATCTCACTCAGGGCGACTGGGCTGCGGCTCACATCAGTGAATCGGGTGTTTGTGCGATGGCCGAGATACCCGCGCTGCCCAAAGGGCGATGGGGAATCACTGATGCGGTAGCCATTCTGGCGCAGCTTGCCGCCGAATCGATGGTCGCCCCCTACGAGATTGATGTCCAGGACACGGATCTGGATGCCCTGCCTGCCCTGGCCGTCGCGATGGGTCTGTCTCGCAGCGCTGGTGAGAAGGTCGCCAAAGCGGTGCGCCGGATTGACCAGCAGGTGGGCAGATCTGGTCGTCGGCGATGGTGGGCCGTGGCAGGAATCGGCGCTGCTCTGGCGCTGGCCGGACCGGCAGTGGTGGTGGCCGGGCCAGCTGCGGTGGCAGCCGCATCCGTCGCCGGTGGCGCTGCCGCGATCGGTGCGGTGCGTGCGATGGGTGATGAACCCAGCACCGATGAGGCGCTGGCGGCATTACGACACGCTGTGACGGTCGCCTATGCAAGCAAACTTCTCGATCTGCCGGTTGGCTGCACGGTTTGGCGGGACTTGACAACCGTCGAAACGCAGATCGCGGCTCGCTTGAATCGACTGAAACCGTTGAGTGACAGCAAGGCGCCTTCGATCCGACAGCTTTCGGAGGCACAGGACACGGTCAAGAAGCTGATCGACTTCGTACTAGCTGAGGAATTGGTGGTGGAGGACGGCACAGATGAACGGTCAGGCGACCCCGACGCTCCTGGAGAGTAATCCATGGCGGATGACGAGCAGGTTCCCACCGCGTCTATGCGCAGCGCGCCGGACGAGGAACCAAGGGCCCTGTTGCGGGTGACGCCGCCAAAGTCCGGCGCGGGATTCGCTCGTGGTGTCGTGGAGTGGGAAGCGGAGTGAGCTGTTGGGCGCGGCGAGTAAGGCCGAATGAGTTGATGACAGTAGTGATGTGATGGCGTCCAAGGTGGTCGACGCTGGCATCTTTGACGGCGATGGTTTCGTGGCGAACGCTGCCGGGCGTCCGGTGCGATTGATGCCCAGTGGCGTGGCCGGGATTGTCTACAACGGGTGGGTCTACCCAGCCGTTATCAGGTGCAGAAACCCGATGATTACGGCAGCGCATCCTTCACTGAGCGCGGCGGAAGCGGTACGACGAACGACATTCGAAATGATGGTTCGGCCAACCTTTTTCAGCGGATAGTGCGCTGGTTCGGGTCGTAACGCCTGGGTAGTTCTCGACGAGGCTCTCAACACCAGGCATTTGGCAGGCTGAATGTAGCCAGTTAATACCTCGGTGTCGCAATGATTCTCGAGAGGGGATGTGAGTCCCCCAAGCGGTTCCTCAGCTAGCAGTTGTCGAATTGCCAAGCGCCGTCGATGAACGTCCACGTCCTCGGGTCCATGGAGCTTGCGGGTGTGTTCGGGTCGTTGTCGATTGAGACCACCTGAGCAGATGAGCCGGTCACTTTCACCGTGACGCCGGAGTATTGCGGGTTGCGACCTTTCAGCCACTCGTTGAGGAAAGCTTTGTAACTGTCGAGATCGCCCAGCTTCTTCTTGCACCTCTGTGAGTAGAACTCGTAGGCCGCAGCTGCGTTCCCTTGCGATGCGACCAGATCGAGTTCATGCGCCCGGATCTCTAGAGCTTCTTTGGAATTCGGTGCTGGCAGATTTGTCGTTGGTTCGGAGGAGAACGCGGCCTCATAGACCTTGGCTGCCGAAGCCGGAAGTTCGCCGCTCACTCTTAGCAACAACCTGCCCCTTAACGTCGTCCATTCCGTGCCCAGGATCGGCACGGAGGAATGAATCTGTTGGAGGTAGTCGGCCCTGCGGCGAGCCGTGGTCTCATCGGGCCATTGCTCGATCGTCGCTCCGCAACTGGCACCGGGAGAACCCGTATCGCAGTCGGCGCGGGAATCGATCAATACCGTCGCCGCCGAATAGCCGTTCGGTCTACCGAGCAGGTGGTTGGCGTCAGTGTCTTCATTCAGGTCAATGATGCTCGTAACCTGAGGGACTGCGGCCTGGATCGCTGTAGCGGCGGCGTGCGCGTCCGCCGGTTTGGGGCCTACCGCGATGTTCTCGACTGTTACTCCCGATTGCTGAACACGGTCGACGTCGGCGGTGT
Source organism: Mycobacterium shunyiense (assembly GCF_058270075.1). Classification (NCBI taxonomy): domain Bacteria; kingdom Bacillati; phylum Actinomycetota; class Actinomycetes; order Mycobacteriales; family Mycobacteriaceae; genus Mycobacterium; species Mycobacterium shunyiense. The sequence goes on along the minus strand of NZ_JBZDPU010000015.1, from coordinate 678,313 downwards.
GCCATGGCCGCCAGGCGAGCAGCCCACCGACAACGATGACGCCTGTCATAACAGTGGCGACGAGAAGCTTGGTCCAGTGTTTCTTCGGATCACGAGCTGGCTGCTCCACGGACAGACCGTTGAGCGCAGGATTCACGACGGGCCTCGGTGCAGCGATTGTGGGGTCCACCGGTCCTGAGCCTCCCGGCGAATCGATGTGATCAGCGAGTGCTTCGGCAAAGTCAACGCAGCGGAGGAATCGGTCGCGGGCCCGTTTCGCCAGGCCCATTTGCAGTATGGGGTCAAGATTCGCGAGTTCTGGGCGCTTTTCGGCCAGGCTGGGCGGAGCGGTGTTGATCTGATCATTGATGACGACTGCGGCGTTGGAGCTTGGGTACAGGTGCGATCCCGTGAGTAGGTGATACGCGGTTGCGGCCAGAGAGTACTGGTCGGCCTGGTTGCCGACACCCTCACCTAACAACTGTTCGGGGGCGCTATAGGCGAAGGTTCCCACCGTCATATTTGTGGCGGTAAGGCCGTTAGCTTCGGTCAGCGACCGCGCAATGCCAAAGTCGGCGAGGTATGCGTGGCGCCTTCCGTTGCGATCGGGGTGACTGAGAAGGATGTTGGCGGGCTTGACATCCCGATGCAGCAGGTCCTGGTCGTGCGCGTAATCCAGTGCGCTGGCGATCGCGCGGATGATGGCTGATGCCACGTCGGCTGGCATACCGGCTGGATACGATTCATGCAACAACTGTGCAGCATCGGTTCCATCCACGTACTGGGATGCAATCCAGAGTTGACCATCGAACTCGCCTCTGTCGTGCACGGTGACGATGTTGGGGTGCGTCAGTTTGGCCGCGAGGTCGGCCTCCCGAATGAAACGCTGTCGGAAGTCGTCGTCCATCGATGCCTCGGTGTGCAGCATCTTGAGTGCATCTGGTCGAGGCAGGCGTGGGTGTTGGGCGAGGTAAACCTCTCCCATTCCACCGGCGCCAAGGAGTCGCAAGATCGTGTATCCAGCGACGTTGTCACCAATTGCTAGCGGCATCCGCGCATGCTAGCCAGAGCAGCTCCCATCGCACTGAATGGGGGGTCTGCTGTACGCGCGTGGGTGACACTTCGGGCCACCAGGTGCTGGCCGGCGGCCGCTAAGTTCCGTGATCGTTTAGCCGATGTCCTCAGTCGCAATTGGCACAGATTCCGGTCAGGGACAACTCCATGCCGCAGCGGCAGAAGCTTGCTTGCCGCTTGACATCACGAGCGCGGTCCTCACGACCGTGGTACACGCGGTTGGTCGGGTGCTCGACGTACCATGTCTTCTTCTGGGAGTTGCTCCTGCCGCGGCCGGCCCCATTGCCCGCCGCACGGATCACCTCTTGTTCGGAGACGAACCCGGTCGTGTAGCCGAAATAGATGTGAAGGTCGGGAGGGCCGTCGCGGCGGATGGCCCTGATGTATCCCTTGTCTGACCGCGGTACTGCCCGGAATTCGGCGATGCCTATCGCGTTCACGATCCGACGGATGAAGTTGTGGTTCTCCACGGGGATTCGCACGTCCGTCAACGCTTTGAGGAGCGAATCTGGCGATCGGTCTGCTCTGGTCATCGTCACTCCAAGTTGCACAATGCGAACGTGGTCACCGGCTGATGCCGATGTAGCAGGTTTCCGGTACTCGGACCGTATTCGTACATGCCGACGGAGCTGCTGCTGTTTGTCTGACAGCCCCAGGGCGTCGTTCACGCAGTGAAATCATGGCGTCCCCGCTTGTCCGGTGCTACATACCAGCCCAACGATGCCATGAACCGCTTCGCGCACCGTGCTCAATGCCGACTCGGAAAGGGCGCCATGCAACGCGTCCACCAACCCGGCCACGTCGAGCCCGGCACCGCGGATGTGCGCACCGGCCACACCCGCCTGCGGCTTGATCCGCAGCGCAGGTCCGCTCACCGGGGTCGTAGAGGCATAGAGGACACCGGCGTTGCGTGTCGATTCGGTCGACCCGAGCGCGTAGGCGTAGGTGAAGAGCTGATAGATATCGCCGGTGCCGAACTTTTTGTCCTCGTAAAGCTTGTACTTGATGTCGACGGGGACCTTTCGGCCCGACCGGGTGTCGACGACGACGAGATCAGGTCGGATGGTGGTGTAGGTGCCACCAGTGCTCTCGTCGACGACAACCGCGCCGAAGCTCTGCTGAGCGCTCACCTGTAGCGGACTGCCGGCCAGGGCTTGCGAGACGAGGCGTGTGACGAATCGTTCGAAGACGGCATTCATATCGAGCATGAAGGCGGTGATGCCTTGGTGGCTGGTGCTGTGCAAGTCGTTGAGCGCCAGCCCTTGTAACACCATGACGGCCAGCTCGTGCGCGGCTCGGTACCGAGAGTTGCGGCGGTCATAGTGAATTCGGCGGGTGTACCACTCGGGATCATGGGTGGGAGGTTCGCATGTTCCGGCAAGCACTCCGACGAGCCCGCGGGTGTCGGCCCTCAGCGCATCGTCGGTGACGCGGGTTGCCGATGCGGAAAGCGCCGCTGCGAGCAGCTGGTTTTCCGGTATGTCGCCGTCGTATTCGTCGAACTGACACTCCAATCGGTGCAGCGTGCCGTATCGGCGCAGAAACTGATCGCGCATGCGCAGGCGGCCGCGTAGCACCGTGAGGGCATCCTCGGTGGGTCGGTAGTCACGGATGAGCCCGTCCCGGATCAGCTCCTTGGTTTCCTGGACCAGGGCCATGACGATGAGCTGAAACAGGTCGGTGCCGTCGGCCGGCAGACGCTGATCGGGCGGCAGATGCGACAGCAGCCGGATCCCGTTGGCGTATTCGACCATTCGCAGCACCCGCAAGGATCCACCGACCAGCTTTGGTACGACGCGGATCTGCACCTCGGAAAATTGCACCACGCCGACCCACGATGAGGCCTTGACTTCCACCTGCCCGTCGGCCAGCCAGCGCACATCCAGCCGTGCGCTTCCGGCCGAGAGCTTCTCGGCCATCTTCAGATCCGCAGGCGTTGGCTTGCCCGAAGGTTCACACTTCGTCTGGTACTCAGCGAGCTCGACGGTCTGGCGCATGGTCACACGGACGCGCTGCCGTACTTGTTCGCCAGCTCGACGCACAGCCCATCCGGATCGTTGGCGAGCTCGGCGATCTGTTCGGCCTGTGTATCAACCACGCCGCCCAGGAGGTCGCCGAGGGCCTGGTAATCCTCGTACAGGTACTCCTGGAGGAGTGGGATCAGCTCGTAGCGGATGATGGCTGCGAAATCCTCAGGGGTGTCGATGATGTCACCGTCTTGGTAGAACATCGCGTGGCCGATCTGCTTGTCGCGGCCGAAGCGCTTGCGAATTTCGTCGTTCAGGCCGCCCAAGAACGCATCGAGCGCCAGGGTACCCACCGAGCGTCCTTCCAGAAGTTCGACGTCGGGGAGCAGTTCGATGAACTGGAAGCGTCGGCGCAGTGCGGTATCCAAGAGGTGGACGCTGCGGTCGGCGGTGTTCATGGTGCCGACGATCAGAACATTCGGAGGTACCGAGAAGCTGTCACCGCTTTGCGGCAGTTGAACGGTCAGGCTCCGCTTGTCCTTCTCGATAAGCGTGATCAGTTCCCCGAAGATCTTGGGGATGTTGCCGCGGTTGATCTCATCGATCAAAACGATGTAGGTGTTGTCCGGATCGGCGTGGGCGGTTTCGCAGACCCGTTTGAAGATCCCGTCGGTCAAAACGAGCTGCATGGCGCCGTCGTCGGACTGCTGGGGTCGGAAGCCCTCGACGAAATCCTCATAGGCGTAGGACGGATGGAACGTGATTCGGGTTAGTCGGGCCGACTTGCCGGGGCCGGTCGGTTCGGCCAACGCTTGTTCACGGACAGCGAGCGCATCGGTGTCGCCGAGTATCTCGTTGGCCTGTGCGTTCGCGCTGCCGCCGTCCAGTAACCAGGCCGCGGCACGACGAGCAATGTAGGTCTTACCGGTCCCCGGAGGCCCGTACAGGATCGCCTGGCCACGCCGACTCAGCGCGGATTCGAGTTCGAGCAGCTTCGCGTCGGCCTCAACGGGTTTGGGGATTGACCCCCGCCCCAGGAGCTTTCGCTGCAGCTCGGCCGACACCTTCGAGACCGTCGTTGTTGCCCAAGCCTTTACCTGGTCGATCGGTCCGCCACGCGAGATGTCCCAGTCCACACCGACCGTGTGCTTGTATTCCGCGCGTTCAGGGTGCCAGATGTAGCCGACGTCGTTGACGGTCCCGACACCGAGCATGTATTCAGTGCCTCGGTTGGCGATGACTGTGTCGCCGGGCTGAAGTTCCCTCAGCGTCCAGAGTTCGTTGGCTTTCCGGCTGACTTGTTGCTCGACCCTGTTGTACGGATAGTGCTCCCGGAAGGCATCACGAAACTCATCCTTGCCGCCAAACTGGGCGAGATCACCAACCGCATCCCAGCCGACACAGATGAAGTTGTTGTCGAGGCAGTCCTGCCAGAACTTTCCTTGCTCGCCTGGGGCGATCTTCACGACGCGCTTCGAGGGGCGGGGGTTATGCCAGTGGTACAGAAAGATGCCGAGTTCCCGATTGGACAGATCGGCGAGTTCCGGGATCGTTCGCAGCGTGTTGAGCAGCTGCCGGTTGGCCCGGATAACCGAGGTGGCCGGCTTTTCGCCCAATGCCCGCAGGTAGTGTTCGATGTGGTCATTGGATGAGACCGCGATGAGGTCCATTGGGTAGTACATGCACAGCAGCTTGGCCCGCAGGGCAGGGGCGGCGTAGAGGGACTTGACGTCGTCGGCGTCGTCGAACTTGTCCTCGGCGGCGAGACTCAGCATCTGTACGAACCCCGCCCGGATCGCTTCCCACGCCTGGCCGACCGACTCGTACTCATTCGGGAAATACCACGGCCCCGCGGTGGTTCGGTAGATGAGGTGCTTGTACGCCGAGCCGCCCTTCATGCTGGGGATCAGCCCGTCTTTGAACTCCAACCAGTAGGACACGACGTCCTGATTGTTTTGTCCGAGTGCGAAATCCGCGAGCGGAAGCTCGGCCCATGCGGTTGTGGGAAACCGCTGGACGAACTGGGTTCGTAGTTGCTCAGACTTGGCGAGTTTGGCCGCTGCCGCGGTGCGATCCCATGACTTGAGCGCCTCGACGATGTCGTGCCGGGTGTTGCTGTCAACCATGTCTGTTCCGCCGTTCTGATGATGGACACTTCGGAACGGTGTCCTCACGAGTCTGTGTCGTCACTTCCTGAGCTACCGGCTTCGCGGCAGGCATTCCACTGAAACTTCCTGCCCCTCGCGCCAGACCAGCACCTGAACCTTGCGGTTGGCAACCCGGCGACGCAATGCCCGCAGTAGTTCGTTCTGGCTGTGCACCGGCCGATCGCCGATCGCGAGCAGCACATCACCCCGCAGTAGTGGACCTGCCGCCTTCTCGCTGACCGACGTCACCACCAACGCCTCGCCTGCGGCGCCGCCGTCGACTTTCCGCACTGCCACGCCGATGCCCAGTGATGCCCGTTGGATGCTGCCGTGTGACAAGAGCTCGGGCACGATATCGGCGACTGTCTCTGCCGGAATGGCGAATCCGATGCCGTCGGCCTCCGAGACGCCCGCGGTGTTCACGCCGATCACACAGCCGTCGACGTCGACCAGCGGCCCGCCGGAGTTGCCAGGATTGATCGCGCAGTCAGTCTGGATGACATCGAAGATGGCGCTGAGGTCAGGTGTGGGGAGGCTGCGCTTGAGGCCACTGACGATGCCGATGCTGATGCTCGCCGGGAACTCGCCGAGTGGGCTGCCGACGGCCAGGCAGAGCTCACCGAGCCGGGCGGGCCGCTCCGCAAGTCGTAGCGGGGCGATGGCGGTGCGGTCGACCCGCAACACCGCCAGGTCGGTCAGCGGGTCGCGGCCCACCACGAGTGCGCGGGTCGCCGGCTCCTCGGGGAACCGCACTTCGATCGGATCGACCAGATCTTCGACGACGTGGTTGTTGGTGACCAGATGTTCGTCGTCGTACAACCAGGCCGAGCCGCTCGGTTGATCGAAGTCGCGCGTCAGACCCGTGACTGTGGCGGTGGACGCCGCGACTCGTGCGGCCAGCTCGGCGATTTCGTCGCTGAACTGGCGGAGCAGCCTAGACATTGAACTCGTCAGCGTTGTCATCGAGCATCGTGGTGCCGCCAAACCTCTTCTGCAACAACGAGTCGAAGTGGTCGGCGGCCTCGGCTACCAACTCGATCGCCAGCATGAGTTCATCTGAGGACAAGGTGCCGATGACCGGGAGAGCCGCGGTCAGGATGATCTGCTTCTCATCGGCATCCACGATGGCCTTGGCCATCGCCACCTGCATGTTGATCGAATTGACCGCCTCGTAGACCTCTGGCGACATCGTGAAGCCCTCAAGAAGAGGCGCGAAAATCTCGAGAAACGGTGACTCCGGTTCGCTGTGTCGGACGAACACCACCGCACTCCCGTAAGGAATCGGTATATCGCCATCGTCATCTCGCTGAACCTTGAAGCCGAGTGCATCCTTGAGAGTCCGGTCCAGCCACCCGTCGAGATCGTCGGTGACGGTGGCCTCCGGACCGTCGCCGAGGCCGACAGCACCGGCGACTCGCTGTAGGAAGGACGGCTCGTCGTTGCGTCCGGCCCGAAATGTGGTCACGTTGTGCATCCTTGCTTCATTGGCCCGCTCACTTGTCCGCCGAGGTCACGGTTTCGACGGCGCGTTATCGCCACGATTCTTGAGCTTGTCCGCACTCACTTTCGCCACCGCGGCGGACCACTTGGTAGCTTGCCCCGCAGTGAATTTCGCTGCTTTCCGCACCGAGTCGCGGGTGGTGGTAGCCGAGGCATTCCTGGTATCGGCGCGGGGTGCCTGGACACCGTTGAGGTCGTTCAGGATCTGGTCGGAGACCTGCTTGGCTTCGTCGTACCCGGCAGCGACGGCGTCGATCCTGTCCTCCACGTCGCCGTGCGACAGGTCCAGGGTTGCATCGGCCCGCATGCTGACCTCTTCGAGGCGGGTACGTGCCCGCTCTCGCCGGTCGCTGGCCGCGGCTTCAGCAGCTTCCTTCTCATGCTCGGCGGCGCGCCGGCGCTCAGGCTCGGTGATGCGTTCCGATAGGTTGTCGGCAGTTCTGGCGCTGCGCTTGAATGTCGCTTCGACGGTGGCCAATTCGTCTTTGATCGCACCTATCTGCTCGTTGACGTTCTCGATCAGCGCCTGGTCGGCTGCCTTGGCGTCAGGGCGGAGGTCGCGGATTCCGGCGGAGAGCTCAGAGCTGAGGATGGCACGTTCGGCCGCGGCGTACACGACCTGATCAAGGCTGAGGTCACCGAACATGTCTTGTTGGTGGGCTGCGCCGGAGCGCACTGACCGTGCTGAACGGTAGATCCGCCGCATCGTCGACTTTATCTGTCGGGGAGCATCTGCGTAATCCTCCTCGCAGATGACGTAGCGGCAGGCGCGGCGGCGTTGTTCTGCCACCACCCAGAGCCACCCGGCGGCAACGACCCCGGCCACGACGGCGACCAAGACGCAGACGACCACAAGGATGATCGCTACCGGCCCCAGCCAGGCGAACAACGCAACGGCGACGAGGGCCACGGCGGCAGCGAGGCCGCACGCTACCCACTGCAGCCAGCGCACGAGGTCCTTGCCCGGATCCACCATGTCGGGGCGGGTTGCCCGATGCCGTAGCTGTCGGACGAGCCGAAACAACTGGTAACCGCCGACGCCGACGGCGGCCAGCGAAGCCGCAGTTTCGACGGACGATCGTTCTGCCATGCGGAGCATCGTCTCATCGCACACCGACAACCCGATGGCGAATGGCCTCCGGGAAGTCAAGACGATTCGTCTGTGTCGGTGGTCTCTGTCATCCTGTCCGGCTCGAGCGAGCGCACTCGGCATCGCCGATTGCAAGCGGAATGACCGATAGGAGGCAAGGCGAATGACTGGTGATTCTGGAGGTCGTCGCAAGAAGGCCGTCGAACTCGACGACGACCTGTTGGAGCGCATCACCGAGGCCCTCAAGGGCAGCGATGTCGTCGAGACGTTGAGTAACAAGCGCACCAATTGGATGACGTCATTCGACCGTACGGGCGTGTGGGTGGAGACGGAGCGGTCGCGGGCGCGCGCATCAGGACCTCAGTTGGTACCGGCATGGATGATCGTCGGGGCCCGGGAACAGTTGTGTAAGAACGGGACTCTCAGTCATATCGAGCTGCTCAACTACCTGAACGTCAAGCGGTCGGCATTCGTGTGTGCGCTGCTCGCCCAGTTCCCTGATGTCGTGGTGGTGCAAGACCGTCCGACAGTCCTGGAACGGATCACCCACCCAGAACCTCGTGATCGATGAGGTCCGGGAGAGCGCCGGCCCGGCCAGCCACGGGAGCGTTTTGGCCCAGTCAATTCAATGACAGCAGAGCGTCGCATCGACGAGTATCTGGAGGTACCTGGTGAGCAGCAACAAGAGTTCCTCGGGCGCGGGCGGCGTCATTTTCTTCGTCATCGTGGTCATCGCGCTGGTGCCGAAGCCGGTGTGGATCGTCCTCGGCGTCGTCGCCGTGGTCAGTGTCGTGGGCTGGGCCGGCTACAAGATCGTCGTTGCGCTTGAGCAACGCAGCTACGAGGCGCAGGAACGGAAGCGCACCGAGCAGGCGGCGCTGGCGGCCAACGCCAAACATCAACGCGAAGAACGGGTCCGCAAGGAGAAGCAACGGCGTATCGACACGCTCGGCAAGCAGAATGCCGCGCTTGTTGAATCCGCGTTGAGCGCGGTGAAGCAGGTGACCGCATCCGAAGCCGCTCGCGCCGGATGGCTGGGCGACGTCGACTTCAGCGCCGACGTCAAGGCGATCACCGACAACTTCGAGAAGGCGCATGCACTGCGTGGCGTCATCGGAAAGTTGTCGGCCTTGGACAAGCCGAGCGCAGAGGACCGCAAGATCCTCGCGGAGGCCAAGACCACCGCCGCGAACCTGGAAGTCGTTGCGACAGAACGGGTGGAGCTCATCGGCAAATGCGCGAAGGAAGCCCAGCTCATCGACAAGTCGCTCCGCACCGAACGCGAGGACGCCCGGGTCGCCGAGCGGCGCGCCGAGCTGCAGGCGAAGTTGAGCGCCATGCTGTACGGCATCGAGGCGACCCCGGAAACCACACAGCAGGATTCGGCGGTCGATGCGGTGATGGCCCGCGTGCAGGCCTATCGGGAGATCAAGAACCAGATTCAGCAGGCCCGTGACGGGGGAGCCGCCACGTAATGATCTAGGGTGGCCCGTTTCGGGACCAGCGGTGGGTCGTCGAGCTCAAAGCTACGGGCCACACAGCACCAATCTATGCCGCAACGGCTGCATCAGCGCAGACACCGACAGCCTCGTCAGACCAACGAGCCCAGACCGCCCACCGCGTCGATGGCTCTCCGGAATCGGGCCAGCTGGTCAATGAGCCAGTCGATCATCGCCGACCACTGCTCGACATTAGTCACGTCATCGAACGGCGAGGACACGTAGATTGCGGCTGACTTCAAGCCCGGTTTCTCGTCCCACTTGGCCGACTCCCCGAGCGCAAGCTCGAACTGTTCCTTCTTGTCCCGCAACGCCAGAAAGCGGGACAGATTGAGCTCAGCAGCACCGTTGAAATACAGCTGCAGGCGGAGACCGTCACTCGCGAAGGTGATCGCGAAGACGACACCCCCAGTGCCGGTTGACAAATCGTAGAAATTGTCCCGGCTAGAGGTTTTACGGTTGGTCCAGGTGGGATGGCGATCAGTGAGAGTGTTGAGGAACGATTCCCAGAAGTTCCAGTAATGCTGAGATTTCTCGCTTGTTCCGGCCGTTGCGGTGGCGGCCTTGACTTGTTTTCCCCAGTCGTTAGGTTGGGCTGCCAGCACAAAATTGGGTGCCGGGTCGGAATCACCAATCTTGACGACGACGATCTCGACCCCGAAGAAACGGGTGTCGGGATCGGTGTGCTCGTTGAGCCAATCCAGCGCGGCTCGATGTTCGGAGCGAAATCGGGTAGCGACCCACACGATGGTCTTGGGATCCGTGCCGGCGGCATAGGTGAGAATCTGGCCGAGGTGGCCGTGGTCGGAGGCCTCCAGCTGGTTCTCGACGATGACTACGCTGTCGTCGGAGAGGTCGCGGCCGATCAGATCCAGCGAGAAATCGCCGACTGGATGCTCGGCGACTTCGAGCTCGAGGTCCATCCCGAGAAGATCTCCGAGCACATCAACGTTCTGTAGGAGCCACGGAGTGAAGTTGAGTGCCTCGTGCGGCCACACCTGTCTCGGCGGGACGATGGTCAATCGGCCAAGCTCAGGAGTCGACATACTTTACCCACGTTCTGTGCATGTAAATCGTGCTTGTCTAGGTTCTCGCGATCGGAAGTGAGAATGCCACGAACCTTGGTGTCCAGGAGGCGAACAGCTGAAGTCTCGCCCTCGCTAGGGTGGTTGACACTGCGCCACGATTGTCGCAGTCCGAAGGTCGTGACCTTCATGAGCCGCCTGACCTAGCTCCACATCCGCGGCCGGCGAGGCCGTTGGTAGTCGTCGCGTGATTCGAGGACATTGCCGTGCTCGTCTTCAGCCCACCACCGCTCGAACGTTTCACCCCGCTGCGTGAGCACCCGGTGCAGCTGAACGAGAACGAATTCCTTGGTGCGGTCGACGGCTTCGTGCGGGGTTACCCCGATCTCGCACCCGTGCACCGCGAGGTCAACGGTCCCCACGTCGGAGCTCATGTAGAACGTGACCGTCACGTGGACACGGTGCGGGGCAGGAAGTTTCGAACCGCGGATGATGCTCAGCGGCCACCGGGCACGTGGCGCACACCTCTGATCGCTCATGGTCTCCTTTCCTGGTTGGCGGTCAGTCGAACGACGCGACGAGCGCCGAGTGGTCGGTTTCGCCGGCAAGCCGCGGCTCGTGGTCGAATCGGCACGCCTGGACGCGTTGGGCGAACTCCGGCGCGGCGAAGACGTAGTCGAGGCGAAACCCGTTGTCGCCGGGGCGGCTGAACCACGAGTACTCGCGGGTGGTCGGGTGAAGAGACCGCCACACGTCGGTGTATCCGGTGGCGATCAGGCGACCGGGCATCTCCGGTCCGATGAACTTCGTGCCCTTGGGGTCTTTGTCGAGATCGTTGTTGCCCGTGTTGAAGTCACCGATGAGCAGGTCGACGCCGCTGTGGCGGGCCCGGTCGATCAGGGCCTCCCAGTAGGGGAGCTTGGCGTGGGCCTGCGGCAGGTAGACCCCGCACACGATCACGCCGTCGAACTCGGCGCACCACAGGTGCCGGGTGGGCAGGTCCCGGGTGAACGGCGCCGCCCGGTCGATCGGAGTGCGGGAGGCGATGAGCACGCCGTTCTGCTTCGGGTCAGCCAGAGGGTGCGTGGTCGTGTATCCGGCGCGTTCGAGCTGGGCAATCAGTGCGGCACCTGCGTCGTTGGCCCGGAACTCGGTGACCACGAGCAGATCGGCGTCATAGCCGAGCAGCCGTGCGGCGAGTGCATCACCGAACTTGCTGCCACCGTGGCGGATGTTCAGTGTCGCGATGCGGGTTGTCATGCCGGAGTCCTCTCGCTCGACGTGGAATCTCCAGCGAGCCGCACAGTATGCCGATGGACACCGACAACTCGGTCGGATGGTGGTGACGGTTGGCTCCGGCGTCGCCCGTCAGCTGTTCGCGACCGCTACCGGCGTCCAGTGTCCCCAGTGATGGACGAGCAGAAAGGACAAGGTCCGCGACATCGGCGGCGTTCCCGGGCACTGCTGATCCACAATCGCGTTCAGCTGATAGATCGGCAGGGGTGTGGACAACCCTGGCACCAGCTTCCTGCCTTGGCCACCGGCATCCTCGACATGGTTGAGGTCGTAGCGGCAGCCTTCCGGCGGCATGGCCGCTCGGATATTTCTTTCCTGACCGAGGTAGACATCGCTTTGCACGGTGGACCCCGGAACGTATTCCAAACGGGTGAAGCCCCGCTCAGGGGCGCCGTCATTGAGCGCATCGATCGCCGCCTGGACCCGCTCGTGCTGCAGGGTAGGGCTGAAATTCGCGAGTTCAGGATCGGTGGTGTCCGGGTCGTGAACGACAGTGACGAACCCGATGTAGGCCACCACGACAACCGTGATGGCACCGACTAGTGCGAGCAAAATGATCCCGCTGCGGCCCAACCCTTTCGGTTCATGGTCACGCCGAAACCAGGCACGTGGCGATGAGCTTTCGCCGTCCTTGTTCACACCGAACTGCATCGCCGTCCCCCCGATCGGTCGCAGAGTATCGGCGATTGCTGTGGGGCCGCTGGAAGCGGTGTACGTCGCGCGCCGATGCATTGTCGGTGCCCACCTCTAAGGTCTCCCCATCGAAACCCGCGGGGAGGTGGGAGATGGTGCAGGTACCTCAGGCACGACCCAGGCGCGTCGACCTGGTGTTCGCCCGGCCGCGCCCCGCCGAGTCCGTCGCGATCGCGGTCGCCGAGACGGCATTCGGTTACCGGTATGCGGCGGTCGCGGAGTCCTGGTCGTGCGCAGGAGCGGTGGCGGCGCCCAATCCCGAGGTGGCGGCGCTGGATGCCATCGACGCGGTCCGCGCCGGACAGCCGGAACCGGAGCGGTTCCGATTCGTCGTGAACCTGTCCTGCGGGAGTCCGCTGTGGCGCTACGCCGGGCAGCTCTCCGAGGCAGCGAGGGACTGGTGGATCGAACGCCCTGACCACGCGGATCACTCATTGCTGGCAGACGCCGTCGCACACCTGCAGAACGCCTGCCCGGCACAGCCGGCGCCGCACCCGTCCTCACGACCCGTCGATGGCGGGCCCGTCACTGTGGCAACCGACGGCTCGGTGCGGCAACGGCACGCCGGCTTCGGTTGGCTCGCCTCGTCCGGGGATTACGGCCTGGCCGGGTACCGGTCGTCGCCCAGACGAGTCGGTACCGAACCGGTGCTCGTTGCCGAGCTACGCGCGATCGGCGACGCGGTGTCGGAGTTGCCCCGCCACCACCTGACGGTGTTGTCGGACAGCCAGCTCGCCATCGCCATGGTGAACCGCTGGAAGCGCGGCGAGCCGGCCATGCCCGCCGACTACCCATTGGAGGTGCCTGACCGCGAACACTGCCTGCACGTCGCCCGGCGCCGCATCTATGTCGAGCGCGAGCGGATCGAATTGCGGTGGGTTCCTGGTCATTCCGGTGATCCGTTGAACGAGGGCGCCGACGCGTTGGCGCGGTTGGGCTCACGGTATCGACGTGGGGACGCCGATCTCGATGACGACGAGTACCTCCGCCGTGCCGCGGGCATCGCGCAGGCGTTCGCCGCGGAGTTCCGGCGGGTCGTCAGCGTGCCGGCATAGTTGTGGTGCGTCCGGAGGAGGGGCGCTTGCAAGCTAGAAAGGATGATGACCGCCTGCTAGCTATTTGCTAGCTCAAAGCAAGCGATCCGGGTACCCTCAGAGGGTGCGAACCCTGCATCTGCGCAATGTCCCCGACGAGGTCATGAATCGACTCGAACGGATGGCGCGTGCTGCGAGCACGTCGGTGACTGCAGTCGCGATCCGTGAACTCGACGCCGCGACTCGTCGAGTGGACAACGCGGCACTGGTCGCCACATTGCCCGATCTCGACATTCCCGCAGCGACGATCGTCGAGCAGTTGGAATCCGAACGCAGGTGATCGTCCTCGACGCGTCGGCAGCAGTCTCCGCGTTATTGAATGACGGGCCGGCCCGGAGCCTGCTTGCCGCCGAAGCGATTCATGTACCGCACCTGGTGGATGTAGAGGTTGTCAGTGTGCTGCGTCGGCAGGCCGCAGCCGGGCTGCTGGCGACAGATGATGCGCGTCGGGCTCTGGATGTCTGGCGGAGGCTCGGGCTGGTTCGCTACGCCGCTTGGCCGCTCCTGGAACGTGTCTGGGAACTTCGGGCGACGGTGACGGCGTATGACGCAATGTATGTCGCGCTGGCCGAAAACCTGGACTGCGCCCTGGTCACAGCGGATGCGCGGTTGTCCGGCGCGAACGGGCCTCGATGCTCCGTCACGGTCGTGCCTCGGTGAGCGTGCTGTCGTTTCCGGTGGGACTCCTAACTCGGACTATTCCGATCGCTAATCCGAGTTGGGTGGCGTAAGGCGGATTAGCGAGGGCTCGAGTCCGGGTTGTCTCTCACCGGCTCACGCGCAGAAATCTTCTGCGTCCGCTTGTACAACCACAGGAGAACCGCTGCGAACGCCACGATCCCGATGATCTCGGCCGGCGTCCCGTCATTGCCGGGGAAGATCGCGAACGGATCGTCGCTTCCCGTACCGGCGACGAACCCCGCGAACACGACCCCGTAGAGGCTCTCGCCGACGATCATGCCGGTGGCCAACAGCACGCCGAGGCGCTTCTTGCGGTCGGCGCCGGCCGTGGAGTCGCTCCCGTCGGCCCACCGGTTGTAGAACCAGCCCAGCAGGGACCCCAGCGGGATGATCAGCGTCAGGCTCATCGGCAGGTACATGCCCATCCCGACGGCCAGCGGCGGCAGACTGAACCGTGATGTGCGGGTGAGGATTTCGTCGACGATCACGATCACCACCCCGATCGCCGCACCCAGTCCGATCAGCGACCAGTCCAGCGACCCGCCGAACACGCCTTTGGCGAGCGAGGAGATCAGCGCGGCCTGCGGGGCGGCCAGGGCGTGGTCGGTGGCCCCGGGTGCCCCGAGAAAGCCGAAGGCCTGCTGCATCAGGTCGAGCACGGGCGGGATGATCGCCGACCCGAACAGCACTCCAATCACCAAGGCCACCTGCTGTTTCCACGGTGTGGCGCCGACGAGTTGGCCGGTCTTGAGGTCCTGCAGGTTGTCGTTGGAGATGGTGGCGACACCGAAGGTGACGGCCGCGACGAACAGCGTGAACGCCACCAGCGCCGTGGACTGGTCACTGTCGGCACGACCGAAGGCCACCTTGATCACCAGCGCGGCGATCAGCACGGTCAGGATGCCGACCCCGGAGATGGGGCTGTTCGAGGAGCCGATCAGGCCGGCCATGTAGCCGCACACCGCGGCGATGATCAGGCCGATGACGAAGATGAACACCAGGCTCGCCGCGATGATCCCGGCCGAACTGCCCTGCAGCGCGGTGCCGCGGGAAAAGTCCCACAGCAGCGCCGCGATCGGGATCAGCATCGCCACGATCACTCCCACCACGAGGGGGAACGGAATGTCGCGTTGGGTGATGTCGACGAGCTGGCCGCCCCGTCGCTCCCGCGCCGAGACCATCGCCTCGGTGATGCCTTTGATGATCGGGCGCAGGATCTTCAGCAGCGTCCACACCGCGGCCACCGCGATGGCCCCGGCGCCGATGAACCGCACCTCGTGCACGAACACGCCATCGATCACGTCGGCCACCGACTGGTCGGTGCCGAATGTCCCGATGGTGCGGATCGGCAGCAGCACGCCGAACGAGATGATCAGCCCGACGAGCATCGCGATGCCGACGGTCATCCCGATCAGATGCCCCACGCCGATCAGCGCCAGCGACAGGCTCGCGCCGAACATCGAACCGCCTGCCCCGACGCGGAAGAACGCCGCGACATAGTTGGCCAGCACCTTCAGGTTGGCCAACAGTCCGAAGCCGGCCGACACCAGCGCGCCGAACGCAATGACCCGGATGCCGACGCGGTTCTCTTCGGCGCCTCGCGTGCTGTCGCCGACCTTGAGGACCTCGGCGGCGGCCACCCCTTCCGGATAGGGCAGATCTGAGCCGGTCACCAGGGCCCGGCGCAGCGGGATGGAGTACATCACGCCGAGGATGCCGCCGACCGCGCATACGGCCACGGTCATCCAGTACGGGAACCCGGTCCACCAGCCGATCATGATCAGCCCGGGCAGCACGAAGATGATCGCCGACAGCGTGCCGGCCGCCGAGGCGACAGTCTGCACGATGTTGTTCTCGACGACGGAGTGGTTGGCGAAGTTACGCAGGATGGCCATCGAGATCACCGCGGCCGGGATGGCGGTGGCGAACGTCAGGCCGACCTTGAGGCCGAGGTAGACGTTGGCAGCGGTGAACACCAGCGTGATCGCGCCGCCGAGCAGAATCCCGCGGACGGTGAGCTCGCGCAGCGTCGGTGTGGTGGGGTGTGCGGAGCTTTCGACGGCCAACTCGGCTCCCTCTCGGTTGCTGGTGCATACACGGTAGGCACTCGGCCGCCGTACCGCGACGGGATCGGCTGAGTTGGTGTGATCAGCTGCTTGTCAGCTAACTTTCGGAACCTCGAATTGTCGTACCCCAATGGGATAATTGACGCATGTCGCAAACGGTCCACCACCGCCTCCATATCCTCGAAGCCGCAGACTGGAAGGACGCCATCATCACGCTGTTGGAGCCGAGATCGCCGTACCGGCCGTGGCGTTACGCGTTCGGGGAGTCACGTCCTGGCGACTACGCGGTCGTCGTGTTGGGCACCGATCCGGTCTCGGTGGTGACGCGGCTGGCCCGCATCGACCACGAGGGTGGCTTCGGCGGTGCGCTGCTGAATCCGTACGGCCTCGATCTGGTGGACCTGGCGACGCTGGCGATGGTGCTCGGCCTCAGCGATACATTCGTCAGCTGGCGCCTCGATGACGACGACGCCGAACGGGTGATCCTGGCGATCCACGAGAGTCCGGTGTACGGGGGACCGGAGAACCGCTGGGGGCATTCCTCGGTGGCGGCCGCACGCAATCTGCTCAAGTTCGACGGGGACTGTCACGGCTGTGGCGCGCCGATCGACCTGACCGAAGCCGACGCCCGCGACCTCGTGCACATCCACACCGTCGACCCGCTGCCGCGGTGGCACCCGGATTCACCGATCCGAACCGCGGACAGTCCACGCGTGCGCGGGCCGTTCCGCGCGGCAGTGCGGGCAGTGGCCACGGACTGGCCGGCCGTCATCTGTCGACGCTGCCGCGACCGGATGCGTGACGGCAACTTCCGGTCGTTCATCGACTTCAAGTTCGCCCAGAACCCCGAATGTCCGCAGTGCGGAGGGCTACGGACCCAGACGATCCAGTACGGCGATCCCGCCGACCCCCAGTCGTGGGGACCGTGGCTGCACATCGGCGGCTGCTGCCCCAGGGACGAGAAGTGGTGGTGCACCGTGTGTGACCACGCGTGGTGGTGAGTGCAGGCACACTCACCGATTACCCAAGCGTCGCAACGCCTCCCGGAAGACCAGGTTCGGGTTGGCGTCGGGCAATGCCTCGAGAATGTCCGCCAGCGCCTGCTCAGTTCCGACCCCCGAGCGCTGCGCACCATAGAGTGCCGCCACCGTGGGCGTGCGGCTGTAGGACTCGACGCAGTGCACCAGCACCGTGTGTCCCTGCGCGCGCAGCTCTTCGATGGCACCCACCGTGTCGAGCAGCACGAAATCAAGGTGGGGATTCTCGTCGAAGTCGGTCTTGTCGATCAGCCGCGCCTCGACATGCGGCATACCCTCGGGCACATCGCTTTCCGGGATGCGGCACAGCGACACGACCGCGCTTACCTCGGCCGGAAGTTTCCGCAACGCGCCCACGCTGCCCAGCAGAACCCCCGGGTCGTGCGGGTGAGCGACGAGGATGTCGGCGCGCGACCACGAGTAATCCGGGTCGGTGCTCGGCTTCTTCTGTTCGATCGCCGTCGCCAACCTCACCAGCCCTCGTGCCCGCATCCCGGGCCAACCGTGCAGCAGGGTTCGCCACTGCAACGGTACCGCGGACGCTCCGTACGCGGCGCCGAGCAGTCCGCCGGCAATTGCCGCCACCGTGTCGGTGTCATTTCCGGAGCGGACGGCCGCATCGATCCCGCGACGCAGGTGCTCGGGACCGCGACCGTCGGCGGCGGTCGTGACGATCGCTGACCATGCCGCCTGCAGCGCCCCCACCACCCACCCGTTTTTGGGAAGTCCGCGGGACGGGATGCCTCGGCCTCGTCGAGTCGCTTGGTCCACAGGGCACGACGATCGGGGTCGAGGTGGTGCAGGCCGATTCGGACATCGAGCTCGGTGGTCAGCACGGCATGACGAATTGCGCTGCACCACAACACCGTGGCGTCGGCGGCATCGGCCTCGAAATGAGTGAGTCCGCTGATCGCACGAGCGGCCTCGACCATGGCGTCCTCGTCATCGAGGTAGGCGATGGCCACCGGCGCGGTCCGCATCAGCGATCCGTTGCCGCCGCTGCGACCCTCGCGTGCGTGCACGTCGGCGGCTGCGGCCCGCGCCGCGGCGGCGGTGCCGTCTCGGCCAGCGGCAGTGAGCACCGACCGGGTCTGGATCCCGACATCCTTTGCAACCAGCGACCATTCGTACCAGCGCTTCACGATCGCGTCCTGAGCCTCGGGATTCCGCAAATCGGCACCGGTGGCGGCGACTTCCGCGATCGCGATCGCCATCGAGGTGTCGTCGGTCCATTCCCCGGGCTCCCAGGGGCCGCCGCCGACCATCTCGACCGGCAGTTCCGGTCCGCGCGCCGGCTGGAATTCGTACGGCGCCCCCAGTGCGTCGCCCGCTGCGGTGCCCAGCAGTACGCCTTCAACGCGGTCGTTCAGTGATGCCATGACGCACCCTCCTCTATATTGCGCAAATACGCGCTAATTAGTGAAGAACTGTACGCTGAGGTACTGACATGGACAAGCACGAGTATCGGGGCACCAGCGGCAAGGGGCTGGAGGACTACCCGCGACCCTCGGTCGCGGTCGATGCCGCCGTGCTGACCGTCGACCCCGCCGCCGGCCTGGTGGTGCTGCAGGTCCGTCGCACACGGGGGCGCGGCTGGGCTTTGCCGGGCACATTCCTGCACGAGGGGGAGCTCCTCGCCGATGCGGTCCGGCGGTCGCTGGCGGACAAGGCCGACGTCCACGGGCTTAACCCGCGGCAACTCCACGTGTTCGACGCGCTGAAGCGCGACGACCGGGGTCGGGTGTTGTCCGTCGCGCACCTCGCCGTTGTCCCGGCAGAACGCCTGGCGACGCGCGCAGCGGAGACGACCCGCCTGGTGACGACCGATATCCGCGGTGGGCTGGTCTTCGACCACGACGACATCATCGAGTTGGCCGTCGCGGACGTGCGTGCCCGCTACGAAAAGTCTCCGGACCCCGACCACCTGCTGGGGGACACGTTCAGCCTGCGTGACCTGCGGCTGACCCACGAAGCGGTTGCGGGACATCTGCTGCAGCGCGACAACTTCCGGCGCGCGATGGTTGATCAACTCGAAGCGACCGGCGACTTCACCGCCGGTGGCCGCGGGCGCCCCGCCGAGCTGTTCCGGCGCGCTGCGTCGACGTGACGTCGAATCCGACTGGTGTATAAGCGGTTTGCTGTGTTGCCGACGTAAGCTGCTGTCCTCGTTCGACGTGGGCGTCAGTTCTGCCGTACGGTCGAAAATATGGCTGTGTACAACCAGGCTTTCGAATGGACAGAGACCAATCGACATTGGCTGATCGAGGTTCCGGTTCGAGTCGCGGCGTACATCGTCGTTGCGTTAATCATTCGGTATTTGCTGCATCGCATGATCGACCGCGCGACCACCGGCAGGACCAAGAAATCCAGTAGCACGGAACTGGAAGGGCAAGCGAAAAAGCCTCCACTGCTGCGCTACTTGCGTGATCGAGCCTCAGCGACGACCAACGGTATACGGGCGGCCGAGCGCCGTCAGCAGCGCGCGCAGACCATCGGCTCGGTGCTCAAGTCGACGGTGTCGATTGTGCTGCTGGTCTGGGTGGTGCTGGCGCTCCTCAGCGTGCTCGGGGTGAACATCGCACCATTCATCGCCTCGGCCGGCGTGGTCGGGCTCGCGATCGGCTTCGGCGCCCAGAACCTGGTCCGCGATTTCGTCAGCGGCGTGTTCATGCTGCTGGAGGACCAGTACGGCGTCGGCGACAACGTCGACCTCGGCGAGGTGTCCGGGGAGGTGCAGTCTGTCGGGCTGCGGATCACGACGGTCCGCGACATCGACGGCACGCTCTGGTACGTCCGCAACGGCGAGATCGCCCGCGTCGGGAACATGAGCCAGGACTACGCCGTGGCCCGCCTCGAGGTACCCGTCGCGCTGACCGCCGACGTCGACCGCGCCGAACAGCTCGCCGTCGAAGCCGCCCACGAGGTCATCTCCGATCCGTCGATGGCCGGCAAGGTCATCGGCGAACCGGAGATGCTCGGTGTGCAGTCGCTGGCAGCAGACCAGCTCACATTGCGGATGACGCTGAAGACCCGACCGAACGCGCAATGGTCGGTGCAGCGCAAGCTCCGTCGCGAAATCCTGCGTGCCTATGACGAGAACGGCATCAACCTGCCCTACCCGCAGGGCCGTATTCACGCGGTCGTCGGCGGTCAGGAGACTAACGGCACGTAATTGGCTGGGTTGATCCGCGTCTCGCCCGATGACCATCGATACGCGGTCAGCGCCCCGCCTCTCACCGCGCTGAAGTCCACGCACGCGGTGTACTCGGTCCAGTCGTGCAAATGCTCGGGGGAGCCCTGCCGCCAGTAATGCCCGTAGAACACCGGGACCCCCGGCGGGTACACGTAGGACAGGTCACTTCCCGACAGGTCCAATTCGGGCAGCGGCGGGTAGGGCTCTCCGTCCTCGGTGGTGAAATTGCCTCCCATCTCGGCAAAGTCACGCAGAGTGACGGCATCGCTGTTCCACCACCGCATGCGCGCGTTGCCGCGCGGGATCCCGTCCTTGTCGAGGTACTTGCGCTGACCGTGGTCGAGCAGACTGATCTCGGGCCCCTTCAGCAGTGTCTCGACCGCCTCATACAGCGGATCACCTTCGGCGGTGGCCGCCACAAGATGGTCCAGTTCGGTGAACGGAGTGGTCGAACCGCATTGCCGGTCCACGACCGCCATCGAGTCCGGGTGCCAGCACGCATGCACGACGCGCAGGTCACCCAGGTCCAGCCACAGCGGAATCGTGGCGAACCAGTCCAGATACCGACGCCGGTCGGCACCCGTGACCTGGGCCAGAAACGCCGCATGCTGCTTGGTGTTCTTCGCCGACCACGGGCTGTCCGGGTCATCGTGAGCCCGCAGAAACTTCCCGCTCCCGAGCGGCCACTCGGTGTCATAGGCGAGCGCGTTGAACTCGTGGTTGCCCATCACGATCCGTGCGCTGCCGGCATCGACCATGTCCTTAGCGGTCTGCAGCACCTGCAGCTGTTCGTCGCCGCGGTCGATCAGGTCACCGACGAAGATCGCCTGACGCTCGGGATGCCGGTATTCGCTTGTGCTGCTGCGCTTCCGGTAGCCGAGCTCAGTCAGCAGCGCCTCCAGCTGGGTGGCGCATCCGTGGACGTCGCCGATGATGTCGTAACCCTGGACGGAATCGGTCATGTGGGACTCCAAATCTTCCAAGCGATGGTCTTGTTGCCGGGTCGTGTGCCGGCGGCGGGAGAGATCGAAAACATCGGTGCGCATCAAATTCGCTGCCCTGGTTCGGAGCGCGGCGCATCTCTTGACCTATCTCGACGATAGCCGGGTGCACCGACAAGTACCGCACGTCGCGAGATCGGGACTTGTCGGCGGCAAGTGTCATTCTGTCCGGCTCGGATGAGCGCGGTACCACCGCTGACGAGAGGAATGACCAATGGCAACCCACACAAACCCCGGTTGGTATCCGGATCCCGAGGGGCAACCCGGTCAGCGCTACCACGACGGCCGTCGTTGGACCCAGCACTTCGTGCCCACCCCTCCGCCGGTCCCGGCGCCGGTACCCGCCGCGCCGGCCGTTGCCGTGGCCGTCGCGAACGGCGGCGGGGCCAACCACGGTCTGCACCTCGTGCTGACGCTGCTGAGCTGCGGGGCGTGGTTGCCGATCTGGATCCTCGTCGCCCTGTTCAGCGGAGGTTCGTCGTCCTCGGTGGCAGTGGCCGGCCCCGGCGCCTCGGTCCAGAGCGCCAACCGTCGGCCCGCGCTGGTGGTGGTATCCGTGCTGGGCGGGCTGTTCGTACTCGGCGTGATCGCCGAACACCCTTGGCTGATCGGAGTTTTGGCAGTGGTCGGGGTTGTGGCCGGCGTCGGCGTCTGGGCACTCAAGTCCGCCCAGCAACGCGAGGGGCAGCAGCGCACCGAGCAGTTCCGACGCGACATGCTCGCCGACCGCGCCGACTACGAGGACCAGCTGTACCAGGAGGGCGACCCGCGCGGAGTGCACGGTCGCTACCCGCCGCCGCCGGAGTAAGGATCTGCGGCATCCTCGCTGTTGGGTGAGGGTTTCGCCAAATTGGTACCTGATTTGGTACCAACAGGAGTACCCTCATCTCATGCCTTCATTGAACCTGGACTTCGACGACGCCGAAATGGAGCAGATTCGGGCCGCGGCCCGAGCCGACGACCTGTCGTTGAAGAAGTTCGCGCACGCGGCCGTCATTGAGCGCGCCAGCATGCACAAGCGCAGAGTGGCTGAGGCGGCGCGGGTCGTGGCCCAGCGTTCGGCCGAACTCAACCGACGTTTGGCGTGATCGAGTATCTCGACCGCGATGACGTACTGACCGCTGGGTCAATCGCGTTCGGCGGTGACCTGCAGGTGCGTGACTATGGCCTGCTCGACGCGGCCGTCGCGCGGCCGCGGGCGACGGTCTTCGGGGTGGACGCCTACCCGCACGTCTGGGAAAAGGCCGCGGCACTTCTGCAATCGCTTGCCCGTAATCACGCCCTTGTCGACGGAAACAAGCGGACCGCCTGGGCGTCGGCGTGGACGTTCTTGCACATCAACGGGATTGAACTCGCACCCGATTTCGACATCGATAGGGCAGAGATTCTGATGAACGAGGTGGCGACCCAGGATGGTGAGTTGGGTGAGATCGTCGCTGCACTGTTGAATTTCAGCGTCGCCGGGACGTGATACGACCCCAACTGACGATCCCGACAAATTTGTCGGATGAAGGCTGTTAAATCGTTGCATGCCGCAAGAGGGTGGGCCCGCCGCAGGTGCCGAACAGTCCGTCCACGACGTCATCTTGGAACTCCTCGGAGCCGACGACGCGCTGTCCGACGGGGCCAAGGACGTCGTGCTGAGCGCCCTGGCGGAGGTGTCCGGCGGCACCGACGACGCCGCGGAAACCAGCCCGGCGCCAACATTTCTCAGCTCGATCGCGGTCTCCGGATTCCGCGGTGTCGGACCGTCGGCGCGGCTGGACCTGTTCCCGGCGCCGGGTCTGATGGTGGTCAGTGGCCGCAACGGTTCCGGAAAATCCAGCTTCGCCGAGGCGCTGGAGCTCACGCTCACCGGCACGAGCTACCGCTGGAACAAGAAGGAGAGCCTGTGGGCCGAGGCCTGGCAGAACCTCCACCACCCCGACCCGTGCCAGATCCAGGTCGGGTTCACCCGCGAGGCGGCCGGTCCGTTCACCGTCGGGGTCGACTGGGGCCAGGGCGCGAAGCTGGACAACTGCACCACCTGGACACAGGCCGGCGGGGGTAAGCGGGTCGACGGCACCGCGGCACTGGGCTGGACGCGGGCCCTCGAACTGCACCGCCCGCTGTTGTCCTACGAGGAACTCGGCCGACTGTTCGACGGCGGGCCATCGGCGTTGTACGACGCGCTGGCCAAACTGCTGGGGCTCGACGCGCTCGCCGACACCGAGAAGCTGCTGGCCGCACGGCTCAAGGAGATCAGGACCGCCAGCGACACCGCCGACGCCGAACGCAGGCGGGTGCAGGCCGCCTTGGCTGGGCAGGCCGATGAACGCGCCGAGCGCGCCGCCAAACTCCTGCGCAAACACCGTGTGCCCCTTGATGATGTCCGCGCTCTGGCCACCGGAGGGGGCGAGGCCCACACCGACGTGATGCCTGCCCTGCGGGCCGTTGCCCAGCTGGAGACGCCGACCATCGACACCGTCGAGGAGGTGACGCGGCAACTACGCACCGCCACCAAAGCGGCGGCCGACTCCGCGACCGCCGCGATCGACCTCACCAGTCAACGCGTCGACCTGCTGCGCACCGCGCTGCGTTTTCACGATCAGGGCGGTGACGCCGACTGCCCGGTGTGCGCGCAGGGGCGCCTCGACGCGGACTGGGCCACGGCTGCTCAGCACAGCATCGCGCAGAGCGAAGAACTGCTGGACGAATACCGCGCCACGGCACAACAACTCAAAATCGCTCGGGCGAATCTCACCAACCTGATCCAGGGACTGGCCTCGGCGGCCGCAGTGCCCGGCGTCGAACTCGCAGCCCTCGCGGGCTACAACGACGCGGTGGCCGCGGCACGGAAGATCCCGGTCGGGGACGACGCGCTCGCGGCCCACGCCGAGTCGACGCTGACCGAGGTGATCGCCACCGCCGAATCGCTGCGCGCCGAAGCAGCCGACGAACTCGCGCGACGCGAGACCGCATGGGCGCCACTGGCGGCCCAGCTGGGTGGCTGGGTTGGGCTAGAAGAGCAGGCCCGGGCGGTGGACGACGAGCTCAACGCCGTTTCCAAGGCCAAGAAGTGGGTCAACGAGCATGCTGCTGCCTTCCGCAATCTGCGGCTCAAACCCATTGCGGCCCAAGCCCGCGACATCTGGCACCAGCTCCGCCAGGAAAGCAATGTTGACCTCGTCGAGATTTCCCTGGAAGGGACGTCCACCCGACGCAAGGTGGTGCTCGAAGGCGCCGTGGACGGCAAGCCCACCAAGGCGCTCTCGGTGATGAGCCAGGGCGAACTGCACCGCTGGCACTGGCGTTGTTCCTGCCCCGCGCGACCTCAGCGAAGAGTCCGTTCCGCTTCGTGGTCCTCGATGACCCCATCCAGGCGATGGACCCGTCGAAGATCGACGGATTCGTCCAGGTGCTCTGCGAGATCGCCAAGACCCATCAGGTGATCGTCTTCTCCCACGACGACCGGCTGGCCTCGGTCATCCGGGAAACCGGGGTCGACGCCCGGCTCATCGAAGTGGTCCGTGAGACGGGATCGCGAGTCACCGTGCGTGACAACGTGAATCCAGCGCTGCGTCAGGTCGACGACATCTTCGCGCTGATCAAAGACGCCAAGATGCCCGAGGACATCAAAGGCCGGGCCGCGCCGGCACTGTTCCGGATGGCGTTGGAATCCGCTGCCAAGCAGACCTTCTATGCCAAGCAGGCACTGGCCGGCCGCGCACTCACCGAATCCGAGGGCAAATGGGCGTCGGCCAAGAAGACCTCGAGCCGGCTGGCGCTGGCGATCCACGGCGACCCACAGGTCGATCTGACGCAATGGCTCAAGCCGGAACGCAAACGGGCACTGCGGATCTGCAGCGCCGGCGCGCACGGCGACGCGAAACCCGTCTCCATCCACGATGCCCGGGATCTGGAGAAAACGGTGCTCGACGTGCTGGCGTTGCGATGAGTCCGATGAGTGCCATGGACCTGCTCGGCCAGGCGCAACGTGTTCTGCGGTCTCCCGGCGCGGCGGAGGGGCTGTCGTCCCGGGTGGCGGCGTTCCTGGCCCGTCAGGCCCTGGAAGAGATCATCGATCAGCGATGCGCTGCCCTCAAGGTGGACGCTCCCTGGGCGAATTCGCGCAGCAAGCTCGTCGTGCTCAAGTCCCTGGACGCCGCCGAGGCCGCCGACCGGGCGGCGCTCGCGTGGAACCGCCTCAGCGTCGCCTGCCACGTGCATGCCTTCGAGATGCAACCGTCCAGCGCCGAGGTCGAGTACCTGTGCGGTGTGGTCGCATCGTTGATTCCCGCCGAGTCCTTCTGATCGACGAGGCAGCGGAACTATGATCGGCACATGGCTCGGGCCAGTTTGGTGCTGTTGTCAGGAATCGTGATCGCGGGCGCTATCGCGACACCCGCCCACGCCGATCCGGCGCCGCCATGCTCCTTCACGCTGTCGCCGCCCGCTGTCGTTCATGTCGACGGCGCCGACATGGTCAGCGTGACCGTATCGCCGGACGCGTGCGGAGCGCCGGCTGATCCGCGCTTCAGCGTCGCCTGCGTGCAACGTCAGGACAACGCTTCACCCATCCAATGCAACCAGGGCAGGGGAGCTCAACCGGCGCACGTGCGCACGCCCTACCGGCCCGGAGCGACCTACGTGTCCACCGGCCGGGCATGCGGCGGGTGGATGGGCATCGCGGAGATCGCACCGCAGTGCCAGGTGCTCGGCCCGCTCTCGGCGCCGCTGTAGCCACGCGTCGCTCTCCGTTCATCTGTGCAATCCCTGTCAGTCACCTGTGCGAGGCAGGCTCGTGCGACGCACCGGCACAACTGAAGAGGGTGACGAATGACAACGGCGAGACGGGCCGCAGCAATGACGACGGCGGCAGCGCTGATCCTGGCGGGCTGCACCACCGAGGACCGCAAGCCAGAATCGAGCACCACGAAGGCGACCTCGCCGATCGACTGGAACCTGCCCGACTCGGACCGCTACCACCGCACCGCCACGTATCCGGTGTACCTCAACAAACCTGCTGAGGATCCGGCCGAGAAGGAGACCGTCGCCGAGATCTCCACCGTCACCCCCGACGGCAACACGGTCATCTACACCGACGCGGCCGGCAAGCGCATCGGCTTCCTCGACATCACAGATCCCGCCAAACCCGTTGGTAAAGGCACACTTTCCCTCACCGAGCTGGGCCATAATGATGACCAGCCGACGTCGGTGGCGGCCGTGAAAGATCGCGTCCTCGTCGTCGTCGACACCACCGGTGGCGACTTCGCGCACCCCTCCGGCCGCGTCGACATCGTCCGGACCGCCGACCGCACCCGCGTGCACAGCATCGACCTGGGCGGTCAGCCCGACTCGATCGCCATCAGCCCCGACGGCACGTTCGCCGCGATCGCCATGGAGAACCAGCGCAACGAGGAGTTCACCCCGCCGGGCAAGGAGGAAGGCGACCTGCCCCAGCCGCCGACCGGATTCGTGCAATTGATCGACCTCACGGGCCCGCCGAACAGCTGGACGCCCCGCAAGGTGGATTTCGATGTCGACGCGGCGCGGAAAGCCGGTCTGGACACCCCCGAAGACCTCGAACCCGAATACGTCAGCATCAACACCCGCGGCCAGGTCGCGGTGACGCTGCAGGAGAACAACGGCATCGCCGTCCTCGACGGCCACACCGGCACGGTCACCAAGATCTTCAGCGCCGGAAGCCAATCCGTCGACGGCATCGACACCAAAGAAGACGACACGATCGATCAGACCGGTTCGATCAAAGACACCCCGCGGGAGCCCGACGCCATCGGCTGGATCGGCGACGACTACTTCGCCACCGCCAACGAAGGCGACTGGAAGGGCGGCACCCGCGGCTGGACGATCTTCGACGCCAACACCGGCAAGGTGGTGTGGGACGCCGGCAACTCCTTCGAACAACTCGCGGTGCGCACCGGCCTGCACATCGAAGGGCGCGCCGAGGCCAAAGGCCCCGAGCCGGAAGGCCTGGCCATCACCACCATCGGTGGTCGCCGCACCGCGCTGATCGCATCGGAGCGCAGCAACTTCGTCGCCGTCTACGACGTCAGTGAACCGGCCGCTCCGAGGTTCCGGCAGATCCTGCCGACCACGCCCGGCCCCGAAGGGGTGCTGCCGATCCCGTCGCGGAACCTGCTGGCCATCTCCTCAGAGGCCGACGATGCCGAGGCCCACGTGCGAGCCTCGGTCAACCTCTACGGCTACGGCGACGCTTTCAAAGCCGCAGGCAAACCGGACTTTCCCTCCATTGTGTCCGGCGACATCGACGGCAAGCCGATCGGCTGGGGTGCTCTCGGAGCACTGTCGGCCGACCCGCAAGACGGCAACCGGCTCTACACCGCCACCGACAGCGCCTACGGCCCGGCCCGCATCCTCGGCCTGGACGTAGCACAGAAGCCCGCGCTGATCGACACCCAACTGCCCATCACCGAGGACGGCAAGCCGGTCACCCTCGACACCGAGGGCGTATCCGCCCGCCCGGACGGCGGTTTCGTGCTGGCGGTCGAAGGCGAAGACGGCCCCGGTAACCAGCTGGTCTACGTCGCCGCCGACGGCCGGATCGAGAAGCGGGTGCCGCTGCCCAAAGACATTGCCGCCCAGCTGGGTAGTCAGGGCTTCGAAGGAGTCGCTGTCGATGGAGACGCCGTCTGGGTGGCGCTGCAACGTGAGCTCAAGTCCGACCCGTCGGGCGTGGCCCGCATCGGCCGCTACACGCCGGCAGGGGACAAGTGGGAATGGTTCGGCTACCAGTTGGAGGCCACCGACACCAAGGACGACTGGATCGGGGTCTCCGAAATCGCCGTCCACAACGGTGAATTGCTGATCCTTGAGCGCGACAAACTCAACGGCCCCGACGCGCGGCTCAAAGCGCTGTACCGGGTGGCGATTCCCGACGGCCCAGGCGTGACAGCCGGTGACAAGCCGGATGTTCTGCCGAAGACGTTGGCCCGCAATCTGGTGCCGGATCTGCAGGCCACCAACGGTTATGTGCAGGAGAAGGTCGAGGGTTTCGCGATCGCCGGCAACCAGAACCTGTACGTGGTCACCGACAACGACGGGCTCGACGACGCCAACGGCGAGACGGTGTTCCTCGATCTCGGCCCGGCGGCGGAGGCGTTGACAGGATAGTTCCGGTTCCCGCCGGTGAGCGGGTCGAGGTGACAAGATGACGCGCATGACGGCGGTCTTCATCCGATCCGACAAGCTGTTGATCTTCGGTGGCCTGGCCATCTGTGTGGTGGCCGGGCTGTCCCATTACGGTGGCTGGCCGCACCTGGTCGGTTTTGTCGTCAGTGCACTGGCCGTCACGGTATTGGCCTCGCTGGTCGGGCTGGCCGTCGACCAACTCGGTGACCGGTTCGGCCCCGGGGCGACCGGGGTGCTGCAGTCCGCGCTCGGCAATCTGCCGGAGTTGTTCATCTGCATCTTCGCGCTCAAGGCCGGACTGGTCGATGTGGTGCGGGCCGCGCTCGTCGGTTCCATCCTCGCCAACCTGCTGCTGGTATTGGGCCTGGCGTTCCTGGTCGGTGGACTGAAACACGGGCCGCAGAAGCTCGGCTCCGCCCAGGTCCGGACCATCCTCGTGCTAATGGTGCTGTCGGTGACGGCCATGGCGATTCCGTCGATCGCCCACGAGGTACACGCGCCGGCCTCCGAGCACGAAGTGTCTTTCTCGATGATCGTGTCGGTCGTCCTGCTGGTGCTGTTCGGATTGTCGCTGCCGTATTCGCTGAGCCGCGACAAGAACAAGACCAGCGCGGACAAGACCAGCGAGCCGGTGCCCCAGCCGCACAAAGAACAGCCGCGCTGGCCGGTCGGGTTGGCGATCGGCATGCTCGCCATCGCGGGCGGGTTGGCCGCGTTCGTCTCCGATTGGTTTGTCGCCGCGCTGGAACCTGCGATGGACTCGCTCCACATCTCGCAGGCATTCGCCGGTCTGGTGATCGTGGCGATCGCAGGCAATGCGGTGGAGAACGTCGTCGGTGTGCAACTCGCCGCCAAAAACCAGTCCGAGTACGCCTTCTCGATCATCCTCAACAGCCCGATTCAGATCGCCCTCGTGTTGGCGCCGGTGCTCGTGTTGGTGAGCCAGATCTTCGGGCTCGCCTCACTGACCCTGGTGTTCGGTCCGATGCTGATCGTCGCGCTGCTGGTCGCCGTCGTGCTGGCGGCGATCATCGCCTTCGACGGGGAGTCGACGTGGCTGGAAGGCGCGGCGCTGATCGCGTTGTACTGCATCATCGCCGCCTCGTTCTGGTGGGGCTGACGTTTAGTACCGCCGGCTGTCACCGCCAACTGTCGAGCACCGCGTCCACGGCGTCGTACACCCGATCCCGAGCTGTACGCCGGTCAACACCGGACATGAGCAGTTCGTCGTAGTCGGTGTCCTCATGACGTACGGACGCCGTGACTGCGAGGCGTACGGCATCGGGGTCGAGCGCACGCCCGGCAGCGCTGCGCCCGACCCGCCCACTGCCACGGACAGCCGCGTGGCGGGCGACGATGTCGGCGCGGCGGGCTGGACAGCGCGGAAACTGGTCGAGAATCGCCGCGGCGAAATCAGCCTGGAATCGCAAGTCTTCGTCGCTGCGCCGCACCCGGTCACGTTCCCGTCGGCGGGCGCGGACCTCGGCGTCGGACAGGCACTCTTGTTCAGCGAGTTCGATCGCCTCGGGTTCGGCTAAGATCCCTTGCCGCTCATAGTGTTTGCGCGATCTGCTCCAACGCACTACCACCGCGTGCAGGTCGCTTGCCTTCGTTGCTCGCCGCGTCAGCGCGGCATCACCGGCGGGAAGGAACTCAAGATGCCCGAGGTCGGCGCACACCAGGCAAACCGGGCCCGCGTCCTCCATGGACAGAATGTCGCCAGTTCCGCCGCATGAGGTGCAGGTCCAGTCTTTGAGCGCGATGACGACAACGAGATCCCGAGTCTTCGCCCCAGCCATATCAGGCGAGGGTAAACCTGACGGCCGGTCTCGCACTACCCCTCAGCGGCGACCAACGACCCCAGCTTGATGTCGGGGTTGTCGCGCTGGAAACCCTCCAGCCGCCAGGGCGTCGAGAACAGCACGAGCATGACCCCGTCGCTGCGGGTCAACACCTCGGCTGACACCTGACGGTTCACGAAGTCGGCGTCTTCGGGGGAGACAACTCGCGCGACCTGATAGGGCAGGTTCTCCAGTGCGATCGGCGCGCTGAGTTCGGTGGCCATCCGGTGGGCGGCCACCTCGAACTGCATCGGTCCGACTGCGGCGAACACCGGCGCCTGGTCGCCGCGCTTGTCCGAACGCAGGATCTGCACGACGCCTTCCTGCTCGAGCTGCTCGATGCCCTTGCGGAACTGCTTGTGCTTGCTCGGGTCGGTGCCGCGAGCGACCGCGAAGTGCTCGGGGGAGAAGCTCGGGATCGGCGGGTAGACCACCGGGATGTCGCGGTACAGGGTGTCGCCGGGGCGCAGCGCCGCGGCGTTGGCCAACCCGATCACATCGCCGGGCCAGGCGTCGTCGAGCGTCGAGCGCTGCTGGCCGAACACCGACTGCGCGTACTTGGTGACGAACGGCTTGCCGGTGGCGGCATGGGTGAGCACGTCGCCGCGTTCGAACGTCCCCGAGACCACCCGCGCATATGCGATGCGATCGCGGTGCGAGCTGTCCATGCCGGCCTGCACCTTGAACACGAACGCGCTGAACGGCGAATCGACCGCCCGCCGCACACCGTCGACATCGACCGACCCGCTGGGCGCCGGGGCCAACTCCACCAGCACGTCGAGCAACTGGTTCACGCCGAAGTTCAACGCGGCCGAGGTGAACAGCACCGGGGAGGACTCGCCGGAAAGGAACGTCTCCCGGTCGTAGTCGGAGCCGTCCATCGACAACAGCTCGGACTCTTCGACCGCGGTGTCCCAGTCATCGCCGGCCGCGGCGTGGGCGTCGGCGGCGGCGATGTGCTCCTCGGGGGCGGCGGTGGCGCCACCCGCGGTGCGGGTGAACCGGATGAACTTCTCCGCCCGACGGTCCATCACACCCTTGAAATCACCGGCGATGCCCACCGGCCAGGTCAGGGGAGTGGTGCGCAGCCCGATCCGCTCGTGGATCTCGTCCATCAACTCCAGCGCATGGCGGCCCGGGCGGTCCCACTTGTTGATCACCGTGATGATCGGGATGCCCCGGTGCTTACACACCTGGAACAGCTTCAGCGTCTGCGGCTCGAGGCCCTTCGCGGCGTCGATGAGCATCACCGCACAGTCCACGGCCGTGAGCACGCGGTAGGTGTCCTCGGAGAAGTCGGCGTGCCCGGGGGTGTCGAGCAGGTTGATGACGCAGTCGCGGTACGGGAACTGCAGCGCCGTCGAGGTGATCGAGATGCCGCGGGCTTTCTCCATGTCCATCCAGTCGGACACCGTGGAGCGTCGGCCCGCCTTGCCGTGGATCGCGCCGGCCTCGGTGATCACCCGGGCGTGCAGCGCCAGCGCCTCGGTGAGCGTGGACTTACCGGCGTCGGGGTGGCTGATGACCGCGAAGGTGCGGCGACGGGCGGCCTCGGCCGCGATCTTGGCAGCTTGGGCGGTGTTGGAGGGCGGGGTCGCCGGGGCGTCTTCGAGGGCTTTTTCGGTCATCTCGACTAGCGATGGTATGGGGGTTTGGGGGCAAACCCGTAATCGGGCGCGTTGATGGCTGCACCGTTCTGGGCCGTTCCCCGGGGGTCTGGGCGCTACAGGCTGTCGGCCGTCACCGTTCTCGCGAGGGCGGCCAGCTTGTCGTCGAGCACCGTCGCGGCGGCCAGCAGGTCCGGACTGTCGTCGATCACCATCAGTGAGGATGGCGCCACATAGGTCAGAGCGCTGCGTCCGTTTGCTTCCGACGTGAGCAGCAGCTCCACCGGGGCGAACAGGCCGGCGGTCAGATCGTGGCGCAGCATTGTGATCGCGATCCGAGGATTGCCGATCACCACCCGCAGCACCTGCCGGTCGATCCCCGCCTTGCTGATCCAGCCCCCGTGATTCCACGTCGCGAACAACATGAACCCGCTCGGGCCGACGAGCGACTGCACGGCCCGTTCGTAGGTTTCCCAGCTTTCGTGCCGCGCTGCGACGTCATCGATCGGCACCGGGGTGCTGCCGACGTCGGCGAGGAGAGCGGCGACGAGCGCGTCGAAACTCTTGGCGCTTTCGTAGCGCAACCGCACACCGTGAAAGGGGATCTCCTGCCGGTCAGACATGCTGATCACCAGCCGTCTCGACCCGTTCGTGCAGATGCGCGGTCGGGCTGCGGTCGATGACAAGACTGAGCAGTTCCGGGCGGCTGTAGTGCCCGCGGGCGTCCATCTTCGCTTTGCGTTGGTCGATCAGACTGAAGTCGAGGTCGGCGATCACGTCACCCTCGCCGGAACGCAGAGGCTCACCGAGCAATTCGCCGAGCGGCGACACGATCGCGGTGAATGATCCGCCGGAGATCGGGCCGATCGGCGCGCCGGTATCGGCCATGATCTGCGCCTGCTGATCGGCATCGAGCCACCCGGTGGCGTTGACCACGAAGCTGCCCGATTCGAGCGCGTGGTTGCGGATGCTGATTTCGGTCTGCTCGGCGAACAGCGGACCACCGAACGAGCCGGGGTACATGGCCGAATGAATCTGCTCACCGTCAGCGATCAACGCATAGCGAGCCAGCGGGTTGTAATGCTCCCAACAGGCCAACTGCCCGATGCGTCCGACGGCGCTGTCGACGGCCCGCAGGCCTGAACCGTCACCACGGCCCCAGACCATTCGCTCGTGATAGGTGGGCGCGATCTTGCGCCGGCGCTGCAGCAGCGTGCCGTCGGCATCGAAGAGCAGCTGCGTGTTGTACAGCGTGCCACCGTCGCGCTCGTTGACGCCGATCGACACCACCACGGACGCTTCCGCGGCCGCATCGGCGATGGCATGGGTCGCCGCCGACGGGATCGTCACCGCCTGGTCGAGCAGCCGCAGCTGCTCGGCACCCATTTCGAACGGTCGTTGCAGGAACGAGAAGTACGGGTAGTACGGCAAGATCGTCTCGGGGAACGTGGCGAACTGCACCCCTCGGCGCCCGAGGTCAGCGATCTTGTCGACCACCTTCTGCACCGTGCCCTCCCGGCTGTAGAGCACGGGACTGATCTGCACGGCTGCGGCTGTCACGATGGTCATACCAAAGGCAGCACAGGACGCCACCCGCTTATTTCTGAGTATTGTCAACTAGACCCAGGATCGAGATCGAAAGTCATCCACGACGTGAACATTTGTGTATTTCTGTCCGCCGCCGACCTCGATGAGCGCTACACCGAACCGGCGCGCACCTTCGCCGAACTGCTCGGCAAGGGCGGCCACACGCTGGTGTGGGGCGGGTCCGACAAGGGTTTGATGAAGGTCGTGGCCGACGGAGTGCAGGACGGCGGCGGCCGGTTGGTCGGAATCTCGGTCGAGTTCCTGCGCCAGCAGGCCAGGCCGGGCGCCGACGAGATGGTGATCACCGCGGATCTCTCCGAACGCAAGGCAATGCTGCTGGAGCGCTCCGACGCGCTGGTGGTGATGGCCGGTGGGCTCGGCACCCTCGACGAGGCCACCGAGATCCTGGAACTGCGCAAGCACCGCCGCCACGACAAGCCCGTGGTGCTGCTGAACACCGCCGGCTTCTACGACGGCCTGATGATCCAGTTGCGCCGGATGGAGCAGGACGGGTTCCTGCCCGTGCCGCTGGACGAGCTGGTGTTCGTCGCCGAGGAACCCGCCGCGGCGATGGAGTACCTCGAGCGTGGCGTCGGCTGACGCAACGACACCGTCACGACTCGCCCACGTCCCCTGGGCCTTGTGCTCGCGCTGAAGCGGGCCCGGCTACCATTGAGACACTGATCACGCCCTGATCAATCAGGCCCTCGCCGAACCACATTGGAGTGAAGTTGACGTCTGTTCGTCGTGCCTACCTGGCGGTCGCACTTGCTGTGTTGGCCGTGTCGGGTGGTGTCGTTGTTTCGGCCCTGCCGGACTGCGCCGAGCACTGCCAGACGTTGGCGGCCGCACCCCAAGGTGCGCCGCAGCCCTCACCCACCGAGCCGGCCCGGTTGACCATCGTCCCCAAGCCCGACGCCGAGGTCGACCCGCTGGCCCGGGTCATGGTCACCGCCGACACCGGCACCGTGGCGCGCGTGACGATGCTCAACGACGCCGGCAAGGAGATCCCCGGCGTCCTCACCCCCGACGCCAGGACGTGGAAGCCCACCACCACGCTCGGCTACGGCCGCACCTACACCCTCAAGGTCGACGCGCGCGGCCCCGGCGGCATGCCGACCCGTAAAACCACCACGTTCTCCACCGTGACCCCCGGCTACCAGGCCCGCGTCTACCTCAACGGCACCAACTACGCCCCATTGCAAGACGGTGCCACCTACGGCGTCGGCATGGTGATCGTCGCGCGCTTCGACGAACCGGTCACCGACAAGGCCACCGCCGAGAACCGGATGAAGGTCATCACCGAGCCCAAGGCCGTCGGCTCGTGGAACTGGATCGACGACCAGACCGCACACTGGCGTCCGGAGAAGTACTACGCCCCGGGCACCAAGGTCACCGTCGACGCCGGCATCTACGGCGCCAAGCTCGGCGACGACCTCTACGGCGCGCAGGACGAGAAGGTCTCCTTCACCATCGGCGCCTCGCACGTCACCGTCGCCGACGACACCGACAAGCAGGTTCGGGTCTATGACAACGGCAAGCTGGTGCGCACCATGCCGACCTCGATGGGCATGGGTGGCACCGAGACCATCGGTGGCACGACGATGAGCTTCTGGACCCCGCGCGGCATCTACACCGTCATGGACAAGGCCAACCCGGTGATCATGGACTCCTCGACCTACGGCCTGCCCGTCAATTCGCGGCTCGGCTACAAGACGACGATCCCGTGGGCCACCCGCATCAGCATCGACGGCATCTATCTGCACCAGCTCAACGCGACGGTATGGGCGCAGGGGAAAGAAAACACCAGCCACGGCTGCCTCAACCTCAACGGCGAGAACGCCGAGTGGTTCTACAACTTCTCGGTGCCCGGCGACATCGTCGAGATCCGCAACACCGGAGGCGACCCGCTCAAGGCGACCAACAACGGCGACTGGACGGTGCCGTGGGCCGAGTGGGTCAAGGGCAGCGCGCTGCACTGACTTTTGCCGCGAAACAGGCCCGCGGACGGCCCTTAGCATTGGACGGTGCGTCGTGCATACGTGGTGTCGGCCTTCGGAGCAGCGATCGTCCTCGCGGGTGCGGCAGCACCGACCGCCGACGCCCTACCGCCCGGCTTCCCTGATCTCGACGGGTTCACCGCGGTCGATCCGGCGCCGTACATCGAGCACGGTCTGAAGGCCTCCAGAATCGGCTTCACCACGCCGACCCTGACGTGCACGTGGGACTACCGCCCAGACCACAACGACCACGTCGTCCCGGGGTGCAGCGGCACGATCGTCGGCCTGCCCGCCGAGGCGCCGCAGAGCGAGATGGAAGGGTCGTGCGACGGGATCGGTTCGTCCTTCGGCCGTGGCCGGGGGGCCTGTCCGCCGCCGTCCGGATATCCGAGGCTGGCCCCCGGCCACAAGCTCACCGCCGTCAACACCACCTGCGCGGTGACCGATGACGGGGTCGCCTGCATCGACCCGATCGTCAACCACGGCTTCGTTGTGCAGCCGTCGGGCAGTTGGGTCTTCTAGCGATGCGCCGGGGGTTGCTTGTAGCGCTGGCTGCCGCCGTCGTGGTCGTGGTGGCGGTGACCGCGGCGGTGTGGTGGGTGCGACGGGCGGGGCCTGAGGAACCCGCGCCGACGCCGCAGCTGATCGGTTTTCCGCTGCAGAACCAGCCGGCGAAGGGCTGGCGGGTGAGTGCGGCCGACATCGGGCTGCCCGACGAGATTCCGGTCGGCAAGCCGTTCGGCAGCGCCGGCGATCGGGCCTACTTCCTTGCCGACTGCGATCTGTCCTGCGGGGACGGGTACCGCGGCTGGGTCTACGGCGTCGATCTGCGCACCGGCACAAGGCTGTTCGACCCCATCCTGTTGGAGGGCCTGCACGTACGGTTCGACGGAAGCTGTCATTTGAACGGCGAGCACACCGCGGTGTGCCTGACCGACGCGGACACCACCCACGGCCAACCGCGCCGGGTATGGGTACTCGACCTGGCGCGGGGGCAGGTCACCCACACCGGCGAAACCGACCTGCACATCCAGGGTTACGGCACCGAACCGGTCGCCGAAGCGATCGGAAACCCGCTGGGACAGACCCGGTTGGTGGCCACCGTGCCGGGCACGGGTGTCTACGGAATCGGGGCCACCGGTGAGCGCACGTGGTTCGTCCCGGGCAGCGGACAGCTCGCTGTACCCGAGCTCTCCGCGGCCGACGACGCGCCGCTGACCCTCGCGACGCAGATCCCGACGCCGGAAGATCCGACCTACCGGGTGTTCTCGGTGATCGACGGCACCGAGCGAACCCCGACACCGCCGCCGGGCACGACGCTGCGACGGGCGGCCGTCTACCCCGGCGGATTCGCCTATCAATACGAAGCGCAGAAGGTAGCCGGGGTGCTGTTCTACAACGCGTCCGGCGAACTGCGGGCCCAGCAGGAGCTCACGGGGTACAACCTGCTGGACGCCACCACCGTCCCGATCGTCCTCGACCGGTCGGTGGTCCGGGTGTACTCCCGCGACGGCCGACAGGTCATCGAGTTTCCCGGCGCCGCAGTCGATTACCGCAATGCCAGGTTCCGGGTGATCGACGGCGATCTGTATGTGCGGCAGGGCGAGGAAGGCGGGGAGGACGAGACCTGGCAGCAGTGGAGTTTGGATTCCGGTAGACCCGGCAGCCGGTGCCAGGTCGATTTCACCCACTTTGTCGGGTCCGATGGCCGGATCGTCCTCAGTACGCTCTATTTCGGGTCGGGCGATGACATTGTCGCCACCGATTTGTCCACCTGCCAACATATGTGGCGGATGCCGGTACCCGGCGGGCGCGGCGTCGTGGAACAGGTCGGGACCGCGCTCATCGCAAGAACCCCGGCCGAACTTATCGAACTGCGGGCGAAGTGACGGTTATCCCGATCCGGCGGGGAACACCTGCTGTGGCGGCGGTGGTTTCTTCACGATCGCCGGCAGGACGAAGGTCTCGATGTAGCGTCGCGCCGTGTCGGGATCGGTGATGTCGGGGACAGTCTTCACCAGGAAGCCGAGTGCGGTCGCGATGATGAACTGTGCCAGGTCGTGTGGGTCCAGACCGGCGCGGAACTGGTTGGCGTCATCGGCGATCATGGCCTTGATGGTGGTCGTCACCAGATCGGTCAGTTCGGAATCGGTGGCGATCAACGAGGCGATCGTGCCCTCGGGGGTCTGGTCGGCGATTGTGTTGAGCAGCGGGTCCGACACCAGCTCGGTCGCAACGATCACCAGACTCTCGACCAACAGATAGATGGGCCCGGCATCCTCGGGTATTCGGGGAATGATCGACGCCATGTGCCGCTGGGTGGTGCGCTGCACCATGGCGGCGATCAGCTCGTCGCGGTTGGTGAACTGGCGGTAGATCGCCGTGCGTGAATATCCGGCCTCGTGGGCGATGACCTCCATCGTCGATGCCCGGTATCCGCGGGTGACGAAAAGGTGCTCGGCGGCGTCCATCAACACCTCGCGCGCCTGCTCGGCGGTATTGCCGCCACCTACAGGTCGGCCCCGGGGGCGGCGTTCTGGTGCTGACAATCGACTGTCCTGGTCGGCGGCGTTTGGGGTTGGGGACGGTTGGCATTTCTGTGGGCGAATGTGAGCGGACCCTACTTCTGTTG
Organism: Mycobacterium shunyiense; assembly: GCF_058270075.1. Lineage (NCBI taxonomy): Bacteria > Bacillati > Actinomycetota > Actinomycetes > Mycobacteriales > Mycobacteriaceae > Mycobacterium > Mycobacterium shunyiense. The sequence goes on along the minus strand of NZ_JBZDPU010000015.1, from coordinate 640,152 downwards.
ATGGGTGCGCTTGCCCAAGTAGGCGGGCATGTTTCGATCCGCAGGTAGCCTACCGGCGGGGTGGCATGGCAATCGCCGATGCGGAACGTTGTCGATGTTCGATGTCGGAGCCGTATGCGACGGTGTGGTGGTGCACCATCATGATCTTAGGCCCCACCTCGTTGGCCGGGATGTGCTTGCGCACGAGATGAGCGCTCACTGCGGCGAAGTGGGTTGACAGTCGTGGCGAGGTTCGACGTTCCGGATGGTTCGACCGTGCAGGCGTATCGGTTTGCGTTGGCTCCCACACCGGGGCAAGCACGCAGGCTGGCGTCGCATGCCGGGGCGGCCCGGTTCGCCCACAATCACATGCTGGCGTTGGTCAAGGCGGTGATGGATCAGCGTGCCGCCGAACGCAGTTACGGCATCGCCGAGCAGGAGTTGACCCCGGCATTGGGTTGGACGCTGCCGGCGCTGCGCAAGATATGGAACCAGCGCAAGACCTGGTGTGCTCCGTGGTGGGCCGAGAACTCCAAGGAGGCCTACAACACCGGTCTCGACAGCCTGGCCCGCGGCTTGGACGCCTGGTCGACATCCCGCCGCGGACTACGCGCCGGGAAACCAATTGGGTTTGTCCGCTTCAAAACGGCACGGGCGCGACGCTCGGTACGGTTCACCACCGGCACGATCCGGGTCGAACCCGATCGCCACCACGTGACCCTGCCTCGGGTCGGCACGATCGGCACCCACGAATCGACCCGCAAACTGGCCCGCAGGATCGAGGCCGGTACGGCGCGGATCTTGTCGGCCACCGTCAATCAGGACAGTTGCGGGCGGTGGTACTGCTCATTTCAGACGGTGGTGACGGCTAAGGCCCGGCCCGCCCATGCGCGGCGTTCACGGCATCCGGTGGTGGGTGTGGATGTCGGGGTGAGAGCCGACGGTTTGTTGGTGGTGGCCACCCCCGATGGTGTTGAGGTCGCCCGGGTCGCGGCACCCAAATCCCTGACCGCGGCGCAGCGTCGGTTGCGGAGGCTGCAGCGCCGCGCCGCCCGCCAGATCGGTCCATACGACCCGACGAGCCGGTCGATGAGGCAGCCGTCGAAGCGGTGGCGGGCCACCCAGGCCCGGATCGGTGCGGCGCATGCACACGCGGCTGCGGTGCGCCGCGATGTGCTGCACAAGGCCACCACCACCCTGGCTCAACAACATCAAGTGGTCGTTGTCGAGACATTGAATACTGCCGGCATGCGCGCCAAAGGTGGGACCCGCAAACGGGGCCTGAATCGGGCGTTGGCTGATGCCGCCCTAGCGCACGTTCGGCGCATGTTGGATTACAAGTGTCGGTGGTATGGCAGTGAGTTGGTGGCTGCCGATCGGTTTTATCCGTCGTCGAAGACGTGTTCGGCGTGTGGGAGGCGAAAGTCAAACCTCACCCTGGCCGACCGGGTTTTCGAGTGTGACGGGTGCGGTGTGAGCATCGATCGTGATCTCAATGCCGCGATCAACCTCGCCCGACTCGGCGAACCCGCTCATGCGGGTGAACAGGGTTCTGCCGGGAGTGGCCCGGTGTCCGGACGTGGAGCCATGCGTGAGTCCGAACCCGCGCCAGCGGGTCAGGCAGCAGGCGATGAAGCGTCAACCCCGCACCACCAACCGGTGGATCAGACGGGGACCGCCTCGCCACAAGGCGAGGCTGCCTGATGTACGAGCACTCACATTCACTCACCAAAAGGCAACGGTTTCAGTATGCCGGACGCGGCCATTAAAGGAACGATTGCACTGATTTGTGTATTTTCCTGCGAAGGGTCGACGACGGCGGTTAGCGTGCCTGCGTGACCACACGGGGGCGGACACTTCATACAGTCGCGGTGATCGGATGGGGCGTGCTGCTGGTCGCCCTGTGGATGGGGCTTATCGCGGGAACGACCGTGACGGCCCACGCCGATCCCGGCCGGGAGAAGTCAACCACGCAGTCCGCCAATGACTCTGGACCGGCGAAGAAGCAGCGCGGCCCGGATTCCCCGCGCGGTCCGCGCACGGAGAAGCGCCCGAAACTCTCCGCGCCGAGGGTTGCGACGACACGTCCCGAGGCGCGCGGCCTGATCGATGACCTCACCGATCGCGCGCGCACCGCGCTGAGCGATCTTGCCGACCGGAAGCCGAACCTGCGGACTACACAATCGCTTCCACGCCCCAAAGCGACGACTCAGCGTGAGGTGGCGAAGCGCGCCGAGTCCGTTGCCGTCGGCACCGTCATGGCCGGCAAGGTGCCCGACATCGCCGACGCGGTCGAAGCCATCACCCGACCGGCCGATGCGAAGGCGCCGCCCGTCGAAGCCGTCGGCACAGTCGTCGACCGCGTCACGACCCAGAGCCGTGCCCTGCTCGCGGATATCGCCGATCGGGTCACGAACCCGGTTGCGGCCCAAGACCGCCAGATCGTCAAGCCCGTCGCCGCCATGGCCACCCCGGTCACCGCGTCGCGGCCCGCGCCGCCGCTGGTCAACATCGTCGGCTCGCTGGTGTTCAACGTGGTCGGCGCTGCGCTGCAGGTGTTCTCGGGCCCGCCGGTACTCCCGCCGGGCAGCAATGTCACCGTCCGCTCCTCGACGTTGGACATGCCGGGCACCAACCAGACCGTCTGCGCTGACTGGTACTTCCCCGAAGACCCGGAATCCGCCACCGGCGTCATCTACCTACAGCACGGATTCATGGCCACCGGCCCGATGTACAGCTACACCGCGGCCTACCTGGCGGAGGAAACCAACAGCATCGTCGTCGTGCCCACGCTCTCGTCAAACCTGTTCGACCCGAACGCAGAATGGATCGGCGGCGAACCGATGCAGCAGTCCGTGGCCGACCTGTTCGCCGAGGACCGGCCCGAGCTGACCGCGAGCGCCAGTGCCGCGGCCGGCCACCCCGTCACGCTGCCGTCCGAGTTCGTCCTGGTCGGCCATTCCCTGGGGGGAATGCTGGTCACCGGTGCCGCCGGACGCATGGTCGACAACGGTGCCGTCGACGACCTGGCCGGCGTCGTCCTGCTCGACGCGGTGGACACCCACGAGGACATGCCCGAGGCGCTCGACCAGCTGACGGGCGCCAATTACCGCCCCGTGCTGCTCATTTCGTCCGAACCCTACGTGTGGAATCGCAACGGGACGGTGGGCCAGGAACTGCAGACCGCCCGTCCCGGCGCGTTCAACGGCGTGATGCTGGTCGGCGGGCGGCACATCGACGGACTGCAGGGCGCCAACCCGATCCTGCAATTCGCCGAATACCTCGTCGCCGGATTCTCGCAGCCGCAGAATGTCGATGCGGTCAAGGTGATTTCGGCCGGCTGGATCAACGACATGTACCACGGCACCGACGACGGCGTGCACGGCGCACCGCAGGAGAGCATCGAGATTCCCACCGCGTCGGGCACGGCGACCGCGGTGGTGCTGCCGTTCACCTCGACCGAGCCGGTGCACGCGACGCCGTGGGACGGGTTGGTAGGTCCGATCCTGGATGCTCTGTTCCCGTACGCCGTGTACGAACCGTTGGCCGGACAGTCGGTGCCGGTGGCGGTCTGACAGCAGAAATCGGTGCCTGCCGCGCCGCGGTTGCGCCTTTATCCTGGTGAAGACGCCAAGGCCAGGGGGTGCTGTGGAGGAGACACCGCCAGAGGAATACCCGCACGAGTGGGTCGACCGGTACGGACCCCAGATGTACGCGCCCCAGGCCTACCTTCCCCCGCCCCCGCCCGGGGGTCAGCAATCCCAAGTCGTGCTGACCGTCCGGTGCTTCGCAGCGGTCATCGGCGGTTGCGCCGTCGCGTTCTGGGCGTTGATCGTCTACGGAGTGCTGAGTTCGGCCTTCGACACGAACCCGGCCACTGATCCGCACGGCTACGGCATCGTTTTCGGCGTTTTGCTTGCGGTGCCCGTGAGCCTCTTCTGGGCACTGGTGTTGCCGTTCGCGGCACCCAGACGCTGGTGGGGACGCGCGTTCGCGACCTCGTTGCTGAGCCTGGTGGCCCTCAACCTGCTGGCGTTCTGGGCGCTGAGCGTGTCGGGTGCGGGGTAGCGTCGCCGCCGAATTCGCTGAGGTGCGCTGAACAAGGCATATACCAAGCTCAGCTATACATTTTGCCGCGAAATCGTTAACCAAATTGGTGCGTCATCTGTATGTGATTCAGCCCACGGGCGATGTACATTGTGATCGCTGTCATAGGAAAGGGCGTTCCATGTTTGGAGCATTTGTTGGTGTACTTCTGCTGGTGCTCGGCATCGGTTGCGTCGCCGGCGTCGTAGTGGCAGTGGCCATGGGTCTTCCCACCCTCGCACTCGTGATCGGTCTCATTTCCGGCGCATTTTTCGCCGGGCGTGCCGTTTAGAGCTTCAGTCGCTTTCGCAGGCCGGTCGCACGGACTGCCTGCCGGGCGATAGCCGCGCGGATCTCCGCTTCGGAACCCACCACGCGCACTCGCGTCTTGGCCCGGGTTACGGCGGTATAGAACAACTCCCTGGTCAACAGCCGGGAGTCCTCCGGCGGTAGCAGCACGGTCACCTCGTCGGCCTGGCTGCCCTGGGACTTGTGGATCGTCATGGCGTGCATGGTCTCCACCTCGGTGAGCCGGCCGGTGGCGAATGACGCTGACCCGCCGACAGTCCCACCGACCACGGCGCGCAGCCCGTCCGGGGTGGCCACGGTGACACCGGTGTCGCCGTTGTAGAGCTTGAGCCCATAATCATTGGCCGTCACCAGGATTGGGCGCCCCACGTACCACGACGCCCAGGTGGGTTCTCCCGTCGCCTCGGCGAGCCACCGCTGCACCTGGCGGTTCCACTGCGTGACACCGAACGGGCCGTGCCGGTGCGCGCACAACAGCCGATGCTCGTCGAGAATCTCCAGTGCCGCACCGTCGTCCCCGAGGATCGCCGCCTGGCGCAGGGCAAGTGCATGTGGCACAAGCACTTCCCGCAGCCGTTCACGCGTGTCCGCGGACACCCACTCGACGTGCTCGCCGCCGGCCGCCAGCACCTCGACGGCGCCGGAGGCGTCACCGGCCCGGATTGCTGTGGCCAGCGCACCGATCGACTCACCGAACCGGTGCGAGGTTTGCAGCGCCGCGACCCCACGCGATCCCAGCCCGTCGACCAGATCGGCCAACACCGCCCCGGCTTCCACCGAGGCGAGCTGATCGGGGTCACCGACCAGCAGCAGCCGGGTTTGCGGTCGGACCGCCTCCAACAACCGGGCCATCATGGTCAGCGACACCATCGACGTCTCGTCGACGACGATCACGTCGTGCGGCAACCGATTTGCCCGGTGATGGCGGAACCGTGACGACGTGTCCGGGCGCGACCCCAACAGCCGGTGCAGCGTGGTGGCCTGCAGGCCCGAAATCCGCTCGCGGTCCACTGCATCGAGCCGGTTCACCTCGAGCTGGACCGCCTCCTGCAACCGGGCCGCGGCCTTACCGGTGGGCGCGGCCAGCGCGATCCGCAGCGACGGCCGGCCGGCCAGCGCGGCCTGTTCGGCCAACAGCGCCAACAACCGCGCTACTGTGGTCGTCTTGCCGGTACCCGGCCCGCCTGTGAGCACCGTCAGTCCCTGCGACAACGCCACTTTCGCCGCGGCCCGCTGCTCCTCGAAACCCGGTGGGAACAACCGCGCCACGTCGGGCGCCAGGCCACCCGGCTTGGTGGCGACCAGGCCCAGCACGTCGTCGCACACCTGCTGCTCCTCCAACCAGTACCGGTCGAGATACAGCAGATCCCCGAACAACCGCAGCACCGGGGGAGTACCCAGCAGCGGGCTGTCCGCCACGGCCGCAAGCCACTCGTCAACCGGTGGCCACGGCAGATCGGGCAGCTGGGTCTGCTCGGCCACGGACCGCAGGTCCACGCACACCGAGCCGCCGCGCAGCGCCCGGACCGCCAGGGCCAGAGCGAGTTCGACCCGCGGATCGGTTTCCTCCGCCAGTGTGCTCAACCGTCGGGCCACCTGCACGTCGGCGGGTTCCAGGATCTCGGCGAACGCGTCCAACATCACCGGGCTCCCTCGTCCAGTAGCTCCGACATCGCGATGACCAACTTGGCGGGCGGTTCCCAGCTGAACACTCCGGCCGGGTGTCCGTCGACCACGGGCGTCTGCGCCCCGCACATCCCGCGCACGAACAGATACAGCACCCCACCCAGATGTGTGGCCGGGTCGTAGCCGGGCAGTCGCCACCTCAGGAACCGGTGCAGCACAACGCTGTACAGCAACGCCTGCAACGGATAGTCCGAGTGCAGCATGGCCTCGACCATCCGGTCCCGCCCATAATCGGCGGCGGTGAGTGGCGCGTCACCGGTGCCCAGCCAGTTGGTCTTGTAGTCGACGATCACGAAACGCTGACCGATCCGCAGCACCACATCCACCGAACCGGACAGGTAGCCGCGCAACGGCTGGCGGCCCAGCAGCCCGGTCGACAACCGCTCGGCATAGACGGCCAGGGGATCGTCGGCAGGCAGATGCTCGTCGAGCAGGGCCCCGATTTCGGCCAACCGCGCGTACTCGCCGCCGCGCAGATCGCCACCGGCCATCGGGAACTCGAAGTCCAACTCGCACAACCGGTCCGCCAACCCGATCTGGCGCAGCGTCATCCCCGGCGCCAACGGTCCCAGCGGGGTGCCGTGCATCGGCAGCAGGGCGGCGGCCAGCTCGTCGGCCTCCACCTCGACCGGCCAGCGGGCCGCGTGCCGTCGCACCTCGGTGTGCAGCTCGGCCCTCAGATCCACCGCCAGCGGGTCGGCGGTCTCCAACACCGCGTGCACGAGCGAGCCGAACGCGGCTCCCGTCGGCAGTGCGGCCATGGGCGAGGGCACGTCGGCGCCCTGGGCGGGGGCCACGACGGTGATATCGGTCGACTCGTCGTCGAGCTCGACAACCTCGGGCTCACTGGACACCCCGGCGTGTTCGCCATCCTCGGCCGCCCGCAGCAACCCCGAATACGACGTCCGCCGCCACGCCGTGTCGATGGAGCGGTGAAAATGCCGCGCCGCCAGATCATCTGGTATCGCATGGACCGGTACCGGAATGATCGCGCCGATCACCGACTCCTCCAACACCGGACCCCCCGCGGCCTCCCAGGCCCGCAGCCGGGCCAGTGCATCGTCATCGGAGACCCTGGCCGGTGCGCACCGGTCGGGCACCGCAGCCTGCCCGGGGGCGCGCCCGCGCAGCAGCCGCGACAGGCCACCGTTCGGCTCGTCATTCGACGGTGCCCACCAGGCCACCACCTGCGACTGGGCCCGCGTCATCGCCACATAGGTCAGCCGGCTGTCGTCAGCAGCGGCCTCGGCCCGGCCCGCGCGGGTCACCGCCGGGTCGGGACCGCCGATCTGCAGACAACGCACCCCCTCGTCATGGAACAGGATCAGATCCGGTTCCGGCACATACCGATTGAATGCGAACGGCAGGTACACGATCGGGAACTGCAGGCCCTTGCTCACCCACACCGTCATGATCTGCACCGCGGCCGCGTCACTGTCCAGGCGGCGGTTGCGCTCGGAGGCGCCGCCGCCCTCGCCGCGTTGGGTCCGCAGCCAGTCCCGCAGCGCGGCCAGCCCGAAGCCCTCGCGGTGGGCGGTGTCGCCGAGCAACTGGGTCATGTGGGCCAGGTCGGTCATCAGCCGTTCCCCGCCCTGCCAGGACAGCACCCGCCTGCCCATGCCCGCCAGCTGCGCGGCCTCGAAGATCGCCGCGACGCCCCGCTCGCGGGCATGGCCGGCCCAGGTGCGCAGCGTGTCGGCGACCCGGTCGGTCAACGCATCACCGCCCGCGGCAAGGGTTTCCGCGGTCTCTCCGAAGAACATCGTGGCGGCCGCGGCCCGCACCAGCCCGGGTCGGTGCGGCTGATCGAATGCCTCCAGCAGATACAGCCAGTCCTCGGCTGCCTCGGAGTTGAACACGTCCGAATCGCCGGTGTAGACCGCGGGGATACCGGCGTCGAGCAGTGCGGTGTGGCAGGCGCGGGCGTCCTTGTGGGTCTCGACGATCACCGCGATGTCACCCGCCTGCAGCGGCCTGTCGCAGAAGGTGGCATCGCTGTTCAGCAACGTGCCGATGTCGGCGGCCAGATCCCTACCGATGTGGCGGCGCAGGTCGGCGATCGGAATCACCTTGGTACCCGTGCGGTTCCGCGTCACCACCCGAAGCCGGAAGGGATCGTTGTACGGCGCCCCGGCCAGCCGGTGCCCCTGATGGTGTGCCTGTACGTCATGCACCACGATGTCCGGCCCGCCGAGTTCGGCACCGCGCAGCACTGCCTGTAGCCGGTCGACCAGCACGCTGTCGCTGCGCCAGTTGGTGCCCAGCGTCTGCTTGTCGCCCGCAGTCGCCGCGGCCCGCAGATAGGTGTCGATGTCGCCGCCGCGGAACGCGTAGATCGCCTGCTTGGGGTCACCGATCAAGATCAGGGTGGACCGCCCGGAGAACGCCCGCTCGATCACCTGCCACTGCACCGGGTCGGTGTCCTGGAACTCGTCGACCATCACGATCGGCCAGCGCTGGGCCATCCGCACCCTGGCTGCGGAGTTCTCTGCGGTCAACGCCCCGGCCAACCGGGTCAGCAGATCGTCGTAACCCAGCACGCCGCGCCGGCGCTTACGAATCTCCAACTCCGCCAGCACCGCCCGCGCGAACGCCACCCGAATGCCCGCCGGGGACTCCGGTTCGGGATCCAGCGGGCGCAGTTCGGTCGCCGGATTGGCCACCACCACCCGGGCCAGCCGCAGCGCCTCGGCATACCCGAGTTCCGGGGTATCCCGCTGAGCGCCGAAGTGGGCGAGATACAGATCGTCGGTGATCTCGCACACCAGCTCGTCAAGACTCTCGACCAGGGTCACGCCCGAATCGCTGTCCCCGGCCACACCGAGGGATTTCAGGACGATCTGGCAGAACTGGTGCGTGGTCGCGATGGTGGCGGCATCGAAACCCGCCAGCGCGTCGCGCAGCCGCTGCCCGCGGGCCTGTTGGTCCTCGGCGACCAGATACTGCAGCAGATCGTTGTCGGCGCGTGACGGGTCCTCCAGCGCTGCCAGGGCGCCGACGATCTGGGCCCGCACCCGCTCCCGCAACTCCTGACTGGCCGCCCGGCCGAAGGTGATGAGCAGCATCTGATCCAGCGTGGCCGCACCCTCGGCTACCAGGCGGGTCACCAGCCCGGCCAGCGCGAAGGTCTTTCCGGTTCCCGCACTGGCCTCCAGCACCGTGGTGCTGTTGGTCTGCGGCAGCGGGCCGAGCAGGTCGAAGACGTTCACCGGGTGGACCTCTCGGCCTGCAGGAGCGGCAGCCACAACCGCTCGGAGTACTCGCCCAGCCCCACCAGGCGGCTCAACGGCGCACTCCGGCCCCAGGCGCGCACATGAGCGGGTGCCTCGTCCTCACCGGGGAATTTGCCGCTGCGCCAGCGGAACCCGGCCTCACGCTCCGGGTCGTCCCCGGCGTGGCGGGCCGCCGCCCACGCATAGGAGGTCTTGATGGGCAGGGGTAAGGGCTCCCGGCGGCCCGCGTCATAGATGGCAACCAGATCGGCCAGCAGCTCGACCGGATTGTCCGGACGGCCCAACCCTTCGATGCGCGGGGTGTCGCCGCGCCGCGGCCGCCCGATGCACACGGCCGACCAGGCCCGGTCGGGATGCCCGGCGGCCAACGCCAGCAACGGAATCCAGGACTGCAGCAGATGCTTGCCGTCGAGCTTGGAATACGTCACCGACACCAGCCTCTCGCCGAACACCGGCGAGACCGTACCGGTGATCCGGCGCCCGGTGCCCAGGTCGATGTCGACGTCATAGGCCTGCGGGTCGGCGTCGCGGTACCGCAGGGCATCGGTGGCCAGCAGAGCACACCGATCACGCAGTGCGATCGCGCGGCGCCAGCCCAGCTGACCGGGCGGCAGGGTGCCGCGCCGCCACTCTGCCTGCTGGGCATCGGCCGGGGTCATGCCACCCATGATGTCGCCGAGCATGCGATCGCCGACGGTCCATTCCTCCAGGGCGTCGATGTCCACCGGCATCACATCCGACACCCCGTCCACATCCCAGGGCAGGGTGTACTCCAGGGCCCGGAAGAAGCCCTTCACCGGATCCTTGAAGAACGTGACGAGATCTTCCAGCGCGACATCCTCGGTGGGCCGCGGGGGCAGTTGGTGGGCGAAGAACGCCGGCCGGTCGGCCCGCTGCCCCGCGCTGGCCTGCGCGGCGGTGAGCGCGGTGGGGTCGAAGGTGAACGGCCCGTCGGGCAACAGTGCGCCGGGGGTGACATTGCGAATGTCGAAGGGCTGCAACGGATGAGTGGTCACCACCTCCACGGGCTGCTCTGCGGTCACCCTGAGCGTGTCGAGCAACTCGGCCAGCGGCACCGCAGGAGGCCGGGCCTGACCGGAGTATTCGTTGGCGCCGGTATAGGTGACCACGAGCGTCTGCGTGGCCGCCCCGATCGCGTCGAGCAGTAGCTGGCGGTCCTCCGAGCGGATGTCGCGCTCACCCGTGCGCGGGTCGCGGGCCAGCACGTCGTCCCCGTCGACCGCACCCAGGCGCGGAAACACCCCGTCGTCCAATCCGACCAGGCACACCACGCGGTGTGGCACCGAGCGCATCGGCACCATGGTGCACACGGTCAGGGTGCCGGTGCGGAAGTTGGCCCGCGTCGGCCGCCCGGCCAGATGGCGATCCAGCAGCGCACGAAGATCACTGAGCCGCATCGGTGTCTCGCCCGCACCGGCGGCCTCGCCGATCTCGGCGAACTCACGCTGCACCTGGGTCGCGGGCCACTCCTCGTCGGAGTAGGCCAGCTCCTCGATCCCGGTTCCCAGCGCCGACAACCACTCGTCGAGGGGGCGGACCCCGCTGAGATCACGGACAGCTTTACTGAGTTTGTCGACAAAATCGGCGAATCGGCCCGCCAGCTCGACCCGATTGCTGCTGACGTCGTCGAGCGGCAGCGTGGTGCCCAGCCAGGCGCGCGAATCGTCGGACATCGCCACCCCGGCCAGCACCCGGTCGATCCCGAAACGCCAGGTGTTGTGGAGGAACTCGACGCCGTAGGGGCTGCGGTGCTCCTGATCGAAACCCCACCGGATGTTGGCCTCACGGACCCAGGCGGTGATGGCCTCCAGATCGTCGTCGGTGAATCCGAACCGGGCGCGCACCGGCGGTGACTCGGCCAGGTTCAGCACCTCGCTCGCGGTGGCCCGCCCACCGGCCAGGGTCAGCACGGAGGCCGCCACCGACAGCAGCGGATTCGTCTGCACCAGAGCACGATCGGCCAACCGCACCCGCAGCTTGTGTGCCGGATGCGCGCCGCGCACCACATCGCCCAGCCCGAACCCGGCCGTGATCAACGGTGCATAGGTCTCGATGTCGGGGCACATCACCAGGATGTCGCGCGGCTCCAGCGTCGGGTCGTCGGCGAGCAGGCCCAGCAGCACCTCGCGCAGCACCTCGATCTGCCGGGCCGGGCCGTGACAGCTGTGCACCTGAATCGAGCGGTCCTTCAGCCGCGGCACCCGCCCGGCCGGCCGGACCGCGTTGGCGGCGATATCGGACTGCAGCCAACCCAACACGGCATCGGGATACCCTGTGCCCCTGAGATATTCGTCGGTGTCCGGGATCGGCAGCCCACGCTGCAGTTCCCGCAGGTCGCGGCCGAGGGTGGCGAGCAGCGGGTGGCCCACATCGCGGTGACTGGTGTCCTCGCGGCGGGGGAGCGGGCCCGTGTGCGCGGTCAGCGACTGCCAGAGGTCGTCGCTGGGATGCGGCAGCCACAGGTGCAGATCGTGATGGGTGGCCAGCGCGGTGAGCAACTCGATCTCGGTGACGGGCAACCGGGTGTGCCCGAACAGGGAAAGTCGTTCCGGGAGGTCACTGGGCGAATCGGTGAGCCGGGCAAGGGTTTCCGCGTGCCGGATGTGCGGGGGCGCGGCATCGATGCGCTCGGTGAGTGCCTGCCACAGCGGGGCCTGCCAGGACAGGTCGTCGGGCAATTCCGCCCAATCGACCAGCAGTTGCGGGCGCTGCCGCGCATACGAGGCGAACAGGCCGGCCAACCGTCGGGCCACCGCATAGCGTCGGCCCTGACGCAGCTCGTACTCGTCGCCGGTCTCGAAGTGACCGAGGTGAGTGGCCACCGGCTCACACCACGGCTGATCCAGATTGTCGTCGATGACCGCCAGCAGCGGCCAGGCCATCGCGTCGGCCGACCACGGATCGTCCTCGGCCGTTCCCGTCAGCTCGGCGATCAGCGAACGCGGGTTGCGGAACTCGACCGCCGCGCAGATCCCCAGCCGGTTCGACAGCCGCTGACTCAGCCAGCGCTCCACGCCCTTCGCCGGGACCAGCACCAGCTCCTGGGCGAACGGGTCAGTCGGGGGGTGCGACAGCAGATCTGCCAGCCCGTCGGCGAGCAGATCGGTGCGCTCGGCCCGGTGCAGATGCAGTCCCATCGAGAGACACGATAGGAGACCCGGTCAGAGTGTTGCCGCGTTTGGTGCGGACAGGGTGGCGGGTCGGGCCGCGAGCGCGACGACCAGTGTGATGGCACCCGCGATGACGAATGCCACCCGCACGCTGAACACGTCGGCCGCGCCACCCAACAACGCCGCCGCGAACGGGCGCGACCCGAGGAAACCGACGAGCCACAGGGCCATGATGCGGCCCCGCAGTTGCTCGGGGGCCCGCTCCTGCACGACGGTGCTCAGGCCCGTCATCGCCCAACCGAAGCCTAGCCCTGCGACCGCGAAACCGGCCAGCGCCAAGGCCGTGACCGTGCCCGCGGCGAGCAGCCCACAGCCGGCCACCAGCAGCCACAGCCCGATTGCCGAAACCCGGGCCGCAGCCAGCCGTCCGCGCATCGACGCCAGCACGACCATGCCGAGCGCTGCGCCGACGCCGAACGCCGCCGAGAGCGCACCCACCAGATGGGCGCTGCCGCCGAGATCCTCGGCCATCGACGGGGTGAGGGTGATCGACGGATCCGAGGCGAACCCGACCGTCGTCACGGCCAGCAGTGCCAGCAGCAGCGGGCGGTCCCGCCAGACGTACGCCAGTGCCGCGCGCACCCGATAGTCGCCGTGCGGGCTCCGTTCCGGCCGGGCCGGGAAGGTGACCAGCAGCAGGAAGATGGCGAACACCAGGTGCAGCCCCGCGCTGATCGCGAAGCCGGGCGCCGCACCGAGCCGCGCGGCCAGGAAGGCACCGATGGCCGGGCCCAAGATCCGGCCGATGGTCATCGGAATGCTGTTGAGCGCCATGGCCGTCGCAAGCTCGCCGTCGCGGATCAGGCTCGGCACCACCGACTGCATGGCCGGGCCGCCGATGACGAACCCGAAGCCGACCATGGTGGAGCCCACGAGCACCGGTATCGCCGCGGCGGTGCCCTGCAGGTCGGGGTCCAGCGCCAGCCAGAGTGCGGTCGAGCCCGAGCCGATGATGCACAACACCCGGCCCCACAGGATCTGACGGGCCGGGTCGCCGATGTCGGCCCACTTGCCGCTGGTCGGGCTCAGGATGAGTTGCGGCAGGAACTGTGCGACGCCGACCATGCCCACCATCACCGCGGAGCCGGTGGCGTCGAAGATCACGATGGCCGCGACGATGCCGTGCGTCCACACCGCGACGACCGAGAACATCTTGCCCCAGAACAGGGCACCGAAAACCGGGTCGAACATCAGCCGCAGGGCGCCGCGCGGCTGCGGGCGGGCAGTGGTCTGGGCTGTCACGAGCTCACTCCCCGCTCGAAATCGGTGACCAGCTGCTCTAACAGGTCGACGAGTTTGTCGACGTCGGACTCGGACCATTCGGCCACGGTTTCGGCGACCATCTCGCGGCGCCGTTCGGTGACGTCGGCCAGGGCCTTGCGGCCGTCTTCGGTGAGCGTGAGGACGCAGCGGCGCTGATCGTCGGCGTCTTGGGTCTTGGTGAGCAGGCCCGCGGTGACGACATTGGCGACGGTGCGGCTGGCGGTGGAGTGCTCGACGGCCATGTATTCGGCGACCTCGCCGACCGAGGCGCTCTGCCCGGCCTTCTCCCGCTGTTCGACGGCACGGAGCACCCGCAGTGTCGACAAGGACGGCACGCTGCCCGACGCGTCGATCAGCCGGCGCCGCCAACCGGGGCGCTGCCGGACGATGTGGATGCGCACCAGAAGCTCATCGAGTTGGTTGTAGCGGGGCACTATATGTGCATAGCACATAGATATATTTGGAGCGAATGTCGATGAGCGGTCGGCGCAGGTTGGCGAGCGGCTCCGCGTGTGTAGCGCTGTGGTGGGAAGTGGGCCGGAAAATCGCCGCAGCGCTTCATACGTGAGCTGTCGGTAGGGCTCGGCAGACTCCGCCCATGGGGGATCCATTCGTCGGAAGTCAAGCGCTGGCCTCGGGAGCATTGACGCGGCATGAACTGCGAACCCGATTCAGAGCCATCCATCGCGACATCTACGTCGCTAGGGACGCCAGACCGACCGCGCTACTACGCGCACGGGCCTGCTGGTTGCGGTCACGGGGCCACGGAGTCCTGGCCGGATACTCCGCGTCGGCGTTTCATGGAGCTCGTTGGATCGACGCGAGCCTGCCGGCCTACGTCATCGACAACAACAATCGCAGGCCGACCCGAGGAATTGTCACCTGGGCAGACACGATCGATGACGACGAGATCTGTTCGATCGGCGATATCCGCCTCACCACGCCGGTCCGCACCGCGGTTGATCTGGCCTGCAAGTTCCCCGAAGGCACGGCTGTCGCTGCGATCGACGCACTGGCGAGTGCCACCCGCTTGAACGTGGCCGACATCGAACTGGCAATCGGACGCCACGCTGGCCGGAAAGGTATCAAGCAAGCTCGCGCGATCGTCGCGCTGGTAGACCCTGGGGCGGAGTCGCCGCAGGAAACATGGTTGCGGCTACTGGTGATTCGCGCGGGCTGGCCGCGGCCGCAAACGCAATACCCGATCTGCAACGAGTACGGCGCGCTGATCGGTGAGGTTGATCTGGCCTGGCCGGAGGTGAGGATTGCCCTGGAATACGAAGGCGTTCATCACTCCGATCCCGAGCAGATTCGTAAAGACATCATGCGGGTCGACGCGATGGTCGAGATGGGGTGGACCGTCATCCGGGTCACGTCCCGTGAGGGCGAGGCCAGCGTTCTGGGCCGGATCGCCAAAGCTTGGGCCTCGCGTGCGTAGCGCTGTGGCGGCAGAACGGCCGCGGAATCGCCACAGCGCTTCATACGTGAGCGGATGGCCCTGGCGCCAGCGTGCTAGCCCGCGAATTCCTGTGCCAGCCCGTCGATTCCCGCGCGAATCGCGGTCAGGGCCTCGGCGCGGGCCTTGAGCTTGCTGGCCACGTGCGCGCCGGTGTGCAGGGTCGCTGCGGCCTCGGCTGCCACCTGCTGGGCGCGGGACAGCACCGCGTCGGCCTCGACGACCTCGTCGAGCCAGCCGCCCGCGATCGCCGCGTCACCGGTGAACACCGCCGCCATGGCGATCCCGCGCTGAAAGGCCGCGCGGGTCAGCCGCATGCGCATGATCTCGATGGCCGCGATCGGCAGCGTCATCCCGATCTTCACCTCGTTGGCCTGGCACCGTGATGTCACCGCGCCGACCCGATGATCACCGGACAGCAGCAGGAACGAGCCCATCGCGATGGCGTGACCGGTGGCGGCCATGATCACCGGCACCGGGAAACTCAGGCACCGCACCGACAACTCGAAACCACCGGCGAGCATGCCCAGGGTCGCGGCCACGTCGCCCGACGAGAACACGCTCAGGTCGAATCCGCCGCTGAACACCTTCGAATTGCCCGCCAGCACCACGGCTTTCACCTCGCCGGCGGCCGCGCCGGCGGCGGCCTGATCCAGCGCCGCGTTGATCTCGGCCTGCATCGCAGGCGACAGTGCGTTGACCTTGCCGTCGTCCATCGTGATCGTGGCCACGGCATCGTTGAGCTCGTAGCTCACCAGGCTGCTCATCGCACTGATGCTAGCGAGTGGGTTCAGGCCCGGTGACGCCTGCCGGAGGTCGTCGCCGGCTTGATCAGATCGGTCTCGGGATCGTCATCGTCGTAATCATCGTCATCGTCGTCGCCGGCCTCGTAGCGATCGCGCCAGCGGGAGCGCATCTCGGCGCCCATGGCGTTGATGCGGTTGATCTCCGAACGCAGCTTCTGCTCGTCCGTCTCCTTGGCCGCGTACTGGAAATACGTCAGCACGCCGCGCAACAACTCCAGCTTCTGCTTCTCCCGCCGGGCCTGATCGTGGGTGGTCAGCAGTTCCATGCGGTCCACCGGCGGCAACGTCGCCCAATCCAGCACCGCGGTGTTGCGCAGCTTGCGGCCACTGGGCTTGCCGGCTGAGCCCGGCTCGTCGTAATAGGTGACCGCCCCGTCGAAGCGGGAGGCGATCGCCTCACCGAGCTGCTTGCGGTCCAGCGCCGAATCCCACACGATGCGCCACTCCTGCGACGGCGCCAGATACGGGATCTCGGCGGGCAGGTTCAACGGCACGATGTCGACGAAGTTGTCGTCATACGAGCTCTCGTACTTGCCGACCGTGGGAGGGTTCGCGAACTCGAACCGCAACCCGTACGCCGGGCGCTGGCCGTAGTTGCGGACGACCAGCTCCACCAGGTGCCAATCGGCACTGCTCGGCTCCATGAACATCGATACGTTCGGCTGGGTCAGCTCGGCGCGCCGATCCCTGGCCTTCAGATACTGCCGCCACGCATAGATCAACGCGACGACGATGACGACGATCGCCACCCATGCTGCGAGCGCAGTCCATGCACCCGGTTCGAAACTAGCCAACTCACGCCCCCGGTCCGTGACTGAATCGATGATCCCCACCAAGTGGGTATATCACGGACATTCACCCTGGGCAGCGGTCCGGCTCAGCAAACTTCGGTCAAACCAGCGTCCTCACGAGGCGACGGCAGTGAGGATGTCGCGCTGCACCGGCACGGTCACCGGCGTGTGGACCAACCGCTCGCCACGCGCCAGCCACTCGATATCGGCCCATTCGATGCGCGCGGGCAATCGCCGCCAATAGTGCGGGTGCGAGCGCAGATACACCTCGACACTGGCGTGCACCTTGGCGTCCAGTGGCGTCCGGCACCGGCCGATCGCCGGCGCGGTCCCGGCCAGCGCGTCGAGATCGGTGGGGCAGGCGCTGTGGTCATGAACTCGCAGCCCCGCCCCGATGGCTCCGTCCAACATCCAGTCCAGGGCGATGTCCGCCAGCGGCCAGCACGCTCCGGTGCCGCCGATGAGGTCGTCGCGGGTTCCCCGGAACCAGACCTCGTCAAGGCTCTCGCAGTACCGCATCGTCCGGCGACCACCGTCGACCGCCACCGCGTGCCGACCGGACTCCACTGTCGGCAGCGGGCCCATGTGGCGCTTGGTTCCGGGCGTGGCCGTGGCATTCCACAGCCCGACGAACCGCACGGGCACGGCCGGATCGCGATCACCGAACAACTGCGCCGCCAACACCCTGATCTGTCGCCAGTCCTGGGGCGTGCGCGCCGTGCGCGGCAGCACATAGGTGGCGAGCGCGTAGTCGAGTACGTCATCGGAATGAGCCGGCAACAAGCCGACCGTGCCGAGCAGGGTGGCGAGTTCACCGGCGCGATGCCCGCCCTCGCCGCCGCCGAACACGAAGATCTGGTCTCCGGGATCCCACGCATCGCCGAGGAAGTGATAGGCCTCGGCGATGGCGGCCCGGGCTTCGCTGGCCGGGTCGCCCCGGCGGCCCGGCGCGATCCGTCTGGCTTGTCGTGTGGCTGTGCCGCTGTGATACCAGGTCAACTGATCGGTGCCGTCCAGCAACCGAAACAGCATCTCGGTATTCGACGCGTCACGGAACCCGGAATGTTCATCTGTGTGGTCGAAGCACAGCACGATGTTCTTCACGGCGACCCCCGGCGGGACTGTCAACTATTGCTCAACTGATGCTGACTAGTACTTTGCCGGGTCTGCGGACTGATGTCCTGAGTATTGCACTACTCGAATCGCGCAGAACGGTACGTAGTTCCCGTTGCAACAGCTTGTGCAACGAAATCCGTGGCAGGAGGACCGTCGCAGGGCGGGTTTGCCCCGTTTCGTGATCGTTAATTCAGTGGATTCCGTACTTGGCCGCACTGAAACGATTCATCAGCCGCCCATCAACATGCGCCATTGGTCGAGGTTCGACGCGCGATACACGTAGTTGCTGCGTTTGACCTCATCGAGCGGGGCGCTCGGCTCTTCCGAGTACCAGTGCCCCGGGAAGACGGTCGGGTCTCCGGACAGCTGGGCCAGCGCCTGCAGGCTGCGGAACATGTCGTCGACATTGCCGCCGGGAAAGTCGGTGCGACCGCATCCGTCGAGGAACAACGTGTCCCCGGCGACCAGTCGGCCGTCCACCAGGAAGCACTGGCTGCCCGGCGTATGGCCGGGAGTATGGAGTAGCTCGATCTCCACCGCGCCGACCGAAACCTTGTCGCCGTGGACGTGCGAGGTCAGCTCACTCGGTGCGATCCCGGTGACCTGGGAGACCCAGTCAGCCTCGTGGGAGTTGACGTGGACCGGCACACTCTGGCGTTCCAGCAGTTCGGCGAGGCCCTTGAGGGTGAAGCCCGCCATCGTGCCGCCGACGTGGTCCGGGTGGTGATGGGTGACGAGCACGCCGGAGAGGCGCATGTCGTCGGCCTCGAGCGCGTCGACGAGATCGTTGGCCGCGTAGGCCGGGTCGACCACGACCGCGTCGCCCGTCTCGCGGTCCCCGATCAGATACGAGAAGTTGCGCATCTGCTGTGCGATCGGGTCGCCGGCCGCGTAGTCGCGGCCCGACAGCAACTGCCGGAAGTACAAGCGGTCTTGGGCGTTGGGCTCGGACATGCGTCCAGCGTATTGGTGCCGCGCATCGCCTTCTTCGCGCATCCCTGCAGGTCCAAAAACCGCACGTCATGGCGTGTTTGAACCCACACCGATAAAACTCGCATCAAAAATGCGGAATTACTAGCGTCATCGGTATGCACCTCACCCGGTTCACCGACCTAGGACTGCGCACGCTGATGCTGCTGTCCTCGGGAGAGACCGAGGACCGGCGCATCACCACCCGCACCATCGCCTCGGGCGCCAACGCCTCCGAGCATCACGTCGCCAAGGCCGTCTCCAAGCTGTCCGAGCTCGGCATGGTGCACGCGCGGCGCGGCCGCGTCGGGGGACTGGTACTCACCGAGGCCGGGCGCAATGCCTCGATCGGCTGGCTGGTGCGCGAACTCGAAGGGGACCGCGAGGTCATCGAATGCGGCGGGGACTCCCCATGCCCGCTCATCGCAGCCTGCCGGCTACGCCGGGTGCTGGCCGACGCAAAGGAGGCGTTCTATCGCGAACTCGACCGATACACCGTCACAGACCTGACGGCTGACAGCCGCCTACCGATTGTTCTGCAACTCACCACCCCTGAAAGGAATCCCCGATGACCGTCACCAGCCCCGAGCCGTCTGCGGTACGCGACGAACTGGAGCCCAAGCACGCCGAGATCGTCTCCGCGACACTGCCTCTCATCGGCGCGCACATCGACGAGATCACCTCGGAGTTCTACCGCCGGCTGTTCGCCAACCACCCCGAGCTGCTGCGCAACCTGTTCAACCGCGGCAACCAGGCCCAGGGCGCCCAGCAGCGTGCGCTGGCAGCGTCCATCGCCACGTTCGCCACCCACTTGGTGAACCCCGACCTGCCGCACCCGTCGGCGCTGCTGGCCCGGATCGGCCACAAGCACGCCTCGCTGGGCATCACCGCCGACCAGTACCCGATCGTGCACGACAACCTCTTCGCCGCGATCGTCGAGGTACTGGGCGCCGACACCGTGACGCCCGAGGTGGCCGAGGCCTGGGACCGCGTCTACTGGATCATGGCCGACACCCTGATCGCCCTGGAGCGTGACCTCTACGCCGGTGCCGGCGTGGAACCCGGTGACGTCTTCCGGCGGTTGCGCGTCGTCTCCCGCGTCGACGACCCGTCCGGAGCCGTGCTGGTCACGGTCCGCGCCGCAGAACCCGTCAACTTCATTGCCGGGCAATACGTCTCGGTCGGCGTCACGCTTCCCGACGGCGCCCGTCAGCTACGCCAGTACAGCCTCGTCGGCGCGCCGGGATCCACCGATCTGACGTTTGCGGTCAAGCCCGTTGGCGCCGTCGCAGACCAGCCCGCCGGCGAGGTCTCGTCCTGGATCCGGGCCAACCTGTGCATCGGCGACCTTCTGGACGTCACGCTGCCGTTCGGCGACCTGTACACCGGCGGCAAGCCCGATGGCCCGCTGGTGCTGGTGTCGGCGGGCATCGGGATCACCCCGATGGTCGGCATCCTGGAGTTCCTGGCCGCCGAGGCGCCCGACACCCAGGTGCGGGTCCTGCACGCCGACCGCAGCGACAGCGGCCAACCGATGCGCGAACGCCAGCACGAGCTGATCGGCGCACTGCCCAACGCCGGCCTCGACCTCTGGTACGAGGACGGTGTCACCGGAGGGGCGGCCGGCGTGCACGCCGGACTGCTCAAGCTCGACGGGATCGATCTGCCCGCCGACGCCGCGTACTACCTGTGTGGCGGGGCCGGATTCGTCGAGGCGGTCCGCACCCAGCTGAGCGACCGGGGAATCGCCCACGAGCGGGTGCACTGCGAGCTGTTCGCGCCCAACGATTGGCTTCTGGATTAACCGACCAGGCAAAACAGCTCCCCGGCGGCCGCGCTGACCTGCGGTTTGGTTTGGCTGCCGGGGAGGTTGTACCCTCTTTAAGGCCCCGCAGCCGCAACGCTGCGGGACAAGCCCCCTTAGCTCAGTCGGCAGAGCGTTTCCATGGTAAGGAAAAGGTCAACGGTTCGATTCCGTTAGGGGGCTCGGTGGACGCCAGGCGAGCGAAGCGACGCGGGAGTATCCGGACGTGGAGCCCCACCTGGGACCATCCGGGGCGGTGTAGCTCAGCTGGTTAGAGCGCACGACTCATAATCGTGAGGTCGGGAGATCGAGCCTCCCCACCGCTACAGGAACATCAAAAGCAGAGCGTGATTTTGAGCAGGGAGAACTGACGTGGCGTCGAGTACCGACGTACGGCCGAAGATCACTTTGGCGTGCGAGGTGTGCAAGCACCGCAACTACATCACCAAGAAGAACCGCCGCAACGATCCCGACCGGCTCGAGATCAAGAAGTTCTGCCCCAATTGCGGCACCCACCAGCCGCACAAAGAGTCGCGATAGCCATTCGCTGTGGCTCTTTCGACCAGCATCGTCGGGATGCATTATCGGCATCCTGAGCATTACGAAGTCGGACGCGAGAAGATCCGCGAGCATGCGATCGCGGTCAAGAACGACGATGCGTTCTTCCACGACGAGGCTGCCGCGGCAGAGATCGGCCACGACTCGCTGCCGGCGCCGCTGACCTTCATCTGCATCTTCGGTTACCAGGCGCAGTGGGCATTCTTCGAGTGGGCCGACATCGGCATCCAGGATGCCCAGATCGTCCAGGTCGATCAGGAGCTGAAGTTCCTGAAGCCGGTCAAGGCCGGTGACAAGCTGTACTGCGACGTGTACGTGCATTCCGTGCGCAAGGCGCACGGCACCGACATCATCGTGACCAAGAACATCATCACCGACGACAAAGGTGACGTGGTCCAGGAGGCCTACACGACCCTGGCCGGGCGTGCGGGCGACGGAGAAGAGGGTTTTAACTGATGGCGCTGCGCGAGTTCAGTTCAGTTCAGGTCGGTGACACGCTTCCGGAGCGGGTGATCCCGCTGACCCGTGGAGACCTGGTCAACTACGCCGGTGTGTCCGGTGACCTCAACCCGATCCACTGGGACGACGAGATCGCCAAGCAGGTCGGCCTCGACACCGCGATCGCCCACGGCATGCTGACCATGGGCCTCGGCGGCGGCTACGTCACCGGTTGGGTCGGCGACCCGGCTGCCGTGACCGAGTACAACGTCCGCTTCACCGCGGTGGTGCCCGTCCCCAACGACGGTGTGGGCGCCGAGATCGTCTTCAACGGACGGGTCAAGTCCGTCGACCCCGAGCAGAAGCTGGTCACCCTCGCCATCTCGGCCACCGCAGGCGGAAAGAAGATCTTCGGGCGGGCCACAGCGACCGCAAAACTGGCGTAAGGAGTTCTGGGCCATGGCACTCAAGGCTGACATCCGGGGAATGGTCTGGAAGTATCCGTATCCCTTCCTGATCGGCCGCGAGCAGATCCGCCAGTACGCCAAGGCCGTCAAGGCCATGGACCCGGCCAGCCACGATGAGGCTGCCGCCGCCGAACTCGGCCACGACACCCTGGTCGCACCGCTGACCTTCGCCTCCACCCTGGCGCTGCTGGTGCAGGAACACTTCTTCCAGAACGTCGACATCGGCATGGAAACCAAGCAGATCGTCCAGGTGGACCAGAAATTCCTGTACCGCAAGCCGCTCAAGGCCGGCGATCAGCTGCACGCCGTCATGGAGGTCGCCTCGGTCGAGGAGCGCTTCGGCGCGGACATCGTCGTCACGCACAACGTGTGCACCGACGACAACGGTGAGGTGGTCCTCGAAGCCATCACCACGATGATGGGTCACGACGCCGACGACTCCATCCAGGTCAAGTGGGATCCGGAAACCGGCAAGGTCATGCGGAAGGCCGCCGGCGAGTAGTCGTCAGCAGGGGCGCGATTAGTTTCTCGGGCCCCTGCCGGGTACACTCGGCACTCGGGGTTTTTCCCATTTCAGCGCGCTGTCCGTCGGCTTGACCATCGAACGGGCCGCGCGCGAATTGTGTAAGCCTCGGCGCAGTACGGTGACGAAAGCGCCAGAAAGTCACCAACAGAGGGGCGTAGCTCAACTGGCAGAGCAGCGGTCTCCAAAACCGCAGGTTGCAGGTTCAAGTCCTGTCGCCCCTGCTCAAACTGAATACTCGACAACGTGTGGACACTGGAAGGTGGACATACAAACCAGGATGAAAGGCATGCGGTGAGCGACGAGCGCGAAGGTGCCGGCTCCGCAGACGACACTGGAACCGACACCGGCACCGACACCGGGGCAACGGACACCTCGCACGGTCAGACCGCGGTGGTGACCCGGCCGCTGCGCCCGACCGGCAAGCGGAGCCGTCGTGGTGCAACTGGTGAGGCCGACGGTGACGACGCCGCCGAGGGCGACGCGTCGAGCGATGATGCCAAGGCCGACTCCGGTAAGTCGAAGAAGGCCAAGAAGAACGCGAAGGCCAAGAGGACCGGGCCGTCGCGCAACCCGATCATGTTCGTCGTCAACTACCTGAAGCAGGTCGTTGCCGAGCTCCGCAAGGTGATCTGGCCGAACCGCAAGCAGATGGTCAGCTACACCTCGGTGGTGCTGGTCTTCCTGGTGTTCATGGTGGCGCTGATCTCCGGCGCCGACCTGGGCCTGGCGCGGCTGGTGTCGCTCGTGTTCGGCACCTGATCCGGAATTTGAGAGAGGACTGACAACGTGACCACGTTCGACGGCGACGAGACCGTTGCCGAGACCGTTGACGTCGACGGCGTCGAGTCGCAAACCGATGAATCGGCTGAGGGCCAAGAGGTTGTAGCGGCCGACTCGGTCGACGAGACCGACCCGGCCGACGAGGCCGAAGAGGCTCCGGCCGACGAAGCCGCCGAAGAGGCGCCCGCGGTCGACGAAGTCGACGAAGACGAGGACCCGGCAGTCGCGCTCAAGAAGGAACTGCGCCTCAAGCCCGGCGACTGGTACGTCATCCACTCGTACGCCGGTTACGAGAACAAGGTGAAAGCCAACCTCGAGACCCGCGTGCAGAACCTGGACGTCGGCGACTACATCTTCCAGGTCGAGGTGCCCACCGAAGAGGTCACCGAGATCAAGAACGGCCAGCGCAAGCAGGTCAACCGCAAGGTGCTGCCCGGCTACATCCTGGTCCGCATGGAGCTCAACGACGAGTCGTGGGGCGCGGTGCGCAACACCCCCGGCGTCACCGGCTTCGTCGGCGCCACGTCGCGTCCGTCCCCGCTGTCGCTGAACGACGTGGTGAAGTTCCTGCTGCCGCAGGGCGCAGCCAAGAAGCCCGCCAAGTCCAGCGCCGCCGCCACCCCCGGTGCCAGCACCGAGGCCACCTTGGAACGGCCCGAGATCCTGGTCGATTTCGAGGTCGGCGAGTCCGTCACCGTCATGGACGGCCCGTTCGCGACGCTGCCCGCCTCCATCAGCGAGGTCAACGCCGAGCAGCAGAAGCTCAAGGTGCTGGTCTCCATCTTCGGCCGCGAGACTCCGGTCGAACTGACCTTCAACCAGGTCTCCAAGATTTAGTCGCCACAGCGGCTAGAAACAACGGGCGTTTACGCGCCCTTGGATGAGCAAGTAAAGGAACACCAGAAGCATGGCCCCGAAGAAGAAGGTCGCCGGGCTCATCAAGCTGCAGATCCAGGCCGGGCAGGCCAACCCCGCCCCGCCGGTCGGTCCTGCGCTTGGCCAGCACGGCGTCAACATCATGGAGTTCTGCAAGGCGTACAACGCCGCGACCGAGTCGCAGCGCGGAAACGTCATCCCCGTGGAGATCACCGTCTACGAGGACCGCAGCTTCACGTTCGCACTGAAGACCCCGCCCGCCGCCAAGCTGCTGCTCAAGGCAGCCGGTGTGCAGAAGGGCTCGGGCGAGCCGCACAAGACCAAGGTCGCCAAGGTGACCTGGGATCAGGTGCGCGAGATCGCTGAGACCAAGAAGGCCGATCTCAACGCCAACGACATCGACGCCGCGTCGAAGATCATCGCCGGCACCGCCCGCTCCATGGGCATCACGGTCGAGTAAGTACCGGGTTAGCTCCACAACCCGAGTGGAAGGGCTGGCATCGGCCCGCACCACGACTCCAGCAACACGATTGGATTTTCAATGAGCAAGAACAGCAAGGCATATCGCGAAGCCGCGGAGAAGGTCGACCGGGACAAGCTCTACAGCCCGCTTGAGGCCGCGAAGCTGGCCAAGGAGACCTCCTCCAAGAAGCAGGACGCCACCGTCGAGGTCGCCATCCGCCTCGGCGTCGACCCCCGCAAGGCTGACCAGATGGTCCGCGGCACCGTCAACCTGCCGCACGGCACCGGTAAGACCGCCCGCGTCGCCGTGTTCGCCGTCGGCGAGAAGGCTGAGCAGGCACTGGCCGCCGGCGCCGACGTCGTCGGCAGCGACGACCTGATCGAGAAGATCCAGGGCGGTTTCCTGGACTTCGACGCCGCGATCGCCACCCCGGATCAGATGGCCAAGGTCGGAAAGATCGCCCGCGTGCTGGGCCCGCGCGGTCTGATGCCGAACCCCAAGACCGGCACCGTCACCCCCGATGTCACCAAGGCTGTGGCCGACATCAAGGGCGGCAAGATCAACTTCCGCGTCGACAAGCAGGCCAACCTGCACTTCGTGATCGGCAAGGCGTCCTTCGACGAGGCCAAGCTGGCCGAGAACTACGGCGCCGCCCTCGACGAGGTGCTGCGGGCCAAGCCGTCCTCCTCGAAGGGTCGTTACCTCAAGAAGGTGACTGTCTCCACCACCACCGGCCCGGGTATCCCGGTTGACCCGTCGGTGACCCGGAACTTCACCGAGGCGTAGCTCGCGGAGCCGACCATCGGCACCGAGGCGTAGTCCTTAAGCTCGAGTGGCCAGTTACGGCACAAGATTCTCTGAATCGCGTGTCATAACTGGCCATTCGGCGTTTCTGGGGTGCACTCGGCGAGGCGGCGACGCAGGAACGCCCGCGCCGGCTCGGACGCCACGCCTTCGCCGTCAAGTGCGACGCGGTACCAGCGCTGAGCCTCGCCGAGGTGGCCGGCACGACGCAGTAGATCCGCCCGGATCGGCGCCACGGCATTCGTCCGGACCAGCCGTGGATCGTCGGCGACCTCGTCGAGTGCGGCCAGTCCGGCTTCGAACCCGTCGCGAAAGCCAACGGCCATTGCACGATTGGCGCGCACGACTGGCGAGTCGGTCATCGCCGCCAATTGGTCGTAGGCCAGGCAGATGGTGCCCCAGTCGGTGAGCTGCCAGGTGGGCGCCGTGGCATGCAGTGCCGCGATCACCGCCTGCGGAAGATACGTGCCGGCCGCACCGTCGGCCATACGCAGTTGTTCCAGGCCCCTTGCGATGCGGCCACGGTCCCAGTGGCTGCGGTCCTGCTCATCCAGCGGTATCAGCGCGCCGTCCTCGCCCACCCGGGTACGTCGGCGTGAATCATGCAGCAGCACAAGCGCGGCGAGCGCATGGGCGTCGCGGTTGCCCGGCATCAACGAGCAGAGTTCGCCCGCGAGCCGCACACCCTCATCGCACAGCTCGTCACGGATAGCCGAGGGCCCGCCGGTCGACCAGTAGCCCTCGGTGAACACCGAATAGATACACCCGAGGACGTGCGGCGTCCGCTCACCCAGAAGCTCCGGCGGCGGCACCCGCAACGGTATGTTCGCTTGACGAATCTTGTTCTTGGCCCGGGTGATTCGTTGCCCCACGGCGGCCTCGGACTGCAGCAGGGCCCGGGCGATCTCAGTGACGGTCAGACCGGAGATCAGCCGCAGGGTCAAGGCCAGCTGCGAGCTGCGGTCCAGCGCGGGGTGGGCGCAGGTGAACATCATCCGCAGCTCGTCATCGCGCACCGGTTGCAGCTCGGCGCCCCCGCCGTCGGTCGCGCTCACGTGCTCGTACACCGCTGCGAGTTCCTTTCCGGCACGGGCGGATTCACGTCGCAAACGATCCAGGGCCCGATTGCGCGCCACTGTCGTCAACCATGCACCGGGATTGGCGGGCACACCATCGGCAGGCCATGTCTGCACGGCCTGTGCGCAGGCCTCCTGGACGGCGTCCTCGGCCACGGTGAGGTCACCCGACCAACGCGCGATGGTGGCCACCACCGGGCCCCACTCGCGCCGAAAGACGCCGTCCAGCTGGGTCACCGAGAACTACAGGCCCGAGACGGCCGACAACTGGCGGACCTCGATGGCCGACGCCGGAATCATCGACGCCAGCTTGACCGCCTCCTCACGATCGGACGCTCGCAGCACATAGAAGCCGTTGGCCACCTCGGCGCCCTCGGCGTACGGACCGTCGGTGAGCGTCACCTCGCCGTCACGCACGCGCACGGTCGTCGCGGTGGACGGCGGTTGCAGCGGCGCACCGGCAAGTGTCTTGTCGCCGATGGTGTTGGCGAGTTCGACATGCCGGCCGGCCTGCCGGTTCCACTCCTCGGTGCCCGGCGTGTTGACGTCCTCGGGACGCTCCAGCAGCAGTGCCAGCCAATCGTTGCCCAATGGCTGCTCGGGCGCCTGCCAGTGGACCATCGGCCACACTTCGACCGCACCGAAGTGTGCGACCGGAATGTCGCGGGCCAGCGCCAGGGCCTCGTCGAGATTGTCGGCCTCCAACACGTAGTAGCCGCACGCCACCTCGGCCCCCTCGGCGTACGGGCCGTCGGTGACCGTCGGGTGGTCCGGCCCGCCCGTGATGCGGGTGGCGGTGGCCGCCCGATCCAGTGCGTCGCCCGCCCGGATCGCGGACCCGGCCTTGGCGTGAAAAGCCTGGAAGGCTGCCATGCCCTCGGCCCGCTGTTCGGGGGCGAGTTCCACGTCCTGGCTGATAAGTAAAGCGAAGTAGTGCATCGTCATCTCCCGGCGTCAGCGAGTGGGAACCCTCTGTTCCACTCTCTACCTATCCGACGAACGCGGGTGCTGGGATCCGACAGCCCACCGAAAAAATTTCGGTGACTACTTCTGCAGCGTGAACTGATGCACGCTGATGTGGCCGGAGGCGAAGTACTTCTGGCAGCCGTTGAGGTACTTGTCGTAGCGGTCGTAAACCTCTTGGCCCTGGATCGCGATGGCCTCGTCCTTGTGGGCCTCGAGCGCGTCGGCCCAGATCTTGAGCGTCCGGACATAGTGCGGACCGATCTCATGAATCCTGGCCACGGTGAAGCCGGCTTCCTTGGCCTTCTCTTCCTCCATCGACACCGAGGGCAGCCTTCCGCCGGGGAAGATCTCGGTCATGATGAACCGCGCGAACCGAGCATCTTCGAACGTCATGTGAAGCCCGAGTTTCTGGCCCTGCCGGAGGTCGAATCCGGTGATGTTGTGCAGCAACATGATGCCGTCGTCGGGCAGTGCGTTATAGGCCGTCTCGAAAAACGCCGGATACCGCTCGAATCCGAAATGTTCGAATGCGCCGATCGATACGATGCGGTCAACTTTGTCGTTGAACTCTTCCCAACCTTGGAGCCGGACCTCGACGTTGCGCTCGGTGGGAATCTTGGCGAGCTTCTCGATGGCGTATTCGCGTTGCTCACCGCTCAACGTCAGGCCGATGACGTTGACGTCGTACTTCTCGATCGCGCGGGCCATGCCGGCACCCCAGCCGCAGCCGACGTCGAGCAGCGTCATCCCTGGTTCCAGACCCAGTTTGCCGAGTGCCAGATCGAACTTGGCGATCTGGGCTTCGTCGCCGGTCATGTCCTCGCGCTCGAAATAGCCGCACGTATAGCCCATGGTCGGGCCTAGAAAGAGTTCGTAGAATTCGTTGGAAATGTCGTAGATCGACTGCAGTTCTTCATATTTCGGTGTCAATTTGGACATATTCGATATGCTCCAAGCTGTAGAGTTCTCCCCGCGAATCTCAGAGTACCGCAGGCTCGACCCGACGCCCTGTTGCCGTCGCCGTCAATGAATTGCCTTGGCAAATAAAATTTTCGGGCTGCACCGCCGTTTTTCCGGTGTTGCCTGCGGTAATGCATCCGCGGTGCTTCGTTGGCGAAGGAAATCAGCCGGCGACATGCAGGGTGAACTGGTTGACGTCGGTGTAGCCGACGCGGAACAGGTTCGCGCAGCCCGTGAGGTAGCGCATGTAGCGGTCGTAGACCTCCTGGGACTGGGTCCGGACGGCCTCATCGTGGTGGGCCTCCAGATTGGCTGCCCACAGGTCGAGGGTTCGCGCGTAGTGCTTCTGCAACGATTGCCGACGCGTCAGCGTGAACGATCCCCGCTGCGCATGTTCCTCGACCATCTCCACCGTGGGTAGCCGCCCGCCCGGGAAGATCTCGGTGAGAATGAACTTGATGAACTTGGCCAGCTCGAAGGTGAGCGGGATGCCTCTCTCGTGAGCGTCTCGGGGGTGCATCCCGGTGATGGTGTGCAGCAGCATCACCCCGTCGTCCGGCAGAACATGATGGGTGAAGCGGAAGAAGTCTGTATACCGGTCGGGGCCGAAATGCTCGAACGCCCCGATCGACACGATCCGGTCCACCGGCTCGTCGAACTCCTCCCATCCGGCCAGTAGCACCCGTTTGGAACGAGGCGAGTCGGAGTCGTCGAACAGCGTCTGCACGTGAGCGGCCTGGTTGCGGCTCAGGGTCAGGCCCACGACGTTCACGTCGTAGCGCTCGATTGCGCGCATCATCGTCGCGCCCCAGCCGCATCCGACGTCGAGCAGGGTCATTCCCGGTTGTAATCCGAGCTTGCCCAGCGCCAGGTCGATCTTGGCGCGCTGGGCTTCTTCGAGCGTCATGTCGTCGCGTTCGAAGTACGCGCAGCTGTACGTCCGGGTCGGATCCAGGAACAGGGCGAAGAAATCGTCGGACAGGTCGTAGTGGGCCTGCACGTCGTCGAAGTGGGGTTTGAGATTTGCCGGCTGTTTTGCCATGCGGCGCCTAACGAACGAAGACGGACTGGCGAGAGCCGCACTAAGCCACGTCTTGACCTAGCCGCCCCCCAGACTGCTCTAAAAAACAGTAGAGCGGGCACGGCCAGCTACCGAGCTTTCCGGCGCCGGCAAACGAATTAACGTTGCAGACGCAGGTATCAGGCGGAACTCGCGAAGTTCGTCTTCAGCTCGCCGACGATCTCGTCCCACACAGGTTCGGGCAGCTCGTGGCCCATTCCGTCGATCAACACCAGGCGGGCGCCGCTGATCGCACGCGCCACCGCGCGGCCCCCGAACGGGCGCATCAGCCGATCGGAGCGACCATGGATCACCACAGTGGGCACACTGATCCGCTTGTCGTGGTGGCGCAGGCTGCCGCTGCCGAGAATGGCGTCGAAGTGCCGGGCGATCCCGGCCGGATAGTAGGCGCGGTCGTACAGTTCGGCGGCCTGGGCCCGAATCTCCGCCTCGGGAGTGGGGTAGCCGGGGCTGCCGTTGATCCGGCTGATCCGAACGGCGTTGTCGATGATGGCATCTCGCGATGAATTGGCGGGCGGGCCCGTGATCACCGACAGCAATTGCTTGATACCCGGCGGCGGCAACAGCGGCTGGTTGTTGCTGGAGAAGATCACCGCCAGCGACTTGGTGCGCTGCGCATAACGGGAGGCGAACACCTGGGCGATCATCCCGCCCATCGAACCGCCGACGATGTGGGCATTGTCGATGTCGAGGTGATCGAGCAGGGCGGCAGCGTCATCGGCCACATCTTCGAGCGTGTAGACCGACGGACTCCGAAGCCCCAGAAACGACCGGGCCATCCGCAGCGGCAGCGGGGAATCGACCCGCTTGCCGGACAACTTGGTGGACAGCCCCACGTCGCGGTTGTCATAGCGGATGACCCGCAACCCCTGACTGACCAGCTTCTCGCAGAAACCGGTGCGCCACAACAGCATCTGGGCACCGAGGCCCATGATCAGCAGCACGGCCGGATCGTTCGGATCGCCCATGTCCTCGTAGTACAGGTCGACATCGCCGGATTCCGCCGACGACTTCGCGAACCCTGATCGCACCTTCATGCCGGCCATTCAGGCCTCGATCCCGTCGCCGTCTTCGCCCTGCTTGTGTTCCCGGCTGATATCCACCATGAAGTTGGCGAAATACCCGGTGAGCTGGGGATCGTTCATCATCTGCCACTTCGGCGCCAGCAGCTTCATGTACCGCTCGACGTAGAGGAACTGCTTGCCGATCAACACCAGCTCGCGGGGCAGCTTGACGTCGTAGGCATCGGCCAGCGCCGAGAGCTGCTTACCGATCTCGGCGTAGGACATGTCGCCGAGGGACTTCATCGTCAGCGGGGTGGCGAACTTCTCCAGGTCCTTGGCGGCCTGCGCCTCGGGCTTCACCGTGCCCACGGCCCCCATCAGCACGACGATCTTGCCCGCAGCGGCATGGTCCTTCTTGACCAGGAGGGCGTACACGAGCTCGCGCAACAACCAGCGGGTGCGCGGGTCGATGCGGCCCATGATGCCGAAGTCGAAGAACGCGATCTTGCCGTTGTCGTCGACATAGAGGTTGCCCGCGTGCAGGTCCCCGTGGAACAGGCCATGCTTGAGGCCGCCCTCGAACACACTGAACAGCAGAGCCTTGACCAGCTCGGTGCCGTCGAACCCCTTTTTGCGGATCGCAGCGACGTCGTCGATACGTACCCCGGTGACCCGCTCCATGGTCAGCACCCGCTGGCTGGTCAGGTCCCAGTACACCTGGGGGACCCGGATGTTCTCGCCCAGCGGCGAGGCATGCATGTGCGAGACCCAGGCGTCCATCGACTGGGCTTCCAGCCGGAAGTCGAGCTCTTCGGCCAGGTTGTCGGCGAAGTCGGCGACCACATCCTGGGCCGACAGCCGCCGGCCCAGCTTGGCGAGCTCCACCAGCTGCGCCCCGCGCTTGAGGATCTGCAGATCGGCGGCGACGCGACGACGGATCCCGGGGCGCTGGATCTTGACCACCACCTCCTCGCCGCTGTGCAGCGTGGCGTAGTGCACCTGGGCGATCGAGGCCGAGGCGAACGGGTTCTCGTCGAAGCTCTTGAACAGTTTCGTGGGCTCGTCGCCGAGTTCTTCGACGAAGAGCTTGTGCACCTCATCGGTGTCGGCCGGCGGTACCCGGTCGAGCAGGCTGCGGAACTCGCGGCTCAGCGGCTCGCCGAACGCGCCCGGGCTGGACGCGATGATCTGGCCGAACTTGACGTACGTGGGGCCGAGGTCGGAGAAGGCCTGCGGTACCTGCTTGACGATCTTCTGCTGCAGGGATCCGCGCCCGAACATGTTGGCCGCGACGCGGACCCCGGTGCGGGTGATCTGCCAACCGGTAGCGCCGATACGGGCGGCTTCCACGGGCAGCGGCACCCGGCTCAACCTGGCGACCTCGCGGTGCTTGGTTTTCGGCGGCGTAGTGCTCATAGCTGCAGTGTCTCAAAGGCCACGGTGCGGCCAAAAACATCTGTGCCGTGAGTCACACCGACGCGAAACTTTCCTCGACCTCGTCACGGCTCAGGATCGGGTCGGTTCCGGGCACGTAGGTGGGCTCGGTGTGCGGCGCGGTGGTTCCGGCGGAGACCCGTTTTTGGGCCGCCCGGAACTCCAGGGTGTTGCCGGCCGCGGTGTGCAGTCCGTTGATGACCGACCACACCATGGCGCGGCGGGCGGCCCGCTCGATCGGATTCGGATCGGTGTGCCCGATCAGCTGCTTGGCCCACTTCGGCATGGTGTCGCGGATTGCCCAGTCCACTGCGCTCTGCGGCATCGGCAGATTGGGGCCGGTGGCCATGGCCGCGCCGTGGGTCAGCGCCAGCCTGGGCAGATAGGAGTGCAGGCACTCCAGTGTCTCGGCCTTGGTTTCGGGTAGGTCGGTGCCGCCCAGGGCGTGCCCGACGCGGATGAACTCGCCGTAGTAGCGGTCGAGTTTCTTACCGCGCAACGGGTTCGGATGGTAGATCTCGTGCGCGGTGGCCAGTCCCCACACCACGGTCGCGTAGTTCCAGCGCAGCCAGTCCGGATCGTCGGCGTCGTAGACCGCGCCGTCGGGGCGGGTCCCCTTGATGGTGTGGTGCATGGCGCGGACGGTCTTGGCCACGCGCTCGGCGGTCTCGGTGTTGCCGTAGGCGGTGCCGATGAAGAACGCGATGGAGTGCCCCAGGCGCACGGCCGCGCCCTGCGGATCGATGACGGGGATGGCGGTGCCATCTTCGTCGCGCTTGACCAGACGCGAATGGTGCATGCCCATCCAGTAGATGGAGGGATCGAGGCGTTCCATGTACGCCGCGCACTGCAGGCCGAAGATGAGCGCCTCGGTGTGGGAGTGGACGTGCCAGACGGCGCTGCCGGGGCCGAACCACCCCGGATCGCCGGCCGGTCCAGCGAACTCCATGCCACGGAAGTAGTGCTGACGGATGTCCGTGTCGAACTTCCGCTGCAGCATCTGCTCGAGGATTTGGTGTGGCATGTCCACCGCGGGACCCCTTTCTGGTTACGTCTGTAGCCAGAATACATTTTGGGTACGGGTGTGACCAGATCTAATCTGAAGGAATGACCGGAGCACCCACCCCGACCCGCTGGGCCGGTGTGCCGCTGACCGACCGCCGGGCCGAACGCCGCGCCCTGCTGGTGGACGCGGCTTTCCGGCTGTTCGGCGACGGGGGAGAGGCCGCAGTCTCGGTGCGCTCGGTCTGCCGCGAATGCGGCCTCAACACCCGCTACTTCTACGAGAGCTTCGCCGACACCGACGACCTGCTCGGTGCGGTGTACGACGAGGTCAGCGCTGCCCTGGCGGTCGACGTCGAAGCGGCGACGGCCAGCGCCGCCGATTCGCTGCGGGCCAGGACCCGCGCCGGGATCGCCGCGGTGCTGGGATTCAGCTCGGCCGACCCGCGGCGGGGACGGATCCTGTTCACCGACGCCAGGGCCAACCCGGTACTGGCCGCCCGCCGCACGGCGACCCAGGACCTGTTACGCGAGGCCGTGCTGTCCGAGGGCGGTCGGCTGCGCCCGGGTTCCGATCCGGTGGCCGCCCAGATCGGCGCGGCCATGTACACCGGTGCGATGGCCGAGCTCGCCCAGCAGTGGCTGAGCGGCAACCTGGGCGACGACCTCGACGTCGTGGTGGATTACGCGCTCCGGCTGGTGCTCGGCAGCGGCGGCGGTGCCGGCAATTAGACCCGGTGCCGCCAATTAGGCGCGGCCGGTAAGCACGCAGCGCCGTCAGGCTTGAGCGACCGGCCGCCACCGCTTGATCCACTCGGTCTCGGGCCACTCCTCTTCGGCCGCGAGCAACTCGTACATCGTTGCGCGATCGATCGATTCGCGGATGATGTCGGCATGCCCGGCGTGGCGGCTGAGTTCCTCGATCAGATGCATGACGACCCACCGCACCGACCAGTTGTCGACGTCCTGTGGGAACCACGGCACATCGTGGGGCACCGGAACCGCGGTGTCGAGGTCCCGCTCGGCGAACACCCGCAGCGTCTCGGCGTTCTGGGCCTTGAACGCGTCGAGTAGCCCGGCCAGGGTTTCGTCCTCGCGCATCACGTGCATGTCGGCGTAGTCGGCGGCCTGTTCCTCGAATGGGCGGGGATCGGCCGGTGGGAACTGCGGTCCGTGCTCGGCGCGGTCGGCCCAGCTCTTCTGCACGGCGGTGACGTGCTTGATCAGACCGCCGACCGACAGCGCGCTCACCGACGGCGTGGACCGCGCCTGCTCGTCGGTCAGGCCGTGCGCCACTGCGAAGAAGGCGTTCTGCTGAAAGGCGAGAAACTCGACAAGGTTCCGGCGTTCATCGGCGGCGGGAGGCGGCATTCCTGGCATGGTTCAGTTCTCCTTGTTGATTGAGTGGGCGTAAAGATCTCGGATACAAGCGATTTCGGCGCCGTGGTGGATCGCTTCCCGATTGATGTGCAGTACCAGCACGGCCATCGGCTCATCACCGTAGGGCCCCTCGGCGGGACCGCACGGACGTTGCAGGTCATCTTCGCTCAGCGACCTGAGCCCGTCGATCCAATTTCGGTACGCGTCGTCGAGTTGGTGCAGGGCCGTGGCCGCATCGGTGGCGTACGGCCACGACTCGTAGTCCGCCGGCGGTCCGCCGAAGTGCGAGTGGTTGCGCATCGCGAACACACCGACGATCACGTGTGCCAGCCGCCAGGCGATCGTGGTGAACGGTTCCGGTTGTGGCGGTGGATAACTGAAGTCGATGGCGCCGTCGGGGTGAACCGTCCAGCAGTCGGGGACCGGTGCCCAGAAGTACTCGTGGTCGGTGAGGCCGTCCAATCGCGGCCTCAGTTGATTCGTCCAGTGGAAGTCCAATTGATCGGCCAGAAGGTTTGTCCACATGAGACCACTGTTTCACGCATATAGGACAGTTTCGGTCCTAAAAATGCGGCAGACTTCTGACATGGCGGTGAGCAGTGAAACCACCGGCCGCGTGTTGCAACTCCTCGGCCTGTTGCAGGCGCGCCGGGCGTGGACGGGCGAAGAGTTGGCCGAACGGCTCGGGGTCACCACCCGCAGCGTCCGTCGCGACATCGAGCGGCTGCGCGACCTCGGCTACCCGGTCCACGCCAGCAAGGGGCAGGGCGGCGGCTACCAACTGGGCGCAGGTGCGGCACTGCCCCCGCTGCTGCTCGACCCCGACGAAGCCGTCGCGATGGCCGTCTGCCTGCGGCTGGCCGCAGGCGGAAGCGTCGCCGGCGTCGGCGAATCCGCCCTGCGGGCACTGTCCAAACTCGACCAGGTCATGCCCGCGCGGTTGCGGTCACAGGTCTCGGCGGTGCACGACGCCACCGTCACCCTTGCACCCAACGCGTCGGACTCCCCGGTGGAGCCCGAGGTGTTGATGACCCTGGCCCGCGCCTGCCGCGACCGCGAACACGTCAGTACCGACTACACCGACATTCGCGGCAACCACACCCAGCGGCGGCTCGAGCCCTACCAACTGGTGACCACCGGCCGTCGCTGGTACCTGATGGCCTACGACCGTGACCGTGAGGACTGGCGCAGCCTGCGGTTGGACCGGATGTCCACGGTGGCCGCGACGGGAACCACCTTCAGCCCGCGCGAAGCCCCGAACGCGGCCGACTATGTGCGCCGGTCGATCAGCTCCTCGCCCTACCGCTACCGAGCGCGGGTGCGGTATCACGCCCCGCAACAGGTTGTGGCGCAGAAGTTTCCACCGGCGTCAGCCACCGTCGAGGCGGACGGCCCCGCCGCCTGCATCGTCACCACCGGCGCCGACGACCCTGAACGCATGGTGCTTTATTTCGCCACCGTCGGCCACGACTTCGAGGTGCTCGAGCCGCCCGAGGTGGCCGCCGCCGTGCGCGCCGTCGCCGACCGCCTGCACCTGGCTGCGCGCGGCACGGTCAGGTGATCCCGAGGCGGTCGAGCAGCATCAGGAACGCCGCAGCGAAGTCATTGTCTGCGGTCGCGGCGCGCACCTCATCCCAGTCGACCTGCTCGCGCACCGCCCGGGCCGCGGGTAGCAACGGGGCGAAGTCGCAATGGTGTTCGTTGAGCGACCGCAGCTTCTCCGACACCACCAGCGTCGGCGGCAACACCGGCATCCGGACCGCGAGCACGTCCAACACCTCCGCGGAGGCCAGCGTCGCCGCATCCACCGACACCCCGTTGAGCTGGTAGAGCACGTCGACCAGCACGTCGTCGTCGGGATAGGCCTTGAACAACCAGTCCTCGGGTACATGCACGATCTGGAACCCGGCCTTGCGCAACGCCACCTCGGCCGCCTCGGCGTCCGTCTCGGCCACCACGAAATCGACGTCGTGAACCGGCTCGGGCGCGCCGTACACCCACAGCGCATAGCTGCCGCCGAGCGCGAAGTGCGGCCCATGCGCCTTGAATGCCGCGGCGGCGCGCTTCAGCGCGTCGCGCAGATCGTCGTTGCGGTCGAGCATGTGCCATCCCGGATCGGTCGGGCATCGCGATGGTGGAGCCGATGCAGAGTGGGTACTGAGTACCCATGCGGCTGGCCACTTTCAACATCCTGCACGGACGCAGTGTCCACGATGGCGACGTCGACCTCGGCAGACTTGCCGCCGCGCTGGCCGAACTCGACGCCGACATCCTCGCGCTGCAGGAAGTCGACCTGGATCAGCCCCGCTCGGGCAAGGCAGACCTGACCGCCGTGGCGGCCCGGGCGATGAACGCCGTGCACCATCGCTTCGTCGCCGCGATCTCCGGGACCCCGGGAGCCACCTGGATGGCTGCGACCGGCCGCGAACAACCCGGCACCGCCGCCTACGGCATCGCCCTGCTCACCCGGTACCCGGTCGAGAACTGGCAGGTGTTGCGGCTTCCCCGGATACCGGTCCGGTTCCCGATGTACGTCTCGGGCATCCGCCGGTTCCGAATCGTCCACGAAGAACCCCGGGCCGCGATGGTCGCGCGCATCGACACCCCACTCGGCGCGCTCACGGTGGCCAACACCCACCTGTCGTTCGTACCGGGATGGAACCGCCTGCAACTGCGGCATCTGGTGCGGGATCTGAGCGGCTTCCCGGCGCCGAGGCTGCTGATGGGAGATCTGAACTCAGGCGCGCCGGCCCACTGGCGCCCACTCGGGGAGGCCCCGACGTTTCCCGCCGACACGCCGACGACACAGCTCGACCACATCCTCACCGACGACCCGACACTGTTCGCCACTGCCTGCGTGGCGCCGCACCTACCGATTTCGGATCATCGGGCGTTGGTCGTCGACATTTCGGAGCGTTGAAGTCGTAGGGTTTTTCAGATGCGCGTCCTGTCAGTGGAGACGACGGAGCTGTTCGCCGGGCCGGAGGATGCCGCCCGGCAGCTGGTTCGGGTGCGATACGAGGCCTGCGCCGCGCCGACGCCGGTGCGGGTCAGCGGGGACGGGCTGACCGGTGAGGCGATGGCGGCCGCCGGGGACGGCACCGTCGAGGTCCCGGTGGACGTCGAGGGGGGCGTACCCGGGGAAGTCCGGCGCGCCCGGGTGGGTTCGATCGACTTCGACTTCACCGTCGCCGAACCCGGCTGGACGATGTACATGATCAGCCATTTCCACTACGACCCCGTCTGGTGGAACACCCAGGCCGCCTACACCAGCGTGTGGACCGAGGATCCGCCCGGCCAGTGCCGGCAGACCAACGGCTTCGATCTGGTGCACGCACACCTGGAAATGGCGCGGCGCGAACCGGAGTACAAGTTCGTCCTGGCCGAGGTGGACTATCTCAAGCCCTACTGGGATGCCCGGCCCGAAGACCGGGACGATCTGCGTCGCTTCATCGCCGAGGGACGCGTCGAGATCATGGGCGGCACATACAACGAGCCCAACACCAATCTCACCAGCCCGGAGACCGCCATCCGAAACTTCGTGTCGGGCATGGGTTTTCAACGTGACGTGCTGGGCGCCAATCCGGCCACGGCATGGCAGCTCGACGTGTTCGGCCACGACCCGCAGTTTCCCGGGATGGCGGCCGACGTCGGCCTGACATCCAGTTCGTGGGCCCGTGGGCCGCACCACCAGTGGGGGCCGATGCAGAACGACGGCGACCCCGAGCGCATGCAGTTCGCGAGCGAGTTCGAGTGGATCGCACCGTCGGGCCGCGGGCTGCTCACCCACTACATGCCCGCGCACTATTCGGCCGGATGGTGGATGGACTCCTCGGCCTCACTGGCCGAGGCGGAAGAATCCACCTACGCGCTGTTCACCAAACTCAAACGAGTTGCGTTGACCCGCAACGTGCTCCTGCCCGTGGGCACTGACTACACCCCGCCCAACAAGTGGGTCACGCAGATCCACCGCGACTGGAATGCGCGGTACCGCTGGCCGAAGTTCGTGTGCGCCCTGCCCTCCGAATTCTTCACCGCGGTGCGTGCCGAGGTCGACGAGCGCGGCATCACACCGTCCCCGCAGACCCGCGACATGAACCCGATCTACACCGGCAAGGACGTCTCCTACATCGACACCAAGCAGGCCAACCGGGCCGCCGAGGACGCGGTGCTCGACGCCGAACGGTTCGCCGTGTTCGCCGGACTGCTCGGCGGTGCGGACTACCCGCAGGCCGCCATGGCCAAGGCCTGGGTGCAGCTGGCCTACGGCGCACATCACGACGCCATCACCGGCTCGGAGTCCGACCAGGTCTATCTCGACCTGCTGACCAGCTGGCGCGATGCCTGGGAGCTGGGTGTCACCGCCCGCGACAATGCTCTGCGCCTGTTGTCGGACGCGGTGGCGGGGTTCGGCGGGCAGGAGCGCGGCGACCCGGGAATCGGCGCAGTGGTGGTGTGGAACGCCGTGGCGCACAACCGGACCGACATCGTCACCGTGCACCTGGAGGAACCGTTCCAGGGCAAGGTGCTCGATTGCGACGACAACGAGGTTCCCGTCCTGGTCGAACACGACGGGGTGACCGTGAGCTGGTTGGCCCGCGACGTGCCCTCGTTGGGCTGGCGGTCCTACCGGTTCACGGCCGGGACGGCGCACGGCTGGGAACCGGTGGCCGGGGATTCCATCGCCAATGACCGCTACCGCCTACGCGTCGACGCGGCCCGCGGCGGTGGGGTGTGTTCGCTCCTCGACGACGGGCAAGAGCTCATCGCCGACGGCGGCATCGGCAACGAACTGGCGGTCTACGACGAGTATTCGGCCCACCCCGAGGCCGGGGAAGGGCCGTGGCACCTGCTGCCCACCGGTCCGGTGGTGTGCTCCTCGGCAGCCCCGGCCGAGGAGGTGCAGTGCTACCGGAGCGCGCTCGGTCAGCGGGTGGTGGTGCGGGGCCGCATCGGAGAGTTGTTGCGCTACACCCAGACCATCACGCTCTGGTCCGGTGTGGACCGGGTCGATTGCCGCACCGTCATCGACGAATTCGTCGGGGCCGACCGCCTGGTGCGGCTGCGCTGGCCCTGCCCGGTGCCCGGAGCGCTGCCGGTGAGCGAGGTCGGTGACGCCGTGATCGGCCGCGGATTCGGGCTGCTGCACGAACATTCGGCCCACCACGCGGTGGACGCGGCACAACACCCGTGGACCCTTGACAACCCGGCCTACGGTTGGTTCGGGCTGTCGTCGGCCGCGCGGGTGCGGATCGGCTCGGACGTCCGGGCGGTTTCAGTGGCCGAGGTGGTCGCTCCCGACGACGGCACCGACGCACGGGATCTGATGGTGGCCCTGGTGCGGGCCGGGGTGACCGCCACCTGCAGCGCCGCGGACAAACCCCGCTACGGCGATCTCACGGTGGACTCCAATCTGCCCGACACCCGGTTCGCGCTCGGTGGGCCCGATGAAAACCCTTTCGCCGCAGCTGTTCTCGCCGAAGCCGAGATCGCCTACTCCGACGAGTTCAAACGCCAGATCGACGCCACCGGATCGGCCCGCGTCTGGGTGCCTGCCGTCGCGCCCCTGCCCGAACAGTGGGTGCCCGGTGCCGATCTGCGCGGAGTGCGAAGCCTGCCGGTGCTGATCCTGGCCGGTGACCTCGACACGGTGGTCGAGGACCTGGGTGACGCCGAGATCGTCGTCACCCAGCAGGCTGCCGCGGCGGCCGAGCCGTTCGAGGCCCGCACCGTGGCACTGCTGAACCGTGGCGTGCCGAGCTTCGCCATCGAACCGGACGGCACCCTGCACACGTCGCTGATGCGGTCCTGCACCGGCTGGCCGTCCGGCACCTGGATCGACCCGCCGCGCCGTACCGCACCGGACGGCTCCAACTTCCAATTGCAGCACTGGACCCACACATTCGACTACGCGCTGGTCACCGGGGCCGGAGACTGGCGGGCCGCGGGGGTTGCCCCCAGCGCCGCGGAGTTCAACCGGCCGCTGCAGCCGGTGGTGGTGGATACGGATGCCGGTGGCGGACTGCCGGCGTGGGGTTCGCTGCTGGAGATCGAGCCGGCAGGCACCGTGCAGCTGGGTGCGCTCAAGGCCACGGGGAACCCGCTCGCGTCGGGCAGCGTCCGCAATTCCGACCCGGCCGACGGCGTCACCGCGCGCCTGGTCGAGATCACCGGCAGCGCTGCCGAGGTCACCATCCGGTCCGGGCTGCGCGCGGTCTCGGCCGCTGCGAACCTGAACCTGCTGGAAGAACCGGAGCCGCAACAGCCCTCGCATCTGAGCCTGCACGGCTACCAGATCGCCACGGTGTCCACCCAGTTCAACCTGCCGAAGGTGTTGCGCGGCGAGCACCAGCCGCTGGCACCCGAAGCCGAGGCGGCCCAACCGTTGTACGCCAGGTACTGGCTGCACAATCGCGGCCCGGCGCCGCTCGGTGGCCTTCCTGCCGTCGCATACCTGCATCCGGAGAGCGTTGCCGGACAACCCGATACCGAGGTGGTCGTGCGGCTGACGGCGGCCAGTGACTGCACCGACGCCGCGCTGCACGGCCGGGTCAGACTGCATGGGCCGCCGGGATGGGACGTGCAGCCCGCCGAGCTGCCCTACGTCCTGCCACCTGGCGAACATCTGGAAACCGATGTGGTGCTGAGCATCCCGCCCGGTGCCGCACCCGGGCTGTACCCGGTGCGTGCCGAACTCTCAGTGACCGGCAGCGGGTCGGAGGCCTTGCCGCCGTCGTGGCGGCAGGTGGTCGAGGACGTCTGCATCGTCACGATCGGCGAACCCGATGCGTACGTGCTCAAACTGGTGTCCGAGCCGCAGGCCGTCGACGTCAAGGCGGGTGAGACCGCGCGACTGTCGATGACGATCGGCACCGACGCGGTCACGGGTCTGAACGCCGAGGCTCACCTGATCAGCCCGTGGGGAACCTGGGAGTGGATGGGGCCGGCCGCGGCCGGCATCGAGGTACCAGCGGCGGGCACCGCCGAGGTGGTTTTCGACGTCACCCCGCCGTCGTGGGTCGAACCGGGGGAGTGGTGGGCGTTGATCAGAGTGGGCTGCGCCGGGCGGCTGGTCTACTCCCCGGCGGTGAAGGTGACGGTCCGGTGAACCCGGCGGAATGCGTGGCACGGGTGGCCGGAGAACCGGTGTCGGTCAAGGAGATCGACGATCGGGAGGCGACGTTGCGGGCGGGAAACCGCGCCTCGGCGCTGCCACGCCCCGGGACCAGCGAGGGCCGGCAATTGCGCCGCTGGCTCACCCAGCTGGTGGTTGCCGAGCGGGTGGTCGATGCCGAGGCCTGCGCGCGCGGACTGTCCGGCCTCGGCGCGCCCGGCCGGGACGAGCTGCTGCCCGACACCGCGGCCCGGTTGGAGATCGGCAGCGTCGCCGCCGCCACTCTGGATTGCGCCACGGCACGCGCCGTGTTCGCGGAGGTGACTGCTGCGATAGAGGTTTCAGAGGCGGAGGTGGCTGCCTACCACGCGCGCAATCCGCTGCGATTCGCGTTGGCGCAGGCCGGGTCCGACGGGTGGCGGGGCCGGCCCGTGGCGCCGTCGCTGGATCAGGCGCGCCACCGGATCGCCGCTCACCTGCGGGCGGCCGCGCGCAGGCAGGCGTTCCGGCAGTGGCTCGACACCCGTTGCGCGGCCCTGGTGGAACTCGCGGCCGGGTACGAGCACCCCGGCGATCCCCGTCAGCCGGACAACACGCACAAGCACTAGGAGCGCCACGTGACCCTCACCCTCGCGCTCGATATCGGCGGCACCAAGATCGCCGTCGCCCTGGTCGACGCCGAGGGACAGCTGGTGCATCGGGCGCAGCTGCCGACCCCCGACGGTGATGCCGAGTCGGTGTGGGCCGTCGTCGAGAAGCTGCTCGCCGAGACCTTGCAGACGGCGGACGGCGCCGCAGCCGCCGTCGGTATCGCCTCTGCCGGTCCGATCGACCTGTCGGGCGGCACGGTCAGCCCGATCAATATCTCCGAGTGGCAACACTTTCCGATAGTCGAGCGCGTCGCCGCCGCCACCCAGCTGCCGGTCCGGCTCGGTGGCGACGGGCTGTGCATGGCGCTCGGCGAGCAGTGGTGCGGCGCGGGGCGGGGCGCCCAGTTCCTGCTCGGCATGGTGGTCTCGACCGGGGTCGGGGGTGGTCTGGTGCTCGACGGCGCCCCGTATGACGGCCGCACCGGCAACGCCGGGCACGTCGGCCACGTTGTCGTCGCCCCCGACGGCGGCGACCTGTGCACGTGCGGTGGGCACGGCTGCGTCGAGACCATCGCGTCCGGACCCAGCATGGTGCGGTGGGCGCGGCGGCACGGCTGGGACGGTACTGACGCGAAGGCGCTCGGTGACGCGGCGAATCAAGGAGATGAGCTGGCCCTCAAGGCCTTTCATCGAGGTGCGCGGGCGGTGGCGACGATGATCGCCTCGGTGGGCGCGGTGTGTGACCTGGACCTGGTGGTGATCGGCGGGGGAGTGGCCAAATCCGGGGCGTTGTTGTTCGACCCCGTGCGCGCGGCACTGGCCGACTACGCCGGGCTGGAATTCTTGCGGGGGCTACGGGTGGTCCCGGCCGAACTCGGCGGTGACGCCGGCCTGGTCGGCGCGGCGGCGCTGGCACGCGGCTGACGCTTCTGCTTCTGGATCTCCATGTGGGTGCGGCCCCAGTCGCACAACGCACCGAGGACCGGCGCCAGCGTCTGGCCGTACTCGGAGATCGAATAGTGCACGCACGGCGGCACCGTGCCCGCGTCGTGGCGCTCGATGATCCCGGCGTCGACCAGATCGTGCAGATGCCGGATGAGCATCCGCTCGGTGATGTCAGGAATGCTGCGGCGCAGTTCGGCGGTGCGCATCGGCCCGTCGGCCAGCCGCCACAGGATGGTGCCCTTCCAGCGCCCGTCGATGACCGACAACGTCGCGTCGATCGGGCACTCTCCGATCTCTTTCTTGGAAACCGCCACGGTTCCGGCCCTCCCTAAGCTGACTAATTTGTCAGTACCTTGTTTTTTGTCAGCATACTGACCAGCCTGGATGGTATGGAAGAAACCGTGCAGATCCTTGCGGTGATCATCACCGGCCCGCTTCTGGGCGTCGAGTTCGGCGTCGCCGCCTTCACCAACCCGATCCTTCAGCGCCTACCTGACGCCGCCTACCGTCAGGCCCGCGGCACCGGCGCCAAGATTCTCGGGACGGCGATGCCGTTCTGGTACATGGCAGCGGTGGCGCTGATGATCGCCGCCGCGGTGTTCCGCCCCGGGCCCCTGCTCATCACGCCGGTCGTGCTGATGGCGCTGGTCATCCTGCTGACCCTCACCACGCTGGTGCCGATCAACAACCGCGTCGCCGCGGGATCCGGCGGTGATGGGGGCGGTGGCGAGGACCCCGGGCAGTTCCATGAACTGGTCAGCCGCTGGGACCGCCTGCACTGGGTGAGGGTGGGACTGGTGGCCGCCGCATTCGTCTGCCTGGTGCTGGCCGGCGCGCGCTGAGGCGCGGCGAGCGCGCGCATACTGCTGGTTTATGACGGCGTGTCGGGGGACAGACACGCGCGCTCGCGGTGCAGAAGGGGCAAACGGGAGCGCGTTTTGGCTGATTGGTGAGTGTTCGGCTACTCTGGTCGGGTTCCACCGAAGACCGTCGGTCACCTAGCAATAGGTTGAAGGTCCGGGAAATGTCCCGGCGGCCCACGCAGGAGGACGAGGCTAGACCAGTTTCGTATTGGTTATTTCTGCGCCCCGACCTGTCTGCGTCGGGGCGTTCGTCATTTCACGGCCCCAAGTTGGTGGAGCGCCCGATACCCACCACAAGGAGGCATGCATGGCCAAGGCTGACAAAGCCACGGCGGTTGCCGACATTGCTGAGCAGTTCAAGGCGTCGACGGCCACCGTCGTCACCGAGTACCGCGGGCTGACTGTGGCGAACCTGGCTGAGCTGCGTCGTTCCCTCGGCGACTCCGCCACGTACACCGTCGCCAAG
Source organism: Mycobacterium shunyiense (assembly GCF_058270075.1). Taxonomy (NCBI): domain Bacteria; kingdom Bacillati; phylum Actinomycetota; class Actinomycetes; order Mycobacteriales; family Mycobacteriaceae; genus Mycobacterium; species Mycobacterium shunyiense. The sequence goes on along the minus strand of NZ_JBZDPU010000015.1, from coordinate 595,670 downwards.
AACACTCTGGTGAAGCGCGCCGCTTCCGAAGCCGGCATTGAAGGTCTCGACGAGCTGTTCGCCGGTCCCACGGCGATCGCGTTCATCCAGGGTGAGCCCGTTGACGCCGCCAAGGCGATCAAGAAGTTCGCCAAGGACAACAAGGCGCTCGTCATCAAGGGCGGCTTCATGGACGGCAAGGCGCTGTCCGTCGCCGAGGTCGAGAAGATCGCCGACCTCGAGTCGCGCGAGGTTCTGCTCGCCAAGCTGGCAGGTGCCATGAAGGGCAACCTGTCCAAGGCCGCAGGCCTGTTCAACGCGCCCGCTTCTCAGGTTGCCCGCCTCGCGGCGGCGCTGCAGGAGAAGAAGGCTGCCAGCGACGCTGCCTAGTAGCCGCTTCCGCTCAGCAATCGCAACCGCACAAACCACCCAACATCTGTAAGAAAAATCAGGAAGGACCATAAACATGGCCAAGCTGTCCACCGACGAACTGCTCGACGCGTTCAAGGAAATGACCCTGCTGGAGCTCTCTGAGTTCGTGAAGCAGTTCGAAGAGGTCTTCGAGGTCACCGCTGCCGCCCCGGTCGCCGTTGCCGCCGCGGGTGCCGCCCCGGCCGCCGCCGAGGCCGCCGAGGAGCAGTCCGAGTTCGACGTCATCCTCGAGGGTGCCGGCGACAAGAAGATCGGCGTCATCAAGGTCGTCCGCGAGATCGTCTCCGGCCTGGGTCTGAAGGAAGCCAAGGACCTGGTCGACAGCGCCCCCAAGCCGCTGCTGGAGAAGGTCACCAAGGAAGCCGCCGAGGACGCCAAGAGCAAGCTCGAGGCCGCCGGCGCCAGCGTCAGCGTCAAGTAGTCCAAACCCGGACCGCAAGAACCCCCGAATCCCGACGGATTCGGGGGTTCTTTGCTTGGATGATCACGATTGGTTCGTTTGGAGCCCGGGTACTCCCGAATATTGGGAGACAACCATGTGTGTGCGATGCACCGTGCGCTATGGTGACTCAAGCCACAGGCGCAGCAGGTGGCGGGGTGAGCCGTAGGCGGAAGGATCTTTGATGGGCGTCCAAATCGACGTGACGGGACTGAGCAAATCTTTTGGATCGTCAAAGATTTGGGAAGACGTCACGATGTCGATTCCCGAGGGTGAGGTCAGCGTGTTGCTGGGCCCGTCGGGTACCGGCAAGTCAGTGTTCCTGAAGTCCCTGATCGGCCTGCTGCGCCCCGAGCGTGGCTCGATCGTCATCGACGGCACCAACATCCTGGAGTGCTCGGCCAAGGAGCTCTACGAGATCCGCACCCTGTTCGGTGTGCTGTTCCAGGACGGCGCGCTGTTCGGCTCGATGAACATCTACGACAACACCGCCTTCCCGTTGCGCGAGCACACGAAGAAGAGCGAGAGCGAAATCCGCAACATCGTGATGGAGAAGCTCGAGCTCGTCGGTATGCCCAACGATGGGCACAAGTTCCCCGGTGAGATCTCCGGTGGTATGCGCAAGCGTGCCGGCCTGGCCCGTGCCCTGGTGCTCGACCCGCAGATCATCCTGTGCGACGAGCCGGACTCCGGTCTGGACCCGGTGCGTACCGCGTATCTGTCCCAGCTGTTGATCGACATCAATGCGCAGATCGACGCCACGGTGCTGATCGTGACGCACAACATCAACATCGCCCGGACCGTGCCGGACAACATCGGCATGCTCTTCCGTAAGCAGCTGGTCATGTTCGGCCCCCGCGAGGTGCTGTTGACCAGCGAAGAGCCCGTCGTCAAGCAGTTCCTCAACGGACGCCGTATCGGCCCGATCGGTATGTCGGAGGAGAAGGACGAGGCGACCGCGGCCGCCGAGCAGGCCATGCTGGATGCCGGTCAGCACGACGGCGGTGTCGAGGAGATCGAGGGTGTGCCGCCGCAGCTGTCGGCCACTCCCGGTATGCCTGAACGTAAGGGTGTGGCCCGCCGCCAGGCTCGGGTGCGCGAGATCCTGCACACCCTGCCGCCGGCTGCGCAGGCCGCGATCCTCGATGACCTTGAGGGCACGCACAAACTGCCGGTGCACGAGTTCGGCGACGAGCCCACCGCGCGCCACCACCGCCCGGTCGAGGACGACGCTCCCACCGGGGCCATCGAGGTTCCTCACCAGAGCTGAGTTTTGACAATCAGGCCGGGCCCATCGGGTCCGGCCTGATTTGTGTCGTGAGAGAGCAGGAGCCGAATGCACGCGCAGCGGGGCCGCCCCACCCGATTCGAGAAATTGGGCGGTGACGTCACCCGGGCGCACGGCGTCGCGCACCGGCACATGACCAACCAGCTGGCGCGCGCCGAATACCTCTCCAAAACTGGCTGTGGGTCGTTTTGGCCCTGGTGACCGTGGTCGTCCCCGCCGTTCTCGTTCTTTCCGCCCAGATACCGTTCTCGGGCGAGAACCTCCCTTATCTCCTGTACGGGCTGGTGTTCGCCGTCGCCATGGGGGTCGGGATCTTCACCGTGTTCGGTTTCGGCGTGTTCGTTCTCGCAGGACCCCGGAGTTGGGCGCTCAAGCTGCCTGCCGGCACCGCCATGTGGGCCGAGTTCAGGCCGGAGGCCATCGGAATCGGCTGGTTGGAGCACTTCAATGCGCTCTACCTCGACCAGGTACTTCAGGTCCGGCGTGTTGACTCGGTCCTCGTCGTGCAGGGCGTCGGTGGCATCGAACTGCTGATCCCCGACGAACTCGTACCGCCGGACGTCGCCGCCACATTGCTGGCCACCTTCAAAGGGCCTCGTCGGGTGGTTCCGTCGTATCCGGACGCGACGCCCGGTGCGAGGCAGCGGACGGGTCCCGACGGGGTGACCCGCACCAGGGACATTGCCGACGCCGGTTTGGCCGGCCAACTGGGCGCCGCGGTCAAGCGCAGTGTCGTGACGCGGTTGGCGCTCGCACTCGCGATCCTGGTACCGCTGGCGGTGCTCGGCTATTCGTACGTCGAGGACGGGGAGCTGACCGCGTCTTCGGTGCTCCGCGCCGCTGTGCTGCTGATCGCGGCCGTCGGTGCGTTCACGTACGTGGTGTACTTCGCCACGCCGGCGAAATTCCGTCAGTTGGTTCCGCCCGGAGCGCCGATCGCCGCCGAGTTCGGTCCGCAGCAGATCGGGGTGCGTCTGGGAGGCCATCTGCAGATCCTGAAGCTGGCGGGTATCGAGCGAATCTGGCACGCTGACCACGTATTTCACGTCTCGGCGCGGGGTTTGGGAACAGGTCTGGTCATCCCGGAGCGGTTGGTCCCGGCGGATGTCGCATCAGGGCTGTTCGCGCAATTCGGCGCGGCGTGACCCGCGGACAAGATAACGCCGGTTCAACCGTTGCGCGAGCTGCGGATCCGGGGCAGAGTTGGGCGCATCAAACCGCGCGTCACCTCTTGACGGAAGGCCATGGACAGGCCAATCTGTTGGGCAGCATGTGTGAAGGGTTTAGTGGACGCCAGCCAGCGCCGGGTGACCCAATTCATGCAGTGGATGTGTGGTGGTTGAGGAATGCGCCGTCTTGCGCTATCGTTGGACGTTGCGCTGGCTGCACCCTGCCCACCCTCACCTGATCTGCACATAATGTTCTAGCCTGAGCGTTGCTCAGTATCTAGTCCTGTGCCGTGCGTATGGGGTTCTGGACAGGCCAAAGCCAGCCGAACCGACGCAGAATCGCGGCCCAGAAGGACGGCTCTTGCTGGCCCTTTCAAAAGTCGCATGAGGTGCTGGAAGGATGCATCTTGGCAGTCTCTAGCCAGAGCACAGCGAACGCTAACACCAATAACTCCGTCCCAGGAGCACCGAACCGAGTTTCATTTGCCAAGCTCCGCGAACCGCTTGAGGTTCCGGGGCTACTCGACGTTCAGACGGATTCCTTCGACTGGCTCGTCGGAGCGGACGGCTGGCGCCAGAAGGCCGTCGATCGCGGCGAGACCGACCCCAAGGGTGGTCTCGAAGAGGTGCTCGAAGAGCTCTCGCCGATCGAGGACTTCTCGGGCTCGATGTCGCTGAGCTTCTCCGACCCGCGCTTCGACGAGGTCAAGGCGCCGGTCGACGAGTGCAAAGACAAGGACATGACGTACGCGGCCCCGCTGTTCGTCACGGCCGAGTTCATCAACAACAACACCGGTGAGATCAAGAGCCAGACGGTCTTCATGGGTGACTTCCCGATGATGACCGAGAAGGGCACCTTCATCATCAACGGCACCGAGCGTGTCGTGGTGAGCCAGCTCGTGCGCTCTCCCGGTGTGTACTTCGACGAGAGCATCGACAAGTCCACCGAAAAGACGCTGCACAGCGTCAAGGTGATCCCGGGCCGCGGTGCGTGGCTGGAGTTCGACGTCGACAAGCGCGACACCGTCGGCGTCCGCATCGACCGCAAGCGTCGTCAGCCGGTCACCGTGCTGCTGAAGGCGCTGGGCTGGACCAGCGAGCAGATCACCGAGCGCTTCGGCTTCTCCGAGATCATGATGGGCACCCTCGAGAAGGACAGCACCGCTGGTCCCGACGAGGCGCTGCTGGACATCTACCGGAAGCTGCGTCCGGGCGAGCCGCCGACCAAGGAGTCCGCGCAGACCCTGCTGGAGAACCTGTTCTTCAAGGAGAAGCGCTACGACCTGGCCCGCGTCGGTCGCTACAAGGTCAACAAGAAGCTGGGCCTGAACGCCGGCCAGCCGATCACGTCGTCGACCCTCACCGAGGAAGACGTCGTCGCCACCATCGAGTACCTGGTGCGTCTGCACGAGGGCCAGACCTCGATGACCGTCCCCGGTGGGGTCGAGGTTCCCGTCGAGGTCGACGACATCGACCACTTCGGCAACCGTCGTCTGCGCACCGTGGGTGAGCTGATCCAGAACCAGATCCGGGTCGGCCTGTCCCGCATGGAGCGTGTCGTGCGTGAGCGCATGACCACTCAGGACGTCGAGGCGATCACGCCGCAGACCCTGATCAACATCCGTCCCGTCGTGGCGGCGATCAAGGAGTTCTTCGGAACGTCGCAGCTGTCGCAGTTCATGGACCAGAACAACCCGCTGTCGGGTCTGACCCACAAGCGTCGCCTCTCGGCGCTGGGCCCCGGCGGTCTGTCCCGTGAGCGCGCCGGCCTTGAGGTCCGCGACGTGCACTCCAGCCACTACGGCCGCATGTGCCCGATCGAGACCCCTGAGGGTCCGAACATCGGTCTGATCGGCTCGCTGTCGGTGTACGCCCGGGTCAACCCGTTCGGCTTCATCGAGACGCCTTACCGCAAGGTCAACGACGGTGTGGTCTCCGACCAGATCGACTACCTGACCGCCGACGAGGAGGACCGCCACGTCGTGGCGCAGGCCAACTCGCCGATCGACACCGACGGTCGCTTCACCGAGGACCGCGTGATGGTTCGCCGTAAGGGTGGCGAGGTCGAGAACGTGGCCCCGTCCGACGTCGACTACATGGACGTCTCGCCGCGCCAGATGGTGTCTGTCGCGACCGCGATGATCCCGTTCCTCGAGCACGACGACGCCAACCGTGCCCTGATGGGTGCCAACATGCAGCGCCAGGCAGTTCCGCTGGTACGCAGCGAGGCCCCGCTGGTCGGTACCGGTATGGAGCTGCGCGCCGCGATCGACGCCGGCGACGTCATCGTCTCGGAGAAGGCGGGCGTCGTCGAGGAGGTCTCGGCCGACTACATCACCGTGATGGCCGACGACGGTTCCCGGCACACCTACCGGATGCGCAAGTTCGCCCGGTCCAACCACGGCACCTGCGCCAACCAGCGTCCGATCGTGGACGCCGGGCAGCGTGTCGAGGCCGGCCAGGTCGTTGCCGACGGTCCCTGCACCGAGAACGGTGAGATGGCCCTGGGCAAGAACCTGCTCGTGGCGATCATGCCGTGGGAGGGTCACAACTACGAGGACGCGATCATCCTCTCGAACCGTCTGGTCGAAGAGGACGTGCTCACCTCGATTCACATCGAAGAGCACGAGATCGATGCCCGCGACACCAAGCTGGGCGCCGAGGAGATCACCCGGGACATCCCGAACGTCTCCGATGAGGTGCTGGCCGATCTCGACGAGCGCGGCATCGTCCGCATCGGCGCCGAGGTCCGCGACGGCGACATCCTGGTCGGCAAGGTCACCCCGAAGGGTGAGACCGAACTGACCCCGGAAGAGCGCCTGCTGCGTGCCATCTTCGGTGAGAAGGCCCGCGAGGTTCGCGACACGTCGCTGAAGGTGCCCCACGGTGAGTCCGGCAAGGTCATCGGCATCCGCGTGTTCTCCCGCGAGGACGACGACGAGCTGCCCGCCGGCGTCAACGAGCTGGTCCGCGTCTATGTGGCCCAGAAGCGCAAGATCTCCGACGGCGACAAGCTCGCCGGACGCCACGGCAACAAGGGCGTCATCGGCAAGATCCTGCCCGTCGAGGACATGCCGTTCATGCCCGACGGCACCCCGGTGGACATCATCCTGAACACCCACGGTGTGCCGCGTCGTATGAACATCGGCCAGATCCTGGAAACCCACCTCGGGTGGGTGGCCAAGGCCGGCTGGAACATCGATGTGGCCGAGGGAACGCCGGAGTGGGCGAGCAGGCTGCCCGATGGTCTGCACTCGGCCCCGGTCGACAGCATCGTCAGCACCCCGGTGTTCGACGGCGCCCGCGAAGAGGAACTGGCCGGCCTGCTCGGCTCGACGCTGCCCAACCGTGACGGCGACGTCATGGTGAATGCCGACGGCAAGGCGACGTTGTTCGACGGCCGCAGTGGCGAACCGTTCCCGTACCCGGTGACGGTCGGCTACATGTACATCCTCAAGCTGCACCACCTGGTGGACGACAAGATTCACGCCCGCTCCACCGGCCCGTACTCGATGATCACCCAGCAGCCGCTCGGTGGTAAGGCGCAGTTCGGTGGTCAGCGATTCGGTGAGATGGAATGTTGGGCCATGCAGGCGTACGGCGCTGCCTACACCCTGCAGGAGCTGCTGACCATCAAGTCCGACGACACGGTCGGCCGCGTGAAGGTGTACGAGGCCATCGTCAAGGGCGAGAACATCCCTGAACCCGGTATCCCCGAGTCGTTCAAGGTGCTTCTCAAGGAGCTGCAGTCGCTGTGCCTCAACGTTGAGGTGCTCTCCAGCGACGGCGCGGCGATCGAAATGCGTGACGGTGACGACGAGGACCTGGAGCGTGCCGCTGCCAACCTCGGTATCAACCTGTCGCGCAACGAGTCCGCCTCTGTCGAAGATCTCGCCTGAGTTGTTTTCTAGTCCCGAAAGGGGAAAGGGAGTTACGTGCTAGACGTCAACTTCTTCGATGAACTCCGCATCGGCCTCGCCACTGCGGACGACATCCGTAACTGGTCCTTCGGCGAGGTCAAGAAGCCGGAGACCATCAACTACCGCACGCTGAAGCCTGAGAAGGACGGCCTGTTCTGCGAGAAGATCTTCGGACCGACTCGCGACTGGGAGTGCTACTGCGGTAAGTACAAGCGCGTCCGGTTCAAGGGCATCATCTGTGAGCGCTGCGGCGTCGAGGTGACCCGGGCGAAGGTGCGTCGTGAGCGGATGGGCCACATCGAGCTGGCCGCACCCGTCACGCACATCTGGTACTTCAAGGGTGTTCCGTCCCGGTTGGGCTACCTGCTCGACCTGGCCCCGAAGGATCTGGAAAAGATCATCTACTTCGCGGCCTACGTGATCACCGCGGTCGACGACGAGATGCGCCACAACGAGCTGTCGACGCTCGAGGCCGAGATGGCCGTCGAGCGCAAGGCCGTCGAGGATCAGCGCGACGCCGACCTGGAGGCCCGGGCCCAGAAGCTCGAGGCCGACCTGGCCGAGCTCGAGGCCGAGGGTGCCAAGTCCGACGTGCGCCGCAAGGTGCGCGACGGCGGCGAGCGTGAGATGCGTCAGCTCCGCGACCGGGCCCAGCGTGAGCTGGACCGGCTCGACGAGATCTGGACCACCTTCACCAAGCTGGCCCCCAAGCAGCTCATCGTGGACGAAGTTCTGTACCGCGAGCTGCAGGACCGCTACGGCGAGTACTTCACCGGTGCCATGGGCGCGGAGTCGATCAAGAAGCTCATCGAGACCTTCGACATCGAGGCCGAGGCCGAGTCGCTGCGCGACACCATCAAGAACGGCAAGGGCCAGAAGAAGCTGCGCGCCCTCAAGCGCCTGAAGGTCGTCGCGGCCTTCCAGCAGTCGGGTAACTCCCCGCTGGGCATGGTGCTCGACGCGGTTCCGGTGATCCCGCCGGAGCTGCGTCCGATGGTTCAGCTCGACGGTGGCCGTTTCGCCACCTCCGACCTGAACGACCTGTACCGCCGCGTGATCAACCGCAACAACCGGCTCAAGCGACTGATCGACCTCGGCGCGCCCGAGATCATCGTCAACAACGAGAAGCGCATGCTTCAGGAGTCGGTGGACGCGCTGTTCGACAACGGCCGTCGTGGCCGGCCGGTCACCGGTCCGGGCAACCGTCCGCTCAAGTCGCTGTCCGATCTGCTCAAGGGCAAGCAGGGCCGCTTCCGTCAGAACCTGCTCGGTAAGCGTGTCGACTACTCGGGCCGTTCGGTCATCGTGGTCGGCCCGCAGCTCAAGCTGCACCAGTGCGGTCTGCCCAAGCTGATGGCCCTGGAGCTGTTCAAGCCGTTCGTGATGAAGCGTCTGGTCGACCTGAACCACGCGCAGAACATCAAGAGCGCCAAGCGCATGGTGGAACGTCAGCGTCCCCAGGTGTGGGATGTCCTCGAAGAGGTCATCGCCGAGCACCCGGTGCTGCTGAACCGTGCACCTACGCTGCACCGCCTGGGTATCCAGGCCTTCGAGCCGCAGCTGGTGGAAGGCAAGGCCATCCAGCTGCACCCGCTGGTGTGTGAGGCGTTCAACGCTGACTTCGACGGTGACCAGATGGCCGTGCACCTGCCGCTGTCGGCAGAGGCTCAGGCCGAGGCCCGCATCCTGATGCTGTCCTCGAACAACATCCTGTCCCCGGCGTCGGGTAAGCCGCTGGCCATGCCGCGTCTGGACATGGTGACCGGTCTGTACTTCCTGACCACCGAGGTCGCCGGCGACCCCGGCGAGTACGTGGCCGCCGCCAAGGATCGTGCGGAGCAGGGCGTGTACAGCTCGCCCGCCGAGGCGATCATGGCGCTGGACCGCGGTGCTCTGTCGGTGCGCGCCAAGATCAAGGTGCGGTTGACGCAGCAGCGTCCGCCGGCCGCCGTCGAGGCTGCACTTTTCGGCTCCTCCGAGCACGGTGGCTGGAAGCCGGGCGACGCCTGGACCGCGGAGACCACGCTGGGCCGGGTGCTCTTCAACGAGCTGCTGCCCAAGGGCTACCCGTTCGTCAACGAGCAGATGCACAAGAAGGTCCAGGCCCGGATCATCAACGATCTGGCCGAGCGCTTCCCGATGATCGTGGTGGCGCAGACCGTCGACAAGCTCAAGGACGCCGGCTTCCACTGGGCCACCCGTTCGGGTGTCACGGTCTCGATGGCCGACGTTCTGGTGCCGCCGCAGAAGCAGGAGATCCTGGAGCGGCACGAGGCCGAGGCCGAGGCGATCGAGCGCAAGTACCAGCGCGGCGCGCTGAACCACAACGAGCGCAACGAGTCGTTGGTCAAGATCTGGCAGGACGCCACCGAAGAGGTCGGTAAGGCGATGGAGGAGTACTACCCGGCCGACAACCCGATCATCACGATCGTGAAGTCCGGCGCCACGGGTAACCTCACCCAGACCCGCACCCTGGCCGGCATGAAGGGTCTGGTGACCAACCCGAAGGGTGAGTTCATCCCGCGCCCGATCAAGTCCTCGTTCCGCGAAGGCTTGACGGTGTTGGAGTACTTCATCAACACCCACGGTGCCCGTAAGGGTCTGGCCGACACCGCTCTGCGTACCGCCGACTCGGGTTACCTGACCCGTCGTCTGGTGGACGTGTCGCAGGACGTCATCGTCCGCGAGACCGACTGCGAGACCGAGCGCGGCATCGTCGTCACGCTGGCCGAGCGCGGTCCCGATGGTTCGCTGATCCGCGATGCGCACGTCGAGACTTCGGCGTTCGCCCGCACCCTGGCCACCGATGCAGTCGATGACAAGGGCAACGTCGTCATCGAGCGCGGCCATGACCTGGGTGACCCGGCCATCGACGCGCTGCTGGCTGCCGGCGTCGCCCAGGTGAAGGTCCGCTCCGTGCTGACCTGTGCCTCGGCTTCCGGCGTGTGTGCCAAGTGCTACGGCCGCTCGATGGCCACCGGCAAGCTGGTCGACATCGGCGAGGCCGTCGGCATCGTCGCCGCCCAGTCCATCGGTGAGCCCGGTACCCAGCTGACCATGCGTACCTTCCACCAGGGTGGTGTTACCGGTGGCGCCGACATCGTCGGTGGTCTGCCCCGCGTGCAGGAGCTGTTCGAGGCCCGTATTCCGCGGAACAAGGCGCCCATCGCCGACGTCGCGGGCCGGGTCCGGCTGGAGGAGAGCGACAAGTTCTTCAAGATCACCATCGTTCCTGACGACGGTGGCGAGGAAGTTGTCTACGAGAAGCTCTCCAAGCGTCAGCGGCTGCGTGTGCTCACCCACGAGGACGGCTCCGAAGGCGTGTTGTCCGACGGTGACCACGTCGAGGTCGGCGACCAGCTGATGGAAGGCTCCGCCGATCCGCACGAGGTGCTGCGTGTCCAGGGCCCCCGCGAGGTGCAGATCCACCTCGTCAAGGAGGTCCAGGAGGTCTACCGGGCCCAGGGCGTGTCGATCCACGACAAGCACATCGAGGTCATCGTCCGGCAGATGCTGCGTCGCGTCACGATCATCGATTCGGGTGCGACGGAGTTCCTGCCCGGTTCGCTGACCGAGCGTGCCGAGTTCGAGACCGCGAACCGTCGCGTCGTGGCCGAGGGCGGCGAGCCCGCGGCCGGACGTCCGGTGCTGATGGGTATCACCAAGGCATCGCTGGCCACGGATTCGTGGCTGTCGGCGGCGTCGTTCCAGGAGACCACTCGCGTGCTTACCGATGCGGCGATCAACTGCCGCAGCGACAAGCTGCAGGGTCTGAAGGAGAACGTGATCATCGGTAAGTTGATCCCGGCCGGTACCGGTATCGCCCGTTACCGCGACATCCAGGTGCAGCCGACCGAAGAGGCCCGCGCTGCGGCGTACACGATCCCGTCCTACGAGGATCAGTACTACAGCCCGGACTTCGGTGCGGCCACCGGTGCTGCGGTGCCGCTGGACGATTACGGATACTCGGACTACCGCTAGTTCGCTACGGAAAAGCCCCCGCTTCGGCGGGGGCTTTTTCGTGCGGTGGGTGCGGTGGGTGCGCCCGCTGTCGCGCCGCTTGTCGCCCGCTTTGTCACGCCAGAGTGGCTCCCGACATCGACCGCCACTCCAGCGTGACGCTCGAGAAGTGGGCGCGGTCCGGCGGTCTGGGCTTGCCGCTCCAGCGTGACACTCGAGCGTGACGGCCACTCCAGCGTGACAGAGCGGGACTGTCACCGAGCCCGCCTAGACTTGGCGGCGTGCTCATCGGCTCGCATGTAGACAACACCGATCCATTGGCCGCGGCCGCCGCAGACGGCGCCGACGTGGTGCAGTTCTTCCTCGGCAACCCGCAGAGCTGGAAAAAACCCAGGCCCCGCGAGGACGCCGAGGTGCTCAAGGCCTCGGCGGTGCCGTTGTACGTGCATGCGCCGTACCTGATCAACGTGGCCTCGGCCAACAACCGGGTGCGGATCCCGTCCCGCAAGATCCTGCAGGACACGTGCGACGCCGCCGCCGAGATCGGCGCGACCGCGGTGATCGTGCACGGCGGCCACGCTGACGACAACGACATGGACGCCGGGTTCGAGCGATGGGCCAAGGCGCTGGACTATCTGAACACCGACGTGCCGGTGTACCTGGAGAACACCGCAGGCGGGGATCACGCCATGGCGCGGCATTTCGACACGATCAGCCGGTTGTGGGATCACATCGGGGACAAAGGAATTGGCTTCTGTCTCGACACCTGCCATGCGTGGGCGGCGGGGGAGGCGCTGATCGACGCGGTAGACCGGATCAAGGGCATCACCGGACGCATCGACCTCGTGCACTGCAATGACTCGCGCGATGCGGCCGGCTCGGGCGCCGACCGTCATGCCAATTTCGGTGCCGGGCAGATCGATCCGCAGTTGCTGGCGGCGGTGGTCAATGCGGCCGATGCGCCCGTGATCTGTGAGACCGCAGAAGAGGGACGCAAGGACGACATCGCGTTTCTCCGCGAGCACGCCGGCTGACACGTTCGGCAACTTGAACCGTTTTCAACGGCACCGTGACGCAAAGGTGAACTAACGTCACCTCTGTGACCGCGGTAGATGATTCGGTAACCGAAGAAGCTCCCGCGCAATCAGGCGCGACCAACCGTGCCAGTCGGCTGCGCATACTGCGGTACTGCGCGATCGCCGGGTGGGCGGCTGTGGTCATCTACCGCACCGTCACCGACGGCTTCGCCTTCAACCGGGAATTGTTGCTGCTCTACATCGCGGCCGGCCTGCTGGCCGCGAGTATCGGGCAGGGGCGCCGAATGCTCTACGTCATCCGCGACTGGCTGCCATTCGCACTGGTGCTGGCCGCTTACGACCTGAGCCGGGGCGCTGCGACCCTGGTCGGCCGGCCGACGCTGTGGCACTGGCAGGTCGACGCGGATCGGTGGATGTTCTTCGGCACGGTGCCCACGGTGTGGCTGCAGGAGCGGTTGAAAATGCTCCACCCGCCGTGGTGGGAAGTCGTGATCAGCACGGTGTACATGTCTTTCTTCATCCTTCCCTACGTCGTGGCCGGTGTGCTGTGGCTGCGTGACCGCGAGGAGTGGAAGCGGTTCGTGCGTTTGTTCGTCGGACTGTCGTTCGCGGCGCTGGTCATCTATGCGCTGTTGCCTGCCGCGCCGCCGTGGGCCGCGGCGAGATGCACCGCCGACGATGTCGACGGCGGCCCGTCGGGCCCGGGGTGCATGTTCAGATCGGCGCGCGAAGCCGTCGACGGAGGCCTGCTCGGCGCCATGCAGGGCAGTCAGGACGGTGCGCACGACTGGATCGAACGGATCGTCACCCGCGGTTGGGGCAAGCTCCACCTGCATACCGCGACGGCATTGATCGACCAGGGCCAGGCCAGCGTGAACCTGGTCGCGGCCATCCCGTCCCTGCACGCCGGTCTGACCGCGGCGGTAGCGGTGTTCCTGTGGAACCGGGTGAACCGCGGATGGCGGCCGTTGTTGGTGGCCTATCCGCTCATCATGGCCTTCACACTCGTCTACACCGCCGAGCACTACGTGGTCGACATCCTGCTCGGCTGGACCTTGGCGGCCGTGGTGTTGTTCGCGCTCAACCGGTACGAAGTGCGGCGGGCTGCAGGCTCGGCGGAGCGCGACGAACAAGCCCGCGACAACGAGGACGTACCGACCGTCGTCGGAGGACTCGACCCGGCCTGATTCGCCGCCAAGGGCGATCGGCCGGGGTGACTCTGTTGCCACGCCAGTTCTGACGCGTTTGTCACGCCCGTTCTGCCAGGCCAGTTTCTGTCACGCCAGCGTGGCCGTCGACCGCGAGCGCCACGCTGGCGTGACGCGCTCGGGCCCGGCACGTGGGCCCAGTCGTCGAGCGTCACGCTGGGGTGGCACCCGGAGTCGAGAGCCACTCCAGCGTGACAACGGGCGCTTGGCCGGGGTGGCCGTCCTATTACAACTATTGTGCAGTTGTCGGAAATTTGTAACACTGGATGCATGGCTGATACGCATGTCGTCACCAATCAGGTCCCCACGCTGGAGGACTACAACCCCGCCACCTCACCGGTGCTCGCCGAGGCCCTCATCCGCGAAGGCGGAGAGTGGGGCATCGATGAGGTCCACGAACTGGGCGCGATCAACGGCAGCGTCCAGGCGCAGCGCTGGGGTGAGCTCGCCGACCGCAACCAGCCGGTGCTGCACACCCACGACCGCTACGGCAACCGGATCGACGAGGTCGAATACGACCCGGCCTATCACGAGCTGATGAACGTGGCTGTCACCCACGGTCTGCACGGAGCCCCGTGGGCCGATGATCGTGAGGGCTCGCACGTGGTGCGGGCCGCGAAGACCTCGGTCTGGACGGTTGAGCCCGGGCACGTCTGCCCGATCTCGATGACCTATGCCGTCGTGCCCGCGCTGCGGTTCAACCCCGAGCTGGCCGCGGTCTACGAGCCGCTGCTGACCAGCCGGGTGTACGACCCCGAACTGAAGCTCGCGACGACGAAAGCCGGTATCACCGCGGGCATGTCGATGACCGAGAAGCAGGGCGGCTCCGACGTTCGCGCCGGCACCACCGAGGCCACACCGAACGGTGACGGCACCTACTCGCTGCGCGGGCACAAATGGTTCACCTCGGCCCCGATGGGGGACATCTTCCTCGTGCTCGCTCAGGCCCCGGGCGGCCTGAGCTGTTTCTTCCTGCCGCGCATCCTGCCCGACGGCAGCCGCAACCGGATGTTCCTGCAGCGCCTCAAGGACAAGCTCGGCAATCATGCCAACGCCTCCAGTGAGGTCGAGTACGACGGTGCCACGGCCTGGCTGGTTGGTGAGGAGGGCCGCGGCGTGCCGACCATCATCGAGATGGTCAACCTGACGCGTCTGGACTGCACCCTTGGTAGTGCCACCAGCATGCGCACCGGCCTGACTCGGGCCGTGCACCACGCCCAGCACCGGAAGGCATTCGGCGCCTACCTGATCGATCAGCCGCTGATGCGCAACGTCCTCGCGGACCTGGCCGTAGAGGCCGAGGCGGCGACCATGCTGGCGATGCGGATGGCCGGCGCCACCGACAAGGCGGTGCGCGGTGACGAGCGTGAAGCGCTGCTGCGCCGCATCGGTCTGGCGGCGGGCAAGTACTGGGTGTGCAAGCGGGCCACCCCGCACGCCGCCGAGGCGATGGAATGCCTCGGCGGCAACGGTTATGTGGAGGAATCCGGTATGCCGCGGCTTTATCGCGAGGCTCCGCTGATGGGCATCTGGGAAGGCTCGGGCAATGTCAGCGCGCTGGACACCTTGCGCGCCATGGCAACCCGGCCGGAGAGTGTCGCGGTGCTGTTCGACGAACTGTCCAAGACCGCCGGTCAGGATCCGCGCCTGGACCGTCACGTCACGTCGTTGCAGAACGACCTCGCGGATCTCGAGACCATCCAGTACCGGGGCCGCAAGGTGGCCGAGGACATCTCACTCGCACTGCAGGGCGCGCTGCTGGTGCGGCACGGCCACCCCGCGGTGGCCGAGGCTTTCCTGGCCAGCCGGCTCGGTGGGCAGTGGGGTCAGGCCTTCGGCACGCTGCCGACCGGGCTCGACCTCGCCCCGATCCTCGAGCGGGCGCTGGTCAAGGGATGAGCGTCGAGACGCTCAAGACGATGACCTACGAGGTCACCGACCGGATCGCACGAATCACGTTCAACCGCCCCGAAAAAGGCAACTCGATCGTCGCCGACACCCCGCTGGAACTGCAGATGCTGGTCGAGCGGGCTGACCTGGACCCGAACGTCCACGTCATCCTGGTGTCGGGCCGCGGCGAGGGATTCTGCGCCGGGTTCGACCTGTCGGCCTACGCCGATGGAACCGGCGAGGCCGGGGGTGGCCGTTACGACGGAACCGTGCTGTCCGGCAGAACCCAGGCCATCAACCACCTCCCGGACCAACCCTGGGACCCGATGGTCGACTACCAGATGATGAGCCGGTTCGTGCGTGGATTCTCCAGCCTGATGCATGCCGACAAGCCGACCGTGGTCAAGATCCACGGCTACTGCGTGGCCGGCGGTACCGACATCGCGTTGCACGCTGACCAGGTGATCGCCGCCGCCGACGCCAAGATCGGCTATCCGCCCATGCGGGTATGGGGCGTTCCGGCCGCTGGCCTGTGGGCGCACCGGCTGGGGGATCAACGCGCCAAACGCCTTCTGTTCACCGGTGATTGCATCACCGGCGCGCAGGCCGCCGAATGGGGTCTGGCCGTGGAGGCGCCTGAGCCCGAGGATCTGGACGAGCGCACCGAGCGTCTCGTCGCGCGCATCGCCGCGATGCCCGTCAACCAGCTCATCATGGCCAAGCTGGCCTGCAACTCCGCCTTGCTGCAGCAGGGTGTTGCCACCAGTCGGATGGTCAGTACGGTGTTCGACGGCATCGCCCGGCACACTCCCGAAGGACACGCCTTCGTGGCCGACGCCGTCGAACACGGCTTCCGTGAAGCGGTGCGCCATCGCGACGAACCGATGGGTGACTACGGGCGCAGGTCTTCCGGGGTCTGAGATGTCCGCGCTCAAACGGATGACGGCCCGCTCGGTGGTGCTGAGCGTGCTGCTCGGCGCGCATCCGGCATGGGCGAGTGCCGCCGAGCTGATCAGGCTGACAGCCGATTTCGACATCAGAGAGCCGACGCTGCGGGTGGCGCTGACGCGCATGGTCAGTGCCGGTGACCTGGTTCGCTCCGAGGACGGTTACCGACTGTCGGACCGGCTGCTGACCCGTCAGCGCCGCCAGGACGACGCGATCGATCCCCGGTTGCGTGAGTATGGCGGTCAATGGCTGACGCTGGTCATCACCAGCGTCGGTACCGACGCCCGTACCCGTGCGTCGTTGCGGAACACCCTGCAGCAGTATCGGTTCGGTGAGCTGCGCGAGGGCGTGTGGATGCGCCCGGACAATCTCGACCAGGCGTTGCCGCAGGAGATCACCCATCGGGTGCGGGTCCTGCACACCCGGGACGACGATCCGGCCGGCCTGGTCGCCGCGCTGTGGGACCTTCCCGGCTGGCGGCGCACCGGCGAGCACTTGTTGGACGAGATGGCTGACGCGGCCGACGTTCCAGGACGGTTCGGTGCGGCCGCGGGCATCGTGCGCCACCTGCTCTCGGACCCCGTACTGCCCGACGAGCTGCTGCCGGCAAGTTGGCCGGGCGCTGAATTGCGCAAGGCCTACAACGACTTCGCTGCCGAACTCGTCGATCGGCGCGACGGTGCTGAACATGTCGCGTCCCGCGACGGTGCTGAACATGTCGCGTCCCGCGACGGTGCTGAACATGTCGCGTCCCGCGACGACAAACTCATGGAGGCGACGTGACCGAAGCTGTCCGGGTCGAACGCAACGGGGCGGTGACCACGGTCATCATCGACCGCCCGCACGCCCGTAATGCGGTCGACGGTCCTACCGCGGCGGCCCTGTTCGCCGCGTTCGAGCAGTTCGACGCCGACGACGACGCGGCGGTCGCGGTACTGACCGGGGCCGGTGGAACCTTCTGCGCCGGTGCCGACCTCAAAGCTTTCGGCACACCTCAGGTGAACCGGCTGGACCCTGCCGGACCCGGGCCGATGGGACCGAGCCGAATGGTGTTGTCCAAGCCGGTGATCGCCGCGATCAGCGGCCACGCCGTGGCCGGCGGATTGGAGCTGGCCCTGTGGTGTGACCTGCGCGTGGTCGACGAGGATGCGGTGATGGGCGTGTTCTGCCGCCGGTGGGGAGTGCCACTGATCGACGGCGGCACCGTCCGGTTGCCCCGGCTGATCGGGCAGAGCCGCGCCATGGACCTGATCCTGACCGGACGCGCCGTCGACGCCGCCGAGGCCCACGCGATCGGTCTGGCCAACCGGGTGGTCCCGAAAGGCCAGGCCCGCGAACATGCCGAGGAGCTCGCCGCCCAGCTCTCTCGGCTCCCACAGCAATGTCTGCGGGCCGACCGGCTCTCGGCACTGCATCAGTGGGGCGAATCCGAGCAGGCAGCAATGGAATTCGAGTTCGCCAGCATCAACCGGGTCGCGGGTGAGGCGGCCGAGGGAGCCGGTCGGTTCGCCGGGGGAGCCGGCCGGCACGGTGCCAGCGCGAGCTAGCCCTTGTTGACCTTGTTGTTGCTGCCGGTATTGGTGACCTTCGGGTCGCCCGCCGCGTAGCTGACAGTGTTGTTGAGCCCGATGATGGTGAGGCCCTTGTCGATCCGCTCGAAGGTGATCTTGTTGTCGGAACCGCCGATGTTCACGTTCGCGCAGGTGCCCTTGACGGTCAGCGTGTTGTTGGTGCCTCCCACCGTGAGGGATTTGCCGTCGGCGCAGTCGATGTCGGTCGTGGTGCCGACCGACATGTAGTTGATGGTGTTGCCGACCTCGACATTGACCCCGGACTCTCCCGCAGTGGCGCTGGGGGTGGCGGTGTCTGAGCTTTCGGATCCACAGGCCGCCAGGGTGAGAGCGGCCGCGGCGGCGCCGACCGCGAGGACCAGCTGGGTGTGGGGAAAACGGGTGAGCACGGGGTCTGCCTCTGCTTTCTTCCTCAGGCTTGGTCAGGCGGGAACGCGGCTGATCTGGTTGACCATCGCCAGTTCTCGGCCGCGGTCGACGATAATCGGGTCGCCGTTCTTGAAGAACACCGTCTGGTCCCAGCCGTACACGGTGATGTCGTTGATGACATTGTCGGCGACGATCACGTTGGACGTCCCCTGAACCGTGATCGCCCAGCAGGTGCCCAAGGCGTTGACCCGGTTGTTGGATCCGTTGACGAGCAGCGTGGCGTTGTTGCAGTCGATTGTCTGTTCCAGGCTCTGGCCGGTGACGGTGGTGTCACCGTTCTTGGCTGCGGCGCCGGGCGCGCCGACGGTGAGCGCCAACGGCAATGCGACCAGACCGGCCATCACTGTCCGGCTCACAGCTGTCCAATTCACGATGAGTTCCCCTTCCGATGCGCTGCGAGAAGAGTACGTGGCGCTGTCGCGGTGACGGCAGGTGTTCGTCAGTTTGACGGGCGGTTGCCGACGGGTCGCGTGTGGTGTCGGTGCTGGGTACCGTGTTCAGCAATGCGTCGGTGTGTTGTTCATGCTGCTGCCGTGGCAGTCACAGCCGTGGTGACCGTCGCGGGGTGTTCGCACACCATCGACGGGGCTGCCCGCCGTGCGTCGGCCGATACCGCCGATCCCGATCGCAGTTTCGGCTACGTCGACGACCGGTGCGGTCTGTTGGTCGACAGCACGGTCCAGGAGATCCTTGCCGCCGACAACGTGGTGCGCCCGTACAGCGGCGCGGTGTGCCAGTACGTGTTGTCGCGTAAGACCGGCGGGACGCCGAACGCCGGCGGGCCGGCAATGCTCGACGTGATCTTCTCGTGGTTCGAAGAAGGGTCCCTGGATCGGGAGCGGGCGGTGGCCCGCAGTCGCGACGCCCAGATCACCGACACCGTGGTGGAGCGGCACCAGGCATTCCTCGCCCGTCGCGATGTCACCGGCGCGGCCTGCTCGGCGACCGCCTCGGCCGGATCGGGCGTCATCAGCTGGTGGGTGCAGTTCCGTCGCGCGGCCGGTGCCGGACCGGCTGCCAAGGGCGACCCCTGCCAGGACGCCAAGAAGCTGCTCTCGGCCACCCTGCAATCGGAACTCTGACCCGTGACGCATCGCTGCCTCGCCGTGAGGTACTTGGTCGGCTTCGCAGCCGCAGTGGCGTTGCTGACCGCCTGCGGGCCGTCGGACACGTCGCCGGCTCCCGGGCCTGCAGCTCCCGGCGGCGGTTTCCATGGCGCGGACTGCAACGGGGTCACCGACGCCGATATCACCGATGCCGTCGGATCGTCGATGTTCACCAAGGCCGTGGTCAGCGACAACGGGTGCTTCTGGCAGGAGAACTCGGTGCTGGGCACGTTCGGTGCCGGCATGGGCATCTCCACGTGGTGGTACCGGGGCAGCGACATGGACACCGAACGGACATTGGAGACCCGGGCCGGACGCACGCTCACCGAATTGTCGATCGACGGGAACAAGGGCTTCCGGGCGGCCGACGCAAATGTGTGCAGCATCTATGTGGCCAAAGGCGAAGACGTCATCACGTGGTCGATCCAGACGATGAATCCGGCCACGCTGCCCGATCTGTGTCAGGTCATCGAGAAACTCGCCCGGCTCAGTCAGGGCCGGGTCAACTGATCTGCGCTGTCTGAGGGGCTACAGTTTCACGGCGACCCCAACGGTGGGGTCGATCACATCGACTCGAAGGCAGTACCTACATGTCAGCTCGGCCGGAGCCACAGGCGGCTGGCACTCGACGCTCTCCGTCACGGCCGGCGCGGACCACGAAGCTCAGCCGTGACGCGATTGTCAATGCGGCGTTGACGTTCTTGGACCGCGAGGGTTGGGACGCGCTGACCATCAATGCCCTGGCCAATCAGCTCGGCACGAAGGGCCCGTCGCTCTACAACCACGTGGACAGCCTGGACGACCTGCGACGCACGGTCCGGATGCGGGTGATCGACGACATCATCGAGATGCTCAACACCGTCGGCTCCGGCCGCACCCGTGACGATGCCGTGTCGGTGATGGCCAGCGCCTACCGCAGCTACGCCCACCACCATCCGGGTCGCTACTCGGCTTTCACTCGGA
The DNA here is from genome assembly GCF_058270075.1 of Mycobacterium shunyiense. Taxonomy (NCBI): domain Bacteria; kingdom Bacillati; phylum Actinomycetota; class Actinomycetes; order Mycobacteriales; family Mycobacteriaceae; genus Mycobacterium; species Mycobacterium shunyiense. Next base: position 575,331 of record NZ_JBZDPU010000015.1, on the reverse strand, counting down.
TGCCGTTCGGCGGTGACGATCCGGAGTACTCGGCTGCCACCAGGAACGCGGCCGGACCGGTCATCCAGGTGCTGACGTCTTATGGGCTGGAAGGCGAGGATGCCTTCTACGCCGCGCTGCAGTTCTGGTCGGCTCTGCACGGCTTCGTACTCCTGGAAATGACCGGGGTTATGGACGATATCGACACCGATGCGGTATTCACCGATATGCTGCGACGACTGGCCGCCGGTATGGGGCAGCGAGAGTCGTAGCGTCTGACCTGGGGATAGGTCGTCGTGAGCGGGTTTGGTTCGGCGAGGCCAGCCCTGGTATCGTGGTAGATCGTGCCTGGCCGGAAGACGCCTGCGGCTGAGTGTTTCGCAAGCGTGCCCGCACGCCGGGCCAATCTGCATGTCTAACACGCATCGGAATTCCACCGGTGTAAGCACGTGCGACACGCCCGGACGCGGGGTACGCGGCCGGGGGATAACTGCAGTACAGAGACTTAGAACAGTAGAGAGCAACACAGAGAAAGCCGGTACATGCCAACCATCAACCAGCTGGTCCGCAAGGGTCGCCGCGACAAGGTCGCGAAGGTCAAGACCGCGGCCCTCAAGGGCAGCCCGCAGCGCCGTGGTGTGTGCACCCGCGTGTACACCACCACCCCGAAGAAGCCGAACTCGGCGCTTCGCAAGGTCGCGCGCGTCAAGCTGACCAGTGGGGTTGAGGTCACCGCCTACATCCCCGGTGAAGGCCACAACCTGCAGGAGCACTCGATGGTGCTGGTGCGCGGCGGTCGTGTGAAGGACCTTCCGGGTGTCCGTTACAAGATCATCCGCGGGTCGCTGGACACCCAGGGCGTCAAGAACCGCAAGCAGGCCCGTAGCCGCTACGGCGCCAAGAAGGAGAAGAGCTGATGCCGCGCAAGGGTCCCGCGCCGAAGCGTCCGTTGGTCAACGATCCGGTCTACGGGTCGCAGCTGGTCACTCAGCTGGTCAACAAGGTTCTGCTGGACGGCAAGAAGTCACTGGCGGAGCGCATCGTCTACGGTGCGCTGGAGCAGGCTCGCGACAAGACCGGCACCGATCCGGTCGTCACCCTCAAGCGCGCGCTCGACAACGTCAAGCCCGCCCTCGAGGTGCGTAGCCGCCGCGTCGGTGGTGCCACCTACCAGGTTCCGGTCGAGGTTCGCCCCGATCGCTCCACCACCCTGGCTCTGCGCTGGCTGGTCAGCTTCTCCAAGGCCCGGCGTGAAAAGACCATGATCGAGCGCCTCGCCAACGAGATCCTGGATGCGAGCAACGGTCTGGGTGCAGCTGTGAAGCGCCGTGAGGACACTCACAAGATGGCCGAAGCGAACCGGGCTTTCGCGCACTACCGCTGGTGATACCCGCGCCCGGCATCCAGCGTCGGGTGCCGGTACGCGCGCAATCGAACACCTAATCAAGCAAGCGAAAGAGTTGGGAAGACTTCCGTGGCACAGGACGTGCTGACTGACCTGAACAAGGTCCGCAACATCGGCATCATGGCGCACATCGACGCCGGCAAGACGACGACGACCGAGCGCATCCTTTATTACACCGGCGTCAATTACAAGATCGGTGAGACGCACGACGGTGCCTCCACCACCGACTGGATGGAGCAGGAGCAGGAGCGTGGTATCACCATCACCTCCGCAGCCGTCACCTGCTTCTGGAACAACAACCAGATCAACATCATCGATACCCCCGGGCACGTCGACTTCACCGTTGAGGTGGAGCGCAGCCTGCGTGTGCTCGACGGTGCCGTTGCCGTCTTCGACGGCAAGGAGGGTGTTGAGCCCCAGTCCGAGCAGGTGTGGCGTCAGGCCGACAAGTACGACGTGCCCCGGATCTGCTTCGTCAACAAGATGGACAAGCTCGGCGCGGACTTCTACTTCACCGTGCAGACCATCAAGGACCGCCTCGGCGCCAAGCCGCTGGTGATCCAGCTGCCGATCGGTGCCGAGAACGACTTCGAGGGCATCATCGACCTGGTCGAGATGAACGCCAAGGTGTGGCGCGGCGAGACCAAGCTCGGTGAGAGCTACGAGACCGTCGAGATCCCCGCGGATCTGGCCGACAAGGCCGCCGAGTACCGCAGCGAGCTGATGGACACGGTCGCCGAGACCGACGAGGCGCTTCTGGAGAAGTACCTGGGCGGCGAAGAGCTCACGATCGACGAGATCAAGGGCGCCATCCGCAAGCTGACCGTGGCCAGCGAGCTGTACCCGGTGCTGTGTGGCAGCGCGTTCAAGAACAAGGGTGTGCAGCCGATGCTGGACGCCGTCATCGACTACCTCCCGTCGCCGCTGGATGTCGAGTCCGTCAAGGGCCACGTCCCCGGCAAGGAGGACGAAGAGGTTCTGCGCAAGCCGTCCACCGACGAGCCGTTCGCCGCGCTGGCGTTCAAGATCGCCGTGCACCCCTTCTTCGGCAAGCTCACCTACGTCCGCGTGTACTCGGGCAAGGTCGAGTCCGGTGCGCAGGTCATCAACGCCACCAAGGGCAAGAAGGAGCGGCTGGGCAAGCTGTTCCAGATGCACGCCAACAAGGAGAACCCGGTCGAGTCGGCCTCCGCTGGTCACATCTACGCCGTGATCGGCCTGAAGGACACCACCACCGGTGACACCCTGTGCGATCCGAACCAGCAGGTCGTGCTGGAGTCGATGACCTTCCCCGATCCGGTGATCGAGGTGGCCATCGAGCCCAAGACCAAGAGTGACCAGGAGAAGCTGGGCACCGCGATCCAGAAGCTCGCCGAAGAGGATCCGACCTTCAAGGTGCACCTGGACCAGGAGACCGGCCAGACCGTCATCGGCGGTATGGGCGAGCTGCACCTGGACATCCTGGTGGACCGCATGCGTCGCGAGTTCAAGGTTGAGGCCAACGTCGGTAAGCCCCAGGTGGCCTACCGCGAGACCATCCGCCGCAAGGTGGAGAAGGTCGAATTCACCCACAAGAAGCAGACGGGTGGCTCCGGCCAGTTCGCGAAGGTGCTCATCGACCTCGAGCCGTTTGTCGGCGAGGACGGTGCCACCTACGAGTTCGAGAACAAGGTCACCGGTGGCCGCATCCCGCGCGAGTACATCCCTTCGGTGGATGCCGGTGCGCAGGACGCCATGCAGTACGGCGTGTTGGCCGGCTACCCGCTGGTGAACATCAAGGTGACGCTGCTTGACGGCGCCTACCACGAGGTCGACTCCTCGGAAATGGCGTTCAAGGTGGCGGGTTCGCAGGTGCTGAAGAAGGCTGCTCAGGCGGCCCAGCCGGTCATCCTGGAACCCATCATGGCTGTCGAGGTCATTACACCCGAGGACTACATGGGTGACGTGATCGGCGACCTGAACTCCCGCCGTGGTCAGATCCAGGCCATGGAGGAGCGCAGCGGTGCGCGTGTCGTCAAGGCGCAGGTGCCGCTGTCGGAGATGTTCGGCTACGTCGGCGACCTTCGGTCGAAGACCCAGGGCCGGGCTAACTACTCCATGGTGTTCGACTCGTACGCCGAGGTTCCGGCGAACGTGTCGAAGGAGATCATCGCGAAGGCGACGGGTCAGTAAGCTCGTCGCGGCAACTGTCGCGGCTCACAACTGAACACATCATCATTGCTTTAACCAAAGCACCAACAAGTCCAGGAGGACACCACAGTGGCGAAGGCGAAGTTCGAGCGGACGAAGCCGCACGTCAACATCGGGACCATCGGTCACGTTGACCACGGCAAGACGACGCTGACTGCAGCAATCACCAAGGTTCTGCACGACAAGTACCCCGATTTGAACGAGTCGCGCGCATTCGACCAGATCGACAATGCGCCTGAAGAGCGTCAGCGCGGCATCACGATCAACATCTCCCACGTGGAGTACCAGACCGAGAAGCGGCACTACGCCCACGTGGACGCCCCCGGTCACGCCGACTACATCAAGAACATGATCACCGGTGCCGCCCAGATGGACGGCGCGATCCTGGTGGTCGCCGCGACCGACGGCCCGATGCCGCAGACCCGCGAGCACGTTCTGCTGGGCCGTCAGGTGGGTGTGCCCTACATCCTCGTGGCGCTGAACAAGTCGGACATGGTCGACGACGAGGAGCTCCTGGAGCTCGTCGAGATGGAGGTCCGCGAACTGCTGGCCGCCCAGGAGTTCGACGAGGATGCCCCGGTTATCCGCGTCTCCGCGCTGAAGGCGCTCGAGGGCGACCCGAAGTGGGTCAAGTCGGTTGAGGACCTCATGGAGGCCGTCGACGAGTCGATCCCGGATCCGGTTCGCGAGACCGACAAGCCGTTCCTGATGCCCGTCGAGGACGTCTTCACCATCACCGGTCGTGGCACCGTGGTGACCGGTCGCGTCGAGCGTGGCGTGATCAACGTCAACGAAGAGGTCGAGATCGTCGGCATCCGCCCGACCACGACCAAGACCACCGTCACCGGTGTGGAGATGTTCCGCAAGCTGCTCGACCAGGGCCAGGCGGGCGACAACGTCGGTCTGCTGGTTCGTGGCATCAAGCGCGAGGACGTCGAGCGTGGCCAGGTTGTGGTCAAGCCCGGCACCACCACCCCGCACACCGAGTTCGAGGGCAGCGTCTACATCCTGTCCAAGGACGAGGGTGGCCGCCACACGCCGTTCTTCAACAACTACCGTCCGCAGTTCTACTTCCGTACCACGGACGTGACCGGCGTGGTGACCCTTCCTGAGGGCACCGAGATGGTGATGCCCGGTGACAACACCGACATCTCCGTCAAGCTGATCCAGCCCGTCGCCATGGACGAGGGCCTGCGCTTCGCGATCCGCGAGGGTGGCCGTACCGTCGGCGCCGGCCGCGTTACCAAGATCATCAAGTGATGATCTGACCTAGCACTGCGAAAGCGGCGCTCACCTTCGGGTGAGTGCCGCTTTTGTATTTCCGGTGTGTTCTTGCTGCGTCCGGTGTAACGGCTGTGATAGGTGAGACGATCTTCATTGCATAGGTGAGCTACACGGGTTGGGGACGGACATGGTGCGACGGAAATGGGCATTGGCCTCGGTGGCTTCGGCTGTCGTGCTGGCCGGCACGGCGGTCGGATTTGCGGCGGGCGTGGCGCAGGCAGCGCCGGGATGCCCGGACGTGCACTGGATCGGCGTCGCCGGTTCGGGTGAGCGTGACGATCCCACGGTCGACGCCGGCATGGGCCGGGTGGTCTACAACTCGCTTCGTGATCTGTCCCAGTGGGTGCAGCAGGACGGTCGGACGATTACGGCCGAGGCGGTGGCCTACCCGGCGGCGCCGGTGCCGGCGGACGGCGATCTGCTGGGCTGGGGCGGTTTCATGAGCAGTGTCGACGCCGGGGTGGCGGCGCTGGGGAACCAATACGCGGCGTTCACCCAGCGGTGCCCCTCCAGTGAGGTCGTACTCGCCGGGTATTCGCAGGGCGCGATGGTGGTCCACCGTAACCTGGCCGGCTTGGCGGGCAGCCCGAATCTGGCTGCGGCTCTGTTGGTCGCCGACGGAGACCGCCTGCCGGCCGATCCCACCGTGAACCTGGGCACGGCCACCGCAGTGAGCACCAGGAAGGGTGTCGCGCAGGACTGGCCGATCCTGGCCCATGCGCCAGGCCCGATGTCGCCCTCGGTCGGCAGTCGCACGATCAGCGTGTGCGATCGCGGTGACGCGGTCTGTGACTACGATTCGGACGACGAAGAAGTGACGGCCACCGCTATCGCCGTGCACACCAGCTATGCCCGTTCGAGCGGCGGCGGCTACCGCTGGACCTGGCCGCTGTACCGGATGCTGGGCCCGTCGCCGATGCAGCAGCAGACCGTGCCGGTGGGCGGCTCGACGGATGGAGTCGTTCACTCCTGATCTCGGCGGCTGTTGGCGCTAATCTGATGGCGCCCAACCGACGGCAGGAGCCTGCGATGTCCACTTTCTGGCGGTACGTACGCATTCAGGCCTTCGTGCTGTTGTGTGGCATCGTCGGCCCCATCTTCCTGGTCATCTACTTCGTCGCGGGCGGCGATCCGATGATGAAGTGGATGTTCTGGGCCGGCCTGTTGATCACCGCGATCGACATCCTGATCGCGCTGGGGATCACGGCCGCCGGTGCGAAATCGGCGGCGCAGAACGAGAAACTCGAACAGGTCGGCGTGCTGGCCCTGGCCCAGGTCACCGGCATCCACGAGACCGGCACCCGCATCAACGAGCAGCCTTTGGTGAAGCTGGACCTGCAGATCTCGGGACCCGGCATCGCACCGTTCGCCACTCAGGATCGCGTGCTCGCCTCGGTGTCGCGGCTTCCGATGATCACCAACCGCAAACTGGTCGCCATGGTGGACCCGACCACCAACGAGTACCGGATCGATTGGGAGAGAAGCAGTCTGGTCAGCGGTCTGATGCCCGCGACGTTCACGATCGCGGAGGAGAACAAGACCTACGACCTCACCGGTCAGTCCGGCCCGCTGATGGAGATCCTGCAGATCCTCAAGTCTCACGGCATCGCCATCAACAACATGGTCGATCTGCGGGCCAACCCGGCGGCCCGCGAACAGGTTCAGGCCGTCGTGCGGCGCGCGGCGACATGCTCTTCGCGCGAGCGCTCATCGGCCGCGCAACAGGCGCCGGCACCGGCGCCGGCGCCCTCGGCTGCCGCGCCCGCGGCGGCCCCGTTCATGGCTCCGCCGGCCCCGTCGACCGCTCAACGCCTTCAGGAACTGGAGACCCTACGTGCCACGGGTGCCGTCAGCGAAGAGGAGTACGCGGCCAAACGACAGCAGATCATCGCCGATCTCTGATCAGGCGGTGGATGAAGCCGCGCAGGCCCCGAGTGACCAGCCCCGATCGGCGGTCCTCCCACTGATCGGTATCGGCCAGGAACACGTTCTACTTCTGCTGTTAGCCTGTGGCCAGGCTCACTGAAAGGACCCTGGGATGGCGGCAGGTAACGGAACACTGGAAGGTCGCGTGGCATTCGTCACCGGCGCCGCACGCGGACAGGGGCGTGCGCACGCGGTGCGGTTGGCCAACGAGGGTGCCGACATCATCGCGATCGATGTCTGCCGGCCCGTCGACGGCACGATCACCTATCCGGCCGCGACATCGGAGGATCTGGCTGAGACCGTTGCCGCCGTGGAGGCTGCGGGCCGCAAGGTGCTCGCACGCGAGGTCGACATCCGCGACCTGGCGGCACAGCAGCAGGTGGTGGCCGACGGCGTCGAGCAGTTCGGCCGGCTCGACATCGTGGTGGCCAACGCCGGTGTGCTCAGCTGGGGTCGGTTGTGGGAGCTGAGCCCCGAGCAGTTCGACACCGTCATCGACGTCAACCTCAACGGCACCTGGCGGACCATCCGGGCCGCGGTGCCCGCCATGATCGAGGCAGGCAACGGCGGATCGATCATCATCGTCAGCTCCTCGGCCGGTGTGAAAGCCACCCCGGGCAACGGTCACTACGCTGCCTCCAAACATGGGCTGGTGGCGCTGACCAACACGCTGGCTCTCGAGGTGGGCGAGTACGGCATCCGGGTCAACTCGATCCATCCCTACTCGATCGACACTCCGATGATCGAGCCGGAGGCCATGGCCGAGATCTTCTCCAAGTTCCCCAGCTTCCTGCACAGCTTCGCCCCGATGCCGTATCACAAGGTGACCGACGGCAAGAACGAGGGACTCGCGGCCTTCATGGCGCCTGAAGAGGTCGCCGACGTGGTGGCGTTCCTGGCCAGTGACAACTCGGCAACGCTGTCGGGCAGCCAGATCGCCGTCGACCGCGGCGTGCTCAAGTACTGACCACTCGCGAGCCTTTCCCGGCGAGCAGACGCCCCGGTACCCGGAAACGGGCCAACCGGGGTGCTTCTGAGTCTGCTCGCCGGGGCTAGCCCGGTAAGACCAGAACCGGAACCGGGCTGTGCCGCAGAATCTTTGATCCGTGGGAGCCCAGGAAAACCCGGGTTACCGCGCCGCCGGGTGAGGTTCCGATCGCCAGGATCTCGCCCTCGATCCAGTCGATGGCATCGATCGCCTCGCTCCAGTCGTTGCCGGTGACGACCCTCAGATCGACGTCCTCGCCGATCACCTTCTCGTCTCTCAGCCAGATCATCGCCTGCCGGGCCTGTTTCACCCACTCTTGCAGGATCGCGTCCTCGGCATGTAGCCCGACGGTCGGTGGGTACATGTTGCGTCCCCGCACTGCGAATGTCGCCAGCCGCATCGGCGTAGCCAGTCGCCGGCTCAGGTCGGCGACCTGCTGAACCACCGCCACCGCTTCGAGCGAGCCGGGGTAGGCGCACGTGATACGTGCCAGCGCAGCAGATTTCGGCCGGCGGTACCCGCGCGGGCTGATCGCCAACGGAACCGGGCAGCAGTGCAGCAGCCGGTCGGCGGTCGAACCGACCACCACCTGGCCCAGTTGGCCATCGGACGCCGAACCGAGAACGAGCACCTCGGCGCCGAGCGAATCGACGGCTTCCAGCAGTCCGCCGGAAACCGACCGGTGCGCGAACTTGTGGAAGCTGACGTCGAGACGATCGTCGAGTGCGGACACGTGTTGCCGCGCCTGATCGGCCGATGAGGCTGCCAACTGCGCTGCGTACTCGGCATATTCGGCGTCGACGCGCGCCGGTGACGGGTTCAGCCACGGACGCGGTACGACGGTGGCCACGGCCAGTGAGGTGTTCAGGGTGCGAGCCGCGCCGACTGCGAGGTGCAGCGCCGACGCTCCGCCCTTGCCGGCCAGATACCCGACGACGACGGTCATCGGCTGTCCTCGGCTCCGGGAGTGGTCATGACGTCGTCCTCGCCGGCCGCCGCACCCGGGATGTAGCCGTCACCGCCGTCGTTCAGTGCGCTGTGATGGCGGCTCCACAGCAGGTAGAACGCCAGGACGAAGGCGACCCAGAGGCTGAACCAGAGCCAGGTGATGTGTGGCAGGCCGTAGAGCACGAACAAACAGGCCAGCACCGAAAGGACCGGTGTCACCGGGTAAGCGGGAACCTTGAAGGCCCGCGGAAGATCCGGTTCACGCACCCGCAGGATGATCACCCCGACCGACACCACGATGAATGCCACCAGGGTGCCGATCGACACCAGGTCCCACAGGTAGTCCAGCGGCACCAACCCGGCCAGGGTGCCGGTCACCATGGCCACCACGATGGTGTTGTTCACCGGAGTCATGGTGCGCGGGTTCACCTTTGCGAACATCGGCGGCAGCAGGCCGTCGCGTCCCATCGCGAACAGGATGCGGGTCTGGCCGTACATCACCACCAGGGTCACCGAGAAGATCGAGATCACCGCTCCCATGGCCAGCACGGTGCTGGCCCAGGTCTGGCCGTGCAGGATGTTGGTGAGCATCACCGACAGCCCGGCCTCGGACTGCTCGTCGGACCCGAACTCGTCGGCGGACTGCGTGCCCAGACCGGCGAACGCCACCAGGATGTAGATGCTGGTGACGACGATCAGTGCTCCGAGGATCGCCCGCGGCATGGTCTTCTGCGGGTTCTTCACCTCGTCGCCTGCAGTGGACACCGCGTCCAGGCCGATGAACGTGAAGAAGATGGTGCTGGCCGCGGCGGTGATGCCGGTGAATCCTTTCTCCCAGAACCCGGCGAAGTGATCGGTGGTGAACGCGGTGAACGCGATGGCGACGAACATGCCGAGCACACACAGTTTGAGGAGCACCATGACGGTGTTGACCGCGGCGGACTCGCTGGCGCCGCGGATCAGCAGGAGCGCACACATGACGATCAGGACTGTCGCCGGCAGGTTGATCAATCCGGGGTTGTCGCCCCATGGGGCCGCGGACAGGGCGTGCGGCAACCGCCAACCGAAGAGGTTGTCCAGCAGTTGATTGAGATAGCCGCTCCAACCGACCGCGGTGGCTGACATCGAGACGCCGTATTCGAGAAGCAGGCAGGCCGCGACGCCCATCGCGATGAACTCGCCCATGGTGGTGTAGGCATAGGAGTACGTGGAGCCCGAAACTGGTACGGCCGCTGCCATTTCCGCGTAGCAGATGGCCGACAGCCCCGCCGCGACGCCGGCGACCAGGAACGACACCAGCACTGCCGGGCCGGCTTTGGGGACGGCCTGCTGCAGCACGATGAAGATGCCGGTGCCGACGGTGGCGCCGACGCCGAACAGCGTCAGCTGGAATGTGCCGATACTTCGTTTGAGGTGGTCGGACGCGCCGTGGGCGACAGGTGCTCCCATGACCGGCCTGCGCCGCAACATCTGGCTGGTCAGGTTGTTGGCTGGGGCGGACATGGTGCCTCCTTGCGGCCGGTCAACCGATTATCGGCGCGCCTCGGCCAGGGTGTCAGCGAATCGGTCAACGGCCCAGTCGAGCTCGTCGGCGGTCACCACCAGGGGTGGGGCGAACCGCAGCGTCGATCCGTGGGTGTCCTTCACCAGCACACCGCGCTCGGCCAGCGCCAGGCCGAATTGCTTGCCGGTGCCCAGATCTGGGTCGATGTCGACTCCTGCCCACAGGCCCAGGCCACGCACGGCCGTCACGCCGTGCCCGATCAACCCGGTGAGCCGGTTGTGCAGATGCTCCCCGAGTTGGGTTGAACGGAGCTGGAATTCGCCACGGCGCAGTATTCCCACCACCGTGGAGCCGATAGCGGTGGCCAGGGGATTTCCGCCGAAGGTCGAGCCGTGTTCGCCGGGGTGCAGCACACCGAGGACATCGCGGTCGGCCACCACCGCGGACAACGGCACCACGCCACCGCCCAGGGCCTTGCCGAGCAGGTACACGTCGGGCACCACACCCCAGTGCTCACAGGCGAAGGTTCGGCCGGTGCGGGCCAGACCGGACTGGATCTCGTCGGCGATCATCAGCACGTTGTTGCGGGTACAGATGTCGCGGACACGTGGCAGGTAGTCGGCGGGCGGGACGATGATGCCCGCCTCTCCTTGGATCGGTTCGATCAGGACGGCGGCCGTGTTCTCGTCGATCGCTTCGGCCAGCGCCCGATGGTCGCCGAATGGCACCGAGCGGAATCCGGGCGTGTAGGGCCCGAAGCCGCGGCGGGCAGTGTCGTCGTCGGAGAAGCTGATGATGGTGGTGGTGCGACCGTGGAAGTTGTTGTGCGCTACGACAATATTCGAGCTGTCGGCCTTCACGCCCTTGACGTCGGTGCCCCACTTGCGGGCCACCTTGATGCCGCTCTCCACGGCCTCGGCGCCGCTGTTCATCGGCAGCACCATGTCTTTCGCGCACAGCCCCGCCAGTGCCTCGGCGAACGGCCCGAGCCGGTCGGAGTGAAAGGCGCGGCTCACCAGCGTCAGCCGGTCCAGTTGGGCGTGGGCGGTGGCGATGATCTCCGGGTTGCGATGACCGAAGTTGACGGCCGAGTAGGCGGCCAGGCAATCGAGGTAGCGGCGGCCTGTCACATCGGTGATCCAGGCCCCTTCGGCGCTTTCGGCGACCACGGGCAGTGGTGAGTAGTTGTGGGCGACATGGCAATCGTCGAGCGTGATCGCGGCTGCGGTCGCAGGGTCCGGGGTGGCCTGGCTGTCCACTCTGTCCAGCATGGTCATCGATACCGCTCCAGGGTGCAGCACTTGACGGATCCGCCGCCTTTGAGGAGTTCGGACAGGTCGACGCTGATCGGCTCGAAGCCGGCCCTGCGCAGCTGGTCGGCGAATCCCGTGGCGGCGGCGGGCATCACGACGTGCCGACCGTCGGACACCACATTGAGGCCGAGGACGAAGGCGTCGGCGGAGCCCACTTCGATCGCGTCATCGAACAGTTCGGTCAGACGCTTTCGGGCCGCGGCAGTGAAGGCCGGGGGGTGGTAGGCGATGGTCGAGTCGTCGAGTACGGCCAGCGCGGTATCGAGGTGATAGAACCGCGGGTCGACCAGTTCCAGACTGACCACGTCAAGGCCGGTAGCGGCCGCGACCTGGTCGTGGGCACGTCGGTCGGTGCGAAAACCATATCCGGCCAACAAGGTTGATCCGACGAGCAGCAGGTCGCCCTGGCCCTCGTTGACGTGATCGGTGAACACGGTCCGGTAGCCGGCGGCGGTCATCCACTCGGCGTAGGCGTCGGCCTCACCGGCGCGCTGAGGGTAGGCGAAGCGGGCGACCACGGCGGTGTCGCCGACGACGAAGCCGCCGTTGGCGGCGTAGACCATGTCGGGCAGACCGGCGCGCGGGGCGACCAGGTCGACGGTGTGGCCCAGGTCGGCGTACACCCGGCGCAGCGTTTCCCACTGTGACAGTGCGAGCGCGGAGTCAACGGGGGTTGCGGGGTCCATCCACGGGTTGATGGCGTATTCGACGGTGAAGTACTGCGGGGCGGTCATGGCGTAGTGGCGGTTGGTCGCGGTCCGCGCGGGTGGCACTGCGGTCCCGGCGGGGGCTGTGGACCCGGATGCGGGCGCAGTTTCAGGCATGACTTCATCGAAAATCGTCATGATTCGACGATATGGAGCCGTTGTGACGCAATCAATCGCTCCTTGTTGCGTCTTGAGCAGGGATATATTGCATGAACCGTCATATTGCGGCGGTTTGTTGCGTGGAGGTGGGCAATGGAGCGTCTGGACGACACCGACGAGCGGATCCTGGCCGAACTCACCGAGAACGCCAGGGCGACGTTCGCCGAGATCGGACAGCGCGTGAACCTGTCGGCTCCCGCGGTGAAGCGCCGGGTGGACCGGATGGTGTCCGACGGGGTGATCCGGGGCTTCACCACCGTGATCGACCGCAACGTGCTGGGGTGGCGCACCGAGGCTTACGTGCAGGTGTTCTGCCAGGGCACGATCGCCCCGGATCAATTGCGTACGGCCTGGATCGACATTCCCGAGGTGGTCAGTGCGGCCACGGTCACCGGTACCGCCGACGCGATCCTGCATGTGCTGGCTCGCGACATGCGCCACCTCGAAGAGGCACTGGAACGCATCCGGTCGACGGCTCGGATCGAGCGCAGCGAGAGCATCGTGGTGCTCACGAATGTCATCGAGCGGGGCCGGTCCTGATGTGACCCAGCGGCCTGCGCAAACATAGGGTGACGCACAACGCTTAACCGCGATCGTGTAAAAACCCCACGTGACTACTTCAACGGGATCAGCAGCGGGCATCGTCATCGTCGGCGGCGGCCTGGCCGCGGCCCGGACGGCCGAACAGCTGCGCCGGTCGGAGTACGGCGGACCCATCACGATCGTCAGCGACGAGGACCATCTGCCCTACGATCGGCCGCCGCTGTCCAAGGAGGTGCTGCGCGCCGAGACGGACGACGTCACCCTCAAGCCGGCCGAGTTCTACGCCGAGAACAACATCGCGCTGCGGCTCGGCTCCGCTGCCCAGTCGGTGGACACCGCCGCCAAGACGCTGAAGCTGGCCGACGGCAGCGACGTCGCCTACGACGAGCTGATCATCGCGACCGGGCTGGTGCCCAAGCGCATCCGCTCCTTCGGCGACCTGGCCGGAATCCACGTGCTGCGCAACTACGACGAGAGCATGGCGCTGCGGGAGCACGCCGGTAAGGCCCGGCGGGCCGTGGTGGTCGGTGCCGGCTTCATCGGCTGCGAGGTGGCCGCGAGCCTTCGCAAGCTCGGTGTCGAGGTGACGCTGGTGGAGCCGCAGCCGACCCCGCTGGCCTCGGTGCTGGGCGAGCAGATCGGGGCCCTGGTGACCCGGTTGCACCAGGCCGAGGGCGTCGACGTGCGCTGCGGTGTGGGGGTCAGCGAAGTGCGTGGCGCCGACAAGGTCGAGGAGGTCGTGCTGGGCGACGGCACCGAACTCGACGCCGACCTGGTGGTGGTCGGCATCGGTTCGCACCCGGCGGTCGAGTGGCTCGAGGGCAGCGGGATCGCGCTCGACAACGGCGTGGTGTGCGACGAGGTCGGGCGCTCCAGTGCCGCAGGCGTGTGGGCCATCGGCGATGTCGCATCGTGGCGCGATCACGTGGGTGACCAAGCGCGCGTTGAGCATTGGAGCAACGTCGCCGATCAGGCGCGAGCAATGGTGCCGGCGATCCTGGGCCAGGAGGCCTCGCCCGTCGTGTCGGTGCCGTACTTCTGGAGCGATCAGTACGACGTCAAGATCCAGTGCCTCGGTGAGCCCGAGGCCGACGATGTCGTGCACGTGGTCGAGGACGACGGCCGCAAGTTCCTGGCCTTCTACGAGCGCGACGGTGTCGTGGTCGGCGTGGTCGGCGGCGGCATGCCCGGCAAGGTGATGAAGGCCCGCGGCAAGATCGCCGCAGGCGCTCCCATCTCCGACGTCCTGGGCTGACTTTTCCTCGCGGTTAGACCTGGCCGAGGTAGAAGCGGACACCTTGGTCGTCGGTGCACTCGGCCATGAAGCCGTAGTCCTGTCGTGACGGCTGCTGCAGCACGGTGCCGCCTGCCTCGCGGACCCGGGCGACCGCGGCGTCGATATCGGCGACCGTCCACATCGGCACAGCGGTGGCTCTCTCGGCGCCGCCGGCCACCCCCGACATCGGCTGACTGCCCTGTACGCCCCAACCGTCGTTGATCCGGCCGGGTTCGAAGGTCCAGAAGAAGACTCGGCTGTAGAACTCCTTGAACGCCGTCGAGTCGGGCACCTCGTAGGTGAGGTACGAAAGCTCGCCTGGCCCTGCGCCGTTCAGTTCCGGCCGCGGCGTGCCCGGTGTCGGCAGGAACACTGCGAACGGGGTGCCGGCCGGATCGGTGGCGTCGAGCACGGTGCCGAAGTCGAATTCCTGGGTCTGGCCGGGTTGGCCGCCGCCGGCGAGGATCGCCTGGCGTGCTCCGTCCAGGTCGGTCACCGCGTAGCAGCAGAACAGGTTGCCGGCGCCCGCGACGCTGAAGATGCCGATGGGCTGTCGCGTGTTGGTGACCTGGCCGGTGGCCGGGTCGTAGGTCCAGCCCAGCACGTGGCCGTAGAAGGCCGCGGCGCGTGCGGCGTCGGGGGCCCACACTGAGACGTATCCGACATCGCCGTGCTGGATCGTGACGGCCGCGCCGGTGACCGGTCCGGACAGCATCCACCGGTGGCCGAACGGGTCGATGATCGTGGCGTTGCGCGCCCCGTAGTTCTCGTAGGGCTCCCGGTGCACGACGGCGCCGAGCGCGCGCGCCCGTTCCATGGCGGCGTCGGTGTCGGCCACATGCAGCATCAGACTCACCGAATTAATCTGTGATACAGGTGCTTTGAGGCCCAGCTCGGGGTATTCGTCGGCCAGGTACAGCACGCCGTCACCGATCTGCAGCTCGGCATGTCCGATGCGGCCGTCGTCCATCTCGTACGTCTCGCCGACGACGGACGCGCCGAAGACATCGGCATACCAGGCGATGGCCTCACGGGCACCGGCCACGGCCAGGTACGGGATCGCGGCCGCGGCGGGCCGCGAATCGGGCCCGGGCCGTGGGGGAGCCGGGGTGGCCGGCGTGGCCGCGGGCTCGTTCAGTTCGGCGATGGCAGTTTCGGTTCCACTCATGTCAACTCCTTCGGTGCGTTGGGGAAGGGTGAGCGCCGATTCCAGCCGCGCGCGCAGCCGGGCGGCGAACGCCGGGTCGGGGGAGACCGGCGGGTCGTCGCCGCTGAGCACGGTCAACGGATCGTGGCTGTTGATCACGACGTCCCTCCCTCCGGTGTCGGGTACTGGGCTCTGAAGGCTCGGCGGGCCCGGACCAGCAGAGCCTCGGTGGCATGCACCGTGCGCCCGATCAGCTCGGCGCATTCACCCACCGAGCAGTCGTCGAGGTAACGCAGGGCGAGCACGGTGCGGTGCTGTTCGGGTAGCCGGGCCAGAACCGCTTCGGCGACAATGCGATCCAGTTCCGCGTCCCAGTCATCGGCCGGGTCTACCGGTTCGGGCAGTTCGGCCACCGGCACGGTGAACCGGTCGTGGCGGCGGCGGTAGTGGTCGGCGAGTTTGTGCCTGGCCACCCCGATCAACCACGGCACCGAGATCTGCGGCGGCGACGGTCTGCGGGCCGCGTCCATGGCGGCCAGGAACGTCTCCGACGTCAGGTCTTCGGCGGTTCCGGGGTCGCCGCAGCGGCGTACGAAGTAGCCGTACACCGCAGGCAGGGCCTCGTCGTAGCACCTCAGCAGCGCCCGCGGAGCGTCTGTTTCGGCGCTCACACCCTTATCGTCGCCGCCGGGCACCGAACTCCGACGGCCTTGGGCGAAGTTTTTTCGCCGGAAAACCATTGGCGCCGGTCAGGGGAGGTGCGTCATGGTGGTCGGCGTGGTGGACGTCGAGGCATTCAAGCGGGACGGGTTCGTCAAGGTCGAGCAGGCCGCGCCGGCCGAAATCGCCGATGCCGCGCGGGATCTGCTCTGGACGCAGATCGGACTGTCTCCGGATGAGCCCGCGTCGTGGACGAGTGCGGTGGTGTGGACGGCCGATCTGACCGGCGCCGGCCCGTTCCGGCAACTGGTGGACAACGCAGCGCTCACCGATGCCCTGGACGCGATCTGTGGACGAGGAGGTTGGCTGCCGCGTGGGGCCCTGGGCAACATCCCGGTGCGGTTTCCGGTCGATCCGCCCGCAGCGGACCGGGGCTGGCACGTCGACGCCAACACCCCCTTGCCGGGCGGGGAGTGGACGGTCAGCGGGCGTCCGCACACCGTCCTGGTGTTGACCCTGCTGTCCGAGGTGGGACCGGCCGACGCGCCGACGCGGATTCGGGTGGGTTCGCATCGCGACGTCGCCCGGGTGCTCGGGTCCGACCCTGTCGAGTTCATCGAGGCCGGTGCCATGGTGGACGTGGCCAGCCGAACCTGTCCGGTGGACCATGCGACGGGCCGGCCCGGCGACATGTACGTGCTGCATCCGTTCACCGCGCACGCCGCCGATGTACATCGCGGTCGCTCACCGCGTTTCATGTCGCAGGCGCCGATCCTGCTCACCGAGAGGCTCGGTCCGCAGGGCCCGGCGGCGCTGGCGGCAGCGTGGGACGGGTTACTGCGGGGCTAGCCGCTCCAACCCCGGACGCGCCACTTCGAAGGCCCGGCCGATGGCGTCCGGCAGTGCGACGGACTCGTCGGCAAGCCAGTGTTCGTAGGCCGAGAGCGCGACTCCGAGCATCAGCCATCCGACGGTCTGAGGCATCAGGCCCTCTGGGGTCGCGCCGATGCGTTGGGCCACGTAGGTGGCGATGACCTCACGCCATCCGGCGTACATCGTCATCGAATATGCCTGCAGCCCTGCGGTTTCCAGAATGACGCGCATACGCAGGCGGTGTTGGGCCATCTCCTGGGCGTCGTAGGTGTTGAACGACAGCAGTGCTTCGCGCAGGGCCTCGGCCAGCGGGATCTCGGAGCTCAGCGCGGCGAGCAGGTCGCGCAGGTGTTGCAGGTGGGCGTCGAAGTCTCCCCAGGGGATGGCGTTCTTGGAGGCGTAGTAGCGGAACAGCGTGCGTCGCGCGATGCCGGCGGCTTTGGCCACGTCGTCGACGCTCACCTCGTCGAAGCCGTGGGCGGCGAACAATGCCAGTGCGACGTCGGTGATGTGGTCCTGCGTGGTGGACGGACGCCTGCCGACGCGGGGCCCGGATCCCTGCCGCATAAAACCCGCCCTTCCATTTGTGCACTCGATGCCATATTCTTGCGACTCAGGTCACAATTGTCGAGACCCACAGTTACAGGAAAGGTGCGATTCATGGATCAGAACCCGCAGGCCGAAACCGAAACCCAGCTCGTCACCGAGACGCTCGTCGAAGAGGTCTCGATCGACGGTATGTGCGGGGTTTACTGACCGTGTCTACACAGGTTGCCGATACGGCCGGGCACGTCGGCGTCGTCTTCGACCCGAATGTCAGCTGGCGGTTGCACCACCAGGTGGCGGTGCGGCCGGAGCCGTTCGGTGCCCTGCTGTATCACTTCGGAACCCGCAAGCTGTCGTTTCTGAAGAACCGGACGGTCGTCGAGGTGGTCAACTCACTGGCTGACCACCCCGACGCCCGGTCCGCGTGTCGCGCTGTCGGTATCGCCGACTCCGACCAAGGCCCTTACCTGCACGCGCTGAGCGTGCTGGTGTCCTCGAAGATGCTCATCCCCGGGAATCCACAATGACTTCTGTTGCGCCCGTGCGCACGCCTGTTCCAAGGCTCGTCGAGCAGTTCGAACACGGACTCGACGCCCCCATCTGCCTGACCTGGGAGCTCACCTACGCCTGCAACCTGGCGTGTGTGCACTGCCTGTCCTCGTCGGGGAAGCGCGATCCTCGTGAACTGTCCACCCAGCAGTGCAAGGACATCATCGACGAACTGGAACGCATGCAGGTGTTCTACGTGAACATCGGCGGTGGGGAACCGACTGTGCGCCCGGACTTCTGGGAACTTGTCGATTACGCAACCGCCCATCATGTCGGCGTCAAGTTCTCGACCAACGGGGTGCGCATCACGCCCGAGGTGGCTGCGAAACTCGCTGCCAGCGACTACGTCGATGTGCAGATCTCCCTGGACGGCGCCAACGCCGAGGTCAACGACGCGGTGCGCGGCAAGGGTTCGTTCGACATGGCTGTGCGTGCACTGGAAAACCTTGCCGCCGCCGGCTTTTCGGACGCCAAGATCTCGGTGGTGGTCACCCGCCACAACGTCGACCAGCTCGACGAGTTCAAGGCGTTGGCAGATCGCTACGGTGCCACGCTGCGGATCACGCGGCTGCGCCCGTCGGGCCGTGGCGCCGATGTCTGGGATGAGCTGCACCCGACCCCGGAGCAGCAGCGCCAGCTGTACAACTGGCTGGTCGCCCACGGTGAGCGGGTGCTGACCGGTGACTCGTTCTTCCACCTGTCGGGGCTGGGTGAGCCCGGTGCACTGGCCGGGCTGAACCTGTGCGGCGCCGGCCGCGTGGTGTGCCTGATCGATCCTGTGGGCGACGTCTACGCCTGCCCGTTCGCCATCCACGACAAGTTCCTGGCCGGAAACATTCTGGAAGACACCGGTTTCGGCGCCGGATTCCAGAACGTCTGGCAGAACTCCCCGCTCTTCCGCGAACTGCGCGAGCCCCAGTCGGCCGGCGCCTGCAGCGGCTGTGGACACTACGACGCCTGCCGCGGCGGCTGCATGGCTGCCAAGTTCTTCACCGGTCTGCCGATGGACGGGCCGGATCCCGAGTGCGTCGAAGGCTGGGGCGAGCCCGCCCTCGCGGCCGAGCGCGTCAAACCCAAGCCCAGCGGTGACCACTCCCGCGGCACCAAGCAGGGCCCGGTCGCACTGAAGTTGCTGACCAAGCCGCCCGCCCGCATCTGTAACGAAAGTCCGGTGTAACCCCATGGCTCGTGATACCTGGTTCGAGACCGTCGCCATTGCCCAGCAGCGGGCGAAGAAGCGGCTGCCCAAGTCCGCCTACTCCTCGCTGATCTCTGCCAGTGAGAAGGGCGTGACGGTCTCCGACAACGTGGAGTCGTTCGCCGAGCTCGGTTTCGCGCCGCACGTGGTGGGTGCCACGGAGAAGCGTGAGATGGCGACAACGGTGATGGGGCAGGACATTTCGATGCCCGTCATCATCTCGCCGACCGGCGTGCAGGCCGTCGACCCCGACGGTGAGGTGGCCGTCGCCCGGGCCGCCGCAGCACGCGGCACGGCCATGGGGCTGTCCTCCTTCGCCAGCAAGCCGATGGAGGAAGTCACCGCGGTCAACGACAAGATCTTCTTCCAGATCTACTGGCTCGGGTCGCGCGACGAGATCGCCGAGCGTGTGCAGCGGGCCAAGGACGCCGGCGCCGTCGGGCTCATCGCCACGACCGACTGGAGCTTCAGCCACGGCCGCGACTGGGGTAGCCCGAAGATCCCGGAGCGAATGGACCTGCGCACGATGCTGCGGATGTCTCCGGAGGTGCTCACCAAGCCACGCTGGCTCTGGAGCTTCGGCAAGCACCTGCGTCCGCCGGACCTGCGGGTGCCGAACCAGGGTCGCGCCGGCGAGCCGGGGCCGACGTTCTTCGAGGCCTACGGGCAGTGGATGGGTACCCCGCCCCCGACCTGGGAGGACATCGCCTGGTTGCGGGAGCAGTGGGGCGGTCCTTTCCTGCTCAAGGGAATGGTGCGGGTTGACGACGCCAAACGTGCCGTGGATGCGGGTGTTTCGGCGATCACGGTGTCCAATCACGGCGGCAACAACCTGGACGGCACGCCCGCGGCGATCCGCTGCCTGCCTGCCATCGCCGACGCGGTGGGGGATCAGGTCGAGGTTTTGCTGGACGGTGGGATCCGCCGGGGTAGCGATGTCGTGAAGGCCGTGGCGCTGGGCGCCCGAGCCGTCATGATCGGCCGCGCCTATCTGTGGGGTCTGGCCGCCAACGGCCAGGCGGGTGTCGAGAACGTGTTGGACATCCTCAGCGGCGGCATCGACTCCGCGCTGCGCGGGTTGGGCAAGTCGTCGATCCACGACCTGACGCCGGAGGACATCCTGGTGCCGGAGGGCTTCACCCGAACCCTCGGTGTGCCGCGCGCCTGACACTGACGTTCACCCTGAGGTGCAGCGTGACAGGGGTGGCGGGAGAGACGTACGTGATGTTCACGACCGGTGCCGGGAAAGCTACGGCAAATCAATTGCTGCCTGTGCTCCAACAATTGGCGCACAGTAGGTGAATTGGGCCTACCATCGGCACGTGGCTTTCCCCAGCGGGCTCGGGAACTCAACGTCGAGACAGCTACGCAGCATGTCGCCAATGTTGATCGTCCCAGTGGGCTCTACCGAGCAACATGGTCCGCACCTGCCTCTGGACACCGACACGCGCATCGCCGCCGCAGTCTCGCATGCGCTGCTCGAGCACGTCGATGACGCGTCGTCCGGTGACTGGGTGGTCGCGCCGCCGGTCCATTACGGGGCCAGCGGCGAGCACGAGGGGTTCCCCGGCACGGTGTCGATCGGCACCGCGGCCCTGCGGTTGTTGCTGCTGGAGTACGGGCGTTCCGCATTGAGTTGGACGTCGCGTCTGGTGTTCGTCAATGGTCACGGGGGGAATGTGGAGGCGCTGGCCGCTGCGGTGGCCCTGTTGCGCCAGGAGAGCCGCGACGTCGGCTGGGTCCCGTGCATCGCCGCGGGCGCCGACGCACACGCGGGGCATACCGAAACATCTGTATTGCTACATATTTCGCCCGGCGATGTCTGGGCTGACGGCCTGGCTCCCGGGAACACCGCCCCGCTGGCCGAGCTCATGCCGGCGATGCGCAGTGGCGGGATCGCGGCCGTCAGCGAAGTCGGGGTGCTGGGTGACCCGACAACCGCCACGGCTGCCGAGGGGGAGCGTATCTTTGCTGAGATGGTCAACGGCTGCGCCGGTCGGATACGGCGGTGGCAACCGGACCGGAACGGATTGCTGACATGACCGGACCGAGGCTGCCCGACGGTTTTGCCGTACAGGTGGATCGCCGTGTCAAGGTGCTGGGGGCCGGCGCGGCCCTACTCGGCGGGTCGCCGACCCGGTTGCTGCGGCTGGCGCCGACGGCGCAGACCATGCTCAACGGCGGCCGTCTCGAGGTGCACGACGCGCAGAGTGCGCAACTGGCCCGGACTTTGCTCGACGCCACGGTCGCCCATCCCCGTCCGCCCAGCGGTCCGTCCCACCGTGATGTGACGGTCATTATCCCGGTGCGCGACAACGTATCCGGTCTGCACCGGCTCATCTCGGCGTTGCGGGGCCTTCGGGTGATCGTGGTCGACGACGGCTCGGCGGTTCCGGTCTCGCAATCAGAATTCGCCGGGATGCACTGCGACGTGCAGGTCCTCCGGCACTTCCGTAGCAACGGTCCGGCGGCCGCCCGCAACACCGGCCTCGCCGCGACGGAGACCGATTTCGTCGCGTTCCTCGACTCGGACGTGGTGCCTCGGCGCGGGTGGCTCGAGGCGTTGCTCGGCCACTTCTGCGACCCGGCCGTGGCGCTGGTCGCACCCCGCATCGTCGGACTGCACACCGCCGACAATGTGGTGGCCAGGTACGAGGCGGTGCGTTCGTCCCTGGACCTCGGGGTGCGCGAGGCACCGGTGGTGCCCTATGGCCCGGTGTCCTACGTACCCAGCGCGGCGATCATCTGCCGGCGCGCGGCGCTGGCCGCGGTGGGCGGCTTCGACGAGACCATGCAGTCCGGTGAGGATGTCGATCTGTGCTGGCGCCTGGTCGAAACCGGGTCCCGCCTGCGTTATGAGCCCATTGCGCTGGTTGCCCACGATCATCGGACAGACCTGCGAGAGTGGTTCAACCGCAAGGCTTTCTACGGCACTTCGGCAGCTCCGTTGACGGTCCGCCATCCAGGCAAGACGGCCCCTGTGGTGATCTCCGGGTGGACGCTGATGGTCTGGCTGCTGCTTGCGATGGGGTCGTGTTTCGGGTACCTGGGCTCGGTGGTGATCGCGATCTTCACCGGTCGGCGTATCGCCCGGTCCCTCAGCACGGTCGACACCGAACCCACCGAGGTCGCCGCGGTGACCGCGCGCGGGCTGTGGTCGGCGGCTCTGCAGCTGTGTTCGGCGATCTGCCGGCACTACTGGCCGGTCGCCCTCGTCGCCGCCCTGATGTTCCGGCGGGCCAGACACGCGGTCCTGGTGGCCGCGGTGCTGGACGGTGTGGTCGACTGGGCGACCCGACGCGGCAATGCCGACGACGACACCAAGCCCGTCGGCCTGCTGACCCACATCCTGCTCAAGCGTCTGGACGATCTCGCCTATGGGATCGGCCTGTGGACCGGTGTGGTGCGTGAACGTCAGCTGGGCGCGCTCAAGCCGCAGCTTCGGAGCTAACCCGAGTTGGAGCGAGACGTCCTGATCGTCGGTGCCGGAAGCGCCGGATCAATTCTGGCTGAACGGCTTTCCGTCGATCCAAGCTGCCATGTCACGGTCGTGGAAGCCGGTCCGGAGCCCAGTGACCCCCGGGTGGCGGCGCAGATCACCGATGCGCTGCGCCTGCCGATCGGGGCTGCCAGTTCGGTGGTCCGTCACTACGCCTCGGTACTGACCGAACACCCGCCCCGGCACGCCGAGATCATCCGGGGATCGGTGGTGGGTGGCTCTGGTGCGGTCAATGGCGGTTATTTCTGCCGGGGGCTGCCAGGAGACTTCGACCGGTGGGCCGTGCCGGGCTGGGGCTGGGACGATGTACTGCCGCACTTCCGTGCCATCGAGACGGATCTGGATTTCGACACCTCCCTGCATGGCGATGCCGGGCCGATCACCGTGCGGCGGGTCCGCGAATTTGACGGTTGCACAGCATCTTTCGTCGACGCAGCGATAGGTGCCGGATTCGGCTGGATCGACGACCTCAATGGGTCCACCGCTGCGGCGGCACTCCCGGCGGGGGTCGGTGCCGTTCCGCTGAACATCAACGGCGGCAACAGGGTTGGTCCGGGTGGTGCCTACCTGCAACCCGCGCTGGGTCGGCCCAACCTCCAGCTGGTGACGGACACCCGGGTCCACCGCGTGCTGTTCCGCGCGAACCAGGCCGTCGGAGTGCAGTGCGAAGACGGCTCTGTGCTCGGTGCCGAACGAATTGTTCTGTGTTCTGGCGCAATTGGGTCAGCGCACCTGTTGCTGCTGTCGGGCATCGGGCCGGCGGCAGAGCTCGAAGCGCTCGGCATCGAGGTGGTCTCCGATCTGCCGGTCGGCATGCACACCGTGGACCATCCGGAATGGGTGCTGCCGGTCTCCTGGACGCCGACTCACGACCTGCCGCCGCTGGAGGCTGTGCTGACCACCGACGACGGCATCGAAGTGCGTCCCTACACCGCAGGTTTTTCGGCCATGGTGCACGGGCCGGGGCACGATCCTGCCGAACTTCCGCACCTCGGTGTGGCGCTGATGCGCCCGCACTCACGGGGCCGGGTCGGGTTGGCATCGGCCGACCCGACGGTGGCACCGGTGATCGAGCATCGGTATGACACGGTGGCAGAGGATGTCGACACTTTGCGCCGTGGCGCGGAACTGGCTCGTGAATTGGTCAGTCACACAGCAGAAGTCGGTGAGGCTTCGTGGTCGACATCGCAGCATCTGGCCGGTACGGCGCCCATGGGCACCGGCGTGCAGGCAGTGCTGGATCCGACCTGCCGGGTGCTGGGCGTCGAGAATCTGTGGGTGGTCGACGGGTCGATCATGCCGGCCATCACCAGCCGCGGCCCGCACGCGACCATTGCCATGATCGGTCATCGGGCTGCGGAGTTCCTGGCGACCTGAGCCGCCGGATCACTCGGAGCTGCTCACCGTCGCGGCCCGGAGCCCAGATCCCGACGAACACCGCCGCCACCGCCAGGACCGCCGCCATCACCAGCAGGGCCGAGTTGGTCGCGTCGAGAAACGCCTGCTTGGCCAGCCCGGCGACGGTCACGCCCTGCGGACCCAAATGCCCGGCCACGGTGAGTGCCTCGGCCAGTGAGCTCAGGATGGGTTCACGCACCTCGGCGGGTAGCCCGGTCAGCTTGGGCCCCAGGTGGTTCTGGTATTGCGCGGCCAGGATCGAGCCGGCGACCGCGATGCCCAGGGCGGCACCGACTTCCCGAGTGGTGTCGTTGACCGCGGAGGCCAAGCCTTGTTTCTCGTCGGGAACCGCGCCCATGATGGCCGAGGTCGTCGGCGCCGTGCACAGCCCGATGCCGATACTGATGATCAGCAGTGGCCAGGCGTACTGCGGATAGCTGGAGTCGATCTGCAGCCAGCGCATACTCAGCAGCCCCGCCGAGATCACCAGCAGTCCGACGAAAACACAGGTCCGGAGGCCGAGCCGAGGCAGGTACAGGTGTGTGGTGGCACTGAGGATCAGGAGCGGTATGGCCAACGGGCACAGGGCGATTGCGGTTTGGATCGGGCTATATCCCATGACCAGCTGGATGTACTGCATGCTGACGTAGAAGTAGCCGAAGTTGACGAAGAACAGGAATGTCACGCCCACTGCCCCGGTCGCGAAGTCGGGCTTTCCGAACAGTCGGACATCGAGCAGCGGGTGCCGGATCTTGAGTTGCACCACGGTGAACGCAGCAGCGAGGACGACCCCGCCGGCCATGCAACCCCACACCGCCGGGTGCGTCCAGCCTCGGATCGGGGCCTCGACCACGCCGAGCACGAAGACCGCCACGGCCGCGCCGATCAGGACGGCGCCGGTCCAATCCACCGGGGCGCTGTGTTCGTCGCGTGAAGAGGGCACGGTGCAGGTCAGGATGAACAACCCGACCCCGGCGACGACGAAGGTGGCGAAGATGGACTGCCATCCCCAGAAGTGCAGCAAGCCACCCGTGACGAGGAAGCCGACGATGGCGCCGGACCCCACCACGCCGGCCCAGATCCCAACTGCCTTGTTGCGCTCGGATTTCGGAAACGCCGCGGTGAGTAGGGACAGGGTCGCCGGCATGATGAAGGCGGCGCCTGCCCCGGCCACCGCACGAGAAATGATCAGGTGTACGGGATCGTCGAAAAGCAGGGGTGCCGCGGAGGCCAGGACGAAGACCACGAGGCCGGTCAACAGGGCGCCGCGGCGGCCGTAGCGGTCGCCGATCGCGCCGGCCGGCAGCAGCAGGCAGGCGAGCACCAGGGTGTAGCCGTCGATCACCCAGGTGAGTTGGGCCTGGGTGGCCGCGGTCTGGCGGGCGATGTCGGGTAGGGCTGCGTTCAGGGCCACCATCGAGGCGATCACGATCGAGACGTCCATGCAGGCCACCGCGAGCAGCCAGTATCGCTTCCGGATCGACAGATAGGACAGGCCGGGATCTATATCCTGGCCAGACTCGACGAGGGTGTCGGACATGCGGTCCACCTCCTTCGTCGATGGAGTTTCGAGACTAACAGTCTCGGAGCGAGACGGTAAGTCTGTTTTATGGAGGTGTGGGCGCATGACTGCCGAGAGCCGTGACCCCCGGCCGGCTCGATCTCGGGCCCGGTTGCTCGAGGCGGCCACGACGCTGTTGCGGTCGGGTGGGCCCAGTGCGGTGACGGTGGACGCGGTCACCAGGGCCGCGAACGTGGCCAGGGCAACGCTGTACCGTCACTTCCCGAGCGGAAATGACTTGCTGGCAGCGGCATTTCGCGCACTCATCCCGGCCGCGCCGATGCCGCCGGCGGACGGCACGCTCCGCGATCGGCTGATCGCCCTGGTTCAGGCGCAGGCCGACTTGATCGCCGAGGCGCCGATCAGCATCACCGCGATGTCCTGGCTGGCACTGGGTGGCGACATGGAGCAATTGCCCTGGCGGTCGGGTGACAGCCCGGAGGTGCGGACCCTGCGCGAGCGGGTGGCCGAGCAGTACGCGCTGCCGTTCGAGGCGATTTTCGACAGTCCCGAGGCGGTCGACGAACTCGGCGAGGTGGATCGGACGCAGGCCGCCGCGCTACTGCTGGGGCCGATCGTGTTGGGTAAGCTCAGCACGCTGGCCGAGTTCGATTACACCAGTTGCGTGCAGTCCGCGGTGGATGGCTTCCTGGCCACCCACCGGCGGACCGAGCAGGCTCAGCGCAGCGAGTAACGAATCGGCAGGTGCTTGAGCCCACCGACGAAGGTGGTCGCGGAAAGCTCTGGCGTCCCGGCCAATTCGATGGAATCCAGCCGACTGAGCAGCTCGGTGAACAAGCTGTTCATCTCCATCCTGGCCAGCGCAGCGCCCAGGCAGAAGTGCACGCCGTATCCGAATGCCAGGTGCTTGTTCGGATCCCGCCCGACGTCGAAGCGATGCGGGTTGTCGAAGATCTCTTCGTCACGATTGCCGGAAACGTAGGCCAGGTAGACGGATTCGCCCTTGGCGATCGGTACACCGCGCACGGTGGTGTCGGCGGTGGCGGTGCGCATGAACTCCTTGACCGGGGTGGACCACCGGATCATCTCTTCGACCGCGGTGCCCATCAGATCGGGTTGCGCCTTCAGCCTGGCCAGCTGGTCGGGGTTCTCGATGAGTGCATGGAGTCCGCCGGAGATCGCGTCCTTGGTGGTGTCGTGCCCCGCGCTGGCGACGATCACGTAATACGACGCGGTGTCGACGTCGGACAGCGGCTCCCCGTCGATGGTGCCGTTGGCGATCGCCGACGCCAGGTCCGCGGTCGGGTTGGCGCGGCGGGACGCGGTGAGCGTCGAGAAGTAGGCGAAGAAGTCCATCAGTACGGCGAGCTGGTCCTCCAGTGAGCCCCCCTCGCGCTTGTACTCGTCGTCGTCGCCGCCGAACATCTCCTGGGTCAGCATGTGCATGCGGGCGAAGTCCTCTTCGGGGAGCCCGAGCAGGGACATGATCACGTAGAGCGGGAAGTCGACGGCGATCGCGGTGACGAAATCGCACTCGGGCCCGATATCGCGCATCTTGTCGACATACCGTTTGGCGAGCTCGTCCACCCGGACCTTGAGATCACGCATTGCCTTGGGGCGGAACCAATCTGCCCCGATCGCCCGAACCTTGCGGTGGTGCGGGTCGTCCATGTGGATCAAGGTGCGCAGGCCCATGCCGGCCTCGAGCTGTTGCTTGGCGAGATCGTCGGCGGCCGCGGTGGCCAGCAGGGGCCGGGGCTCGCTGATGAACAGCTCGTTGTCCCGCTCGATGGCCATGATGTCGGCGTGCTTGGTGATGGCCCAGAACGGCCGGTAGGGCCGATTGTCGACCCAGGCCACCGGGTTGTTGGCGCGCAGGTGGGTCAGCGCGGTGTGCAGGCGTGCATCGTCGGCGTAAGCCGTCGGATCGGCGAGCACCTTCGCGGCGTCATCCATTGTCGGCGCGCTCATACAGACTCCTCACTGGCAGAACTTGACGGGTGTCAATTGCCACCATATGTGATCGGCGCCACGTAAGGGAGTCGATTATGCCGATCGGCCCCGTACGCTCGCAGCCATGCGGTCCGGGCGTCGCGTCGTCGCGTTGCTGGCAGTGTTGGCCATGCTGGTGGGAGGCTGTGCACGAGGTGGCGGCCGGGCGGCGACGCCCGGCCGTTCAGCTGACCCTCCGGCCGGCCTGGTGCAAGGGCCGGACCCGGCAGTGGTCCGGACCGCGGCCGGAACCTTGCGCGGCACAGTGGTATCCGACCATCGGTTGTTCGCCGGGGTGCCGTACGCCGCCGCGCCGGTGGGCCCCATGCGATTTGCGGCACCGGTCCCCGCGCCGGGTTGGCCGGGTGAGCGCGACGCCACCCGCCCGGGCCCGCGGTGCATCCAGGACCCCGATTCCGATCCCGAACGCGGAGCCAACACGGCCGAGGACTGCCTGAACCTGAGCGTCTGGACGCCGCCGGTCTCGGAGGAGAAGCGCCCCGTCATGGTCTGGATCCACGGCGGCGCGTTCGCCGGCGGTAGCAGTGGCATCTACGACGCGGGACGACTGGCCGCGCGCGGCGACATCGTCGTGGTGACGATCAACTACCGCCTAGGCACACTGGGCTTCCTGGCCCACCCTGCCCTGGGCGTCGGTGGGGACGTCGGCAACTACGGTCTGGCCGACCAGCAGGCGGCGCTCCGCTGGGTGCGCGACAACATCGCCAACTTCGGCGGCGATCCGGAAAAGGTCACCGTCGCCGGTGAATCCGCGGGCGGCATGTCGGTGTGTGACCACCTGGTGTCGCCGGGCTCGGCGGGATTGTTCCGAGCCGCGATCCTGATGAGCGCGCCGTGCCAGGCTCAGGCCGACCTCGCCTCCGCGACCCGCCGCTCGCTCGATTACGCGGCCGCTGCCGGATGCCCCGATCCCGCGGTGGCGG
This sequence comes from Mycobacterium shunyiense, assembly GCF_058270075.1. Lineage (NCBI taxonomy): Bacteria > Bacillati > Actinomycetota > Actinomycetes > Mycobacteriales > Mycobacteriaceae > Mycobacterium > Mycobacterium shunyiense. Next base: position 546,781 of record NZ_JBZDPU010000015.1, on the reverse strand, counting down.
CCACTTGCTTGCGTGCCCTGCCGGTGGACAGTCTGCGGAAGCCGGTGTGGTACTTCAATATCGGCAGTGACGAGCTGACCGGTCCGGTCACCGGGTCGACTGTGATTCCGCAGGCCCCGCTGGCGGCGTTCGCATCGGATCGGGCCGAACCGGTGCCGGTCCTCATCGGCACCACCCGCGATGAGTTCACGCTCTTCGTGGCGTTGCGCTACCTGCGTCTGGGGCAGCGCTATGTCGCGGGGGATTACCCGCGGCTGCTGTCCGAGACGTTCGGTGCCGATGCCGTGGCCGTCGGCGCACACTACCCCGTCGACCGGTACGGCGGTGTGGCGCAGGCATATTCGGCGGCGGTCACCGACGGCGAATTCGCCTGTGTGTCGGAGCGGATGGCCGGTGAGCTCTCGCGCACCGGACCGGTCTACGCCTACGAGTTCAACGATCGCTCTGCCCCGGCGCCGGAGGTCATGCGAACGCTGCCCTTCCCGGTCGGAGCCAGTCACTCGCTGGAGCTTCGCTACCTGTTCGACGTCGGCGGGGCGCCGCCGTTGGACCCGGCGCAGCAGCGACTTTCGGACCAGATGATCGACTACTGGAGCGCTTTCGTGCGCACCGGCGAGCCGGCGGTCGAGGGGCAGCCCGACTGGCCCGGGTTCGATCCGGCGGGAGAGGGCGCCAGAATTTCGTTGCAGGCCGACGGCAGTCGCGTCGACAATGGCTACCCACAGGAGCATCAATGCCCGTTCTGGGCCGGGTTGAGGGAGAAGTGAACTCGATGGCGACACCGGATCCGCAGGCGTTCGCCGAGGAATGGGTGCGTGCGTGGAACGCGCACGACGTGGACGCGGTACTCGCCCACTTCCACGACGATGTGTTGTTCAGTTCGCCGGTAGCGGCCCGCCTCTTTCCCGAGACCGGGGGTGTGGTGCGGGGCAAGGACTCGTTGCGCCACTACTGGACGACGGCGCTGGCCGGCATGCCGGATCTGCAGTTCGAGGTGCTGGCGACCTACCGCGGCGAATCGGCCTTGGTGATCCACTACCGCAATCAGAACGGCGGGCTGGTCAACGAGGTGCTGCTGTTCGACGGTGCACTGGTGCGCGAGGGACACGGCACCTATCTGGCCTAGCGCCGAGATCAACGCAGCGGCTGTCGCCGGGACCTGAACACAGCCATGGCGTTGATCTCGCGGGCCGCGAGCGTCTGGATCAGCGCCTAGGCCGGCGTCACCCAGGTGGTGATGTCGGCGTGCACCACCTCGACGCCGTGGCGGTCGGTGATGCTGACCGGCACCACGATGTCGGTGCCTTCGGTGATGGTGCCGAAATCCGGGGGCGTCAGCTCGGCGCGGGCCCGCAGCGAGGTGGTGGCCTTGGCGAGGTACTGCACGTTCATGGCCTTGGGGATCCAGCGATGCGTTGTCGGCACAGTGGCCTCCATCAGCATGCCCATCGCCATCTCGGCGGCATTGCACGACGCGATGGCGTGCACGGTGTGCAGATGGTTGTAGACGTAGAACCACTTCGGCACCGTCACCTCGGCCAGCCCCGGTTCCATCCGGACGACGTGGGGGAGGATCGACGCGAAGTAGGGCACCCGGGCCATGGCTGCGGCGGAGAAGGCCCAGCTGCCGCCGGGAAGCGGTGACAACTTCTTCCATGCTCTATAGGTAGCGCTGGGTGTCCTCACGGGAGACTGCGTCATGCGCCATACCTTACTCAAAAGTAAGTTCGGTCGAGCGGTCCGCGGCGCGATCTTCCGCCGCGGTGCCACCTACGCGGACAGAGCCCGCCGGCCGGTGCCTGAGGTCGGAAAACACTGGGAAATCCGCGAGTTGGAGGCTCGATGCGTCTGGCCGCATCGACGGGCCCCGACCTGCTCGATCGCGGATTTGGAGCACGCCCGGATCTAAGGCATACTGTTCGGGTTGCCTTGAGCCGGGTATTCCTGGCCGGGCATCCGACCCGCGCCCCCACGGGCGCATCCGGTCCCAACATTAGATCGCGACTGATTTTCAGGGCGAGAAAATGTGCGCGAAGGCGACACGCCCGACCGCGGGGGCCGGTGGACCACAGACAGGTAAACAGCGGCGGCAAATACTCGGCGCACCCGCGCCGGGGACCAGGCCCGACGGGTTTCGGTGGGTTTTCCCATCGAGGCTTCGATACGGCCGGCCGATGTACGAAGTAGAGGTAGGAGAAGCGTGGCGGGACAGAAGATCCGCATCAGGCTCAAGGCCTACGACCATGAGGCCATTGATGCCTCGGCGCGCAAGATCGTCGAGACGGTCACCCGTACCGGTGCCAGTGTGGTGGGCCCCGTGCCGCTGCCGACCGAGAAGAACGTGTACTGCGTGATTCGGTCGCCGCACAAGTACAAGGACTCGCGGGAGCATTTCGAAATGCGTACCCACAAGCGACTGATCGACATCCTCGACCCGACGCCGAAGACGGTTGACGCGCTCATGCGCATCGATCTGCCGGCCAGTGTCGACGTCAACATCCAGTAGGAGACCCGAGAAAAATGGCTAGAAAAGGCATTTTGGGCACCAAGCTGGGCATGACGCAGGTGTTCGATGAGAACAACAAAGTCGTCCCGGTGACGGTCGTCAAGGCCGGCCCCAACGTGGTGACCCTTATCCGTACCCCCGAGCGCGACGGCTACAGCGCCGTGCAGCTTGCTTATGGCGAGATCAGCCCGCGCAAGGTCAACAAGCCCGTCAGCGGTCAGTTCGCCGCCGCGGGTGTCAACCCGCGCCGCCACCTGGCTGAGCTCCGGGTCGACGAGGCTGCTGCCGCCGAGTACGAGGTGGGCCAGGAGCTGACCGCCGAGATCTTCGCCGACGGTGCTTACGTCGACGTGACCGGCACCAGCAAGGGCAAGGGCTTCGCCGGCACCATGAAGCGTCACGGCTTCGCCGGCCAGGGCGCCTCGCACGGCGCCCAGGCAGTGCACCGCCGCCCCGGCTCCATCGGTGGCTGCGCCACCCCGGGCCGCGTGTTCAAGGGCACCCGGATGTCGGGCCGCATGGGCCACGACCGGGTGACCACGCAGAACCTCAAGGTTCACAAGGTCGATGCCGAGAACGGCGTGCTGTTGATCAAGGGCGCCATCCCCGGACGCAACGGTGGTCTGGTGGTTGTCCGCAGCGCAATCAAGCGAGGCGAGAAGTAATGACTCTCAAAATTGATGTGAAGACGCCGGCAGGCAAGAAGGACGGCTCCGTAGAGCTGCCCGCCGCGCTGTTCGACGTCGAGCCGAACATCGCTCTGATGCACCAGGTCGTCAACGCACAGTTGGCCGCCAAGCGCCAGGGCACGCATGCCACCAAGACGCGGGCCATGGTGTCCGGTGGTGGCAAGAAGCCGTACCGCCAGAAGGGCACCGGCCGCGCCCGCCAGGGTTCGACCCGCGCACCGCAGTTCACCGGTGGTGGCGTCGTCCACGGCCCGCAGCCGCGCGACTACAGCCAGCGGACCCCGAAGAAGATGATCGCCGCCGCTCTGCGCGGTGCGCTCTCGGACCGGGCCCGCAACGAGCGCATCCACGCGATCACCGAGCTCGTCGAGGGTCAGACCCCGTCGACCAAGAGCGCAAAGGCGTTCCTGGGCAGCCTGACCGAGAACAAGAAGGTGCTCGTCGTCATCGGTCGCACCGATGAGGTCGGCGCCCGCAGCGTTCGCAACCTGCCTGGTGTGCACGTGATCTCGCCGGATCAGCTGAATACCTACGACGTGCTCAACGCCGACGACCTGGTGTTCTCGGTCGAGGCGCTGAACGCCTACATCGAGGCCAATACGAAGAAAGAGGAGGTGTCGGCCTGATGGCTACCGTGACCGACCCCCGCGACATCATCTTGGCCCCGGTCATCTCGGAGAAGTCGTACGGGCTGATCGAGGACAACGTGTACACGTTCGTCGTGCACCCGGACTCCAACAAGACGCAGATCAAGATCGCCATCGAGAAGATCTTCGACGTCAAGGTGAGCTCGGTGAACACCGCCAACCGGCAGGGCAAGCGCAAGCGCACCCGCTCGGGCTTCGGTAAGCGCAAGGACACCAAGCGCGCCATCGTGACCCTGGCCGCCGGCAGCAAGCCGATCGAGCTTTTCGGAGCCCCGGCGTAACGCCGGGAACTAAGAGGATTTAACTGATATGGGAATTCGCAAGTACAAGCCGACGACCCCGGGTCGTCGCGGTTCGAGCGTCTCCGATTTCGCCGAGATCACTCGCTCGACTCCGGAGAAGTCGCTCATCCGTCCGCTGCACGGCACCGGTGGGCGTAACGCGCACGGCCGCATCACCACCCGGCACAAGGGTGGCGGCCACAAGCGTGCTTACCGCCTCATCGACTTCCGTCGCCATGACAAGGACGGCGTCAACGCCAAGGTCGCTCACATCGAGTACGACCCCAACCGCACCGCGAACATCGCGCTGCTGCACTACCTGGACGGCGAGAAGCGCTACATCATCGCGCCGCAGGGTCTGAAGCAGGGCGACGTCATCGAGCAGGGGCCGAACGCCGACATCAAGCCCGGCAACAACCTGCCGTTGCGCAACATCCCCGCTGGCACCGTGATCCACGCTGTGGAGCTGCGGCCCGGTGGCGGTGCCAAGCTCGCCCGCTCGGCCGGCGTGAGCATCCAGCTGCTGGGTAAGGAAGGCACCTACGCCTCGCTGCGTATGCCGTCCGGTGAGATCCGTCGTGTCGACGTGCGCTGCCGCGCCACCGTCGGCGAGGTGGGCAACGCCGAGCAGGCCAACATCAACTGGGGCAAGGCCGGCCGTATGCGGTGGAAGGGCAAGCGCCCGACCGTCCGTGGTGTCGTCATGAACCCGGTTGACCACCCGCATGGTGGTGGTGAAGGCAAGACCTCCGGTGGCCGCCACCCGGTCAGCCCGTGGGGCAAGCCCGAGGGCCGCACCCGCAAGCCCAACAAGCCGAGCGACAAGCTCATCGTCCGTCGCCGGCGCACCGGCAAGAAGCGCTAGGCCGCGGAAGGAGTAGCAGCGATGCCTCGTAGTCTCAAAAAGGGTCCGTTCGTCGACGACCATCTGCTCAAGAAGGTCGACGTTCAGAACGAGAAAAACACCAAGCAGGTCATCAAGACCTGGTCGCGTCGGTCGACCATCCTCCCCGACTTCATCGGGCACACCTTTGCGGTGCATGACGGCCGCAAGCATGTCCCGGTGTTCGTCACCGAGGCGATGGTCGGGCACAAGCTCGGCGAATTCGCCCCGACGCGCACCTTCAAGGGTCACATCAAGGACGACCGGAAGAGCAAGCGGCGATGAGTACCACAGTCACTGAATACCCGTCCGCACAGGCGAAGGCGCGCTTCGTGCGTGTCTCGGCGAGCAAGGCCCGCCGTGTCATCGATCTGGTCCGCGGCAAGAGCGTCGAGGAAGCCCTCGACATCTTGCGGTGGGCGCCGCAGGGTGCCAGCGAGCCGGTCGCCAAGGTGATCGCCAGCGCTGCGGCCAACGCGCAGAACAACGACGGCCTGGACCCGACGACGCTGGTGGTTGCGACCATCACCGCCGACGAGGGTCCGACCGCCAAGCGCATCCGTCCGCGTGCCCAGGGGCGCGCGTTCCGGATCCGCAAGCGGACCAGCCACATCACGGTGATCGTTGAGAGCCGTCCGCCCAAGCAAAAGGGTGCGGCCGCCGCATCCGCGCGCAGCCGTCGTGCGCAGGGCAGCAAGGCTGCTGCTGCGAAGGGCACGGCCGAGACGAAGGGAGGCTCGGAGTAGTGGGCCAGAAGATCAATCCCCACGGTTTCCGGCTCGGTATCACCACCGAGTGGAAGTCCCGCTGGTACGCCGACAAGCAGTACAAGGACTACGTGAAGGAAGACGTCGCGATCCGGCGTCTGCTGGCCACTGGTCTTGAGCGTGCAGGCATCGCCGACGTGGAGATCGAGCGCACCCGCGACCGGGTTCGCGTTGACATCCACACCGCGCGTCCCGGCATCGTCATCGGTCGCCGCGGCACCGAGGCCGACCGCATCCGTGCCGACCTGGAGAAGCTGACCGGCAAGCAGGTTCAGCTCAACATCCTCGAGGTGAAGAACCCTGAGTCGACGGCACAGCTCGTCGCCCAGGGTGTTGCCGAGCAGCTGAGCAACCGTGTGGCGTTCCGCCGCGCGATGCGCAAGGCGATCCAGTCGGCGATGCGTCAGCCCAACGTCAAGGGCATCCGGGTGCAGTGCTCGGGCCGCCTCGGCGGTGCTGAGATGAGCCGCTCGGAGTTCTACCGCGAGGGTCGGGTTCCGCTGCACACGCTGCGCGCGGACATCGACTACGGCCTGTACGAGGCCAAGACCACCTTCGGCCGGATCGGCGTGAAGGTGTGGATCTACAAGGGCGACATCGTCGGTGGTAAGCGTGAGCTGACCGCCGCCGCACCGGCCAGCGACCGGCCGCGTCGTGAGCGTCCGTCGGGCACCCGGCCGCGTCGTAGCGGTTCCTCGGGCACCACGGCGACGAGCACCGAAGCCGGCCGCGCCGCCACCGGAGATGCGCCCGCCGCTACTGAGGTTGTCGCTGCTGAGGCAGCGCCGGCCGCTGAGAGCACGGAGAGCTAAACCATGCTGATTCCCCGTAAGGTCAAGCACCGCAAGCAGCACCACCCGCGCCAGCGTGGCATCGCCAGCGGTGGCACGTCGGTGAGCTTCGGTGACTACGGCATCCAGGCCCTCGGCCACGCCTACATCACCAACCGGCAGATCGAGTCCGCTCGTATCGCCATCAACCGGCACATCAAGCGTGGCGGCAAGGTGTGGATCAACATCTTCCCGGACCGTCCGCTGACCAAGAAGCCCGCCGAGACCCGCATGGGTTCCGGTAAGGGTTCGCCGGAGTGGTGGGTCGCCAACGTCAAGCCGGGCCGCATTTTGTTCGAGATCAGCTACCCGGACGAGAAGATCGCCAAGGAAGCACTGACTCGCGCAATCCACAAGCTGCCGATCAAGGCACGCATCGTGAGTCGAGAGGAGCAGTTCTGATGGCAGTGGGAACTACGCCTGGTGAGCTGCGTGAACTGTCCGACACCGAGTTGACGGCGAAGCTGCGCGAGTCCAAGGAAGAGCTGTTCAACCTGCGCTTCCAGATGGCGACCGGTCAGCTGGCCAACAACCGTCGGCTGCGCGTCGTGCGCCAGGAGATTGCACGGGTTTACACCGTGCTGCGTGAACGTGAGTTGGGTCTGGCTTCCGGACCCGTTGGTGAGGATTCGTAATGGCAGAGACCAAGGGCCCCAAGCACACCCCGGCCACCGAGAAGCCGCGCGGCCGTCGTAAGACCGCCATCGGCTACGTGGTGAGCGACAAGATGCAGAAGACCATCGTGGTCGAGCTGGAAGATCGTAAGAGCCACCCGCTCTACGGCAAGATCATCCGGACCACCAAGAAGGTCAAGGCGCACGACGAGAACGGCGACGCCGGTATCGGCGACCGCGTCTCGTTGATGGAGACTCGGCCGACGTCGGCCACCAAGCGGTGGCGGCTGGTCGAGGTTCTCGAGAAGGCGAAGTAGCGAAAGCTCAACTCGCCGCGCGAGCAGACGCCAAAAGTGCCCCAAGCCTTCGGGTTTGGGGCACTTTCGTGTGTGGGGGGTCAGCCGGCGGGCGGCATCAGCACCGTGTCGATGAGGTAGACGGTGGCGTTGGCGGTGTGGACTCCGCCGCACACCACGGATGCGTCATTGACTTTCAGTGCGTCACCCGAGCCGGTCACCGTCACGGGTGCGCCCTGCACGCTTGGCCGGCTGCCGACGACCTTGGCCGGGCTGGCCTGCCCCGGTACGACGTGATAGGTCAGGATGTTGGTCAGCATCGCGGAGTCCGTCTTCAACACCTCGATGGTGGCCGGGTCGATCTTGGCGAATGCGTCATCAGTGGGCGCGAACACGGTGAACTCACCTCCGTTGAGGGTGTCCACCAGGTTCACGTTCGGATTCAGCTTTCCCGACAGCGCTGCGGTGAGCGTCGTCAGCAGCGGGTTGTTCGACGCGGCGACGGTGACCGGATCCTGTGCCATCCCCATCACCGACCCGGGGCCCGACGGCACCTTTTCCGCGTAGGACGCGCAGCCCGGACCCACCAGGTCTGATGCCGGGTCGGCGGCCATGGCGGGCGCACTGGTGGCCTCCGGTGTCGCGGGTGCGGACCGCGCGGTGTCGCTTGAGCAGGCGGGCAGCGCGAACATGACGGCGGCTGACATCCCCGCCACCGCGGCCAACTTGTATTGAGAAATCAACATTTTCCGACTCCTGTGGCTGATTGACGGTGACCCCCGTCACTTTCTCGGTCACTGGGTATTCGGAGCGGGCCCGCATCCGGATGGGTGTCGATTTCGACCAATCCGGCACAGCGTCGGTGCCGAATACCCGGCATGTACACCTTGGTGCTCATCGGATTCCTCGGCGGACTCATCACCGGCATCTCGCCGTGCATCCTGCCGGTATTGCCCGTGATCTTCTTCTCCGGAGCGCAGAGCGCCCGTGTCACCGAGTCGGACGGCACGACAGTCGTTGCGACGAAGCCGACACTGGCCGAGACGCTGCGCCCCTATCGGGTGATCGCCGGCCTGGTGCTGAGTTTCAGCGTGGTGACCCTGGCGGGCTCGGCGCTACTGCAGCTGTTGCACCTACCTCAGGACGCACTCCGCTGGGCGGGCCTTGTCGCACTGACACTGATCGGGCTTGGCCTGATCTTCCCGCGCTTCGAGCAGCTGCTGGAGAAACCGTTCAGCTGGATCCCGCAGAAGCAGTTCGGCTCGGGCAGTAGCGGTTTCGGACTGGGTCTCGCGCTCGGCGTGCTCTATGTGCCGTGCGCGGGACCCGTGCTCGCAGCGATCGTCGTTGCCGGCGCCACCGGCTCGATCGGTGCCGATACCGTTGCATTGACCCTCTCGTTCGCCGTCGGTGCCGCGCTTCCCCTACTCGCCTTCGCGCTCGCCGGGCGTCGGGTTGCGGAGCGGGTCAATGCCTTCCGCCGTCAGCAGCGCAAGATCCGGCTGATCGGAGGAGTGGTGATGCTGGTTTTCGCGGTGGCGTTGGCCGCCAACGTGCCTGCGAAGCTGCAGCGGGCGATCCCGGATTACACCAGCGGGTTACAGGACCGGGTCGCCACCGCAGGTGAGGTCCAAGACCGGCTGAGCCCGACCGCAGGAGGGGAACTGTCGAATTGCCCAGAAGGCGCGGAAGAACTCCAGAACTGCGGTGCTGCACCGGAGATCACCGGCATCACCGGTTGGCTCAACACCCCTGACGGCGCACCTGTCGACCTCAAGTCCTTGCGCGGCAAGGTGGTACTCATCGACTTCTGGGCGTACTCGTGCATCAACTGCCAGCGAGCGATTCCCCACGTCGTCGACTGGTACGACAGATACAAGGACTCCGGTCTGACGGTGGTCGGCGTCCACACCCCGGAATACGCCTTCGAGCGGGTACCCGGCAATGTGGCCAGGGGTGCGGCCGACTTGGGTATCACCTACCCGGTCGCCCTGGACAACTCGTACTCCACCTGGACGAACTACCACAATCGCTACTGGCCGGCCGAGTACCTCATCGATGCGAATGGCGTTGTGCGGCACGTGAAGTTCGGTGAGGGTGGCTACGACACGACGGAGCGGCTGATTCGCGAGTTGCTCATGGACGCGAAGAACGCCGCGTTGCCCGCGCCGGTGAACTCGCCCGACACGACGCCGACGTCGGCACTCACCCCTGAGACGTACCTCGGAGTCGGCAAGGAGATCAACTACGCCGGTGGTGGCACGTACGACGAGGGCGACGCGGTGTTCGGCTACCCGACGAGTCTGCCTGCCGACTCGTTCGCGCTGGATGGGCCGTGGCACCTGGACTACCAGGGCGCGACCGCCCAAAGCTCAGATTCGGCCATCAAGCTCAATTACCAGGCCAAGCAGGTCTATCTCGTCGTGGGTGGGACCGGCGCCGTGACCGTGCTTCGCGGCGGCGAGACCACGACGGTGCCGGTGAGCGGGCCGCCCACCCTGCACCAGATCGTCGACGATCGTGAAGCGCATCGTGGCGAGATCGAGTTGCGGTTGAGTCAAGGGCTGCAGGCTTTCTCGTTCACCTACGGGTGACCGGCGATGACCACCGTCTATTCGGCGCTAGGCTACCGGTCGATGGCACGTACGCCGGAGGTGAGTAACGTCCTCGACGCGCAGCTGCGTCGGGTGGCCCGCGGCGACGCCGAGGCGTTCGCCGGGCTGTACGACGCCACGAGCGCCCGGGTATACGGATTGGTGATCCGCATCCTGCGGGATCCCGGATACAGCGAGGAAACCACGCAGGATGTCTACGCCCAGGTGTGGCGCTCTGCCGCCGACTATGACCCGGAGCAAGGGTCTGCGCTGGCGTGGCTCATGACCTTGGCGCATCGCCGCGCGGTGGACCGGGTGCGGGCCGAGGTGGCCTCCAGCCGGCGCGAGGCGCGTTACGTCGCGGCGAGCGCAGAGCCCGACACCGACGTGGTCGCCGACTCGGCCATCCGCTCTGACGAGCAGCGGCAGGTGGCCGATTGCTTGGGATCACTGACGGACCTGCAGCGCCAGGCCATCGAGCTGGCGTACTACGACGGCCTGACCTACCCACAGGTGTCCGAACGGCTGTCGGTCAGCCTGGGCACCGTCAAAACCCGGATGCGGGACGGGCTTCGTAGGCTTCGTGATTGTCTGGGGGTGGCATGACCAGCGACTCCGAGCTGCCAGACCTGGCCACGGCCTACGCACTGGATGCGGTTACCGACGCCGAGCGTGCCGACATCGAGCGCCGGTTGGCCGAGTCTCCCGCTGAGATCGCAGAGGCGTTCCGCTCGGAGGTTCGTGCGGTGCACGAGACGATGGCAGAGGCCTCGACTGCGACCGCTGTGACGCCGCCGGCGTCGCTGCGACAGCAGGCACTTGCGGTCTCACGCGGTGCTCGACCCGACCGTTTCGGTTGGCGCAAAGGATTATTGGCGACTGCCGCTGCGGTGGTGGTCGCCGCGGGCGGCTTCGGAGCGGGGTTGGCGCTGCGCCCGGTGAATGCGCCGACCCCCGCCGAGCAGGTGCTTGCAGCCGGCGATGTCCGCACGGTGACCGGACAACTCCGTGTCGGTGGTACTGCGACGTTCATGTACTCGCGCGATGAGCGAACGGGTGTGTTGGTGATGAACAACGTCGCGCCGCCGCCGCCCGGCATGGTCTATCAGATGTGGCTCATGACCGATCAGGGGCCGCAGTCGGCGGGGACGATGGGAAGCATGGCTCCCTCGACGACTGCCATGGTGCGCGATATCGGGAACTCGAGTGCGTTGGCATTCACCATGGAGCCCGGTGGCGGGTCGCCGAAGCCGACCGGGGAGATGGTGGCCAGGCTTTCGCTTGCGTGAGGTCGACGTGAGGTGATCGATGCGGCAGAGCCATACGTTTCGGTGCCGTTTGCCGGAGGGGCTGATTGGCCTATCAGAAATTGCCGCGTCCGCAAAAAGGTCGCAGCGGTTTCGCGTTGCCGCCGCAGACGAATCCGCCCGTGGACGAATTCGCGATGATGGTTGGTTGCCGAGAGGTGAACTCAGCGAATTCCCGGGCTGTTTTTTGCCTTGCGATCCGACCGACATCTGGGCCACGTCGCGAACAGGTTGGGATATCGATTGCGGTAAAGGTGGGTGTATCCGCAATGGCCGATCTAGACTGACGCGGGTGACTTCCCGCATATGGTCCCTGCTTGCGGCAACGGTGCTCATCGCAGGAACCGCGGTTGGTCCCGGGGTCGCTGCGGCCGCGCCGGAAGACGACCCGTCGCTGGTGAGTTCCCCGACATTGAATCTGCGAACGCTCGGTGTGAATGCGGATATCGCGTTATACGGAATTCAGGGTTCACAGACGCTGACAATTCCGGTGCCGCGCGGTCTGATTCCCGCCGAGCTGGTTGCCACGGTGCAACTTCCGGTCAATACCCGCGGCGGCACTCTCGAGGTCAGTCAGGACCAGCGGGTTTTGTCGCGTGTGCCGCTGCCGCCGGATCAATCACCGATCACGATTCCTCTGGGCGGCGCCCGGGTGGTGGAGAACGCTGTGACGGTGCAGCTGACCGCCTACCTCTCCGTGCCGGACGGGTATTGCGTGTACGACCCGACCAATCCGTTGCGGTTGATCAACAGTGATGTTCGGTTCACCGGTACCGAACAGCCCCCGACGGTGATCGCCGATTTCCTTCCGCCGGTGCTGGGCAAGCTCACGCTGTTCGTCCCGCCGAATCCGTCGCAATCCGAATCGGACGCCGCAATCCGGATCGCGACGTCAGTGGTGGCCCGGTACGGTCTGCAACGTCCTGCCGTCGACATCGTCACTACAGACGGTGGCCCGATCGCACCGCCGCAGCCGCTGGAACGACAAGTGGTCGTGCGGGAGGGGGACGCGCCCGGATTGAGTCTGCAGGGGCCCAATGCAGTACCGGCCCTGCTCATTTCAGGCCCTGCCGGAGAGGTCACCAACCAGGCCCGGTTGCTGTCGAGTGACATCTCGAGGCTGGCCGTGCAGTCGAAGGCTGTGGTGGGACCGCTGTCCAACACTCCGCAGCTGCCGTCGGACCACACCACTATCCGCCAACTCGGTCAGCCGGGGGTCAATGCCACGTCGCTGGTCAATCCCCGGGTCACGGTTCCGCTTGATCAGACCCGGCTGGGCCGCGCGGTGCATGATGTCCGCATTCATCTGCAGGGTTCCTACACCCCGTTGCCCGCGAGCATCGCAGGGCAGGTGGTGGTCAGCATCGGGGGACAGACCGTCGACCGCTGGCCCACGGAGGCCAACGGCCGCATCGACAAGTGGGTCGACATACCGGACCGGCATCTGCAGCGCTACACCAATCTGGACATCGCGATAGACGCGGCGGGCAACACCGGCCGGTGCGGCGAGTTCCAGCCGATCACCCTGACCATCGACGGTGAGACCCCGGTCGAGAGCAAACAGGCCAAACCTCCTGTCCCGGCAGGCTTCCAGTCGTTGCCACAGGCATTGATGCCGCGGGTGGCGGTCGGGATGGACCTGGGTTTCGCGAATTTGCATCGGGCGGTCCAGATTCTGACGGGGCTGCAGCGGCTGAGCTCGCGCCCGTTCGACGCCGAGGTCCGTTCGCTCGCCGATGCTGTCGCCTCGCCGAACCCCGCTGTGCTGATCAGTGCCGACGGCTGGAACGACGAGCGCATCGCGCTGCCCGTCGCAGTCGACGCCGACGGCGTGATCACGGTCGAAAACGTTGACGGGTCGGGTAACTCGTCGACGTTGACGCTGGATCCCACGGTCGGCTTCGGATCGCTGCAGACCGTCTACACCGGTGGACGTTCGGTGCTGGTCGCCACGTCCAGCAAGGCGCCCCAGGAACTGGACCGGCTCCTGGGCTGGCTGGACGGTGACACGGCACGGTGGTCGGGGCTGTCCGGCAATGCCGCACTCGCGATGCCGGGTCGAGCGCCGTTCGCTCTGACTACTCCCGCCGCCGAGCAAGAAATCACTGCGGCCGCCGAGCACAAGTCACTGCGGCTGCGGGTCGGCGTCGCGGCGGTGGTGCTGGCGGCCCTGGCAGCCGGGTTGGTTGCATGGCGTGGGCGGTCCCGGGGTACATCGTGACGACGACGGTCCAGGGCACCGGTGATGCCTGGGACCGGCTGGTGCACTGGTGGTTCGGTCTACCTCAGGCGGTCCGACTGGTGGCGCGCTGGGCACTGATCGGCGTGCTCACATTGGTGGCATTCCGGGAGAGTCTGCGGAACCTGGTCGAGACAACCCTGGCGGGAGGTCTCATCGGCTATGTCTGGATGGTCCCGATCGCCGCCGCGCTGGCGGCGTGGGGAACCGACGTCCGGCGCCGAACCGAACTGCCGATTCATGATCGGCAGACAGACGTCATCGTCGGTGTGATCGGGCTCGGTTTGGCGCTCATGGTGCAAGGCGTCCTACTGAAGCGCTACTCCGAGTTTTTCCACCTGATGCGGCTGGATCTCTTGGCGCTGTGGCTCTTCATGCTCAGCAGCAGCTTGGTTCTGTTCGGCGTGCGGCCGGTCGCCCGGTTCGGGTGGGCCTGGGCGCTGTTGTCACTGATATCGGCCTTGCCTTATCAAGTTGTCGTCATCGCGCTGGGCGGCGGCAACTTCGCTGCGGGAGTCGGGACCCTGCTGATCGCCGCCGCGGCCACTGCCATCGCGGTGGGGCGCACGCGCAAGCGTGCGGCGGTGGGTGCGCTCGCTTCCTTCGCGTTCGGTTTCGTCATCCTGTTCGGGCTGGACAAATTGTGGCCGCATGCGCCGGTCATCGTGTATCAGATGGTGCCATCGCTCGCGTCGATTGTTGCGGTGGGTGTGGCGGCATTTCTGTACACGCGCCGGGGTAAACCGAAGATCATGCTCGACCGCAAGGTGGAACCTCTTGCCGCCAGACAGATCTGGTCGTCAGTTCCACTGGTGGTCGCGGTGGCGGTTGCCCTCGCGTTCATGCCGTTGCCGCAGCAACTGAGTGCTACGACGATCAGCCGAAGCGCCCCATATGATCTGGCGCCGGGTATGCGCCTGGCAGCACCGCCAGGCTGGTCGATCGCCGGCGAGCAGCGATATACCGGGGTGAAGCGGTATTACGGCGATGACGCTGTACTCATTCGCCAACGGATGACCGCAGATGTCGGAGACCCCCGGTTCGACAAGTTGTCGGCGCGGCGGAACCTGATGGTGGACAGCATCGTAAGCGAGTTGCCCTTCTCGTTCGATGCGTACCCGGGACAGGTGCTCTACGACACCACCGGGACCCGGCTCAGTAGACCGCTACCGGTCGATCTCGGCCACGGGGTGACCGGGAATCTCTTCTCGGCGATCGACGACCGACTTCTGGTGAGCTGGGACGTACTGCGTTTCGCCTGGGGCGACCAGGATGAGGATCAGATCGTCGACGTCTTCGCGGTGGACAACCACCTTCCTGACGCGCCGTTCCCCAATCCGCAGCGGGGATTGGTTTCCACGCTGCGCAACCTGTTCACCGTGCTGTTTCGTGGGAATTCCGTCTTGGTGCAACGTAAGCCGGCCTACAAAGACGCGGAGCTGCTCACCGAGTTCGGCCGTGCCCTGGTGGCCGAACAGTTCGTGAAAGGGGCCGGCCAATGAATTTCGACGGCACATTCGACCCCGAGACCGTCACGGCCGAGCAGCGCGATTACGCGCTCGACCGGGCGATCAACGGTTTGCGCGAAGACGATCCCATACATTCGGCGTCCAAACCGTTGACCGGCTGGCAAAAGCCGGTGCTGTGGGGCCTGCTGGCGATTGTGATCGCCTTCGGCATCTGGCGGCCCCTGCAGACCACCGTGACACTCATCGGGTTGTGCACGCTGGCATATCTTTTGACGCTCGGCGACCGGGTGCTGATCTTCAAGCGCGGGTTGGCATCGCGGCCGATCGTGATCCCCGACGACGTGGCGCGCGCAATTCCCGATGAAGACCTGCCGCCGTACACGATCCTGGTGCCCGCCTACAACGAGCCGGAAGTGGTCGCCGACCTCATCGCAGCGATGGATGCGCTGGAGTACCCAAGAGACCGCCTCCAGGTGCTGCTGCTACTCGAAGCCGACGATCAGATCACGATCGACGCGGCGAAGGCCTGCGGCGAATCCGACGTCATCACCATCCTTTTGGTGCCCCCTGCCGAGCCCCGCACCAAACCCAAGGCCTGCAACTACGGTCTGCATTTCGCGACCGGTGACATCGTGACGATCTTCGATGCGGAGGATCTGCCCGAGCCGTTGCAGCTGCGTCGTGTGGTGGCGGCCTTCCGGGACCTGCCCGACGACGTGGCATGCGTTCAAGCCAAGTTGGTGTACCACAACGGCCATCAGAATCTGCTGACAGCGTGGTTCACCGCCGAGTACGCGCTGTGGTTCGGCTACCTGCTGCCCGGCATGATGGTGAGCACGTCGCCGATTCCCTTGGGTGGCACCTCCAATCACCTTCGCCGGGACATCCTGCAAAGAATCGGCGCGTGGGATCCGTTCAACGTCACCGAAGATGCGGATCTCGGCCTGCGCATCGCCTCGCACGGTTATCACACGGCGGTGATCGACTCGTACACGCTGGAAGAGGCCAACAGTGACGCGATCAACTGGATCCGTCAGCGCTCCCGGTGGTACAAGGGCTATCTGCAGACCTGGCTGGTACACACCCGCGAGCCGGTGAAGCTGTACCGCACGTTGGGACTGCGCTCGTTCATCCGGTTCAACCTGGTGCTGGCGGGTACCCCGATCATCGCGGTGCTGAATCTGCTGTTCTGGTTCATCACCGTGTTGTGGTTCCTGGGGCAGCCGGCTGTCGTCGGCTCGGTGTTCCCTGCGCTGATCTACTTCCCGGCGCTGTTCGCCATGATCATCGGCAACTTCACCGTGATGTACATGAACATGATCGCCCTGCGCGAGGACGATCGATCTGATCTGCTGCTCGCCGCCCTCAGCGTCCCGCTGTTCTGGCTGATGATGAGCATCGCGGCGGCCAAGGGTGCCTACCAGATGATCCGGCAGCCGTCGTTCTGGGAGAAGACCTTTCACGGGTTGGCCGAGCGTCCCGAGGACAAGGCCGCCCACGAGCAGATGGCCTCGACGTGATGTCAGTGGCGGCGGGACGGTCGGATTTCAGACTGAAACTGACGATCTTCTTCGCCATGCTCTTCGTCTACCTCGCGGTCGGACACTGGCTGCAGGTCCAGCAGGGCTTCATCATGGGCGACACCTTGTCACGTGTGGTGGCCACCCAGTCGGTGCTGTTCAGTCGGGATCCGCACCTGGCTGCCCTCGGGTTCATCTTCACCCCGGTGGCCGCCATGGTGCAGATCCCGGCGGTCGCGCTGGGCGCGGTGTGGCCCGATATCGCCGGCAAGGCGTTCGCCGGCACGATCATGTCGGCGACCTTCATGGCCGGCGCCGCAGTCCAGATGCTCAGTATGGGCACCGATCGCGGTCTGCCCCGGGCATATTCGGTAACGCTGACCCTGCTGTTCGCTCTCAACCCGATGATCGTCTTCTACGGATCCAACGGGATGAGCGAAGCTCCGTTCATCTTCTTCATGACCTGGGCCGTGCGGCGGCTCATCTTGTGGATGGTCGACGACGACGTGCATCACCTCGTCGCAGCGGGCGGTATCGCGATGGGGCTGGCCTACCTGACCCGCTACGACGCGGCGGCCTGTGTCGCGGCAGCCGGATTCCTGGTCGGCATCACGACATATCTTCGGGCCAAACCGCCGCCCCGGTTGCGGCGCGCGATTCTGGACATGTTGATCGTCGCGGGCCCCGGGTTTCTGGCGTTCCTGGGCTGGGCGGCGGCCGGCTGGCTGATCACGGGTGAGGCTTTCGCACAGTTCACCTCGCAGTACGGCAACACGGCGATTCTCGAGCAATCCGGGCAGACGGCCCCGAATCTGTTCGACGGCATGATCTTCGCCGCGATGTGCATCATGCTGCTGGCACCGACCATGTTGCCGCTGGCGTTGTGGGCGGTGATGCAGCGGTGGGGACGCCCGAATTGGCAGATGTTGATCGTCCCCCTGGCGTTGTTCGGTGCGGTGTTGGCATTCCAGTCGTACAGCTACGCCTCGGGATCGACGTTCCCGTTCCTGCGTTTCTTCATCATCGCGATACCGCTGTGCGTGACCATGGCGATGCTCGGCGTTCCGGACGGGGTCTTCAGGACACCCACGCGGCAGGGTAGGTACGCACCGGTCCAGACCGCTGAACCGGTGCCCAGACCCAGGTCCGCCGCGCCCTACATCGCCGTCGCCGCGACGGTCGCCGTCGGCATTCCGGTGACGATGCTCGGGATGGCCGAACCGAAGTTCGCGCCGCAAGAATACGGACTCGGCGCTGTGCTGAATCCGGACCCGTACAACGTGACCGACCGCAAGGCCATCGAGCACCAGATCGCCCGGACGTTCGGGACGGAACGCAAGATCGCCCAGTATCTGGAGAACCTCGATCTGCCGGACAGCTCGGTGATCACCGATACCGTGTACGGGTTCGGCATTCTGGCGGCGTCGAGCCGGCCGCGGGTTTTCGTGATCCCGTCAGATCCGGACTTCACCGAGTTGCTCAATGATCCGACCGCCAACGGCGTGAAGTATCTACTGGCGGTGCCCGCCACGGGCCGAGGCACCTCCGATGCGCTCAATGTGCGCTACCCGACGCTGTACGACACTGGTGCCGAGGTTGCGACGCTCGAGTTGGAGATCCCCAATGACGGTGACGGCCAGCCGGATTGGCGTCTCTACCGGGTCAACGAGCAGGTTTCGAGGCGTTAGCCGCGCCGTGGATCAGCCCGGATGGGCAGCGAGGAACGCGGGGCAGTCGTTGGCTGCCGGAACCGATTTCATCCGATCATTGAGCCATCCCACGGCCGCCACGGGTTCGACCGCTTCGCGGGGCTTGTCGGGCCAGAAGGCTATCTGGATACCGTCGCCCATCTTGCAGGCTGCAGTGAGCGCGCGCTCGGTCGAGGCGGCGGGGATCACCGAGTCCTGACCGGCATAGATGACGTACATCGGTGCCGCGGTCGGGCCTTGCGGCAGGTTGGTCTTCTGGAGGTAGCCGCGCAACGTCCTCACTGCCTCAGGACCGGCGGGGCGCAGATCATCAGCGCTCAGCTTGTCGGCCAGCGACCTTCGTTGCGGAATGTCATTGCAGCTGAGCAGCGCATCCCAATTCTCTTGCGCGGCGCCCCGGCGGTAGTCGTCGAGCTCGAAGTCGTAGTAGTACTGATCCTTCAACGCTGCCAGGTACGCGATGTAGGCCAGTTTCTGGTCGGTGTTGAGTGTGCCGGCCGTGGCACCGTCTACGAGCACGTCGATGTTCGCCATCGGCGCCAAGGAAGCGGTGGCGACGAGATTGAGGTCGTAACCGTAGTTGTCGATGAGTTCATTTGCGGCCCAAGAGGCCTGGCCGCCCTCCCCGGCGCCCAGCGCAGCCCAGGAGGTGGATGTGTTGGGCACTATTGTTCTTGCGGCCCGCACCGCATCGATCATGTTGTAACCGGCCGTGGTCGAGTCCAGATACGGGTGGAAGTCATATTCGTCAGGCTGGGACGGCTTTCCCAGTCCTTGGTAGTCGGGAACGGCGACCACGTAGCCGGCCTTCAGCAGCGCCTCCACTGTCGATGCCTCGCCCCGCAGATCCGGCGACAGTGATGGGGCGCAATCCGCGGAAGTGCCGGCGGTCCGGTGGCCCAGTGCCACAATCGGAAAGCCATCCTTTGGCGCGTCGCCCTTCGGCACGAACACCGTCCCGGTCACGTGCGAGACCGCGTCGTTCACACCGTTACGCGACGCGTATGTGATCACCTTCGCCTCTGAGCTTGCTTCTTGCAATGCCGGAACGACGTTGTCCAGTGGCGCCTGGGACAGGACATGACCGGCGTCGTCGGGGCGCTCGGTCGCAGCCTGATTCGACGAGCCACTGCAGGCGGTGAGGACGGCGAGAGCAACTGACAGCAATACGGCGACTCGAACCATCTGACGTCCCCTGGTTGGTGATCCGCATGTGGTGGGCACACTCCATCTTTTCACCGATGCTCGGCGGATCGGCCCGATAGCCGATGGAAATGGCCGACATCGGCAATAGATTGGGAACCATGTCTGTGATCGATGTGACGTCGTATGGGGCCACCGGGGATGGACAGACCGACGACCATGCGGCGGTCATGACGGCCATTCGGCAGGCGGTCGATGCCGGTGGGGGCACGGTGTTCTTCCCGGCCGGGGTGTATGCGCTGTCGGATTCCATCGGCAATGGTGTCGACGGCTTCGCTCAGGTCCGCCTGCTCGGCGACGGTGAACGTGCCGCTCGCTTGCGCGTGACGGCCGATGTGCCACCGATCAGCGGGCACTGGATCGAGAGCCGGATCGAGAACCTGAAGATCGATGCGAACGATCAGGGTGCACCGGGATTCGACGTCGATCTCGACAAGAGCTATATCAGGCACTGCTGGGTGATGGGGTGGGCCGACTACGGGATGCGGCTCAACGCCACCACCGAAGGCTTGCTGAACTGGATCGACGACAACTTCATAGAACAGAGCACGGGTTACGGCATCTTCACCACCTACCGGTTCTACGACTCGTGGATCGTGAACAACAACATCGGGTCGACGGGGCCCAACCTGTCGGTCGAGGCCGGTCCCGTGCGCATCCTCGCCAATCACCTCGACGGAGCGCCGCAGCACAACATCGAGCTGCGCGGCAACAAGCAGCTGACCATCATCGGCAACATCTGTGAGGGTGCCCGCAAGGAGGCCATCGTCTTCACGATGCCGTCATGGCTGGAGTCGGATGACGAACAGATCGCCATCGTCGGCAACAACATCACCAACGGTGGCAAAGGCGCACCCGGCGAGTATCCCGCCATCGGGATCTATTCGGTCGACGCCGAGCATCGGACCAAGGGGTTCAACGTCACCGGCAACTACATCGCGAACACCGACGAGGGCGCGGGCTGGAGCTACGCGGTGGATGCGCAGTATGTCGACGACATCGCGATATGCGGAAACCAGTGGGACAACAACGGATACAGCCTCGTACCGGTTCGGGCCGAGGGGAGAAACGTCGGGCTTGCGGGTAATACGTCGGGTAATCGGACGGCGCCGACACGCCTGGTCGCCACGGTGTCCAGCCCCGGTACCCTCGCGAGTTCTCCGGGTACCGACTACGTATATCTGCTGGTCGCAGGGGCGTCCGCGGTCACATTGCCTGCAGCGCAGGGCAATAGCTGTCGCTATACGGTCAAGAACATATCCGGCTCCGACGCGCTGGTAAACACCTTACGACAGCAGCTCATCGACGGCGACGCTGGACTCAGGCTCGCCAGCGGGGTGGCCGTGGACGTGATCTCTGACGGAACGAGTTGGTGGACCGTGTAGTCAGGCGCGCTGGCAACACTCCTTTCATGCCGACGTCGTGGCATTCCCGTCCCGCAGTGCTGCGGCACCTGTTGGTCGGCCCGGGTATCCGTGCGAATCCGCGGGGGCTGGAAAATCAGTCGAACTGGCTGCCGGCTCCGGACGGCCCGTTCCATTTCATTCGCGTCTACTGGGGCGAGCCCGAGCCCGGTGTCAGCGAGGCACCTGGAAGCCGACCGCGATCGAAGTGGCCTGAGTAGCCGGTCGGCGAGATCAGGGCCGGTCGCCGTATCTGGATCGGTCCTTTGTCAGCTGGTGGCAGGCCGAAACAAATGTGAAGCAGGCGATTCCCTCACCCAAAAGGGTGAGGGAATCGCGTTATGTGAGCCTGCCGCCGGCGGTAGCTGTGGCCAATTCGACAGTAGATGCATGAGTTTGGTACCTCGGTCCGACTCGGCCAGTACTCGACGGTTCTGCGGTCGAGTCTCTGGCGACGTACCGAGTCACGGTGGCGGAGAGTCTGATCAGCATTTCATGATGAGCCGTCGCGCTTCTATTGCACGCGTCTATCAGAGCAAGTCGATCTCGTTTGGTTGCTGTGTAATTCGATTCGTCGCCAATACGCCGGTGACGACACGTGTTGCAGCATGGACTAGGTCGCTCCCATTGAATTGCGCGAAAATGGGAGCAGTCAGCGGCATAATTGACCGGCATGGATTCCAATTCGAAGTCATATCAATCTGATAAGCCTCACGAATTGCCTGCGCAGCTCCCGCGGCGCAGGATGCTGGGCGGCTTGGCCGTTGCCGGTGTCGCCACCACCCTGATCGCCGCGTGCGACGACAACTCCGGCGGGACATCATCCGGCGGCGGTGGCAACGGCGGAGTCACGACAGACAACAGCGTCAAGGGCGCTAGTGAGGCCACCAAGGCCGCCAACAAGAAGATTGCCGATTCGCTGCCGTTCAACGACAAGTCCGACTTCGAGGATGCCAAACGCGGGCTTCTCGATCGGCCGGAGACCCTGACGATCAAGGACGCCAACGGCAATGTCGTGTGGGACTTGGAGGAGTACAAGAAGTACATCTCCGATGACAAGCCGGCGCCGGACACCGTCAATCCCAGCTTGTGGCGCAATGCCCAGTTGTGCATGGAGTACGGCCTTTTCGAGGTGGTTCCGGACAAGATCTATCAGGTCCGCGGGTATGACCTGTCCAACATCACGTTCATCAGGGGCAACACCGGTTGGCTTGTGTACGACACGCTCATCTCACCTGAGACCGCAAAAGCTGCACTCGATCTGGTCAATCAGAAGTTGGGCCCAAGGCCGATTGTCGCCGTCCTGCACAGCCACTCGCACGTCGATCATTACGGTGGCGTGCGGGGCATCATCAACCAGGCCGACGTCGATTCCGGCAAGGTGAAAGTCATTGCCCCGGCGAACTTCGTCGAGGATGCCGTCAGTGAGAACGTGATCGCGGGCAACGCGATGGGGCGGCGCGCGGTCTACATGTACGGGGCGCTGCTGCCTCGCAACGCCGAGGGCGGCGTCAACGGTGGTCTCGGTATGACGGTGTCCACCGGTCTGCCGACGCTCGTCCTCCCCACAGACATCGTCACCTCTTCCGGTCAGAAGATGACGATCGACGGGGTGGACATGGAATTCCAGTTCACCCCTGGTACCGAGGCGCCCACCGAGATGAACACCTTCTTCCCGCAGTTCAAAGCGATGTGGATGGCGGAGAACACCACCAACACCATGCACAACCTGCTGACCCTGCGCGGCGCTCAGGTGCGCGACGCGCGGATCTGGGCGAAATTCCTCGACGACACCATCAACGTCTACGGACCGAACGTCGATGTGAAGTTCCAGAGCCACCACTGGCCGATGTGGGGTCGGGACAAGATCATCGACTACTGGAAGAAGCAGCGTGACATGTACAAGTACATTCACGACCAGTCGGTACGGCTGATGAACAACGGTCTGATCGGTTCGGAGATCGCCGAAGAGATCCAGATGCCGCCGGAGCTGAACAACTTCTGGCCCGACCGCGGGTATTACGGCACGCTCAAGCACAATTCGCGTGCGGTCTATCAGCGCTACATGGGCTGGTATGACGGCAACCCAGCCGACCTCGACGATCTGCCGCCCGAGCCTGCGGGCAAGAAGTACGTCGAGTACATGGGTGGCGAGGCCGCGATCCTGGAGAAAGCCAAGATGGACTTCGACGAGGGAAATTACCGCTGGACGGCGATGGTGCTCAAGCACGTGGTGTTCGCCAACCCGAACAATGCTGACGCCAAGAATCTGCTGGCCGACAGCTTCGAGCAGATGGGGTACCAGGCTGAGTCCGGCCCGTGGCGGTCGGTGTACCTGCAGGGTGCCTACGAACTGCGCAACGGGGTACCGACCGCCGGAGGGACAGATGTCGCCAGTCCGGACACCATCAACGCCATGCCGCCGGAGATGATGTTCGACTACCTTGCCGTGCGACTCAACGGCAAAAAGGCTGCAGGCAAGAACATCACGATGAACGTGGACTTCACCGACCTCAAGAAGCAGTACGGTCTGCGGGTCGAGAACGGCGTGCTCAACTACACCACCGCGCCGATCCCGAACGCCAACGCTAATCTGAAGTTGACCAAGGACACGATGAATCAGATTCAGCTGGGCAAGCTCAAACTCAACGACGGTATCGACCAGAACAAGGTCACCCTTGACGGGGACCGCCAGTCGGTCTACGACTTCGTGGGAATGCTCGACACCTTCCCATTCTGGTTCAACATCGTCACTCCGTAGCTGGACAATGGTGTGCTGCCCTGTCGTCCGCAGGGTGGCGCACCGTGCCGGCAGCAGTGATCGACAGGAATCAACGTGCAGTCTTCCGGAACATCGTCGCTGCAAGCCGGCCATCTACCGCAAACTCGGTGCGACCAACCGCCGGGAAGCCATCAACCGGGCGGCCCGCTAGCGTGAAGCCGTGACCGACGAACTCGTCTCCGTATATGACGCCGACGGCAATGCGGTTGGTGCGGAGCCCCGTTCACGGGTGTACGCCGAGGGGCTCTGGCACGCGAGCGCCGGCGTGCTCGTTCGTTCGACGGACAGCACCCGGATTTACGTGCACCGGCGCACCATGACCAAGGCGGTGTTCGCCGGAATGCACGATTGCCTGGCCGGCGGCGTCGTCGACCCGGGGGAGACGCCGCTGCAGGCCGCAACCCGGGAACTGGCCGAGGAACTCGGCATCAGCGGCCCACCGTTGACGGCACTGGCATCGACGGCCTGGGACGGGCAATGGGCCGGTAAACCCATGCGCTGTCACCTGTATGCGTTCGAGGCGCGCTGGGACGGCCCCATCCGCCATCAACCCGAAGAGATCGTGGACGGATGGTGGTGGACCGATGGGGAACTCGCCGCGCACCTGGCCGATCCGGCCTGGCCGTTCGTGCCCGACACGCGGGTGTTGATCCCGCAGCTGCTGCGCTTACGTCAACACCGTTGAGCTAGTGCGGGAAATCCTTCTTACTGGTGTCACATCACCCGTCGAGGAAGAACCCGTGCAAACCGCATTTGAACGAAACGCTCCTGCTGTGAGCCTCGTTGATCACTCACTGGCCAACACCGTATTGCAGCCGTTCTGGCTCGACGACATGCCGGATCAGCCCAACTACCCGGTACTGACCAGCGCGTCGTCGCACTACGACCTCGTCGTGGTCGGCGGTGGGTACACCGGGCTGTGGTCGGCGTTGCTGGCCAAGCAACGGAACCCCGGTATCCGGGTTGCCGTCGTCGAAGGGCAGACGATCGGTTGGGCGGCATCGGGGCGCAACGGCGGGTTCGTCGAGTCCTCGCTCACCCACGGCGTCGAGAACGGCCGCAGCCGATGGCCCGACGAGATCGACGTTCTCGACCGGCTCGGCGTGGAGAATCTCGACGCCATCGAGAAGACTGTCGATACGCTGGATCTGGACTGCGACTTCGAACGGACCGGGTCGATCGCGGTCGCGGTTGAGCCGTACCAGGCCGCCGAACTGGCCGACGCCGCGCTGCGGCCGGATCAGGTGTACTTCGATCAGCGGGCCATCCGCGACGAGGTGAACTCACCCACATACCTGGCCGGGGTGTGGTCGAAGGATGCTGCCGCGCTGGTCCATCCCGCCAAGCTCGCGAGTGAACTCGCCCGTGCCGCAGGTGCACTCGGCGTGGACATCTATGAGTACAGCAAGGTGCTGGGGCTCGATCAGAATCGTCGCGGTGGATCACTGTCGGTGCGCACCGAGCGCGCGTCTGTGCATGCCGACCGAGTCATCCTGGCGACGAACGGCTTTCCGTCGCTGCTCAAGCGCTACCGCTACCACACAGTGCCGGTCTACGACTATGCGTTGATGACCGAACCGCTGACCGATTCCCAGCTGGCCGAAATCGGTTGGAGCAACCGGCAGGGCATCAGCGACATGTCGAACCAGTTCCACTACTACCGGTTGTCCAAGGACAACCGCATCCTATGGGGCGGGTATGACGCGATCTATCACTTCGGTGGACGGATCCGGCCTCAGTACGAGGACCGCGACGCCACTTATCGGCGCCTCGCCGGTCACTTCTTCACGACGTTCCCGCAACTTGAGGACGTCAGCTTCAGCCACCGCTGGGCCGGCGTGATCGACACCTCGACGCGGTTCTGTGCGTTCTTCGGCTCCGCCTATGGCGACCGCGTCGGATACGCCGCCGGTTTCACCGGGCTCGGTGTGGCGGCAACGCGTTTCGCGGCTGAGGTCATGCTCGACCGCTTCACCGGTAAGCCGACTCCGCGCACCGAGCTCGAAATGGTCAGGTCCATGCCCCTGCCGTTCCCGCCGGAACCGTTGGCATCGGCCGGGATTCAGGCCACGCGCTGGTCGCTGGACCGCGCCGATCATCGCCAGGGCCGTCGCAACGTCCTGCTGAAGGCACTCGATTCCGTGGGGCTTGGGTTCGACTCGTGAGCATCCCGGTCAACATCGCAGCGCTGGCACTGGAGCACGCCCCGCTTCCTGACGAGTTGGTCGTGGACGGAACGCCGACGACAGGGCATCGCGACCTGACCACGCTGTCGGACGTGACGATCGGGGTCTGGGAACACACGCCAGGGGTTTCCCGCGACGTGGAAGCAGACGAGGTGTTCGTCGTTCTCAGCGGTGATGCGACCGTCGCCTTCGACGACGGTTCCCCGGCTGTCGATCTGCGTCCGGGCAGTCTGGTCAGGTTGCACGAAGGGCAACGCACCATCTGGACGGTCCGCGAGACGCTGCGAAAAGTCTTCGTCGCATAGCGTTCCTGCGCGTCAGGCGCGACGACGTCGCACAATGGCACGAGGGCGTTGACGTAAGCGCGAAGAAGGCAGTGCCGATGGGCAGAACGTTGAAGTCTGAATCGCCGAAGCGACGGCGGCGGCAGACGAAGCAGGGCGTGGTGTTGTCCGAGGAGCTCATCGTCGAGGCCGCTCTGCGCGTGTTGCAGTACCACGGTGCCGCCGGTCTGACGGTCAGGCGCCTCGGTCTCGCGTTGGGAGCTGATCCGACCGCGCTGTACCGCTACTTCCGCGGTATCGAGGACGTGGTGCTCGCCATCACCGACGAGTTGCTGCGACGCGTGGCCGAAGGGTGGGAACCGACGGGGCAGTGGCGCGACGACATGCGGGAACTCGGGCTGCGCGTGCACCGCGTCTACCTGGAATATCCGCAGGCCGGGGTGCTTGCCGCGAGCCGGGTGACCGGCGGTGCCCACGAGATCCAGATCATCGAGACGGTTCTGGGGCTACTGAGGTCGGCCGGGTTCCCCGAGCGGGAAGCTGTCGACGTGTATCACGCCTTCATCGACCAGATGCTGGGGTTCGCGGCGCTCGACGCCGCCTTCGAGGCCTTGCCGGCCGAACACCGCGAGCGAGACGACGAGACGTGGCGCGACACCTACTCGCAATTGCCGGCCGAGACGCACCCGAACATCGCCGCCACCAGCCGCCTTCTCGATGAGTCGATGCGGCGGAGCGGGTGTGAATCGGCCCTGGAGCTCTTGCTGGACGGCATCTCGCTGCGACTGGACCGCTTGCGCGCCTAGCCGGTCAGCCCGCTTTCGCGGCGATGCCGTCCAGCAATTGATCCAGCCCCGAACGGAATTCGGTCATCTGGTCGTCGTCGGGCTGATTGAGTGCGCCGGCGTCGATCGCGGCTGCCAATGCCGGAAACCGGGCCGGGGTCACCAACCGGCGGAGCAGGGCCGGGTACTCGCTTTCATCGACGTTGCCGGCCTCGATGGCCAATGCCGCCGACCCGCGGGTGAATATCAGCACGGCGAGGACCGCGGTCAGCTTTTCGCGTTCTACCAGTGCCGTGCCGGACAGGGCGGCCAGCCCGGCGTCCAGCCACGCGAGCTGGCCGGGATCCGCCGGCAGGCCGCCGGACGCGGCCTGCAGGATCCATGGATGGCGGTGGTAGACACGCCATAGTCCGTCTGCCCAATTCGTCAGTGCGCCACGCCAATCCGTGCCGTCGGGGGCCGAAGGCGGTGGGCCGGGCCCGGCGGCGAGCATGAACGTCACCAGCTCGTCCTTGTTGGCCACGTGGCGATACAACGACATGGTGCCGCACCCGAGCCGCTCGGCCAGCCGCGCCATCGACAGGGCGGCGAGCCCGTCGGTGTCGGCGAGTTCGATGGCAGCGGCAACGATCGCGTCCCGGGTGAGTCCACGCGCCCGCCGCGGCGCCGCGTCAGGTTCCCAGAGCAGGCGCAACACGCGGGGGAGTGGGGTGTCGGGGCCGGTCATCAACGCTCAGAGTAATCAGTGACATCCGGATGCGTATGCCATACCCTGATGCGTATGGCATACGCATCAAAGCGCTCCACCCGGCTGTCGGCGGCGCTGGCGGTCGTGGTCGTGGGGTTTCTCGCGTATTCGCTGCCCCCTTACCTCTCCGGTGGCACGCGGGTGCAGTCCACATTCGGGCTGCACTACCCGCTGCTGGTCGCGCACGTCCTGCTCGCGAGCGTGGCGATGGTGTGCGCGGTCGCGCAGATCTGGCCGGGCCTGCGCCGTCGACATCCGGTGCTGCACCGGCGTACCGGACGTGTCTACGTCGCGACGGCCATCCCGGCGGCCGTCTGCGCGGTGGTGATCGGGGCGGCGACTCCGTTCGGCCCCATCCTGGCGCTCAGCAACGTGACGCTGGGAGCGCTTTGGCTCTGGTTCACCGTCGACGGATTCGTCGCGGCGCGGCAACGCCGGTTCGCCGCCCATCGGCGACAGATGCTGCGCAGCGCCACGCTGGCACTGTCGATCATCACCAACAGGATCTGGGCGCCCGTGGTGTACCTGAGTTTCCAGCCGTTGCGCGACAGTGCCTTCGGTGGCGACGAAGACCGATATATGTGGTTGGTCGCGGGGGTGGTCGGATGGCTGGGCTGGACGATTCCGCTCTTGCTGCTGCAGGCGTGGCTGCGACGGCAACCGGCTCAGGTCACTGGTCGGTCATCGAGTGGCGTCTGAGTTCGCCGTGATCCGATCGATGATTGCCAACAAACCGTCGTCCGGCTCGGCCTCTGTCACGTGGCCGCCCAGGGCGCGGTGCAGCGCGCTGTAATACAGACCGTCGCCGATCAGCTTTACCGCACGGGCCACATCGAGGTCGCCGAGCGCGTCGTGTAGGAGGTTCAACCAGTCCGCCGAGACCGTCTCGATGACCGAGCGGGCGTGGTTGTCGCCTGCCTGCTGCAATCGCGACACCGCCACCAGGGTTCGATCGAGTGGCGTGCCGGCGTAATGCGATGACCGGATGTAGTACCGGGCCGGCCCGTCGGGAGCCGTCCGCATCTGTGCAACGTCGTCGGCCGCCAACGTCAGCAGTCGGTCGCACAGCGCGTCGGCGAGCCGGTCCTTCGATGGAAAGTGGTAAAGCAGACCGCCTTTCGATACGCCCGCTTTTGCGGCCACCGCGTCGAGGGTGGCATAGCGCTCGCCTTCGACGGCAAGTACATCCTCGTAGGCATCGAGGATGCGGTCCCGCGACGAAGCCATTCCGAGAGCTTACGACAACGCTGTGGAACTGTACCGTCTGGACGGTATAGTTTGGCCGGGTCACGTCGGTCGAGTCACATGGAGAAGCTGGTCATGCGGGTGTATCGCGACGTGCTCCGGGCGCCGGGGGTGCTGAACGTGACGGCTTCACAGCTGTTCGCCCGCCTGCCGCTGGGCATGCTCAATCTGGCGATCCTGCTGCACGTCCAGTCCCAGACCGGGTCCTACGCACTGGCCGGCGCCGCGGTGGCATGCCTCAGTATCGGGGAAGCGCTGGCGATGCCTCTCACCGCGCGCCTTGCAGGCCGTGCCATGGTGCTGACCCTGATCGTTGCGGCCCTGACGAACAGCGCCGCCATGCTGGCGTTGGCATTCGCCGGTGGCGCCCCGTCACTGGTGCTGATGCTCGGGTCGCTCGTCGGCGCATCTGTACCGCCGCTGATGCCGGTGGTCCGAGCGCTCTACCCGCAGCTGGTGCCGAGCGACGGGGTCCGGGCGTTGTTCGCGTTCGACACCACCGCACAGGAACTGATCTGGGTTGCCGGCCCAGTTGCCACGACCTTCCTCGCCTCTGCGCTGTCGACCGCGATCCCGCTGGTGGCGTCCGCGGTCGTCACCGTGGTCGGCACCGGGTGGTTTCTGCTGGGCGCCAGGCAACTTCGGCCGCGCACGGGCAAAGGTGCATCCGCATTCGGCCGGGTGATCGCCAACCGGACGGTCATCCTCGCCATGGCCACCAGCCTTGCGCTGGTCGCCTCCTTCATGGCCTTGGAGGTCGGCATCGTCGCTGCCCTCGGACGCACCGGCGTCACCGCCGGTCTCGCGATCGCGGTGGCCAGCGTGGGATCTCTCATCGGCGGCTTGGTGTTCGGGCACCGGCGATTTGGGCTCGCCGGGCTTGTGACGGCATTGGGAATCGTGGCCGCCGGAACGGCCGTGTTCGGCCTCGTCGACAACCTCGCGCTGCAGTTCTGCGCTCTGTTCGTATCGGGACTGGGGTTTGCGCCGGCGATGTCCGCGTTGTACCTCACGGTGTCGCGGGAGATCGAAGAGCACTCGGCGGCCGAGGCGTTCGGTTGGCTCAACAGTGCGGCACTGGTGGGCGGGGCGGCGGGTACCGCCGTTGCCGGCGTGGCCGCCGACGCGCACGGCGCATCTGGGGCCGTAGTGGTGTCGGCAGTGCTGGCGACCCTGGCCGCCTGCAGTCCCATCGTGGCTCGGATGGCCGGTCCGCTAAGAGGTCTCAGCGATGAACCGGATACCGCAATTTGCCGGTCGGCTCCGTCAGTTTCCCCGATAAACACCAGCTAGCAGGTGTAACCTCCTGCGCGATCAGTCTTACCGGTGCCGAATCGCCAACCGGAGTGAGGTCGCCATGGCTACCGCTTTCAACTCAGCGTTCAACTCACAGTTCAACGGCAAGATCGAACTGGACATCCGGGATTCCGAACCGGACTGGGGCCCCTTCGCGGCGCCCACTGCCGTCGAGGACGCGCCGAACGTGCTGTATCTGGTGTGGGACGACACCGGCATCGCGACGTGGGACTGCTTCGGTGGCTTGGTCGACATGCCCGCGATGAGCCGCATCGCCCAACGCGGAGTGCGGTTGTCGCAGTTCCACACGACTGCGCTGTGCTCGCCGACCCGCGCCTCGCTGCTCACCGGACGTAATGCCACGACGGTCGGGATGGCCACCATCGAGGAGTTCACCGACGGATTCCCCAACTGCAACGGGAGAATTCCGTACGAGACCGCCCTACTGCCGGAGGTGCTCGCCGAGAACGGATACAACACCTACTGCGTCGGCAAGTGGCATCTGACACCGCTGGAGGAGTCGAACCTCGCTGCCACCAAACGGCATTGGCCGTGTTCGCGAGGGTTCGAACGGTTCTACGGATTCATGGGCGGCGAGACCGATCAGTGGTATCCGGACCTGGTGTACGACAACCATCCGGTCGATCCGCCCGCGACTCCTGAGGAGGGCTACCACCTCTCGCAGGACCTGGCCGACAAGACCATCGAGTTCATCCGGGACGCCAAGGTGATCGCCCCGGACAAACCGTGGTTCACCTACCTGTGTCCGGGGGCCGGCCACGCCCCGCACCATGTGTTCAAGGAGTGGGCCGACCGCTATGCCGGGCGGTTCGACATGGGTTACGAGGCCTACCGCGACATCGTGCTGGAGAACCAGAAGCGGCTCGGCATCGTGCCGCCCGACACCGAGCTGTCGCCGATCAACCCCTATGCGGATGTGAAGGGGCCCAACGGAGAACCTTGGCCCGTGCAGGACACCGTCCGGCCGTGGGAGTCGTTGTCGGACGACGAGAAGCGGTTGTTCGCCCGGATGGCAGAGGTGTTCGCCGGGTTCCTGTCCTACACGGACGCCCAGATCGGCCGCGTGTTGGACTTCCTCGAGGAGACAGGGCAACTCGACAACACGATCATCGTGGTGATCTCCGACAACGGGGCCAGTGGAGAGGGCGGGCCGAACGGCTCGGTCAACGAGACGAAGTTCTTCAACGGCTACATCGACACCGCTGAGGAAGGGCTGAGGTTCATCGATCGGCTGGGATCGCCCGAGACCTACAACCACTACCCGATCGGCTGGGCGATGGCGTTCAACACGCCCTACAAGCTGTTCAAGCGCTACGCCTCGCACGAGGGCGGAATCGCCGACACCGCAATCATCTCCTGGCCCAACGGTATTGGCTCCCACGGCGCAGTACGTGACAACTACATCAATGTCTGCGACATCACCCCGACCGTCTATGACCTGCTCGACATCACACCGCCGGCGACTGTGCGCGGGGTTCCGCAGAAACCGCTCGACGGCGTGAGTTTCAAAGTGGCACTGGATAACCCGGACGCGCCGACAGGCAAGGAAACCCAGTTCTACACCATGCTCGGCACCCGGGGCATCTGGCACAAAGGGTGGTTCGCCAACACCGTGCATGCCGCGACCCCGTCGGGCTGGTCCCACTTCGACACCGACCGCTGGGAGCTCTTCCACATCGAGGCCGACCGGAGCCAGTGTCACGACCTGGCCGAGGAACAGCCGGACAAACTCGCCGAACTCACCGCGTTGTGGTTCAGCGAGGCCGACAAGTACAACGGGCTGCCCCTGGCCGACCTCAACATCCTCGAGACCATGACCCGCTGGCGGCCGTACCTGGTCGGCGAGCGGACGAGATACACCTACTACCCGCACACCGCCGAGGTCGGGTTGGGTGCGGCCGCCGAACTGCGCGGGCAGTCGTTCACGGTGCTCGCCGACGTCACCGTGGACAGCACCGACGCGCAGGGCGTGTTGTTCAAACAGGGCGGCGCACACGGCGGCCACGTGCTGTTCCTCGCCGACGGCCGACTGCATTACGTCTACAACTTCCTCGGTGAGCACGAGCAGACGTTGGTCTCACCCGATCCGATCCCGTTGGGACGGCACATCTTCGGTGTGCAGTACCGGCGGGCCGGCACTGTCGAGGGCAGCCACACCCCGCTCGGCGACACCGCGCTGTACGTCGACGACACCGCGGTCGCCGAGTTGGCGGGGATGCAGACCCACCCCGGCATGTTCGCGCTCGCCGGGGGTGGCATCTGCATCGGCCGCAACACGGGATCGGCGGTGTCACAGCAGTACCGGGCACCGTTCGCCTTCACCGGCGGCACCATCCGGCAGGTCACCGTCGACCTGTCCGGCGAGCCGTATCAGGACCTCGAACGCGGACTCGCAGCCGCTTTCGCCAAGGACTGATCGATGAACCCGATGGCGATGGGTGTCGGTGCACTGGCTGTCGTCGCGATGGTGGGTTGCGGCAACGGCGGCCCCGTCAACAGCCCGGTCGCCCCCGCCACCACCGTGGCGGCACCGGCCACGACCGCTCCCGCGGTGACCACCTCGTCGAGCCGGCCCGCACCCGAATTCGCCCTGCCCGCCTACGGCGTCGAACCCACGACCAGGCGGGCACTGGCCTCCGGTGAGATCACCTGCCCACCCCCGGGCGGACCGACCGTCACGGTGCGCAGCCCGGCGCCCGGTTCACCGACGCTCACCGTCGGGATACCCGACGGGTTCACCGAGGTGGCACCGCATGAGGAGACCGTGCGGCTGGCCGGACCGGCCGGGGTGACAGCCGAGATCGGTCTCACCCCGACCACCGCGGACGCGCAGAACGCCTTCGATCAGTACAGCAACGAGCGCGTCGCGAAGTTCTCCATCAACAGCGTCAGCGTGCTGCCCGGAGACCTGTGCGGCTACAGCGGGCAGAAGCTGATGGGCGTCCTGGCCGACCGGCCGGGCAAGGGCATCCGGTACGCCGACCGGATCGTTCACGTGTGGACCAACGGCGGCGACTTCCTGGCCGCCGTGCGCGTCGAAGCCCCAAGTGGCACCGCGGAATTCGACCAGGCCAGTTCGGCGCTGCTCGCCGACTTCGGCATCACCATGCCGGGCTGAGCCGACCGATGGCCGGGCGCGACTAGCCTCGGTGGCGTGGCCACCGAACTCATCGAGCTTCCCGGCGGGACCTTCCGGATGGGCTCGACGGCGTTCTACCCCGAAGAAGCCCCTGTGCACGCCGTGACCGTCGGTGCGTTCGCCATCGAACAACATCCGGTCACCACTGCCCAGTTCGGCACGTTCGTCGAGGCCACCGGATACGTGACGGTCGCCGAACGGCCGATGGACCCCGCGTTGTATCCCGGTGTGGACGAGGCGGACCTGGTGCCCGGCGCCCTGGTGTTCAGACCCGCCGAGGGCCCGGTCGACCTGCGGGACTGGCGACAGTGGTGGGACTGGGCGCCCGGCGCCAACTGGCGTCGGCCCTTCGGCCCCGACCGCGAGCCCGCCGCACCGGACCACCCCGTCGTGCAGGTCGCCTATCCCGATGCGGCGGCCTACGCCGCCTGGGCCGGCCGCCGGCTGCCCACCGAAGCCGAGTGGGAGTACGCCGCCCGCGGGGGAGTCGAGGGCACCTACGCCTGGGGTGACGAGGTCACCCCAGGCGGAGCGCTCATGGCCAACACCTGGCAGGGCCGGTTCCCGTATCGCAACGACGGCGCGCTGGGCTGGCGTGGCACCTCACCGATCGGAAGCTTCCCGGCCAACGCGTTCGGCTTGGCCGACATGATCGGCAATGTGTGGGAGTGGACCACCACCCGATTCGCCGGACATCACCGGCCGGATGCCGACGCGCCGGCGTGCTGCCCACCGCCCGCGGACCCCGATCCGATGGTGAACCAGGTGCTCAAGGGCGGTTCGCACCTCTGCGCGCCGGAGTATTGTCACCGCTACCGCCCGGCCGCGCGATCACCGCAGTCACAGGACAGCTCGACCACCCACATCGGGTTCCGCTGCGTGACGAGCTGACCCCGCGACGCACTCACGCCGAGTGTGCGTGCAGATCGCGTTTCAGCCCGCAGATGCGATCTCACCGCACGTTCGGCGAGCAGATCTGCGGCGATTTGGTGCATTCGCCGTGCTCACCTACTATGTAGGGGTTGCCTTGGGCAGACCTCGGTTGACTGCTGTTTAAGAGTCGGCCCTGCGTGCCCTTCGGTAACAAAGACCGCGCACGTCCAGGTCGGTATCTGGCGTGCATACAAATCCAGGTCAGGAGATCGAGTGATTCAGCAGGAATCGCGGTTGAAGGTCGCCGACAACACGGGCGCCAAGGAGATCTTGTGCATCCGCGTGCTCGGTGGCTCATCGCGACGCTACGCCGGCATCGGTGATGTCATCGTTGCGACCGTCAAGGACGCCATCCCCGGCGGCAACGTCAAGCGCGGCGATGTCGTCAAGGCCGTCGTGGTCCGCACCGTCAAGGAGCGTCGCCGCGCCGACGGCAGCTACATCAAGTTCGACGAGAACGCGGCCGTCATCATCAAGGCCGACAACGACCCGCGCGGTACCCGCATCTTCGGGCCGGTCGGCCGCGAACTGCGCGAGAAGCGCTTCATGAAGATCGTTTCGCTGGCGCCGGAGGTTTTGTGATGAAGGTCCACAAGGGCGACACCGTTCTGGTGGTCTCGGGCAAGGACAAGGGCGCGAAGGGCAAGGTCATCGAGGCCTACCCGACCCGCGACAAGGTTCTGGTCGAGGGCGTCAACCGGATCAAGAAGCACACTGCCCAGTCGCAGAACGAGCGTGGCGCATCGTCGGGTGGCATCGTCACCCAGGAAGCCGCCATCCACGTGTCCAACGTGATGGTGGTCGATTCCGACGGCAAGCCGACTCGTGTGGGTTACCGCGTCGATGAAGAGACCGGCAAGAAGGTCCGCATCGCCAAGACCAATGGCAAGGACATCTGATGACCGCACCAGAAAAGGTTCAGCCCCGCCTGAAGCAGCGCTACCGCGAAGAGATCCGCGAGGCGCTCAACAAGCAGTTCGAGTTCGACAACGTCATGCAGATCCCCGGCGTGGTCAAGGTTGTCGTCAACATGGGTGTCGGTGACGCCGCCCGTGACGCCAAGCTGATCAACGGCGCGGTCGCCGATCTGGCCTTGATCACCGGCCAGAAGCCGGAGATCCGCAAGGCCCGCAAGTCCATCGCACAGTTCAAGCTGCGCGAGGGCATGCCCATCGGCGCGCGCGTCACGCTGCGCGGCGACCGGATGTGGGAGTTCCTGGACCGGCTGATCTCCATCGCCCTGCCCCGTATCCGCGACTTCCGCGGCCTCAACGGAAAGCAGTTCGACGGCACCGGTAACTACACCTTCGGCCTCAACGAGCAGTCGATGTTCCACGAGATCGACGTCGATTCCATCGACCGTCCCCGCGGTATGGACATCACCGTGGTCACCTCGGCGACCAACGACGACGAAGGCCGTGCGCTGCTGAAGGCGCTGGGCTTCCCCTTCAAGGAGAACTGAGCACATGGCAAAGAAGGCGCTGGTCCACAAGGCCAACAAGAAGCCCAAGTTCGCGGTTCGCGCGTACACGCGGTGCAACAAGTGCGGTCGCCCGCACTCGGTCTACCGCAAGTTCGGGCTGTGCCGCATCTGCCTGCGCGAGATGGCGCACGCAGGTGAGCTGCCCGGTGTGCAGAAGTCCAGCTGGTAATCCAGCCGGCATCTGCGCAGTAGACCACACAGACCAATCCAAACAGGTTGCGGAAGGCCCTGAACAGGGAACCGCCGCGAGGAAGGTGAGCCGGTTGTCATGACGATGACTGACCCGATCGCAGACTTCTTGACACGTCTGCGCAACGCCAATTCGGCGTATCACGATGAGGTGACCCTGCCCCACTCGAAGATCAAGGCGAACATCGCCGAGATCCTCAAGAAAGAGGGCTACATCTCCGATTACCGCACCGAGGATGCCCGCGTCGGCAAGTCCCTGGTGGTGTCGCTCAAGTACGGCCCCAGCCGTGAGCGCAGCATCGCCGGGCTGCGTCGCGTGAGCAAGCCCGGTCTGCGGGTTTACGCAAAGTCCACCAATCTGCCTCGGGTGCTCGGCGGCCTGGGCGTGGCGATCATCTCCACGTCCTCGGGCCTGCTCACCGACCGTCAGGCGGCACGAAGCGGCGTGGGCGGCGAAGTCCTCGCCTACGTGTGGTGAGGGGATAGAAGACATGTCGCGTATTGGTAAGCAGCCGGTCCTGGTTCCCGCCGGGGTCGATGTGACGATTGACGGCCGCAACGTCTCGGTCAAGGGCCCCAAGGGCACCCTGACCCTCGATGTCGCCGAGCCGATCACCGTCGAGCGCAACGAAGACGGCGCCATCGTGGTCAGCCGTCCCGATGACGAGCGGCGCAGCCGCTCCCTGCACGGGCTCTCCCGCACCCTGGTGGCCAACCTGGTCACCGGCGTCACCGAGGGCTACACCCGCAAGATGGAGATCTTCGGCGTCGGCTACCGCGTCGCACTCAAGGGTTCCAACCTGGAGTTCGCACTCGGCTACAGCCACCCCGTGGTGATCGAGGCGCCCGAGGGCATCACCTTCGCCGTCGAGACGCCCACCAAGTTCTCGGTCACGGGTATCGACAAGCAAAAGGTCGGTCAGATCTCCGCGGTCATCCGCCGCCTGCGCCGCCCCGACCCGTACAAGGGCAAGGGTGTGCGTTACGAGGGTGAGCAGATCCGCCGCAAGGTCGGAAAGACAGGTAAGTAACTATGGCTGCAAAGACTCAAGCTGCCGCCGTCCGCAAGCCGGTGGGGCAGAACATCTCTGAGACTCGCCGTAACTCCCGGCTGCGTCGGCACGCCCGGTTGCGCAAGAAGGTCTCCGGCACCGCCGAGACCCCGCGTCTGGTGGTCAACCGCTCGGCACGGCACATCCACGTCCAGCTCATCGATGATCTGGAAGGCGTCACGCTGGCGGCTGCCAGCTCGATCGAGGCCGACGTGCGTGCCGTCGAGGGTGACAAGAAGGCGCACAGCGTTCGGGTCGGTCAGCTGATCGCCGAGCGTGCCAAGGCTGCCGGCGTCGACACGGTTGTGTTCGACCGCGGTGGCTACACCTATGGCGGCCGGATCGCCGCGCTGGCGGATGCCGCGCGCGAGGGCGGGCTGAAATTCTGATGACTGTCAACGAGAGGACTGCATGATGGCCGAGCAGGCAACTGGTGCCGGCGGCCCAGGCGCTTCCGACAACCGCGGTGGCCGTGGCCGCCGCGACGACCGCGGTGGCCGTGGTGGCCGCGACAGCGGCGAGAAGAGCAACTACATCGAGCGCGTGGTGTCGATCAACCGCGTCTCCAAGGTGGTCAAGGGTGGTCGGCGCTTCAGCTTCACCGCGCTGGTCATCGTCGGTGACGGCAAGGGCATGGTCGGCGTCGGCTACGGCAAGGCCAAGGAAGTTCCGGCCGCCATCGCCAAGGGCGTCGAGGAGGCTCGCAAGGGCTTCTTCCGGGTTCCGCTGATCGGCGGCACCATCGTCCATCCGGTTCAGGGCGAAGCCGCTGCCGGTGTGGTGATGCTGCGTCCCGCCAGCCCGGGTACCGGTGTGATCGCCGGTGGTGCGGCTCGCGCGGTGCTGGAATGCGCTGGCGTGCACGACATCCTGGCCAAGTCGCTGGGCAGTGACAACGCGATCAACGTGGTGCATGCCACCGTTGCCGCGCTGAAGATGATCCAGCGTCCCGAAGAGGTGGCGGCCCGTCGCGGTCTGCCCCTCGAGGACGTGGCGCCGGCCGGCATGCTGAAGGCCCGGCGCGAGAGCGAAGCGCTTGCTGCCGCAGCAGCGCGTGAGGGATCGGCATAACCATGGCAGAACTCAAGATCACCCAGGTGCGCGGAACCATCGGCGCACGCTGGAAGCAGCGCGAAAGCCTGCGGACCCTGGGGCTGAAGAAGATTCGTCAGTCCGTGGTGCGTGAGGACAACGCGCAGACCCGCGGTCTGATCAAGGCCGTTCATCACCTCATCGAGGTGGAGGAGGTGAAGTCCTGATGTCCGTTATCAAGCTTCACGACCTGAGGCCCGCCCCCGGAGAGAAGAAGGCCAAGACCCGCGTCGGTCGTGGTGAGGGCTCCAAGGGTAAGACCGCCGGTCGTGGTACCAAGGGCACCAAGGCCCGCAAGAACGTCCCCGCGACGTTCGAGGGTGGCCAGATGCCGATCCACATGCGGCTGCCGAAGCTCAAGGGCTTCAAGAACCGCTTCCGGACCGAGTACGAGGTCGTCAACGTCGGCGACATCGCCAAGGCCTTCCCGCAGGGCGGCACCATCGGTGTCGACGAGCTGGTTGCCAAGGGCCTCGTTCGCAAGAACAGCCTGGTGAAGGTGCTCGGCGACGGCAAGCTGGCCGTCAAGGTCGACGTGACCGCCAACAAGTTCAGCGGTAGCGCCCGTGAGGCGATCTCCGCTGCCGGCGGTTCGGCCACCGAGCTCTAGTTTCGCTGCGTCAGCAGACACAAAAGTGCCCCTTTTCTTTTGAAAAGGGGCACTTTTGTTGGGGGCCCCTCCCGCTTGCGGGGGACTGGTCGCGGAACCTAGGTGAGCTGCGGGATCACGTCGGCGGCAAGCCGTTCCATCTGTTCGCGGTCCTCGGCGATCGTGGCGCCGGTGGGGTTGAGTACGACGGTCTGTGCCCCCGCTTCGAGCACCTCGCGCAGACCCCGGACCACGTCGTCCACGGTCCCGGCGACCGCCACCTCGCCCAGGTGCGTCCGGTCCCCGTAGATCCGCCGAAGGCCCGCGTCCACCCGCTCGCGAGCACGGGCAGGGTCGTCGTCGACGATCAGATACACCCGCTTGCCGATCCGGAATCCGGCCTGATCCTTGCCCTGCTCGTCGATTTCGCGGTGCACCGTCCGGACCGCCTCGGCGAAGGCCGCGGTGGTCGACGAGCCGGCTCCCAGAAACGCATCGCCGTAACGGACCGCCCGCGCCAGAGCCCTCGGTGCGTTGGCCCCGAACCAGATCGGCGGGTGTGGCCGCTGAACGGGTTTGGGGCTGATGGCCAGATCGTCGACATCGCGGAAGCGGCCGTGGAAGGTGATCCGGGGTTCATCCGACCAGGCGGCTTTCATCAACTCCAAACCCTCGGTGAAGCTGGAGATGAATGTCGACGAGTCCACCCCGAACGCCGGGAACTGCCGGAAGCTGCCGCCCGGGGCCACGCCGACGTCGAGGCGGCCGTGGCTGAGCCGGTCCACCGCCGTGATCGCCGAAGCCAACTGCAACGGGTCGTGCAATGAGGTGACCAGAACCGCGACCCCCAGCCGCAGCCTCGTGGTGACCGCCGCGGCATACGACAACAGTTCCAACGGGGCGATCGTCGGTGCCGGCCCCACGGTCTGCTCGATCGTCCAACCGCCCTCGAAACCGAG
Organism: Mycobacterium shunyiense; assembly: GCF_058270075.1. Lineage (NCBI taxonomy): Bacteria > Bacillati > Actinomycetota > Actinomycetes > Mycobacteriales > Mycobacteriaceae > Mycobacterium > Mycobacterium shunyiense. Next base: position 507,041 of record NZ_JBZDPU010000015.1, on the reverse strand, counting down.
TTCCTCGGCGCGGGCCAGATACGCCTTGAAGGCCGCGTCGTCGAAGCCGTCGTGATCGAGTTGCGGGAGCGAGATGGAGAACGTCACCCGTCTCACGGTACGACGGTGGTCCGGTAGGGCGACAGTTCTCGTCGCCGCGCGCGGAATCCGCCGATCGGTAGGCTCGGTCCATGTTCGCTTTTCTCCCAGGACTACCCGGCCCGGACGATCTCAAGGTGTTGGCCCGGCGCGTGGACACCGCCCGGCACAACGGAGTGCCCAACGGGTGTGTGCTGGAGTTGGATCTGATGTCGACGCCGCCGGAGACCGCCGGATTCGACCCGTTGGCCGTGATCGCGGGCGGGGGCCGCCCGCTGGTGTTGCGGCAGGCCGTCGCCGCGATCCACCGCGCAGCCGAGGACGACCGGGTGGCCGGGTTGATCGCGCGGGTGCAGTTGCCCGCCGCTGCGCCCGGCCCGGTACAGGAACTGCGGGATGCCATCGCGGCGTTCAGCGCGGTGAAGCCCACGGTGGCGTGGGCCGAGACGTACCCCGGCACGCTGTCTTATTACCTGGCATCCGCCTTCCGCGAAGTGTGGATGCAGCCTTCGGGCACAGTCGGGCTGGTCGGTTTCGCCACCAATGCGATGTTCCTGCGCGACGCGCTGGACAAGGTGGGTGTCGAGGCACAGTTCGTCGCGCGCGGCGAATACAAGTCCGCGGCAAACGTTTTCACGGAAGCCCGCTACACCGACGCGCAGCGTGAGGCCGACGGCCGGATGATCGAGAGCCTGCAATCGCAGGTGTGGCAGGCCATCGCCGAATCGCGGGGCCTGACCTCGGAGGCGGTCAACGTACTGGCGGACAAGGCGCCGGTGCTGCGAGATGACGCCGTCACCGCCGGCCTGATCGACCGGATCGGGTTCCGTGACGAAGCCTATTCACGCATCGGGGAACTGTCCGGCGGGCCGACCGAGGCAGGCGCCGATGCCGACAGTCACCCCGATGCTCTACCGCGGCTTTATCTTTCGCGCTATGCGCGGACCACTCCGAAGGTTCCGACGCCACAGATACCGGGCCGTAAGTCCAAGCCCACGATCGCGCTGGTGACGTTGCACGGCCCGATCGTGAGCGGCCGCGGCGGGCCACAGGTGCTGCCGCTGGGTAATTCCAGTGCCGGCGGCGACACCATCGCCGCGGCTCTGCGTGAGGCCGCTGCCGACGATGAGGTGTCGGCGATCGTGCTGCGCGTCGACAGCCCCGGCGGCTCGGTGTCCGGGTCGGAAACCATTTGGCGCGAGGTGGTTCGGATTCGCGAGCGCGGTAAGCCCATCGTCGCCTCGATGGGGGCGGTGGCAGCATCGGGCGGCTACTACGTGTCGATGGCCGCAGACGAGATCGTGGCCAATGCGGGCACCATCACCGGGTCCATCGGTGTGATCACCGGCAAGTTGGTCTCCCGTGAGCTCAAGGACAAGTTGGGCGTCGGATCGGATTCCTTGCGTACCAACCCGAATGCCGATGCCTGGTCGTCGAACTCACCGTTCACCGACGAACAGCACGCCCAAATCGAAGCCGAGACCGACCTGCTCTACACCGATTTCATCACCCGCGTGGCCGAGGGGCGCAAGCTCTCGGTCGAGCAGGTGGACCAGGTGGCGCGCGGTCGGATCTGGACGGGCGCCGACGCCAAGGGGCACGGCCTCGTCGACGAACTCGGTGGCCTACGTACCGCGGTCACCCGCGCCAAGGTCCTGGCCGGGCTGGATCCGGACACCAAGGTGCGGGTGCTGAGCTATCCCGGTTCGTCCTGGTTGGACATGTTGCGGCCCAAGCCGTCCTCTCAACCCGCAGCCGCGTCGGTGCCGCAGGCTGTCGGCAACCTGCTGGGGCAATCGGTGGTCGGAGTACTCGAGAACGCCGGGCGCGCGGTGACCGGATCCCACGCGCTCTGGCTGGGAGAACCCCGGTTTTGACGCTTGCGATAGTTACGACGCGGTAGCGGGCGGCGCTTTGTCGGCCGTGGGGCTGTAACGTCAGATCTTGGCAACTATTGAATTGTCGACGAAACGACGGCCTGGCCCTGCGGTGTTCAACCCAGTCAGAGCAGCCGTAACAGAGTGCGCGGCGGGGAACGGTGTCGTCAGACACATGGAGGACTCGTGCCCGCGCATAACAGCCCGATGAGGGGCTTCGGAGACAAACCGGAGATCGACTATCGCGAACCCTCAGAGGATCCGCCCGACCCCGGTGTGTTGAAGCGGGCCATCGCCGCGTCGGCGATCGGTAACGCCACAGAATGGTTCGACTACGGCATCTACGCCTATGGCGTGGGCTACATTTCCGCCGCCATCTTCCCCGGAGACGCCCAACAGGCGACCCTGCTGGCCCTCGCGACGTTCGCTGTGTCGTTCCTGGTCCGCCCGCTCGGCGGATTCGTCTGGGGGCCACTCGGCGACCGGCTGGGCCGTAAACACGTGCTCGCGATCACCATCGTGTTGATGGCGGGCGCGACGTTCTGCGCCGGCCTGATTCCGTCCTATGCCGCGATCGGGATGTGGGCCCCGGTGCTCATGGTCGCGCTGCGGATGATCCAGGGCTTCTCCACCGGAGGAGAATACGGCGGAGCCGCGACATTCATGGCCGAGTACGCTCCGTCGCGTCGGCGCGGTTTCCTCGGCAGTTTCCTCGAATTCGGCACCCTCGCGGGCTTTTCGATGGGCGCGCTGTTGATGCTCGGCTTCTCGGCGCTGCTCTCCGATGAGCAGATGGGGCAATGGGGTTGGCGGCTACCGTTTCTCGTGGCCGCCCCGCTCGGACTGGTCGGTGTCTACCTACGTTCGAAGCTGGAGGACACCCCGATCTTCCGCGAACTCGAAACCAAGGGGGAGCGGGAAGGTGGGCCCGCGTCCGAGCTCAAGGATCTGGTGGTCGAGTACTGGGGCCCCATCCTGCGATTGGGCGGTTTGGTCGTTGCGCTCAACGTGGTCAACTACACGCTGCTGACCTACATGCCGACGTATCTGGAGCAGACGATCGGCTTGTCGAGCAGCCACGCCCTGGTGGTACCCATCATCGGCATGCTGTCGATGATGGTGTTCCTGCCATTCGCGGGCCACATCTCCGACCGGGTGGGCCGCAAACCGATGTGGTGGGTCTCGCTGATCGGTCTCTTCGTCGCCGGCATCCCGATGTTCCTGCTGATGTCGACGAACATGGTCGGTGCAATCATCGCGTTCGCGGTGCTGGGCCTGCTCTATGTGCCCCAGCTGTCGACGATCTCCGCGACGTTCCCGGCGATGTTCCCCACCCAGGTGCGTTACGCCGGCTTCGCCATCGCCTACAACGTGTCGACATCGCTGTTCGGTGGCACCGCCCCCGCGGTCAACGATTGGGTGGTGGCAAAGACCGGTGATCAACTGGTGCCGGCCTATTACATGATGATTGCCTGCGTGATCGGGATGATCGCGCTGATCAAGGTGCCCGAGACCGCGCGATGTCCGATCAGCGGCACCGAGATCCCCGGCACGCCCGAAGCGCCGGCGCAATTGGAGTACGAGCCCGAACCCGAGACGGACACAGGTACGCCGTCTGCGTCAGCCGGCCGGTAGTCGCGCGATCAACCGGTCGACGGCGTCCTCCATGTGGGCCAGCATCAACTTGTCCGTGAGTGCGACGTCTCCGGACTGGATGGCGCCCGCCAGTGCCTGGTGCTCGTTCACCCGGTCGGTGGCGGCGTCGTAGGTGTCGGCCAGTGCGTGCACACACATCCTGGTCTCGACAAGAAAGGTCTGGTGCAGGCGTGAGAGCCGCGGGCTGCCTGCGAGTTCGACGAGCACCTCGTGGAAACGCATGTCGGCTTCGCTGACTTCATCGAGGTCGCGGGCTGCTGCCATCTCGTCGACCACGGCGAGTAGCGCGTCTCCGGCGCTCGCATAGTCGCCCTGCAGGATCTGGCGGCTCGCGGTCCGCTCGATTGCCTCGCGGGCCAGGTACATGTCGCGGATCTCGCCGGAGTCCATCGTGTTGACGAACACTCCGCGGTTGCGGATCGCGATCAGCAGACCTTCCTGGGTGAGGCGCTGCATGCCCTCCCGCAGGGGTCCGCGGCTGACTCCGAAGCTGCGCGCCAACTCGGCCTCGCCGAGTTGCGTGCCGGGGACGAGCTCGCCGTGCGCGATGGCCTGGCGGAGCTTCTCGGCGACGATGCTGGGTGTCGACTCCTGCTCGACGGGAGTGATGAAGTCGGTCACGGCCTGGCTCCGAACAGGCGGCCGAGCCCGGGGAGCGGCGGCACGGGGCCGAGTAGGTGCAGGCCCTTCCAGACCGTCACCTGGTTGGCGGTGAGCACCGGTTTGCCGACGGCGCATTCCAGCTGATCGATGAAACCCATTGTGTGCATGGCGGTGTCGGGTACCAGCACAGCATCGGCGTCGGGGTGGTCGGCGGCTGTGACCATGGCGAGCACCTGTGCCTGCGGCAGCCGGCCCACCTCGGCTGCGGTGAGGATGTCGTGGCTGCCCATCGACACCACGTCGATGCCGCCGGCCGACAGGAACGCGACGAAGTGTGCCGCCACGTCCCCCGGGTAGGAGGCGGCCACGGCAACCCGGTGGATACCCAAGTGCTGCAATGCATCTACGAAGGCGATCGATGTCGACGAAGCCGGGACGCCGGAGGCGGCGGCCACATCGTCGGCTTGGCGTCGGGCTCCGTCGCGCCCGAAGACGAAACTGCCCGACGTACACGCCCACATCATCGAATCCGGACGTGCCGCCCCCAGGCGCATGACACCGTCGGCGAGGCGTTCGGTCCGGCCGAGGTCGAGGAGGGCATCGACACGATGGGCGTCCTCGCCGACCGACGTGATCGCGACGGGCAGTCTGACCGCCGACTGCAGACGTGCCTCCAGCGCGCCGAAGTCGTCTTCGGCGCTGTGGCCGGGATAGAGGATCCCCACCGTGGTCATGCATCGTCCTTTCAAGGGTGGCCAGGTCGCTACCGCGCGTTCAGGTCTCCAGCAGTCGCTGACCGGCTCCCACGGCCTTGCGGCCCGCGACGGCCAGTGCCGCCCACATGGTCACCTGGTTGGCGGTGACCACCGGCTTGCCGAGCTCGCGCTCCAGCGGTGCGATCAGATCGTAGGTCGGCAGATTCGTGCAACTGATGACGACAGCCTCGGCATCGGAACAATCTGTGGCACAAACCAACTCGGCCGTTGTCGCATACGGCACCGCCCAGATCTGCGATGTCATCCCCAGGCCTGCGGTGGCGGCCACCTCGATCCCGGCTTCCATGAGATAACTGGTCAGCCCGCTCGTGAGGTCGGCGGTGTAGGGAGTGACCGTGGCGACCGTCTTCACCCCGAGGTGCCGGAGCGCGGCGAGCATGGAGCCGCTGGTGGTCACCGCGGCCGGGGCTCCGGCCGCGCGCATCGCCGCGACCAGTGCGGCCTCGCCTGCCATTCCCTTGACGAAGCTTCCCGCGGTACACGCATAGGCCGTCACCAGCGGAGCCACCGCGAGCACGTTCGCGGCGCCGGCCTCGACCTGCTCGGGTTCGGAGACATGCACCGCCATGTCGACCGTCACCGGCAGCGGCGCATATCGCAACCGGGTGACGTAGAGGCTGACGTCGTTGGGCGCCCAACGCCACAGTTCGCGGTCGAGAGCGAAGTCGTACGGTGTCACAACACCTATCCCCACCTGCTGTAACGGTGGGGGAGGAATGACTTCCTCGAGTGTCATGTCCATAGTGTGAGGCCGAGTCGGCCAACCGGCAACAGATTGTTGACAATCCTACGAAGACGCCTAGCCTCGGAACCGTGCCGCCTGCAGCCGCCCGCCCCGTGATCGCGGTGCTGTGTGAGCACGAGACCGACCGGGTGCCGGGCCTGTCCTGCGTGGATGCCGACTTCCGCTACTGCGACGCCGACGGGCTGGGGCAGGCGGTCGAAGGGGCGCGGGCCCTGCTGCTGTGGGACTACTTCTCCACTGCGTTGCGTGAAGTGTGGGCGCGTGCGGATGCGCTGGAGTGGATTCACGTCCCCGCGGCCGGTGTCGACACACTGCTGTTCGACGAGCTGCGGGAATCGGACGTGGTGGTCACCAATGCCCGCGGTGTATTCGACCGTCCCATAGCTGAATACGTTCTCGGCGCGGTGCTGGCCCATGCCAAGGGGACCCAGGCCAGCCTGGATTTCCAACGCCGGCATGAGTGGCGCTACCGCGAGACCCGCAGCATCGCGGGTGCGACGGCACTCGTGGTCGGGACGGGCGGCATCGGCCGTGAGATCGCGCGTCTGCTGCGCGCGGCCGGTCTGTCCGTGCGCGGTGCCGGGCGTAAAGCGGTCGCCGAGGATCCGGATTTCGGTGCGGTGGTCACCACCGACGATCTGGTCTCGGCCGTCGGCTGGTGCGATCACCTCGTGCTTGCGGCTCCGCTCACCCCGGCGACGCGTGGTCTCGTGGACGCGGCCGTCCTGAAGGCGATGAAACCCGATGCGCACCTTGTGAATATCGCGCGGGGACCGATCGTCGACGAGGATGCGCTGCTTGCCGCGCTGACCGAACACCGCATCGCCGGAGCAACCCTGGACGTGTTCAGCATTGAGCCGTTGCCCGCCGGACACCCGCTGTGGGACGCGCCCGGTACCGTCATCACCGCACACATGTCCGGCGACGTCGTGGGGTTCCGGGAGACTCTCGCCGATCAGTTCGCCGACAATGCGCGGCGCTGGCTGGCCGGGCAGCCGTGGGTCAACGTTGTCGACAAGGCGCTCGGTTACGTACCGGGGGAGCAGACGTGACCATCCCACAGGCCGTCGAGTTGCTCGAGGCCTACCGGACCAAGACGCTCTCGCCGGTGGAGGCGACCCGAGCGGCGCTGTCGGCCATCGACCACCACAACGACGCGGTCAACGCATTTGTGCTCGTTGACTCCGACGGTGCGATGGCCGCCGCGCGGGCGTCCGAAAAGCGTTGGCATGACGGGTGTCCGCTGGGCCCCGGCGACGGGATCCCGACATCGATCAAGGACGCGCTGTGGACCAGAGGCTGGCCGACCCTGCGTGGCAGCTGGCTCATCGACGAGGCGGGCCCGTGGAACGAGGACGCGCCCAGCGTGGCGCGGCTGCGCGAATCCGGCGCGGTGCTGCTCGGCAAGACCACCACTCCGGAGTACTCGTGGAAGGGCGTGACCGACTCGCCGCGCTACGGAGTGACCGGCAACCCGTGGGATCCCGCGGTGACTGCGGGCGGGTCGAGCGGGGGCAGTGCCGCGGCCGTGGCACTGGGCATGGGCGCGTGGTCGGTGGGCACCGACGGCGGTGGTTCGGTGCGCATTCCTGGCGCGTTCACGGGCACCGTCGCCCTCAAACCGACCTACGGTCTCATCCCGTTGTATCCGCCGAGCCCGTTCGGCACGCTTTCGCACGCCGGCCCGATGGCGCGCACGGTCGCCGACGTTGCCGCCTTGCTGGACGTCGTCACCGGGTTCGACGGGCGGGACTGGTCGGCAATGCCCTCTCCGCGTTCGTCTTTCCGTGCCGTGCTGACCGGTGGCATCGCCGGGCTGCGGGTCGCCTACTCGCCGACCCTCGGCTTCGGGGTCAACGACCCTGAGGTCGATGTCGCGGTACGGGCAGCGGTGGAGGTACTTGCGGCGGCAGGCGCGCACGTAGAGGAGGTCGATCCGGGCTTCGCCGACCCGGTGCACGCCTTCCAGGTGCTGTGGTTCGCCGGTGAGGCAAAGGTGTTGGAAGGCAAGCTGACTGGTCCGGACGCCGGGCGTATCGATCCCGGTCTACGGCGCACGGCCGAGACCGGGGCAACCTTCACCGCGTCGGACTACCTGGATGCGACCGCCGTCCGGATGCACCTGGGGGAACTGATGGGCAGGTTCCACCAGACCTATGACGTCCTGGTCACCCCGACGCTGCCGCTGACCGCCTTCGCCGTCGGCCGGGACGTGCCCGACGGTTCGGCCTCACCGGACTGGACGAGCTGGACGCCCTACACGTATCCGTTCAATCTGACCCAGCAGCCCGCACTTTCGGTGCCGTGCGGGTTCAGCACGGGCGGCCTGCCCGTCGGGCTGCAGATCGTCGGTCCCCGACATTCGGATGCCCTGGTGCTGCGGGTGGGGGACGTGTACCAGGGCGCCACGGACTGGCATCGCCGGATGCCCGCGCTGCTCACCGAGGAGGTTGCATGAGCCGGTTGGTCACGGTGTCGCTGGACAAACGCGGAGTCAGTTGTGTGGCCCGACTCCTCGACGACGCGGCGCCGCGCACCTGCGCCGCGGTGTGGGACGCCCTGCCGTTGGCGGCGCAGGTATTTCACGGCAAGTACGCCCGTAACGAGATCTACACCCTGCTGCCGGCATTCGGCACCGACCCCGGCAAGGAGAACACCACGGTCACCCCGATACCGGGCGATCTGTGCTGGTTCTCGTTCGACTCGGACGATCTGGGCAACCCCGCATACGGATACGAGAACAGCGCCGGTACCGGAACCACCGGCGCGATCGTCGACCTGGCGCTGTTCTACGGCCGCAACAACCTGCTGATCAACGGGGACCAGGGCTGGGTGCCCGGCAACGTGTTCGGCGAGATCATCGAGGGACTCGACGACATGGCCGCGGCCTGCCAGGACCTGTGGATGGGCGGAGCCAGGGGCGAGACGTTGCGCTTTGCCAGGGTATCGTGACGCCGCTCAGTCCAGAGTCCCGCTGACGTAGACGATTTCACCCATCGGGTCGTTGTCGTCGCGGTCGGGCACCGGCAGGCCGTGGCGGACGAACAGCTCCGACCGGGGCGTACCGGACATCTCCCAACCCTTGGCGTTCAGATAGTCGGCGGCCGAATGCCTCTCGCCGTGGTAGATCAGCGACGGCATGTCCATGTTCAGACCGAGCTGGCTGAACGTCGCGGTGGCGGCGCGTGCCTTTTCCGGGTCGAAATCCTTGAGCGCGGGCACGAATTCGGTGGCCACCGCGCTGCCGGGTGCGCTGAGCGCGGCGATGTTGTCGAACAGCCGGTCCTGCGCCTCGGGCGGCAGGTAGATCAGTAGACCCTCGGCGCACCACGCGGTCGGTTTTGCCGGGTCGAATCCCGCGGCGCGCAGGGCGGCCGGCCAGTCGTTCCGCAGGTCGATCGGTACGGTGCGTCGTTCCGCCTTCGGCTCCGCGCCAAGGTCGGCGAGGGTGCGCGTCTTGAACTCGATCACCTCGGGCTGGTCGATCTCGTAGACCACGGTGCCCGCCGGCCAGGGCAGCCGGTATGCGCGCGAGTCCAGGCCGGAGGCCAGGATCACCGCCTGCCGGATACCGGCCTCGCCCGACGTGATGAAGAAGTCGTCGAAGAACCGGGTACGCACCGCCATCTCGTCGATATTCGAGCGAGCGCGCTCAGCTGCATCCGGTGCGAGCTGGGCGAGGGTATCCAGACTCAGCTCACCGTCGACCATCTTGGTGAACACGTCGATGCCCACCGCGCGCACCAACGGCGCCGCGAACGGATCGTCGATCAGGCCGTGGGAATCCTGGCTGGCGATCGCCCGCCCCGTGGCCACCAGAGTGGCGGTGGCGCCGACGCTGGAGGCCAGATCCCAACTGTCGTCATCGGTTCGTGCCATCGTGCGCCTCCCGGTCGTCTATTTCGATGTCTTGAGTGTTGCTGACAGATAACCAGAATCACCGGCGAGGTCGTCAAGCTCCTCGGGGTAGGGGAAACCGTGCGACGCGTAGGCGGCCCGGGTGGGCTGCACTGTCGCGTCCCACCCGTGTGCGGCGAGGTAGTCGCGGGCGGCTGTTCGCTCGCCGGAGTAGAACAGGTCCTTCAGATCCATATCGGAGCCGACCTTCTTCGACCACTGGCTGACCCGCTCGGTCCACTTGTCGTTGAGCGAGGCGGCGTCCATGTGCTCGGTGGCGAGCCGGCTGCCCGGGGCGCTGAGCGCGGTGATGTTGTCGAACAACCGGTCCTGGGCTTCCGGCGGCAGATAGATCAGCAGGCCCTCGGCGATCCAAGCGGTCGGAAGCTGTGGATCGAAACCGTTGGCGCGCAAGGCCGCGGGCCAGTCGTCGCGCAGGTCGACGGGCACGGTGTGCAGCTCGGCGGCAGGCTCGGCCTCGAGATCGGTCAGGGTGCGGGTCTTGAACTCCAGCACTGCCGGCTGATCCACCTCGAACACGACGCTGCCGGCCGGCCAGGCCAGCCGGTAGGCGCGCGTGTCCAGGCCGGAGGCCAGGATCACCGCCTGCCGGATACCGGCCGCCGAAGCATCGGTGAAGAAGTCGTCGAAAAAGCGGGTACGGACGGCGATCTGCTCACACATCCGCTGCCGGTCCAGCATCAGATCGCCCTCGACGCACACCTCGCCGTCGGCGAGTCGGATGCTGTGCTCCAGACCGACCGCACGCACCAGCGCGTCGGCGAACGGATCGTTGATGAGTGGGTCGGGCTGCTTGGTGGCCAGCGCCCGGGAGGCCGCGACACCGGTCGCGGTCGCGCCGACGCTCGTGGCCAGATCCCAGCTGTCGCCTTCGGTGCGGGTCATGAAATGGTGCTCCTAGTCTCGGATGGCGATGACAGCCTGCGAGTTGCGTTGTGGCGCAGCGGCTTCTGCGGTGGGGAACTCGCGGCCGTATTCGGCGAAAAGCTCAGGCCGGCGCCGGGCGGTGACCGACCATCCGCGGTCGGTCAGGTAGTCGACGACCGAATTGCGCTCGCCGTCGTACCACAGGTTGGCCAGGTCGAGGTCCAGTCCGTGCTGACGCCACTGCTCGCTCATCGCATTGCCGCGCTCACGCAGGTTCGCCGCGATATCGGGATGGAACTCGGTCGCCAGTCGGCTGCCCGGGGCGCTGAGCGCGGTGATGCTGTCGAACAACCGGTCCTGGGCCTCGGGCGGCAGATAGGCCAGCAGTCCCTCGGCGCTCCACGCGCTCGGCGCTTCGGGATCGAAGCCGGCCGCCCGTAGAGCCGCCGGCCAGTCGTCGCGCAGATCGACGGCGACGGTGCGGCGCTCGGCGGTAGGGGTGGCCCCGATCTGGGCCATCGTCGCTGACTTCGCCCCGATCACCTCGGGCTGGTCGATCTCGTACACCACGGTGCCCTCGGGCCACGGCAGTCGGTACGCCCGGGAATCCAAGCCGGAAGCCAGGATCACGGCCTGTCGGATGCCCGCCGCGCCCGACGTAGTGAAGAAGTCGTCGAAGAACTTCGTCCGCACCGCCATGATCCCGATCATCAGCTCGGCACCGGCGGCCAACTCACCGTCGAGGGCGATCTCGCCGTCGACGAGTTTGGTGAAGAACTCCACCCCGACCGCACGCACCAGATCCGCCGCGTAGGGGTCGTTGATCAGCGGATCGGGTTCAGCGCTGGCGATCGCGCGGGCCGCGGCGACCATCGTCGCCGTCGCGCCCACGCTGGAGGCCAGATCCCAGCTGTCGGCGTCAGACCGTGCCATCGCTCGCCCGCCTCACTTCTCGGCGCTGATGTAGAGGACCGATGCCGCGTGGGCCTCATCCTCGACCGGCGGCAGACCTGTACGGACCAGCAGATCGTTGGACGAGATGCTCGTGGTCTTCCAGGCATGTCCTTCCAGATACGTCGTCACATCGGCACGGTCTCCGAGGAAGATCAGCTCGTTGAGGTCCATGTCCAGGCCGTGTGCCCGCCAGCGGTCGGTGAACTCCTGCATTCTGGCCCGGATCGTCTCTTCGTCGTTGGACTCGGTGGCGGGCACGCCCTCGACACCGAATCGGCTGCCAGGCGCACTCAGCGCGGTGACCTGGTCGAGCAAACGGTCCTGGGCGTCCCCCGGCAGATAGCCCAGCAACCCCTCGGCGATCCATGCCGTAGGTAGCGACGGGTCGAACCCGGCCTCGGTCAACGCCGAGGGCCAGTCGAAGCGCAGGTCGATGGCCACGGTGCGGCGGTCGGTGGTCGGTACCGCGCCGAGGTCCGCCAGGGTGGCGCTCTTGAACTCGATCACCTCGGGCTGGTCGACCTCGTAGACGACGGTGCCGTCGGGCCACGGCAGCCGGTAGGCCCGCGAGTCCAGCCCGGTCGCGAGGATGACCGCCTGCCGGATACCGGCACGGCACGCGCTCAGGAAGAAGTCGTCGAAGAATCGGGTGCGGGCGGCCATGCCGTTGGCGAATCGGATCAGCCCTGTTGTGGCCTCCTCGTCGAGTCCTTCGGTGGTGAAGTTCTCGTCGGCCAGTTTGGTGAAGAAGTCCATCCCGACAGCGCGGACCAGGGGAGCGGCGAAGGGGTCGTCGATCACCGGATCATCGGCATTGGTGGCCATTGCGCGCGCTGCCGCGACCATCGTCGCCGTGGCACCCACGCTGGAGGCCAGATCCCACGAGTCGTCAGCAGTCCGGGCCATGAATTCCCCTTTGTTCAGTCGAAATCAACGTGTTAGTTAGGTGGTGTAATGAGCTGTCGCCGACTGTACGCTCCGATTCTGAAGAGAAGCTCTGCTCCGCAGCTCGGCCAGATCCCGGCCGGATCGAGGCGGGCGGGCGCGGGTGCATGACGGGGGTACTCGGGGGCAACTGTTACTCTCGTAGACTGATTTGACGACTGAGTTCGCAGGCTGCGCGCCTGCCGGGCGGTCGTACACGACTTGACCATTGACGCTGGCTCCACCAGCCCCGTTTGGCACGCCGCGCTGAGAGGTCGGCTGCGCAGGAGGAAGAGTGCTTTCGGCTTTCATCTCATCGCTGCGGACGGCCGACCTCAGACGCAAGATCCTGTTCACGTTGGGCCTGGTGATTCTCTACCGGGCCGGCGCGTCGATCCCGTCTCCGGGGGTTAACTACCCGAACGTCCAAAAGTGCATCGAGCAGGTCAGCGGCGGCGACTCCGCCCAGATCTACTCGTTGATCAACCTGTTTTCCGGCGGCGCGCTGCTGCAGCTGACGGTGTTCGCGGTGGGCGTCATGCCCTACATCACCGCCAGCATCATCGTGCAGCTGTTGGTCGTGGTGATTCCGCGTTTCGAGCAGTTGCAGAAGGAAGGCCAGGCCGGTCAGGCCAAGATGACGCAGTACACGCGTTATCTCTCGATCGCGCTGGCGGTCCTGCAGGCCACCAGCATCGTGGCGCTGGCCGCCAACGGCGGGCTGCTGCAGGGCTGCAGCCTCGACATCATCCAGGACAGCTCGGTCTTCGGACTGATCGTCATCGTGCTGGTGATGACCGCAGGCGCAGCGCTGGTGATGTGGATGGGCGAGCTCATCACCGAGCGGGGCATCGGCAACGGCATGTCGCTGCTGATCTTCGCCGGTATCGCCGCCCGGATCCCGTCCGAGGGCCAGACCATCCTGGAGAGCCGCGGCGGCCTGGTGTTCACCGCCGTCGTTGCCGCGACGCTGCTGATCATCATCGGCGTGGTGTTCGTCGAGCAGGGCCAGCGCCGTATCCCGGTCCAGTACGCCAAGCGCATGGTGGGCCGCAAGATGTACGGCGGTACCTCCACCTACCTGCCGCTCAAGGTCAACCAGGCCGGCGTCATCCCGGTGATCTTCGCGTCCTCGCTGATCTACATCCCGCACCTGATCACCCAGCTGATCCAGAGCGGCAGCTCCAACCCGGGCACCGGATGGTGGGACAAGTTCGTCGCCGACTACCTGACGAATCCCGCCGATCCCGTCTACATCGCGATCTACTTCGGCCTGATCATCTTCTTCACGTACTTCTACGTGTCGATCACGTTCAACCCGGACGAGCGCGCCGATGAGATGAAGAAGTTCGGCGGATTCATCCCGGGCATCCGTCCCGGCAAGCCCACCGCGGACTACCTGCGGTACGTGCTCGGCCGGATCACCCTGCCCGGTTCGATCTACCTCGGTGTGATCGCCGTTCTGCCGAACCTGTTCCTGCAGATCGGCAACACCGGCTCGGTGCAGAATCTGCCGTTCGGCGGTACCGCGGTTCTCATCATGATCGGTGTGGGTCTGGATACCGTGAAACAGATCGAGAGCCAGCTCATGCAACGTAACTACGAAGGGTTCCTGAAGTGAGAGTCGTTCTACTCGGACCGCCCGGTGCGGGCAAAGGCACGCAGGCAGAGAAGCTGTCCGAGAAGCTCGGCATCCCACAAATCTCCACCGGGGATCTGTTCCGCAAGAACATCGGTGACGGCACTCCGCTCGGACTGGAGGCCAAGCGCTACCTGGACGCCGGCGATCTCGTGCCGGCCGAGCTGACGAACCGCCTCGTGGAGGACCGTATCGACCAGGCCGACGCCGCCGACGGGTTCATCCTCGACGGCTACCCCCGCTCGGTCGAGCAGGCGGGCGCGCTCAAGGACATGCTCGCCGCGCGCAACCACAAGCTCGACGCAGTGGTGGAGTTCCAGGTGTCCGAGGACGAGCTGCTGACCCGGCTCAAGGGCCGTGGCCGCGCTGACGACACCGACGAGGTCATCCGTAACCGCATGAAGGTCTACCGCGACGAGACCGAGCCGCTGCTGGAGTACTACCGCGACGACCTCAAGACCGTGGATGCGGTGGGCGCCCTCGACGAGGTGTTCGCCCGCGCATTGCAGGCACTGGGTAAGTGATCAGATTGCCGGGGTTGCGCAAGCGCAAGGTCGTTGCGCAGCGCAGCGCCGGAGAGTTGGACGCGATGGCTGTGGCCGGGGCGCTCGTCGCCTCGGCACTGCGGGCCGTCCAGGCGGCCGCCGCCCCCGGCGTATCCACACTCGAGCTGGATCAGATCGCCGAGTCCGTCATCCGTGACGGTGGCGGCACCCCGTCGTTCCTCGGCTACCACGGATTTCCGGCCAGCATCTGCGCCTCGGTCAATGACCGTGTGGTGCACGGCATTCCGTCAGCGGGCGAGAAATTGGCCGCCGGCGATCTGGTGTCCATCGACTGCGGCGCGATCGTCGACGGATGGCACGGTGACTCGGCCGTCACCTTCGGCGTCGGCGCACTCATCGCCGCCGACGAAGCTCTTTCTGCAGCAACGAAATCCGCCATGGAGGCCGGGATCGCCGCGATGCTGCCCGGAAACCGGCTCACCGACGTCTCGCACGCGATCGAGGTCGAGACCCACGCCGCCGAAGCCCGGCACGACCGCAAGTACGGCATCGTCGACGGCTACGGTGGTCACGGTATCGGCCGCCAGATGCACATGGACCCGTTCCTGCCCAACGAGGGTTCACCCGGCCGCGGTCCGTACCTGGAGCCCGGCTCGGTACTGGCGATCGAGCCCATGCTGACCCTGGGCACCACCGAGACCGTGATTCTCGACGACGAGTGGACCGTCGTCACCGCCGACGGGACCCGTGCGGCGCACTGGGAGCACACGGTCGCCGTCACCGAAAACGGCCCCCGAATCCTCACCCGGTAATTAACGCCAGCAATCAATACTCGAAACGCGCGCCATCGCTGGTGTCAGCCGGAGCGCAAAGGTTCTAATTGAACCGGATCGCCACCAACGTCGTGTCACAGACGGAGGTAGGGAAGTGGATGATCCGGAGGCCGCCATGATGCGGATGCTCTACGACGAGCATGCTGCTGCGCTATGGCGCTATGCCCTGCGGCTCACGGGCGATCGGGCCCGGGCCGAGGACGTGGTGCAGGAAACGTTGCTGCGTGCGTGGCGTCATAAGCCTGACGGTCTTCTCGCAAGCGCTCATCCGCCTGACGCCGCTCCAGATACCGAACGTTCGGCACGGGCGTGGTTGTTTACGGTGGCGCGAAACATGATCATTGATGAACGCCGAAGCGCCCGCTTTCGGAACGAAACCGGGGTGCCCGACCCCGAACAGGTGGCAGAGCATTCAAAGGCTGCCGCCACCCCAGACAAAGTGGACAACGCGTTGGACCGAATCCTCCTGACCACGGCATTGAGCCAACTATCCGACGAACACCGGGCAGTGGTCCGCCGGGCGTACTACCAGGGCTGGACCACCGGGCAGATCGCGGACGATCTGCATATACCCGAGGGCACCGTGAAATCGCGGCTGCACTATGCGGTACGCGCACTGAGACTGAACTTGCAGGAAATGGGGGTGACACGATGACACGGTTCGATGTGCCCCACATCCCTGATCCGGCTGAGCTCGACAAGTACCGGACCTGGGATGCGGCCTACGTGCTGGGTTCGCTGGAAAGCAGCGAGCGACGCGAGTACGAGGCTCACCTGGATGGCTGTGCGCAGTGCCGTTCCGCGGTGGCCGAGTTGACTGGCATGCCCGCTCTACTGGCCATGCTCGATCTGGACGACGTGCTCGCCCTCGAATCCGAACAGCCCGATCCGCCGCTGCGGCCCGAGGTGTTGCAGTCCGTGCTGGCCAAGGTCAGCTGGGGGCGGCGCCGGTCGCGCTGGGTGACCACGGCCGCCGTGGGTGTGGCCGCTGCGCTGCTGGCGCTCGGTGTGGTGGTCGGCATCCGCCCCGAGGTGTTCGGTCTGCACAGCGGTTCCGAGCAGCAGAGCGCCCAGATGCTGGCGATGAGCAAGGTCTCCGACACGCCCATCAACGCCAGCATCGCGATGACCAGTTACTCCTGGGGGACCCGCATCGACATGGCCTGCAGTTATGGCAGCTGGGGCAAGCAGGACGCGCCCCCGCAGAATCTCGGCATGATGGTGGTCGGCCGGGACGGCAGCCGCAACGAGGTCGCGACGTGGATCGGGTTGTCCGGCGCCACCGCACTGCCCAGCGGCAACACCCAGATGCCGATGTCGGATATCGCTGCGGTGCAACTGGTTACGTCGCCCGAAGGCAAGGTACTGCTCGAAAAGCAGCTCTGAGCGAGCGCCGAGCGTCCGGTTCGGTTACGGCGCTCGGGGCAGCTCGGGATCCTTGTGAGCGCTCAGCAGGAAGCCGGACATCACGATATGCCCGGCACCGTCACGCTCCACCCCGGGCGCTGACGCCGGCCCGCCGGCGCCGGCAGCCGGGTTGTCGTTGCCGTACAACTTGGCCGGGCGCACCTCGTCGACCGTCCAACCGGTGGCGACGGTGTCGCGCAATTCGTCGGCGGTGAAGCCGTTGGGCCCGGGTACTTCGCCGCCGAAGGGCCTCGCCGCGAACGCCAGGATGTACAGTTCCGCGTTCGGTGCCGAGGCCCGGTGGATGGCCTGGATGTAGGGCCGGCGCCCATCGATCGGTAGCGCGTGCAGAAGGCCGCTGTCGATCACGGTGTTGAACCTGCCGTCGTAACCGGTGAAGGTGGTCATGTCGGCTTGCGCGAAACTGGCTGTGGTCAAGCCACGTTCGGCTGCGGCCGCGGCCGCAGCTGCGATCGCCGTCGGGCTGGAATCCAGTCCGACCACGGTGAAACCCCGCTCGGCCAGGGCCAGCGAGAGTGCGGCATGGCCGCATCCGGAGTCGAGCACCTCGCCGCGCACCTTGCCCTGCTCGATCAATCGCGCAAGCTCCGGCTGTGGGGCACCGATGCTCCACGGCGGCGGCGTTTCCTGACGATAGGCGTCTTCCCAATCGATACCCGGCTGTGCCATCCGATGCCTCCGATCACGGGGTCCTGCGGTCCCCGGTAACAACAACCCCCGTCCTCCACTATCCCCCTCGGTTCCGGCTGATCTTGATGATGTCCTGAGCATTTCCTGCGGTGTCGCCGGGAGTTCGGACGAATCCGTCCCCACGGTGAACCGCCGCCGCCCACTGGTCGTGTCACTGGCAGAGCACGGAAGTAGGTGACACATGGTCAAGGCGCACAGGGTGGTGGACCACATCGTCGGGTACCTGGCCGCAAATGGGATCTCGCACCTCTTCGGGGTGGACGGTGCCAACATCGAGGACCTCTACGACGCGGCCTACTTTCGTGACGACATCACCGCAGTGCTGGCCAAACACGAATTCTCCGCTGCCACAATGGCAGACGGTTACAGCCGCAGCGGTGCCGGGATCGGCGTGGTGGCGGCGACCTCCGGTGGCGGCTGCCTCAACACCGTGCCCGGCCTCGGGGAGTCCCTGGCCAGCCGGGTTCCGGTGCTGGCCCTGATCGGGCAGGCACCGACGACACTCGACGGCCGCGGGGCCTTCCAGGACACCAGCGGCGACAACGGGAGCCTGGACGCGTACGCCCTGTTCTCGGCGGTCTCGGTCTACTGCCGCAGGGTTCTGAGGCCCGCCGACATCCTCACCGCGCTGCCCGAGGCGCTGGCAGCCGCCCGAACCGGCGGGCCAGCAGTCCTGTTGCTGCCCAAGGATGTTCAGCAGGCCGATGTGGCTTGCGTGGATGGAGGCGGCGTCAACGGACGAGCCAACGGGAGCGTCTACCTGGCCGGAGCAGGCATCCGCTTCGGCGATCCGCAGGTGCTCGAACAGGCGTTGCGCCGGGCCGACGGGCCGATCACGATCATCGCCGGCGAGCAGGTGGCCCGCGACGACGCTCGCGCCGAACTCGAACTACTTCGGGCGACACTGCGCGCACGGGTGGCCACCGTCCCCGATGCCAAAGACGTGGCCGGCACCCCGGGTCTCGGCTCATCCTCCGCACTGGGGGTTGCCGGTGTGATGGGGCACCCCGGGGTGGCTGTCGCCGCTGGTCAGAGTGCTTTGTGCCTGCTGGTGGGGACCCGCATGACGGTGACGGCCCGGGCCGGTCTGGACCGCGTGCTGGGCTCGGTGCCGACCTACTCGATCGGCGCCCAGGTGCCCTATCCGTCGTGCACCCATGTCCACTCGGGCGACCTGCGGGAATCGTTGACGCAGCTGGCCCGCGCGTTGTCCGGGACTGGCCGTCCGACCCAGGTCCGGGTGCCCGATCACCTGCCGCGCACCGAACTACGCACACCGGACCACCACGGCCCGGGTATCCGGTACCGCGACGCGATGGCCGTGCTCGACGCAGACCTGGCCGACGGCACCGATATCGTCGTCGACGCCGGCAACGTGGGAGCCTCGGCCATTCACTACCTGCCTGCCCGCCGTGACGGCCGCTTCATGGTGGCGCTCGGCATGGGCGGCATGGGCTACAGCTTCGGCGCCGGGATCGGGATGACGTTTCACCGCGCCGCTGACGCGGCCGCCGCCGGCACCGCCCGGCGCACCGTGGTGATCGCCGGTGACGGCTCATTCTTTATGCACGGCATGGAGATTCACACCGCGATGCAGTACCGGCTGCCGATCACCTTCGTACTGTTCGACAACCACGCGCACGCCATGTGCGTCACCCGCGAGCAGCTGTTCTACGAGGACCGCTACTCATACAACAGGTTCGGCCCGAGCTGGCTCGGCGCCGGGCTGGCCGCGATGTTCCCCGGCCTACCCGCCTACGACGTCGCCGACGTCGACCAACTGCCCCGGGCATTGGGTATGGCGCTGGACGCCGACGGGCCGTCGGTGCTCAGCATCGAGTGTTCAGCAGACGAAATCCCGCCGTTCGCAGCGTTTCTCGCCGCCGAGAGCGCCCCTTCCAATCCAGAGGAGAACAGGACCCATGTCACTGCCCGCGCTTGAAGACATCACGGTCCATCGGGGTACCCCCACCCCGCTGGACGGCCTCATCCGGATCGAGACCTCGCCCAAGGAGCAGGCCACGCCGATCATCATGGACATGATGCGGTCGGTCTACCCGCACGACCAGGTGTTCGGTCAGTACTGCACCGTCAACGACTACATCGAGTGCCCACCCGACGAGTTGTTCGACTACCTGTCCGACACCCGCTGCCTGGAGGAGTGGACCTACAGCCTGCGCGGCTTCACCCCGACCGAGGAGCCCGGGCTGTGGCTGGCCCACGACCGGCTCGGTGCCGGTCCGTCGGGCCCCGGCAGCGAGATCTACACCCGCACCGTGGCCCACCGTGACGCACTGACCGTCGACTACCACTGCGCCTGGGACCAGGGTAAGCACCTGTGGATGATCTATCTGATGCGCATCGTCGACGCGCAGGTGGTCCTCGACAAGCCGGGTTCGGTTGTGCTGTGGACGAATTGCCATCATCCGTTCTACGACGAGAACCCGTACCCGGAGACCGCACCCCCGGCGCGACCGGTATGGGTGGGGGACTTCTGGGACATGTTCGGTCCCGGCCACCTGCTGGAGTTACGAAACCTCAAGGCAATCGCCGAATACCGGCACCACAACGGTCTGTCGGTCACTCCGGCCTGGATGAAGTGAGGTCCGGCCATGACTGAACAGACACCCGTCAGCCTCATCGATGTGTCGACCTACCTGCCGGGAGACCCGATCAGTGCCGACTACTACGCCGGGTTCGCCGAAACGGACGAGCTGGCCGAGAACGTGATGTTCCGGGCGCCGCGGTTCCGTCATCACGTCGGGCCCGACGAAACCGCGATCGACATGGTGGAGCGGGCCGCCGCCGGATTGATCGAGCGGCACGGCGCAGATGTCATCGCCGGGGCCGACGTGTTGATCACTCACACCCAACTGCCCGACATGCCGTTCTACGGTGGTGGCGGCGGCATGGCCCACCGGCTGGGCATGAAGCCCAACTGGGTGATCGACCTACACAACGGTGGCTGTGCTGCGTTCGTTCTGGGGCTGAAAGTGGCGCGCACCCTGTTGCGTTCGGGTGAGGGCCGGACCGCGGTGATCGCGATCGCCCAGAACTCGGCGGGCCAGGTGTTCGATCAGGAGACCATCCGGCGTAAGGCGCAGGCGGCGGTTCCCGGCGACGGGGCCGCGGTCGGGTTGGTGACGCTGTCCGATGCGTCACCCATCCTCGACGTCGAATGCCGTACCTACGGGGAGTACGCGGGCGATATGACCGTCGTCATGGACCCCCCGCGCAAATGGTGGCAGGCCGGCCCGGGTGAGGCCTGCATCGGGTTCACCGAGAGCAAGATCACCAAGGTGCTGGCACGGGGCAACCGGCAGGTGCCCGAGGTGTCCTATACGGTCTGCGATCGAATCGGTGTGCAGCCCAAGGATATCGACCTGTTTGTCACCAACCAGCCCAACCGCGTGTTCCTGCGGAACTGGCGCGACGCATTGGAGTTGCCGCCCGAACGACACGTCGATACGTTTGATGAGTGCGGAAACCTGTTCGCCGCAGGAATTCCCGTCAACTTCGACCGGGCCGTCACCGGCGGTCGGGTGAAGGCCGGCGATACCGTGCTGATGGCCGCCTTCGCCCACGCCGGTGACTTCGCCGGCGCCGCCGCCGTGCGCTGGGGCGGCCGCGACGACGCTGGGGACGCGTGATGGTGGCTCCCCGCTCGGCACTGCTCGACGCTGTCGGGGCGCTGCCGCAGGCGGTCAACCCGCTGGCACTGTCGCTCAACGAATGCCCTTTTCCGCCGTTGCCCGCAGTGCGTTCGGCATTGCGGGCATGCGATGAGGCCGCCAACCGGTATCCGGAGTTCCTGCCACAGCGGTTGCGCTCGCTGATCGCCCGTCATGACGGGATAGCCGAGGAGCAGGTGATCGTCGGAGCCGGCGCGACCGGGGTCATCATGCAGGTGCTGCATGCGGTGACCAGCCCCGGCGACACCATGGTGATGGCGACTCCCACCTTCGACGGCTATCCGATCTTCGCCCAGATGGCCCGGTTGCGGACCGTCACCGTTCCACTCGATGAACACGGCAGGCACGACCTCGACGCGATGGCCGAGGCGGCCCGGCAGGCCAGGGTGGTGGCGGTCTGCCGGCCGCACAATCCGACCGGCACGATCGAACCGGCCGCTGAGGTCGAGCGCTTCCTGACCCGGCTACCCGCGGACACCGTCGTCCTATTGGACGAGGCATACGTGGAGTTCCTGGCCGCCGAGCACCGCATCGACGGACCCACCCTGGTCGCCAGGTTCGGCAATGTCGTAGTGGTGCGCACCTTTTCAAAGGCCTACGGTCTGGCCGGGCTTCGGATCGGCTATGGGTTCTGCGCACCGGACCTCGCCCGCGAACTGTGGCGGATGCAGTTGCCGTTCGGGATCGGGATCAGTGCCCAGGTCGCGGTCGCGGCGTCCTATTCTGCGGAAAGTCAACTGCGTCAACGTATCCGGATGATCGCCGCGGAACGGCGCTATCTGCAGATGCGGTTGCGGGCGCTCGGCGTCTACAGCACCGACGGGCAGGCCAACTTCCTGTTCCTGCCGGGCCGACCCACGCCGTGGCCGGAGGTGTTCGACGGCAGCGGACTGCAATTGCGTCACTACGCCGACGGCGGGGTGCGGATCACCGTCGGATCGCGGCAGTCCACCCGGGCGGTGCTGAGCGCGGTGACCGCTGCGAGTTGAGGACCCGGCCGGCCGGACCCGATGCGCGCAGAATGCGCGGTACCCGCGGGACGATGCGGTAAGAAGAGGCGTGACCTCGCCACCAGACAAGCGTGACCCGATCGCGCAGGCCCGCGCCAACTGGGAGGCGGCCGGTTGGGGCGAGGTGGCCGGCGGAATGGTCGCGGTGACCTCGGTGATGCGGGCCCACCAGATCCTGCTGGCCCGGGTGGAGACCGCGCTACGGCCATACGATCTGAGCTTCTCGCGGTTCGAACTGCTGCGTCTGTTGGCCTTCAGCCGGGCCGGCGCGCTGCCGATCACGAAGGCCTCCGATCGCCTTCAGGTGCACGTCACCAGCGTCACGCACGCGATCCGACGCCTGGAGGCCAATGGTCTGGTGGAACGGGTCCCGCACCCGACCGATGGGCGCACCACGCTGGTCCGCATCACCGAACTCGGGCGATCGACGGTCGAGGACGCCACGGTGACCTTGAACGAGCAGGTGTTCGCCGATGTCGGGATGTCGGACGAGCAGTCACGTGCGCTGGTCGCCTCGATCGAGACCCTGCGCCGACACTCCGGTGATTTCTGAGTCGGCTTTGTGGCTACCCCACTAGCGTTGAACGCAGTGGAGGGGAGTGTCGATGAACGCCAAACGGGTGGGTGCGGCGCTCGGCGCCGCCGCTGTCGTATTGATGGCGGCCTGTAGTCCCACGACTTCCGGGACGGCCACCGCCCCCGACGACGTCACGCCGTTCACGGCGACATCGACGGCGCCCAAGCGAACTCTGACTCAGGTCCCCAGGCCGACCACCGGCTCGCCGCGCGGTTCCGCGGGGTTGCCGCCGGAAGCGTTCGCCGAGGTCCGCGCCGCCGGCATCCAGGGTTCCGACAACGCCATCGGTGATCAGCTGATGATGGCCTGCATCATGGCCGGCGGCAGCTTCAACAAGACCAAGCAGGATGTCGTCAACGTGCTGACACAGATGGGCAGCAAGCTCCCGCCCGACGCGCTCATGACGATCGTGAACGTGGCGCTCAAGTACGAGTGCCCCGAACTCGCCGGGAAACTGGGCGGTTAATCGGCGACCTTCAGGCTGAGGAACTCCGGGGCCTTGATCACCCGGCGCAGCATGAAGCGGATGAACGCGGGCATGTCGGTGGCCTTGTCGTCGGTGTACACCTCGGGTGCGGTCAGCCGGTAGGTGTGGCGGCGCGACTCCAGTTCGCACCCGCCGGCGGCCAGTACATTGCGCACCCAGTCGGCCTGCGAGCCGTAGGTCAGCGCGATGACGTAGCCGTGCTCGCGTCGGAACGCCCACAGTGGCGTCCGGAAGGTGCGGCCGGACTTGCGTCCCCGGTGGATGACCACCGCCCACCCCGGCGCCCATGGCGCGATGAACCGGGTGAGCTTGTTCAGGCCGATCTTGTTGGCTTGGGCGACCCATCGCGGAGCGGGCATCAGATAACTCCTCAATTGTGGAATTAATGATCCGAGCGTAATCCTGGCCCGAGTAAGAAGTCAACGACTGTAGAATTTCGGGACTATGCCGCCACGTGGACGACGACCGGGACAGCCCGGAACCCGTGACGAGCTGGTGTCCACGGCCCGGCGGATGTTCGCCGAGGGTGGCTACGACAAGACCTCGCTACGCGACATCGCGGCGGCCGCACAGGTGGACCCGGCCCTGATCCGGCACTACTTCGGCAGCAAGGCCGACCTGTTCCGGGCCACCGTCGGCTGGCCGTTCGACCCAGAACAATTCAGCGGACGCATCCTCGACGAGGGCCCCGACGGCCTCGCCGAACGGCTGACCGAGGCGTTCTTCGAACTCTGGGAACATGCCGACACCCGCGCGCCCCTGCTGGCGATCCTGCGCGGCGCGGCCACCCACGAGGAATCGGCAGCCCTGGTCCGTCAGTTCATCGAGCAGCGGCTCTACCCGCAGATCGCCAGCGCGTTGCCCGGCCCGGAGGCCGAACTACGGGTGGATCTGGCCATGGGCCAGCTGCTGGGCATCGCCTATCTGCGCCACATCCTGCGTATCGAGCCGATCGCGTCGCAATCGACCGAGGAGTTGATCGCCCGCGCGGTGCCCGCGGTGCGGGCACACCTCCAGGAGAGCTGACGGCACTTACGTGATCGGGGACGGCAGCGGGATGGAGGCGGTCACGGTGGTGCCCGCGCCCGGCCTCGACCGGATGTGCAGCCGGCCGCCGACGATCTCAGCCCGCTCGGCCATCGACAACAATCCGTAGCCGCCCATCTCGTCACTTCCCAGCGGGTGCTCGAAGGTATCGAATCCTTTTCCGTCGTCGACGATTTCGAGCCGGGCCACCCCGTCGTCGACCGAGAAGGTGAGTCGGGCCCGATCCGCCTCGGCGTGTTTGATCACGTTCTGCAGGCATTCCTGGGCGATGCGGTACAGCGCCAGCTCGATATGGTCGGGCACCCGGGTCTCGGCGAGGTCGACGTCGATGGGGATCCGCGGGATCGAACGGGCCAGGCTGGCCAGTCCGCCCGACAGACCCAGATCGTCGAGCACCGGCGGGCGCAGCCCGCTGATCGCGGCCCTGGCCTCCTGCAGTGTCAGCGCCACCAGCTCGCGCGCAGCCGCCAGCTGTTCGGCCACCGTGTCCGGGTCGACCGCTCGGGCCGCGGCGTCGAGCCGGTACGACAGCGTCACCAACCGCTGGGAGATGCCGTCGTGAATATCGCCGGCCAGCCGGCGCCGCTCGAGTTCCTGCGCCTCGATCACCTGCTCGACGAAATTCTCGTGTGCGCGCTCACGCGCCACCAGCTGGCGGTGCAGTCGGGCCTGGTGCAACGCGCCTGCGATGAGCCGGCCGATCACCAACAACAACTCCACGTCGCGCGGGGTGAACTCCCGGCGGTCGACGGTGTGCACGTTCAGCACCCCGACCAGTCCACCCGGCCCGGTCTCCATCGGGACCGACACCATCGAGGTGAAGTCACGCCCGCGCAGCGATTCGAAGGGCATGTAGCGGGGATCGGACTCCTTGTCGTGGCTGATCACCACGGGCTGCCGGTGGCTGGCCACCCACCCCGAGATGCCCTGCCCGAGCGGCAGTCGGATCTTGCCGATCTCGGCGTCGAACGGCGGCGTGGCCCCAGCCAGCGTCAGGGCGCGGTCGGAATCGTCGAGCACGTGCACGAAGCACACGTCGGTGGCGGTCGACGCGGTGATCATCCTGGCGGCCGCGGCGGCCAGCGGCTCCACTCCCGGACCACTCGATGCGGCCCGGATGAGCTCACGCAGCAGCGCCAGTTCCCCCTCGGCGGTCAGCTCGATGGGGCCGGGTTCGGAGCTCACGTCGCGTCCCGGCTTCTCTGGCTCGGCGTTCACTGGTAGATGCCCTCCCGCAGTGCAGTGGCCACCGCGCCCGCCCGGTCGCTGACCCCGAGCTTGCGGTAGATGGAGCGCAGGTGGGTCTTCACGGTTTCCTCGCCGATCACCAGCTTGTTGGCGATCCCGCGGTTGGACAGGCCCGCGACCACGAAGGACAGGATCTCGCTCTCGCGCTGGGTCAGTCCCTGCCGGACGCCGGGCCAGAACTCGTCGCGTTGCAGGCGGGCCGCGGTACCGGCCGCCCGCGCCGCCATCCCCGGATCGATCGCGGTCTGCCCGCTGTGGGCGAATTCGAGCTGGCGGACCAGCTCGTCACTGCTGATGCTCTTGAGCAGATATCCCGACGCACCCACCCGCAGCGCCTGGAACAGGTATTGCTCGTCGTCGTAGACCGACAGCATGACCACCTTGCGGTCCGGGTCGCGCTCGCGCAGCACGCGGCACAGATCCAGTCCGCTGGAACCCTCCATGCGGACGTCGCACAACACGATGTCGGGGTCCAGCGTTTCGATCACACTCAGCGCCCGCTCCGCGCCGACGGCCTGACCGACCACCTCGACCCGGTCGTTGAACACAGCAAGCATGGCCTTGAGACCCTCGATGACCATTTCGTGGTCGTCGACCAGCACAAGGCGCACTGGATTGGAGGGCGCCATGGCATCACCCTAAGGGTGGTACCGCGGTCGGTAGATCAACTTGACCGGCCCAATCCCCCGTAGGGGGGACGCGCGACAGATGTGACGTGGGCCACTCTCATGTGGTGTCGTCAACACAAGAGAAGTCATGGCGGGCCGGACGGTTCTGGTGGGACTGTTCGCAGCCTGATCCGAGTGCCCATCCACTGCGTGCGGTGATCCTGGACCTCGATGCGTTGTCGGATGTGGACGTCGACGGGCATCGCGTCGTCTTCAACGCCGCCTTCGCCGCGCACGGTCTGCCCATTCAATGGGGTGTCGCGCGTTACCAGCAGCTTCTCGCGCTGCACGACGAGCGCCAGCGCGTCACCGCCGAGTTGCGCAAGCGGTGCGTGGGCCCGGACTGCGATGTGCTGACCGAGGTGCTCGCCGACGAGATCTGCATGACCAAGGACATGATGTTCGACGAGATGATCCTCGACGCCGGCCTGACGCCTCGGCCGGGTCTGGAGGACCTGATGAACGACGCGTTCCTGGCCGGGCTGCCGGTCGGGGTGGTGGCCGCAGGCCGTCGGCGCTGGGCCGAACCCCTGGTGCGCCAGCTCGTCGGGGACGGTCTGGTGGAAACCGTCGTCACCACCGACGACGTGAGTGGACCCGGCGCCGAGCTCTACCGGCACGCACTGGCCGAGCTGGGCGTGGCAGGCCACGACGCATTGGCCATGGTGGGCTCGGTCGCGGGCCTGCGGTCGGCCAACGCCGCAGGGATGGCGGGCGTCGTGATCGACCCCGACGCCAGTCCGGTTTCACCCGGCGCGGTTGCGGTGCGGCCGGACTTCGCCGGCCCCGATGCGCTGCGGCTGCCGGCCTGCCAGCGCCTGCACACCCAGTGGTGGGTTCAGCGCAGCCCGACTGCTGCATAGGTTTTCGCGCCGTCCGCGTTCGTAACCGGGTGGCGGCGAAACGCGGATTTCATCGCCACCCGGTTACAAACGCGGGCCGACGCGGTGCCGTCAGCTGCGGAGCGTCTCGATCACGGCGCTGAAGTCCTTGTCGGCATTCGACTCAGCGAATTTCGCGTAGATCTCCGCCGCATGCGTGCCCAGCGGTGCCGATGACCCCGTGGATTCCACGGCCGCCATCGCCAGTCCGAGATCCTTGTTCATCAGTGCCGTCGCGAACCCCGGCTTGAAATCATTGTTGGCCGGGGAGGTCGGAACCGGCCCGGGCACCGGGCAATTCGTGTGAACGGCCCAGCAGTTGCCGGTCGCACCGGTGATCACGTCGAACAGTGCCTGTTTGTCCAGACCGAGCTTCTCGGCCAGGACGAATGCCTCTCCGACGGCGATCTGCTGCACCGCCAGCACCATGTTGTTGCACACCTTGGCGGCCTGGCCGGCGCCGGCGGCACCGCAATGGATGATCTTGCCCGCCATGGGTTCGAGCACAGGCCGCGCGGCATCAACTGCTTCATCGGCACCGCCGACCATGAACGCGAGCGTGCCCGCCACCGCACCCTTGACCCCGCCGGAGACCGGGGCGTCGAGCTGGGCGAAGCCGTGCTCGAGGGCAACCTTGTGCACCTCGCGAGCGTCGTCGACGGAGATCGTGGAACTGTCGATGAACAGGGCTCCGTCGGCGGCGGCGGGCAGCACCTCGGCGTAGCAGCTCTTCACCAACGCCCCGTTGGGCAGCATGGTGATCACCACGTCTGAACCGCTCACTGCCTCGGCGCCGGTGGCGAACACGTTGACGCCGTTGGTCTTTGCCGCCTCCTGCGCGGCAGGCACCGGGTCGAAACCGCGCACGGTGTGCCCGGCGGTGACCAGGTTGGCGGCCATCGGCCCGCCCATGTTGCCCAGCCCCAAGAACGCGATCGTGCTCACGTACGTCTCCTATGCAGAGTTGCGGGCGCGGCTCGATTCCGAGCGACCGATGACCACGCGCATGATTTCGTTGGTGCCCTCAAGGATGCGGTGCACCCGCAGATCCCGGACGATTTTCTCCAGACCGTACTCACGCAGATAGCCGTAGCCGCCGTGTAACTGCAGCGCCTGATCCGCCACCTCGTAGCAGGTGTCGGTGACATACAGCTTGGCCATGGCGCACAACGTCACCTTGTCGGGGTGGTTTGCATCCAGGGCAGACGCAGCTCGCCACAACATGTTTCGTGATGTTTCCAAACCCATGGCCATGTCGGCGAGGGTGAACCGGATGGTCGGCTCGTCGAGCAGGGCCCCGCCGAACGCCTGCCGGTCGGCCAGGTAGCTCAGCGCCTTGTCGTAGGCGGCCTGTGCTCCGCCCAGTGAGCAGGCGGCGATGTTGATCCGCCCGCCGTTGAGCCCGTTCATCGCGATGCCGAACCCGGTGCCCTCGGTGCCGCCGAGCAATGCATCGGCCGGAACCCGGACCCCCTCGAAGATCACCTGTGCGGTGGGCTGGGCGTTCCAGCCCATCTTCTGTTCCTGTGCGCCGAAGCTCAGCCCGGGCGCGTCCTTTTCGACGACGAACGCGGAGATGCCCTTCGGGCCGTCCGCTCCCGTCCGGGCCATCACCACATATACATCCGAGCTGCCGGCCCCCGAGATGAACTGCTTGACCCCGTCCAGCACATAGTCGTCACCGTCGCGCACGGCCCGCGTCCGCAGCGCGGCCGCGTCCGAGCCGGCACCCGGTTCGGTCAGGCAGTAACTGGCGATGGCCTCCATCGACGCCAGCCTGGGCACCCAGGTCTTGCGTTGCTCCTCGGTGCCGAAACTGTCGACCATCCACGCGCACATGTTGTGGATGGACAGGAACGCCGCCAGGGTGGGGTCGGCGACTGCGAGCTGCTCGAAGATGCGTACCGCATCCAGGCGACGCAGCCCGCTGCCGCCGGCGTCCTCGTCGCAGTAGATGGCGCCCATGCCGAGTTCGGCCGCCTCGCGCAATACGTCGGTGGGGAAGTGATGGGTCTCATCCCATTCCAACGCGTATGGCGCGATGCGCTTTTCGGCGAACGCGGCCGCCGTGTCGGTGATGACACGGTCGTCCTCGCTCAGGCTGTACGGGTCGTTCAGATTCACGGGTTGGCTACTTCATGGTCGGGATGACGAACTCGGCGCCATCCTTGATGCCCGACGGCCACCGCTCGGTGACGGTCTTGGTCTTGGTGTAGAACAGGATCGAATGCGGCCCGTGCTGGTTGAGATCGCCGAAACCGGAACGCTTCCAGCCGCCGAAGGTGTGGTAGGCCACCGGAACCGGGATCGGCACGTTGACGCCCACCATGCCGACCTGCACGCGTGAGACGAAATCGCGGGCGGCATCGCCGTCGCGGGTGAAGATCGCCACGCCGTTGCCGTACTCGTGCTCCGACGGCAGCTTCAGCGCCTCTTCGTAGTCATGCGCCCGGACGATGCACAACACCGGGCCGAAGATCTCGTCGGTGTAGATCGACATGTCGGTGGTGACGTTGTCGAACAGGGTGGGGCCGATGAAGTAGCCCTTCTCCAGGCTCGCGTCACCGAAAGTCAGCTCGCTGCTGGCCCGTTCGCGGCCGTCGACCACGAGTTCGGCGCCGGCCTCGACGCCCTGGCCGATGTAGTCGCGCACCCGCTCCAGCGCGGCGCCGGTGACCAGTGGCCCGTAGTCGGCCTTGGGATCGAGGCTGTGCCCGACCCGTAGCTGGTTGACCCGCTCGACGAGCCTGGCGCGCAGGCGGTTCGCGGTCTCTTCGCCGACGGGTACTGCGACACTGATCGCCATGCAGCGCTCGCCCGCGCTGCCGTAACCGGCGCCGATCAGCGCATCGACGGCCTGATCCAGATCGGCGTCGGGCATCACGATCATGTGGTTCTTCGCACCGCCGAAGCACTGGGCCCGCTTGCCGTGCGCGGCCGCGCCCGAATAGATGTACTGCGCGATGTCAGAGCTGCCGACGAAGCCGACGGCCTTGATCTCGGGGTGCTCGAGGATGGCGTCGACGGCTTCCTTGTCGCCCTGCACCACCTGGAACACACCGGCGGGCAGACCCGCCTCGATGAACAGCTCGGCCAGCCGCAGCGGCACCGAGGGGTCGCGCTCGGAAGGCTTGAGCACGAACGCGTTTCCGCATGCCAGCGCCGGGCCGGCCTTCCACAGCGGGATCATCGCCGGGAAGTTGAACGGGGTGATGCCCGCGACCACGCCCAGGGGCTGGCGGATCGAGTACACGTCGATGCCTGTGCCCGCGCCCTCGGTGAACTCGCCCTTGAGCAGGTGGGGGATGCCGACCGAGAACTCGATGACCTCAAGGCCGCGCTGGATGTCGCCGTGTGAGTCCGCGACGGTCTTGCCGTGCTCCAGGGACAGCATCTCGGCCAACTCGTCGGCATTCTGGTGCACCAGTTCGATGAACTTCATCAACACCCGGGCGCGGCGCTGCGGGTTGTAGGCGGCCCATTCTTTCTGGGCCTCGGCGGCACCGGCGACGGCGGCGTCGACATCGGCGGCCGACGCCAGGACCACCTGTGCCTGCACCTCGCCGGTGCTGGGATTGAGCACATCGGCGGTACGGGTCGACCCGGCGGTGGTGCGCTGGCCGTTGATGAAGTGGGGAATCTGTGTAGTCATGACATTCCGTCCAGGATTGTGCGCAGTGGTGGCAACTCGGGGCTCACCCGAGATACTTGGATATCCTAGTAATTGGTCGGAACCTTTGGCAAGGGTTCTGGTGGTCTGCTGTGCGGTCTCGGCACGGAACCACACGCATCACCGTGGGAGGTGGGTCAGTCGAGCGAGACCGGGTCGCCGATCTGCAGGGTGCCTGCGGCGAGCACCTGAAGGTACGTGCCGGCGCACGGCAGAAGGCCGAGGCCGAAGGCGTCGACCCGATTCTCGGCTGCGGGAGTCCGGAGCGCGTGTGGCGCCCGGGGTAGAGCACCGTGCTCGAGGGTCGGAATGACGCAGCGGGGAGTTGGTC
The DNA here is from genome assembly GCF_058270075.1 of Mycobacterium shunyiense. NCBI lineage: Bacteria > Bacillati > Actinomycetota > Actinomycetes > Mycobacteriales > Mycobacteriaceae > Mycobacterium > Mycobacterium shunyiense. The sequence goes on along the minus strand of NZ_JBZDPU010000015.1, from coordinate 475,936 downwards.
CCATGGCCCGTAGCCGCACTCCGCCCACGGTGAGGATCTGATCGGTCCACTCGTTCTCGGCGTATGCGGGAAAACCGGGTGGCGTGGCGATCACCAGATTGGGCCGGTAGCGCGCGGCCTCGACGCCGATGCGCTCGAGGGTCGCGGTGGTGATCGCATGCACAGGAGCCAGATCGGTGAAGGAGTCTCCCGGGGTTGCCAGACCCAGCTCCAGGATCGGAGCGTCGACCTCTGCGTCGATGCCTTTGTCGAGCACTTGATCGGGGTCTGCGCGCTCGATGGAAGCGCCGGCGGGCCTGCTGTCGATCAGTCGGACCGACCGCCCCACGAACTGTGACAACACGTCGTCGACACCGTCCTCGTCGGTCGTCGTCGTGCTGCCGTCCGGTAGGTGGATGCGTACGCGCCGCTGTTCGGTGACAGCGCCGCACGACAGGAGCGTCCGCCATAGCCGGGCCTGCTTCGCGCTCGCCACCCGGCCGCTGGATTCGTCGATGAGTGCGAACTTTCGGTCACCCTCTGCTCCGCCGGCGTTGACGGACAACGTTTCCACGCTCTCCCCGAGCATTGACTTGATCGGATACCGGTACAGGCTCTCGACCCGCATGTGCACAGCTGCATCGGCGCTCATGGACCGAAGATAGCCGGGCCGGGCGGCATGGCGGGCTGCCTGTTTAAATTACGGAACGGTATCGTTACTATATTCTTGTGTCCTTCTCGGATGAGAACCCTGATGTGATCGTGGTCGGCGCCGGCCCTACGGGGCTGACGTTGGCCTGCTCGTTGCGCCTACATGGCATCTCGGTCCGCGTCGTCGACCGCGCGCAGGGGCCGGCGATCACATCGCGGGCCAACTTCCTGCACGCGCGCGGCTCGGAAGTGCTGGGCCGCATCGGCGCGCTGGGAACGCTGCCCAGCGAGTCGTTACGCGCGATGCGCATCACCACCTATCTCGGCGACCGTCCCGTGATGACCCTGGAGTTCGGCGATCCCGGCATGCGGACCGCCGCACCGCCCATGGTGGTGTCGCAGGCCAAGGTCGAAGCGGCGCTGCGGGCCCGACTGGCCGAGCTCGGCGTCGAACCGGAATGGGGCCGGGGTTTGATCGCCGCGCGAGAGGACGGCGACGCCGTCGTTGCCGAACTGTCAGATGGTGAACGCGTCCGCGCGAAGTGGCTCGTCGGATGCGACGGCACCTCCAGCGTGACCAGGCAACAGGCGGCCATCGGGTTTCCCGGCGTCAAGCTCTCCGAACGTTTCCTGCTGGCTGACGTGCACCTGGATTGGGACGTGGACCGCAGCGGGACGACGGGGTGGATCCACCCCGACGGGTTGGTGGGCGCGATGCCGATGCCGGACCCGAGCGGTCGTGACGATCTGTGGCGCTTGTTCGTCTACGACCCCATCTCGGACCAAACGCCGAGCGACAACGAGATCCGCGCACGCATCGAATACGTTGTGCCGCAGCGGACCGGGCGCAGTGTCAGCGTCGGAGACGCCGAGTGGCTGTCGGTGTTCACCGTTCACCGCAGACTCGCCGACAGATACCGCAACGGGCGGATCCTCATCGCCGGGGACGCCGCGCACGCCCATGCGCCGTTCGGCGGGCAGGGCATGTTGACCGGTATAGGCGATGCCGAGAATCTGGCGTTCAAACTGGCCTTCGTGATACGAAAGCTGGCCTCCGACAAACTGATCGACACGTACGAGGCCGAGCGCAGGCCTCTGGCCACCGAAGTGCTGCGCGGGACCAGCGCGGTGACCCGGATGAACGTGGCCAGCAACCGGGTGGGCCGCTTCCTGCGCGACCAGGTGGCCATTCGACTGTTCGGCCTGTCGTTCATCCAGCGGTGGACGACGTACACCACATCGCAGCTGTGGGTGAGTTATCGGAAAGGTCCGCTCGGCGGTGGTGGCCACAAACCGCGACCAGGGGATCGCATTGCCGATCGGCAGTGCACGCGCGCGGACGGCACCGCCACCCGGTTGCACAGTGAGCTCGGCGGCCGTTGGGCGCTACTGTTGCCCGACGGCGTGCCCCATGACCTCGAACTCCTGCGGGTTCACCTAGGCGAATTCGTCGTGGCGCTGCACCACGGCGGCACCGAGGCCATGCTGATCAGGCCCGACGCCCACCTGGCTTGGCGGGGGAGTCCCGCCGACAAGGCCGGCCTCGACCGTTGGCTGGCAACAGCTTTGAGCTCAGGGTCGGTACGATGACCACGCCGCCCGGCCGGGGCCGGCCGCGCGATGCGGGCGCCGATCGCGCGATCCTGCAGGCAGCGCTGGACCTGTTCATCGAGCGTGGTGTCGAGGGTTCCAGCATCGAGCAGATCGCCAAGCGCGCCGGTGTCGGCAAGCCGACCATCTACCGGCGGTGGTCGACCAAGGAAGAGTTGATCGCTGCGGCGGTGGAGACGTTGATCGCCGAAGAGGTGGGCTGGGCCTCACCGGAGGAGATCGATGTCGAGTCGCCCTACGAACTCGTCGAGGCGGCCATAGAAAGCGCCGCCGTCACGACGACCACGCCGCACTACCGGGCGCTGGTCGCCCGAGTTCTCGGATCGGCGGTCAGCCATCCGGCGCTCATGGCGGTGTACTGGGACCGCTACATCGCGCCGCGCCGCAAGCTCGCCGCTCGCCTACTTGAGCGCGCACGCGAGTGTGGAACTGTGCCTGCCGAAACGGATTTCGACGTGTCGATCGACATGATGGTCGGTGCGATCACCTACCGCGTGCTGCAACCCGACCCGCCCGACACCGAGGAGATGCGCCGCTATCTGCGGGCCGTCTACCGTCAGGTTGGCTTGCTTCCCTGATCGTTCTGGTGCTGCCAGCGGTCGAGGACAGCGGGAAGTTCGGCCATCAGGAACGTGTAGAAATCGCGCATCTGCGTCAGTCGGTGATGGGCCGGGCTGGTGCGGTCAGCGGCGGCGATGCCGGTGTCCGCGGCGGCCTGCATTGCCGCGATCGTCTCGTTCTGGCTGGTGAACAGGACCGCCCAAGCGTCGTCGCGTAAGCGGAAGTGCTCACGCCGGCTTGCCGGGGCGGGAACCCGCTCGGCCAGGCCGACGGACGTGAGCATCTTGAGCGAACCCGAGATCGCCCCGGCGCTGGCCTGCAGGGTCTCGGCCAGTTCGGCCATCGTGACACTGGGTTGTTCGCTGAACAGCAGGGTGGCGAGCACGCGGGCGGTCATCTTCTGCATGCCGTGACTGCTGAGCACCAAGGCGAGTTGCTCAGCCGACTGCTGCAGATCTGTGGACTTTGACACCGCGAATCCTCCTCGTCAAGAAAAGGCTTCAATAATTACTGAAAGTTTAGTACAGTCATGTCCGGTGTTCCGGGAAGTCTGGTCGGAGATGTGATTTCGTCTGCGCGGAAGGGCACTGATGCACACAGCGACCGATGTCATCGACGTTCGGGGCTTGACTTTCACTTATCCCAAAGCAACTGAGCCGGCCGTACGCGGCATGGACTTCAGCGTCGCGCCGGGGGAGATCTTCGGGTTTCTGGGGCCCAGCGGCGCCGGAAAATCCACCACCCAGAAGCTGCTCATCGGGCTGCTGCGCGGGCATGGCGGCCAGGCCACGGTGTGGGGCCGGGACCCGCTGGACTGGGGGCCGGACTACTACCAGCGCGTGGGTGTGTCCTTCGAACTGCCCAACCACTATCACAAGCTCACCGGCCTGGAGAACCTCAGGTTCTTCGGCTCCCTCTATGACGGGCCGACGGCGGATCCGATGGAATTACTGGACGCGGTCGGTCTCGGTGATGCCGCCAACACCCGGGTTGCCAAGTACTCCAAGGGAATGCAGATGCGGCTGACGTTCGCACGGTCCCTGATCAACAACCCCGAGCTGCTGTTCCTCGACGAGCCCACCTCGGGGCTCGACCCGGTCACCGCCCGCAAGGTCAAGGACATCATCCTGGACCTCAAAGCGCGCGGCCGCACGATCTTCCTCACGACCCACGACATGTCCACGGCCGATGAACTGTGCGACCGGGTGGCCTTCGTCGTCGACGGCGCCATCGTCGCGCTCGACACCCCCGCCGAACTGAAGATCGCCCGCAGCCAACGGCGCGTCCGGGTGCAGTACCGCACTCCCGGCGGACTCGCCACCGCCGAGTACGGGATGGACGGTCTGGCGGACGATCCGGCATTCCATACGATCCTGCGTGAGCATCACGTCGAGACGATCCACAGTCGCGAAGCCAGTCTCAACGACGTCTTCGTCGAGGTCACCGGGCGGCGGTTGTCATGACCCGGTTGCTCACCGCGATCCGGCTGGAACTGACGGTGGCCAACCGGCAGAAGTTCCTGCACGCGGGTGTGTTCTCGGGCCTCATCTGGTTGGCGGTGCTGTTGCCGATGCCGCGCGACCTGCGCCCGGTCATGGAGCCCTACGTGCTCGCCGGCGACACCGCGATCATCGGCTTCTTCTTCATCGGCGGCTCGGTGTTCTTCGAGAAGCAGGAACGCACGCTCGGCGCGATCATCTCCACCCCGTTGCGCTTCTGGGAGTATCTGACAGCCAAACTATCTGTGCTGCTGGCTATCTCGTTGTTCGTGGCGATCGTGGTGTCGACCATCGCCGACGGCTTCACCTACCATCCGGTGCTGCTGGTCCTCGGGGTTGTCCTCGGCACCCTGCTGATGCTGCTGGTCGGGTTCATCACGTCGCTACCGTTCGCCTCGGTCACCGACTGGTTCCTGGCGGCCACCATCCCGCTGGCGGTCATGCTGGTACCCCCGCTGATCTACTACTCGGGGCTCTGGCCCAACCCGGTGCTGTACCTCGTGCCCACCCAGGGGCCGGTGTTGCTCCTGGGCGCGGCGTTCGACCAGGTGGCGTTGACGAGCTGGCAGATGCTCTATTCGGTGCTGTATCCCGTGTTGTCGCTCGTGGTCCTGTGGCGGACCGCTCACGTGCTGTTCGGCCGCTACGTCGTCGAAAGGTCGGGTGTGCTGTGACCGCGATATCGAGTTCCGCGACGGGCAGGGCCGTGGCCGCATTCGGCCGCAACGATATCCGGGGCACCTACCGAGATCCGCTGCTGGTCATGGTGGTGTTTGCGCCGGTGATCTGGACTTCGCTGGTGGCGGTCCTGACGCCCGAGGTCACTGAGATGCTGGCGCAGCGTTACGGCTTCGACCTCGTGCCGTACTACCCGTTGGTGCTGACCGCGTTTCTGCTGTTGACCAGCATCATCATCGCCGGGGGTCTGGGCGCGTTCCTGATGCTCGACGAGGTCGATGCCGGCACGATGACCGCACTGCGGGTGACGCCGGTTCCGATGACGACGTTCTTCGGGTATCGCGCGGGAACAGTGATGGTGGTCACCACCGTCTACGTGATCGCGACGCTGTCGTTCAGCGGTCTCCTGGAGCCGGGGCTGACCGGAGCGCTCGTTCCGATCGGGTTGGTCGCCGGCTTGTCGGCGGTGGTGACGCTACTTCTCATTGTCACCATGGCCGGCAACAAGATTCAGGGCATTGCGATGCTGCGTGCACTGGGCATGCTGATCGCGGGGCTGCCGTGCCTGCCCTGGTTCATCGACTCGTCGTGGAACCTGGCCTTCGGTGTGCTGCCGCCGTACTGGGCGGCCAAGGCGTTCTGGGTCGCCAGTGCGCACGGCACGTGGTGGCCGTATCTGCTGGGCGGCGTGGCATACAACCTCGCGATTGCCTGGCCGCTGTTCCGTCGTTTCCTCGCGAAGAACCGCTGACACTTTCCCGCACTGAAAAGCTCGCCGCTAGCCGAGCGGTTCGGCGGGACGCGGGTGTGCCGACCGCACCGCGCCGATACTGGCGACTGTCACCAGGGCTACGCCCAGGTAGCCGAGCACCCCCGATCTGCTGACCGAGCACCACCAGGCCGGCGAGCGCCGCGGTGACCGGTGACAGGCACGTCAGCACCGCGAACGTGGCAGGTGGAAGACGGCGCAGAGAGATCAACTCGAGCGAGTACGGGATGACCGACGACAGCACGCCGACCGCGGCGCCCACCCCGAGTACGCGCCAGTCCAGTGCGTTCAGGTGGACCGAGGCGACTGCGAACGGGGCGACGACGACTGCACCCATGGCGGTGGCAAGAGCCAGGCCGTCGACGCGACGGAACTCCACGGCGGTACGTGCAGACGCCAGGATGTAGCCGGCCCAGGCCACCCCCGCGGCGGCCGCGAATCCGAATCCGGTCGCCTCGAAATGCCCGCCGCCCCCGTGCGGCAGACCCAGTGCTGCGACGCCGGCGAAGGCGAGCAACGCCCACAGCCAAGCGGCCCGGCTCTTGCCGGTCACCACCGAAAGGATCAGCGGACCGAGGGCTTCGATGGTCACCGCGACGCCCAGTGGGATCCGCGCGATGGCCAGATAGAAGCAGAAATTCATCGCGCCGAGCGTCGCGGCCAGCGCGAGCGCCGCACCCCAGGCCTGACGAGTCAGGCCCCGCACGGTCGGGCGTACGGCCGCGCACAGGATCACGCCGGCCACCGCAAAGCGGGCGAACAACGCTCCTACGGTGCCGACCGCAGCGAAGAGTCCGACCGCGAACGCCGCCCCCACCTCCTGGCTGACCGCGGCGATCACCACCAGCAGCGCAGCCCCGAGCGGGGCGCGTGCGGTCACGCCGTCACCGGAAGCCGAGCCCCCGTCGCCAGTTCGGCATAGCCGCGCATCAGCCGCAGCGCGGTCGCGCGGTCGAGGTCGGGATCTCGTGCCACGATCCGGTACCCGAGATAGTCCTCCATCGACATGAGGGTCATCGCGATGTCACGGGTGGGCGAGGCGAGTGTGAAGATGCCTGCGGCGGAGCCTGTTTCGAGTATCTGGGCGTAGAGGTCGACCTGTCGGTGATAGATGTGCTGGATGTCGCGCCGTTGGTCGAGCACGAACCCGGCGGCCAACACCGCCCGCCAGATTGCCCGCCACTCGGCGTCCTCCGGTCCCGATGGCAGACCGGCGGCGATCATGAACGCGATCTGATCTCGCACATCCTCGGTGCGTTCCACCACCGCGAGGCGGTCGTCGTAGAACTTGCGGTCCGAGCGCTGCGCGAGCGCCGACAACAGCTGGTCCATCTCGCGGAAGTAGTAGCGCACGGCATTGGGGGTCAGGTTGAGCTCAGCTGCCACGTCGGCGATCCGCACGGTGTTCAGATCGTTGCGCTCGATCAGTGCGATCGTGGCGTCGAGGATCTCCTCGCGCCGTTGCGCTTGTCGATTCGGCCGTCCCACAGGTCACATCCTTACCGGTTTTCGCCGGGGCCCACCGGCTCAACGGCAACGGCGAGCTCACTGGTCTGGAATGGATCCGCGAATCCGGCGAGCTCACCACGCCCATCGCGCTGACCAACACCCACAGCGTCGGTGTCGTCCGCGATGCGCTGGTCTCGGCGCAGGTGCAGGCCCGCGGCGACGGGTTGTACTGGTCTCTGCCGGTGGTCGGAGAGACCTACGACGGGCTGCTGAACGACTGCAACGGTCACCACGTCCAGGCCGAGCACGTGTTCGCCGCACTCGCCGATGCCTCGGACGGGCCGGTCGGTGAAGGCAATGTCGGTGGCGGGACCGGGATGATCTGCCACGGCTTCAAAGGTGGTATCGGCACCGCATCGCGGGTCACCGACACCGTGGGCGGGCAGTACACCGTCGGCGTACTGGTGCAGGCGAATCATGGTCGGCGGGAACGACTTCGGGTCAACGGTGTGCCGGTCGGGGAGATGGTGGGGCCCGAACTGGTGCCGACGCCGGATCTGCCGATCCCTTACCCGGCCGGCTCCGGCTCGATCATCGTCGTCGTCGCCACCGATGCGCCGATGCTGCCGCATCAATGCACCAGACTTGCCCAACGCTCCGCCTTGGCGATCGGCCGGGTGGGCGGAACAGGTGAGCAGTACAGCGGCGACATGATGCTGGCGTTCTCGACCGGCAACCGGGGAATCCCGCCCTACGGATGGGACGAGAACCCCGACGCCAACCGGCCCGAAATCGGGGTGCGCATGGTGGCACCGCAGCTGATGACCCGGTTGTTCGACCTGGCCATCGAAGCCACGGAGGAGGCCATCGTCAACGCGTTGGTGGCGGCCGAGACCATGACGGGCCGGGGTGGGTTGACCGCGCACGCACTCGACCACAAGCTGCTGCACTCCGCACTGGTGCTGGAAGGTCATTGACCTAGGTCGGCGGGGCCGCACGGCCGGGGGAGGAACAGCGACCAGCACATGTTCGGCGGCTGCCACGGATACGGAGGCGGCGGGTTGTCGCCTTCCCACACAGTGGACGAGACGTTGCCCTGACCTTGGTTGACGTAGTGGTAGCTGTGGCAGACGTTCCAGTCCCAGCTCGGCCTCGCATCCGCAGGCGTGTTGAACCCACCGCCGTAACCGCCCGGTTCATCGCCGGGGCACCACTGGTACGGGCCGCCGGCCAGGGCGGTCGCCGCGCACACCAAGCTGGTCAGGGCCAGGCCACCGGACACCAGCAAGGTCGCCGTCAACTGGGAAGCTCGGTTCATGGTGGGTCTCGTTTCGTCGGGCACGCCTGCGCTGATGCGCCCATCGTCGCCCCACCGGGCTGTCCCGTATGCAGTAGCGGACTACCTCAATTCAGCCCCGGACGCGGGCGCGCAGCTGTTCGACGAAGGAACGGGCCTCGTCCCACGTCGGCAACAGGCCGGCCGCGCGCACCTGCTCCAGCGTCGGGGCGGCAGCGTCGCGTTCGGAAAGGACCGGCTCGTCGATCGGCCAGTCGATCCCGAGATCGGTGGCCAGGATGGTGTGTTCCCGCTCGGGGCTGTACGGCGCCGAACACAGATACATCACCGTCGAGGAATCCTCCATCGACAGGAAGGCGTGGCCGAGGCCCTCCGACAGGTAGACCGATCGCCGGCTGTGCTCGTCGAGCAGCACCGAATCCCATTGCCCGAAAGTCGGGGAACCCACGCGGATGTCGACCACGACGTCGAGCACCGCGCCGCGCACACACGTCACATACTTGGCCTGACTGGGCGGCAGCTCGGAGAAATGCACCCCGCGCAGCACCCCGGCCGCCGACACCGAGCAGTTGGCCTGCCGCAGATCGAAACGGTGTCCGGTCATCTCGGCGAACCCGGCCTCGGTGAACCACTCGAAGAACAGCCCGCGTGCATCGCCGTGCAGCTTCGGTGTGATCTCCCAGGCGCCGGGGATGGTCAGCTCGCGCGTGGTCACTGGCCGCGCCCCGAGTACGCGTCCTCCACGCCCGTTTTCAATGGACCCCACCAGGATTCGTTGTTGCGATACCAGTCGATGGTGTCTGCGAGTCCTTCTTCGAAATCGGTGTGCTTGGGCGCCCAGCCCAGTTCGTCGTGCAGCGTCGACGGGTCGATGGCGTAGCGCAGGTCGTGGCCCTCCCGATCGGTCACATGGTCGAAGTCGTCGGGATCACGGCCCATCAAGCGCAGCAGCGTGCGCATCACCGTGAGGTTGCTGCGCTCGCACTCCGCCCCGATCAGGTACGTCTGCCCGACGCGGCCGTCGGTCAGGATCTGCCAGACCGCCCGGTTGTGGTCGTCCACGTGGATCCAGTCGCGCACGTTGGCGCCGGTGCCGTAGAGCTTGGGGCGCCTGCCGGTGAGCACGTTGGTGATCTGGCGCGGGATGAACTTCTCCACATGCTGGTAGGGCCCGTAGTTGTTGGAGCAGTTCGAGATCGTCGCCGGCACGCGATACGACCGCACCCAGGCCCGCACCAGCAGATCGGCGGCGGCCTTGGTCGACGAGTACGGGCTCGACGGGTTGTACGGCGTGGTTTCGGTGAACCGCGCCGGGTCGTCGAGCTCAAGATCGCCGTACACCTCGTCGGTGGAGATGTGGTGCAACCGGACCCCGTGGGCCCGGACCGCCTCCAACACCGTGAACGTGCCGACGACGTTGCTGTGCAGGAACGGTTGCGGGTTCGCCAAGGCATTGTCGACGTGCGTTTCCGCGGCGAAGTGCACGACGGCGTCGGCCTCGGCCACCAACTGGTTCACCAGGGCCGCGTCGGCGATGTCGCCCTGCACCAACCGGACCTGGTCGGCGACCCCCGCCAGGGACTCCCGGCTGCCCGCATAGGTCATCGCATCGAGCACCGTGACCGACGTGGTCAGCGCCTCGCCGACAGCGAGGCGCACGAAGTTCGCGCCGATGAACCCGGCGCCGCCGGTGACCAGTAGTCGCATGCGCCAACCCTATCGGGCGGTGTCGTCATATCCGCACGATCGTCGGCCCTGACTGTGCGGCTACCCCGTCAGGCCGAGCGGCCCGGCCAATTCGGTCAACGTCGGGATCAGCTTGTCCGGACCGCCGAGAACCTGGATCGCGACATGATCGGCACCGTTGGCGACGTGTTGCTGCAGGCGCGCGGCAATGTCACCGGCGGTTCCGTGCGCGACGACCGCGTCGATCAGCTTGTCGCTACCCGGCTTGGCGATGTCGTCCTCGGTGAAACCCAACCGGCGCCAGTTGTTGAGGTAATTGCTCAGGTTCAGATAGAAGTCGACGGTCTTGCGTCCGATCGCACGGGCTGCCGCGCTGTCGGTGCTCTGCACCACCTTGTGCTCAGGCGCCAGGAACACCGACTCGCCCAGCACGTCGCGGGCGTGCGCGGTGTGCTCGGGCGTCGTGAGGTACGGGTGGGCGCCCGCGCTGCGCCGTGCCGACAGCTTCAGCACTTTGTCACCCAGCGCGGCGATCACCAGCCGACTGGTCGGCACCTTGGCCGCGTCCAGTGCGTCGAGGTACTCCACCAACGCGTCGTAGGGCTTGCGGTATTCGTCGGTGTGCTCTGGATGCCCGACCCCGACGCCGAGCAGGAACCGGCCCGGATACGCGGCCTCGATGCGGTGGAACGATTCGGCGACCGCCGCGGCGTCGGCCGTCCAGATGTTGACGATGCCGGTGGCCAACTGCAGCGTCTGCGTGCGTTCCAGGATGGGTTCGGCGAAAGACAGATCGGCGGCCGGCGAACCGCCGACCCACAGCGCGCCGTACCCGAGCTTCTCGACCTCGGCGGCCTGCTCGGGCTGCACCGCCCCGAACGTCCACACGCCGTAGCGGCCCAGATCCGGCTTGAGTGAGAGCGATTCGGTCATCTGAGCGTCCTTTTCTCTGGTCCTCTAGGCCAGGCCGAGCGGCCCGGCGAGTTCGGCCAGTGCCGGTACCAGTTTGTCCGGTGACGTCAACACTTGCACAGGTACGTGGTCGGCGCCCGCATCACGGTGCTGCCGCAGCCGGGCCGCCACGTCCTCCACCGTGCCATGCGCGACGACCGCGTCGATGAACCGGTCACTGCCCGGCTTGGCCAGATCCTCGTCGGTGAACCCGAGCCGTTTGAAGTTGTTGAGGTAGTTGGACAGTCCGAGATAGATGTCGAGCGCCTTGCGGCCGACGGCGCGCGCCTTGTCCTGATCGGTGGTCAGCACCACCTTGTGCTCGGGGGCCAGAAACGCTGCGGGCCCGATCAACTCGCGGGCCGTCGCGGTGTGTTCCGGGGTGGTCAGGTACGGGTGCGCGCCGGCGGAGCGGGCCGCCGACAGTTGCAGCACCTTGGGTCCGAGCGCGGCCACCACGCGGCGGTGCCGCGGCACGCCGTACTCATCGAGCCTGTCCAGATAATCGGTGAGCGCATCGAGCGGTTTGCGGTATTCGCCGATCGCCTCACGGTGCCCGACGCCGATGCCGAGCAGGAACCGGCCCGGATAGGCCGTCTCGATGCGGTGGAACGATCCTGCCACCGCCTCGGCGTCGGCTGACCAGATGTTCACGATGCCGGTGGCCAGCTGCAAAGTGTCGGTGGCGGCCAGGATCGGGTCGATCCACTCCAGCTCGGCAGGCGGTGATCCGCCGGCCCAGATCGCGCCGTAACCCAGCGCCTCGATGTCGCGCAACTGCTCGGGCGACAGTTGTTGGAACTGCAGGTAGTGGCCGAACGCACCGAACGTGCCGAGATCGGGCTTGGCGCCCACCGTGGTCTGGGTCATGAACGTCTCAACCGGTGTGTGGGTGGGGGCTATTCCGGGCGAATCACGCTGATTCTGGATCTGGTCGGGCCGGCGCCGCCCGCCTTGGTCACTCCAGCGTGACGCTCGACGCTGAGCGCCACTCCAGCGTGACGCTCGACGCTGAGCGCCACTCCAGCGTGACAATCACAGGCGAACCGGCACGGCAGATCTGCCCGGCATCACTCCGACGCTGGAGTCTCCGCGGCCTGGCCCTCGGGCGCCGGCGCCTGCAGCGGCAACAGCACGATGAACCGGGTGTCACCCGGCTCGGACTGCACCCGCAGATCCCCGTGGTGCTTTTCCACCACGATGCGCCAGGCCAGGTCCAAGCCCAGGCCGGTGCCCTCGCCGAACGGCTTGGTGGTGAAGAACGGCGTGAAGATCCGGTTGATGTCCTCGGCCGGAATGCCCGGCCCGTCGTCGCAGATCTCCACCCGGATCATCTCGTCGGTCTCCCGGCTCGTGCGCAGCGTCAGCGTTCCGTGACCGTCCATCGCCTGGATGGCGTTGTCGATGATGTTGGTCCACACCTGATTGAGATCGCCTGGGTAGCAATGCAATTCGGGCAGCGACTTGTCAAGATCCTTGCACAGGCTGACGGGCTTGTCCTTGCCGATCTTGTCGCCGAACATCATCAGCGTGCTGCGCAGCAGTTCGTGGACGTCGGCGCTCTGATAGTCGCCGCGGTCCATCTGCGAATACTGCTTGGCGCCGGCCAACAGCGCCGAGATCCGCTTGCTCGCCTCGGCGATCTCGTTCATCCGCAGTTCGGTGTCGATGGTGTACTTCAGCCAACCCAGGGCCGCCTGCAGCGTCGCCGACGCCTCCCCGTCTTTGAGCGCATCGTCGACGGACGCCGAGATACGTTCCAGCCAGTCGATGTCGAGACCGGCTTCGACGAAGGTCGGGGCATAGTCCCAGGCACCCACGATGTCGTGGTCCTCGAGCCAGTCGCCCATCTCGTCCTCGCGATCGGAGGTCTCCAGCGCCGTGAGCTCCAGCCCCTTGTGCTTGGCGACCTGCTCGGCGACCTCGTCCTGGATGGTCACCAGCATCCGCAGCGCCTGCGGGGTGAACTTGCCGTCGGCCAGCATCGCCAGCTTGTGCCGCATCTTGCCGACGCCCTCGCGCAGGTCGGCCACGGCACGGGCGGTGGCCGCCGCCGGGTTGTTCAGCTGATGGGTCAGGCCCGCGGTGATGTTGCCGAGCGCCAGCAGCTTCTCGCGCTGACCGATGATCTGGCTCTGCCGACGACCACCGACCTTGTGTCCCTCCAGCAGGTGCACCGCCATCGGGAACTGGGATTGCATGAACCCCGCGAAGGCATTGGCGTCCAGGACGAACACCCGCGACGGCTTCGTCAGGCGCACCGACGCCTCGTAGACGTGTTCCTCGCCGGGGATGTAGGCCGACCAAGCGCCGAAGTACACGCCGCGCATCGAGGTGCGGTTGGTCTGGATGTCGACGCCGCCGGAGCGCTTCGACATCACCAGCTCACCGTCGAGCATCACGTAGAAGCACGTCGCCGGATCACCCTCGGTGACGATCGGGCCTGCCGGGAACGTCTCGATGCTGCCGGCCTGGCACAACGTGTCGAGCTGCCCGTCGGACAAATGCTCGAACAGGAACAGTATTCTCAGTTCGTCCCGCACGCAGGTCTCGCCCATATCCGTCCTCAACTCCTCAGGCCTCGCCGGCCATCACGCTTCTGCCAGGTAGCGGTGCACCAACATGACCGCCATCGACCCTTCGCCGACGGCGGCGGCCACCCGCTTGGCGGACTCGGCACGCACATCTCCTGCAACAAACACACCGGGCACACTTGTTTCCAGGTGATGTGGCGGACGTTCCAGCCCCCAGCCGCACACGTCGCGCAGGTCGGGGCCGGCCAGGATGAACCCGTGGTCGTCGCGGGCCACCACGCCGTCGAGCCAGTCGGTGCGCGGGGTCGCGCCGATGAAGCAGCACAGGCGCGTCGCAGGCACCTCCTCGTGCTCGCCGGTCTGCCTGTTCACCAGCTCGAGTCCCACCAGATGATCGTCCTCACCGATGGCGCCGACCACCTCGGTGCAGGTGCGGACGTGGATGTTCGGCGTCTGCTCGATCTGCTGGATCAGGTAGAACGACATCGACGCTTCCAGCGACGGTCCGCGCACCAGCAGCGTGACCGACTTGGCCTCGCGCGACATGAACATCGCGGCCTGCCCGGCGGAGTTGGCGCCGCCGACGATGTAGACGTCCTCTCCCTTGCACTCGGAGGCGTCGGACACCGAGGCCCCGTAGTAGACCCCGCGGCCGACGTAGTTGTTCGGGTTGTCGGGATCGGTCCAACAGCCGGGCACCGGGAGCTGGCGGTACTCGACGCCGGTGGCCAGGATGACCGCGCGGGCGCCGATGGTCTCCCCGTCGGCGAAGGTGATGGTGCGGGCCGCGCCCGCGATGTCGAGCGCGACGGCTTCGCGGGTGGTGATCACCTCGGCGCCGAAGCGCTCGGCCTGTCGGCGGGCCGAGGTGGCCAGTTCGGCTCCCGACACCCCGGTCGGGAAGCCCAGATAGTTCTCGATCCGCGAACTGCGGCCGGCCTGCCCACCGGTGGTGGTGCCCTCGATCAGCACCGTCCGCAGGCCCTCGGAGGCGCCGTACACCGCGGCGGCAAGGCCTGCCGGGCCACCGCCGATCACCGCGAGGTCGTACATGGTCAGTGATGGGGTGGTCGACAGACCCAGCATGTCGGCGAGCTCACCGTCACTCGGTTCGACCAGCGTCTCGCCGCCCTCGGTGATCACCACGGGAAGTTGCAGGCCGTCGAGCCCCGCGGCCTCCAGGAGCTGGCGGCCCATCGGCTCGTCGGTGGTGAACGCACGGAAGGTGTGCTGGTTGCGGGCCAGGAACTGGCGCACCTCCCAGGACCGCGAACTCCACTGGTGGCCGATCACCTTGGTGTGCGGGATGGCCCGGTCGCCGACGGTGTGCCACTGCTCCAGCAGGCCGTCGATCACCGGGTACAGCTTCTCCTCGGGCGGATCCCACGGCTTGAGCAGGTAGTGGTCGAGGTCGACGACGTTGATGGCGTCGATCGCGGCGGTGGTGTCGGCATATGCCGTCAACAGCACACGCCGGGCCATCGGGTAGAGGTCCATCGCGGATTCGAGGAATTCGATGCCGCTCATCTGCGGCATCCGGTAGTCGGCGACGAACACCGCGACGGTGTCGCCACGCAGCTTCAGTTCGTTGAGGGTCTCCAGGGCGTCCGGGCCGGATTCGGCGCGCACGATCCGGTACCGCTCGCCGTAGTGACGGCGTAGGTCCCGAGCAACTGCGCGGGACACCGCGGGATCGTCGTCGACGGTCAGGATTACGGGTTTACGGGGCTGGGAGGCGGGGCCGGTCATCGCTGCTAATTATGCGCCCCGCCGCAGCGGCGCGTCGGCCGCCTCGGTGGCCTGTGGCTACGCGACGCAACGACGCGAGGCAACGACGCGAGCCAACTACGCGAGGCAACGGCGCGAGCCAACGACGCGAGGCAACACTGTGGGCGTCGGCCAACGAGTCAAAGGCCTGCGCCGGCACGGCATGTAAGAATGTCGCCGGTAAGGCGATGACGACAGTGAGGAAGCCGGTGCGAATCCGGCGCGGTCCCGCCACTGTCATCGGGGAGTGACCCTCATCGGCCACGGCTCTCAAAGGGGCTGGAAGGCGAGGCGAACGGTGATCCGAAAGCCAGGAGACTCACGTCATCGCGTCCTGCGATCCGGGGCGGTGTACCCCGAGGAAGCTGATGCACGCCCATGCCCCGTGCGTTGTGGGTGGCACGTGCGCTGATGACGGCGCTGGTCACCATTGCGGTCGCCTCGGCGGCCGGTTGCTCGGCCGAGCACGCCACCGTCACCGACGGCGCGCGTCCCGGTTGCATCACCGGCTTCGATCCGGCCGCCGACTACTTCCCGGACAAATCGACCCTGTCCGAGGCCACCAACTTCCGCCTCGAATACCACCGCAGCTACCAGATCCTGACCGTGCAGCGCCCCTACCTCGGCCGAC
The DNA here is from genome assembly GCF_058270075.1 of Mycobacterium shunyiense. Taxonomy (NCBI): domain Bacteria; kingdom Bacillati; phylum Actinomycetota; class Actinomycetes; order Mycobacteriales; family Mycobacteriaceae; genus Mycobacterium; species Mycobacterium shunyiense. The sequence continues at coordinate 459,873 of NZ_JBZDPU010000015.1, read as the reverse complement.
AGCCGGTGTCGTATGTGCTGGTGCGCTGCGGCGCCCCGGCCCCCGAGCTGACCGGCGAACTCGCACACGCCCAGCAAATCACCGTCCCGGTACGCACTGTGTATTCGGGTTCCACCACCCATCTGGCGATGATCACCGAACTCGGTCAGGCCGATGTGGTGACCGGGGTATCCAGTCCTCCCGAGGTTGCCGATCCGCAGATCCGTAGCCGCATCGATGCCGGCGCGATCGTCGGCTACGCCCCGGGCGGGCAGCTCAACATCGAGTCGGTGCTGCAGGCCGGCCCCGATGTGCTGGTCACCGAGGGCGTGGACGACCCCGGTTATCCGAAGTTGCGTGAGACCGGAATCCCGGTGGTCGCCGACGCCGAATGGCTCGAGCCCACCCCGCTGGGCCGCGCCGAATGGATCAAAATGTTTGCGGCACTGACCAGTACCGAACGCCAGGCCGAGCAGACCTACCGCCAGATCCGTGATGGCTACCACGCGCTGAGCGCCCGGGCCGCCGCGGCCAGATCGGTCGATGTCCTGGTGGGCGCCATGTATTCGGGCAACTGGTCGATGCCCACCGGCGCCAGCTACCCGTGCCGGCTGGTCGCCGACGCCGGCGGGACCTACCCCTGGCTCAGCGACACCGGCGCGCAGAACCGGCAGCTGAACTTCGAATCGGTCTACGCCCGCGCCGGGAACGCACCACTGTGGCTGGTCACCGATAATTGGAAAACCGTGAGCGACGCGGCATCCCAAGACAGCCGCTACGGCGAGCTCGCTGCCGTCCGCGATGGTCAGGTGTGGTCGGCCACGAAGGCCGTCGACCAGAACGGCCGCAACACCTACTGGGAGCGCGGAACGGCGCGGCCGGATCTTCTGCTCGGCGACCTGGTGGCCATCCTGCATCCCGAGCTGGCACCCGGCCACGACTTCGCGTTCTACCGCCAGGTCCCTCGGTGAGGGCCCGGACTCCGCTGGTTCTGACGGGCCTGGTCGTCGCGGTCGTTGTGCTGGTCCTGCTGAGCCTGGCGCTCGGCCCGGTCCGCGTGCCGCTCGCCGACACCGTGCGGGTACTGCTCGGCGCCGAGGCTTCCGACCCGCGCTGGCAGGTGATCGTGGCGAACATGCGACTACCCCGGGTGCTCACCGCGCTGGCCGCCGGGGCCGCGCTCGGAGTCGCCGGGCTACAACTGCAGACACTGTTCCGCAACACCCTCGCCGATCCCTACATCCTGGGGGTCAGTTCCGGTGCCAGCCTCGGCGTGGCGCTGGTCGTGCTGGTCGGCGGCAGCGCCGGCGCCGGGTTCAGCGCCGGGATGGCCGGGGTCGGCCGCGCCGGGTCGGTGGTCGCGGCCGCGGTGGGTGCCGCCGCGATGCTGACGCTGGTGCTGGCGCTATCGCGCTGGACGCGCTCGCCGGCCACCCTGCTGCTGATCGGGGTGATGCTGGGCGCAGCCAGCACCGCACTGGTGAGCCTTGCGATGGTCTATTCCGACCCGCAACGGGTGCAGCAATTTCTGCTGTGGGGACTGGGCAGTTTCGCCGGAACCGGCTGGGGCGACCTGCGACTGTTACTCCCTCTGATCGGCGGCGGGCTGGCCACCGCTGCTCTGACGATCCGGCCGCTCAACGCGCTGCTGCTCGGTGAGAGCTACGCGGTGACCATGGGTATCAACGTCCGGCGAGCCCGGATGGTCACGGTCGGGTCGGCATCGGTGCTGGCGGGCGTGACGACGGCATTCTGCGGACCGATAGCGTTCCTCGGCCTGGTGGTCCCACACCTGGCGCGCATCGCCCTCGGGACCTCCGACCACCGCGTGGTGGTACCCGCGGTGACGTTGCTGGGTGCCGTGGCCGCCCTGGCCTGCGGGATCGTCAGCCAGGTGCCGGGCAGCGATCTGGTGATTCCGGTCAACGCGGTCACGGCGCTGGTCGGGGCGCCGGTGGTGATCACCGTGCTGCTGCGGGCCCGGCGAGGCTCGGGGATGCTGGCATGACCAATCCTGCAGTCGAATTGGCCGGCCTGAGCATCGGATACCGCCACCGCCGCCAGGTCAGCACCGTGGCCACCGGACTTGATGCGCAGGCCCGCCGCGGCGAGCTCACCGTGCTGATCGGCCCCAACGGCGCCGGCAAATCCACCCTGATCCGGACCCTGGCCGGGCTGCAGCCGGCGCTCGGGGGCCAGGTGCTGCTCGACGGGACCGACCTGACCAAGCTGCCTCGTGACGAACTGGCCCGACAGGTCGGCGTGGTCCTCACCGAACGGATCGACCCGGGCTTGCTGTCGGCGCGGGAACTGGTGGGGCTGGGCCGAATTCCGCACCTGGGCCTGGCCGCCCGGCTGGGTCGCGCCGACGAGGAGATCGTGGACTGGGCACTGGCAGCCACCGGCGCCGGGCACCTGGCGTCGCGGTCGGCCGCGGAACTGTCCGACGGCGAGTGCCAGCGGGTGCTGACCGCGCGTGCGCTGGCCCAACAACCCGGCCTGCTGATCCTCGACGAGCCGACCGCATTCCTGGATGTGTCCGCGCGGGCCGCGCTGTTCGGACTGCTGCGCAAGCTGGCCCGTGACCAGCAGCTGGCGGTGGTGCTGAGCACCCACGACCTGGAACTGGCATTGCGGGTCGCCGACCGGGTGTGGCTGATGGATCGGTCGGGCACCCTCACCGACACCATCGGAGAGGAGCTCATGGTGTCCGGGCGCATCTCGGCGATGTTCGGCAACGACACGCTGCACTTCGACCCGGCCAGCGGCATGTTCACCATCGTCGACGACGGCGACCATCGCACCGCTCGCATCGAAGCCGCTGAACCCTTGCGTTCGGCAGTGACGCGCGTGCTGTCCCGGGAGGGCTGGCGGGACGGAGACAGCGCCGAGATCATCCTCACCGCAACCGATGTCGACACCATTGCCGTGCGCACCGTGGCCGGTGCCGAGATAGTGGCACTGCGTGACCTGCCGCAGCTGCTGCGGAGCGTGCCCGCCGGCTCGCACTGCTGCGTGCAGGCCGACCAGGTGGCGTCGGCGCTGGCGCAACTATCCACGGTCAGTTCCTATTTCGCGGTGTCCACCGGGCAGATCCCGGACGGCGACTGGCGCCCGGTCGCCCAGCTGTACACCGACGAGCAGCTGCTGGCCGGCGTGGTCGAGCGGGTCCGGGAGCGCATCGGGGCACCGGATCTGCGCGTCGCGGTGTCGACCTTCTACCTAGGTTTCGCCGCCCGGCTGTGGTCGATCGGTCTGGGCGGGCTCGCCGAACACGGCCTGCTGGTGGACCTGCATCGTGATCAGCTCTGGTTCAGCGAATCCGGCGGCTCGGTGCGCTTGCACCTGCGCCATCCCATCGCCTGGCGGGCAACCGATTCTGAACCCCTGCTGGCCGACATGATCCTGCGTGACCACCTGGCACCGCTGGTCGACGCGGTCCGACGGCTCGGCCCGATCTCGCAGCGGCTGCTGCTCGGCAATGCCGCCTCCGCGCTCCTGGGCGCCGCCCGTGCGCTGAGCCGGCATCGCGGCGGTGAACTCGCGGCCGACCCGGGCTGGGGTCTCGCACGCAGCCTGTTTGATGACGAACGGCTCAGCAGCACAATATGTTTCAACGAATCAGAGACCGATTATCGGCGCACCAGTTGCTGTCTGTTCTATCGCACGCCCGACGCCGGGTTGTGCGGTGACTGCGCGCTGACCCACAAGCCCGAGGCCGGTACCCGTTTGAACGAGAAGGGATCCCCATGACCGACACCAGCACCGAGATCGTCGCCGATCCGCCGATCGTCGACACCGAAGACCGTGGCCGCGAACAGTTGTGGCCGTTGCCCACCGACCAGGAGCGCCTGCTGGATCTGCTGCACCTGTGCTTCGACGAGTACTGGGACGAGATCTGGTTCGGCATCATCATGCAGGGTGCCGCCTGGGAGGTAGTCGCGCCCAACGCGCCCCGTAAGATCGCGATGCTCGACGGTTATGCCACCATCGATTTCGGTCGCTGGCACTTTCACCTGTGCATCGGCAAGCACCGCGCCAGCGGCTCCGAGCTGGGCCGGATCCGCCGCTGCAGCCGCGCCGAGTTGTACCGCTCGATCGGCAAGCAGGGTAACCCGATGTCGTGGGGGGTGCGGCTCTACAACGGGCGCGACGAGCAGATGATGACGTTGATGCTGCCCAACCCGTTCCTCACCAACGACCAGCAGATCCGCGACGAGCCCGAGTGGGGCCAGCTGGAACTGTGGGACAAGCTGCGCGACAAGTACCTCGGGCTGGGCCCAGACCCGTTGGACCGCAGCGGAAAACAGATCCGCTGCGGGGGCTGATCACCGCTTAGCCGTTGTCCCCGTCGGCCGGCCAGGTGTTCGGAAGCATTGGACTGACAGCGCCACCGCCGAACTCGTCCCCGGCCAGCTTGGCAAGCCCGGCCGGTGGCGCGGTGCCCTCGCGCGGGGCGGAACCGGCGAAGCCGAGGCTTCCGGCGCCGCGGTCCGAGGGCATGGCCACCGGATCGGGCGCCAGGTCCTGATCCAGGTACATGTACTTGTGCCCGCGCCCGTGCATCCCGACTTTCTCCCGGCGTCGGCGATGACGCGGTGCCGCAGCATCTTCCTCAGGCTCGGCCACATCAGCTTCGTCGGCGGCCGGCTTGGAGGCCGCCTTCTTGCGGGTTCTGCTCCCCGCCGCGCGACGGGCACCCATGTCCAAGCCGCCGACCAGGTACCCGTAGGCGGGCATGGACACCGAAGGTGGGCCAGCCGGCGTCGGCGGCGGGGCAGGCGGCGGTGCGGGAGCTGGGGTAGGCGTCGGCGTCGGCGGCGGGGCCGGCGTGGGGGCCGGGGCAGGGGCCGGTGCAGAAGGCGACGGCTGAGCCATTGTCAGGCCGGCTGACGGCGGCGCGGGCGAAGGCGGCGGCACCACGGCCTCCGTCGTGGCATGGTGCGCCAGCGCCCCGACTCCCAGGCCGCCGACCACTCCGACCGGGGCCAGCGCGGTCGTGGCGGCCAGCGCCGGCAGCAACGCGGGGAGCAACGCCGTCTGGGTGATCGTGTAGTTGAGCAACTGGATGGTGTTGCCGATCGTGGACCCGATGATCTCCACCATCACCAGTGGGATGACCACACCCAGGGCCTGGGGATTGAAAAGCGCGGTGTACAGGACCGCGATCAGGTCGTCGATGATCACCTTGCTGGTGAACACGATGTAGGACACCGGGTCCAGTGGCACCGAGAAGATATAGGCCAGGGTGGCGGGGTTGAGATAGCTCAACGGGTTGCCGGTCCAACCCAGCCACGACCCCGGCACCCCGATTGGTGGCAGCAGATTCGATCCGTTCTGCAGCCCGGCGAAGAAATCGGCCAGCGGATCCGGGATACCGGTGTAGCCGATCTTGTTGAAGAACTCCTGCAGCTCGACGTAGAGCGGATACTGGCTGCTGTCGGGATAAGGCGCTTGGGGGACAAAGCCTTCGAGCCAATTGGCGAAGTCGGTGAACCACTGCGGGGCCTCCGGCGCGGTTTCCGGGGCCGAGTCCGCACTGTCCAGCGTCTTGAGCATCGCGGGCTCTACCTTGAGCATCGGGGGCGCCGCCTCGAGCTGTGGCACCGAGGTCACCGAGGCGTCCGCCGTCGCCTCGTAGGTGGTCATCACCGCGGCGGCCTGTGCCCACATCCGCGCATAGTTGGCCTCGTTCAGCGCTATCGGAATGGTGTTGACACCAAAGAAATTCGTGCCCACCAGCACCGCGTGTGCGGCGTGGTTGGCGGCCAGCTCAGCCATGGTCGGCATGGCCGCCAGGGCGCTGGCATAGGCCCCGGCGGCGGTCTGCAGCGCGGCGGCCGTCGACGTGGCCTGGGCTCCGGCGCGTCGTAGCCACGCCAGATAGGGGCCGTTGGCGGCCACGTACGCCTCCGCGGATGGGCCCATCCAGATCTCGGACTGGACTGCGCCCAGTACTGCGGTCAGCTCGTCGGCGATGGAGTTGTAGTCCGCCGCCAACGTGGACCACGCTGCGGCGGAGGCCAGCAATGAGCCGGCGCCGGGGCCGGCGGACAACAAGGACGAATGGACCTCAGGCGGCGACGCCGCCCAGACCGGGGCAGGCAAGGGGACCAGCTCTCTTCGGGGTACACCGCCCCGCGTCGAAGGATGCGACGATGTGAGTGTCCTGACTCTCGGATCAACGCTCGCCTCGCCTTCCAGCTCCGTTGAGAGCCGTGGCTGTTGAGGGTCGCTCCCCGATCACAGTGGCGGGACCGTGCCGGATTTACACCGGCTTCCTGCACCATCGTTGCCGTACCGGGGCATTGTCGCATGTCACTGGAAGACGCAATAGCTGACGCGCGCGTCGCCCGATCGCCCAACCGATCTGCCTTTGGAACGTTGTTGCGGGAGTTGACCTTCGGCCATGCCCGCCAACTTGAGTCGGTCATTGGGTGAACACCTGAGGCAACCGTGCCGACCAGCACACCCCGGTGGCGGGGACGTCACGGTGCGCCACGACCACCTGTACGCGGGCGCGCGCCCGACCGGCCGGTGGGCATCGGGCCCGAACCCGCCTGACTCAGCGTCCCGGTAGCCGAAGTCGGTTCGCTTCCTCGACGCTGAATCAGTCCTGCGCGATCAGTCCTGCGCGTCGGCCTTGTCAGCATTCCGGTTGAGCATGGCCGCCACGTCGATGCCCGAGGCCTTGAGCGACTCCAGGATGTTGGCCACCGCGAGCGGGCTGATGCCGAGCAGGCTCCCGACCGCGCCCTGGGTGTCGCCAGACCCGCCGATGATCGACAGCCGGTCGATCTCGGCCAGCGGTGCGGCCGCCGCCTCGGTCGCCTTGACCACCGAGGCGAGCACGTCGGGAAGCATCAGCAGGCGCGCGGCCTCGGCCGTGTAGCCGTTGAGCGCCGCGGCGATCTCCTTCTTACCGTTGGCCTCGGCCAGCAGTTTGGCCTCGATACCGGCGGCCTCGGCCTGTTGCTCGACCCGCAGGGCGTCGGCCAGTTCCTTCTTACCGGCGGCCTCGGCGACGAGCTTGGCCTGCAGGCTGTCGGCCTCGGCTTGCTTCTCCACCCGAAGGGCGTCGGCGGCCGCCTTGCGGGCGTCGGCCTCGGCCTGACCCTTGCGCCGCTCGGTCTCGGCTGCGGCCTCGGCGGCCAGGATCGTGGACTGGCGCTGGCCTTCGGCGATCGCGATGTCGGCCTGTCGCTTTGCCTCGGCAGGTGCGATCACGTCGGCCTGCAGGGCAGCCTGGGCCTGTTCGGCGCGGCGTTGCTCCACCTCGATGCGGGCCTGCACCCGGGCCGCCTCGGCCTGCTCCGTGGCAATGCCGACGTCCTTCTGGGCGCGGGCGTTGGCCAGCGGTCCGGCCTGGTCGGCCTGGGCGTTCTCGGCCTCGGTCTGCGCGCGCAGCCGGGCCAGCTCGACGTCGCGCTTCTGGTTGGCGGTGGCGATCGCGGTGTCGGCCTCGGCCTGCGCGATGGACCCCTCCTGGCGGGCCTTGGCCGACTGGATCTGGGCGTCGCGCTCGGCCTCGGCGGTGCCGACCGTGGCGTCCCGCTTGACCTCGGCGATGCGGCGCTGGCCGAGCGACTTCAGGTAGTCGTTGGCATCGGAGATGCCGGCGATCTTGAGGACGTCGACCTCCATGCCGATCCGGGCCAGGTCACCGCCGGCCTCCTCGACCACGCTGCGGGCCAGGCTGTCGCGGTTGGAGTTGAGGTCCTCGACGGTCATGGTCGCGGTGATGCCGCGCAGGCTGCCGGCCAGGATCTCGTTGATCTGACGCTGCAACTCGTTGAGGTCGGAGGTCAGGAAGCGTTGCACCGCGGTCTGTACGGCCTCGTCGGCCGAGCCGATGCGCACCAGCCCGACGGCTTCGACGTTGACCGGCACACCGTTGTTGGACAGCGCGTTCTGCAGGTTGATGCTGACGTTGAACGGTTCCAGGCTCATGATGTCCACCCGCTCGATGCCGGGCATCCGGAACCGGGCACCACCGCGGACCACCTTGGGGGTGCCGCGTCCGGTGAACACGGCCACCTCGTTGGGCGGCACCTTGATGTAGTTCTTGACGTAGATCAACGGCAGCACCACCAGGATGAGGATCGCGGCGATGGCGGCGAGGACGACGATGAGCAGCAGGGACACTGTGGTGCCTTTCTCGGTGGGGCAGCGCTCGGGTGCAGCTCAGGTTTCTGGAACTGCTCAGGTTGCTGGAAGCTCAGGTTTCTGGAACTGCGACGATGTGGACGAAATCCGGATCGATGTCGGCGATGTAGACGCGGGTCGCCTTGGGCAGCGCATCGGCCTCGTCGCTCTTGGCGCGGGAGAACACCCGGTTGCCGTCGGCGTCGACGAACGAGATCTCGCCCCAGCCGCCCGCCGGGACTTCGAGGGTGACGGTGCCGAGCAGGCCGACATAGGAGGACCGGCCCTTGTGGGAGTTGGACTGCTGGCGGCGCATGTAGGGCAACAGCAGGCCGTTGAGGGTGAACACCAGCACGACCGCGCAGGCCGCGGCCAGGGCTGCGGACCAGATGGCGCCCAGGCCCAGCCAGGTGCCGATCAGGCCGCCGGTGCCGGCGCCGAGTAGGGCGACCGACAGGCCGGTCAGGCTCAGGAAGGGCATGCCGTCGCCGTGCCCGACATCGGCGAGCAGCAGGGCGGCCAGTACAGCGATGCCGCCGACGACGAACGCGGCCAGGTACACAGCCATCACGTGCTCGTGTCTCCATTCGCCGGGTGCGCGGATCAGTCCGTACCATTCTCGCTTGATTCGTGGCTCCGAGGCGCACCAATCTTCGGCACAGATGTGGGTGGCCGGTCCTGCTCAGCCGTGATTTTGGTACAGGCCGCCGAGCGGGTATTGTGGACCAACGGTGCGACTATCGCGCCGACTTTTTGCGTGCCCCGTCTTGGAACTGCTGAATTTCTGCAACTTCGCCTCGATCCGGCTCACGTTTTGAAGTTGGTCGGTTGCAGCACCACGACGGGCTGCATTGAGACTGATGAAGCTACGAAACGAAAGCAAGGATCGCCGAAAAGTATGGCCAAGAAAGACGGTGCCATCGAGGTCGAGGGTCGCGTGGTCGAGCCTCTGCCCAATGCGATGTTCCGCATTGAGCTGGAGAACGGACACAAGGTCTTGGCCCACATCAGCGGCAAGATGCGGCAGCACTACATCCGCATCCTGCCCGAGGACCGCGTAGTGGTGGAGCTCTCGCCCTACGACCTGTCCCGGGGCCGCATCGTGTACCGGTACAAGTGACCCGATAGAAGCCCGACCAGTAACGACGAGAACGGTGACGTGCGCATGCGCATGACACCAACAAGCCAGAAGGATCGAAACAGCCGTGAAGGTGAACCCGAGCGTCAAGCCCATCTGCGATAAGTGCAGGGTGATCCGCCGGCATGGGCGGGTCATGGTGATCTGCAGCGATCCCCGCCACAAGCAGCGGCAGGGTTAGTCAGGACTCCCTTCGGGAGCCTTGATCGACCACGTTGGATCACAACACAACTGAATGATGAACTCCCAGCACCACTGAGCGGATACGCCGCTCATACGAGATGAGCACTCATCCACGTCCGGTACGGAGGCCGGACCCCGGAGAGCCCTTAGGGGCTGAAGGGAACGGGCTGGGACCAGACCTCCGCAGAAAAGAAGGAACACCGCCACATGGCACGCCTCGTGGGCGTCGATCTTCCGCGCGACAAGCGCATGGAGATCGCGCTGACCTACATTTTCGGCATCGGCCGTACCCGTTCGAACGAGATCCTCGCCGCGACGGGCATTGACAAGAACATGCGCACGAAGGACCTGACCGACGATCAGGTGACCGTTCTGCGTGACTACATCGAAGGCAACCTCAAGGTTGAGGGTGACCTGCGCCGCGAGGTGCAGGCCGACATTCGCCGCAAGATCGAGATCGGCTGCTACCAGGGCCTGCGGCACCGCCGTGGTCTGCCCGTGCGTGGGCAGCGCACCAAGACCAACGCGCGTACCCGCAAGGGCCCCAAGCGCACCATCGCCGGCAAGAAGAAGGCTAGGTAAGCACCGATGGCACCCCCGAAAAAAGCTGGGCAGGCTTCGAAGCGCGGTAAGACCACCCGTCGCCGGGAAAAGAAGAACGTCCCGCACGGCGCCGCTCACATCAAGAGCACGTTCAACAACACGATCGTCTCGATCACCGATCCCCAGGGCAACGTCATCGCCTGGGCGTCGTCGGGTCACGTCGGCTTCAAGGGTTCGCGTAAGTCGACCCCGTTCGCCGCACAGCTGGCCGCCGAGAACGCTGCCCGCAAGGCGCAGGAGCACGGCGTGAAGAAGGTCGACGTGTTCGTCAAGGGTCCGGGTTCGGGCCGTGAGACCGCCATCCGCTCGCTGCAGGCCGCCGGCCTCGAGGTGGGCGCGATTTCCGACGTCACTCCGCAGCCGCACAACGGCTGCCGTCCGCCCAAGCGGCGCAGGGTCTAGGTCGGCTCGGGAAAAGGATTAGGTAAAGAAAATGGCTCGTTATACCGGACCCGCCACCCGCAAGTCGCGCCGTCTCGGCGTCGACCTGATCGGTGGAGACCAGTCGTTCGAGAAGCGCCCCTACCCGCCCGGCCAGCACGGCCGCGCGCGGATCAAGGAGAGCGAATACCGCACCCAGCTGCAGGAGAAGCAGAAGGCTCGCTTCACCTACGGCGTGCTGGAGAAGCAGTTCCGCAAGTACTACGAAGAGGCCAACCGCCAGTCGGGTAAGACCGGCGAGAACCTGCTCCAGATCCTGGAGAGCCGCCTGGACAACGTGGTGTACCGCGCCGGCCTGGCGCGCACCCGCCGGATGGCCCGTCAGCTGGTCAGCCACGGCCACTTCACCGTCAACGGTGTCAAGGTGAACATCCCGAGCTACCGGGTGTCGCAGTACGACATCATCGACATCAAGGAGAAGTCGCTCAACACCCTGCCGTTCGAGCTTTCTCGGCAGACTGCGGGTGAGCGTCCGATCCCGTCGTGGCTGCAGGTCGTCGGGGAGCGTCAGCGCATCCTCGTCCACCAGCTGCCCGAGCGCGCGCAGATCCAGGTGCCGCTCGCCGAACAGCTCATCGTCGAGTTCTACTCGAAGTAATGACCTACCGGTCACCCGACCGGTAGGTACCAGACGGCATCAAATAGCGGGTGCCGAGAAGGAGAAGAAACACCATGCTGATCTCTCAGCGACCCACACTGTCCGAGGAAACCCTCGCCGACAACCGCTCCAAGTTCGTCATCGAGCCCCTGGAGCCCGGTTTCGGTTACACGTTGGGTAACTCGCTGCGGCGCACGCTGCTGTCGTCCATTCCGGGCGCAGCGGTCACGAGCATCCGCATCGACGGTGTGCTGCACGAGTTCACCACCGTCCCCGGCGTCAAGGAAGACGTCACCGACATCATCCTGAACCTCAAGGGCCTGGTCGTGTCCTCCGAGGAGGACGAGCCGGTCACCATGTACCTGCGCAAGCAGGGCCCGGGTGCCGTCACCGCCGGTGACATCGTGCCCCCGGCCGGTGTGACGGTGCACAACCCGGACATGCACATCGCCACCCTCAACGACAAGGGCAAGCTGGAGGTCGAGCTCGTCGTCGAGCGCGGTCGCGGCTACGTCCCGGCCGTGCAGAACAAGGCCTCGGGCGCTGAGATCGGCCGTATCCCGGTCGATTCGATCTACTCGCCGGTCCTCAAGGTCACCTACAAGGTGGAGGCCACGCGTGTCGAGCAGCGCACCGACTTCGACAAGCTGATTCTCGATGTCGAGACCAAGAACTCGATCAGCCCGCGTGACGCCCTGGCGTCGGCCGGCAAGACCCTGGTCGAGCTGTTCGGTCTGGCACGGGAACTCAACGTCGAGGCCGAGGGCATCGAGATCGGCCCGTCGCCGGCCGAGGCAGACCACATTGCCAGCTTCGCGCTGCCGATCGACGATCTGGACCTGACCGTCCGTTCGTACAACTGCCTCAAGCGCGAGGGTGTGCACACGGTGGGCGAGCTCGTCGCCCGCACGGAGTCCGACCTGCTGGACATCCGTAACTTCGGCCAGAAGTCCATCGACGAGGTGAAGATCAAGCTGCACCAGCTGGGTCTCTCGCTCAAGGACAGCCCGGCTACGTTCGATCCGTCCGAGGTCGCCGGTTACGACGCCGCCACCGGCACCTGGACCGCGGATGCCGGCGGTTACGACCTGGACGACACCCAGGACTACGCCGAGACCGAGCAGCTCTAAAGAATTACCGTCCCGGTCCTACCTGATACGGGGACCGGCCCCATTTAGGAGATAGTCGCAATGCCCAAGCCCACCAAGGGTGCTCGCCTCGGCGGGTCGTCCTCACACCAGAAGGCGATCCTGGCCAACCTGGCTACGTCGTTGTTCGAGCACGGTCGCATCAAGACGACCGAACCGAAGGCCCGGGCGCTGCGTCCGTACGCCGAGAAGCTGATCACCCATGCCCGCAAGGGTGAGCTGCACAACCGCCGCGAGGTGATGAAGAAGATCCGCGACAAGGACGTCGTGCACGTTCTGTTCGCCGAGATCGGCCCCTTCTTCGCCGATCGCGAGGGTGGCTACACGCGCATCATCAAGGTCGAGAACCGCAAGGGCGACAACGCCCCCATGGCTGTCATCGAGCTGGTGCGGGAGAAGACCGTGACCTCCGAGGCCGACCGCGCTCGTCGTGCGGCCGCCGCGCAGGCCAAGGCTGCCGAGGCTGAGGCTCCCGCTGAGGACGCTGTCGAAGAGGCCGCGACCGAAGAGGCGACCGAAGAGACTGTCGCTGAGGAGGCTCCGGCCGACGAGGCGTCCGCCGATGAGGCAGTCACTGAGGATGAAGCCAAGTCCTAATCAGGCATTGAACGACATGCCCGCCATCGATTCCGGTGGCGGGCATGTCGCTTCTGTCCGCCTGCGGCTCGATATCGCATACGACGGCACCGATTTCGCGGGCTGGGCGGTGCAGATCGGTCAGCGCACCGTGGCCGGGGTGATCGACGAGGCACTCTCGACGGTGTTCCGCGCGCCGGTGGTGACGCGTACCGCGGGCCGTACCGACACCGGGGTGCATGCCACCGGTCAGGTCGCCCATGTCGACATCCCCGTCGATGCCGTCGCGCATGCCTATCCGCGCACCACCCGCCCGGGTGACGCCGAATTCACCCCGCTGGTGCGTCGATTGGCGCGATTGTTGCCGACCGATGTCCGGATCCGCGACATCGTCCGGGCGCCTGCGGGTTTCGATGCCAGATTCTCGGCACTGCGCCGGCACTACACCTACCGGTTGAGTCTCGCCCCCTACGGGGTCGAGCCGTCCGAGGCGCGGTTCGTCACCCCGTGGTCGAAGTCCCTGGATCTCGACGCGATGGCCGCCGCGTCGCAGGAGTTGGTGGGGCTCAACGATTTCGCGGCGTTCTGCCGTCCCCGCCCGGGAGCCACCACGATTCGTGACCTGCAGCGGCTGGAGTGGGTGCGTGACGGGCACTATGTGACGGCGTATGTCACCGCGGATGCCTTCTGCTGGAACATGGTTCGCTCGTTGGTCGGCGCGATTCTGGCGGTGGGGGAGGGCAGGCGTTCAGCTGACTGGACCGCCGGGCTCCTGGGTGAGTCGAGCCGCTCCAGCGATTTCGCCGCCGCACCTGCGCGTGGGCTCACGCTCGTTCAGGTCGACTATCCGCCCGATGATGAACTGGCCGGCCGGAACACCGTCACCCGGGACCTGCGTACGCTCTGAGAACCTCGGGCGCCCTCAGAGTCGGGCGGCGACAAACTTGGCCGCCTGCGCCACCATCCCCGAGCGGATGTAGCCGGGTGCCAGATGGTCCTGCCAGCCGGCCCGCCAGTTGTACGGGCTGCTCGGATTGCACACCGGGTCGTCACTGTGGCACAGGTCGATGGTCCGACTCTGATATGTGGGGTTCAACAACGTGATCGGGCCTGCCCAGTTGGCACCGTTGCCGAACAGCGCCACTGCGGCGATGTGCCGATCGGTGCCACGCGGTAGCGGACTGTTGAAGGTGAACGCCGAAACCGGCATGGCCAGAACCAGGTCGGTGGCGGCGGCGCCCAACGAGTAACCGCCCAGCACGAGCTTGGTCCTCGGACAATTGCGCGTCATCCACTGCACGTGCCGGCTCATGTCGTTGGCGCCCACGTCAACCTGGGTGTCCGCCGGGTAATTCACCGGATAGAAGCTGATGTTCGGGCCTCGGAGGGCTCGGAGAGTCTTGATGAATGCGGTGCCGACCTGACCGGGGCCCGGGGGTTCCATCCGGCCGCGGGCGAACACCACTTCCGCCGGTGGACACACGGCACCGTTGGCAACGCCAATCATGCTGGGAGCTACCGTCATCGGCGTCATGACGGCGGCCAGGGTGGTGATGAGCGCGGTGAACATCCGGCGGACAATCACGCATTCGATGGTATTGACGACGACGTCGAGAATAGGTGCCGGTCAGGCAACGATCCGGCGACGGTCGACGTCGGTCAGATGCGACCGGTCACGAAATCCGCGGCCTGGTTGACCATCCCGCCGTCGATGTAGGCGCCCGCCAGGTGATCGGGCCAGTTGTTCTTCCAGGTGTCGGGATCGGCCGGGTTACAGATCGGGTCGGCACCGTGGCACAACTCGATGGTCCGGTCGGCATAGACCGGGCTGAAGCGCGTGATGGGACCGACCCACGCGGCGCCGTTGCCGAACAGGGCGACCGCGGCGATGTGCCCGTCGGCACCTGCGGGCAGCGGAGTCTTGAAGCCGAAGCCGGTGAACGGAACGGCCAGCACCACGTCGGCGACTGCGGCGCCCAACGAATACCCGCCGATCACCAATCGGGTGTCCGGGCAGTTGTTCATCATGTACTGGATGTGCTGGCTCATGTCGTTGGCGCCGATGTCGACCTCGCTGTCGGCCGGATACTTGACCGCATAGACGCCGATGTTCTTGTTCGACTTGGACCGCAGGGCACTCACGAACGCGTTCCCGAGAGTGCCGACCCCGGCAGGTTCGGTACGGCCACGGGCGAAGACGACCTCGACCGGAGGGCATGGGGCGGCGTTGGCCACGGCGACGGAGCCAGGCACGACAGCCGCGGCGGCGGGCAGGACGACAACGGCCGCCGCGAAAATGACAGCTACACCGATCCAGCGCCGAAGCCGTCGGGCTACGTGGCTGGTCGCAGGGAGTTCGACCACCTCAGCGATGGTAGCGGACGCGGCCTACAACAGTCCGGCGACGAAGTTGGCGGCATCGTTGGCCGGGCCTTCATACGCCCGGTGTGCCTGAACGCTGTCGCCGTCACCGCAGATCGGATCGCCGGGGTTGCACAGGTCGATGGCGCGGCCCCCGTACACCGGGCTGGAGGTCAGCGGCAGACCGAGTTTCGCCGACGGGTTACCGAAGACGGCGACCGCGGCGACGTGCTCCGGGACGTTCGGCGGCAGCGGTGCGTTGAAGCCGACGGCCGGGAACGGAACGGCAGCGATCACGTCGATCACCGCGGCGCCCTGGGAGTAGCCCCCCAGCACCAGCCGGGTATTGGGGCAGTTGTCCACCATCCACTGGATGTGGCCGGAGGCATCGTTGGCGCCGCCGGCTGCGGCCAGGAAGTCGAAGCTGGCCGGATAACTCACCGCGTAGGCGCCGACCGAACGGCCGCCGACCTTGTTGCGCAGCGCACTGACGAACGCGTTGCCGATCCGCCCGAGACCCGGGGTGTCGTTGGTGCCGCGGGCAAATACCACCTCGATGTCAGGGCAGTCCGCGGCTTTGGCCGAAGGCAGACCTACGCCGAGCCCGGGTGTGGAGGACGGCACCAGAACCGGTGCGACGACGGCAGCAGCAGCGGTGAGCGCTGCTGCCGCAAACACGGCGCAGCGACGAACAAGATCAATGGCCACACCAAATCCTAACGTCTGTTTTGACTAGACGATTCCTGCGACGAAGTTGACGGCCTGATCTGCCATGCCGACGTAGTCGCTGTGCGCGAACGGGTTCCGGCCGCGCGAACAGATGGGATCCCCGTCCTTGCAGATGTCGATCGCCTTGCCTCCGAACACCGACGAGGTGATCGGAATGCCGAATTTCGCCGACGGGTTGCCGAATACGGCAACGGCAGCGACCTGGGGCACAAGATCGCCTGCGAGCGGCGGTGCGGATCCGATCTCTCCGACCCTGTTGCCGAGCGGGGGGATGCCGGCCAGCATGTCCACGACCGCGGCGCCCTGCGAGTAGCCGCCGAGTACGACCTTGGTGGACGGGCAGGAGGACGCCAGCGTGGCAATACGGTTGGCAGCGTCGTTGGCGCCGTCGGCGGCGGCCAGGAAGTCGTAGCTGGCCGGGTAGTTCACCGCGTAGGTGGAGACCGTACGGCCGCCGAGTCGGGAGCTCAGCCCGTCGGCGAATGCCTGGCCCGGCCGGCCCAGTCCGGGCAAGTCATTGGTCCCGCGGGCGAAGATGACCTCTACGTCGGAGCATGGTTCGGCCGTGGCGGGCGCGGCGAACACCAGCGGAAAAGCTGCGCTGACCAGGGTTGAGACGATCGCGGCCACCCGGGCCGACTTCCGGAGGAGACTCACGGGCAACATAGTCACACAAAATGGTTAGCCGCGGCTAATCGTTTGCCCCGTCGGACGTCTCCTGCATGGCCATATCGGGCCAGGTCGCCCGCTCGACCTGGGTGGGCGCTTCCGGGTCCGCCTGCTCGCCGCGGTCACCCTGGCGGGCCACTGCGAGACCGACCAGTACGACGGCGCCGCCGATCGCCTGGCTCACCGACATCGCCTCGCCGAGCATGACCCAGGCGATGAGGACCGCGAACAGCACCTCGGAGAGCCCGACCAGGGAGGCAAAGCGTGGCTTGAGTTTGGCGATCCCGACGATGCCGAGCGTGTAGGCCAGGGCGGTGGGGATCAGGCCGAGTGCGATCACCGGCACCAGCCACGAAGTGGTGTGTCCGGCAAGGGTGACGGGGTTGGTGGTGAAGATCAGTGGCATGACGCCGGCGACGCCGAGGAGCGCCACGGCCGTGGTCCCGATGATCAGACCACCGGCAGCCAGGCTGATCGGGCTGAGCCCGTCGCCGTCGGTACTGGCCTTGTTGGACATCATGAAGTAGCAGGCGGCGCACACTGCAGCGGCCAGGCCCCAGCTCACGCCGGCGAGGTTGATCTGGGCGCCGCTGAACACGTCGAGCACCAGGACGATGCCGGCGATGGCGACGGCCACGCCGCCGAAGGTCAGCGCGCTGGGGCGGTGCCGGGTGGTGGCCCAGACCCAGCCGACGACCAGGATCGGGGCGGTGTACTCCAGCAGCAGCGCCACACCGACGGACAGGTGTGCGACGGCGTTGTAGTAGCAGAGCTGCGCGCCGGCGATCGGGATCAGGCCGTAGCCGATGACTGTCTTGGCGTGCCCGAGCACTTCGCGGATCCAGCCGGGCCGGACGACGCCGGCGAACGCGGCCATCATCAGCGCACCACCGGCCAGCCGGGCCGTGACGGCGGCGGTGGGGCTCCAGCCGGACTCCATCAGGGCTTTGGCGAACGGGCCCGATGAGCCGAACGCCAGCGCGGAGCTGACGGCGAACAGCAGGCCGAGCCGGAAGCGGTTGTCTGCGGTCGTGCGGTCGAGCTGGGCTTCGGCAGTCATCGGTACACCCCCCTGGGACGTGTCATGAGTAAAATCGATTTTGGTAATGACAGTAGGGTTGACGGTACGGCGACAGGGGGTCATGAGTCAAATGCTTTTTACCTATGACACGGAGCTCACGCTTCGGGCTGCGATGGTGTTGGTGAACACCGATCGGGTAGAAGGCGAACAACTGTCTGACCAGGCCGACCTGAGTGCCTATCTCGATGACTTCGGCTGGACCGGACGACGCGACCGAGACGACGCCGAGCTGGCCGCGGTGCGCGCACTGCGCGGGCGCATCGGGGAGGTCTGGGCGGTGGCCGACGACGAGGAGGAGGCGGTCCGTCGGGTCAACGCCCTGCTGAGTGACACCAAGGCGGCGCCGTGGCTGACGCGGCACAAGGAGATGCCGGAGTGGCACCTGCACCTGGCGTCGGTCGACGATCCGCTCGCGCAGCGGATGGGCGCCGAGATGGCGATGGCGCTGGCCGACCTGATTCGTGGCGGCGAACTGCGTCGGCTCAAGATCTGCGCCGCCCCGGACTGTGAGGCCGTGCTGACCGACCTGTCGCGGAACCGCTCCCGCATTTTCTGCGATACCGGCAACTGCGGTAACCGCCAGCATGTCGCGGCCTACCGGCAGCGTCAGCGCGAGGACTGAAACGCCCTCTACGCGTACTTCACGCGGTTTCTGCCGCTGAGCGCATGCCGCTCAACAGCGTGAACAGGACAGCTTCGACGTCCTTGGCGGTCTGGTCCGGATCGCTTCCGGCCGCGATGATCAGTACCGAATTGCAGAACAGGCTGAACAAGACGTCCGCAGCGGTCGCCACCGGTACGGGGACGGCTTCGCCCGTTGCAATGGCGTCGGCGAGCGTAGCCCGGATCAGGGGCAGCGACATTTCCTCGTCCAGTTCGCGGACCCGGTCCCAGCCCAACACGCCGACGGCCTGCCGGAGCAGCATCCGAGCATCATCGTCATCGACATAGCCACGCAGAAAAGCCCGCGTGGCGACCTCCACGCGTTGCCACGCGGTGGTGTCGGGCGGCATCGACGCGACGGCGGCTTGGAGCACCGAGGCCTGGGCGCCGCGGAACACCTCGGCGAAGATCTCCTGCTTGTCCCGAAAGTGGTGGTAGACGGCGCCGTTGCTCGATTCGGAGGCGCGGGCGATCTCGTCGATCGACGTCGCCTCGAACCCCTTGGTGACGAACAGGTGGCGTGCGGCGTCGAGCACTGCCGTGCGCGTGAGCGCCGCGCTGATGTCGCGCCGGCGGGGCTTGACGGAGCTCATAGAGGCGAGCATAGTGGCCGACTATAAATCGGTAACAGAGTGCGACTCTGTGAAACGGAAAGCGGGAGGCGCTATGGATTCGGTGGGGGAGTTCGACGGGCCGGCCGACGTCGGCGCGATGCGTCGCGACGTGGAGCAACTGGTCAGGTTCGATCGCCGAACTGCGGGTGAGGGGGAGCGTGCCTCGGCGCGTTACCTCGGTGAGCGCTTGCACGGGCTCGGCGCCAAAGATGTCGCGACCTCTACATTCCGCAGCCAGACATCCTGGGCCCCTGCGCATCTCGTGCACCTTGCGATCGGCGCCGGCCTCGCGGCGCTTCGGCATCCGGTGGCGCGGTGGGGAGGTGCGGCGATCGCGGTGTCTTATGAGCTGGAAGTCTCGGGACGGCTGCAGTGGGCGCGTCGGCTCTTGCCGGCGCGACGCGGCGTATCGGTGTGGGCGCGGATTCCGGCGGCAGGTCATTCGCGTCGCACGGTGGTGCTCTGTGCCCATCACGATGCTGCGCACATGGGCGCAGTGTGGCATCCGTATGCCGTCGCGGCGAGCCGCCGCCTGGCCGCGGCCACCGGCCACGCGGTGCCCAGTCACGCCATCCCGTTGACGGCACTGGCGGCGGCCGCGATCCCGTCCCGCCGGATCAGGTTTGCTGCCGGCGCCGCCTTGGCGGCGAGTGCAGCGCTCATGGTGCAGTCGATGGGAAGTCGGACCGCCCCGGGGGCCAACGACAATGCCTCGGGCGTTGCCGCTGTGCTCGCGCTCGCCGGCCAGTTCGTAGCCTCACCTCTGCCGGAAACCACTGTGCTGGTGGTGTTTCCGGGTGGCGAAGAGGCCGGAAACACCGGAATCAAGGATTGGCTCCGCCGTCATCGGAGGCAACTGGACCCCGACCACACCCTGGTGATCAATCTCGACTCGGTCGGCAGTCGTGGGCCGATGGTCGTGTCTGCGCGAGAGGCGTTGACGAACACGCTGGCGGCAGATGCGGTCGAGCGGGCCCATCGCGCTGCCGCCGAACTCGGTTTGGACCTCGAGCAGGTCAGCTTCCCCAATGCCACGGACGCGGCGATCATGACCCACGTCGGCCTGCCTGCGGTCTCGCTACTGTCCGTCGAGGACGGTTGGGTGAGCCACCTGCACCGCCCGTCCGACACCGTGGACAACGTCGACTGGACCACGGTGAGCAACGCTGTCCGCCTGGCCGGGCAGATCGCCCGAACCTGGGTGCGGGACGTACGGGATGTCGTCGCGGCATGAGTACCTCGCCGCGACTGGTCACCGATCAATCCGATCGTGTGCTCACGGTGACCTTCAACAACCCGCCCCGACACTTCTTCGATGAGCCGATGAGCATCGAATTGGACCGGCTCACCAGGGAATTGCGCCGCGATTCGACAATACGGGCGGTGGTGTTCAGGGGCAGCGATGACACCTATCTCACTCATTTCGACGTACCGTCACTGCTCCGCGGAGCCGAATCGGTGCCGGTCAGCGTCGGCTACGGCCCGGCCCGGGCCGTCATCGCGGGTGCGCGGGTGGCCGTCGCCAACCGGAGTGTGGACGCCGTACTGCGTCGAACCGCTCTGCGGAACACTTTGTTCCTGGCCCGGACCTACCGGTCCCTGGACCGGCTGTCCCGGCTGGATCAGGTGGTGATCACCGAGATCAACGGTCTCGCCCTCGGGATGGGAGCGATCTTCGCGCTGGCCTGCGACATCCGAATCATGGCGGATGACACCAAGATCGGCTTGGTCGAGTCAGGAATCGGCCTGCTCGCCGGGGCCGGGGGAACCCAACGTCTGACCCGGATCGTGGGGGCGGCGGCCTCCGTCCAACTGCTGCTCGACGGGAGCTGGCTCACGGCTGGCGACGCGGCCCGACTCGGCATCGTGCACCAGGTTTGCCCACGAGAACGACTGCGCGCAAGCACGGTAGAGCTCGCGGATCGCCTGGCGGCCAGACCGCCGGCGGTCACTCGGGAGATCAAACGCGCGGTCTATGACTCGAGCACCAGGCCGGGAGTTGCCTCGATGCGGCGCGAAGCCGCGGGGTTGGTCCGGACGCTCACCGATCGCGAAACAAAGCGGTCGATGGCCGCCTACCGTGACTATCTCGCTACCAACGCACCATTGACCGATGAGGTGATCCTGCGTGGGTGGGAACGCGTCGGGATTTCGCGCCACACCATTTCGCCCTCCAGTCCTTCAGCCCGATAGGGAGAATCAGTGCCTGACAACCGATCAACCGACGTCGCGGTCTTCGGAGCCACCGGATACACCGGAAAGCAGATCGTGCGTGAACTTCTCGCAGCCGGCCGCTCGGTAGTGTGCGTGGGCCGCGACCTCGACAAATTGCACAAGCTGGCGGCCGATATCGGTCAGGCCGTCCGCGTGGAGTCCGGTGCCCTGAGTGACCGGTCACGAGTCGAGGAGATCTGCTCGGACGTACGAACTGTCGTCAACGCGGCCGGGTCGTTCGTCGAAACCTGCGAACCGGTCGCCCGTGCCGCGATCGCCACCCGGACCCACTATGTCGACATCAGCGGTGAGCAACGCTCGATCCAGTACGTGTTCGACGAACTGAGCGCTGCCGCCGCGAGTGCCGGTGTCGCCCTGATTCCATCCGCGGGGTTCTACGCGGCGCTCGCCGATGCGTTGGTCACCTTGATCGCGGCCGAGACGGGGCGCATCGACATCGTCGACATCGCCTATCACATCACCGACTGGACGCCGAGCGGCGCCGCGTACGCCAACTTCCTGCGTGGAATGGGGCAGCCCATAGTCCAGTTCGATCGGAGGTACGTCGAGGTCAGGACGCCCCTGCTCCAGACGGCGGCGTTCCCGGATCCGGTCGGCACCCAGACCGTGTTCACCTACCCGGCACCGGATGCCGTCACCGTTCCGCGACATCTCGATGTCGGCGCCGTCCGAACGTGGATGTCTGCCAGCACATTCGGAAGCCCGGTGCCGGACCGCTTCGTTCCGCTGATGACCCGCGCGGTAGGCGCGGCGCTGCGGAGCCCGTTCCATTCGCTGGCCGAATCGCTCTTCGGTGCGACGACCCGGTCCACTCACACCCGGATCGACGACGACCCCACGCGCTTCTGGATATCGGTCAGGGCGGCAGGAGAATCCGGCGAAAGGACAGCTACCCTGAACGCCGAGGGCATCTTCGATCTGACGGCTCCCATCGCGGCCTCGATCGTGGGGACGACCCTCGACGACGTATTCGCCGCCACCGGGGCCGTGAGCCCGGCACAGATCGTCGAGCCGCGTGTCTTTCTCGATGGCCTGGCCGGACACGGGCTCACCTACACGTTGAGCTGACGGTGCCGGGTGTCGTGAGCAGGTGCAGGCCGGAATCACTGCGTGGGGCGTGCCTCCGACCGGGTTAGGGTGATCGCCGGGGGACATATGGCACGGCGAACTGCCACTCGGCTACAGCTCAGCGGGCATCGATTCCTGTTGCGGCGCATGACACACGCGTTGGTTCGCGGTGACGCGCGGATGCTCGATGATCCGCTGCGCGCGCAGGCGGTCGCCTACGGCGCGGGCTGCGCCCTGACGGCTGCAGCGATCGCGGTGTGTGCGGTGCTGGCGCTGGTCCGTCCAGGATCGGTGCCAGGTGATGCGGCGATCCTGCTGGCGCGCGATACCGGAGCCCTGTACGTCCGCGTCGACGACACCGTGCACCCGGTGTCTGATCTGGCTTCGGCCCGGCTCATCGTCGGTACACCGGTGAATCCGCTGGTGGTCGACGCCGCTGCCATCGCCAAGTTCCGGCGCGGCCCACTGGTGGGCATCCCGGGCGCCCCGGCCGAGCTCGGTCAACCGCTGAGCCTCGACGAATCGGACTGGGCTGTCTGCGACGGCACAGAGCCGGCCGAGACAGTGCTGCTGGCGGGGCGGGGCGACCGCAGGATGGTGGCGTTGGGTAGCGGTCAGGCGTTGCTCGTGTCGGCGCGCACGATGGGAGGGGCGACGTACCTGCTAGCCGACGGGTGGCGGGCGCGGGTCGATCTCCGCGACATCGCCGTGGTACGAGCACTGCATCTGGAAGGTTTGCCGGTACAAGCGGTTTCGCAAGCCCTGCTGGACTCGGTGCCCGAGGCGCCGGCGTTACGGGCACCGCCGATCGCGGGCGTGGGCAACCCTGGACCGGCCGCGCTGGGCGGACTCGCGGTGGGCACCGTGGTGCGCGTGGTACGCGCCGGCCCCGCCGAGTTCTATGTGGTGCTGACCGACGGCCTCCAACGCGTCGGCCGGGTGGCGGCCGACGTCATCCGATTCAGCGTGGCTCAGTCGCACGACGAACCGCCCGTCGTTCCGGCCGACGTCGTGGCCGACGTGCCGGTGGCCGACAACCTCGCCGTGGCCCGGTTCCCGGAGCGGGTAGTGCCGCGGGCACCTGCGGTGGTGTGCGCCAACTGGGATCCGCGGCAGCGCGGATCGGCAACGAATACCAGTGTGGTCATGGCAGATTCGCTGCCCGATCACAGTGTGCAACTGGCGCAGGCAGACGGTATGGGCCCGAATGTCGATCGGGTGGTGATTCCGGGTGGCCGCAGCGTGCTGCTGCAGGCCGCGGGTGTGACCCGCGACGGCATCGACGGTGGGCCGCTGTACCTGTTGAACGATCGGGGCGTGCTGTTCGGGATCCGCGACGGGGCCACCGCAGAAATGCTCGGTCTGGGTACCGACCCTGTTCCCGCGCCGTGGCCGATGCTCGCGATGCTGCCACGGGGGCCCGAACTGAACCGCGAAGCCGCCTCAGTCAGCCGGGACGTGACGACCGGCGCCCGGGCGGTGCCGGCGTAACCGCTTGGCTGCCATCATCAGTGCGATCAGGAGCGTCGCGCCGACGCACACGGCGGCGCCGCCGAAGGCGATGCGCTGGGGCCGGGCGTCGATCGAGGCCGGGGCACCCGGCACTACCAGGGCCGGGACGGCCGGCGCGGACACAGACGACGGAGTGCCGCCGCTGACGGCGGCCAGGGCGTCGACCACACCGTGCCCGACCAACGGATTCCAGCCGTCGGCCGGAGTACGTGCGGTGTCCTCGATGCGGCGCATCACCTCTCGCGCGCTGAGTTGCGGGAACCGGGCGCGCACCAGCGCAGCCACCCCGGCCACGACGGGCGCGGCATAGTTGGTTCCCGAAATCGGGGCTTCCCGTCCGATCGTGTCGATCAACCGTTCGCCGTCGGGGTGAAGCGAGACGCGATTCTCGCCGGGCGCGGCCACATCGACCCAGGGACCGGCCAGACTGAAAACCGATGCCGTGCCGTCGGATCCGACCGAACCCACGCACAACACCAGGTCGTCGTACCAGCCCGGGCTGGATACCGTGCGGAGACTGTCCCAGTCGGGTACGCCGGCCGGACCGGTGGGACCTTCCTGCTGCGTACAGCCCGCGCCGACGTTGCCGGCTGCGGCCACCACCACGACGTTACGGACGTCGACGGCGTAGCTCAGTGCGGCGCCGAGGGCTCGGTCGTCGGGTGCTGCGGTGGCGGCTACGCACGCGGGCGACGAGATGTTGATGACGGTGGCGCCGAGGTCGGCTGCGGTACGCACCGCCATGGCGAGGGTGGTGACGTCGCCGACACCGGTAGGTCCGCCGTCCGCGCTGAACTTGTTGCTCGACTGACGGATGGCCAGGATGACGGAGTCGGGTGCGACCCCGCTGAATCCGGGACTAGGTGCAGCACCGGCGATTCCGGCAACGATCGTGCCGTGGCCGTCGCAATCGGCGGTACCGTCGCCGTGTGACACATAGTCACCACCGCCGACAAGGTGCGGCAACAGACGGTGCCGGGCGACCCCGGTGTCGATCACCGCGATCTTCTGCCCCGCACCGCGTGTGAGCGGCCACACCGACTCCAGTCCCAGTGGAGACCCCGCCACAGCGGCGGTGGCGTCGGCCGGAGACTGATAGCAGGGTTGGCGTTGTTCGGTGCGCTCGACGGGTCCCGGTGGCGCAGGCCGAGGGAGCAAAGTCGCATCGACTGCGGGTGGTACGACGGCTGCTGCCGGCGCAATGGGCAGCAGTGGAAACCCGACGATCAGCGCCGCAGCCAACC
The DNA here is from genome assembly GCF_058270075.1 of Mycobacterium shunyiense. Lineage (NCBI taxonomy): Bacteria > Bacillati > Actinomycetota > Actinomycetes > Mycobacteriales > Mycobacteriaceae > Mycobacterium > Mycobacterium shunyiense. The sequence goes on along the minus strand of NZ_JBZDPU010000015.1, from coordinate 434,886 downwards.
GGACCGGCCTGTTCACCTCAGTGCCAGGTCGCGAACGATGTCGAAAGCGCCGGCCAGCCAGCATGTCAGCGGCACCACCGCGGCCAGCGCGGCGTACTCCAGGGCATCTGCGAACCGAGCTGCGGCCGGACTGTGGATCGTGACCGGCCAGATCAGGGCGATCCCAGTGCCGACGGCGAGCACTCCGGTCCAACTGCCATGTACTGGATTCCAGGCCACTACAAGAACGAAAGCTGCAGTGAGCGAGAGGAATCCGCAGACGCCGGCGACGGTGCGGCAACGGCCCGACACGTAGCTGCGTGAGCGCAGCAGTAGCGCCACGCCGACGGCCGCGGCGAACGTGACCTCGACGGCTGTGACCCGCTGCGGACCGGCGAATGTGAGGATTGCCGTCCCCAGCGCGGCAGCGGTCGAACAACCGGCCACCAGGCTCGCCAGGTACCGGTGCCCGACGAGAGCTCGTGCATCGACGTCGAATCCGTCCGGCTCTGGCGTCTCGTCGCCGGCATACCCGGGTACCGGCGGCGTCAGGCCGGCCAACGCAATGGACAACCGCGGTGTCAGCGGCAGCAGGCCCACCCCGAGTGCGCTCACCAACGAACCCAGTATCGGGGTGGCCGAGGGCCACCACGAGACGAAACCGGTCGCTGCGGCGACCACCCCGGTGACCGTGACGACCGCGAGCAGAGTCTCCGAGCCGCCACCGGATACCCGCATCAGTATCGCGCCCAGTGATCCCGCAGCGATCGCAGCCAGAAAGAAGTTCGCCGGAGCCGGCCCGGCCGGAACGACGAGGAAACCGAGGACTGCCGCGTGCGCGAGCGCTGCGACGTCGAGCGCCGCGACCTTTGCCGAACTCAGATCGAAACGCCGGGCAGCCAGCGCCACGGCAGAGACAGCCACTGCCGCCACCGCGGCCACGGCAATGCGGTCCAATCCGCTGCCGGCGAGCCCGGTCCACGCCAGCGCCACGACGCCAAGCGCGCAGGCCCACAAGCAGGCGGCCACCCGCAGTCCGTCGGACACGGCGTCCTCCGTGGAGTCGCCGGTCAACACGGCAGTCAGCGACCGTTCTGGCGTGGGCTCTTCGCGGGCTCCGGCAAGCACCAGCAGATCGCCGTCGCGAACATCGTTCTGCGACAGGGTCGCCGACTCGTTCAGATCGTTTCCGCCCAGGTGTGCCAACCGCCAGCGCAGCGCGGTGCCGTCGGCGGCGCCGAGCGCGTCGACGATCCACGGCAGGAGTTCGCCTACTGTCATCGCGCCCGGCAAGGACAGGTCGACCGTGGCGCCGTGCCCGGCCGCGTCAGCAGCGCCAAAGTGAATCGATACGTGACACAAGGAATCCGGCATCGCATCACCCCCGGTTGACGCCGACATCTGCCACGCTAACCGACTCGAGGAACCTCGTCGTACACCAATTTTTCCGGTGCGCAGCGGGAACCCGGCGGGCCCCGCGTGCGTCCAAATGTCGATGGAACCGATCCGCGCACCGCACGCCGCCCGCGAGCTCCCCGTACCGGAGTCGCAGGTGACGGAGCTTGTGATCGATGCACCGCCTGCGCTGCCGCGCCACAACCCGATCAGCCCGCTCACCAGGTTGCTGCCGCTGCTGGTCGTCGTCGCGATGGGCGGCATGGTCGCGGTGTACGTCACCTCTGGCGCGCCCGCGACACGTGGTCCGGCCGCCATGATGTTCCCGATCATGATGGCCATGTCGGCGATCGGCACGGCCGCCTACAGCATGAAGAACGGCGGCCGCGCATCGCAGCTCCACCGGGACCGCGGGGAGTACCTGCGTTACCTGGACGGGATCGACACAGTGGCCGGTGAATCCGCCCGCGCGCAGTGGTTGGGCCTGCATGCCGCACATCCCGATCCGGGGTGCTTGTGGACGCTGGCCGGTGGCGAACAGATGTGGCGACGCGTCCCCGATGACCCTGGCTTCTGTGAGGTGCGCGTGGGCGTGGGGGACACGCCGTCGTCCACCAGGCTGGTCGCCGGTGGCGATGACCCCGGGCGTGAAGCCGACCCGGTGACGGTATCGGCTCTCGCCCAACTGATCCGGCATCGATCGACGGTGGCAGGAGTCCCGGTGACGGTGAAGCTGCGCGGCCTCGGGCACGTGTCGGTGGAGGGACCGATCGACGCGGCCCGGGCCTTGCTGCGCGCGGTGATCTGCCAACTGGCCACGGCACACAGTCCGCGGTACATGCGCATCGCCGTGGTCGGCGACGTAGCGACAGCAGACGAATGGGAATGGTTGAAATGGCTTGGCCACCACTGGTATCCCGATGATGATCACCGTGGACCGGTCGCGCTGCGGCTGCGCACACTGACCGACCTGCCCGCCACAGATCCGCCGGCACACACCGTCGTCATCGTCGATTCCGCCACAACCGGGCCTGTGGTGTCGCGCCCCGGTGCGGGCGTCACCGTACTGACCGTCGCGGCTCGTGCCGGAAACGCCACGGCGGACCTGCATCTGGACCTCGAGGCTGACCTGGTGCGACTCGGCGCGGTCTCGGCGCGCCCGGACCGGATGACCCGCGAGCAGGCCGTGACCTGTGCCCGGTGGCTGGCGCGATGGCGTCGTGCTCCGATGCCCGTGGCTGCCGGCTGGCCGGAGCTGATCAGGATCGACGACCCGGCCGGCATCGATCCGCCGAGCGTATGGACGACATCGGATCCGAGGCGGTTCCTCCGGGTTCCCGTCGGGCGGCGTGCCGACGGCACCCCGGTTCACCTCGACCTCAAGGAGGCCGCGCACGACGGCATGGGCCCGCACGGGCTCTGTGTCGGTGCGACCGGCTCGGGGAAATCGGAGTTCCTGCGCACACTGGTACTGGGGTTGATCACCACACATTCCCCCCAGTCCCTCAACCTTGTCCTCATCGATTTCAAAGGCGGGGCAACATTTCTCGGCCTGCACCGGGCGCGTCATGTCAGCGCGTTGATCACCAACCTGGCGCAGGAGGCGCAGCTCGTGGACCGGATGGCCGATGCGCTGGCCGGAGAGTTGACCCGGCGTCAGGAACTGCTTCGGGCAGCCGGCAACCTGGCCAATATCGCGGAATACCGGCGCCGCACCGAGCTGCCCGCCTTACCGGCGCTGCTGATCGTGGTCGACGAGTTCTCCGAACTGCTGCAGCAACATCCCGATTTCGCTGAGTTGTTCGTGGCGATCGGCCGACTCGGGCGCTCGCTGGGCATACACCTGCTGTTGGCCAGCCAGCGCCTCGACGAGGGCCGGCTGCGTGGGCTGGAGAGCCACCTGTCGTACCGGATATGCCTGAAGACATTCTCGCCCAACGAGTCCCGATCAGTGCTCGGTATCGCCGATGCGTACGAGCTGCCGAACACGCCCGGAGCGGCCTACCTGAAGACACCGGCCGGGGAGATCGTCAGATTTCAGACCGCGTTCGTCTCCGCTGCCGGTTCGGTGCCCGACCAGCGGCCGCTCGAGGCTCCAGGCCCCAGCCGGTTCACCGCACCGTGGATGTCGGCCGGCCGCGGGGCCTCCGGCGCCGCCACGACCGTGCTGCAGCAGGTCGTCGACCGGTTGGCCGGGTACGGCACACCGGCACACCAGGTCTGGTTGCCGCCGCTGCCGGGTGCCGTGCCGCTCAGCGACGTCCTGCTGTCGGATCCCGATCCGCTCGACGTCGCGATCGGGTTGGTCGACCGACCTTTCGAACAGCGCCGGGACCGACTGATGCTGTCGCTGGGCGGCGGCCGGGGCAACGTGGCGATCGTCGGCGGTCCGCAATCCGGAAAATCCACGGCGGCCAAGACTCTGGCGGTGGCACTGGCAGCGACCCACCATCCCCGGGACGTGACGATCTACTGCCTGGACTTCGGTGGCGGAACGCTGAGTGCACTGCAAGCCCTGCCGCACGTCGGCGCCGTGGCCGGACGCGCCGACGCTGACCTCGTCCGGCGCACCGTCGCCGAGATGCAGGCCCTGGTCAGCGCCCGTGAGGCGCGGTTCACCGCGCTCGGCATCGGCTCCATGGCCGAATACCGGACCCGTCGTGATGCCGGGGAGATCGCTGATCCCTCAGGTGACGTGTTCCTTGTCATCGACGGCTGGTCGACGTTCCGAGCCGAATTCGACGCGCTTGAGCCGACGGTCACCGCGCTTGCCGTGCAGGGGCTTTCGCTCGGCATCCATGTGGTCGCGACCGCGTCGCGGTGGGCAGAGTTCCGTCCCGCGTTCAAGGACCAACTGGGTACCCGCATCGAGTTGCGGCTCGGTGATCCGGCCGAGTCCGAGATGGACCGCAAACGCGCCAGGCAGTTGACCCAGTGCGCGCCGGGGCGGGGACTCACCCAGGACGGCCGTGAGTTGTTGATCGCCTTGCCCCGGCTGGATGGCACACCGTCTGACGCCGGCATCGGCGCGGCGCTGGAGCGGATCGGGGAGATTCTGCAGGTGCAGTGCGGCGAGGCTCGCGCGCCGGAGATCCGGCTCCTGCCGCCGTGTGTGCACGCACACGAGCTGCACCCGGTGTCTCGGATCCGGCCCGCCACCGAGGTGCTGCTGGGGCTCGGTGAACGCGAACTCATGCCGGTGCTGGTCGATTTCAACGCTCAGCCCGATCTGGTGATCTTCGGTGACACCGGATGCGGCAAGTCCACCGCACTGCGCGCCCTGTGCTGCGACCTGGCGGCGGGCAACGACCCGGCGAGCGTGCAACTGCTCATCGTGGATTTCCGCCGCGCCTTGCTGGGCGCGGTGGAATCGGGACATCTGGCCGGATACGCCACTTCGGTCGCGGCGTTGGACGCGGCACTTCCGAGATTGCTTGAGACACTGAAGGACCGGTTGCCGGGTCCCGAGGTCACCCAGCGGGAGCTTCGCGACCGCACGTGGTGGACCGGACCCGAACTCTACGTCGTGGTCGACGATTACGATCTGGTGGCCGGAGGCGGACCGAATCCGTTGTCACCGCTGTTGAGTTACCTGCCGCATGCCCGTGACCTCGGACTGCACCTGCTGCTGGCCCGCCGTTCCGGCGGTGCGGCGCGTGCGATGTTCGATCCGGTGCTGTCTGCGGTCAGGGACCTCGGCTGCATGGGCCTGATGATGAGCGCCGGCCCCGACGACGGCGTACTACTGGGAACGGTACGGCCGGTTCGCCTTCCACCGGGGCGCGGCACGCTGATCACCCGCGCGGCACCCGATCAGCTGGTTCAGATCGCCCTGTCTGGAGGAGGCGAGGCGCGGTGACGTCAGCCGTCATCGAGGTGGGTCCGGTGACCGTGCGCGGACCAGGCCCCGTTGCGGCGGACCTCGCCGCAGTCGCGGTGGCCGGCATCGACGACGAGATCGCGCTGATCGAGGACGAGCCGGTCGCAGTGTCAGATCTGTGGGTCGAGGTACTCGGTGCGGCCGGTGCCGGGGCGGGGATGCTCACCCTGGTGTGTCCCACGTGGTGGACAGCCGACCGGTGCGACCGTGTGCGGGATGGCGCGATGGGCTCTGAAGTGGTTGTGATGCAGCGGGTTCAGGCCCTGAGTGCGTCGCTGTCCGCGGGGTCCTCGGTGGTGGTCGAGATCGCCGACGAGGTCGTCATGGTGTCCGGCGTCCATGCGAGTGGCATCGCACTGGCGCGCCATGCTCTGGACGATCCGGATGCCGAAGCGGTCGTGCGCGCAGTGCTGGCGATCGCCGGCAGATCGGCAGAGGTGGTTGTCGACGCTCCGGTCGAGGTGTCCGGAGCTGTGACATTGGGTAACGAGGTGGTGGAAGGACTGCGCCGTCGTGACCTGGTGGCAAGCGTGGCCGACGCCCGGACCTGGCGGAACACGCTCGTGGCACCGGATACCGAGGTCGATGAGCAACTTGGCAGGCGGAGTCGGACCGGGAAGTTCGCGATGTGCGCTGCAGCGGCTTTGGCTGCGGTACTCGGTGGGATCGCCTTCGCCGCTCACGGTCCGCCCACCGACCACCCGTCGATGACGGTCCTGGTCGAGGGCCGGGTGGGTGTGCAGATTCCGGCGGGTTGGACGGTACGAAGAATCACCGAGGGGCCGGGATCGGCTCGGGTCGAGGTGGTTTCGCCGAGCGACCCAGAGCTGATGATTCATCTGACCCAGTCCGGTGTCGGTGACGGCTCAGTGGCTGACACTCTGCAGGCCGCCCTGCGGGAGCAACCCGCGGGGGTGTTCGTCGACTTCGATCCGTCTGCGGTCGTGGCAGCCCGACAGGTGGTCAGCTACCGGGAAGTCCGGGCCGGGCGGGAGATCCGTTGGGCGGTGTTCGTCGACGGTGTGGTGCGGATCGCGGTCGGATGCCAGAGCGCACCGGGACACGGTGAGGCCGTGCGCTGGGCGTGTGAGGCGGCCACCCGGTCCGCACACGCGGTGTTCTGAAATCGGGTGGAACCAAACAGCGCCGCGCTGCGTCGAATTGTTATATCCCGCAACACAAGACCGGAGGACCAGAGGACATGTCACGAGCGCCGACGGGGCCGTTGGGCACCGACTTCGAGGTAATGACGAGTGTGGCGGGCCGGATCGACGTGCTGAACGACGACGTCCGGGCCATGCTGCAGAGCTTCATCGGAAAGATGAGCAGCGTGCCACCGTCAGTTTGGGGCGGCGTGGCGGCAGCGCGGTTCCGTGACGTGGTGGACCGCTGGAACACTGAATCGCTGACACTGCACACCACGTTGGGCCGTATCGCGGAGACCATCCGGACCAACGAGCGCACGCTGCGCGCTGCTACCGACACTCACGCGCAGCGGCTCGGCGCCGTCGGCGACGGCATCTGATCGGCGCCGGCCATGGATCATGTGCTGTCCTACGACTTCGGCGAGATCGAGTACTCGGTTCGCCAGGAGATCCACACGACGTCGAGCCGGTTCAACGCTGCTCTCGATGAATTGCGTTCGCAGATCGCGCCTTTGCAGCAGGTCTGGACCCGTGAGGCCGCGCAGGCCTATGCCGTCGAACAGGCCCGCTGGAACCAGGCCGCGGCGGCCCTCAACGAGATCCTGTTCTCCCTGGGCAATGCGGTGCGCGACGGCGCCGACGAGGTGGCCGCAACCGACCGCAGTGCGGCCAACGCGTGGGGAGCCTGAGGCCGCTCAGCCCAGAAAGACATGTGCGGTCCCGTCCGGTGGAGAGGACCGGGCGGGACCGCACACTTTCGTCTGGTTCGGGCTAGCGAGCAGAGCCGGAGTCGCGGCGGGGACGGCGGTGTCCGCCACCGCGCTGTTGTCCGCCTGTACCGGCCCCGGAGCGGGCCGACGGTCCGCCGCCGTTGCGGGAGGAGCCGTTCGGGCGGTTGCGGCCCTGCTGCTGGCCCGACTTGCCCGGCTGCCCGGACCGGTTGCCCTGGCGCCGCGGTGCCGGAGCGGCCTGGGTGGCCGGCTCGGGACGAATCGGGTCACCGAAAACCCGGTCGCCGGGGGCGATCTCACGAAGCACCGGATGGTCGATGCCGTTCACCCGGGTGATCGTGGGCTTGACCCCGGCCTTCTTGGTCAGGGTGCGCACATCGGAGACCTGTGCGTCATGCATGAGCGTCACGACGGTGCCCTCGTTGCCTGCGCGTGCCGTACGGCCGGACCGGTGCAGGTAGGCCTTGTGCTCGACGGGCGGGTCGGCGTGCACGACGAGGCTGACGTCGTCGACGTGGATACCGCGGGCGGCGATGTCGGTGGCCACCAGCACTCCGGCCGATCCGTCGGAGAACGCCGTCAGGTTGCGGGTGCGGGCATTCTGGGACAGGTTGCCGTGCAGCTCAACTGCCGAGACGCCACGCGAATTGAGCTGACGGGTCAGGTTTTTCGCACCGTGCTTGGTGCGGGCGAACACGATGGTGCGCCCGGGGGCGGCGGCCAGATCGGCAACCACGTTGACCCGGGAGGCGTTGTCCACGTGCAGCACGTGGTGCACCATCGCGGTCACCGGGGACTGCGCCGAATCGACACTGTGCACCACCGGGTCGTGCAGGTAGCGCTTGACCAGCACGTCGACCCCGGCATCGAGCGTGGCCGAGAACAGCAGGCGCTGGCAGTCTTTCGGCGTGCGGTCCAGCAGGCGCTTCACGCCGGGCAGGAAGCCGAGGTCGGCCATGTGGTCGGCTTCGTCGAGCACGGTGACCTCGACCGCGGACAGGTCGGCGTGACCCGACCGCATGTGGTCTTCGAGCCGGCCCGGGCAGGCGATCACGATGTCCACCCCCCCTCTGAGGGCGGAGATCTGCGGGTTGGGGCCCACGCCACCGAAAATGTTGACCGACCGCAGGCCGGTCGTCTTGGCCAGCGGCGCCAGCGAGGCCTCGATCTGGGTGACGAGTTCACGGGTCGGCGCAAGGATCAGCGCGCGGGGCCGGTTCGGCGCCCGGCGGGTGCCGCTGGTCGCCAAGCGCGCCACCAGGGGCAACAGGAACGCGTAGGTCTTGCCGGACCCGGTCCGGCCACGGCCGAGGACATCGCGGCCCTTGAGCGAATCAGGCAGCGTCGCGGCCTGGATCGGGAAGGGAGACTCCACGCCGTTACCGGCGAGGGTGGCGACGATCTCGGCGGGCAGGCCGAGCTCGGCGAAAGTAGGCACGGCGGTGCCAGGGGTTTCTTGGACAGACAAAATGAAAGCTCCGAAAATAGAGGGCGGTCGTCCTGCCCGGCGCGAGTGACATCTCGCGGCGCTCGGTTGACGATCGAGAAGGCGGCAAAGGCAGAACAGACAAGCCGCCGTGGCCCAACTATACCGGTCATCGACGGATTTCCCGATTTCCGGGCGCCTGACCAGCGGGTGGGATCCATCACAGCCCGGGCAGGTCAACTATCCTGGCGGACACGCGTGAATGCCATGTCAATGGCCCGACGCCGGGAGCGTGATAGCGGTGGCCGCATCGAGAAGCGTGGGAGGCCGGATGTCGCCCCGGGCACTTCCCGCGAAGGTGCGTGCGATCCATGACCTTTTCATCGCGGGCCGGGTGGACGCCGATTCTCTGGACACCACCCCGGTTCGTCGCGTCATCGTGGAGAGCTGGCAACGCAGTCTGGCCACCGGGGTGGACCCCGACATGGGCGCCCGGGCGGCTGCCGCGGCCGCTTCGCTGACCGAGTTGCGCAACACGCACCCGCTCGCGCCCACCCTGCCGCTGATCCGTCGGTTGCTGGTCGACGACGCCGTCGGCGCCGGCGTGTTGGTGGCGATCACCGCGGCCGACGGCACGCTGCTGTGGGTCGAGGGAGACCACGGCGCACGCCGCAAGGCCGAAGGGATGAACTTCGTCCCGGGGTCGGACTGGAGTGAGCGGGCGGCGGGCACCAACGCGCCCGGCACCGCTCTGGCGCTGGACCGGGAACTGCAGATCCTGGGCTCCGAGCACTTCTCCCGAACCGTGCACTCGTGGAGTTGCACCGCCGTGCCCGTGCACGACCCGGCCACCGGGGTGCTGCTGGGCGCCATCGACCTGACCGGCGGGTCCGCGGTCGCCACACCTCAGACATTGGCCCTGGTCAGGGCCACTGCTGTGGCGGTCGAGAACCAGCTGGCCCTGCTGCGGCTCACCGGACCGGCCGAGCCGGCCGAAACCGAGACGGCGCGGCTGACGGTGCTGGGCGCCGACCGCCCGCGCTGGCGGATGGCAGACGCCGAGGGCCGGCCCCAGTCCAGCGTTCTCACCGGCCGCCATGCCGACATCCTGGTCCTGCTGATCCGGCACCCCGAGGGGTTGAGTGCCGATCATCTGGCCATGCTGCTCGACGACAAGGACCTCGACGTGGTCACGGTCCGCGCCGAGGTGTCGCGGCTGCGGCGGGTCATCGGCAGCAGCTACATCGAGTCGCGGCCGTACCGGCTGTTGGCGCCGGTGGCCAGCGACATGGGTGACGTGTACGACGCGTTGCAGGCCGGGAACGTCTCGGCCGCCCTGGATGCGTACTCGGGCGCGTTGCTGCCGCAGTCGGTCTCACCGGCGATCGCGCGGCTGCGCACCGAGCTGAGCGCCGGCCTGCGCGAAGCGGTGCTGACCGGGAGCGATCTGGGCCTGCTGCGGCGGTGGTTGGCACTGCCCGACGGCCGTGACGATCGACAGGGCTGGCGGGTGTTGCACGACCATGCCGACGCCGACCCCTTGGCCAGGGCGCAGGCCCGCGGTCACCTGGCCGGTATCGACTCCGACCTGGGCTAGTTTGGTCGGCTCGCCGACGTGCTAACCCCCGGCCCTCGAACGCCCTGCAACGTGTGCAACTGTGCTGCAACCTACTGCTGACTACCTTTAGTGACTACCGACACATTTCGGTGTCCGAATGCAGGAGATTGCCATGACTGTTTATGCACGTCCGGGTGCCGACGGCGCCGTGATGTCGTTCGAATCCCGCTACGACAACTTCATCGGCGGACAGTGGGTCGCGCCGGCCGAGGGCCGCTACTTCGAGAATCCGACGCCGGTCACGGGCCAGGTGTTCTGCGAGGTGGCCCGCTCCACCGAGGCCGACGTCGAAAAGGCCCTCGATGCCGCGCACGCGGCCGCGCCGGCATGGGGCAAGACCTCGCCCGCCGAGCGCGCCGTGATCCTCAACAAGATCGCCGACCGCATCGAGGAGAACCTCGAGGCCGTCGCGTTGGCCGAGTCGTGGGACAACGGCAAGCCGATCCGCGAGACGCTGAATGCCGACATCCCGCTGGCGATCGATCATTTCCGGTACTTCGCCGGTGTGCTTCGCGCCCAGGAGGGCTCGCTCTCGCAGATCGACGAGGACACCGTCGCCTACCACTTCCACGAGCCGCTCGGCGTGGTCGGCCAGATCATCCCGTGGAACTTCCCGATCCTGATGGCGGTCTGGAAGCTGGCCCCGGCGCTGGCCGCGGGCAACGCCGTGGTGCTCAAACCTGCTGAGCAGACCCCGGTTTCGGTGCTGTTCCTGATGTCGCTGATCGGTGACCTGCTGCCTGCCGGTGTGGTCAACGTGGTGAACGGGTTCGGTGTGGAGGCCGGCAAGCCGCTGGCCTCGAGCAACCGGATCGCCAAGATCGCGTTCACCGGCGAGACCACCACCGGTCGGCTGATCATGCAGTATGCCAGCCAGAACCTGATCCCGGTGACCCTCGAGCTGGGTGGCAAGAGCCCGAACATCTTCTTCTCCGATGTGCTGGCTGCCGCCGACGACTTCCAGGACAAGGCCCTGGAAGGGTTCACCATGTTCGCGCTGAACCAGGGCGAGGTGTGCACCTGCCCGTCGCGGTCGCTGATCCAGGCCGACATCTACGACGAGTTCCTCGAGTTGGCTGCCATTCGCACCAAGGCGGTACGCCAGGGCGACCCGCTGGACACCGAGACCATGATCGGTGCGCAGGCCTCCAACGATCAGCTGGAGAAGATCCTGTCCTACATCGAGATCGGGAAATCCGAAGGGGCCCAACTGATCACCGGTGGTGAGCGGGCCGATTTGGGTGGCGACCTCAACGGCGGGTTCTACGTGGCGCCCACGATCTTCACCGGCAACAACAAGATGCGGCTGTTCCAGGAGGAGATCTTCGGTCCGGTCGTGGCGGTCACGTCGTTCACCGATTACGACGACGCGATCTCGATCGCCAACGACACCCTCTACGGTCTGGGCGCGGGCGTGTGGAGCCGTAACGGCAACACCGCCTACCGCGCCGGCCGGGACATCAAGGCCGGCCGGGTGTGGACCAACTGCTACCACGCCTATCCCGCCCACGCGGCGTTCGGCGGCTACAAGCAGTCCGGCATCGGCAGGGAGAACCACAAGATGATGCTCGACCACTACCAGCAGACCAAGAACCTGTTGGTGAGTTACGGCACCAAGGCCCAGGGCTTCTTCTGATCCACCGCCGAACGTGAGCTTGTGTGCGAAGAAACCCGCAAATCTCGCACACAAGCTCACGTTCGCGGTCTACCTGATGGGACACACATGACATCGCTGCCGCTGCCGACCGCGCAGAAGGTGATCGACGCCGCCGTCGTGAAGGCGGAAGAGATCGGCCAGCCGATGAACATCGCCGTGGTCGACGACGGAGGTCATCTGGTGGCTTTCGTGCGGATGGACGGTGCGATCAAGGCCAGCATCGACATCTCGATCCGCAAGGCCCGCACCGCGGTCATGATGAACCTGCCCACCAGCGCGCTGATGGACATCTGCCAGCCCGGCGGTGAGTTGTACGGCCTGGAGCAGACCGCCGGCGGGCTGGTCGTGTTCGGCGGCGGGGTTCTGTTGGAAGCCGACGGAGTGGTGATCGGCGCGGTCGGTGTGAGTGCGGGCAGTGTCGAGCAGGATGTCGCAGTGGCGACCGCTGCGGCAGCGGCAATGTAGCCACCGCTGCGGCAGCGGCCCTCTAGGGATCTAGCCCGGCCCGCTGGTCAGAACACAGTCACCGCAGTAGCCGCCCCCGGGCACCTGGTAGAACAGGCAGCAGTTGCGCCGCCGGAACTGTTCTCCCACAACGTCTGCGGTGCCGCGCAGCGGTTCGATCGCGATCAGTTCGGCGGCCAGCGCACGGCCGCGGCGCTCCGCGTCGGGGCGGGACATGGCCAGTACGGTGACCGCGCCGTTGGCCGCCGATGCGATGTTGCCCCACATCACCTGTGGCGAAAGAGATTCCGCCGGCCCCATGGTGCCGTTTAGCAGGCGCAACACGGTTTCGATCAGCGATTCGGCGATGGTGACGGCGACCCGCCGCAGGTCGGTTTCGGTCACCCATTCGACACCCGCTTTTCCGAGGGCTGGTCGGTGGGATGAATCCTGTTGCCAGAACAGCGAATCCATCGTGAGTAGTAGGACGCTGCCAAAGCACACCGCGGCGCCGATCGCGGGGGACAACAGGCGTGCGGCGATCGACAGGTGCACCGAGGAGGCCGCGGCCTTCACCGGCACGTCGGCTTCGTCGATCCCGAAGCCGGCGGCCGTCGCCGCCCGGGTGCGCATCGTGTACTCGTGCAGGACGGCCGGATCGCCACACAGGGACGCGATCGGCCTCCAGTCGGCGGGATCGGCCGCCGGGAGGGCAAAGAACTCGCCCAGCGCGGCGATCGGGTCAGATTTTCCGGCGTCCATCGTCGGGTCAGGTTAGCCGCACTGACCTGCGGCGCAACCCTGATGCAACGTGATGCAGCGCACAATTGGCTCGCGTTGTGTCGCACGTCGGTGGGAGATCCGCCCCGAGTCAGTTGGAGTAGTGAATGACGGAACCGATTCTCGACCCTTCGGCCGATTACCCGCTGAGCATCCATCGCGAGGATCTGCTGTTCACCCCCAACGGCACGCCGATCGGCGGTATCACCATGGACGCGGTGATGTCAGGTGAGATCGCCGCCTCCGATCTGCGCATCACCCCGCAGACCCTGCGACTGCAGGCCCAGATCGCGGAAAAGGTGGGACGCCGCCAGCTCGGCTCGAACCTGCGCCGCGCCGCGGAGATGACCGCGATCAGCGACGAGCGGGTGTTGCAGATCTACAACGCGCTGCGACCCAACGCCTCCACCAAGGCCGAACTCGACGCCATCGCCGACGAGCTGGACACCAAATACGGGGCGGCGTTGCTGGCGGGGCTCGTCCGTGAGGCCGCCGACGTGTACGAGCGCCGCGACATCCTGGCCACCAGCGAATAGGAGAACACCGGTGACGGCAGTATCGCCACAACATTCCACGGCCGGCCGGCGCAGGCAGTCCGAGCGCACCAAGGTCCTTGAGGACCGGCCGGTCAACCTCGACGGCTTCGTCGAGGAATGGCCCGAGGTGGGCATGGTCGCGCTGGACAGCGCATTCGATCCTGCGCCGAGCGTGCGCGTCGTCGACGGGGTGATCGTCGAGATGGACGGCCGGGACCGCGCCGATTTCGATTTCATCGACCAGTTCATCGCCGATCACGCCATCGACACCGCGACCACCGAGCAGGCGATGGCGATCCCGGCGGCCGACATCGCCCGGATGCTTGTCGACCCGCATGTGTCCCGCGACGAGGTGATCGCGGTGACCACGGCACTCACCCCGGCCAAGCTGCTCGAAGTGGCAAAGACGCTGAACATCGTCGAGATCATGATGGGGATGCAGAAGATGCGGGCCCGTCGCACCCCGGCGAACCAGGCGCACTGCACCAGCGCTCGGGACAACCCGCTCCAGGTCGCGTGTGAAGCCGCCGAGGCCTCGCTGCGCGGATTCTCGGAAGTGGAAACCACTTTGGGTGTGGTGCGCTACGCGCCGCTGGTGGCGATGGCGCAGCAGATCGGCAGCCAGGTTGGCTGTGGTGGACGCCTGACCCAGTGCGCCCTCGAGGAGGCCACCGAGCTCGAACTGGGCATGCGCGGCATCACCGCCTATGCCGAGACCATCTCGGTCTACGGCACCGAGTCGGTGTTCGTCGACGGTGATGACACCCCGTGGTCGAAGGCCTTCCTGGCCGCGGCTTATGCCTCGCGGGGCATCAAGATGCGATTCACCTCGGGCACCGGTTCCGAGGTGCAGATGGGCAACGCCGAGGGCCGCTCCATGCTGTACCTGGAGATCCGGTGCATCCTGGTCGCGAAAGGCGCAGGCGTGCAGGGCTTGCAGAACGGTTCGATTTCCTGCATCGGCGTGCCGGGTGCGGTACCGGCGGGGATCCGGGCGGTGGCGGCGGAGAATCTGATTGCCTCGGCGGTGGACCTGGAATGCGCTTCGGGCAACGACCAGTCGTTCTCCCACTCGCCGATGCGCCGGGTGGCGCGGTTGTTGCCGCAGCTGATGCCGGGCACCGATTTCATCTGCTCGGGTTACTCGGCGCCACCCAACTACGACGACATGTTCGCCGGATCCAACCTCGACGCCGAGGATTACGACGACTTCAACACCATCCAGCGGGACCTGCAGATCGACGGCGGGTTGCGCCACGTCAACGAGGCCGAGATTCTCGCTGTCCGGCATCGTGCGGCCAAGGCTCTGCAGGCGGTGTTCGCATACCTCGATCTGCCCGCCATCTCCGACGGCGAGGTCGAGACGGCCGTGTATGCGCACGGCAGCCGCGAGTTGATCCCGCGTGATGTCCTGGAAGACCTCAAGGGCGCTCAGCAGGTGATGGACCGCAACATCACGGGGCTGGACCTGGTGAAGGCGCTGGAATCGACCGGTTTCTCCGATGTCGCCGAGAACCTGTTGGCCGTTCTGCGACAACGGGTCTCGGGTGATCTGCTGCAGACGTCGGCGATCATGACGCGTGAGCTCCAGCCGTTGTCTGCGGTCAACGACCGCAACGACTATGCAGGCCCGGGCACCGGCTACCGCCCCACGGGCGCACGCTGGGAGGAGATGAAGCGGCTACGTCACGTGACCAGCGCCGAGAACCCTGAACTGGAGGTCGAGTGACATGTCGGCAGTGACCGGGCAGCGGACACTGAGCTTCACCGGCGAGCGGCCGGCAGAACCCGGGAAGCGCTCTGATGAAGTGGTGTTGGCGATTTCGCCGGCGTTCGCCGACTTCTTCAGCCAGACCATCGTCGGGCTGTCCCATGCCGACGTGATCCGCCAGATCCTGGCCGGTATCGAGGAGCAGGAGGTGACCGCCCGGTGTATCCGGATCCGGCACAGCAGTGACCTCGCCGTGGTCGCACACGCGGCGGCCAGGCTCAGCGGGTCGGGCATCGGTATCGGCATCCTGTCTCGCGGCACATCGATGATCCATCAGCGTGACCTGCCCAGGTTGTCCAGCCTCGAACTGTTCCCCCAGAGTCCGCTGATGACGTTGGAGACCTACCGCCGCATCGGGTCGAACGCCGCCCAGTACGCCAAAGGTGAGTCACCCGAACCGGTTCCGACGCTCAATGATCAGATGGCGCGGCCGCGTTGGCAGGCGAAGGCGGCGCTGCTGCACCTGAAGGAGACCGAGCAGATCCGCAAGCAGGATCGCCCGGTAGAAGTGACGCCGGAGTTCGGCGAGCTGACCCCCGAGGCACTGGGTACCTGATGGCGTTGACTGTTGTCGGTGTCGACATCGGCAACTCGACGACCGAGGCCAGTGCCGCGGTCGTCGCGACTGACGGCTCGACCAGGTTCCGTGGCGCGGCCCTGACCGCGACGACGGGCGTCAAGGGCACGCCTCGAAATGTGGACGGCGTGGCCCAGGCGGTGGTTCGAGCGCTGGAGGCGAGCGCGGTGCGGCTGGCCGACCTGGACCTCGTCCTGCTGAACGAGGCCACGCCGGTGATCAGTGGCATGGCGATGGAAACCATCACCGAAACCATCATCACCGAGTCGACCATGATCGGCCATGACCCGCGCACCCCGGGCGGACGCGGCCTCGGTGTCGGTGTCACCGTGGCGTTCGACGCCCTCGCCCAAACGCCGTCCGGCACCGAAGTGATCGTGGTGGTGCCCAGGGACGTGGACTTCGAGGACGCGGCACGTGGGATCAATGCGGCAGCGGCACAAGGGCTGACGGTGTGCGGGGTGATCCTGGGCAACGACGATGCGGTGCTGGTGGCCAACCGGCTCGACTCCGTGGTCCCGGTGATCGACGAGGTATCGCGCATCGATGCGGTGCCGCTGGGCATGCTGGCCGCAGTCGAGGTGGCCGCACCCGGTAACTCGATCCGTACCCTGTCCAACGCCTACGGGCTGGCGACGATCTTCGACCTGGACGCGGCTGCCACCAAGGTGATCTCGCCGGTGGCCCGGGCGTTGACCGGCAACCGCTCGGCGGTGGTGGTGCGCACTCCCGCAGGCGATGTCGCCGATCGCAGTATCCCGGCTGGATCGCTGGAGCTGTCCGGTGTACACAAGCGGGTCACCGTCGATGTGTCCCGCGGTGCACCGGAGATTATGAGCGCGGTCGAGCGGGTCGCTCCGCTGGCGGATGTGGCGGGGGAGGCCGGCACCAACACCGGCGGCATGATCGCCAATGTGCGGCACAGCATGGCCGAGCTGTCCGGACATGTGCTGGCCGACGTATGCATCCAGGATCTGCTCGCGGTGGATACCTTTGTGCCGCAGGAGGTTCGTGGCGGGGTGGCCGGTGAGGTCGCCCTGGAGAACGCGGTTGCGCTGGCGGCCATGGTCCGGACGCGTGAAAGCGGAATGCGAGCGGTCGCCGACGAGGTTCGGGCCCGGTTGCGGGCCGCCGGGGCTGACCGTGTCGAGGTGATGGTCGGTGGTGTCGAGGCCGAGATGGCGGCGCTGGGTGCGCTGACCACGCCGGGCACCGACAAGCCGCTCGTGGTGCTCGATCTAGGTGGCGGCTCGACCGATGCCGCATCGCTGGCGGTGGACGGCGGGATCGGTACCGTGCACCTGGCCGGTGCAGGCGATCTGGTCACCAAGCTGATCGACGCCGAGCTCGGTCTCGACAACCTGGAACTGGCCGAGGACATCAAACGATCACCGTTGGGCAAGGCGGAGAGCTTCTTTCATGTCCGGCTGGAGAACGGCACCGTGATGTTCTTCGAGAAGCCGCTGCCCGCTGCATCGTTCGCGCGAGTGGTCACGCTGGCTGAATACGGCATGAATGCGATCCCCACCAGGCATTCCATGGACCGGGTCAGGCTGGTGCGCCGCGCGGCCAAGGAACGGGTCTTCGTGGTCAATGCGTTGCGCGCACTGCGGGCTGTCGCGCCCGGCGGTGACCTGCGTCAGATCGGGTTTGTGGTGCTGCTCGGTGGATGCGCCCTCGACTTCGAGATCCCCGAACTCATCGCGGATGCCCTTGCTCCGTTCGGAATCGTCTGCGGCACAGGAAACGTGCGTGGGTCGGAAGGCCCGCGGAACGCCGTGGCCACCGGTCTGGTGGCGTCGCACGCTCGGTTGGTCGGAGCGGGTCTCAGTGCATAGCGGTGGTCAACCTGATCGTCCGGCGATCGTGGTGTTGAGTTCGGGCAGCGGGGATGTCGAACGCGACGTGCTCGCGGGCATCGAGGAAGAAGGTGTTCCGTACCTGTTGGTTCCGGGCGACGCCGGGGTGCCTGCGACGGAACTTGCGCGCCGCGCGGCGCTCAGGTCGCCGCTGCATGTCGGGGTGGGTGTCGGCCCCGGAGGTGAAGTGTGCGTGCAACATGCCAAGCTGTCAGATCCGTTGCCCGAGTTGATGTCTGGTGCAGTCCCGAGCACTTCCGTTGTCCGGGTACTAGGGCACAACGCGGCCCGGATCGTGGTTGGTGTTCCGCTCAAACCCGACGATTGACAACGAAACTGGCCGTTGGGGTAGACACCGCCGCTGGGTGGGGTAATAATCTTCCATTAAAGGTTGATTTTCATACCTTTGGAAGGTGAACTCGCCGGAGATCCGGCGTCGGACCGGCGGTGTTGCCGGGGTAGAGGTGGGCCACCGCCTGCGAAGACCGTCATCAGCTGACGGCATCACATACGAGACATACGAAAACGTTGTAAATGAAGGAGTTTGACATGGCGGGTGTGGAAGAACACCTGGAGAGCGCTGACTATCTACAGAAACGTCAGCTCAAATCCGGAAGCGCGGGCTGGCTGCTGTTGGCCGGCCTGGGCGTCAGTTATGTGGTGTCCGGCGACTTCTCGGGCTGGAACTTCGGCCTCGAGCAGGGGGGCTTCGGTGGTCTGCTGATCGCCGTGGTGGTCATCGCCGCGATGTACTTCTGCATGGTGCTCGGCCTGGCCGAGCTGTCCTCGGCACTGCCCGCGGCCGGCGGCGGCTACACCTTCGCCCGTCGTGCGCTCGGGCCGTGGGGCGGCTTCGCCACCGGCACCGCGATCCTGATCGAGTACTCGATCGCCCCCGCGGCGATCGCCACCTTCATCGGCGGCTACGTCGAATCGCTCGGCCTGTTCGGTATTCACAAGGGCTGGTGGGTGTACCTGGCGGCCTTCGTCATCTTCATCGGCATCCACCTCGCGGGTGTCGGTGAGGCCCTGCGGTTGATGTTCGTCATCACCGCGATCGCGCTGCTGGGTCTGGTCATCTTCGCCGTGAGCGCCATCGGCCACTTCGACGTCGCCAACCTGACCGACATCGCCCCCGACGCCGCCGCGGCAGGTGCGTCGAGCTTCCTGCCGCACGGTTACCTCGGCATCTGGGCGGCCATCCCGTTCGCCATCTGGTTCTTCCTCGCCGTAGAGGGCGTCCCGCTGGCCGCCGAGGAGACCGCCAACCCCGAGCGCAACGTGCCGCGCGGCATCATCGCCGCGATGACGGTGCTCATCATCACCTGCGTCACCGTGCTGTTCCTGACGGCCGGCGCCGGCGGTGCCGACGCGATGTCGACGGTGGACGATCCGCTGGTGCAGGCCCTCGGTGGCACCGGGTTCGCCGCCAAGGCGGTCAACTACATCGGCCTGTTCGGGCTGATCGCGAGCTTCTTCTCGATCATCTACGCCTACTCGCGGCAGACCTTCGCGCTGTCGCGGGCCGGCTACCTCCCCACGAGGCTGTCGGTGACCAACAAGCGCAAGGCCCCGACCCTCGCGCTGATCGTCCCCGGCATCGTCGGCTTCCTGTTGTCGCTGACCGGTCACGGTGATCTGATCCTGAACATGGCGGTGTTCGGCGCGGCGCTGAGCTACGTGCTGATGATGATCAGCCACATCGTGCTGCGGGTGCGTGAGCCGGAGATGAAGCGGCCGTACCGCACCCCGGGCGGCATCGTCACCACGGGCTTCGCCCTGGTCATCGCGGTCGTGGCGCTCATCGCGACCTTCGTGGTCAGCCCCGTGGCCGCGGGTCTGTGCCTGGCTGTGTTCTGCGCGTTCATGCTCTACTTCGCGCTCTACAGCCGCCACCGTCTGGTCGCCAACTCGCCTGACGAGGAGTTCGCGATGCTCGCGGAAGCGGAGAGTGCCCTGAAATGAAGTACCACCAGCAGGTTTCGGGGGTGACCTACAGCTTCGACGGTCTGGTCGAGGTGATGGCCAAGGCCACCCCGCTGCGCTCCGGCGATCAACTCGCCGGTTGCGCGGCCGAGCACGACGGTGAACGCGCCGCGGCCGCCTGGGTGCTCGCGGACCTGCCGCTGGACATCTTCCTCAACGAGGAGCTGGTGCCGTACGACACCGACGAGGTGACCCGGCTGATCATGGACAGCCATGACCGCCAGGCCTTTTCGGAGATCTCACACCTGACCGTGGGCGGGCTGCGGGACTGGCTGATGGACGTCACGGCCCATGACCACAGCGCCGAGCGGCTGGCTGCCGTCGCCCCGGGGCTCACCCCGGAGATGGTGGCCGCGGTCAGCAAGATCATGCGCAACCAGGATCTGATCGCGGTGTCGGCCGCCGCCGAGGTGACCGCCGCGTTCCGCACCACCGTCGGCGGCCGCGGCACCCTGGCCACCCGGCTGCAGCCCAACCATCCGACCGACGACCCCCGTGGCATCGCCGCGGCGGTGCTCGACGGGCTGCTGCTGGGCTGCGGCGACGCGGTGATCGGGATCAATCCGGCGACCGACTCGCCACAGGCCACCGCGGATCTTCTGTATCTGCTCGACTCGATCCGCACGCGCTACGACATTCCGGCCCAGTCCTGTGTGCTCTCGCATGTCACCACCACGATCGGCCTGATCGAGGCCGGTGCGCCGGTGGACCTGATGTTCCAGTCGATCGCCGGCACCGAGGGCGCCAACTCCGCGTTCGGGGTGAACCTGCAGCTGTTGCGGGAAGGCAACGAAGCGGCGCGCAGCCTGCACCGGGGCACCGTCGGCGACAACGTCATGTACCTGGAGACCGGGCAGGGCTCGGTACTGAGCTCGGGCACGCACCTGGGCGTCGGCGGCAAGCCCGTCGACCAGCAGACCCTGGAGGCCCGCGCCTACGCGGTGGCTCGCGACCTGCAGCCGCTGCTGGTCAACACGGTCGTCGGCTTCATCGGGCCGGAGTACCTGTACGACGGCAAGCAGATCATCCGGGCCGGCCTGGAAGACCACTTCTGCGGCAAGCTGCTCGGCCTGCCGATGGGGGTGGACGTCTGCTACACCAACCACGCCGAGGCCGACCAGAACGACATGGACACCCTGCTGACGTTGCTGGCTGCCGCGGGAGTGGCGTTCGTCATCACCGTGCCGGGCGCCGACGACGTCATGCTGGGGTATCAGAGCTTGTCGTTCCACGACGTGCTGACCACTCGGCGCACCCTGGGACTGAGACCGGCTCCGGAGTTCGAGGCGTGGCTGCGCAGCGTCGGCATGGTCGACGACTCCGGGAAGCTGACCCCGTTCGACCTGGAGCGCTCGGCGCTGCGGTCGTTGACTTCGGGGGAGGTGCGATGAGCCCGAACGAGGTTGCAGTTCAAGAGTTCTGGGATGAGCTGCGCAAAACCACGCAGGCCAGGATCGGGCTGGGCCGGGCCGGCAACGCGTTGCCGACGCGCCGGGTGCTCGAACTGGCCGCTGCCCACGCCGCGGCGCGCGACGCCGTGCACGTGCCGCTGGACTTGGATCGGCTCAGGCAAGCTGTCCTCGAGGTGGGTATCGGTGAGCCGACCGTGGTGACCAGTCAAGCCACCTCGCGCGACGAGTACCTTCGCCGTCCCGATCTGGGCCGGGCCCCCGCAACCGGCATGCCGGTGCCCGAAACCCCGGCCGACATCGGCTTCGTGCTGGCCGACGGTTTGTCGCCGACGGCACTGGATCGTCATGGCGCTGAGCTACTGGCAGCTCTGGTGGCTCAATTGAAGGACCGCTACACCCTGGCCCCGCCGGTGATCGCGACGCAGGCCCGCGTCGCACTCGGCGACCACATCGCAGCTCAGGCCCGCATGCGGACCGTGCTCGTCATCGTCGGAGAACGGCCGGGCTTGAGTGTCGCCGACAGCCTCGGCATCTACCTGACCCACCTGCCGATGCCCGGCCGCACCGACGCCGACCGCAACTGCATCTCCAACATCCACCCGCCCGATGGCCTGGGATACACCGAGGCCGCGCGGGTGGCGGCAGGCCTGGTCGACGGCGCGTTGGCGCTGGGCCGCTCCGGCGTCGACCTGAAGGACACCTCGCGAACCTCCACGCTCGACCCGTCCAGCATGACCCAGCTCAACTGAATCAGGAGTCTCAATGACCGTGCGTGCCGTCCTGTCCCTGCTCGCCGCGACGACCGTTGCTGTCGCGGGCTGCGGTGCAAGCAACGATTCGGCGGAGCCGTCGGCCGGTACGCAAACTGGCACCGAGACACCGGCCGCCAACTGCCGCACCCTGGCGGACAACCCGGGTTGGTACGGCGACAACCGGGACCGGATTGACGCGATGCTCGCCGAACGCGGCAGGTGCGGGGCGGACGGCTCGGTGGCCGACGGCGCTCCGCTGGCGTTGTTCGACTGGGACAACACTGTGGTCAAGAACGACATCGGGGATGCGACGTTCTTCTGGATGGTGCGCAACGGCAAGCTGCGGGCACCCGCAGGCGGCGACTGGTCGACGACGAGCCCGTACCTCACCCCGCAGGCCACGGCTGCGCTCGGCAAGGCCTGCGCCGCAACAACTCCGGGCCAACCGATGCCGACGAACACCGATCTGGGCTGCGCCGACGAACTGCTGTCGGTCTACACCGACGGTGAGACACGTGCCGACGAGCCGGCGTTCGCCGGGTTCAACGCCCGCCGGTTCGAGCCCTCGTATGCCTGGGCCGCGCAGATGCTGGCCGGCTGGCCCGAATCCGAGCTGACCGGTTTCGCCGAGGCGGCACGCAAGGAGAACCTCGACGCGCCCGAGGGCACGGAGCAGAAGGTCGGCAGCGGTGACGAGACCGGTTGGGTTCGCTACTACCCGCAGATGCGCGATCTGGTGGAAACCTTGCGCGCCAACGGTTTCGACGTCCGCATCATCTCCGCGTCGGCGGAGCCGGTGGTGCGGGTGTGGGCGGCCGATCTCGGTTTCACCCCGGACAAGGTGATGGGGGTGCGGACCGAGCGCGATGGTGATGTCCTGACGTCGAGGCTGGTGCCGTGTGGCGGCGAGACGGCCATCCCGTACATCGAGGGCAAGCGGTGCCGGGTCAACGAGGACGTCTTCGGCATCAAGGGGCCCGCCGCGTTCGAGCAGCAGCCAGAGGACAAACGCGCGGCCTTCGGCGCCGGGGACTCCGACACCGACGTCACGTTCCTCACCGACGCTACGGCGTTGCGCCTGGTGCTCAACCGCAACAAGACCGAGTTGATGTGCACCGCCTACGACAACTCCGACGGTCGGTGGGTGGTCAATCCGATGTTCATCGATCCGAAGAAGAAGCAGGCCGACCCGTACGAGTGCACGACGGAGGGCTACATCGAGCCCAGCGGCAAGGACGCCCCGCTGCACCGCCCGGATGGCAGCGTGGTGCCCGACCAGCAGGACTCGGTCTCCTAGGCCCGAGCGTTGGCTTGGGTGCGAGATTTTGCAGAGAACTCGCACACGAGCCCACGCTCGAGCTGGGAAGCTGCGTTTTGACCTGCGCGGACACCCACCGGTAAGCTGCTCCGTTGGTGTGTGCTGCCCTGATGGGCAAGCGGGTCCCGGGTCACTGTCGGTCGCCGGGAAAGCCGAGTACACACGCCGCGACCGGCACCCGGATTATCCGGGGTCCAACCCGAGAAGAAGAGGTAAGCGCTGTGCCTACGTACACGCCGAAGGCGGGTGACACCACGCGTCAGTGGTATGTCATCGACGCCCAAGACGTGGTGCTCGGCCGGCTCGCCGTCGAAGCAGCCAAGCTGCTCCGCGGCAAGCACAAGCCGACATTCACGCCGAATGTCGATGGTGGCGACTTCGTCATCGTCATCAACGCCGAGAAGATTGCCGTCAGCGGCAACAAGCTCACCAACAAGTTCGCTTACAGCCACTCGGGTTACCCGGGCGGTCTGCGCAAGCGCACCATCGGTGACCTGCTGCAGAAGCACCCGACCCGCGTCGTCGAGAACGCGATCATCGGCATGCTGCCGCACACCAAGCTCGGTCGGCAGATCCAGAAGAAGCTCAAGGTCTATGCCGGCCCGGATCATCCGCACGCCGCGCAGCAGCCGGTTCCGTACGAGATCAAGCAGGTGGCCCAGTGACCGAAGCGACTGAAGTGACTGAGACCGAGGTCGTGACCGAGGCCGTCGAGGTGGAGCAGGAGCACCGCGAGCCGGTCATCATCGACCGTCCGATCCAGACCGTCGGCCGCCGCAAGGAGGCCGTGGTGCGGGTGCGCCTGGTGCCCGGCACCGGTCAGTTCAACCTGGACGGCCGCACCCTGGAGAACTACTTCCCGAACAAGGTGCACCAGCAGCTGATCAAGGCCCCGCTGGTGACCGTCGACCGCCTCGAGCAGTTCGACATCTTCGCCCACCTCGATGGTGGTGGCCCCTCGGGTCAGGCCGGCGCTCTGCGTCTGGCGATCGCCCGTGCGCTGATTCTGGTGCAGCCGGAGGACCGGCCCGCACTGAAGAAGGCGGGCTTCCTGACCCGTGACCCGCGTGCCATCGAGCGCAAGAAGTACGGCCTCAAGAAGGCCCGCAAGGCGCCTCAGTACAGCAAGCGCTGATCTGTCGCCATTGCGGCCGAACGAACCCGCCGGGTGTGTCCTGTACACACCCGGCGGGTTTGTTTTTGCCTGCTGAGCTGGGCCCGAACCTCGCCGGGTTCTACCTCAGGGCTGTGGTTGGCCGCCCGGTTACGACCCTGGCGTCGAAATCTGCGCGGCCCCGCCTCTCAACTTTTTCCGGGATTCGGGTTTGAAGGTGGATCCTGCGTGGAAGCCCACGGTGTGGAGAGCAGGGGGCTGCTTTGTGTCAGCAGGGTTGTGCCCGCAGGACCTTCCTGCCGCCGGTGGACGTCGTTCTGACGTCGGGGGACCGGGTGCCGCTGTCCCATCGGAAGGAGTAATTGTGGGGAACTTCGTGAAGACAGCTACTGCGGGCGCGATGCTCGGCGGGTCGTTGCTGTTCACCGTGGGTCTGGGTATCGCGCAGGCGGCGCCCGAGACTGCCGGAGACGGCAAGGTCAACCTGACCCTCGGCAACATCTCGGTCCTGGAGAACGTCGACGACGCCGCGGCCGCCCAGATCGCGGCAGGCGTGTGCGAGAACACCGACACGGCATCGTTGACCACTGCCGTTCAGGGGGTTGACGCGAACAGCACCGACCACGTGGTCTGCACCAACAACCTCGGCACCATCTCGTTCAGCCAGAACGGGACCACTGAGCGCCCGGGTGGGATGGCCGAGGGCACGGCGCCGCACAGCGTTGCGCCGACGACGGCACCTCCGATGGCGCCGGGTGGCAGCCATTCGTCGTCTGACACCGGCTCCAGCTAACTGCTTGCCGCCGACGATCACGGCGCGCACCCGACCCGCGGGCGGTGATCCGGTGAGCGTCACCGGCCATCACGACGGGGTTTCAATTCGGCTCCGACATGGTCGCTGACCTCGTCGGTTGTGTTTACGGCAGCCAATTATGAGAAGTTTAAGGGCATGGGTCGACTGTTCGGCACCGATGGGGTGCGCGGGGTCGCCAATCGCGATCTGACTGCCGAACTGGCAGTTGCGCTCGGTTCGGCGGCTGCGCGGCGTCTCGGCAATTCCACAGGTCCCGGTCGTCGGGTGGCCGTCGTGGGCCGAGATCCGCGGGCCAGCGGCGAGATGCTTGAAGCCGCTGTGATCGCCGGCATCACCAGCGAGGGTGTCGACGCCTTGCGGGTCGGCGTCTTGCCGACGCCTGCGGTGGCGTACCTGACCAGTGCCTACGACGCGGATTTCGGCGTGATGATCTCCGCATCGCACAATCCGATGCCGGACAACGGCATCAAGATCTTCGGTCCCGGCGGGCACAAGCTTGACGACGCCGCCGAGGACCGCATCGAGGACCTCGTGCAGGCGGGCCCGGGGCTGCGCCCGACGGGTGCCGGTATCGGCCGCGTCCTCGAAGCCGAGGACGCGCTGGACCGCTATCTGCGGCATGCGGGCAAGGCCATGACGACGCGGCTTGACGGGCTGACCGTCGTAGTCGATTGCGCGCACGGCGCGGCGTGGGCGGCCGCTCCCCGGGCCTACCGGGCCGCGGGGGCCAACGTCATCGCGATCAACGCCGAACCCAACGGTCTCAACATCAACGACGGCTGCGGATCCACCCACATGGAGGTGCTGCAGGCCGCAGTCCTCGAGCACGGCGCCGATCTGGGTCTGGCCCACGACGGGGATGCCGACCGGTGCCTGGCGGTGGACGCCACGGGCGCCGTCATCGACGGTGACGCGATCATGGTGGTGCTGGCGCTGGCCATGCAGGAGGCCGGCGAGCTGTCCTCGGACACGCTGGTGGCCACGGTGATGAGCAATCTGGGCTTGCATCTGGCCATGCGGGCCGCCGGTATCGAGGTCCGTACCACCGGCGTCGGAGACCGCTACGTCCTGGAGGAACTGCGGGCCGGTGAGTTCTCGCTCGGTGGCGAGCAGTCCGGTCACATCGTGTTGCCCGGCTTCGGCACGACCGGAGACGGCATCGTCACCGGGCTGCGGCTGATGTCTCGGATGGCCCAGACCCGCGCCACGTTGGCCGCGTTGGCCGCGCCGATGCGGACCTTGCCGCAGGTTCTGATCAACGTGGCGGTTGACGACAAGGCCGCGGTGGCCAAGGCGCCGTCGGTGCAGTCCGCCGTGGCCCAGGCCGAGGCCGAGCTGGGTGACACCGGCCGAATCCTGTTGCGGCCCTCGGGTACCGAACAGGTGGTTCGGGTGATGGTCGAGGCCGCCGACGAGAACACGGCCCGGATGGTCGCGGTTCGGGTGGCCGATTCGGTCAGCGGCCAGTCGGCCTGACGAGCGCTCGCGCGAGGAACATTCAGCCCTGACGGAACCGGATGGTGCCCGGCTGCGTCTAACCGGGAATGGGAGATGTAACAGCCGTCCGTCTCGACAGGGCGGGCCTGTCCGCGGTAGCGGCCGGATACGACGCCGTTGCCGCCGATCTCGATTCGCTGGTGCGCGACCGGTTGCGTGGCCCGGTTTTCGACGGAGCCGCCGCCGGGCACGCCCACGCGGCCGACGGCGACGCCGTGCGGACTGCCGTGGACGAGGTGACGGATGGGTTGCGGCAATGGTCACGGGCCAGTGCCGAGATCGCGGCCGTGCTGCGCGGCTCGATCGATCGGTACGCGGTTGCCGACGCGCGTGCCGCGGCCCGGGTGGGTTGAGCCGTGGTGGCAAGCCTGGACGTCGCGTCCCGGCTGGATGAGGGGCAGGCCGCTGTCGACACCGTCGCCGAGTACGTCTGGGCCTGCCACCTGCTGGGCTTCGATCACCCCGATCTGACGCGATATCGCTATCAGGTACGCGACTGGTATGCCGCCGAGGACGGCCTGGACCTGCGGGCGCTGGATACCGAATGCACCGCGCTGGCGGCCGCTGCGACCGCGGCCGAGCAGGTATTACAGCTGCAGGACAATCAGTTTCAGAATCTGACGCAGGCCTGGCACGGCACCGGGGGTCGGGCGTCGACGGATTTCCTGGGCCGGCATGCGACGTCCGCGGCGCAAGTCGCCGCCGGGATCCGCGGAGCTGCAGCCACATTGGCCCGGTTGCGTGACAATCTGCGGGAGGCGGTCGACGCCAAGGTCTCCGCCGCGCTGCAGATCGAGCAGCGTCGGGGCGGTCAGCGGGGCATCTGGCTCGCGGCTGCGCGAACCGTGAGCAGCGGTGTGGGGGACCGCTCGGCGGCCAGCGAGCTCATCGACACCCAGGTAAAACCCTTTGTGGCCAACGATATCGGCGGGGACTGGTTGACGGCGATGCGCAGCACGACGCGAGCGGTGGCCGACGCGTATGCACAGGCCGTCGCTGCGCTGCGAGCCGAGGCCCACCCGGCATTCGGCATCCCCGGGGAGCTGGGGCCGGTCTGGCTTCCCACCGGCGCATCCCCGGGCCCCGCCCCGGCCTTCGCCGCTGGTGCAGCTGACCGGTCCTCGGCAGCCGGTGCGATCGGGGGATCCACCGCGGCTCCGGCGAGCGTGCCATCGTTCCCGGTTCCCGCGACTGTGCTGCCCGCCGGGACTGCGTCCGGAGCGGCGGCGGGTCCTGAGCCAATCCTCCCGGCGGCAGCACCCGTTGAGCCGGCGGCGCCCGCCTTGGCCGCACCGGCAGGACCGGGCCAGGGCCTCGGTGGCGGTGGCCTGCCCGGTCTGGGCGGCTTACCTGACATCGGTTCCGGCTTGGCCGGTACCGGGCCGCAACTGGCCGATCTGCTGGGCGGGCTGATCGGGTCGTCGGCCGATGATCTGCCCGGGGATATCGGTGACCTGTCGGACGAGGACGTCGATCCAGTGCCAGACGATGACGAACACGATGAGGCCGAGAACGGCACCGACGAGGGCGGCACCGACGAGGACGAGGCGGCGGCCGACGAGGATGGGACCCACGAGGCCGCCGACCGCGAACCTGTCGGGCTGGAGGATGCGCCTGTGGAAGTGACCGAATCGCAGCCGGATCCACCGCCCGAGGCGACGGAGGTGCCCGAGGCCCTCATCCCGCCGCCGGCGGAGCCCGCTGCCGCACCGCTTGCTGCACCCATGGGTGGGACGCCGTGTGAGATCGCCGCGGATGAGCTTCCGCAGGTCGGCGGCTAGCTTCGCGCTGAACCGGATTTCGATCCCTGCCAGTGGGACTTCGGGCACAGGAGCGGCGCCTGAGTGTTAGACCTGGATGTGATGTGAACCACAGTCGTCGCGAGCCTTCGGAGGGGTCTTTGATGGAAATGGAATCCGAGTGCGAGGTACGGGAGATCGCAGCCGACCCGCCACCGCCGCGTTTTGCTCGTGGCTGGCACTGCCTTGGGTTGACTCGCGACCTCGGTGACGGGGAACCGCACGCGATCAACGTCTTCGGCCAGAAGCTTGTCGTATTCCGCAGCGGGGACGGCAAGATCAACGTCCTGGACGGGTACTGCCGACATATGGGCGGTGATCTGTCCCAAGGCCAGGTCAAGGGAAATGAGATCGCCTGCCCCTTCCATGACTGGCGCTGGGGTGGCGACGGACGCTGCAAGACCGTGCCGTACGGCAAGCGCGCCCCACGCCTGGCCCGGACCGCCACCTGGACGACCCTTGAGCAGGACGGGATGCTGTTCGTCTGGAACGATCCCGAGGGCAAGCCCCCGCCCACCGATGTGACGATTCCCCGCATCGAAGGTGCCACCAGCGACGAGTGGACCGACTGGCACTGGTACACAACGGTCGTCAACGCCAACTGCCGAGAGTTGGTGGACAACGTGGTGGACATGGCGCACTTCTTTTACGTGCACGGATCGATGCCCACGTACTTCAAGAACATCTTCGACGGCCACATCGGGACCCAGTACATGAACGCCGACACCCGCGCCGACCGCGACGATGTCGGCGGCTCGACCATGCTCGGCACCACCTCGGTGGCGTCGTACTACGGGCCGGCCTTCATGATCGATGACCTGACCTACCACTATCCCGACACCGACCATTACAGCGTGCTGATCAACTGCCACTATCCGATCGACGCGAATTCGTTTGTCCTGCAATACGGCATCATCGTCAAGAAGGTCGAGGGCCTGTCCGGGGAGCTGGCGATGCAGAACGCCATCGCACTGGGTGACTGGGTGAAGATCGGCTTCGAGCAGGATGTGGCGATCTGGAAAACCAAGGCCCGCATCGACAACCCGTTGTTGTGCGAGGAGGACGGGCCGGTGTATCAGCTGCGCCGTTGGTACGAACAGTTCTACGTCGACGCCGACGATGTCGCGGCCGACATGGTCGACCGGTTCGAGTACGAGATCGACACCACGAGCGCCCAGCATGCGTGGGCACAGGAGATCGAGGACAACATCGCTGCCCGCGCCACTGCGCAGTCCGCCCCATGACCGGCAGCTGCCTCGACCTCGTCTCGAGGAACGGCCGATGATGCCCATGTCGTGCCGAAGTCGCGGAGCGGTTGTATTGGCGGCCTAGCCGGTGAGGGAGACGAGCTCCTCGCAGAACTTCATGGTCTCTGCGGTGTCGGTGGCCATCGGATGCACCAGCATCGTGGTCACCCCGGCTTCGGCGTAGGCGGCGAGGCGCTCTTTGACGAATCCCTTCGGCCCGACCAGTGACACGTTGCGCACCAGGTCGTCGGGGACGGCAGCGATGGCCTCGGCTTTCTTGCCGGCCAGGAACAGGTCCTGGATGGTGTCGGCGACCTCGCCGTAGCCGTACCGGGTGGCCAGCTTGTGGTAGAAGTTCTGTCCGCGTGCGCCCATGCCGCCGATGTACAGCGCCAGTTGGGGTTTCGCCCAGGCCAGCCGGTCGTCGACATCATCGCCGATGGCCAGGCTGGCGCTGACCATGACGTCCAGCGGTCCCAGCTCTGGATCGCGCTTGGCGGTCCCGGCCCGCAGCGCGTCGCCCCACACGTCGTCGGCCTTCTCGGGCAGGTAGAACACCGGCTGCCAGCCCTCGGCGATCTCGGCGGTCAGCTCGACGTTCTTGGGTCCCAGCGCCGCGATGGTGATCGGAATGCGCTCACGCACAGGGTGATTGATCAGGTGCAGCGACTTACCCAGCCCGGTGCCACGGTCGGCGGGCAGCGGCAGCTGGTAGTACTTGCCGTCGTAGTCGAGGTTTTCGCGCCGCCACACCTTGCGGCAGATCTCGACCACCTCGCGGGTTCGGCCGAGCGGCGCGTCGAACGGTACGCCGTGGAAACCTTCCATCACCTGCGGCCCGGAGGTGCCGATACCCAGGCGGAACCGGCCGTCGGATACATAGTCGACACCGGCCGCGGTCATGGCCATCAGAGCCGGCGTGCGGGTGTAGATCGGCACCACGCCGGTGCCGAGCTCCATGGTGGAGGTCTTGGCGGCCAGGTACCCGAGCTGGCTGATCGCGTCGTAGGAGTACGCCTCGGCGACCAGGGCGATGTCGACGCCCACCTTCTCCAGTTCGACGACCTGGTCGGCGGCTTCCTTGAAGCCGCCGGCGTAACTCAGAAAGATTCCTGTCCGCATGGCGAGAGACTACACCAACCAGTTGGTTGGGTAAAATCCGGGATCTCGGGAATTATGTGGAACGCCAACAATTCGCTCCGGCAGGTCAATTATGGCGTGGCATAATCGGCGGCAACCGGAAATGGAAAAACCGATGCGCGCGCGGGGGTTGAAATGCTGGCGAGAATTCTTTGCGTCGTCACAGTCGGCGTGGGCATGGTGGCAACCGGAGCGGGTGTCGGTAGGGCCGCGTCGGAATCTCCATGCGCTCCGTACGTACCTGTCGTCGACACCATTGCCGGAGAGAGTCCAGATCGGTTGGGCGGCTGGAGTGTTCGTTACGAGCGGATCGGTGGTGGCGATGGTGCGATCGCCGACGAGATCAATCGGGTGATCGATGCCGAGGCGCGTGGTCAGGTGGCGACTTACGAGCCGAGCGCGACGAAGACGAATTCGTGGACACTGAATATCGATGGGCATGTCGTCAAACGGCCGGTGACAATTTCTGCGCTCTTCACGGGCGAATACAATACCGATCAGCCTAATATGCCGTTCCATGCCGTGGCGACTCGAGTTTTCGACTGTCGTAGCGGAATTATGATCGATTGGGACAATCTTTTCACGGATAAAAAGGCGGGCCTTTCGCGGCTGTCCGACCAGACGAAGCGGATCCTCCCGACGGTCTACGCGCCGCCCAGTCGCCCGGGTGTGTGGCAGTTCGGCAGCGAGGTGGCCCCGGTCGACGACAACTTCCGGTATTGGATCCCCACCGACGCGGGCATCGAACTGCATTTCCCGGACTGGCAGTTCGGCCGCGGGTTGCCGGTGATCACCGTCGGGTGGGCGGAACTCCGGGACCTGATCGCCCCGGAGTTCCAGGTGATCACCGAGTAACCGACGGTGAATGCGGCTGGGCGATTCGTGGGGTGTAGCAGCCGTGGAAGCTCAGCGGCAGATGGTGTCGCAACCGGCCGACGTATACGGGTCCCGCTTCGATGTCCTTGGCGTCGAACACCGACAGGTTGGCAGTGTTGTTGATTCCGTCCAGCACCGGTTCGATCAGCCAGCCGTCGTCCTCCTCGATCGCGTCGGGCCTGGCGGCGAAGATCGCCTCGTGCGGCAGGTGGCCGTCGGGGAACTTGAAGATGGTCTCCTTGCCGGTTTTGTTGTCGATCTTGGACAGTGCGTTCGGGAACAAGTTGCCGTCGGTGGCCGCCGACATATAAAAGTAGCGATTCGGCTTGGCCATGTTGAGCACGTTGATCATCGGGAATTCACCGTGGACTCCGGAGAACTCGTCGATCGTGACGTGTCCCGATCGGGGGATTCGGACCCGGGTGGGTAGGCCACCGAAGGGCATCGTGGAGGTTTCCATCAGGGTCTCGACGCCGGCGAGCTGGCCATTGAGTTGTTCCCACGTGGCGTGGTAATTCAGCACGTCCACCACGACGTCGCCGTTGTCGTCGTCGTAGGCGTTGGCGAAATGCAGATGCAGCATCGGGTCGGTGTGGAAGATCCGCGGCTTGCCGCCGTCGCGGGGCACCAAGGCGATCGTGGTGCCCAGTGAGGCGTCGTATTCGATGGCGTCGATGTAGTTGAGCAAACCGAAAGCCGCGCCGAAGAACTTCTTGAGCGGGAATACGAGCGGCGGGATCACGAAGACCAGGTACCGCTTGGTCAGGCCCATGTCGTGATTGAACATGGGTCCGGGCAGGCGGACGTGACCGAGTTTGCGCATCTTGCCGCTGCGGTCGACCCGGTAGCAGATCAGCTTCGGGACCGGCGCCATGGCCATCCCGAAGTTGTACATCTCGCCGGTATCCCAGTCCCACTTGGGATGTGCCGAGAACGCGCCCAGCCACTTGAGCTCACCGTCGTAGTCGTACTCACCTTTGGTCCGCAGGGTGTCGGGATCGAGTTCGGTGGGCCGGCCACCTTCCCACAGGGCGAGGAGTTTTCCGGCGTTCATGACGACGGCGGTGTTGGCGACATTGGCGGGAAACCGCAGAGCGTTGGCAAGCAGGCCACCGTCGCGCATGGTGCCCAAGGCGCGAAACGGCGCTCCGTCGGAAATGATCGAACGTTGATAGTGCTTGGTCTGGATGAACCGGTTGCGGAAGTGGACCACACCGTCGGACATCGAATACATGGTCAGCATTCCGTCGCCGTCGAAGATGTGGCCGAGCGGCGCTCCGCCGGCCTCCATCTTGCCGGGACCGTTGCGATACAACGTCCCTCGGAGGGCGGCGGGCAACTCGCCTGTGACGTCGTCGATCGTGTAGTCGTACTCCTCGTACAGCGGGGCATAGGTCTGGATGGGGTCGTTGTCGACGCTGGTCATGTCGGGATTCCTTCGTGTCGGGTCAGTGGGCAGTGCGGACGCGCAGGGTGCAGCCCAGGCCCGGGAGATGGGGATCGAATTCGAGCGGCATGGGCCCACCGGGATGAAAGACCTTTTCGCAGGCGGCCTTACAGCCCATCTGGCAGGAGTTCTGCTGAGCGGTGTTGGTCCCGACAACGACATGCATTGCGCATTCCGGGATCTCGTAGACCAGCGTCCCGTCCGGTTCCTCGCCGGTGCGGTGGATCGGCCCCACCAGGAAGGTGGACAGGCCGACGCCCATGTCCATCACCGGTGCGTACCAGGCTTTCGGTACGACCTTGACTGCGTGGAACATCGGCAGCAGGAACCGAAGCCAATGCCGCAGCCTGCGCGCGACGGCGTCGGAGACCAGCTCCTCCACTGCTTCGAACGGCAGGT
Organism: Mycobacterium shunyiense; assembly: GCF_058270075.1. Taxonomy (NCBI): domain Bacteria; kingdom Bacillati; phylum Actinomycetota; class Actinomycetes; order Mycobacteriales; family Mycobacteriaceae; genus Mycobacterium; species Mycobacterium shunyiense. Next base: position 401,287 of record NZ_JBZDPU010000015.1, on the reverse strand, counting down.
CTCGTAGCAGCTCGGCGGTCACCCACTCGAGCTCAGCGACGAACTGGCCGTACTGGCGCCGCCAGGAGTGCTGAGGGCTCTCGAACAGTCCACGTCGACGTTTACGCCGCTCCACCATTGTGGCCCAACTGCTTTCGACCGCCGGTCGGTTGTCGGCGACGATCCGCAACATCGGCAGGAACACCGTCTCGGGCAGGTCGCCGACGCGCTTGATCATGGAATGGATCAGCCACTCGTCGCGCAGTGCGGCGATCGGACCGGGTTTGATGCCGGCAGTGGTCACGGTTGCCTCCTGGGGCGCGGTCATGGGAGTTCCACCTTGGCGGCCTTCCAGCGGCCGTCGATGTTCTGCATGGTCATGACCATGCGGCTGCGATCAACCCGCGGGTCCGGAACCTCGGTGTTGGTCACCGTCTGGTCGACGAACAGCAGCACCACCACCTCGTCGGCGGTGGCCGACTTGACCGCAGAGTTCACGACCACACCATGGCCGGTCGCTTTGTGGTCAATCAGCAACGTGCGCAGTTCGCTGCTGGATTTGGCGTACATGTCGTGGAATTCGCCGGTGGACCCGTCGAGTACCGCCGCGAAGTTCGCATCCAGATTGCCGGTATCCACCGAAGTCAGCGTCACCGCGTAGGAGTTCGCGGTATTCAACGCTGCGGCACCGGCATTCGCGATCTGTCGCTCGCCGACGTATTGCCAGCCGAAGAATCCGCCGACACCGCCGAGCGCCAGCACCAGCACAGCGATCGCGGCGGCAATCAGACGTCGTCGCCACGTGCTGTGGTTGACGACGGGCTCCGGCTCCTCCGCGGCAGAGCCCGGCGTCTCGGTGTCATCGGGCTCGTCGGTGTCCTCGCTGTCGACGCGTTCAGCCAGTTCCGTGCTCATGATGCTCCTCTCTCCTACCACTGCCCACCCTGGCGATGTGGCTGAGACTCCGGGGGGAGAGCCGGTCCGCCATAGGGCAATTGGATGCTGTGTTCGGTTATCGGTGTCGGGTCGGCGCGGCGCAGTGGGTCCAGGCCGGGCGGAGGGGTGGCGGTGTCGTCGCCGGGCGGGCGTGGGGCGTTGCGGGCGCCACGGACCAGGAGATTGGGGTCCTGGTTCTGGCAGTAGGTGTACAGGTACGGTTCGGGATAGTTCGGGATGAACGGCACGTCCCGCGGGTGCGGGTAGTCGCATACCGGCCGGGGATAGATATCGGCGATCGCCCAGATCGCCCCGTCGTGCATCAGTGAGCGGATGCCGTCGAGCAGCGGTGGTCGCTCGTCGTTGAACATCCGGTCCAGCGCGGGAACCCGAACCTGGGACAACTGCGCCACCGTTGTCAGGTCGCCGAGTAACTGCACCATGGTGGGGGAGTTGTTCTCGATCACGGAATCCACGGTCTTCAGCAGGTCCGGGGTCCTGTCGAGCAACGTCCTTATGCCTGCGTCTTTCTCGCCGATGCCGTCGAAGGTTCCGGCCAGGTTGTGCGAGATGGCATCCAGGCCGCCCGAGGAATCGTCGATGATCGTGAACACCGTGCGGCTGCTGCGTAGCAACGTCATGGTCTGCGGAAGCACACCGTCGAGGGTGTTGAGCAACACCTGGGCACCGTTGAACAGTTCACGCAGTTTCTCCGGCCCCTGTTCGCTGACGCCGAGTTCGTCGATGACCGATCGGATCTGATCGGCGTCGGCCTGGGCGAGGACGCCGTCGACATTGGTCAGCAGACGCCACAGCGGGACCGGGGTCTCGGTCTGGCTGCGGTCGATCACCGTTCCGTCGGACAGGAACGGGCCATCGGTGCGTTGCGGGGCGAAGTCCAGATACTGCTCTCCGGCGGGGGATAGCCCCGAAACCCGGACACCGGTGTCGAGCACAGGAATACGGGCACTGTGGTCGATCGTCGCTGTGGCGACCACCCCGTTGCCCGTCACGTCCACCGACTTGACCCGGCCGATCGGGATCCCCCGGACGGTGACATCCTGGCCGGCGAGCAGTCCGCCGGATTCGGCCAGGTCCACCTTGACGGTGATCTGGCGATCGAACGGGTTCACCCGCAGGGCGCCGAATGTCAGGTACGCGACCCCTACCACCACGAGGAGCAGCTGACCGACGACCGACAGCACCAGCTTTCGCGCGGAGATGAACTGAACGCAGCGAATGGCCAAGGCCGACAGGGGGTTCAGTGCGGTGCGCAGGCTCATTTCGGCGGCCCCCAGATCTGTCCGCGGCCGGGGCCCCACACCCGGTCGCCGAGCTGGGTCAAGACGAAGCGGATCGAGCCGACCATGTTGTCCCAGTTGGCCATCTTGGGGCCGGTGAATCCCGGGTCGGCGTAGTGGTTCATGTCCGGCATGTGGCCGATCGCGATCTGCTGAAGGTCGACATCGGCGGCGGCCGCGTTGCTGCCGAACAACTTCAGCGCGGCAGGAAGAAACCGTAGGAAGTTGGCCATCGTCACCCGGGGGTCGGTGGAGGCATCGTTGAAGGCGGCCGACAGGGTGTTCAGGTCGTGGATCCAGCTGCGGGCGTCGGTGCCCTGGATGGCCGGGAACTTCTGCAACTGCGCGGTCACCGCACCGATCTCGTTGGCCAGGTCCACGATCGCGGAGGTGTTGTCCGCCAGGGTCAACAGTGCCGGCGTGGCAGTGTCCAGGACCTCGTTGATGGTGTCGCGACGGGCGTTGAGTTCGTCGGCCAGCTTGGCGGTCTGATCCAGCATGCTCCGGATCTCCTCGGAGCGGTCTGCCATCGTTGAGACCAGTGCACGGGACTCGTGGATCAGGCTGGTGAGCCCCTCGCCGTCCTTACCGAGCGCCCCGCCGACACCGTTGAGCACTCGCGTCAGGTTCCGGATCACGCCGCCGTTCACTATCAGCGACGTGGTGGCCAGCACCTGTTCGACGGTCGCGGCGGCGGTGGTGGACTGCTGGCCGATCCGGTCCCCGTCCGTCAGGAGCGCCGTGACGGTTGACTCTGGTGCGGGCGGCGTGAGAGCGACGAACACGTCGCCCAGTGGTGTGGCCGAACGCAATTCGGCCGTGGTTCCCTTGGGAAGATGTATTCCGTCCAGAATGCGCATCTGGACCACGGCGGTGTAGTCCTTGGCGCTCATGCCGACCACCTCGCCGACGTCGGCGCCACCGACACGTACCTTCGCGCGATCGGGGAGATTGAGCGCGTTGGAGAATTCCGCGTCGATCTGATAGGTCGGGCCGCTGAGGCCGGGGGCGGGGAGAGGCAGTTGCTCCACTCCGGCGGAACATCCGACCGTCGCAGCGGCCACCAGGGTGGTGGCGAGGCCGATCTGGAGGGCAGGCTTCATCGATCCTCCAGCTTGGTCATCGCTTCGAGCATGGTGGTCATCCCGAAGTCGGGGCCCAGATCCTTGATGGATCCGGTGCGGCAGCCCAGTTGGCGGAGACCCAGGATGTTGCAGACTTCCTTGGTCATCGAGCTGTCGAAGAACACGTTGTCGAAATGGGCACCGACGCGCAGCATTCCGTTCTGCATGTCGATGGCAGCGGCCGCGTTGTCGATCGCCAACGGTGCCACGTCGAACACCTCGGCGAGTTCTCGGCGGTAGTCCACGAGGGCCCGACTGAGCCTGGCGCTGCTGGCGATGCTGTTCCTCAGGTTGTCGCCGTTGTTGCCCAGGAGTTCGTTCAGCTCGTTGAGCAGACCGTTGAGTCGTCGGCCGGTGTCGCCGCGACCGACGTTCTCGGCCGCCAGCAGGTCGGTGAGTTGGCGGACGTACGTGCCGAATTCACGGACCTGTCCCTCGTTGCGTGCCGCGGAGTCGGTGAGCTTGCTGAGGTTGGTGACGATGGCTTCGAGGTTCTGCTTGGTCGCGGCGCCGCCGTCGGCGCCGGTGCGCAGTGCATCCGACATCCCGGCGAGGGCGTTCTTGATCTCGGGTCCGCTGGTGGAGGTGATCGCGGAGGTGGCCGACATCAGGTCGGTCAACGGCCCGCCGCCCTTGCCGTCGCCACCCATCGCACCACCGAGCTTGTCCACCATCTTCAGGACCCGGTCGAATTCGACTGGAGTTCTGGTCGATTGCGGTCCCAGAACAGCTTCTTCGGCCAGGAGCTGGCCGCCGGAGTAGGCGGGTGTGAGTTCGATGTGCCGGTCGGTGAGGATCGAGGTTCCGACGGTGACGGCCGACACGTCCACCGGGATGCTGGTGCCGGGATCGACCTCGATGCCGATGTCGACGTGGTTTCCCCGGTTGTCGATCGAGGTCACCCGCCCGACGGGCATGCCCAGCACCGACACGTCGTTCCCGACGTAGAGGCCGATGGCGTTGTCGAACTGGGCGGTGAAGCGCAGCGGTGCGGTGGGGCCCGGACGTAGCAGGTAGGCGCCGGTGACGGCGAGCGCCACCACGGTGATCAGTACCGTCACGATTGCGGTCTTGCGTGTCATGGCAATCCGGGCCTCACTCGCAGTCTTTGAAGTATTGGTAACGCTCCGGCCATTTCCACTGCTCGGCGCGGCCACTGATGGCACACATCCAGGAATCCACCATCAGCCCGCCGGGCAACATGAAATCCAGGAACGGCCCCGATCCGGTGGCGTTGGCGGCGTTGCGCATGGCCACCGGCATGATCTGGAACAGGTTGCGCAGCAAGGCGTCATGGTCACCCAGCATCGACGTGAACTGCCGCAGATCGGCCAGCATCTTGTCGATGTGCGCGCTGTCGGTTCCGACGATGTCGTCGGCGGTGGTGATCAGGGTGGTGGCGGCTTGCAGCAGTCGCTCGACGCTCGCTCGGCGACGGATGATCTCGCCGGTGAGCTCGCGGCCCTGGACGACCAGTGCGGCCAGATCGTCCTGTTGTCCACCGAGGACGTCGGCGACGGTGGCGGTGTTCCGCAGCAGATCGGCGATCTGGCCGCGTCGCTCGGAGATGATCGCTGAGAGGTTCTCGACGTTGGCCAACGCTTCCGGGAGTACCGCGGGCACCCCGGTGAGCTGTTGCGACAGCGTCTGCATCGACGTGGCGAACTTGACGGCGTCGACGTCCTCGAATGTCGTGGTCGAATCAGACAGCAACTTTTGCAGGTCGTAGGGGACCGTGGTGTTCTTCAAGGGAATTCGATCGTCGACCAATGTGCCGCCGCCCTTGGGCTGCAACTCGACGTAGCGCGAACCCAGCACCGTGGTGAGCTTGATCGAGGCCTTGCTGTCGGAGCCCAGGCGGATGTTCTTGTCCAGCTTCATGGTTACGACGACACGGTTGACGGCCAGCTTGGTGGTCGCGACCACGCCCACGGGGACACCGGCGATGTTGACCTGGTCGCCGGCGCGCAGGCTGGCCGCCTGCAGGAAATCCGCGGTGTAGGTACGTTTGCCCAGGTGCATCGAGCTCAGGGCCGTGCTTGCCACGATCACCACGGTCAGGGCCAACAGCGCGAAAGTGCCGATCACCGCCGTGTTGCGGTCTTCCAGTGTGCGGGGCCGCCGACGGGCGGTCTGCTCGGCCGGACTGTCGAGAGAGGTACTGGGCCACTTGACGTTTCGTCGCCACCAGGACCGGTTCTGGGTGGGTCCGCTCATCTGACTCATCACCTGCACTTCGCTGTGTACTTGCGTTGCCCACCTGGCGTGGCCGCGTTGACGATGCTCGGCACGATCGGCTTGAGGAAGTTGAACAGGGTGAAGTTGAAGTCGCACGGCATCGCGCTCATCGCGGTGGAGTCGCCGGTGATCCGCGACAATCCCTTCAACACCGCAGGAAGATTCGAGCCCAGTGTGGCCCAGCCGTCACGGTTGGCCAACATCGTCGACAGCATCCCGGGTTCGCGGCTCAGCAGATCGTGTAGGTCGGGTTGCGCCGCGGTCGTGATCGCCGAGAGCCGCGATACCACCGTCGCGATCGAGCCGGTCGAGTTGACCAGTTCGTCGCGGTGCGCGTTGAGTCCGGCGATCACCGAGCGCATCTGGATAAGAGTGGTCTGCAGTTGGGTGCCACGGGAGGCAAGGTTCTCGGTGACGGCGTTGAGGCTGTCGATTACCCGGCCGAGGACCTGGTCCGGACCGGCCATCGATTGCGCCAACTGCGAGGTCTGCGCCACCAGTACCACGACCGAGTCGGAATCACCCTGGAGCGCGTTGATCAACGCGTTGGAGAGATTTCCGCGGTTCGTCGGATCGAGGAGGGTGAACATGGGCTCGAATCCGTTGAGGAGATTGGTGACGTCGAACGACGGCTCGGTGTGCTCGACGGGGATCGTGGCGCCGTCGGTCAGCTGCTCGGGCCGACCGAAGTCGGCCAGGGTCAGGCCGATATAGCGCTGGCCGATGATGTTCTGGTAGACCACCGAGGCCTTGGTGTTTCCGTACAGCGGCTGGTCGCGCTGCACCCGGAACCGGACGGTGGCCAGTGTGCCCTCGCCCGAGCCGGGATCCTCGAGCGCGATCGAGTCGACGCGGCCGACCCGCACGCCTGCCACCCGCACGTCCGACCCTGCCCGGAGCCCGGTGACATCAGTGAATTGCGCGGTATAGGTGAATGTTTCGCCTTGGACACCCCGACGCAGCGTCACCAGGATGGTCCAGGTGAGCGCCAGGCAGACCGTCATGAAGAGGGCGAGCCAGATCAACATGCGGGCGCGTGCGTTCATGGTGTTCCCGTGGGCTGCTCGGCAGGAAGCGGAGGCGTGGCTGTGCTCTTGGGAGCGGGGTCCTGGGCAGCGGGGTCCTGGGCAGCGGGGTCCGCCCTAGCTGGTACGAATTCCTCTGGGGCAGGAGGCATTTGCAGTGGGCTCTGAAGCACCTCGGCGGCGGAGTTGGCCGGGTCGGGCAAGATGATCCCGGGCGGCGGGACATAGGCGCGCGGATCGGGCAGGCCGTGGGTGTCGACGATCGGGATGCCCTCGGGTGCGGTTTGGCAGCTCGGGCCCCGCAGCTCTCCGTACACGGGACAGTCCGCACGGCTGTAGAGCCGCAGCGGTGCGAGCGCGACGACGAGTTTGAACGTGAACGTCACCTTCTGATTGGTGCGCGTCCACATTTCGTCGAAGAAGCCGTTGACCACGTTGTGCAGGCCGACGGCGACGGCGGGGAACTTCCCCGAGCGGTCGGCGAGCACCCCGATCACCGGGGTGAGGTTGGTGGTGATTCCCGCCAGTTCGTCGGCGTGGTTGTCCATGGCGGTGCGTACGGTTCCGACGGTGTGGCCGGCGCCGGTGAGCAGATCGGTCAGGGCTGCGCGTTGTTCGGCGACGGTCCGCATCGGCTTGACCGCGTGCTGCAGTGAGTCCAGCAGATCGGGTGCGGTGTCCCCGAGGGCGCTCAGTGCGGAGTTCCAGGTCTGTAAGGTCGGCGGCCCGGTATCGTCGGCGCGCAGCTCGTTCATCTCGGTCACGATCCGGTTGAGACCCTGTGCAGCCGAGGTTAATTCAGGGCCCTTACCCGCGGTGGCATCTGCGATCGCACGCATCACGCCCAGCGTGTGGTCGGTGCCGGGGCGGCCGACGGCGTCGACCAACTCACGTACCTTGGCCAGCGTCGTCTGGAACAGCTGGGTCGGGAGGGTGGTGTCTTGCCCGATGATGTCCCCGGCCCGGATCGGCCGGCCACCGGTGCCCTGGTCCACGAGTTGGACTGTGGACACCGCGAAGGCATTGCCGGGAACGATACGGGCGGTCACGGTATTGGCGATGTTGGCAACGTGATCGGGGCGCAGGTCGATGTTGACGATGTTGTCGCCGCCGCCCAGCGCGGGCGTGACAGACCGCACCGCGCCGACGAGAACACCGCGGTACTTGACGTCGGACTTGGGCGGCAGCCCGTCACCGACGCTGGGCAGGCGCGCAATGATCTCGACATGGCGATCCAGTGATCCGGTGGATTTGGCGAACATCAGGGTGCCGGCGATGGCGCAGACCACCAGGAACACCAGGCAGGTGACGAGCAGGGCCCGCTCGGAGGGGCCGCGGCCGTCCATCTCGAACTGGTTGGGCATCAGCCACCCAACCTTCCGCCGGCGTCGACGCCCCAGAACGCCATGGTGAGCATCATGTTGGTGACGACCATCAGCGTGATCGACAACCGCATGGCGCGTCCGGCGGCGATGCCGACACCCTGGGGGCCGCCGGCTGCGTAGAACCCGTAGTAGCACTGCACCGTCGACATGATCGCCACGAACACCGCGACCTTGATCACCGCGAAGAACATGTCGCGGCCCGAGAGCATCAGCGCGAAGTAGTGCAGATATGTCCCCGAGGCCTGGCCGCTGGCCAGGTACACCACGAGCTGGCACACCACGAAATTCAGCGCCAGGCACACGACGAACAGCGGGATGACAGCCATTGCCGAGGCCAGGACCCGGGTGGTCACCAGATACGGGATCGGTCGGATGGCAACGGATTCCAACGCGTCGATCTCTTCGGAGATGCGCATCGAGCCCAGCTGCGCGGTGAATCGGCACCCGGCCTGGATCGCGAAGGCCAGCGCGGCCATCATGGGCGCCAGCTCGCGCACGGTCGCCAGTGCGGTCAACAGCCCGGTCGCGGGGCCCAGACCGAGCAGGTTCAGTGCGTTGTAGCCCTCGATCGCCACCACGGCGCCGGCGGCCGCACCGACCACCAACACCACACCCGCGGTACCTCCGCCGACCACGATCGAGCCGTTGCCCCACGTGACATCGGAAGACAACCGCAGGAATTCGCGGGGGTATTTCTTGATGACGATGGGGATGCCGGCCAGCGTGCGGAAGAAGAACGCCACGATGTGCCCATTGCGGGCCATCTGGAATTCGGTGGCGCGGACGACGGCGATGACGGGTCGGGCGCCGGTTGGCAGGTACGTGGCGGCCATGTCAGAAACTCGTCTTCGGGAAGAGTACGAGGTACATCTGACTGATCAGGGTGTTCGCCAATAACAACAACAGGATCGATTGCACGACAGCGGCGTTCACCGAGTTCGCGACGCCGGCCGGCCCACCTCGGGTGTCCAGTCCCTTGTAACAGGCGATGACAGCGACGATGACACCGAACACCACGGCCTTGATCATGGTGAGGACGAGGTCGTCGACCGTGGCGAACGACGAGAACGTCGTGGTGTAGCTGCCCGGGGTGCCGCCCTGCAGCATGACCGTGAAGGCGTAGCCGGCCAAAAACCCGATGAAGCAGGTGAATCCGGTGAGTGCCACCGACACGATCACGGCCGCGGCCAGGCGGGGGACCACCAACCGCTGGATCACCGAAATGCCCATGACCTCCATCGCGTCCGTCTCGTCGCGGATGGTCCGGGCGCCGAGATCGGCGCTCATGGCGGAACCGACGGCGGCAGCCATCAGGATCGCGGCGACCAGTGGTGCTCCCTGCTTGATCACGGCAAGCCCGTTGGCCGCACCGGCCAATGCCGTGGCACCGAGTTGCCCTGCCAGCAGGCTGAATTGGACCGCCAGGGTGACGCTGATGGGTATCGCGATGAACAGCGTCGGCACCACGGCGGTGCGGGCCATAAAGACCGCCTGTTCGACGAACTCCCAGAACGGGAAGCGGCCCCGCAGCACATCGCTGAACAGGTACTGGACTGCGCGCACCGCCAGGACGCACTGTCCACCCACAGTGCGCAGCGAAGCGAGGGGGTGCCGATCCAGGTAGCCCCGCCCCCACCGCAGGACCCGATCGGTCGCTGCGGTGTCAGCGGCGTCTGCGCCCGACGGCGTGTGCGGCACGGTCAGCGGGCCCGGAATGTCAGGTTGAGCCGCTTGAGGCCGCGGAGCATGAAGCTGGGCTCGTACTCGTAGTCGTTGTCGGGTGCCAGCTCGACGGAACCATACCGACGGGCGATGGCCTCCAGCGCGATCCGCGCCTGCAGACGCGCCAGGGAGGCACCCAGACAGGCATGGATGCCCTGGCTGAAGGCCAAGTGCGTCTTGGCATTCGGACGTTGCGGGTTGAACTCCTCGCCGTCGTCGAACTGGGCTTCGTCGCGGTTGGCCGATCCGAACACCAGCACCACCAGCGAGCCGGCCGGGATGGTGTACTCGCCGAGCTTTGCCTCGGCCTTGGTGATCCGGAACATCGACTGGACCGGGGTGAGGAAGCGCAGCGCTTCCTCCACCATCTGCTCCGAATGGGCGGCCGGATCCTCCTGCAACCAGCGCCACCACTTGGGGTTCAGGCCGAGTTGGTGCAACGTGCCCGTCATCAGCTTGCGCGAGGTTTCGTTACCGGCGATCAGGATCTGCTGGATGATGCTCAACGCCGCGCCGGTGGTGAGTGGTTCGTCGTCGTTGGCGTTGGACGCCTGGACCAAACCGGTGATCAGGTCGTCCTGCGGGTTGGTGCGGCGGTCATCGAGTTCGGCGGCGAAGTACCGCTGGTACTCCAGTAGGCTGCGCGCCTGCTCGAGGGCACCGGCATCGTCGATCTCGGCGCCGATGGTCAACGCGAATTGATCGGACCAGCGCCGGAAGTCGTCGATGCGATCGTCGGGGACGTTGAGCGCGGCAGCGATGATCCGCAACGGCAACGGCGCGGCGAATTGCTCGACGATCTCCACCGGCTTGTCGGTCGGCAGCGTGTCGAGCAGTTCATCGACGATCGTGCGGATCCCGGGTTCGCGCTGAGCGACGAAGCGCGGGGTGAATGCGCGGGCGACCATGCGTCGGTAGTAGTGGTGGTCGGGCGGGTCGGCGGTCAACAGCGTGGGGATCATGTCCCATCCCTGTGCCTTGAGCGCTTCGACCTCGTTGGCCACCGACTCCGGTGGCGGCATCTGCGGCAGGCCAAAAGCCGAGGAGAACACCTCGTGGTTGGTCAACGCCGCGGAAACCAGTTCCCGTGAGGTCACGAACCACATTCCCCGGTCGGCGACGAATTGAACCGGCGCCTGGCTCCGCAGCGCCTGGTACCACGGGTGCGGCTCCTGCATCGTCTGCGGATCCAGCGGATCGAACGATGCGATCGGGCAGGTGGTGGGCGGGCTGCTGATATCGGTCAAGGCCGTCTCCAGAGTTGGTAGGCAAGGGCTGCTCGGGGCTTTTGAATGTCCACTTGACTAATTGGTGGACCAATATAATAGTGAGGTGGATCATAATCAAGGCTCGGAAATCAGCCGGGAGAGCGAGGCGAATCGGTGCCAACAGCAGTCGTGACAGGAGCCGGCAGAGGGATCGGTCGAGCGATCTCGGAACGCCTCTCGGCCGACGGCGCGGACGTGGTCGTGGTGGATGTCGATGCGGCCGCCGCCGACGAAGTGGCTCGGTCGATCGGCGGTCGAGCCGTCCACTGCGATGTCGCCGTGGAGGGGTCGGTGGCGGCGTTGGCCGACTACGTCAGCCAGATCGGCCCGATCGACGTGCTGGTCAACAACGCCGGTATCTGGCGCTCGAGCACTCTGGCCGAGAGCACTGTCGATGAGGTCGACACCGTGCTGCGGGTCAACGTGCTCGGCAGCTGGCTGGTCACCCGCGCGCTACTCGACACGTTCGGGGCCGGCGGCGCGATCGTGAACCTGACATCGGTACTGGCCGAACTCGGTGGCGCGGGCCGCGGGATCTATCCGGCATCGAAAGCCGCGCTCGTCGCGCTGACCAAGCAGATGGCAACCGAGTACGCGCCGCGCGGTATCCGCGTCAACGCCGTCGGCCCGGGCCTGGTCCTCACCGACGGCACCGCGGGTGAGTTCGCCGATCCGGGGTTGCGGTCGGCCATCGGTGAGTCGATGCCGTTGGGGCGCATCGGTGAGCCCGACGACGTCGCCGCGGCAGTGGCCTTCCTGGCCTCGGCCCAGGCCGGCTACATCACCGGCCAGGTGCTCTACGTCGACGGCGGATGGGGAATCAACGGATCCGCATTCATCGGGACCGCCGTGCAGCAGCACATCGCGGGACTGCCCGCAACGCCCCAGAAGGCGGCTTTGACAGAGGAGGCGGTGTGACGCGGGCAACCGACAGAACGGACAACGAGGTGACCAGGCCGGGTGAGGCGCGGTCCTCGGGGCCGACGGTGCAGAGTCTGCTCGCCGAGGACACCCGGGAAGTCCCGTCGCCACTCCTGGAGGAGTCCTACGAGTTCCTCGGGTCGGCCGACATCGACAAGGAGCGTTACTTCACCACCGAGTTCCACCGGCTGGAGGTGGATCGAATGTGGAAGAAGGTCTGGCAGTTCGCCTGCCGCGAGGAGGACATCCCCGACCCCGGCGATTACCACGTCTACGACGTCGCGGACATGTCGTTGATCGTGCTTCGCACCGCTGCCGGTGCGATCAGGGCGTTCCACAATTCCTGCCTGCACCGCGGCACGCGGTTGTGCGATGACGCCGGCCGGGTCAACCAGTTGCGCTGTCCGTTCCACGGCTTCACCTGGAGTCTGGAGGGCAAGCTCACCGATGTGCCCGGACGGTGGGATTTCCCGCATGTCGACGACATGACGTTTGCCCTGCCGGAAGCCCAGACCGGGACCTGGGCCGGATTCGTCTTCGTCAACGCCGACCTGGAAGCGGCCCCGCTGTCGGACTACCTGGGTGATCTGGAGAAACACTTCGCGCCGTTCCATCTGCAGGACCGTTTCAAGGCGATCCACGTCGCCAAGGTTGTCGACTGCAATTGGAAGGTGGGAATGGAGGCGTTCCTGGAGTCCTACCACGTCATCGCCACGCACCCCCAACTGCTGGAGTATCTCGGGGACGCCAACACCCAGTACGACATCTACACCCGGACCGACGACCAGCCCGGCTTCAACCGGATGATCACTCCGCAAGCGACAAGCAGCCCGCACCTGGAGCCGTTGGAACCCCAGGACGTACTCGATGCCATGTTCCGTGACTTCTTCCCCGAGGGGGTCGGCACATTCGAGGTTCCCGACGGTCAGTCGGCCCGCCCGATCGTGGCGGCGGCCATGCGTGACAATCTCGCGCAGACCACCGGCGCCGACCTCTCCGGCACCAGTGATTCGGAGATCGTCGATGCGATCCAGTACTTCGTGTTTCCGAACATGGTGCCCTGGGCGGGCGTTGGTGCACCGTTGACGTACCGGTTCCGGCCGTACGGCAACGACCCCGATCGGTGCATCTTTGACATCATGATGCTGATCCCGCTACCGACAGGAGTGCCCAAACCCAAGACTGCGCCGCCGCATTGGCTCGAAGCCGATGAGGACTACAGTGCCGCGCCCGAGCTCGGTGGATTGTGCGCGGTGTTCAACCAGGACCTGGCGAATCTGCCACGGGTGCAGCGCGGTCTGCAATCGATGACCAAACCCGGTGTGACGCTGGCGAATTACCAGGAAGTCCGGATACGTCAGTTCCACCAGGACCTGGATCGGTGCCTCGCAAGTGACAACTGAACTGTCAGTGAACGCCCCGTCGGGCATCGCGCTGCGCAATGATGTCGGCATGAGCGAGGTCACCAGCAACCGATCGGGTCCGGGCCGGCCGGCGGGCACCGACAGTGTGGACACCCGTCAGCGAGTGCTCGACGCGGCCTGCCAATGTTTCGCGCAGTACGGCTACGGACCGGCCACCAACAACCTGATCGCGGAGATGGCCGGGGTCACCGCGGGCTCGTTGCACTACCACTTCGGGTCCAAGAGCAATCTCTTCGAGGCAGTCTGCGATTACGTGTACGGCAAGATCGTCGCGCGCTCGGTCGAGGCGCTGGCCGGCCCGCACTCGGTGCGCGGCCTGTTACGGGCGGTGCTCGCCGAATCGATGCGGATCAACCACGAATCGCCGGAGCTGGCCGGATTCGTGGCCACCGCACCCATCGATGCCCGGCGCCATCCCGAGCTGTCCGAGGCGTTCCGCAAGCAGGCGGAGGCCATGACAACGACGCTGGCGCAGGCGGTGACCGCAGGCCAACAGGCTGCCCTGATCCCGGATGAGCTGGACCCGGTCGCCGTCGCAGGCATGATCAGTGCGATCGTCGACGGCTTCGCGCACGCCGCGGCCAATACCGACGTCGCGGTCATGGATTCGATGAACCAGTTGTTCGGGAGGCTGCTCCTCGAATCGGACAGCGCTTCGTAATCGATGCCCGCCCCCGACCTCCCGGCGACTGTCGCTCGGCTACGCGAGACCTTCGACACCGGGCGGACTCTCGATCTCGACTGGCGCCGCGCCCAACTGCGGGCACTCATCGCGATGCTGACCGACAACGGCGATGCCATCGTGGAGGCGGTGTCGGCGGACCTTCGCCGCCCACCGTTCGAGACCTGGCTGGCCGAGATCGTCGCGACGGTGAACGAGGCTCGCTACGCAGCGCGCAATGTCGGCCGCTGGACGCGGCGCAGGCACCGGTTACTGGAGTGGACGCAATTGCCGGGGCGGGCCTGGATCCAGTACGAGCCGTACGGCACCGTGTTGATCATCGGTCCGTGGAACGTCCCGTTCCAACTCACCCTGACCCCCGCGATCGGGGCGATCGCCGCCGGAAACACCGTGGTGCTCAAGCCATCCGAACTCGCACCGGCATCGTCGAAGTTGATGTCCGAGCTGATACCGCGCTACCTCGACCCCGAGGCGGTCACCGTTGTCGAGGGCGACGGAGTCACTACCCAACAATTGATCGCGCAGGGGCTGGACCGGGTGCTGTTCACCGGCGGCACCGCGATCGGTCACAAGATCATGGCGACCGCAGCCGATCATCTGACCCCGGTCACGTTGGAGTTGGGTGGTAAGAGCCCGGTGATCATCGCCGCCGACGCCGACGTGAAGACTGCTGCGCGGCGGATCGCCTGGATCAAGGTGATGAATTCCGGCCAGATCTGCATCGCTCCCGATTACGTCCTGGTGCACGCGGCCGTGCGGGATCGGTTCCTGGAGGAGATCCGCGCGGCCATCGAGGAGTTCCGGGCCGGAATGCCGACCGGGTTGCCGATCGTCAACGACCGTCACTTCGCCCGCCTGACCGCCGCGCTGACCGCCACCGCCGGTGACGTCGTGGTCGGCGGCGGCAGCGATGCCGGGCGTTTGGAGCTCCAGCCCACGGTCGTCGTCGACCCCAGTGCAGACGAACCGCTGATGACCGACGAGATCTTCGGCCCGGTCCTGCCGGTACTGACTGTCGAATCGGTCGAGAGCGCGATCGAATTCGTCCGACGGCGGCCCAAACCCCTTGCCGTGTATCTGTTCACCGCTTCCAAGCAGACCCGAGAACAGGTGGTTCGTCGGGTGCCGGCAGGCGGCATGGTGATCAACCAGCTGCTGCTTCAGGTGGCGACGGCGAAGATGCCATTCGGCGGTGTCGGGCCATCGGGGATGGGTGCCTATCACGGCAGGTTCGGATTCGAGGAGTTCAGTCACCGTAAATCGGTGCTCACCAAGCGGACTCGCCCGGATCTGACGGCCATGTTCTATCCGCCGTACACCGACAAGAGATTACGGCTGCTGCGCCGGTTGGCGTGACGCCTGCCAGTACACACGAACTTCGGAGAAACCCATGGATGCCAGCCTTGTTCGGGACAGCCCCTTCCTGACCGGTCATCACCAGCCCAACCGGATGGAGGTCGATGCACCCGACCTGGTGGTCCGAGGGCGACTGCCGGACGATTTGGCCGGGGTGTTCTACCGCAATGGCGCCGAGCCGCTGTACCCGCCGTCCGACGAGGACTACCACTGGTTCGACGGCGACGGCATGGTCTATGCGTTCTTCATCGAGAACGGCAGGGTGTCGATGCGCAACCGTTGGGTGCGCACCGACAAGTTCCTGCTCGAACGGGGGCAGGGCCGCCGGATGTTCGGTGTGCTCGGAAACCCGATGACAACTGACCCGGGGGCGGTGGGCACCCGCTACAACACCGCCAACACCAACGTCATCATCCACGGCGGCAAGCTGCTCGCCCTGATGGAGGGCGCACCGCCGGTGGCGTTGGACCCGCGAACTCTGGACACCCTCGGCGAGGAGACTTACGACGGCCTCATCTCCACCACCTTCTCGGCTCATCCCAAGGTGGACTACGCCACCGGCGAGCTGATCAACATCGGCAACGCGGTGCACGGGCTGGGCGGGGATGCGGTGATTCGTTATGACGTCATCGATTTCGACGGCGTACCCGTGGTGACGGAGCTGATCCCGGTACCGCATATGACGATGCTGCACACCTTCTTCGTCACCGAGAACTGGGTGGTGTTCCCGGTGATGCCGTTGGAGCTGAGCTTGCAGCGAGCCATGAGTGGCGGGCCGATGACGGCCTGGGTGCCCGACCGGCCCTCCAAGCTGGGCCTGATGCCACGCCGGGGGACCGCCGCCGACGTGCGCTGGATCGAGGTGGAGGCCCGGCACATGCTGCACGAGGCCAACGTGTGGGAGCAGGACGGCAAGATCGTCGCCGATGTCGCCGCCGCGGAGGGCACCGCACTGTTCCCCGACATCCACGGAAATCGGGCCGACCATGCCGAAACCCGACAGAGCCTGCGGCGCTGGACGATTGATCCGCTGGCGCCGTCGGACACCCTCAACGAGGAGATCGTCAACGACCGCGACATCCAGTTCCCACGGCCCGACGACCGCTTGATGGCGCAGCGCAGCCGGCACGCGTTTGCGAACAGCAATCTGCAGTCGTGCGACGGGCGGGTGGAGGGCATGGATTCGGCCCTGCGGGTGGACACCGTGACCGGGGTCGAGGATCTCTACCACTTCGGCGCGGGCACCGCGGTAGGGGAGCTGATCTTCGCGCCGCGGGTCGGCAGCACGCACGAACTCGACGGCTATGCCGTGACATTGGTGCATCGCGCCGGCGCCGCAGAAAGTGAGCTGGTGGTCTTCGATGCCGCCGATATCGCCGCCGGGCCGATCGCCAGCGCGGTCATCCCGTTCCGGATCCCGAGCGGCTTCCACTGCAGCTACTACAGCGTGGACAGCCCGCTGTACCGGCAGGCTTTCGTTCCGCGCTGACTCCGCGCTGAGGGTGCGGGCCTCTCGTACTTTTGCGCCCTACCCGCAGGGTGAACCGGGCCGGATGCCCAAGAAACCGTCGTTGACACTGAGAAGTGATCTCTGTTACTAATTAATTATCTGACCGACCAATAGATGGGAAGCTGATGACGCCTGGAACCGCAGAGCTGACGCAGATCTTCACCACCGCCACGCGCATCAAGATCTGCGATGAGAAGTTCCGGTCGCTGATCCTCACCGGCCAGGTCAGCGCCCAGTACTACTCGCCGCGTGGGCAGGAGATCGTGTCCGCATCGATCGGCGCGCTGCTGCGACCGGACGACTATCTGGTCACCACCTATCGCGGTCTGCATGATCAGCTCGCCAAAGGTGTGCCGATGCGGGAACTGTGGGCCGAGTTCTTCGGCAAGGCCACCGGCACCTGCAAGGGCAAGGGCGGCCCGATGCACATCACCCACCCCGAATCCGGGCTGATGGTCACCACCGGGATCGTGGGCAGCGGGCTGCCCATCGCCAACGGCCTGGCCCTGGCGTCCCAGCTGCAAGGCGGTGACCGGGTCACCATCGTCAACTTCGGTGACGGCGCGACCAACATCGGCGCGTTCCACGAGGCCTGCAACCTGGCATCGCTGTGGAAACTGCCGGTGGTGTTCTGTTGCCACAACAACCGCTACGCCGAACACACGTCCTTCGAGGACGGCACCAGCGTGGACCGGGTGGCCGACCGTGCGGTGTCCTACAAGATGCCCGGCGTACGGGTCGACGGCAACGACGCGGTGGCGATGTACAGCGCGGCACGCACCGCGATCGATCGGGCTCGTACGGGTGACGGGCCAACCCTTTTGGAAGCCATGACCTTCCGGTTCTACGGCCATCAGATGTCAGATCAGAACGAATACATGAAACCAGGCGAACTCGACGCCGAGCGTGCTGCCGACCCGGTGCTTCGGTTGCGAGCCAAGCTGATCGAGGAGCAGGTGCTCACCGAAGACGGCGCCGCGGCCATCGAGGCGCAGGCCAAGGCCGAGGTGAACGACGCCTTCGAATTCGCCGAATCCAGCCCGGTTCCCGACCTTTCCGAGCTGTTGACCGATGTCTACGAAGGGGTGTGAGGTATGACCGCCGCGACAGCGACCACTGAAACCGTAGAGACCGTCCCGATGCTCGGCTTCCAGGCTCTCGGCAGCGCGCTCGACGACGCACTGTCCCGGGACCCGTCGGTGATCCTGCTGGGCGAGGACATCGCCGACCCCAGTGGCGGGGTGTTCAAGGTGTCTGCCGGGCTGTCGACCAAGTACGGCGCCGACCGGGTGCGCGCGACCCCGATCAGCGAGCAGGCCATCGTCGGCGCGGCGGTGGGCGCCGCGATCGCCGGCATGAAGCCGGTTGCCGAGATCATGCTGATGGATTTCCTGGCCGTGTGCCTGGACCAGGTGTCCAATCACGCCGCCAAGCTGCGCTACATGTCGGGCGGGCAGACCACCGTGCCGCTGACCATCCGTTGCGCGGCCGGCGCCGGGATGCAGTTCGGGGCACAACATTCGGAGATGCTCGAGGCCTGGCTCACCCACGTTCCAGGTCTCAAGGTCGTCGTGCCCAGCAATCCCGCCGACGCCAAAGGGCTGCTCACCGCGGCGATCTTCGACCCCGACCCGGTGGTGATCGTCGAGCAGAGCCTGCTGTACTTCGCCCCGCCACAGCCGGTTCCCGTCGGCCACCACGTGGTGCCGCTGGGTTCGGCGGCAACGGTGCGCCCGGGCCGCGACGTCACCCTGATCAGCTATGGCAGGCAGGTGCACACCGCCTTGGCCGCTGCCGAGCAGTTGGCACAGGAATCGATCGACGCCGAGGTGATCGACCTGCGATCGCTCGTGCCGCTGGACGAGCGCACGGTGCTGGAATCCGTGGCCCGCACGAGGCACGCAGTGGTGATCCACGAGGCCGTGCGCCGCGGCGGATACGGAGCCGAGCTCGCCGCGCTGATCACCGAGAACCTGTTCGACGAACTCGGCGCTCCGGTGGCTCGGGTGGCCGGTCCGGACACCCCGGTCCCGTTCGCCAAAGTGCTCGAGGACGCATTCGTCCCGGGCGAGGACGCCATCGTGGCAGCCGCCAAGCAGGCAGTCTTGCGGTCGCGGGCCGCCGCCGGATCGAACGGCTAATCTTCGTGGTCCATGCGATCGAGCACTACGCTCGTCGGGACGCGCAAGCCCTCGCCCTCTCCGATGGCGCCACCTCGTTGACCTGGACGCAGCTCAACGAGCGGCTGAACCGCACCGTCAATTGGCTGCTTTCCCAGGAGATTCCGTCGGGCCGGCGGGTGGCGGTGCTTGGTGTCAACAGTGTGCACGTGGTGCTGGCGCACCTGGCCGTCACGTACGCGGGATTGTCGGCGGTGCCGGTGAACTATCACCTGACCGCCGACGAGATCGGCTACATCCTGCGTGACGGGGCGGTGCACACGGTGCTGTGCAGCACCGAAACCGCCGCCACCGTGCGCGCCGCGGACGCCGATGTTCAAGTGGTCTCCTGGGATGACCTGGACTCCGCGCTGGCGCAGTATCCGGCTTCCGAACCGTCCGCAGACATCGCACCGGCCAAGCCGCTCTACTACACCTCCGGGACCACCGGATATCCCAAAGGGGTGGAGCTGCCGGACCAGATGTTTCCCGGTGGCGCCTCGATGGTCGAATATGTTGCGCGAGTAATCGATTCACCGATTCGAACCCCGGGCAGGCAACTTGTCGTCGCCCCTATGCACCACACCGGTCCGATGGCCGGGGTGCGCGGGATCCTGGCCGCCCAGCCGTTGGTGATCCTCCCGCGCTTCGACGCCGAGCAGGTGCTGGCCACCATCGCTCGGGAGCGCGTCGAGGCCACCATGATGGTGCCCACGCACTTCTCCCGACTGCTGCGAGTGCCCGACGAGGCGCGCGACCGCTACGACGTCTCCAGCCTGCGCAGCATCGTGCACACCGGCGCGGCCTGCCCGGTCGAGGTCAAACGCGCCATGATCGAGTGGTTCGGCCCGATCCTGATCGAGGCCTACGGCTCCACCGAAGCCGGCACGGTCACCCTGATCACCTCGCCCGAGTGGCTTGAGCACCCGGGATCGGTGGGGCGCGCCATGCCCGGCTACAACCTGACCGTCCGCACCGAGGACGGCGAGATTGTGCCCACCGGCACAACGGGTTTGGTGTGTGTGCAGTCCACGGTCGGACATCATCCGGCCTATCACGGCGATCCGGAGAAGACACGGCGCAGCTACGTGGCCGACGGGGTGTTCGCGCTCGGAGAGATCGGTTACCTCGATGCTGACGGCTATCTGTACCTCACCGATCGTGCCTCCGACATGGTGGTCAGCGGCGGGGTCAACGTGTACCCGGCCGAGTCCGAGGCCGTGCTGCGCCGGCACCCCGCCGTCGCCGACGTGGCCGTGATCGGCGTTCCCCACGACGATCTCGGGGAACAGCTGTGTGCCCTCGTGGTGAGCACCGAAACCGAGGTGACACCGGGGGAATTGGTCGATTGGACGCGAGAATGACTGGCGCACTACAAATGTCCGAATCTGATCGAGATCGTGGACTTCGATCTGCGTTCGGTGATGGGGAAACTGAACAAGCGGCAGCTGCGGGCCCGGTACCTGGCCCGAACGGGCGCTGCTCCGACGCCGGCCGGGAGGCCCTGATGGAGACCGCCGAACTTGCGCGCGAAGCCGCTTCTGCGGAGTTTGAATTCACCGCGGAGCACACCGCCCTGCGCGACGTGCTCGGGGAGTTCTTCGAGGCCCCCGGCGATGACGGTTGGCGCAAACTGTTGTCCGACGTCGGTGCCGACGAGATCGTCTTCGACAGCGGACTGCCGGACTCCTCGGCGACAGCCGTGGACTTGGCGATCCTCGCCGAGTGTGCCGGCGCAGCCCTGTTCGGCGGCCCGCTGCTGCCCAGCGTCTCGGCGGGCGTGCTGGCAGCGGGGGTCGGGAACGCCGCGCTGCTGGCACCGCTCCGCGACGGGACGCGAACCGTCGCGGCCGCCAGGGGCGCACAACTGAGCACGAATCTGTCCGGTGGCATCGACGTGACCGCGGTTCCGGTGTGGAATGCCACCGGAGCCGACGTCGTGGTGGTCACCGGAACACTCGACGGCAGGCCTGCGGTGGCTCTCCTCGACAGTGCGGCGGGGCTTGCCGAAGAACTGTCCGGGCTCGATCTGTCCCGCTCTCTGGGGCGGTGGACCGCCCGTGCGGTGCAACCGGCCGTCCTGCTGCACGGCGCGGAGGCCGAAGCAGTACGTACCGCCCTGGCCCGCCGGGCCGACCTGGTCATCTCGGCTGAACTGCTCGGTGTGGCACAGCGCGTGCTGGACGCGACGGTGCAGTACGTCGACAAGCGAGTCCAATTCGGTCGGACAATCGGTTCCTTCCAATCGGTCAAGCACCGCCTGGTGAATCTGCTGGCCGCCGTCGAACTCACCCGCTCGGCCGTCTACGGGGCGGCCTGGCGGGTCGGCAGCGAACCTCAGGCATTGGGCACCGACATCGACCTGGCGGTGGCGGCACTGCTGTCGCGGCAAACCGCGCTCGCGGTCACCAAGGCTGCCGTCCAGTTGCACGGGGGTATCGCGATCACCTGGGAGCATTGGGCGCACCGTTACCTGCGAAGGGCCAACTCTGTTGTCGCGCTGACCGGTTCGCCGAGCAAGTGTCGAAGCCGCCTGGCCGGCCTCATCGATCGACGGGAGGCGTGAAGTGGCTGAACACGACGATGAACTCCGCAGAGAAGTCGACCGCTGGGTCGCCGAGCACTTTCCCGAGAAGTTCCGTGGTGCAGTGACATCCGGTAGACGCGTGCTGCTTTCCGACATAGACCGCGACGCGGCCGAAGCGTGGTACGCGGCACTCGGCGAACGCGGCTACACCGTGCCGCACTGGCCACGCGAGCATGGGGGCCTGGGCTACACCGAACAGCAGGCCGCCGTGGTGCGATCGGTGCTGATCGAACGCGGAGCCGGCCTGCCGGACCACTACTTCGTGCCGCTGATGCTGATCGGCCCGGCCATCATGGACTGGGGCACACCGGAACAGAAACACCGGTATCTGCCCGGGATCGTGGCCGGTGCCGACATGTGGTGTCAGCTGTTCAGCGAGCCGGGCGCCGGATCCGACCTGGCGAGCCTGGCCACCCGAGCCGTGCCCGAAGGTGCGTCGTGGCGGATCAACGGGCAGAAGGTGTGGAGTTCGTTCGCCGCGGGTTCCCGCTACGGGATGTTGCTGGCTCGGACCGATCCGGACCGGCCGAAGAACGCCGGGATCACCTGCTTCCTGGTCGATATGGCCTCACCGGGGGTGACCGTGCGGCCGCTGCGCCAACTCACCGGCGACGAACACTTCTGCGAGGTGTTCCTCGAGGACCTGGTGTTGGGGCCGGAGACGGTGCTCGGTGAGGTCAACGACGGTTGGCGCGTGGCCATGACGACGTTGAACGCCGAACGGTCCGGGCTCTCGGAAACCTCCGGTGCCAGCGGTGTGCCGCTCGCGCCCGTGCTCGAGCTCGCGCGTCGGAACGGCCGCTGGAATGACCCTGTGATCCGGGATCGGCTGGTAGACCTGTTCGCCGTCGAGCATGCCCTGGCGCTGACCAATCTGCGTTCGATCGCCGAGTCCCGTACGCCCGGCGGATCTCCCACGGGTTCGATCACCAAGCTGGTGCTGTCCGAATTGTCCCAGGAGATCAGCGAACTCGGCTTCGAGGTGGGCGGTGCCGAAGCCGCCTACTGGGACGACACGATGCCTCCCGAGACGCACAACCTGCTGGACAGCCGCCGCTTCACCATCGCCGGCGGCACGTCCGAGGTGCAGCGCAACATCGTGGGTGAGCGGGTGCTGGGCCTGGAACGCGAGATCGACCCCGGCCGTGGCAAGCCGTGGCGTGAACTGCGGCGCAGCTGACATGCCGACCGTCACCGTCCGGCCCTCCGGGATCACTTTCGAGGCGGCACAGGGGCAGACGGTGATGGCCGCCGCGCGGGCGGCGGATGTTCGGTGGCCGACGGTGTGCGGGGGAAACGGGGACTGCCTGGTCTGCCACATCGGCGTGCTCGAGGGATCGGAGAACCTGTCGGAGCCGTCGGCGTCTGAAGCCCAGGAAGTTCGCAACCTCAGCGGCGATCAGGGTGGGCGCGGCGAGCATGTGCGGTTGGCCTGCCAGGCGGGCGTGCTGGGAGACGTGACGGTGGAGAAACGCGGAGTGCGCAAACTGCGTGCCCAACCAGAACAACAAGCAGGACAGGGGGAGTCGGGTGGCTGAGGTCATCGATCCGGGCATCATGAAGGTCAACGACGGACGGCTCAACCTGGTCGGCGGCCGCTGCGACGCCTGCGGTGAGATCGAGTTCCCGCACAAGCAGTCGTGTCGGGACTGCGGCGCTGCCGACATCACGACGGTGCCGCTGGCAGCTTCGGGTGTCCTCTGGAGTTGGACCGTGCAGCGGTTCCCGCCACCGAGCCCGCCGTACTTCGGCGGCGCCGACGACTTCGCTCCGTTCGGCGTGGGCTACGTGGAACTGCCCGGCGAGGTCATCGTGGAGGCGCGCCTGACCGAGTCGGACCCGGAGCGGCTGCGGATCGGTATGCCGATGACCCTGGTGAGCGTCGAAGTCGTCACCGAAACCGGGGAAACCCGACAGACTTTCGCTTTCGCGCCGGTTGCGCAAGGAGGGAATCTGTCATGAATTCGGTGGCGATCATCGGGGTCGGATGCCGACCGTTCGGGCGCTATCAAGACACCTCGGTTCGGCACGAGGCCGTGGCGGCCGTGCGACAGGCACTGGCCGATGCGTCGGTGACCTGGCCGCAGATCGAGTACGCCGTGGGCGGCAGCATGTCAGCGGGGTCGGCCGACACGCTGGTGTCCGATCTCGGTTTGACCGGTGTTCCTTTCGTCAACGTGTTCAACGGCTGTGCCACCGGCAGCAGTTCGCTGATCTCGGCGGTGCACACCATCGAGGCCGGGGCGGCTGACCTGGCACTGGTAGTGGGTTTCGACTCGCATCCGCGCGGAGCATTCGCGATCGACCCCGCCGCGATGGGTCTCGGCGAGTGGTACGGCCCATCCGGCCTCGCCCTCACGTCCCAGTTCTTCGCACTGAAGATCAAGCGGTACCTGCACGAGTTCGGCCTGCCGGAGCGGCTGCTGGCCAAGGTGGCGGCCAAGGCGTTCCGCAACGGCTCGCTCAATCCCAACGCCTGGCGCCGTAAACCCTTGTCGGAAGCTGACATCGAAGCCTCGATGATGCTGTCGGATCCGTTGCGCCAGTACATGCTGTGCTCGCCGGGTGACGGAGCCACCGCGGTGGTGCTGTGCAATGCGGACAAGGCCAAGCAGTACAGTCCGCATCCGGTGTACGTCGCCTCCTCGGCGGTACGGACGCGCCGGCCCGGCTCGTTCGAGGTACTCAGTCCGTCGCTGTCGGTGCGTCGTGGGGCCAGCCCGACCGTCGGGGCCGCGGCTGCGGCGTTCGAGCTGGCGGGCATCGGTCCCGCCGACGTGGACCTGGCCCAGCTGCAGGACACCGATGCCGGCGCGGAGATCATCCACCTGGCCGAGACCGGACTGTGCGCCGACGGTGAACAGGCCGAGCTGATCTATTCCGGCGCAACCGAACTCTCCGGACGACTGCCGATCAACACCGATGGCGGATGCCTGGCCAACGGCGAACCGATCGGGGCCTCAGGGCTGCGGCAGATCCACGAGAACGTTCTGCAACTGCGCGGTACCGCGGGCGAACGCCAGGTCCCGGGAGAACCCAGAGTCGCACTGTCGCACGTCTACGGTGCCCCTGGCCTCAGCGGCTGCACGATCCTCGCCAGATAGGGGTGCAGCGATGAAGGTGACTGTCGATCCGGATCGGTGTGTCGGGAACGGGATCTGTGAGGCCGTGGCTCCCGATCTGTTCGAGGTCGGCGCCAGCGGTCAGGTTGAGCTGGTGGTCGACGAAATCCCGCCGGAAAAAGGGCAATTGGCGCAGAAGGCGGT
Organism: Mycobacterium shunyiense; assembly: GCF_058270075.1. Lineage (NCBI taxonomy): Bacteria > Bacillati > Actinomycetota > Actinomycetes > Mycobacteriales > Mycobacteriaceae > Mycobacterium > Mycobacterium shunyiense. The sequence goes on along the minus strand of NZ_JBZDPU010000015.1, from coordinate 376,404 downwards.
GGAGTCGTGCCCCGCGCTGGCCCTGAGCATCGCCCGCCGACCAAACTGAAAGGCTGACCCACGATGGAAATCAAGATGCCGAAACTCGACGTGACGATGACCGAGGGCACCTTTCTCGGCTGGCTGGTACCCGACGGGACGGTCGTGGAGGAGGGTGAGGACCTCTACACCGTCGGTACCGACAAGGTGTCGGCCGATATTCCGGCGCCCAGCGCCGGGGTGCTGCGCCACGGTTCGGCCGAGGAGGACGAAACGTACCCGGTCGGAGCGAGTTTGGGGATCCTGGAAACGTAGCCGCCGAGCCGCGGCTTCATTCCCAGTACTGACCCGCGAGCAGGAACAGGCCCCAGCTGAAGCCGGCGCCGTACCGCCTGCCGTTCCACTCGAAGTCGTACACCTCGTGCGCGGGAAGAACATCGTCGGTGAGGGGATGCCGGTTTGTGAGGGTGGCGGGGCCGAAATACTCGATGAATTCGGCGGTGTCCATGCTCCACGTGGGCTGCTCGCCGGGCGAATCGGCGGGCAGCGGATAGCCCCCGGCGCGGCAGTACTGCGCTGCCTCAATTGTTCCGGCCGGCCCGGTGTGTGCGGTGAACTCGAAACCCGGCCACAACACGCTGCAGAACGACAACGAAGTCGAGTCCTGTTTCGCCACGCCGACAACCTGTTTCAGGTTCTCGAAGCGAGAGGATTCGTCGTCCAGTAGCCCGACGACACGCTGGTGGATGCGTTGCGCGTCCTCGGTGGAGATCCCGTACTCCGTCAGGGTCCAATCGATCATGGCCCGCCTGGGAAGCATTCCCCACTTCATCGTCAGCAACTGATAGATCTCGAAATCCGGTACCCCGACCGTCTTCTGGACTGCCAGCGCCGGAGGAATGATGGGCTCTGCTGCTCGTACCCAGGTGGGCTGGTCGGACATCAGATCGTCTCCGCTCGGCACGCCAGCGCAGCTGCCACGAATTCGTCCCGCGCCGGGTTGTCCGTGTTGGCGTTCCAGATCAGTGTCACGCGGGAGGGCCCCAGGTCTTCGATCGGCACGGCTTTCACATCGGGTCGGCGGTAGTAGGCGGTGGTGGATCGGGGCAGGATGACGAAACCCTCGTGCGCGGCAACGTGTTCGAGTTTGTCCTCCACGCTGCGGAACTCGTCGCGCGGCGGTGCCCACCGCTGATCGGGTGCGGCCGCGCACACCCAGTCCGGCACCATTGCAGGGTCCGGCAGTAGCAACAGCCTGGATGCGAGATCGGCGAGGCGCACCGCGGCGCGCGTCACCAAGGCGTCGTCTGCCGGCAGCACCGCGTCCATGGGTTCTTCCAGCAGGGCTGCGCTGCCCAGTCCGCGGTGGTCGACCGGCTCCCGGGCATAGACCACGTCGACCTCGCCCGACCGGACCAACTCCGCCTGCTCGGGCCACGGGACCTGCCGCACGACTGCCCGACGCCGCGGGCCGCCCGCCTCGAACGCCGCGGCCGCCGCTGTTGCCCGCAACCCGGCGATCACTCCGACCGTCACAATCACCGGGTGTCCGGCGGCGCGGGACAGGCGCTGTCGCAGCGCGTGCGCGTCGTCGAGCAGAACCTTGGCGTCCCGCAGCAGCTGCGCGCCGACGGCGGTCAGCTGGGTACCGGTCGAGCCGCGGATGAACAACTGAGCACCGAGCTCGCTCTCGAACGCCCGAATCTGCCGCGACAGCACGGGTTGTGCGATATGGAGACGCTGGGCCGCCCGACCGAAATTCAGCTCCTCGGCGACCGCGACGAAGTACCGCAGCTTGCGCAGGTCGAGGTCCGCGGTGCTCATACCCCGAGGGTATCGCCGAACGACGAAAAGAGTCTTGGACGACGAAGTCGCCGCGAATTCACAGTGGACTCATGAACCTCAAGAACGCACGTGTCCTGATCATCGGCGGCACCTCCGGCATCGGCCTGGGGGTGGCGGCTGTGGTGGCGGACCGAGGTGGCATCCCGATCGTGGTGTCGCGCAACCAGTCCAACGTCGATCGAGCTGTCGCCGAACTGGGTGAGAACGCCCGGGGGATGACCGTCGACCTCGCCGACCCCGCCTCGCTCGGTCGTCTCGTCGATGAGGTCGGGCAGATCGAGCACCTGGTATTCAGCGCGGGGGAGTCGCTCACGATGGTCGGCCTGACCGATCTGACCGCTGCGACCATCACCGAGTTCATCAGCACTCGACTCATCGGCCAGCTGCAGACGGTGCGGGAGTTCGCGCCCCGGATCACGCCGGGCGGGTCGATCACCCTCACCAGCGGCACTGCCGCCGAAAAACCGGGACTCGGCGTGCTGCCCACCGCGGTATGCGGCGCAATCGACGCGATGACCAGGGCGCTGGCCGTCGAACTGGCGCCGTTGCGCGTAAACGCCGTCGCCCCCGGTCCGATCCGGACGCCGCTGTGGTCGGCACTCGGTGAGGAGGATCGGGAGGCCATCTACGAGCAGTTCGCGAGCAATCTCCCCGTCGGCCGGATTGGCGAACCATCCGACACCGCGCTGGCGTACGCGTACCTGATGGAGCAGGAGTTCGGCACCGGGGTCGTGCTGACAGTGGACGGCGGTACGACCTTGGTGTGACTCCCGATCACGGCTTGAGTAGCGCGACGACCTTGTCTTCAAGGGCGACCGGATCGGCGTTCGGGTCGGCCGGTTCGGTATGGGGCAGTGTGGCGTCGGGATCGGCGAAGTCGCGGTAGGACTTGTCGCCGGCCAGCGTGGCCAGCAGGTACCCGGTGAGCAGGCCGCGGATGATCTTCTGGGTGTCCTTGTCGGCGCCGGGCAGGCCGATGAACCGAGCCAGGCGGCGTCCCTCGACCAGGCCGCCGGCCTGCGCCTTGCTGACGGTCCGCAACGTCGCACCCTCCCAGGTGCGAGCCAGTTCCACGGCATTGGACCGCAGCGTCATCGGATCCCCGGGCGCGGTCAGGACCAGGCCGGGGACCTGCAGCGTCGACGCCGGTTGTTCGGCGGGCGGCTTGGTCACCGTCGGGAACAGCGAGACCACGGCCTTCGGGCGGTGCGGATCACCTCCCATACCTGCGGCAGCGAACACCGCGGCCGACCCACCGAAACCGTGCCCCACCACACCCCGATTGCCCGGGTGCACGCTGATCTTGCCGGTGCCCAGCCGCACGCCGGTGATGATTTCCAGGGCCGCGCCCAGGTCAAACGCGAAATTGAGCACCGACGGAGCCACGCTGGTCTCGGTATCGGGTGCCGCCGCCACGATGCCCCAGGACGCCAGGTGCTCGAGCGTGCCCGTGTAGTTCTCCGCCCGTGTCATCCACTCGTGGCCGAACACCACACCGGGCAGATTCAGGCCGGCCTCGGGCGTGTAGACCACTCCCGGCATGCCGGCGAACGCCAGGTCACCGCGCAGGACTCGATGCGGTCCGCGGCGGGTCAACCCTGCGAAGAGCTTCTTTGTGCTGGCCACGCGTTGACCGTAGCGCAGGGCGACTGGCGCGTGACCGCCGATTGAACCTGAGTCGCGCCCATGTGCCAACACGGTGATTTGTGTCAAACCCCGCCGCCGCAGAATCGGGTCAGGCGGCCGACTGCACTACCCTGGGACCCTATGTGTGGAATCGTCGGCTACGTCGGGGCGCGCCCGGCCCGCGGCATCGTGGTCGACGCGCTGCGGCGGATGGAATACCGGGGCTACGACTCCGCGGGAATCGCGTTGATCGACGGCAACGGCGGGTTGACGGTGCGTCGCCGCGCCGGCCGGCTGGCCAACCTGGAGACCGCCCTCGCCGAGACCGACGATGGCATCCTGACCGGCAGTACCGGCCTCGGCCACACCCGCTGGGCCACCCACGGCCGTCCCACCGACCGCAACGCCCACCCACACCGTGACGCAGCGGCCAAGATCGCCGTCGTCCACAACGGCATCATCGAGAACTTCGCGGTTCTGCGCGCCGAGCTCGAAGCCGACGGGGTCGAATTCTCCAGCGACACCGACTCCGAGGTGGCGGTGCACCTCGTGGCCCGTCAGTACGCACAGGGCGCCACCGCCGGCGATTTCCCGGCCTCCGTGCTGGCCGTGCTGCAGCGCCTCGAAGGCCACTTCACCCTGGTATTCGCCAACGCCGACGATCCGGGAACGATCGTGGCCGCGCGCCGGTCCACCCCACTGGTGGTCGGTATCGGTGACGGCGAGATGTTCGTCGGCTCCGATGTGGCGGCGTTCATCGAGCACACCCGGCACGCCGTGGAGCTGGGCCAGGACCAGGCCGTGGTGCTGACCGCCGACGGCTACCGGATCACCGACTTCTTCGGCCGCGATGACCTGCAGGCCGGCCGGGACTACCGCGAGTTCCACATCGACTGGGATCTCGATGCCGCCGAAAAGGGTGGCTACGACTACTTCATGCTCAAGGAGATCGCCGAGCAGCCCGCCGCGGTCGCCGACACCCTGCTGGGGCATTTCGTCGACGGCAGCATCGTGCTCGACGAGCAGCGCCTGAGCGATCAGGAACTCCGCGAGATCGACAAGGTCTTCATCGTCGCCTGCGGCACCGCCTACCACTCGGGTCTGCTGGCCAAGTACGCCATCGAGCACTGGACCCGGCTGCCCGTCGAGGTCGAACTCGCCAGCGAGTTTCGGTACCGGGACCCGGTGCTGGACCGCAGCACCCTGGTGATCGCCATCTCGCAGTCCGGCGAGACCGCCGACACCCTGGAAGCGGTGCGGCACGCCAAGACTCAGAAGGCCAAGGTGCTGGCCATCTGCAACACCAACGGCAGCCAGATCCCGCGCGAGGCCGACGCAGTGCTCTACACCAGGGCCGGGCCCGAGATCGGTGTGGCCGCCACCAAGACGTTCCTGGCCCAGATCGCCGCGAATTACCTGGTGGGGCTGGCCCTGGCGCAGGCCCGCGGGACCAAGTACTCCGACGAGGTCGAGCGCGAGTACCACGACCTGGAGGCCATGCCGGACCTGATTGCCCGGGTGCTGGCCGGCATCGAGCCGGTCGGGCAGTTGGCGCAGCGGTTCGCGAAGTCGCCCACGGTGCTGTTCCTGGGCCGGCACGTCGGCTACCCGGTGGCGTTGGAGGGTGCGCTCAAGCTCAAGGAGCTGGCCTACATGCATGCCGAGGGCTTCGCCGCCGGTGAGCTCAAGCACGGTCCGATCGCATTGATCGACGACGACCTGCCCGTGATCGTGGTGATGCCGTCACCCAAGAACGCCCAGATGCTGCACGCCAAGCTGCTGTCCAACATCCGCGAGATCCAGGCCCGCGGCGCGGTGACCATCGTGATCGCTGAAGAGGGTGACGACACGGTGCGGCCGTACGCCGATCACCTGATCGAGATCCCGGCGGTGTCAACGCTTTTCCAGCCGTTGCTGTCGACCATCCCGCTGCAGGTGTTCGCGGCCGGGGTGGCGCGGGCGCGGGGTTACGACGTCGACAAGCCGCGCAACCTGGCCAAGTCCGTCACCGTCGAGTAGTCCGGTCTTCACGTTCGGCGCCGAGGTCTGATGGATCTGCAGGTTCCCAAGGTCAACATTGCCCGACGGCGGGACCGGAACGGGTTGGGGGCCTTCGTCTCCGAGTCGGCGTTCGAGCACTTCCTGGGCGCCTACCGGGCCGGGATGGCGACGTTGCCGCCGTTCGAACTGTTCGACGTGCCGACCTCGTTCGGAACGGTCCGGGCCTACCGGTTCGCCGGACCGGACTCAGGTGCGCCGGTGGTGCTGCTGCCGGGCCGCAACGCGTCGACGCCGATGTACCGGACCAACCTCGGGCCGTTGCTGCAACAGCGCACGGTGTATGCGATCGACCTGCTCGGTGAGGCCGGTCTGTCGGTGCAGGACAAGGCGATTCGCGGTGCACCGGATCAGGCACAATGGCTCGACGAGACGCTGGCCGGCCTGGGCCTGGAAGCGGCGCACCTGCTGGGAGTGTCGATGGGCGGGTGGACGGCGGCGAATTGCGCGGTGCACCGGCCCGGCCGGATAGCCTCGCTTACGCTGCTCGACCCGGTTTTCACCTTCACCGGAATCCCGGCGAAGGCCATTCTCGCTTCGGTGGCGCTGTTCGCCCCGGGCGCGCCGGAGCGCTGGCGCCGGAGGGTGCACAGCTGGATTGCCGGTGGTGCGGACCTGCAGGCCGCCGCGAGCGAATCCGCGCTGATCGATGCCGGGGCAAAGGATTTCACGCTGCGCGTACCGGCGCCGAAAATGTTCACCGAGGAGCAGTTGCGGGGGCTCGACGTGCCGGTGCTTGCGTTGATCGCGGGGCGCAGCGTCATGCTCGACCCCGAGCGTGCCGTCGCGCGGGCGCGGGAGGTGCTGGCGCGCGGGGAAGTCGAACTCTGGGCCGATGCTTCTCACGCCATCAACGGTGAGTACCCCGAAGAGATCGCGCGACGTGCGGGCCGGTTCTGGAACGCGGCGTAGGCCGACGAGGATCTTCAGGCGCGGATCACCGACGGCCCCAGCGCTTCATAGTGCTGTGCTTCCTCTGCGGGTAACTCGGTGCCGGTGACGATCGACTCGAAGTCGGAGACGTTCGCAAACCGGCAGAAACTCGTCTCCCCGAACTTGGAATGGGCGGCCACCAGTACGCGCCGTTGCGCGACGTTCACCGCAGTCTGCTTCACCGCCGCCACGGCGGGATCCGGTGTGGTGAGGCCATGCTCGGTAGTGATCCCGTTGGTGCCCAGGAATGCGATGTCGATGACGAGGCTGTTCAGGCGCTCCACCGCCCAGTGGTCGACGGTGGCCAGGGTGCGTCCACGCATTCGCCCACCGATCATCAGGACGGTGACGGTCTCGCTGTGTGCCAGTGCTTCGGCTGCCAGCAGCGATGACGTCACCACGGTCAGCTCCTGATCGGCGAGCTGTTCGGCGATCAGGCGTGGCGTGAAACCCTCGTCCAGGTAGACGGTTTCGGCGCCATGCAACTGATGTGCCGCCGCGGCAGCGATGCGGTGCTTCTGGGCCAGGTCCACCTGGCTGCGGTATTCGACGGTGGATTCGAACGCTGCGGTCTCCAGCGGGATCGCACCCCCGTGCACACGTTTGAGCAGTCGTCTCCCGGCCAGCGCCTTGAGGTCGCGACGGATGGTCTCGGCTGCGACGTCGAGTTCGGAGGCCAACGTCAGCACATCGACGCGGCCCCGGCTGCGCGCGAACTCGACGATGCGGCTCTGGCGGGTATCTGAATCCACGCTTGCCATTCTGGGGCACCCGGGTGCGGCGTCGCTTATTTGCTGTCGGAGAGCACTGCACGCACCTCGTCGGCGCTGGTGGCAGCCCGCAGTCGGGCGACCTCGTCCTTGTCGAGGAAGACATGGGCGATCTTGGTCAGCAGTGCCATATGGTCGTTGCCCAGCCCGGCGATGCCGACGACGAACTCGGCGGGTTTGCCGTTCCAGTCGATGGGTTCGGGGTAGCGCACGAAGGAGATCCCGGTACGGCGGATCGCAGTCTTGGCCTCGTTGGTGCCGTGCGGGATGGCCAGACCATTACCCATGTACGTCGACACCGACTTCTCGCGTTCGTGCATGGCATCCACGTAGGCCGGCTCGACGGAGTCAGCTGCCACCAAGAGTGCACCGGCCTCGTCGATCGCGGCGTCCGCCGAGGTGGCCGAGCCGGCCAGCACGATCGATTCGAGGGGCAGAACCTCGGCGCCGGCTGTCTGGTCTTCGGGCGAGCGCGCAGCCTCGGTTGTCTGCTCATCCGAAGCCGCGTTCGTGTTCTGCAACATCTCGACGATCTCGTCGTAGCGAGGGGAACTCATGAAGTCCTCGACCGAGACATGAACGGCCGAGGCGGTTTTCAGGCGGGCGCGGTCGGTCAGATCGCGGTGGGTGACCACCAGGTCGTAGGTGTCGGTCAGGTTCGCGATCGATTGGTTGGTCACGGTGATGTCGCCGAATCCCGCGGACCGGATCTTCTTGCGCAGCACCGACGCCCCCATCGCCGAGGACCCCATGCCGGCGTCACAGGCGAACACGATGCTGTTCACCGGTCCGCGGTGCGCGCCGACCAGGGCGGAGGCCACGCTGGACCTCTTGCCCTTCAGTGCCTCCATCTCGGCGGTGGCCGCGGCCAGATCCGGCTCGTCTTCGGCACGGTCGGTCTTGAGCAGCAGTGAGGCGACGGCAAACGAGACGGCGGTGGCGCCGAGCACCGACAACGTCACGCCGAGGAAGCTGCCGCCGGCGGTCTGCGCGTAGATGGCGATGATCGAACCGGGCGCGGCCGGCGCGCGCAGTCCGGAACCGAACAGCACGTTGATGAAGACGCCGGTCATACCGCCGAGGATGGTGGCGGCGATCAGCTTGGGTTTCATCAGCACGTACGGGAAGTAGATCTCGTGGATACCGCCGAAGAACTGGATGATCGCGGCGCCCGGTGCCGACGCGCGGGCAACACCGCGGCCGAACACCATGAACGCCAACAGGACTCCCAGTCCGGGCCCGGGGTTGGTCTCGAGTAGGAAGAGAATTGACTTGCCGGTCTCGAGCGCCTGGGTGGTGCCCAGCGGTGTCAGCACCCCGTGGTTGATGGCGTTGTTGAGAAACAGGACCTTCGCCGGCTCGATGAGTATCGAGGTCAGGGGCAGCAGGTCATTGTTGACCAGGAAATCCACCGCATTGCCGGCGGCGCGGGTGAAAGACGACACGATCGGCCCGACGCCGAAGAAGCCGAGGATGGCCAGCAGCATGCCCAGGATGCCTGCGGAGAAGTTGTCGACGAGCATCTCGAATCCGGGCCGGATCTTGCCTTCCCAGAGCGCGTCGGCCTTCTTCATCGCCCAGCCGCCGAGCGGCCCCATGATCATCGCGCCCATGAACATCGGGACATCGGCGCCGGCGACCACCCCCATGGTGGCGATCGCACCGACGACGGCGCCCCGGTTGCCGTGGATCATCCGGCCACCGGTGTAACCGATCAGAACGGGCAGCAGATAGGTGATCATCGGGCCGACGATTCCGGCGCTGTCGTAGCTGCCCCAGCCGCCGATCTTGGCCACCCAGCCGTCGGGGTTCCTGAGTCCGGAGAAGATGGCCTGTAGCCAGCCCTGCTCGATGAATAGAGCTGTGATCAGACCCCAGGCGATGAAGGCGCCGATATTCGGCATCACCATGTTCGACAGCGAGGTGCCCAGCTTCTGCACGTACACCCGAACTCCGGTGCGTGGCGCTTCGACAGTGGACATCTGACGACCTCCGATCTTGCCGGCTGCTGGGTGACGCCGGTCACATGCACTGCCAGTACACCGCACAAATGGGCATGAGTGCAAGCAATTGGGCTTAAATGGGCATCTCAAATTGTGGTTTTATGACCGGATTGGGGTTAGGGTGCTGATATCAACACGGTTATCGCCAGTCCCTGCCCGTCGAGAGGACCGTCATGAAAGCCCTGCGTTTCTACGCCCCCGAGGATGTCCGGCTCGAGGATGTGCCGGAGCCCCAGTGCGGTCCCCACGAGGTGAAGATTCGGGTGCGCAACTGCTCCACCTGCGGCACCGACGTCAAGATCCTGCACAACGGACATCAGAACCTGACCCCGCCGCGCACCATCGGCCACGAGATCGCCGGTGACATCGTGGAAGTCGGTGCCGACGTCAATTCCACCTATGGCACCGATTGGGCCGAGGGAGACCGGGTTCAGGTGATCGCGGCGGTCCCGTGCGGAGAATGTCATGAGTGCCGCAAGGGCTGGATGGCCGTCTGCCAGAACCAGACATCGATGGGCTACCAGTACGACGGCGGGTTCGCCGAGTACATGATCGTTCCGCGCCAGGTGCTGAAGGTCGATGGGCTGAACCGGATTCCGGACAATGTCAGCTACGACGAGGCGTCGGCGGCCGAACCGTTCGCGTGTGCGATCAACGCGCAGGATCTGCTCGGGATCGAAGAGGGCGACACAGTCGTGGTGTTCGGTGCCGGACCCATCGGCTGCATGCACACCCGCATCGCGCGCGGCGTGCACAACTGCGGACCCGTCTATCTCGTCGACGTGAACGAAAGCCGACTCAAGATCTCGGCCGACGCCGTCCATCCCGATGAGGTGATCAATGCGGCGGAGGTCGACGTCGTCGAGAAGGTGATGGCACTGACCGGTGGCCGCGGTGCCGACGTCGTCATCACCGCCACCGCGGCCAACGTCACCCAGGAACAGGCCATCGCGATGGCGGCCCGAAACGGGCGTATCTCGTTCTTCGGCGGACTGCCCAAGACCAACCCGACCATCACCTGCGATTCGAACGTGGTGCACTACCGCCAGTTGCACATCCACGGTGCCAACGGTTCCGCGCCGGAGCACAACAAGCGTGCGCTGCAGTACATCTCGACGGGCCAGGTACCGGTGAAAGACCTCATCACGCGCCACATCCCGCTCGACGACGTGCTCGACGCGTTCTCGATCGTCCAGAACGGTGAGGCCATCAAGGTGACGGTCGAACCTGCCGCGGCGACCGCCTCGGTCTGAGGTCAGTACAGCTCGTTTTCATAGTGGTCGTCGATCACGGCATGAAGCGAGTCGGCCAGGTCGCCGAGTTTCTCGGCCATCTTCGCCGCACTCTCGGTGATCGAGAGGGTGTAGAAGTCCCCGCCCAATGTCACGGCGTCGGCCAGTCCCCGGCTGTCGCCCTCCCAGAGCTTGGCCCGGATCACGGCCTTGCCGCATTGCCCGAACACCTCGCGGATGCGCACGATGGTGGCCAGCACCGCGGGTTTGCCGTCGGCGCTGAGCATTTCGAGTAGTTCCGGGTCGTCGGTGACGAACGCGTCCCCGTTCACGCGGATCACCTCGCGGATACCCGGCACGAAGAAGACCAACCCCACCGCGGGATGCGTGGTGATGTTCTTGTGGGTATCGGCGAGCTTGTTGCCCGGCCGGTCGGGGATGGCGAGCGTCCATGGGTCGAGGATCCGCACCGAACCGGGTGGGTCTCCTCGCGGGCTGGTGTCCAATTGACCGTCGGCACCCACGGTCGCCATGCAGAAGAACGGGCTGTGTGCGATGAACCGAGCCGAGAATTCACCGAGTTTCGGCTCCTTCTTCTCGGCGATGAATCGCTCTGGGTATCCGACGATCTCCCTGACCCGCTCCATGGAGACGGGGGAGTACGAGTCTGCCGCCGTGCCTGTGGTTTTCATCATCGAGTTCCCTAGACGTCCAGAACCAGCCGGGGAGTCTGCGCCCGGGAAACGCAGACGAACATGCGATCGTTGGCGGCGCGTTCGGACTCGGAGAGGATGTCGTCCCGATGGTCGGGTACGCCCTCGATGACAGCGGTCTCGCAGGCACCGCAGATCCCCGATCGGCACGACGAGGGCACGTTGATCCCGGCACCGTCGAGCGCGGCGAGAACGCTCTGGCCCGCTTCGACGTTGACGGTCCTGTCCGACGCGGCACACACCACTTCGACCGGTTTGTCTTCGGCGGATGCCGCCCGCTTACGTGGCTTGAAGCGCTCGAGATGCAGACTGTCCGCCGGCCAATGGTCGGTGGCGTCCTGCAGTGCCGACAGCAGCGCCGAGGGGCCGCACGCGTAGATCTTCGCGCCGGGCCGGACCTGTGCGAACTGCTCACCGAGCGGGATGCGGCCCTCGGCGTCGGAGGCATAGAAACTCACGCGTGTTCCGTATCGGCGGAGTTCGCCCGAGAACGGCATCGAGCTCGCGGTGTGCCCACCGTAGAGCAGTTTCCAGTCCAGGCTCCAGGATTCGGCCTGACGGATCATCGGAAGGATGGGGGTGATTCCGATGCCGCCGGCCACGAAGACATATGAGATGGCGCGACGCAGCTCGAATGTGTTGCGTAGCCCGGCAACCGTGAGTTGTTGTCCAGGACGCAGAAACGCATGCACGTACTCGGAACCGCCGCGGCTGGTGCGTTCCCGCCGCACTCCGATGCGGTAGTACGACCGCTCACCGACGGGCCCGCACAACGAGTACTGGCGCTGGATGCCGGTCGGCAGGAGCAGATCGATGTGTGCGCCGGGTTCCCACGCCGGCAGCAGTTCGCCGGCACGCGGCTGCAGTTGCACGGACACCACGCCGTCGGCCTCCCATCGGAGTTGGCGGACGGCGACGCCGATCCCGTCGGCCGTCAGTTCGCTGCCCACACCACACCTCACTTCCGTGTTAACAATGTTAATTGCAGGTCAGAGCGTAGTGTTAACATCGTTAACGTGTCAACCGCCTCGACTGGCCGCGATCGCGTGGCGCTCGCCAAGCTGTCGGTCGACCGCGTGGTCGGGGAGGCCCTGGCGCTGGTCAACGACGGTGGACTGGAATCGCTGACGATGCGCCGGCTCGCCGACCGGCTGCAAGCGCACCTCCCGACGATCTACCGACTGGTCGACGGCAAGGACGCCCTCATCGACGAGATGGCCGAGACGATCCTGGCGAAGGCACTGGAAAACGCCGAGACTGGCGACCCCGAATGGGCTCATCGCGTCAAAAGCCTTGCTGCGGGACTCCGTTCGGCCCTCCTGGCGCAGCGCGACGGAGCCCGGATCGTCGGCGGGAACTACGCCGCCAAGCGAGCCAACCTGACCTTCGTCGACACGCTCGTCGGCAGTATCCAGGCCGGCGGGCTCGCCCGTGAATCCGCCTTGTGGGCGGCGAGCTCACTGTTCTGCTACGTCCTCGGTGAAGTTCTCGAGCAGCAGGGTGCGGCCGGGGGTGAGACCGAGACGCTCGAAGGCGTGGTTCGTGTAGGCGACTATCCGCACCTCGCGTCCAGCCCCGTCGAGCGACTACTCGACTTCGACGCACGATTCGAGTTCGGATTGCACCTGCTCATGTCGGGCATGCGTTCCGGTGAGCCTTTTGCCTGACCGGCGGCACCGTTGTCGCTCAGTCCCAGTGCCAGCCCGCCCCCGATCAGGCCGATGCCGGCCCATACCGCCGCGGCGGGTAAGGCCCCGGTGACGGGTACGCCGATGGCCGCGGCGGCAATGGGCGCCACTCCGGTCAGCAACCCGGCGGCCCCGGCCCCCAGCGTGCGCACGCAGGTGTACCAGAGCACGAACGCGACCGCCGTCACGCAGACGGCCAGATAGCCGATCGCCAGGATCTCGCCGATACTGAAACTGCTTGCCGCTCTCCATCCTTCGGTGGCCAGCGCGAGCACAGCGAACACCGCGGCGGCCATCCAGGTGGTGTGCACCGAAACTCCCGCTGGACCGTGTGAACCGAGCACTGGCACGGCCAGCAACGTGAATCCGGCTTCGCAGACGAATACCACCGTGGCCCAGAACAATCCGATTCCGTCCGCCCGCCCCAGTCCTTCCACGACCACCGCCCCGACGCTGACCACGACCGCCGCGCCCAGCAACCTGCTGCGCGGTGTGTGGCCTTCCAGCAGTGGCCCCATCGTCGCCAGCGCAACCGGCACGCATGCGACCGCGACCGCCAGCACCGCAGGCTCGGCGTGGCGTGATCCGTACACCAGAGCCACGTTGAACAGCACCAGGCCGCTCGCGGTCACACTCAGCAGCCACAGCCATTCGGAACCCCTTGGGAGGCGCAATGGTTGGCCGGTGAGCCTGGCCCACGCGAGCAGCAGCATGCACGCCGTGGCGTAGCGCAATGCCTGCGCTGTGTGTAGTGGCGCGTCGGCGAGCGCGCTCGAAACGGCCACGCTGCCACCGACGAAGGTCATGCCGAGTGCGCCGGACAAGCCGGCTCGGGTGGGGCTGGACATGTAACCCATGCTGACGCCAGTATGGTCCAACAAGTAGAACCAAGTTTGGACATCTATCGTGGACCAAATTGCGGGCACGGACTTCCTGCAGCTCGACCCGTCGACTGCTCCGGCACGCGGGCTCACCGACTGGCTCGCGGATGCCCTGCGCACGGCGATCGCAGACGGGAGGCTGACCCCGGGCACCCGGTTTCCACCCACCAGGGTGTTGGCCGGCGAACTGGCGATATCACGCGGGGTGGTCGTCGAGGCCTATCGGCGGCTGGCGGACGAAGGTCTGGTCGGCGGGCACGCGGGTGGCGGCACCCATGTGCTGACGCAGCCGGTCCGGCCGCCCCGGGCTGAACCCTTGACGTCGCTGGTGGCGCGTCTGCCGAGGCCCCGACTGCCGGTCGGTGAGGGCATCGACCTGTCGCCGGGCGTGCCCGATCTGTCGGCATTTCCGCGCAGCACCTGGCTGCGTGCCGAACGCGCGGTGCTGGCCGAGACGTCTCCCGACGACCTCGGTTACGGCGATCCCCGGGGCCATCCGCGATTACGGGCCGCACTGGCCCCGTGGCTCGGCCGGACCCGCGGACTGCGCGTCGCTCCCGACGACATCCTGGTGGTCGCCGGCGTTGCCCAGGCCGTCGCCCTGCTCGCCCAGCAGTTGCGCGGCGAAGGCCTCGACACGATCGCCGTCGAGGATCCCGGTTCGCGCGGGGCCGTCGACGAACTCGAGCACTGGGGTCTGCACCCGGTGCCCGTCCCCGTCGACGACAACGGAATCCTCGTCACCGAACTCACCGCCAGCGGCGCACCGACTGTCTTCCTGACCCCGGCGCATCAGTTCCCGACGGGCGTGGTGCTGGGCCCGCATCGGCGCCGCGAGCTGCTGGAATGGGACGGCGCACTGATCATCGAGGACGACTACGACGCCGAATACCGTTACGACCGGGCACCTGTTCCGGCCATGCACGCTTCAGCGCCCGATCGCATCGCCTATGCCGGGAGCACCTCGAAGAGCCTGGCGCCCGCGCTGCGGCTGGGTTGGGTGATCGCGCCCCCGCGACGCCATCCCGAGCTGGTGGCGGCCAAACATGCCACCGACCTCGGCAGCCCGACCGTGCCGCAACTGGTGCTCGCGCGATTACTCGAATCAGGTGAATACGACCGGCACGTCCGGCTGGTGCGCACGCGGCACCGGGCACGGCGCGACGCACTGCTGGACGCGGTGACCGCGGCGATGCCCGCCGCGAGGGTGAGCGGTGTCGCCGCGGGCCTGCACCTGCTCGTCACGTTGCCCGACGACGTCGATGATGTGGCGCTGGCCGACGATCTGCGTGACGCCGGTGTCCTCGTGCATCCCGTGTCGTGGCACCGGCGGCTGCCCGGACCGCCCGGCCTGGTTCTCGGTTACGCATCGCATCCACCCGACCGGTTGCGCGAAGCGGCAGCCACGATCGCGCGGATCACGCGAAAGTGACGCAGCGGTCGCTGCCGAGGCTCGGTAGCAGCCGTAGCGTCACATTCGGTGACGCTCGACAGCAAACACACGTAACCTGTTGGCGCGCGGCAAAGTCGACGGCACATCGAGCGGAGCGGAGCGAATGCGGTACTACTACTCGGCCGATGCGATCCGTGCCGCCGAAGCGCCGCTACTGGCATCGCTGCCCGACGGGGTACTGATGGGCCGCGCCGCCTATGGGCTGGCGACGGCGATCGCGACCGAGTTGAAGCTGCGCACCGGTGGTGTCGCCGGCCGACGGATCTGCGCGGTGGTGGGCTCCGGTGACAACGGTGGTGACGCCCTGTGGGCGGCGACGTTCCTGCGCCGACGCGGAGCCGCTGCCGATGCGGTCCTACTCAATCCCGAGAAGGCTCACGCCAAAGGTCTGGCGGCGTTCCGGCGCGCCGGGGGACGGGTGGTGTCCGGAATCTCTGCGGCAACCGATCTGGTGATCGACGGCGTTGTCGGCATCTCGGGGCGCGGCCCGCTGCGCGCCAACGCCGCGGCGGTGTTCGAAGCCAACACCGCCCCTGTGGTCGCCGTCGACCTCCCCAGCGGCCTCGACGTACAGACCGGCGCCGCCGACGGCCCCCATGTGCATGCCGTCCTGACCGTCACGTTCGGCGCCCTCAAACCCGTACACGCACTGGGTGAGTGCGGCCGCGTCGAGCTCGTCGACATCGGTCTGGATCTGGCGCCCACCGATCTGGCCGGCCTGGAGGCAGCCGACGTCCGGGAGCTCTGGCCGATACCGGGACCACACGACGACAAGTACACCCAAGGGGTGACGGGTGTGGTGTCCGGCTCGGCGACCTACCCCGGTGCGGCGGTGTTGAGCACCGGCGCCGCCGTGGCCGCCACCTCCGGCATGGTCCGGTATGCGGGAAGCGCCGGCCCGCAGGTGCTTTCACACTGGCCCGAGGTGATCGCCGCACCCAGTCCGCGGGAAGCGGGGCGAGTCCAGGCCTGGGTGGTCGGGCCGGGACTCGGTACCGATGACACGGCCAAGTCCGCGCTGCGCTTCGCGCTCGAAACCGACCTGCCGGTGATCGTCGATGCCGACGGTCTCACCCTGCTCGCCGCCGAACCCGGCCTGCTCGCCGGACGCACCGCGCCGACCGTGCTCACCCCGCATGCCGGGGAATTCGAACGGCTGGCAGGAGATCCGCCGGGCCCCGACCGCATCGCCGCCGCGCGGGGTCTGGCCGAGCGACTAGGTGCCACCGTGCTGCTCAAAGGCAACGTCACCGTCATCGCCGAACCCGGTTCGGCGGGCAGGAGCGCAGCGACCGGGGGATCAGGAATGACCACCTATCTCAACCCCGCAGGCCAATCATGGGCTGCCACAGCCGGATCCGGAGATGTGCTGTCCGGGATCATCGGATCCCTGCTGGCCGCCGGATTGCCGCCCGGAGAAGCCGCGGCCGCTGCCGCCTTCGTCCATGCCCGCGCCGCCAACTTGTCGGCGGCCGATCCCGGTCCCAACCCGGCGCCGACCTCGGCGTCACGCATCCTCGCTCATGTCCGCGCGGCAATCGCCGCGCTGTAGAAGAAAAGGAACTCCATGCCGCACAAGCACCATCGCGCCCCGCACATCTCGCCCGCCTATACCGGCAGATTGGCGATGGCGCCGGTTCCCTCACTCCGCCTACCCGACGATGCGATGGAACCCGGTGCGGCGTACCGCTTCATCCACGACGAGCTCATGCTCGACGGCAGCTCACGGTTGAATCTCGCGACCTTCGTCACCACGTGGATGGACCCCGAGGCCGAGAAGCTCATGGCCGAGACGTTCGACAAGAACATGATCGACAAGGACGAGTACCCGGCCACCGCGGCGATCGAGGCGCGCTGCGTGAGCATGGTCGCCGACCTGTTTCATGCCGAAGGCCTGAGCGACGACGACGCTTCGGCCGCATGTGGAGTCTCGACGATCGGTTCCAGCGAGGCAGTGATGCTGGGCGGGCTGGCCATGAAATGGCGCTGGCGCGAGAAGGTCGGGAAGGATTGGAAGGGACGCACCCCCAACCTGGTGATGGGGTCCAACGTCCAGGTGGTGTGGGAGAAGTTCTGCCGGTACTTCGACGTCGAGCCGCGTTACCTGCCGATGGAAGAGGGGCGCTACGTCATCACCCCCGAGCAGGTGCTCGACGCGGTCGACGAGGACACCATCGGCGTCGTCGCGATCCTCGGCACCACCTATACCGGCGAGCTGGAGCCGATCGCGGAGATCTGCGCGGCGCTGGACCAGCTCTCGCAAGACAAGGGCCTGGACATCCCCGTGCACGTCGACGCCGCCAGCGGCGGATTCGTCGTCCCGTTCCTGCACCCCGACCTGGAGTGGGATTTCCGGTTGCCGCGCGTGGTGTCGATCAACGTCAGCGGTCACAAGTACGGGCTGACCTACCCGGGTATCGGCTTCGTGGTGTGGCGCAGCAAGGAATACCTGCCCGAGGACCTGGTGTTCCGGGTCAACTACCTCGGTGGGGACATGCCGACGTTCACCCTGAACTTCTCCCGGCCCGGCAACCAGGTGGTGGGCCAGTACTACAACTTCCTGCGGTTGGGCCGGGCCGGATACACCCAGGTGATGCAGTGCCTGTCGCAGACGGCCCGCTGGCTCGGTGATGAGCTGCGCGACAGCGAGCACTTCGAGCTGATCACCGACGGCTCCGCCATCCCCGTGGTCAGCTTCCGGCTCAAGGGAAAACCGGGCTACACCGAGTTCGACGTGTCCGAGGGGCTGCGTTCCTTCGGCTGGCAGGTGCCGGCCTACTCCATGCCCGAGGGCGCCACCGACGTCGTGGTGCTGCGGGTCGTCGTGCGCGAGGGGTTCTCGGCCGATCTCGCCCGGGCGCTCAAGGAGGACACCATTACGGTGCTCGGCCGGCTCGACGCGCTCAAGCCGCGCGGAGCGTTCGACGACCTGCAGCCGTTTGCGCATTAGATGGGCCGGCCCGGTCCGCTGATCAGGCCGGATTGGTACCTCTGGGACAATGGTCGGCGGTGATATGACATGCAGACGACCGAACTCGCGACCTCGCTGACCCCGCACGCATCGCCGCAGGCGGTGGTGGACCTCGGCGCGATCGACCACAACGTCCGCCTGCTGCGGGAACATGCCGGCGGCGCCCGCGTGATGGCTGTGGTCAAAGCCGACGGTTACGGCCACGGCGCCGTAGAGGTGGGTACGGCCGCGTTGGCCGCCGGAGCCGCCGAACTCGGGGTGGTGACCATCGCCGAGGCAGTCGCGCTGCGGGCAGGCGGGATCACCGCGCCGGTGCTGTGCTGGCTGCACCCGCCGGGCACCGACTTCACGCCGGCGCTGGAAAACGATGTGCAGATCGCGGTGTCCGCGGTGCGCCAGCTCGACGACGTGCTGGCCGCCGTGCGCCAGACCG
Source organism: Mycobacterium shunyiense (assembly GCF_058270075.1). NCBI lineage: Bacteria > Bacillati > Actinomycetota > Actinomycetes > Mycobacteriales > Mycobacteriaceae > Mycobacterium > Mycobacterium shunyiense. The sequence continues at coordinate 357,819 of NZ_JBZDPU010000015.1, read as the reverse complement.
GCCGCGCCGCGACGGTCACGGTGAAGGTGGACACCGGGTTGAGCCGCAACGGTGTCAGCCCGGCAGATTTCCCCGCGATGGTCGCTGCGCTGGCCCGGGCCCAGACCGACGGCGCGATCCGGGTGCGCGGCATCATGAGTCACCTGGTGCACGGCGACGACCCCGACAACCCGTTCAACGAGATGCAGGGCAAGCGCCTGACCGCGATGCGCGAGCAGGCCGCCGAGCAGGGTGTGGTGTTCGAGGTGGCCCATATCGCGAACTCGCCGGCAGCCATGACCCGGCCGGATCTGGCGTTCGACATGGTGCGGCCCGGGATCGCGGTCTACGGGCTGAGCCCCATCCCCGAGCTGGGCGATATGGGTCTGATCCCTGCCATGACGGTGAAATGCCCTGTTGCACTGGTCCGTTCGGTACATGCTGGCGACGGGGTGTCCTACGGCCACCGGTGGATCGCGGACCGGGACACCACGCTGGCGCTGCTGCCGGTGGGCTACGCCGACGGCATCTTCCGCTCGTTGAGCGGGAGAATCGAGGTGCTGATCAAGGGCAGGCGTCGCCAGGCCGTCGGGCGGATCTGCATGGATCAGTTCGTCGTCGACCTGGGCCCGGATGCCACCGACGTCGCCGAAGGCGACGACGCGATCCTGTTCGGTCCCGGGACCCAGGGCGAACAGACCGCCCAGGACTGGGCCGAACTGCTCGGCACCATCAACTACGAGGTGGCCACCAGCCCGCGTGGCCGGATCGCCCGCACCTATCTGCAGGCAGGTCGCGAGCGTTGAGTCGCAATGCTCAGTGGCTGGCCGGTGCCGCCGGGCTCACCGCCGTGGGCACGGTGGCGGGCAGGTCGGTGGCGCGCTCATTGACCCGGCGCAGCACCGACGAGGATCCCTACCTGGGCGAAGATTTCGAACGCCTGGACGCAGACCGCAGTTCCGTGGTCACGACGGATGACGGGGTGCCGCTGGCCGTGCGTGAGGTCGGCCCCAACGACGCACCGCTGACGGTGGTGTTCGCCCACGGATTCTGTTTGCGCATGGGCGCCTTCTACTTTCAGCGCACCCGCCTGGCCGAACAGTGGGGCCCGCAGGTGCGGATGGTGTTCTACGACCAGCGCGGCCACGGCCAGTCGGGGACGGCGCCACCGGACACATATTCCGTCGAACAACTCGGACGTGATCTGGAAGCCGTTCTGGCGGTGACGGTTCCGCGCGGGCCCGCGGTGCTCGTCGGCCATTCGATGGGCGGCATGACGGTCCTCTCGCATGCCCGGCAGTTCCCGCACCGCTACCCGAAGCAGATTGTCGGTGCCGCGGTGATCTCCTCGGCAGTCGAGGGTGTGGCGCGCTCACCGCTGGGCGAGATCCTGCGCAACCCGGCGCTGGAGGCGGTGCGGTTCCTGGCCCGTTATGCCCCCGGTGCCGTGCACCGCACCCGCGGCGCGGCCCGCTCGGTGATCGGGCCGATCTTGCGCGCCGCGTCCTACGGCGACGAGTCGGTCAGTCCGAGCGTGGTCGAGTTCTCCCAGCGGATGATGCACGGCACGTCGATCACCACGCTGGTCGAATTCCTGCACGCCCTCGAGGTCCACGACGAGGCCGGCGCCCTACGGGTACTTGCCAAGGTGCCGACACTCATCGCCTGCGGTGACCGGGACCTGCTCACCCCGATGGAATACTCAAAGGCCATGGCCGCACAGCTACCCCGCTCCGAACTGGTGATCGTCGGGGGAGCCGGTCATCTGGTCCAGCTTGAGGAGCCCGTGGTGATCGACGACGCACTGGTCCGTCTGGTGGAGCGGGCTACGCCCTCCAAACTGGTCACACTGTCCCGCCGGGTCCGCGATCGGGTCCGGTTCCGTGGCTGAGCGCAGCGCCGGCACGGCCGAGCTCGCCACCACCGAGGACACCATCGCCCTGGGCGCGACGCTGGGTGCGGGGCTCAAAGCCGGTGACGTGGTGGTGTTGTCGGGCCCGCTGGGGGCGGGCAAGACGGTGATGGCCAAGGGCATCGCGGCGGCGATGGATGTGGACGGGCCGGTGGTCTCGCCGACGTACGTGTTGGCCCGGGTGCATCCCGCCCGGCAGGCCGGCCGACCGGCGATGGTGCATGTGGACATGTACCGGCTGCTCGACCATCCCGGCGTCGACCTGTTGGGGGAGCTCGATGCACTCGACCTCGACACCGATCTCGACGACGCCGTAGTGGTGGTCGAGTGGGGCGAGGGCCTGGCCGAACGGCTCTCCGATCATCACCTGGACATCCGCATCGAGCGCGACACCGACACCGAGACGCGCACGGTGATCTGGCAGTGGAGCGCGCCATGAACATCTTGACCATCGACACCGCGACCCCGGCGGTCAGCGCCGGCGTGGTCCACCGCGCCGAGGATGGCGCCGTGCGCACCCTCGCGGAACGGGTGACGTTGGACGCCCGGGCCCACGCCGAGCAGCTCACACCCAACGTGCTCGGTGCCGTGTCCGATGCCGGGATCACTGTCGCGGAGCTCGACGCGGTCGTCGTCGGCTGCGGGCCGGGCCCGTTCACCGGGCTGCGGGTGGGGATGGCCAGTGCCGCAGCCTTCGGCCACGCATTGGGCGTTCCGGTGCACGGGGTGTGCAGCCTGGACGCCATCGGTGTCCACACCGACGGCGACGTGCTGGTGGTCACCGACGCGCGGCGGCGCGAGGTGTACTGGGCGCGCTACCGCGACGGAGTTCGGGTCGACGGGCCCGCCGTCAACGCACCTGCCGATGTGGCGCCGGAGTCCTCGGCCGCGGTGGCCGGTTCACCCGATCATGCGGCCCTGTTCGCGCTGCCCCGGCTCGACGTGGTGTACCCGACGCCGGCGGGACTGGTGCTTGCGGTCGGCGACTGGGGCGCCCCGCAGTCTTTGGTGCCGTTGTATCTGCGCCGGCCCGATGCGAAACCCTCTGCGGCGGTGCGGAAGTGACCGTGTTCGACGCGCTGACCCGTGCCGACGCCACGCGGTGCGCCGAGCTGGAAGCCAAGCTGTTCGTCGGCGACGACCCGTGGCCGGCCCGGGCGTTTTTGGCCGAACTCGACGCCAAGCACAATCGCTACATCGCGGCCCGCAACGACGGCGTTCTGGTCGGCTATGCCGGCATCTCCCGGCTGGGCCGGATGCGCCCGTACGAGTACGAGATCCACACCATCGGTGTCGATCCCGAGTTCCAGGGGCAGGGGATCGGGCGCAGGCTGCTCGACGACCTGCTCGACTACGCCTCGGGCGGAACGGTTTTCCTGGAGGTCCGCACCGACAACGAACCGGCCATCGCGCTCTACGAGAGCGTCGGATTCGTCAACATCGGCCTGCGCAAGCGGTACTACCGCGCCAGCGGCGCCGACGCCTACACCATGCAACGCCTTCCCCAAGGGGGCCCGACGTGATTATTCTGGCCATCGAAAGTTCTTGTGACGAAACGGGAGTCGGCATCGCCGATCTCGCCGCCGACGGAACCGTAACGCTTCTCGCCGACGAGGTCGCCTCCAGCGTCGACGAGCACGCCCGCTTCGGCGGTGTCGTTCCCGAGATCGCCTCACGCGCGCATCTGGAAGCGCTGGGGCCGACCATGCGCCGGGCGCTGGACGCCGCAGGCATCGAGCGGCCCGACGTCGTCGCCGCGACCATCGGCCCCGGACTGGCCGGGGCGCTGCTGGTCGGGGTGGCGGCCGCCAAGGCATACGCGGCCGGCTGGAACGTTCCCTTCTACGGGGTCAATCACCTCGGCGGGCACCTGGCCGCCGACGTGTACGACCACGGGCCGCTGCCCGAAAGTGTCGGTCTGCTGGTCTCGGGTGGTCACACCCATCTGCTGCATGTCCGGTCGTTGGGGGAGCCCATCATCGAGCTCGGCAGCACCGTCGACGACGCCGCCGGTGAGGCCTACGACAAGGTGGCCCGGCTGCTCGGACTGGGCTATCCGGGTGGACGGGTGCTCGACGAGCTGGCCCGCACCGGGGACCGTGACGCCATCGTCTTCCCCCGCGGTATGACCGGGCCACGCGACGACCCGTACGTGTTCAGCTTCTCGGGACTCAAGACCGCGGTAGCCCGGTACGTCGAGGCCCACCCGGAGGCCTCGCAGGCCGATGTCGCCGCCGGCTTCCAGGAGGCCGTCGCCGACGTGCTGACCGCCAAGGCTGTGCGCGCCGCCACCGATCTCGGGGCGTCCACCCTGCTCATCGCGGGCGGGGTGGCAGCCAACTCACGGCTGCGGGAACTCGCTGAGGAACGCTGCGCCGCAGCGGGTCTGACGCTGCGGGTGCCGCGGCCCCGGCTGTGCACCGACAACGGCGCGATGATCGCCTCGTTCGCGGCGCACCTGATCGCAGCCGGCGCGGAACCGTCGCCGCTGGATGCGGCCAGTGATCCGGGATTGCCGGTGGTGAAGGGACAGGTGGCATGAGTTCGGTTGTGGACAAGCTTGAAGTCACCGAGCTGCTGTACCGCTATGCCGAACTGATCGACGCCGGCGACTTCGACGGGGTCGGGCAGTTACTGGGCCGGGCCACGTTCGGCGGCCCGGCCTCTGGCAGCGTGTCTGCAGCCCAGACCATCGCGAAGTTGTTCGCCCACACGACGCGCAGGTTCCCCGACCACGACAACCGCACCCGGACCCGTCACCTGGTGCTCAATCCGATCGTCGAACTCGACGGCGATCGGGCCGAAGCCCGGTCGACGTTCTGCGTCGTGCAGCACGTCCCGGACGGCCCGAGTCCCGTTCCCCTACAGCCCATCGTGGTCGGGCGGTACATCGACACGTTCGCGCGGGATGACGAGGGCTGGCACTTCACCGAACGCAAGGTCGACGTGGAGATGGTGGGGGATGTCTCGGCGCATCTGAACGTCGACCCGCGACAGTACGGACGCTAGGTCAGCGCGCTTCGTTGATGTGGTGAACCCGCACACTGACCTCCAGCTGGAAACGGTCGGCGGGGTTCTTGAGTGACAGCCCGGTGAGTTCCTCGATGAGTTTGATCCGGTACAGCAGCGAGTGGCGGTTCAGGAACAGCGCCCGCGCCGCCGCACTGGTGTTGGTGGCCTCGTCGAGCAGGATCTCCAGGGTGTGCACGAGTTGCCCACGTCGGGTCTTGTCGTACTCGACGAGTGGCTGCAACGTCTGCAGGACAGTGGCCATGCTGCGCGGGTGCTGACGCAGCACCTCGGCGAACTGCATGGGACCGACCGGGCCTTCGGGCAGTGGCGACGAAACCGGAGCCGCGACGGTGACCGCATGGCCGTGTGCGGGCGCCAACAGGGCCCAGGTCACGAGATCCTCGGGGAGCCCGCTGAGTCGCTGTGCGGAATCGACCAACCCGGAAACCGTGGATTCCGTTGGGGCCGAAGAGAAATGACCCATGACCAGGTCGTCGGTCACCGACGACGTGACTGTCAGGCCGGCGGCGAGCGCCAATTCGCGCAGGGCGTTGGCGAACCTGTCGGCGGCTTCGCCCCACTGAGGATCGTCGCGCACGCGGCGACCGATGACCATCTGCACCCCGGTCTCCGGCGGAGACGGACCGACCAGCGGCAGGATGGTCTTCTGGACGTCGGCGAAGGCAATCTCCCAGGGCAGCAGCACAAATGGACACGCATGCTGGTCGGCGAGCGGGATCAGCAGCTCGAGGAGGTCGTGGGCGTCCACGTCGGGGGGCGGGCTGAGAATGATGCCGGCGGCCGGTGAGGCCACCAGGGAGACCAGGAATTCGCGCACACCGGGTTGTTTGAGGTCGGCGCCGGTGGTGAGCACCAGGTCGCCGGGCCGGACGAAGTCCTCGGCGGGTGCGTGGATGATGTCCACCCAGCGGACCTCGCGGTCCAGTCCGCGGTGGCCGGCGACCACTGAACCCTGGTCCAGGGGTGGAATCGTCAAGACCGCCGCCACGCTCAGCGACGAGTCCTCGGACATGCCGCTTCCCTTCTGATCAACTGCTCGGCGGTGGGTCGAAGCCGACGGTATCAGCGACCAGCGACGGCGGTGGCCACCTGCCCGGCAGGTGGCCACCGCCGTCGGGGTTGGTTCAGCCGACGGACGAGATCGAGGCTAGTTCCTCGGTGGACCGTCGGCTCAGCAGCATGCCTACTGCGAAGAAGATCAGTGGCATCACACCGAAGATCGCCGCCAGGGCGGGAGTGCCGCCGACCACCAGGGTCAGGTTGGACACCACCAGCACCAGGGCCGCCGCCAGGGCGAGCGTCGCGAACGAGGCCAGCACCACCTTGCCGGTCGAATTGCCCCGCCGGACGAAGAAGATCACCACCGAGATCGTGGTCAGCAGCCACAGCAGCGCGAGGGCCAGGATGCCGAGGCCACCGCCCGGTCCGAAGATCTGCAACACCGGGTCCAGCTGAAGCGCGGCGCAGATCCCCATCACGACGAACGAGGCCACGGTGATGACCAGCGAGGCGTTCGACGGTGAGCCGTGACGCTCGTGCACCTTGCCGATCTTCTTCGAGAACACGCCGCTCTGTCCGAGCACGAACGCGTACCGAGACGCGATGTTGTGGAACGCGAGGGCACATGCGAAGACACTGACCGACCACAGGATGGTGTTCAGGTCACGTCCGACCATGCCGAGGTACTTGCCCGCGGTGTTCACCATGAAGTTGTCGGGGTCGTCGGTGGCGAGCTGGATGGCGTCGTGCCCGCCGTTGCCCTCGACGAGGGCCCAGCTGGTGAAGGCGTAGAAGACCGCGACGATGCCCACCGCCCAGTAGGTGGCCCGGGGCACGGTGCGGTCGGGGTCCTTGGCCTCGTCCCGGAAAACCGCGGTCGCCTCGACGCCGACGAAACCCCACAGGGCGTAGAGCAGGGCGATGCCGAATCCGCCGGCGATGCCCTGCGGGGTGAACGAGTCACCGGTGAGCCCGTGCTCGCCGCCGCGCACCACGATGACCAGATCCACCACCATGAGGATCGCGACCTCGGACACCAGGAAGACACCGAGCACCTTGGCGCTGAGGTCGATGTCGCGGTAGCCGAGCCAACCGACGGCCGCCAGCACTACGCCGGTCAACAGCCACCAGGGGAGATCGGGTCCACCGAACCGGGTGATCAGTTCGTTGAGGATGACGCCGTCGTAGGCGGCCACGGCGATCAGAGTCGCCATGTAGGCCGGGAGCGCGAGCACGGCCGCTCCGGTTCCGGCCGCCCGGCCGAGCGACTCACGGATGTAGGCGTAGAAGGCCCCGGCGTCGGTGACGTACTTCGACATCGCGACGAAGCTGGCCGCGAACAGGCCGAAGATGACGCCCGCGACGATGAAGGCGACCGGGATGCCGGTGGTGTTGCCCAACGCCATCGCGATCGGCACATTGCCGCCGATGGTCGACAGCGGCGCCGAGGCCGCCACGACCATCAGCACGATCGCGGGCACGCCGAGGTGGCCGCGCAATTTGGCCGGACGGCCGTCCGATGACGTATCAGGTGGGGTCTTCTGGCCCGCGTTGACAACCTCGGTCATTGGGTTGATTCCTCCTAACTGCCGACCGCAGTTGGCGGCCGGGTGAAGTCCGGGGCAAGTTTGCGAGAATCACAGGCCGCTTCGCCACTGCAGTAGGTCACTTTCCAACACCTTGTTGTAAGCCAGTTCACATCGGCCGCCGCGCAGTCACACACTTTGTTGGAAGGTGCCGAGTGGATGTTGTTTCCACCGCGGCATCCAGTCGATGCTTGGCCGGTTACGCGACGCATCCGTCGCGCCGACAGAGAGGTACGACGACTGCAATGAACCCGGACAGCAGCGAAACCGAGCAGGATCACCGGCTGGGACGCATCCGACTGCTGGATGAGCAGCGCGTCAACCTGGATGGATTCGCCCAGGCCGACCCCGAGCTGGGCATGATCTCCCATCTGTCGCCCCACGATCCGGAACCGTCCTGGAAGGTGGCCGACGACGGCACCGTGGTGGAGATGGATTCGAAGCCCGTCGCCGACTTCGACACCATCGACGAGTTCATCGTCCGCTACGCCGTCGATCCTGCGGAGGCACCGCGATCGATGGCGATGAGTGACGTCGAGCTGGCCCGGATGATCGTCCACTCGGATGTGCCGCGCGAGGAGGTGCTGCGAGTCTGCGGCGGATTGACCCCGGCCAAGATGGCCCGGGTGGTGGCGCTCCTGCAGCCCGTCGAGATCCAGATGGCGATGATGAAGATGCGGGCCCGCCGCACGCCTGCGAACCAGGCCCATGTCACCAACCGCCTCGACGACCCCTTGCTCATCGCGGCCGATGCCGCCACCGCAGTCGTCTACGGGTTCCGGGAGCTGGAAGCCACCGTCCCGGTGCTCGACGACGCCCCGGCCGTCGCTGTCGGCCTGCTCATCGGGTCGCAGGTACCCGCGCCCGGGGCGCTGACACAGTGCTCGGTCGAGGAGGCGCGCGAGCTGGAACTCGGGGTCCGCGGCCTGGTGTCCTACGCCGAGACGGTCTCGGTGTACGGCACCGAGCAGGTGTTCACCGACGGTGACGACACCCCGTGGTCAAAGGCGTTTCTCACTTCGTCCTACGCCTCCCGCGGTATCAAGATGCGGCTGTCCAGCGGGGCAGGCTCGGAGGTGCTGATGGGCCAGGCCGAGCGCAAGTCGATGAACTACCTGGAGTCCCGCTGCGTCGCCCTGGCCAAAGGGATTGGCGCACAGGGGGTTCAGAACGGTGGCATCGACGGCGCCTCGATCACCGCGTCGGTGCCGGGCGGTGTCCGCGAACTCATCGCCGAGAACCTGATGGTCATGTTGCGCGGGCTGGAATCCTGCAGCGGCAACGACTCGCTGGTCTCCGAGTCCACGATGCGGCGAACCAGTCGGACGTTGCCGGTTCTGTTGTCCGGATCGGATTTCATCTTCTCCGGCTTCGGTTCGGTGGTGGCCTACGACAACATGTTCGGCCCGTCCAACTTCAATGCCGCCGACCTCGATGACTATCTGGTGATGCAGCGCGACTGGGGTGTCGACGGCGGGCTGCGGTCGGTGGACCCGACGACTCTGGAAGCCATGCGCCGGCAGGCCGCCGAGGCCACCCGTGCGGTATTCGAATATCTGGGGCTGGCCGATTTCGACGACGAGCATGTGGAAACCGTTGTCGGGGCGGCGGGTTCCAAGGACCTGCCGCCCACCGACGGGGTGAAGGTGCTCAGCGCCGCCCGGATGATCGAGCAGTCGGGTCTGACGGTCCTCGACATCGTCGCCGCGCTCGCCGAGACGGGATTCACCGATATCGCCGAACGGGTCCTGAACATGGCCAAGGCCCGCGTCACCGGCGACTACCTGCAGACCGCGGCGATCTTCGACGAACAGATGAATGTGCTGTCAGCGCTGCAGGATCCGAACGACTACCGCGGTCCCGGCACCGGGTACCGGCCGACGGCGGAGCGTCAGGCTCAGATCGATGCCGTGCGTCAGGCGCGGTCGGTGACGGACCTGGTCAAGGAGCAGGCGACCTTCGCCCATCCGGATCGGCTTATCGTGAGCGGGGTCGCGGATGTGGGAGAAGATCCCCGCGAAGTGGTCATCGGGGTGTCTCCCGCGTTCGGCGTCAAGCTGTTTCGCACCCTGTCGGGGATGACCGTCTACGACGCGCTGGAACAGATCCTGGCCGGACTGGAAGAGGAGCAGTGTGTACCGCGCCTGGTTCGGATCGCCGACTCCGTGGATCTCGGGGTGATCGGCAAGTCCGCGGCCCGGCTGTCCGGATCCGGGATCGGTGTCGGGCTTCAGGCCAAGGGGACCACACTGATCCACCGCCGTGATCTCCCGCCGTTGGCCAACCTCGAATTGCTCAGTGTGGCACCACTGATCACCCCGGAGATGTACCGGCTGATCGGCATCAACGCCGGCCGGCACGCCAAGGGTGCGACACCTGCCCCGATGCGCAACGCGTACACCGACGAGGCGATCACCGCCCGCTACCACACCAGAGTCGTGTCGATGGTGGCGATCGAACGGTCCGAGTGCGACGACCACGGCCTGAACATGGAATTGGAGCTCAAGCGATGACGATCACCGCACACTCGGGCCGCAGCCTTACCGAGGTGACGGTCGAGGCCGCCCGCAACGGCGAACTGGTTCTCGACGACATCCGGATCAGCCGCGAAACCCTTCTGTCCCAAGCCGATATCGCGGAGCGCTCCGGATCCCTGCAATTGGCGATGAACCTGCGGCGGGCTGCTGAGATGACCGCACTCAGCTCCGAGGAGATGCTTGACGCCTACGAGGCGCTCAGGCCCCGCCGGTCGAGCTTCGCCGAATTGCAGGAACTGGCACAACGTCTCGCCGACCGGGACGCACCCACCTGCGCCGCACTCGTCCGGGAGGCCGCGACGGCCTACCAGCGGCGCGGCCTGCTGCGGTGACCGTCTGGGCCGGTGTCGACATCGGCAACTCCACCACCGAGGTGGTGCTCTGCCGGATGGACGCCGAACTGACGGTGCTGGCCAGCGCCCGCACCCCGACCCGTGGTGGCAAGGGATCGCCCCGGGCGGTGCAGGGCGCTGCGCAGTTGGTGCGGCGCCTGGCCGAGTCGCATGGGCTGGTGATCGACCGGGCGGCCTTCGCCCCGACTCCGCCCGTGAAGTCCACCGTCGAACAGGTTCAACTCGAGACCCGACAGACAGGCAGGCTGACGATCGTCACCCGGTCGGCCGCCACCACCGCGGGGGATGCGGTCGGTGTGGGGCAGCCGGTTCCGGTCGAGTGCCTCGGTGACGTGGATCCCGGCCGCCCGGTCGTCGCTTGCGCCACGGCGCAGTGGGGATACCGTGAGGTCGCGCAGCGCGTGAATGACGCTGTAGCCCAAGGATGCAACGTCACCGCGGTGTTGACGGCCAACGATGAGGCCGTGCTGGTGTCGAATCGGCTGAACACTGCTCTGCCCGTCGTCGACGACGTCGATATCAAGTCGCTGCTGCCGGCTGCCCGCGTCGCCGTCGAAGTACGCCAGGGCGTCGCACCTCTGCAACACCTCACCGATCCCTTCTGGCTCGCCGATGCGTTCGGGCTGGGTGAGGCCGAGCGGGCCGATGCCCGTGTGATCGCCGATCAACTGTTCGACAGTGCCTGTGCGGTGGTCAGCCTCGGCGATTCCGAACCGGTGGCTGCCGCACCCGTCGTCCGGCCCATGGGGGAGGGCGCCCACGTGGTCTACCTCGCCGACATCGCGGCGCAAGCCAACTCGCGGCGCGGATCGGTCACCGTGGACAGCCTGGTGATGGCGAACATGGCCGGCGAGCAGGAGCCGCCGGCCGGGGCCGACGAGTTGGCCCGGGCGTTGGGTGTGCCGGTGACACGCGTCGACTCGGAAGCCGCAGCGGCCCGCGTCGGCGCTCTCACCACTCCCGGGATCACCCCCGAGGTCGTAGTGGTGGATGTCGGCGGGGGCACCGTCGACGTCGTGTCCGACGGATCCCGCATCGTGCTGCCGGGTGCGGGACAGCTGCTGACGGCGGCGACGGCCACCGCCCTGGACATCTCCCGAAGCGCCGCCGAATACGCCAAACGGGCGGAGGCGGTCACGGCCGTCACCGTCCAGATCATCGAGGACGAACACGGCCGGCGACAGTTCTTGGACACGCCGGTCAGCGGCCGGTGCAGTGGGTGGTTGCTGACGGCCGCCCCCAGCGGTTGGCTGCCCTTCACGTCACGGCTGTCGGGTGCCGAGTGGCGCAGTTGGCGCCTGGCCGCCAAACGACAGGTGATCGGTGGCAACGTGATGCGGGGTATCGAGCAGGCGGCCCCCGGCGTGACCGGAGTGCTGCTCGTCGGAGGTGGCGCCAGTGACGACGAACTGGTCCGGGCCGTCAGCGAGCAGCTCGGCCACGACGTGAGTGTGGGCCGGGGAAACGTGGCCGGTCAGCTGGGGCATCGGTTCGCGGTGGCCTACGGACTGGTGGCCATGGCGGCGCAGATGCCTGCCGGCGCGCCGAGGGATGAAGAGCTGGACCGGGTCGACCGGTCAGGCGGCAGCGTGAATCCGCACGACGTGGATGTCGCTGGTGAACACCCGCGCGCCGGTGGGTAGCGGCGGGGCGGTACTTCGATAGGTCCGGCCGGTCGGCGTAGTGAGTTCTGTGGTGTGCCGGCCGTAACCGTCGTAGGTGGTCGCGGTCTGCCACCCGGGGCTTTCCTTTGTGTAATTGCAGCGTTCGCAAAGCCCTTGCCCGTTGACGGAGGTGGTCGCGCCACCGTCGGCGTGCCGGGTGATGTGGTCGATGTGCCGGATGGGGGCGTCGCAATACGGCGTGCGGCACTTTTGGTCGCGCATGGCGATCAGCCAGCGCAGCCCCTTGGGGAACGCCCGGGCGGTGGACTCCATGGCGACCAGGTTGCCGCTGGCCGGATCGGCGTAGAGCTTGCGCACCGCGGCCTCGGCCTGGGGGTCCAGCAGCGCCGCCAAGGCCATCTGTCGGGCCACCTCTGCCGGGATGGGGCCGTATCCCTGCAGCACCGCCGGTTCGGAACCCTGGGCCAACAAGCTCTCGTCGGAGACCACCAGATTGAGCGCGACCGGGACCGCGGCTTCGACCTCACGCCCGGTGGCCCGTCGGTAGAAGGCATCGGCCATCAACGGGCCTCGCCCCTGGCATCCACCTCCGGCGGCGATCGAGGCGGCCCCGGCGGCGGCGGCCTCCGCCTGCAGCGCTTGATAGGCCGTAACGCCTTCTGCGGAGGTCAGCAGCGCCGTCACGTACGCCATGCCGTGCGGGGCCGGACGCAGCGTGACAGTGCGATCGCACTGATGGCGGCTGATGCGCGACATCACCGCGTCGTGGTCGAGCCGAAAAGCCACCCGGCCGGCCTCAGCCTCAACCTTTCTGTCCCCCAGACCATCCAGCACGGCAGGATCCGCGCACAGTTCGGCGTCCATCGCGTGTCGATCTGCTGGTGACAGGCAGGCGGCCTGGTCCGCGATGATCATCGCCCGGTCTTCGGTAAGCACGCCGGACTGCAGAGCCGCGAGCGTGTAGGGCATGTCGTCGACCAGGATCCTGGACATCTTCAGATACTTGGCCCCGTGCCAAGGGGAGGATTTGCGGGCCAGCCCCACCTCGGACGCCAGCCCTTGAGCGCGTCTGGCGGCAGGCACACCCTCAGCGGCCTTACGGGCGAGACGCTTGGCTTCCAGCATCGTCGTCACTCTGGCCTGTGCCGCTGCAATACCGGCGGTCGCGCGGGTCATCGCAGCTAGCTGGTCGACCAACGCCGCCTCCGTGGCGTCGGGGTCGATGTTCCAACCAACTTCGAACATGTGTTCGAGTGTAGCACTGTTCACTGACTCGAACCTTTTGACAGGGTTTCAGCCCGTAGATGAGTTCGCGGGCGGCGCACAACCCACCCTTGAGTGCTAGCACTCGCATGTATAGAGTGCTAGGTGGCACGCGGCCAACCCCCAGCGCCGGCACCCGCGACGACGGAGCGAGGGGTACGGGCGCATGCCGAACACCTGGTTAACCCGAGGGCCCCGGAGCACACCGGGACTCGATACCCAAACAAGTGGAGGGCTTCCATCGTGGCAGTCAACATCAAGCCACTCGAGGACAAGATCCTCGTTCAGGCCAACGCGGCCGAGACCACGACCGCTTCCGGTCTGGTTATCCCCGACACCGCCAAGGAAAAGCCGCAGGAAGGCACCGTCGTCGCAGTTGGCCCCGGCCGCTGGGATGAGGATGGCGAGAAGCGGATCCCCCTGGACGTTGCCGAGGGCGACACCGTCATCTACAGCAAGTACGGCGGCACCGAGATCAAGTACAACGGCGAGGAGTACCTGATCCTGTCCGCCCGCGACGTGCTGGCTGTCGTCGCTAAGTAAGTACTCGTGCGTCCGCCCCGGAGATCCCCGCGCTCAATGCGGGCGGTTTCCGGGGCGGTATGCGTTAGGAGTCATGAAAGAGACTTATGAGCAAGCAGATTGAGTTCAACGAGACTGCGCGCCGTGCCATGGAGGCCGGCGTCGACAAGCTCGCCGATGCGGTCAAGGTGACGCTGGGTCCGCGCGGTCGGAACGTGGTGCTCGCCAAGGCTTTCGGCGGCCCGCAGGTCACCAATGACGGTGTGACCATCGCACGCGAGATCGACCTGGAAGACCCGTTCGAGAACCTCGGTGCCCAGCTGGTGAAGTCGGTGGCCACCAAGACCAACGACGTCGCAGGCGACGGCACCACCACCGCCACCGTCCTGGCACAGGCTCTGGTCAAGGCGGGGCTGCGCAACGTCGCGGCCGGTGCCAACCCCATCGCCCTGGGGCAGGGCATCAGCAAGGCCGCCGACGCCGTGTCCGAGGCCCTGCTGGCCGCGGCCACCCCGGTGTCGGACGAAAAGGCCATCGCCCAGGTCGCCACGGTGTCCTCACGCGATGAGCAGATCGGCCAGCTGGTCGGCGAGGCCATGACCAAGGTCGGTCACGACGGTGTCGTCACCATCGAAGAGTCTTCGACGCTCAACACCGAGCTCGAGGTCACCGAGGGTGTCGGCTTCGACAAGGGCTTCATCTCGGCCTACTTCGTCAACGACTTCGACTCGCAGGAAGCGGTGCTCGAGGACGCGGTGGTGCTGCTGCACCGCGACAAGATCAGCTCGCTGCCCGACCTGCTGCCGTTGCTGGAGAAGGTCGCCGAATCGGGCAAGCCGCTGCTGATCATCGCCGAGGACATCGAGGGCGAGGCCCTGTCCACGCTGGTCGTCAACGCCATCCGCAAGACGCTCAAGGCCGTCGCCGTCAAGGCGCCGTTCTTCGGCGATCGTCGCAAGGCGTTCCTGGACGATCTCGCCATCGTCACCGGCGGCCAGGTCGTCAACCCCGACGTGGGCCTGGTGCTGCGCGAGGCCGGCCTCGACGTGCTGGGCTCGGCCCGTCGCGTCGTGGTCACCAAGGACAGCACCGTGATCGTCGACGGTGGCGGCTCCAAGGACGCGGTCGCCGACCGCGTCAAGCAGCTCAAGGCCGAGATCGAGACCACCGATTCCGACTGGGATCGGGAGAAGCTGCAGGAGCGGCTGGCCAAGCTGTCCGGTGGCGTCGCGGTGATCAAGGTCGGCGCGGCCACCGAGACCGACCTGAAGAAGCGCAAGGAAGCGGTCGAGGACGCCGTCGCGGCGGCCAAGGCTGCCGTCGAGGAGGGCATCGTCACCGGTGGTGGCGCGGCACTCGTGCAGGCCCGCGCGGCCCTCGACAAGCTGCGCGGCGAGGTCAAGGGCGACGAGGCTCTCGGTGTCGACGTCTTCTCCTCCGCGCTGTCGGCCCCGCTGTACTGGATCGCCACCAACGCCGGCCTGGACGGCTCCGTTGTGGTGAACAAGGTCAGCGAGCAGTCCAACGGGCAGGGCTTCAACGCCGCCACCCTGACCTACGGTGACCTGGTCGCCGAGGGCATCGTGGATCCGGCCAAGGTGACCCGCTCGGCGGTGCTCAACGCCGCATCCGTGGCGCGGATGATCCTGACGACCGAGACGGCCGTCGTGGACAAGCCGGCCGAGGAAGAAGATCACGGGCACGGCCATCACGGCCACGCTCACTAAGTAGTCACGTAGAACACCCCCGGTCCTTTTGGGCCGGGGGTGTTTTCGTGGTGGGACGCGGTGAGGCTGCGAACGTGGACGTACTCAGTCTGTCGCCCCTTGGCTGCGGGGAAAGTCCCTCGGACCGATGGGCGTGGATGTTTTACTTCGCCTGGGAGCAACCCCATCCGGCCACTCTTGAGGAGCGTTCGCAGAGGTTGTCACTGCATTGCGCGATGGCTTATGAGATTGTCCTCCGAAACGAGTAGGAGGCTACTCATTCGCCACTGTGCAAAGCGAAATAGCGTTTCCTGGTAACCACCGAGGGAGGCCAGGATGGCAGTCGAGCGGTGGCCCGTCGGCCTGGGGACGCGGGTGCGGCGAAACCCACCACTACGTGGGCTGACTGCTGTCGTGCCATGAATCGCATCTGGCAGTGGGCGTGGGATCGCTATGCAGCGCGGTACTCGTGGGTGATCTTCGCGGTCACCGTCGCCGAACTGCTCTCGGTCTACCTGGTGTTGGCGCTCATGATCGTGGCTCTGGAGCGGTCGGACCGCTATGTCGCGGCGGCCGCGGTGACCCTTGGTGCGGTAGTGGTGACCGAATATGTGACGGCCCTGCCAGGGTTCGGCGGAAGCCGTCTCGTGGAGCGGTGGGTAGCCGGGCACGACGTCGATCGGGTTCGGGTGCTGGACGCCACCTACACCTGGAGTCGGTTGGCAGGGCGCCGAGCATTGTGGGCCAATGGGGTTTTCATCGCGTTGGCATTCGTCGTTGTGGGTGCGATCGCCGGGGCGACCGGAGCACGGTTGGTCCAGTACGCGATTCTGGGCGCGGCTTCGGGGGCTTCGGCGGTGCTGGTCGCAGTACACAGTTATCCGGAAGCCGCCATGCGGCCGGCCAGGGTTGCGCTCACTGCTGACACTGCAGCGGGTGACGAACTGCCGCGCGCGCACCCAACTTTCGCCCGGTGGTCGGACCTGTCGGTGCTTGCCACGGCGTTCATTTTCGCGCTCGCCGGCGCCATGTTGGCGGCGGCTGTCAATCGGGTCAGTGAAATACCGGTGCTCGTCGTCGTGATCGGGTCGGGGCTGACGCTCGTCTTCGCCGTACCGATCACCGTCGGCGCTTCATTCGCGCCGTCGTTGCGTCCCCTTCGCGACCTCGCCGAGGGGACGGAACGTGTTGCGGTGGGCGACTATAGCCAACGGCTACCGGTGGTTCAGGACGATGACTTGGGCGCTCTGGCGGCGTCGTTCAACCGGATGCAGGCGGGCTTGGCCGAGCGGCAGCGGCTTCACGCGGCATTCGGCACCTATGTCGACCCGGTCCTGGCCACGCGGCTACTTGAACAAGGCGACGATGTGTTCACCGGTGAGCGTCGTGAGGTGACGGTGATGTTCAT
This sequence comes from Mycobacterium shunyiense, assembly GCF_058270075.1. Classification (NCBI taxonomy): domain Bacteria; kingdom Bacillati; phylum Actinomycetota; class Actinomycetes; order Mycobacteriales; family Mycobacteriaceae; genus Mycobacterium; species Mycobacterium shunyiense. The sequence continues at coordinate 340,896 of NZ_JBZDPU010000015.1, read as the reverse complement.
CGACGTCCGAGATTTCACTCCGTTCGCCGAGGCAAACACCGCAGAAGACACCGTGGCACGCTTGAACGCTCTGTTCGAAATCGTCGTGCCCGCTGTGGTCGACGCAGAAGGGCACGTCAACAAGTTCCTCGGTGACGGCGCGCTGGCGGTGTTCGGGGCGCCGAATGAACTTGCCAATCATGCCGACGCCGCGGTAAGTGCCGCGGTGTCGATGCAGCGACTGGTCGCCGAACGATTCGAGGGCGCACTACGGATCGGGATCGGTATCAATACCGGCGTGGTGATCGCCGGCACCATCGGCGGCGGGGGCAAGTTGGAGTTCACGCTGATCGGTGACGCCGTCAATGTGGCCGCGCGCGTCGAGCAACTGAACAAGGCAACCGGCGATCTGATCCTGCTGACCCAGCCGACCGTCGACGCCATGTACGTGCGTCCAGCCGGACTCGCCGATCGCGGGCCTCACGAGCTGAAAGGCAAGTCAGCAGCGGTACAGGTATTCGCGCTTGATCCGTCGATGAGTTTGTGAGCCATCGCGGGTCGGTACCGATATGACTGACGAAACAATGAGCGCCACGTGCACCATCAACGCGCCGGCGGAAACCGTGTTCGCGGTGTTGGCGGACCCGACCACCCACCAGGCGATCGACGGCACCGGCTGGGTGCGCGAGTCACTCGACGGCAAGCCGCTGACCGACACCGGCCAGATCTTCCGGATGGCGATGTACCACGACAACTACGGCGGCATGCACTACGAAATGGCCAACCGGGTCGAGGTTTTCGAGCCTCCGCGTGCGATTGCGTGGCTACCGGGCCAGGGCGATGACGACGCCAATATCGAGTTCGGCGGCTGGATCTGGCGCTATGACCTTGAGCCGCGCGGCGACGAGCGGACCGAGGTCACCCTCACGTACGACTGGTCGGCGGTGCCGCCCGCGCTTCGCGAAGAGATCGAGTTCCCGCCGTTCGACCGGCAGCACCTGGACAACTCGCTCAAGCACCTGGCCGGGTTGGCGCAGCGTCGGGCGTAGCGGTCGGCTGAATCGACACCAACCGCAACGCGTCCGGCCGGGCGTCGTCGGACACGAACCGGACGATCAAGGTGTCGGGAGGAAACTTGGTGGCCAGGTCGTTCAGTGTCCGGGGCAGGAAGACCCTGGCCTTCGCGTTGCCGTACCAATTGGGGTTGGAGGGCGAGGTGTCGAGGTTGCCGACCTCGTCGATCTGGGTGTCCCATTCTTGAACCGGGTCCGGCGGCGTATCGCCGAATCCGGTCGATTTCAGGTACGCATCCGCTTGTCCCGCAAGGGTGATCGCCGACCCGCCGCCGACCGGCGTCCCGGTGATCGTCCCGTCGATGACGTCGGCCGTCACGGATGTCAGTCGCGCTGTGCACACGTTGTCGACGACGTTGGGCGGCACACAGAAACCGGGCAGCGGGGCCGCATGGGCAGTGGCGATGTTCAGGACGGCCGGCACGGCAAGCGCAGCACCGACGGCGGTCATTGCGCGGCGACGATGATTCGGCATCGGGCTAACCTCCTTCGGACGCGCTGAACTGTATGTCGGCGCGCCCGCCACAGGAGTTACAGATCGTCAGCTCTCGATCGGCGCGTACCAGTCGGCGTTGGTGAGCAGCACCCGCGTTCCGAGGTCGCGGTTCCACTCCGGCTCGATGCCGTGGTGCCGCACGATGGGGAACACCACCTCGTCGAGCATCCGGGTCACGTCGCTGGTGTAAAGGTCTTCCTTCGCCTGATCGCTCAGCCGGTTGTAGGCCTCCTCGTCGAAGTTCTCCGGCTCGAACGCTCCATAGCCGACATAGGTGGCGCCGTCCTCGACCAGGCGGTCGGTGTCCTGGCTGTGGAAGTAGATGTAGCCGCTCCAGTGGCGGCTGTCGTCGCGCTCGTCGCCGATCTCGGCTGACGCGCAGGTTCCGCAGCAGGAAAAGTCGGCGCGGGCGATCACGCCGTTGGCGTTGAGTTCCTCGAACGCCGCGTGTGTCCGGGACCGGTAGTCACCGATCTCGGTCTGCTGGCGCAGTCTCGCTTCGCGTAGCGACGTGAAGGCGACTGTGAGCTGTTCCTCGGTGAGCTCGTAGTCCTCGGCATAGGTGTCGAGGAAGTCCTCGACGTCGTCGTTGCCGGTGACCAGCATGCCCCAGATCTCTGAGGTCAAGGTGGCGCGGTCCTCGTCGTCCAACGCGAGGTCGGGAAGCGCGGCGTACGCGGGGATCACGTTCGGGTTCGACGGTGCGCTCACAGCGCTGGCCTCCAGATGTTGTGGGGACGAGCGAATCCGCCCGGCGGGGCGATCGTAACCGCGGTTACGAGTCGACGCGTGCACGAAAAGCGGGGGATGGCAGCCACGTCGGCAAACCGCACAACATTGCTACCGGCCTGGCGGCGTGGTACGGAATGACGGTGACTTATCCGAACGACCCGTTTTCGTCGGCGGGGGGCGCGCCGAACCCTCACTCGAACCCCTTCGGCAACCAGCCGCCGGCGAGTCCGTTCCAGGGCGGTGGTCCTCAATTCCCACCGGCGGACCCGTCGTTCGGTCAGTTTCCTCCGGTTTTTCAGGCCGGATATCAACCGGCAGGGCCACCGCCTGAACCTCCGCGCAAGAAGCGCAAGGTGTGGTTGGTGCTCACCGTGGTGGCTGCCGTCGTCGTCGCGTCCGCGGGGATCGGCACTCTTCTGTGGTGGTTGAACCGCGGCGGCGGCGGGGCCGGCGAGGTGACTGCGGCCGGCGGGGGACCGCTGCCGGCGTCCGTGCCGCCGCTGGGCGACTTACGGCCGCCGGCCGACGTAGCGTTGCCCTCGCTTGAGCAGCCGATCGACACACCACGCTGGACCTACGAGACCGGCATTGATGCCTACGTGCTCGGCGGCGATGCCTACACCGTGGTGGTCGGGTCGGATCAAGGCGTGATGGCCTTGGACAAGGAGACCGGCGAACCACGCTGGTCGCAAGGAGTCAAGCCGCCCACGGTCAATATCAACCGGTTTGGGAGTGCCAAGTGCGTCATCACCCGCTCGGCAAAGACCATGGGATGTGGACTCAATCTGAATCTCTGCTGTGGAGATCCCGAGGTGCTGGTGTTCCTCGACGTGGCAACCGGACGCATATTGAGCCAGCCTTCGTTGCCGTCGGACCGGATAACCAATCTTCAAGGAAGCGGTGACGGCATCGCTGTCGTTTTTCGCAATGAACTGGTCTCGTATGGCGCGGACGGCAACGAGGCATGGCGTGTTCGGCATGACGGCGTCTCGGTGTTCGGCGATCAAGGGGTCGTCATCACCGAGCATGAGGTGCTTGACGCCAACACCGGGAAGCCCATCGTGAGCGAACCGAGCACCTCGAATACCGCTTTTGCATCGGGATTCGCGGTGGCATTTGCAAACTCGTTCAAGTTCTTTGACTTCAGCGGTAGAAACACCGCCACTGTGCCCAGCGAGGGATACACACTGATGGGCAATGCGGGCTCCGGAATATACCAATTTCCCTTGGGGCGTCCCGACAACGACCCGTACGGGTCGTCAGGTTTCTACTATCCGCTGGCCTACAACCGATCTACCGGCGAATTCCGTGCGTTCGACGGGCAATCCGGACGCATTCTCTGGACGTATCCCGCCGGCGCAGATGCGGTGCTTGCCAACATGATCGGGGGATTCGGCAGTGGCGAATTGTGCGTGATCGGTGTGCAGGAGACCTCGGATGCCAAGCTGAAGGCTGGTAGTTGCCAGGATGTCAACGTTGCGCCAACCGCGAATGTGCAGATGACCTTCTTCCTCGGATCCGATGGTGCGCGGTACTTGTACCGTGACCAACGGGATGTGATCTGTGTCGACGCCAGTGGGAAGGAGTTGTGGCGGAAGAAGTTTGACGATGGCTCTGACCAAGTCTGGGTGTCGGGCGGAGCGTATATCTCCGATCGCAACATCGTGATTCGGGTGATTTGACACGCGCCATCGGCTCCGCCCGTCAACGACCATTGACGCGACACGCCAAGCATGAGCGGGGCTTTTGATCCCGGGCAGCTCACAATGCGGATATGACGGAACCGCGGGAGTCGCCGCGTGGGGTCTCGCGTCAGACGTTCCTGCGCGGCGCCGTGGGCGCGTTGGCCGTCGGCGCGGTGTTCGGGTCGAGCCGGGCCAGTGCGGATCCGGCCGGCTGGGGTGACCTCTCGGCTGCCATCAACGGGAAAGTGGTACTTCCGGACAGCGGCGGGCAATTCGCTTCGGCCAAAAGTGTTTTCAACACCAACTTCAACGGCCTGACACCGGCGGCGGTCGTCACCCCGGCATCGGCGGCGGACGTGCAACGGGGCGCTGGCCTTCGCTGCGACGCACAACCTCAAGGTTGCTCCTCGCGGCGGCGGGCACTCGTATGTGGGCGCGTCGACAGCCAACGGAACGATGGTGCTGGACCTGCGCCAACTGCCCGGTGACATCAACTACGACGCGGCGACCGGGCGTGTGACGGTAACGCCCGCGACCTCGCTGTACGCGATTCACCAGGCGCTGGCCGGTGCCGGGCGGGGCATCCCGACGGGTACCTGCCCGTCGGTCGGCGTCGCGGGGCACGCCCTGGGTGGTGGGCTGGGTGCCCAATCGCGGCACGCGGGCCTATTGAGTGATCAATTGGTGGCGGCGACCGTGGTGCTGCCGGGCGGCGCCGGGGTGACGGCCTCGGCCACCGAGAACCCGGATCTGTACTGGGCATTGCGCGGCGGTGGTGGCGGCAATTTCGGGGTGACGACGGCGCTGACCTTCGCCACGTTCCCGACCAGCGACGTGGACGTCGTCGGGCTGCATTTCCCGCTGGAGTCTTTCCCGCAGGTCCTCCTGGGCTGGCAGAACTGGCTGCGTACCGCCGACCGCAGCAGCTGGGCACTGGCCGACACCATCACCGATCCGCAGGGCGCGCACTGTCGCATCCTGGCGACCTGTCCGGCCGGGTCGGGCAGCAGCGTGGGAGCCGCCGTGATCAAGGCCGTGGGGCTGCAGCCGGCCAACACCGAGAACCGCACGTTCAACTACCTGGATCTGGTGAAGTTCCTGGCCGCCGACAATCTCAACCCGTCACCGCTCGGCTATGTCGGCGGATCCGACGTCTTCCCGACGATCACCCCGGCCGCGGCTCAGGGAATCGCTGCGGCATTCAACGCCTTCCCTGCGGGGGCCGGCCGCCCGATCGTCATCATGCATGCGCTCGACGGCGCGCTGGCCACCGTGGGTCCGGGTGACACCGCCTTTCCGTGGCGGCGGCAGTCCTCACTGGTGCAGTGGTATGTGGAAACCGCCGGTTCGCCTGCGGCAGCAGCCAACTGGCTGGCCACCGCCCATCAGGCGGTGGCGCCGTATTCGGCCGGCGGCTACGTCAACTATCTCGAGGCGAACCAACCGGCGTCGCGGTATTTCGGCGCCAATCTGTCCCGGTTGGCCGCTACTCGACAGAAGTATGACCCGGGACGGATCATGTTCTCGGGCTTGAACTTCTGAGGGAGAGAAGACTCATGGACGAGACGTTTCCGCAGACGCCGGCCGCCGCAGCGGCCCTCGCGGTGGCAACGCGCTTCTATTCACCTGCCTTGCTCAACCACTGCATCCGTTCATATCTGTGGGGCGCGACGTATGCGGCGGCACATGGCATAGCTTTCGACGACGAGCTCTACTACGTCTCGGCACTGCTGCACGACATCGGGCTCACCGACCCGTTCGACAGTCACCGGGTGTCGTTCGAGGAGGCGGGTGGGGACCTGGCCTGGGTGTTCGGCGTGGCGGCCGGGTGGTCTGCCGACCGGGCCGGCAGGGCGACGGAGATCATCGTGTTGCACATGCGCGACGACATTTCGGCGGCGGCCGACCCTGAGTCGCACCTCTTGCAGGTGGCCACCGGCTGGGACGTCGTCGGACGCAGGCCGGAGGAGTTCCCCACCGACGTGAGGACCGACATCCTCGCGCGATATCCCAGACATTCGTTCGGCCGCGAATTCATCGCGTGCTTCGAGGACCAGGCCGGCCGCAAACCAGGTGGCGCCGCTGCCGCATCGGTGGCCAACAATGGCGCCGACCGCATCCGGGCCAACCCGATGGACGCCTGAAGCTGGCAGGACCGGACAATCAGGTGCTCCCGGGACAGAGCAGCTGCCGCGGGCTTAGCCTCGAAACGTTGGGACTCACCTGCCACCCGGACGAGTGAAGGAACCGAGCATGCGAGCAACCGTGATGTATGGGGCCGGCGACGTGCGTGTCGAGGACGTACCCGACCCCGTTGTGAAGGAACCCACCGATGCGATCGTGCGGGTCACCCGAGCCTGCATCTGCGGTAGCGATCTGTGGCCGTACCAGTCGATGCCGCACAAGGACGGTGGCAGGCGGATGGGCCACGAATTCATCGGCATCGTCGAAGACGTCGGCGCTGACGTGTCCGGTTTGGGGCGCGGCGATCTGGTGGTCGCCCCCTTTGTGTGGGCGGACAACACGTGTGACTTCTGCCAGGAGGGATTGCAGACGTCGTGCCGTCACGGTGGTGGTTGGGGCGCTCCCGGCGTCGATGCAGGCCAGGGCGAGGCCGTGCGCGTCCCACAGGCGCAGGGCACGCTGGTGAAGCTTCCGGTGGCGGAGGACTCGGCGCTCATGCCGTCCCTGCTGACGTTGTCCGACGTCTTCTGCACCGGTCACCACGGCGTGGTCACGGCCGGGGTGGGGCCGGGATCTTCGGTGACCGTCATCGGTGACGGTGCGGTGGGGCTGTGCGCAGTGCTGGCCGCCAAGCGGTTGGGTGCCGAGCAGATCATCCTGAACGGCCGGCACACGGTCCGCACCGACCTCGGGCGCGAGTTCGGCGCTACCGACGTCGTCGCCGAACGCGGCGACGAAGCCGTCGAGAAGATCCGCGAACTCACCGGCGGTGACGGTACGCACGCGGTGATCGAATGTGTCGGGACCGAGCCGTCGCTGGCCACCGCCCTCGACGCGGTCCGCGCCGGTGGTCGCGTCAGCCGCCTGGGCGTATCTCAATACACCGAAGTGCCAATGGGTTTCGGCACGTTCTTCCGCAACGTCACCCTCACCGGCGGTGTCGCGCCCGCTCGCGCCTACATCGAGGAACTCATGCCCGATGTTCTCGACGGCGTCATCGAACCCGGTCGGGTGTTCGACCGGACCATCGGTCTCGACGAAACCCCCGACGGCTACCGCGCGATGGCCGACCGCGAGGCCCTCAAGGTGTTGATCGAGCCATGACACTGCTCCTTCAGGACCGTGATGAGCGTGGTGTCGTCACGCTCACCCTGAACCGCCCGCAGGCCTTCAACGCGTTGTCGGAGGCGATGCTGACCGCCCTCGGTGACGCGTTCGACGGGCTGGCCGAAGACCAGACCGTGCGGGCCGTGATCCTGGCAGCGTCCGGCAAGGCCTTCTGCGCTGGGCACGACCTCAAGGAAATGCGGGCCGAGCCGTCGCTGGCGTACTACGAGCGATTGTTCGAACAGTGCACCAAAGTGATGCTGTCGATTCAGCGCCTCCCCGTGCCGGTGATCGCGCGGGTCCAGGGGCTTGCCACCGCAGCGGGCTGCCAACTTGTCGCGATGTGCGACCTCGCGGTGGCGAGCGATGACGCACGGCTGGCGGTGAGCGGCGTCAATGTCGGGCTGTTCTGTGCGACTCCGGGAGTGGCATTGTCGCGCAACGTGCCTCGCAAGGCCGCCTTCGAGATGCTGGTCACCGGTGAGTTCGTCTCTGCCGAGCAGGCCCGGTCGCTGGGGCTGGTCAACCGGGTGGCGGCAGCGGACGCCCTGGACGACGAGGTAGAGGCGCTGGTCGCGAGCATCGTGGCGAAGCCCCGGGTTGCCGTCGCGATGGGGAAAGCGTTGTTCTACCGGCAGATCGAGGCCGACATCGAGTCTGCCTACGCCGACGCGGGCACGACGATGGCCTGCAACATGATGGATCCGAGCGCACTCGAAGGTGTGCAGGCCTTCATCGAAAAACGCTCTCCCACTTGGTCGGTGGCGTCGACGTAGCCGGCGGCGCCACCGACTGGTCGCGACGTCAGGCGGCGTGGCGGTGCCGGGTATCCGCCGAGGGGGCAATCAGGTTCATCGATTCTCCACCGGGAAGGACAGCCATGGTCCGGTCTTCGGTGCGGACTTGGCCTTCGGCACGGTACATCTCGCGATAACGATCCACCTGACCCTGGTCGACCGGGGTGGAGAACATGCTCACGTTGTTGGTCGGGGCGCCCGGTAACCGGGCAGCACTCAGTCTCCGGGCACTTGCCCGGAAGCCGGCCACGGCGCTGCCGAGGCAGGCGACCATTGCAACCGCTGCGACGACCGCCAGGTTGCTGCCAAGCGCCATGGCCGTGACGAACAGTCCGAGTGCGACGAATGCGACAAGCAGGAGAACGTACGCGACGTTGGAAACCGGAATGCGACGGAAAGCCTTCAGCATGGGATCACCTCGTAGGAATCGAATGTGCGGACGAACGAAACGCTACGCGGAGCGTATCGTTCGATACGTATAGCGTAGCGCATAACCGGGATGCGATATTCCCGGCAGGCGATTGGCGAGCGAAGGAGGCCGGGCGGTGGCGCAGGGAAGGGTCGAGGACGGCATCGCGGAATCGACGCTGCACCTGCTGCGGAGCGGCGGACCTCGCGCCGTGACGGTCGAGGCGGTGGCCGCGCACTCAGGAATCGCGAAAACGACGATCTACCGGCGGCATCCAAATCGACGGGACATGCTCGCGAGCGCGCTGTCGCGCCTCGCGTCCCCGGGTCCGGTGGATCCAGATGCGACAGCGCCCGAGCGGCTGCGGTGGCTCATCGCGCAGGCGGTCGGGATGGTCGAGGACGGCATCGGCCTCGGTGGCCTGGCGGCGATGCTCACGGAGGATGATCCCGAATTCACCGCCGTTTTCAGGCGGATCCTCGTCGACCAACGTGCGGCGCTGGCTGCCGTGGTCGATGCCGCAAAGGCCGATGCTTCGATGCGCGCGGACGTCGACACGGTGACGCTGATCGATGCGGTGGTCGGTGCCTACATCGCCGAAAGCGCCCGGACCGGCGGTGCCCAGGAGGGCTGGGATGAGCGCTTGTTCCGGCTCTTCTGGCCTACTGTGCGAGCGTCGGACTAGGCCACCGGCGTTGATTTCGGTTATCGCCGCTGCAACTCGATGACCGGGATGACCCGGTCGGTCTTGGTCTGGTATTCGCCGAATCCCGGCGCCTTCTCGACGATCCGTGGATAGGCGGCATCGCGCTCGGCCCGCGGCATTTCCCGAGCATGTACGTCGTAGGCGTCGGTGCCGATCTCGATGTGGGCATCGGGATGCGCGCGCAGATTGTGCAACCACGCGGGGTCGACATCAGCGCCCGCATAGGAACCGACGATGGCGAGTTTCCCGTCGAGGTCGAACGCCATCACCGGGTTGACGCGCTCCTTGCCGGACTTGGCTCCGGTGGTGTGCAGCAGGAGAAGGGTCGCACCCTCGAACGGACCGCCGACCTTGCCTCCATTGGCCCGGAACTCGGCGATGATGTTGTCATTCCAGTTGTCTGCCATGGCTTCCTTCCTACGCCTGCACACCGCGATGAGGCCCGCGGATCACGAAATCGCGGTCGTGGTGATGTGGACCGACGAGGTGAGGGTCTGGTGTACCGGGCAGCGCTCGGCGATGCCCATCAACCGTTCCCGTTGGGTGTCGTCGAGGTCGCCGACCAATTCGATCTCGCGATCGATGTGGTCGATCATGCCCTTGGTGGTCTCACAGTCGGCACAGTCTTTGGCATGAATACGGGAGTGCCGCAACGCTACTCGTACCTGCTGAAGCGGCCAGCCTTTGCGGTTGGCATACATCCGCACCGTCATGGACGTACACGCACCCAGGCCGGCCAGTACCAGGTCATAGGGATTCGGGCCGGAATCGTCGCCCACCGGAAGGGGCTCGTCGGCGATGAGTTGGTGGCGTCCGGCGGTGATCTGCTGGGTGTAGGTACCGGCGCCCGTCTCGGCCACGGTCACCACACCGACCGGCGATGCGGTGTCGCGCCCGGGTTCCTCAGATGTCATCCCGCTCTCCTCAACAAGTCGATCGATGGCTTTCCAGACCGGATCGTCGCATGAGTTGTCCGTCCGCAACCTGGGTACCGCGGGCTTGCGGGGGAACTGCTCGCCGAGGAAATCAGCTGTTGCAGGAAGTGGGATTTTATGGCTCCCGCAGCGCGCGTTTAGCGTCGGATTCATGGAGCGGAATTTTCAGTCGGCCGGTGAGTTGGCGGTCGCGTTGCGCGCCGGTGAAGTGTCCTCGGAGGAACTGACCGAGGCGGCGATCGCCGGGATCGAGCGGGATGATCCGGTGATCAACGCGATCTGTGTGCCCGACTTCGACCGGGCACGAGAGACGGCGCGGGACGCCGACCGGGCACGTGCCCGGGGTGAAGACCGGCCGCTGCTGGGTATTCCGGTGACGGTCAAGGAGTCCTACAACATGGCCGGGCTGCCCACGACCTGGGGCATGCCGCAGTTCCGGGACTTCCGGCCGGCCGAGGACGCGGTACAGGTGTCGCGGCTCAAGGCCGCCGGTGCGGTGGTGCTGGGTAAGACCAACGTCCCGTTGGGGCTGCAAGACATCCAGACCTTCAACGACATCTACGGCACCACCAACAATCCGTGGGATCCCGGTCGTACCTCGGGCGGATCCTCAGGCGGCTCGGCGGCGGCCCTGGCCTCCGGGTTCGGCGCCCTGTCCATCGGCTCCGACCTCGCCGGATCGTTGCGGACCCCCGCGCATTTCTGCGGCGTCTACGCGCACAAGCCGACCCTCGGCCTGGCCGCGATCCGCGGTATGACCCCGCCGTCGACCCCGGCATTGCCGACCGAGTCCGACCTCGCCGTCGTCGGTCCGATGGCGCGCACTGCCCGCGATCTCGCACTCCTGCTCGACGTGATGGCAGGACCGGACCCGCTGACTCTCGGTGTGGCACACCGGGTGACGCTGCCGCCCCCGCGTCATGAGGGCCTCGGCGACTTCCGGGTCCTGGTCCTCGATGAGCATCCGTTCCTCGCAACCTCAGCCGCGGTGCGCGCCGGCATCAGCCGGGTGGCGGATGCCCTTGCTTCCAGCGGTGCCCGCGTCGAACGACACAGTCCACTGCTGCCAGATCTGGCCGAAGCCGCGTTGCTGTACACGCAGTTGCTGTTTTCCAGCACCTCGGCGCGATTCCCGGTCGACGCGTACGAGCAGCTGCAAACCCTCGCCGCCGGCCTGAGCCCAGACGATCAGAGCCTCGATGCGGCTCGGTTGCGCGGAATGGTGTCGAGCCACCGCGATTGGATCGAGGTGAACAACCGTCGCGAACTCCACCGCCAGGGCTGGCGACAGTTGTTCGGTGAGTTCGATGTCGTCGTGTGTCCGATCACGCCGACTCCGGCGTTCCCGCATGACCACAACCCAGATCTGTTGGAACGTCGGATCGATGTCGACGGTGTCGAGTACGCGTACTTCGACCAGCTCGTCTGGGCCGGACTGGCCACCATGCCCGGCCTGCCCGCTACCGCCGTACCGGCGGGGCGGTCCGCCGAGGGACTGCCGGTGGGAGTGCAGCTCATCGGTCCGATGTTTGAGGACCACACGCCGCTGCGGCTGGCCGAACTGCTCGAACAGCAGATCGGTGGCTTCCAGGCACCTCCGGGTGCCTAGTCCGCCAACGTCACGTCGACCGACGCCAGGCGGTCCGGATCGCCGATGATGTCGATGACATGGATCCGGCCGTCCCGAATATCAAGGCGCAGTAGGGACTTGAGCTGACCGGCGGGCGCGACGACGATGCCCGCGGCGCCGTCGAGAACGGCGACCTCGCCGCCGCGCGCTGTCGCGGCGAACAGCTTGGACTCCTCGACGAACTCCCGGGCGCCCCGAAGCTCGACGGGAATGTGCCCGCCGACGAGCACTCGGTCCACGCGGCGCACCACGTCGGGGTCGAGGATCTCCAGCAGAGCGTCGAGGTCGCCCTCCTGCGAGGCTGCCAGGAAAGCTCGCGCGACGGACAGGTGTTCGGCGGTGGGGCGAGCCGCGCTGGTTGCACCCCGCACCCGCTCCCGGGCCCGGCTGGCCAGTTTCTTGGTGGCTGCCGGCGTGCGGTCGAGCAGCGCGGCGATGTCGTCGAAGGGCACGGCGAAGGCGTCGTGCAGAACGAACGCCACGCGCTGGGCGGGGGAGAGCCGGTCGAGCACCACCAGCAGGGCGCGGCCCACCGACTCGGCCATGGCCACCTGTTCCTCGGCGGCCGGAGCCACGGCAGCAGGAACGTGCTCGTCGGCGCCGAGCACTTCCGCGCGGCGTTTCCGCTCCCGGAGTCGGTCGAGGCATTCGTGGGCGGTCACCGTGGTGAACCAGCCAGTCGGATTGGTCACCTCGGCGATGCCGCGCCGGCTCACTTTCAGCCACGCGGCCTGGACCGCGTCGTCGGCGTCATGCACCGAGCCGAGCAGTCGGTGGGCGACCTCGCGTAAGTGGTGCCGATCCTCCTCGAACCGGGCGGCCAGGGTCTCCAGATCGGTCACAGCGTCACCTTCCGGGCGTCGGAAACGTCATCAAGGTGAACCACCACCGCAGCATCCGAACATGGGAGACGACCATCATGACCCTACAACTCGGCATGATCGCGGCCGTGATCGTCGCGATCGCCATCGTGGCCAATGGGGCGATGGCCGTCGCGGACCTCGCCGCGGTCCGCTTCGTCCTCGCGAACTCCGCCGAGGTCGGTGTCCCGCGGAGTTGGGTACCGACCCTCGGACTGCTCAAGGGCGCGGGCGCGGTCGGACTGCTCGTGGGCCTGTTGGCCTTCCCGCCGCTGGGTATCGCCGCCGCGATCGGGCTGATCGGGTTCTTCGTCGGCGCCGTCATCACCCACATCCGTGCGGGCGTGTTCTACAACATCGCCTTTCCCGCCGCGTTCCTCGTGCTCGCGGTCCTCGCGCTTGGGGCCTTCCTGGCGGGCTGACCCTGGCTGTGGATGCCAGGAACTGCAAAGGCCCCATCCCTCGCGGAATGGAGCCTCTGCAGTTCGGCGTGTGAAGTTTGCTGCGGGATTCAGGCGCTGCGGCGGATCCCCCGCTTGAGCAAGAGCTCGCGCTCGGACTCGCTCAAGCCGCCCCAGATGCCATAGGGCTCGCCGACGGCGAGCGCGTGGGTGCGGCACTGGGTGATCACCGGGCAGCTGCGGCACATCTCCTTGGCGCGAACCTCGCGTTGCGCCCGGGCCCGCCCGCGCTCGCCATCGGGATGGAAGAACACTGACGAATCGACTCCACGGCAAAGTCCCTGCATTTGCCAATCCCAGATATCCGCATTGGGTCCGGGAAGTTGCTGCGGCTGCGGCATTTGGAAAACCCCTCTCTGCTCGCCCATTTCGCCAAAAGTGGGCGGGTTTGAGTCGGTGGAACCGAACTGAGCACATGTCGCCGATGACCGCTCGTGCACACAAACTAGGGGGGCCCGATAAAGCGAGTCAATACCTTGCCGATGTGCTAAAGGACATAACCGCAGGTCGAGAATTTACATCACGTTCATCATTGTGACGCGGTGACCGAGACATCGGTGTTAAGGATCTGCTAGAGGTCATCGGATTTTCCCTGCTCGGACCAGAGGTGTCGTCATGCGCTATTCCGGCCGGGCGATAGTTAGTTGACCTGCCATTAACATTCGAGCCATCAATTGTTAACTAATTGTCGCCGGCAACGTGAATTCCGGCGTATCCGTCCGTGCCGGGTTGCCCACGAACCCGGCGGTACCGACGGTATTGATAGCGTCGCTGACCGATGACTGCAATCGCAGGGGCCGCCGCGGCCCTGGCTGACGCTGCCTTCGGGGCCGACCCCGGCCGCTGGCCGCTGCCCGGCGCGACCACGCCGCACGAGCGCTGGCTGCGGGCGGTCGCCGCCGGCGGGCAGGGGCGCTACGCCTGTGCGCTCACCGAGCTTGCCGAGATCCTGCGGTGCCAGGACTCGGGTCCGTTGGTCTCGCTGGTCCACAGCACCCGCGCCTCGTTTCTTCGCCAGCTGGGTGGGCACGCGCGCGCTCGCGGCGCCGACGGCCAGGCGTGGGCGCACCGCGGCGACGATGACGAGGCCGCCGGCGACGCGCTCGTCGGGCTCGCCGCCGACGCCTTGGGGATGGGCCGGTTCGGGGTGTCGGCCCGACTGCTCGACCGGGCTCGCGCCATAGACACCCCCGGCGACTCGCGGCAGCGGATCCGGCTGTCGTGGGTGAGCGCCGAACTGGCCATGGTCCAGGGCCGCGGCGCCGAGGCCGTCGAACATGCCCGATGCGGAGTCGCGGCCGCGGCCGGTCACCGCTCGACGCGCCACGCCGTCAAATCCGACGTCGTGCTGGCCGCGGCGCTGTGCAGTGCCGGCGAGCTCGACGCCGCGCGGGAGGTCGCCGACGCGGCACTGCCGGCCACCGAGAAATTCGGACTGATCCCGCTGCGCTGGGCGTTGGCGTGCGTGCTGGCCGACATCGGCAGCGAGTCACACGACGCTGCCCAAATCAACCGGATCCGGGACCTCGGCGCCGATACAGTGCGTCGCAGAGGCGGGGTGTGGGCCGGCGCCTAGATCTGGCACCGGCAGGGCCCTGCCTCATCGATCGTTATTGTTTAGCTGAGCCAATCCGCCCCGAGTGTCGGTGCAACGTAACGCTGGAGAGATCGCCCACGATGACAAGTTCGGGAGACCGTCTCGACATTGTCGTTGCTGACGCAGTGGCAGGTGATCGGAACGCGCTCTCGGAAGTGCTGGAGATCATTCGGCCGATCGTCGTTCGGTATGTCCGGGCGAGGGTGGGGGCGACCGAGCGCAGTGGTCTATCAGCTGATGACGTTGCGCAGGAGGTTTGCTTGGCCGCCATTACGGCGCTGCCGCGCTACAAGGATCAGGGACGCCCGTTCCTGGCCTTTGTCTACGGCATCGCTGCGCACAAGGTTGCTGACGCGCATCGCGCGGCAGCCAGGAACCGTGCCGAGCCCACCGAGGTGGTGCCCGAGCGGTTCTCCCTTGACGCGGGGCCCGAGCAGACCGCTCTCGACACCGAGTCTTCTGAACGGATGGCCAGGCTGCTGTCCGTGCTGCCCGAGAAGCAGCGCGAGATCCTGATCCTGCGCATCGTCGTCGGCATGAGCGCCGAGGAGACCGCGGAGGCCGTCGGAAGCACCGCCGGCGCCGTGCGCGTCGCGCAGCACCGTGCGCTCGCCCGGCTGAAGAACGAGATCATGGCGACGGGGCGCGACCATGCCTGACTTCGGCCGCTGGACCTCAAACGGTGGTGATCCGTCCCTCAACGAGATCAACCGGTCCGAGAAATTCATCGAGGCGCTGTCCCTCGAGCGGCAGGTCTATGCGACCGACCGGGAGGAGGCCGAACTGGCCGTCCTGCTGGCCGGTTGGCGCGACGACGCACGACAAACCCCGATGGCGGGCATCGCGACACCGCGTGAGGCCGTCAAGGCGCTCGACAAGGCGACCGGGCAGGGTCGGGTGCGCATCCCGATGGCGCTGGTGGGCTCCATGGCGGCCGCGGTGCTGTGCCTCGGCGGGTTCGGTGCGGCCGTGTACGGCTCCGGCCCGGGCGATGCCCTCTACGGGGTGCGCGGATTGGTCTTCGGGTCCGCGCCGGTAACCCGCGACGTGGGGGTCGAACTGGCGTCGAGCGAGCTCAAGCAGGTCCAGCAGATGATCGACGACGGGCAGTGGGAGCAGGCCCAGCAGAAGCTGCAGACCATCACGACCACGGTCGCCACCGTCGGCGACGAGCAGCGCAAGCAGGAACTCGTCGACCAGTGGCAGCAACTGTCGGTCAAGGTGGAGAACCGCGACCCGAACGCGACCGTGCCGCCCGATGCACCGCCGGTGGTGTTACCCGAGGTGACGGTGACGACGACGCCGCAGTCCCCGTCCACGCCGGGGGAGACGACGCCGACGTCGCCTTCGACACCGACGACCGGGCCTTCGACACCGACGACAGAGCCCAGCCCGGGTTCGGAGACGTCCACGTCACCCACGTCGCCATCGGAGAACCCGACGTCGCAACCGACGACCAGCCAGCCGTCGACGCCGCCGTCGTCGACCACGGCCCCGACGCCGTCGAGCAGTGCCGAGCCGACGACGAGCGCGCCGGCCACTGCGACAGAGTCCTCGCCCGCCTCAACGCCGGCGGCGCCTCGCACGTCCTCGGCGCCGACCACCACGGCCGCACCGGCGGCCGAAGCGCCCGCGGTGACCACTACGACTGTCGCGCCGACCGTCGAGCCGACATCCGTGCCGTCCGCGCCGTCGGTGCGTACCACGCAGGCCGCACCTGTGGAGCCCAGCAGTGGCGGAGGTCACGAAAGCCCGTCGGGCGGACATAACGGAGAGGGCCCGGCATCGCCGGGGATCGAAGTGCCCCTGTTGCCGGGGCTAGGCGGCGGTCAGCGGTAGCCGTCGGTGTCCGAGGTCGCCTCGTTGAGGGACGCGTCAGCATAGCCGCGGCAGTAGTCCCACGTCACGTAGGCATCGGGCTCGGGGTCGTAGGCCGGCTCGTGCGGGCGCACCGTGCCGTCGACGAGCAGCTGCAGCAGGTTGGCCCGCAGCATGTCCCAGTCGTGGTAGTGGTCCTGCTGGCATTCGTCACAGCAGACGACGAGACCGCGAATTCCCTTGTGCGCCAACAGCGCCTCGTATACCGCGAGATCAGCTAGATCAGCCTCGACAGCCGTCCGTTCCTGAGGGTCCAGCGGCTGGCCCGGCTCGATCGCGTCCAGCGCAGCAGAAGGATCGCAAGGATCATCGGCAAACGGATCGGGCGGCAAACCAGGGGGGAGGTGGTCACGCACGAGTCCCACACTACGCAGCCGCACAGGTATCGCGCCAGCCGTCCTGATGCGCGGGGGGATGTGCACCCTGAGGTGCAAGGAACGGCAACATCACTGTCAATAACCGAGCCGATAGAATCGGGTTATAAGCCCCACGCCTGCCACTGGAGGCCCCACCCATGTCGATCGCTGAAAGCAGCGTTCCCATTGCCGTACCGGTGTCGACCGGCGGCGACGATCCCACCAAGATCGCGATGCTCGGTCTCACCTTTGATGACGTCCTGCTGCTGCCTGCTGCCTCGGATGTGGTCCCGGCCACCGCTGACACCTCGAGCCAGCTGACCCGGAACATCCGTCTGCGGGTGCCGATGGTCAGCTCCGCGATGGACACCGTCACCGAATCGCGGATGGCCATCGCGATGGCCCGCGCCGGTGGGATGGGCGTGCTGCACCGCAACCTTCCGGCCGCCGAACAGGCCGCCCAGGTGGAGACGGTGAAGAGGTCGGAGGCCGGTATGGTCACCGACCCGGTCACCTGCTCGCCCACCAACACCCTGGCCGAGGTCGACGCGATGTGCGCCCGGTTCCGGATCTCGGGGCTCCCGGTCGTCGACGAGGCCGGGCAACTCGTGGGGATCATCACCAACCGCGACATGCGCTTCGAGGTCGACGAGAACAAGCCCGTCGCCGAGGTGATGACCAAGACGCCGCTGATCACCGCCCAGGAAGGCGTGTCCGCCGAGGCTGCCCTCGGCCTGCTGCGCCGCCACAAGATCGAGAAGCTGCCGATCGTCGACGGTCACGGCAAGCTGACCGGCCTGATCACCGTCAAGGACTTCGTCAAGACCGAGCAGTTCCCGTTGGCCACCAAGGACAGCGACGGCCGGCTCCTGGTCGGCGCTGCGGTGGGCGTCGGCGACGACGCCTGGGCGAGGGCCATGACACTGGTCGACGCCGGAGTCGACGTGCTGATCGTCGACACCGCCCACGCCCACAACCGCGGCGTGCTCGACATGGTGGCGCGGGTGAAGCAGACCGTGGGCGACCGCGTCGAGGTCGTCGGCGGCAACGTCGCGACCCGCGCCGCGGCCGCTGCGCTGGTGCAGGCCGGCGCCGACGCGGTCAAGGTCGGTGTGGGCCCCGGCTCGATCTGCACCACCCGCGTGGTCGCCGGTGTCGGCGCCCCGCAGATCACCGCGATCCTCGAAGCCGTCGCCGCCTGCAAGCCCTACGGCGTGCCGGTGATCGCCGATGGCGGTCTGCAGTACTCGGGCGACATCGCCAAGGCGCTGGCGGCCGGCGCATCGACGGCCATGCTGGGCTCGCTGCTGGCCGGCACCGCCGAGTCGCCGGGCGACCTGATCTTCGTCAACGGCAAGCAGTTCAAGAGCTACCGCGGCATGGGCTCGCTGGGTGCCATGCAGGGACGCGGCGGTGGCAAGTCCTACTCCAAAGACCGCTACTTCCAGGACGACGTGCTCTCCGAGGACAAGCTGGTGCCCGAGGGCATCGAGGGCCGGGTGCCGTTCCGGGGGCCGCTGGGCTCGGTGATCCACCAGCTCACCGGCGGGCTGCGGGCAGCCATGGGCTACACCGGCTCGGCGACCATCGAGCAGTTGCAGCAGGCGCAGTTCGTCCAGATCACGGCGGCCGGGTTGAAGGAAAGCCACCCGCACGACATCACCATGACTGTCGAGGCCCCCAACTACTACACCCGCTGAATCGGTGGGGCAGGAGACTAAGAACAGTCATGCGCGACATGGTTGAAATCGGCATGGGCAGGACCGCCCGCCGTACCTATGAGCTCGACGACGTCACGATCGTGCCCTCGCGGCGCACCCGTTCGTCCCAGGATGTCTCGACGGCCTGGCAGCTCGATGCCTACCGCTTCGAGGTTCCGGTCATCGCACACCCGACCGACTCGCTGGTGTCGGTGGAGTTCGCGATCGAGATGGGGCGCCTCGGCGGTCTCGGCGTGCTCAACGGCGAGGGGCTGATCGGCCGGCATGCCGATGTCGAGGAGAAGATCGCGAAGGTCCTCGATGTCGCGGCGAACACCGACGACGACTCGGCGGCGATCCGCATGCTGCAGCAGCTGCACGCCGCCCCGCTGGACCCCGACCTGCTCGGCGCGGCGGTCGCGCGCATCCGCGAAGCCGGCGTGACCACGGCGGTCCGCGTCAGCCCGCAGAACGCTCAGGCCCTGACCCCGACGCTGGTGGCCGCCGGGATCGACCTGCTGGTCATCCAGGGCACCATCATCTCCGCCGAGCGGGTCGCGTCCGACGGCGAGCCGCTCAACCTGAAGACCTTCATCTCCGAGCTCGACGTGCCGGTGGTGGCCGGCGGCGTGCTCGACCATCGCACCGCGCTGCACCTGATGCGCACCGGCGCGGCCGGCGTGATCGTCGGCTACGGCTCCACTGCCGGTGTCACCACGAGCGACGAAGTGCTCGGCATCAGCGTGCCGATGGCCACGGCGATCGCCGACGCGGCGGCCGCCCGTCGTGAATACCTCGACGAGACCGGCGGCCGCTACGTGCACGTGCTGGCCGACGGCGACATCCACACCTCTGGCGACCTGGCCAAGGCGATCGCCTGCGGCGCCGACGCCGTCGTGCTCGGTACCCCGCTGGCGGTGGCCGACGAGGCGCAGGGCAGCGGTTGGTTCTGGCCGTCGGCGGCGGCTCACCCGTCGTTGCCGCGGGGCGCGCTGCTGCAGGTGGCGGTCGGGGAGCGGCCCAGCCTGGAGCAGGTGCTCACCGGACCGTCCGACGATCCGTTCGGCTCGTTGAACCTGGTCGGCGGTCTGCGCCGATCGATGGCCAAGGCCGGGTACTGCGATCTCAAGGAATTCCAGAAGGTCGGCCTGACGGTCGGTTCCTGATCTCGGCGGGATCCCCAGACCGGGCCCGCTGCGCCGTTTTCTGCACCAGGGTTGTGCTCGGGCGCTGATCGCGACCCTGAGGTAGAAATCGGTAGAGGTCGCCGCCGCATGGAGAAATTCTTCTTTACAAGTTAGGGCCTCCTGTCTAGAAGTTACCTGCGGGTAGCGTCATACTGGTCACATGCAGCCTGACTATGACGTCTTGGTGATCGGTTCGGGATTCGGCGGCAGCGTCAGCGCGCTGCGCCTCACCGAGAAGGGCTATCGGGTCGGAGTACTCGAAGCCGGCCGGCGGTTCACCGACGCCGACTTCGCCAAGACCTCGTGGGATCTGCGCAAGTTCCTCTGGGCGCCGCAGCTGGGCATGTATGGCATCCAGCGCATCCATCTGCTGCGCAACGTCATGATCCTGGCCGGCGCCGGTGTTGGCGGTGGATCCCTCAACTACGCCAACACCCTGTACGTGCCGCCGGACCCGTTCTTCAACGACCCGCAGTGGAAGGACATCACCGACTGGCGGGCCGAGTTGATGCCGCACTACGACCAGGCTCAGCGGATGCTCGGGGTCGTGAAGAACCCGACCTTCACCGACGCGGACCGCATCGTCAAAGAGGTCGCCGACGACATGGGTTGCGGGGATACGTTCGTCGCCACACCGGTTGGCGTGTTCTTCGGTCCCGACGGTGAGATGACCCCCGGCAAGACCGTGCCGGATCCCTTCTTCGGCGGAGTCGGCCCGGCCCGCACCGGGTGTATCGAGTGTGGCGAGTGCATGACCGGTTGCCGTCACGGCGCCAAGAACACGCTCGTCAAGAATTACCTCGGCCTGGCGGAATCGGCCGGCGCGCAAGTACATCCGTTGACCACCGTGACGAGTTTCGAGCAGCGTGCCGACGGTGTCTGGGAGGTCACCACCGTGCGGACCGGCAGCAAGCTGCGTCGTCACCGCAAGACTTTCACCGCGAATCATCTGATCCTGGCGGCCGGGACGTACAACACCCAGAAGCTGCTGTTCAAGATGCGGGACACCGGCAAGCTGACCAAGCTCTCCGACAAGCTGGGCGTGCTGACCCGGACCAACTCCGAGTCCATCGTGGGGGCGCAGACCCTCACGGTGACACCCGGCATGGATCTCACCCATGGCGTGGCGATCACCTCCTCGGTGCATCCCACCTCCGACACCCATGTGGAACCGGTGCGCTACGGCAAGGGTTCCAACGCGATGGGCCTGCTGCAGACGCTGATGACCGACGGCACCGGGCCGAAGGGCACCGACGTTCCTCGTTGGCGGCAGTTCCTCGATCAGGCCCGCGAGGATCCGGGCAAGCTGGTCCGGCTCCTCAACCCGCAGCGGTGGAGCGAGCGCACGGTGATCGCGCTGGTGATGCAGCACCTGGACAACTCGATCACCACCTTCACCAAGCGTGGGCCCGGGGGCAAGCGGGTGATGACGTCCAAACAGGGCCACGGTGAACCGAATCCGACGTGGATCCCGGTGGGCAACGAGTTCACCAGGCGGATGGCGGAGAAGGTCGACGGCGTCGCGGGTGGCACCTGGGGCGAGCTGTTCAACATCCCGCTCACGGCGCACTTCCTCGGTGGGGCGGCGATCGGCGACAGCGCCGAGCACGGTGTCATCGACCCGTACCAGCGGGTGTACAACTATCCGACGCTCTACGTCATGGACGGCGCGGCGATATCGGCGAACCTCGGCGTGAACCCGTCGCTTTCGATCACCGCGCAGGCCGAACGCGCGGCGTCGCTCTGGCCGAACAAGGGACAGAACGACGAGCGTCCGGCTCAAGGTGAGTCCTACCGGAAGCTGGCGCCGATCGCTCCCGAGCGTCCCGTGGTGCCGGCCGAGGCTCCCGGTGGGTTGCGGCGGCTGCCGATCGAACCCGTCAACACGGGCGGTTAGCCCCCGCCGCATTCCGGGTACCTAACCCTCGCCGGGCGGCACCGTCCGGCGAGGAAGGGTGTGGCGATGCGAAAGGCATTTCACGACGAGTTGGCGGCATTGTCCGACCAACTGGCCGAGATGTGTGCACTGGCGGTCAGCGCGATGCAGCGGGCCAACGAGGCCCTGCTCGACTCCGATCTGTCCTTGGCCGAGCAGGTCATCGCCGACCACGAACACATCGCCGACTACAACCGCCGCATCGAGGAGTCCGCATTCCGGCTGCTGGTCCTCCAGCAGCCTGTCGCCGGCGAGTTGCGCACAGTGGTCGGGTCGATGCACATCGCCGCCGATATCGACCGGATGGGCGCGCTCGCTGTCCATGTCGCCGACATCTCCCGGTTGCGTCACCCCGATTGCGCCCTGCCTGACGAAGTGCGCGCGAGTTTCACCGACATGGGATCGCAAGCCGTCCGGTTGGCGCAGACCGCGCAAGAGGTGCTGGTGTCGCGGGATCCGGACGCCGCCGCGCGACTGCGCGACGAGGACGACGGCGTCGACGCCGAGCACCGCCACCTGTTCACCCTGCTGCTGGACCGTCAGTGGGAGGACGGGGTGTGCTCGGCTGTCGACGTCGCACTGCTGGGCCGCTACTACGAGCGGTATGCCGACCACGCCGTCGAGATCGGCAAGCGGGTGATCTTCGAGGCCACGGGTGGACGGCCCGTGCACAAGAAATTGGCCTGAGCCGGTTACCGCCCGTCCGGGCTGGATTCCAGCAGCGCGGTGAACAAGCGGGTGAGGGTGTCGATGTCGATCGTTCCCGGCTGCAGCACCTCCTCGGTGGCGATCCCCGAGATGATGGTGACCACCAGCTGCGCGAGTGCCGACAGTTGCTTGCCGGGCAGTGACGTTCCGGCCTGTTCGACGATGCGCAAGGCTTGATCGGCGGCTGTCCGGCGGCGCGCCACCAGGCGTTCGCGCAGCTCGGGATCGCGCACTGCGCGCAGCCAGTACTCGATCAGGACGATCTGGTATTCGGTCTGGTCGTGGATCGAGTCCAGCGTTGCGCGACTCAGCGCCGCGGCGATCGCGGCGGTGTCGCCCTGCCCGCTGTCGAGGGCGGTCGCGATGAGTGCGCCGCGGCTCTCGAACTGCCGGTCCAACAGCGCCAGGAACAGCTCGTCCTTGGATTCGAAGTTGGAGTACACCGCTCCCTTGGTGAAGCCCGCGGCCTGACCGATGGCGTCGATGGTGGCGCCGGCGAAGCCTTCTGCGGCGAAAACCGTCAGCGCGGCATCCAGAATCCGGTCGCGCACCTCGTCGCGGGTCGGGCGCGTACGTGCCGGTTTGACAGCAGTCATGACCAACACAATACTCGCTAGTATCGAATGGATACCAGTGAGTATCGAAAGGTCGGAGATGGAAGACAGGGACGACGCCGAGGACACGCAAGGCGCGCCTCAGATCACCACGGTGGGACTCGGGGTCGATGGCGAGCACGGCCCGCTGTTCTCCGACATCGACCTGGAGCTCACCCCGGGATTCCACGCCATCCAGATGCCCGGGGGATGGGGCCAGACTGCGCTGCTGCTGACGCTGGCCGGCCGCCTTGCACCCACCCACGGCACCGTCACCGTCTGCGGCGAGTCCCGGCCCCGCGACATCCGCCGACATTGCGCGATCGCGGCGTTCGCCGACATCGACGAACTCGAGGACTCGGTCACCGTCCAGACGGTGCTCGCCGAGCAGCGCCGCTGGCTGGCCCCGTGGTACCGGCGGGTGCCGGCGCAAGCCGGTGAGTCCGCACTACGGGAGGTGTTCGGAGACCTGACGCCGCCCGCGCCGGAAACCTACATCAGCGAACTGTCCGACCTCGACCTGTTCCTGCTGAAGGTCACCCTGGCGCTGTTCTCGAATCACCCCATCCTCGTGGTCGGTGACCTCGAGCAGGTCCGGGACAACTGCCGGCGCGCAATCGCGGTCGAGCGGCTCGGCGCCATCGCCACCCAGCGCAGTGTCGTTGTCGGAGTGACCAATCCGCTCGGCCATGAAGCTCCTGACCACGACCTGCACGATCACCGCATCCTTAACGGAAAGAACTCGTGATGCTGAAGGATCTTCGCGCAAGCGGCTCATCCCCGATAGCCGGTCTCGCCTTCGGCTCGGAAATCAAACGCTTCGGCCGCAGCCGGATGACCCGCGCTGCGATCGTCGTGCTGATGCTGTTGCCCCTCGTCTACGGTGCGCTGTATCTCTGGGCGTACTGGGACCCCTTCGGTCAGGTCGACAAAATGCCGGTGGCACTGGTCAATTCGGATCGGGGCGCGGTGGTGTCAGGACAGCAGATCAATGTCGGCGCCGAGATCGCCAAGAGCCTGACCGACGACGCCAGCCTGAATTGGCATGTGGTGGACGAAGAAGAGGCACGCAAGGGTGTCGACCACGGCACGTACTACTTCATGCTCGAGCTGCCATCGGATTTCAGCGAGGCGATCGCTTCGCCTCTGACCGGACGGCCCAAGCAGGCCAACCTGAACGCGGTGTACAACGACGCCAACAACTACATCTCATCGAACATCGGCCGCACCGCGATCGACCAGGTGCTCAATGCGGTGTCGACGCGGATCTCCGGCCAGGCGGTCAACCAGGTGCTCTCCGTGGTGGTCAGCTCGGGTGCCGGGATCAAGCAGGCTGCCGACGGTGCGGCCCAACTCGCTGACGGCGCAGTGAAAGTCGATGACGGCGCCGGCCAGTTGGCGACCGGCCTGCACACCGCCCGGTCCGGCTCGGCGCAGCTCGCCACCGGCGCCAAGCAGCTCTCCGATGGGATCAACAAGGCCACCGATCCGCTGGTGGCGGTGAGCTCGGCGCTGTCGAAGATCGGTGGTGACACGCAGAAACTGGAAGACGGCACAATTGCCCTGCGGCAGGCCAATGACCAGATCGGTGCCATCACCGGGGCACAGGACTCGGCCGCGACGGCGTTGACCTCGGTGATCGACCAGCTGTCGGCCAGCTCGGATCCGATCGCCAACAACGCCGCCGGAACTCTGCGCGGCGTCCAGGGCGACCTTCGGGCCCACCAGTTCACTCCGCAGATCCGCCAGCAGCTCACCGACGCCGAGAACGCGGCGATCTCGATGACCTCGTCGCTGCGCAACCCCGGCAGCCCGTTGAACTCCGCGCTCGATCAGGTGGGCAGCAAGAACTCCGACCTCAACGCCAAGCTGAACCAGCTGCGCGGCGGTGCCCAGCAGCTCGCCTCGGGCAATTCCGAATTGGCCAGTGGTATCGCGAAACTCGACACCGGTGCCGGGCAGCTAAAAGCCGGTACCACCCAGTTGCGAAGCGGATCGGCCGAGTTGGCCACCAAGCTCGCCGACGGTGCCGGTCAGGTACCGGATTGGACGCCTGCGCAGAAGGACGCGATCGCCGACACCATCGGTGGCCCGGTTCACCTGCAGAACTCGGCGGAGAACTCCGCGCCCAACTTCGGCACCGGGATGGCACCGTTCTTCATCACACTCGCCCTGTTCTTCGGCGCGCTGGTGCTGTGGATGGTGTTGCGCCCGTTGCAGAACCGCCCGATAGCCGCGGAGGTGCTGGCGATCCGGGTGGTGCTCGCCAGCTACCTGCCCGCGGCGTTCATCGGGGTGTTCCAGGCGATCATCCTGTACTGCGTGGTGCGGTTCGCGCTCGGCATGCAGGTGGTGCATCCGGTCGCGATGCTGGGCTTCATGATCCTCGTGTCATGCGCGTTCGTCGCCGCGACGCAAGCGGTCAACGCCCTCGTCGGCCCCGCGGTCGGACGCGTGCTGTTGATGGCGCTGCTGATGCTCCAGTTGGTCAGCGCCGGCGGGATGTATCCGGTGGAGACGACGTCCCGGCCGTTCCAGGTATTCCATGCCTACGATCCGATGACATACGGCGTCAACGGATTACGCCAGCTCATCCTGGGCGGTATCGATCACCGGCTGTGGCAGGCGATCATCACACTGCTGGTGATCTGGGCGGGTGCCCTGACCATTTCGGCATTGTCGGCCCGGCGCAACCGCCTGTGGAACATGACCAGGCTGATGCCCGCGATCAAGATGTGAGTCAGACCGCCTGCAGCAGAGCGGCATCGGCGAGGGGACGGCTGGGCTGTCCGTGGATGTCGACGGGGACATCGCCGGACAGCGTCACCCGGTGCATCACTCGGCGCTGATCGTCGTAGTCGTCGACCGCACGGTGCTGCGTGGCCCGGTTGTCCCACATCGCGACGTCACCGGGAGCCCAGTTCCAGCGAATCGTATTCTCCGGCATGGTGATGCGTCGTTGCAGCAGCTCTAGCAGGGTGGCGGATTCATGGCTGTCCAGGCCGAGGAAGCCGCGGGTGAAGTCACCGGCCACCAGGGTGCGTTCGCCGGTCTCGGGGTGCACCCGCACCACCGGGTGTTCGGTGCGGAAGTCGGGCTTCTCAAACGCGGCCCGCATCTGCTGCTGTTCCTCGCTGAGGGCGATGGCCTGTGCCGCGGCGTAGTCGAAGCGGTTGCTGTGGACGGCCCACAGGTTCTCGGTGAGCGCCTTGAGCGGTGCGGGCAGCCGATCGTAGGCGGCCGCGGTCGAGGCCCACAGGGTCGATCCGCCGTACTCGGGCAGTGTCACTGCGCGCAGGATCGAGATGGCCGGGTAGTCCGGCACGAACGTGACGTCGGTGTGCCAGCGGGTGGCCTTGGCGTACTCGGAATCGAGCGGGGTGATCAGCGGGGCATCGTTCTGCTTGAGGGCGTGGTGGCCGACGGGCGTGCCCATCAAGCGCGCGAAGGCGTGATGCTCCTCGTCGGTGAGGTGGTGCTGGCCGCCGAAGAAGATCACCTTGTGCTCCAGCAGGGCGCGCCGGATTTCGGCGACCGTGCTCGCATCGAGATTCCCGCCCAGTTTCACCCCGTCGATACGGGCACCGATGCGGCTGCCGAGCTTCTTGATGGTGAGGGGAGCGGTGGTGGAAGCGGTCATCGGCTTGTCCTTTTCGCTGGTGGAACAACTGTAGTCAAGTGACTACACCTGCATGTGGGCTAGTGTAGCCACGTGACTACACCCACGCCACCGGCGAGAGATCCGGCGAACCCGGTGGGCCGGGAAGAGGTGGTGGCGGCCGCGCTGTCGGCGGCGGCCGAACTGTTCGCCGAGCGCGGGGTGTCGGCCACGTCGATCCGGGACGTCGCGTCGCGGTCCAAGGTCAATCACGGGCTGATCTATCGGCATTTCGGCACCAAGGAGCAGCTGGTCGGCGCGGTCCTCGATCACCTCGGCGGGCGGCTCACCACTCTGTTGGACGACGGCGGCCCGGCTGACGAGATCGAGCAGAACATGGACCTGCACATGCGCGTGATGGCGCGGGCGCTGCTCGACGGTTACCCGATCGGCCGGCTACAGACCCGGTTTCCGGGTGTCACGAGGCTGCTCGGGCAAGTCCTGCCTCGGTTCGAAGACGAGCGCAGTGGACGGCTTGCGGTCGCCAATGCCGTTGCCCTGCAACTGGGTTGGCGGTTCTTCGAACCGTTCCTGCGGTCGTCGGCCGGCCTGGATCCGATCGGCGACGACGAGGTACGCGACGCGGTCGGCGCCGAGGTCGCACGGATCCTCGAACCCGGCGCCGCCGCGAAGTAGTCAGCCGCCGTTGCGGACCGAGGATTCGACCTTCTCGCCGAGCTGCTTGTCGACGTTCTTCCAGTACTCGAAGGCACGCTCCAACACGTGCTCGGAGACCCCCTTCGACAGGTGCCCGGCGATATTGGACACCAGCCGGGCACGCGCCGCGTCGTCGAGCACGTCGCGCACCATCGTCCCGGCCTGGCCCCAATCGTCATCCTCGGCGTGCAGCGTGTAGGCGGCGCGGATCATCTCGCCGTCGGCACGCCACAGCGATTCACCGGTACGGGCCGGGTCGGCCTGCGGGCCGCCGTACGAGTTCGGCGCGTAGACCGGGTCGGTTGCATTCTTCATCCGCATGGCCCCGTCTTTCGAGTAGCTGTTCACCTCGACCTTCGGGGCATTGACCGGGATCTGCTTGTAATTGCTGCCGAGCCGGTGACGGTGCGCATCGGCATAGGAGAAGTCGCGGGCCAGCAGCATCTTGTCCGGACTCAGGCCGGTACCGGGCACGCGGTTGTTGGGTTCGAAGGCGGCCTGCTCGATCTCGGTGTGGTAGTCCTCGACGTTGCGGTCCAGTCGCAGGGTGCCGACGTCGATGAGCGGATAGTCGCCGTGCGGCCAGACCTTGGTCAGGTCGAACGGGTTGAAGCGATAGTCCTTGGCCTCCTCGAACGGCATGATCTGGACCTTCAGCGACCACGTCGGGAACTCGCCGCGCTCGATCGCCGAGTAGAGATCCCGCTGGTGGGCATCCCCGTCGATGCCGGCCATCTCGTCACCCTCTTCCTGGGTGAGGAACTCGACGCCCTGGTCGGTCTTGAAGTGGTACTTCACCCAGAAGATCTCCCCGGCGGCATTGACCCAGCTGTACGTGTGGCTGGAGTATCCGTTCATATGGCGCCAGTCGCGGGGGATACCGCGATCGCCCATCAACCACGTCACCTGATGCGCCGATTCCGGGGACAACGTCCAGAAGTCCCATTGCATGTCGTGGTCGCGCAGGTTGTTGGCCGCGCGCCGCTTCTGGGATCGGATGAAGTGCTGGAACTTCAACGGGTCGCGCATGAAGAACACCGGGGTGTTGTTGCCGACCATGTCGAAGTTGCCGTCGGTCGTGTAGAACTTGGTGGCGAAGCCGCGAGGATCGCGCCACGTGTCGGGGCTGCCACGCTCACCGGCCACGGTCGAAAACCGGGTCAGGGTCTCGGTTTTGACGCCGGGTTGGAACACCGCGGCCTTGGTGTAGGCGCTGACGTCGCTGGTCACCTCGAAGTGACCGAATGCGCCGCCGCCCTTCGCGTGCGGCTGGCGCTCCGGGATGCGCTCCCGGTTGAACATCGCCATCTGCTCGATCAGGTAGTGATCCTGCAGCAGGATCGGCCCGTCCGGGCCGATCGTCAACGAATGTTCGTCGCTGTACACCGGGATTCCGGCGTCGGTGGTTGTCGGCTTGGGCTGGGTACCGGTCACCCCGTCGCTCCTTTCGCTGTTCGGCGCCGCCCGCCGCGCACGGCGATACGACTGCCGAGACTGACGACAGCCGAGTACCCCGACCTACAGATCTCAAACCGGTCGGGTCGGTTTCTACTGACCCGTGCGGCGACGTACCGGTTCACGCCCGGCCGGCTGCGGCGGGGGCGGCAGCAGCGGATGCCTGGGACGGACTTTGACGGTGGTCGGCTCGCGGGTGCTCAGGTGTACCTCATCACCGGCATGACGGATGGTCAGCGACCCGTCCGGACCGTCGCGCAACGTGTAGGTGACGGTGTCGTGATGCGCGTCGACCGTTACCCGAAAATCCTTCCACCGCAATCGGAACCGCAGGCACGAGATGCCATCGGGCAGGTGTGGGTCGAGCGAGAGGGCGCCCTCGTCGTCACGCAGTCCGCCGAATCCCGCCACCAGTGCCGTCCAGGCACCGGCGAGCGACGCCATGTGCAGGCCGTCTCGGGTGTTCCGGTGTAGATCCCGCAGGTCGATCAAGGCGGCCTCATAGGTGTAGTCGTGGGCCAGGTCGAGGTGGCCGACCTCCGCGCACATCACTGCCTGGGTGCATGCCGACAGTGACGAGTCCCTGGTGGTGCGCCGCTCGTAGTAGTCGACGTTGCGGGCCTTCTGTTCCGGGGTGAAGGCGTGGCTCTGCCATTGCATGGCCAGCACCAGATCTGCCTGCTTGAGGACCTGGGCGGGGTATAGCCGGACGTACGGCTCGTTCATCAACAGCGGGTAGGTGGTGTTGGCGGTGAAATCCCATTCGGCCAGCGTGGTGAAGCCCTGGCACTGCTGGTGCACACCCAGCTCTTCGTCGTAGGGGAGGTGGACGGCGTCGGCGGCGTCCCGCCAGGCCGCGGTCTCCTCGGTGGTCACGCCCATCGAATTGGACAGATCCGGATGACGCATGCACGCCGCGGCCGCCACCCTCAAGTTGTGTGCGGCCATCAGGTTGGTGAACACGTTGTCGCGCACCACCGCGGTGTATTCGTCCGGTCCGGTCACCCCGTCCAGGTGCCAGACCCCGTGCCGGTCATGGTGTCCCAACGACATCCACAGCCGGGCGGTATCCACCAGCACCTCGAGACCGCACTCTTGTTCCAGCGAATCATCGCCGGTCACAACGCGATAGCGTTCGAACGCCGCGGCGATATCGGCGTTGATGTGCCATGCGGCAGTGCCTGCCGGCCAATAGGCCGAGCATTCCTCGCCGCGGATCGTTCGCCACGGGAAACTGGCGCCGTCCAGATCGAGGAGCGCCGCGCGTTCCCGGGCCAGATCCAGCGTCGAGGCCCGCCACCGCAGCGCGTCGGCGGCGGCCTGAGGTTTGGTGTACGTCAGCACCGGCAGCACGAAACCTTCGGTGTCCCAGAACGCATGGCCGTCATAACCCGTGCCGGTCAATCCCTTACCCGCGATCGCGCGCCGCTCGGCGCGGGCACTGGCCTGCAACACGTGGAACAAACCGAACCGCACCGCCTGCTGGCAATCCGGATCTCCCTCGACCTCGACGTCGGCGCAGTCCCAGAACTCGTCGAGATAAGCGCGCTGCGAGTCGAGCAGCCCCTGCCAGCCGCTGTAGCGCGCACCGGTGATGGCGGCCGCGGCCTGATCGCGCAGTGCGGGGCGTGACCGCAGGCTCGACCATCCGTAGGCGAGGTATTTGACGATGCGCAGCTTCTGGCCGGGCCGCAGCCCGCAGATGACGGTGGTGCGAGCCAGATCGTCCCAGGTTTCGGTGCTGACCTCGACGCGGCCGGGGACATCGACGTCGTGGTCCATGGCGGCCGCCATCATCAAGCCGCTGCCGGTCGTACGATGCACCAGCAGCGCACCGTGGTCGGTGTTCTCGTGGTGCACGGCGTGCAGTGGATGTTTGAGTACTGCCGAGACCCGGGGATCGTCGGATGTCTCCGGTTGGTCTTCGTTGGTGACGAGTTCGGATTGGAGTGTCACGCGGACGAATTCGTCGACCGCCTCGACGATGTATTCGATGGCTGCAACTCCGCGGTGCGAGAACGACACGAGTCGGGTGGAAACCACCTTGACCTGTTTTCCGGCCGGTGACCGCCAGTGGGCGCGACGGGTCAGAGTGCCTGCGCGCAGATCCAGCGTGCGCTCGTGGTCCAGCAGATCGCCGTAGCGCACGTCGAAGGGTTCGTCGTCGACCAGCAGCCGCATGACCTTGCCGTTGGTGACGTCGACGACCGTCTGCCCCGCCTCGGGGTAGCCGAATCCGGCTTCGGCGTAGGGCAGCGGACGCACCTCGAAGAAGCCGGCCAGGTAGGTGCCGGGCAAACCGAACGGCTCGCCTTCATCGAGATTGCCGCGCAGGCCGATATGACCGTTCGACAGGGCGAACAGTGATTCGGATTGAGCCAACAGATTGAGATCCAAACGGGTTTCGCGCACCTGCCACGGTTCGACCGGGTACGCGTCATGGGTGATCATCATCGGGCTACATCAACTCCGCCAGGTCGGTGACGACGGTGTCGGCGCCGTCGCGACGCAACTGCGCGGCCTGACCCACCCGGTCCACGCCCACGACGAATCCGAACTTTCCGGCCCGCCCCGCTGCCACTCCGGCCAGCGCGTCCTCGAATACCGCGGCCTGCGCGGGGGAGACACCGAGTAGCTCGGCGGCACGCAGAAAGCTGTCCGGTGCCGGCTTGCCCGGCAGGTTTTCGTCGCGCATGGTCACCCCGTCCACCCGCTGCTCGATGAATGTGTCCAATCCGGTGATCTTGAGTACCTCCTCGGTGTTGGCGCTCGACGACACCACCGCGCGGCGCAGGCCCGCATCCGCCACCGCCTGCAGGTAACGGCGTGACCCGTCGAATACCTCGACCCCGTCCTTCTTCAGGGTCTGGTGGAACATTGCGTTCTTGCGATTGCCGAGGCCCTCGATCGTGTCGGCATCTGCCGGGTCGTCCGGGTTGCCCTCGGGCAGTTGGATTCCGCGGCTGGCGAGAAACGACCGGACGCCGTCCTCACGGCGCTTGCCGTCGACGTAGTTCAGGTAGTCGGCGTCGATGTCGAAGGCGACGAACTCGTCCCCGGTACGCGCGGCCCGCGTGCGCAGAAAGTCGTCGAACATGGCCTTCCAGGCCTTCTTGTGCACGCTCGCGGTGTCGGTGAGCACACCATCGAGATCGAACAGGCAGGCAGTGATCTGCTCGGGCATGCCCAGCACAGCGTCCTCGCTTTCGCCGACGTCTTCTCCATCATGCGTAATCACCACGCTGACGGTGGGTTCAAACACGGCTTGGGGGTGACTTATGACACCTGCCGTGTGAACCCGCTAGCTCTGAACTTCAGAGAAGGCGAGGTAGTAGCTGCGCGCGGGATCCATTGCGACCGCAACATCGCTGAATTCAGCAAGCGCGTCGAAAATATGGGCCTGATTCACATCGAACAAGAACGGTTCCAGCGGTTCCTCGTCCCACACGCGCAATATTCGGCGGACATCCGAGGTAGCGAGGTGCGGAAGAGAATATGCACAAACCAGTTCCTCGGTATTTCGGTCATACCCTTCCACCTGCCACATGGTCATGGCTCCGCGCGGTAGCAACCCAATTGGTAATTGATCGCC
The DNA here is from genome assembly GCF_058270075.1 of Mycobacterium shunyiense. Taxonomy (NCBI): domain Bacteria; kingdom Bacillati; phylum Actinomycetota; class Actinomycetes; order Mycobacteriales; family Mycobacteriaceae; genus Mycobacterium; species Mycobacterium shunyiense. Next base: position 308,525 of record NZ_JBZDPU010000015.1, on the reverse strand, counting down.
GGTTCGATCATGACGGGTTCGTCGGTGAATTCGGCCAGCGCGCGAGCGGCATCGATGTCCGGTACGTCGAAGTCGAATGGCTCGATCGGAATGCCGTTGGGCACGTTCAGGATTCGGCGTATGGCATCCGCATCCACGCGCGGAAGCGGGTACTCCTGCACCAATTCTTCGGTTTCGGGATGGAAACCTTCAAGAACCCACTGCAGCTGCATCGGCGCCTCCTCGTGCACATTGGCCGCCGCTGCGGACCTTTGTTCGCTGGGTCCGTTCTACCAAGAATTCCGGCACCTCAAGCACGCGCTGACCTGCCCACTAGACTGTTGCGGTGACATCTGCATCTCCCCGTCCTGTCCTCGTCGTCGACTTCGGCGCTCAGTACGCACAGCTGATCGCTCGCCGAGTCCGTGAGGCGCGGGTGTTTTCCGAGGTCATCCCGCACACCGCCACGGTCGAGGAGATCAAGGCCAAGGACCCACAGGCCATCGTGCTGTCGGGCGGCCCGGCCAGTGTGTACGCCGAGGGCGCTCCACGTCTGGACCCTGCTCTGTTCGATCTCGACGTACCTGTGTTCGGCATCTGCTATGGCTTCCAGGCCATGGCCCAGGCCCTCGGTGGCACCGTGGAACACACCGGGACCAGCGAATATGGGCGTACCGAGCTGAACGTCGCCGGTGGCGATCTGCATGCCGACCTGCCGGGTACCCAGCCGGTGTGGATGAGCCACGGCGACGCGGTGACCGCCGCGCCGGATGGGTTCGAGGTGATCGCCTCCAGCGCCGGCGCCCCCGTCGCGGGCTTCGAGAACCGGGCCCGCCGCCTGGCCGGTGTGCAGTACCACCCCGAGGTGCTCCATTCCCCCCACGGACAACAGGTGTTGAGCCGGTTCCTGCACGAGTTCGCCGGCATCGGTGCGACGTGGACCGCCGCCAACATCGCCGAGCAGCTGATCGAGGCGGTGCGCGCTCAGATCGGTGACGGCCAGGCCATCTGCGGATTGTCCGGGGGTGTCGACTCCGCGGTGGCCGCCGCGCTGGTGCAGCGCGCCATCGGCGACCGGTTGACGTGCGTGTTCGTCGACCATGGTCTGCTGCGCGCGGGGGAGCGGGCCCAGGTGCAGCGCGATTTCGTCGCCGCGACCGGTGCCAAGCTGGTGACCGTCGACGTCGCCGACCGCTTCCTTGAGGCGCTGACCGGGGTGACGAACCCCGAGGGCAAGCGCAAGATCATCGGCCGCGAGTTCATCCGGGCGTTCGAGGGCGCGGTGCGCGACACCCTCAGCGAGGCGGACATCGAATACCTGGTGCAGGGCACGTTGTACCCCGATGTCGTGGAATCCGGTGGCGGTACCGGCACCGCCAACATCAAGAGCCACCACAACGTCGGTGGCCTGCCCGACGACCTGAAGTTCAAGCTCGTCGAGCCGCTGCGGTTGCTGTTCAAGGACGAGGTGCGCGCGGTGGGGCGTGAACTCGGCCTGCCCGAGGAAATCGTTGCCCGCCAACCCTTCCCGGGTCCGGGACTGGGCATCCGCATCGTCGGCGAGGTGACCGCCGACCGGTTGGACACCCTGCGTCGTGCCGACGCGATCGCCCGTGAGGAGCTCACCGCCGCCGGCCTGGATCAACAGATCTGGCAGTGCCCGGTGGTGCTGTTGGCGGACGTGCGTTCGGTCGGCGTGCAGGGCGACGGACGTACCTACGGTCACCCGATCGTGCTGCGCCCGGTCTCCAGCGAGGACGCCATGACGGCGGACTGGACCCGCGTTCCTTACGAAGTGCTGGAACGGATCTCGACCCGGATCACCAACGAGGTGCCCGAGGTCAACCGGGTGGTGCTGGATGTCACCAGCAAGCCACCGGGCACCATCGAGTGGGAGTGATCAGCGCGCCGGGTCACCACGCCAACGAAAACTGTTGACGTACTTGCCCATGTCCTGAGCGAGATCCAAATTGGCGCCGGACGGAACCCCGGGTCCGAAATCGGGGCTGTAGGCGTGGTACGGGCCCGTCGCGATGGCGATCAGTGCCAGGTCGTTCTTGACCGCAGCCATAATGACGACCCGCATCCGCATGTAGTCGCCGGTGGCATTCTGCGGCCAACTGTCGACCACCATGCCGTATCCCGGTTGATACCCGACCATGGCATTCGGAATCTCGTAGTCGATCTCGGTGTCGGGGTAGGTGCCCTCGACCAATTCCTCGGCGACCTCCTTGGGTGTCCGTCCATGTGCGGGCTTGCCGATCAGTTGCATCGTGCCGCCGTCGCCGGCGAGAAAGTCTGCCGTCACCCCGTCGTCGGCGGTGGTGGTGCGGTAGGCGGCTCCGGATGCGGGGTAGGACACCGAGAAAGCGCCGTCCGGTGCGGTGAAGCGGGGATTCGTCGCCACCGGATCGCTGGTCGGGGGACGTCCGCAGTCCGGTGGACACCGGTAGCGTGCGGGAGCAGGGCTGACCACCGCCGACACCACGACCAGCGCGGCCGTCAACAGCACGACGCTGGTAGCCCATGCTCCCAGCAGCGGGCGGCCGGCACGGGGTGCGGCCCGCTGTAATGCGCGGATCGCCGCTCCACAATTGAGACAGAACGCCATGTCGGGAACGGTGTGCTCGCATTGCGGGCACTGCAGCGATTCGTTGGTGTGGACGGTCCCGTGCGCTTCGTACCGCAGGGCGATCTGCAGACCGATCCGCAACGCGAGCATGGCCAAGGCCATCACGACCAAATGCACTACCAGGACCGCGATCTCGGGTGCCGGCGCGACGTCGACGAGGCCGAGGATCGCGTACAAGACCGGGACGGCGGCGACCGTTACCGCCCAGGCTGCGCGCAAGTGTTTGGGGCGCCAGGCGTTGGCCTTGTCCGGAATGAACCACAGGGCCACACCGATGAGAGCCCCGGCGGCCGCGGCGGTCAACGGGACCGCGACTGCCTGTATGCCGGCGTGGACCAGTAGTCCGCTCAAGGGTCGGTCGCGGTCCACCAGCCCGTCATCGAATTGTGGAGCCAATCGGCCCAATGTGGCTGCCGCAGTGAAACTGAGCGCTCCGATGGCTCCGATCGCAAAGCCGGCCAACGATTCTCGGGTGCGCGGTCCAAGCAGGCGGATGACCACCACCGGGATGAGCATGAGCACCAGCGCGCCGAGTGGGACACCGAGGCCGTCGCGCATGATCCGGAACTCCGGCACGTCGACGCCCATCGGCATGTCATACTCGCGCGCCACCGCGGTTCCGGTCAGCAGTGTCCAGGCTGCGCCCAGTCCGGCACCCAGGACGCCGGTCTGCAGCAGAGTCCGTAACGGAAGTTTTTGGAAGACAGTGGATTCACGAAGATGTGTGACGAACAGCAGTGGCAAACCGAAAGCGGCCAGGGCAGTGATCGCGGCGGGTATCCGTAGCAGTGTGCAGGCGAGCACCGCCACCGCCAGTGCTGCTATCCCAAGCCGGTAGGGCAGCCGCGAACGGTGCGGTAGTGCCGGGAACAGCGAGCTGACCACCGACGGCCGCAGCAGGTGCTCGCGGCCGGCGCAGTACGCCCCTGGCCGTAACCACCCGGCTCCCTGGCGCCGCGGGTTCAGGTAGGTGCCGCACGCTCCGCAGAATGTGCCGGCCGGTACTTCGGTGCGGCACACCCGGCATACCCGCCATTCGATGGTGGGCTCCGGCTCCTCTGAGCCGGTTCCGGCGCTATTGCCTATGAGGGCTGCCGATGCCGTGACGCCCGGTGGGCGGCGCCACGGGTTCTACGTGGGTGGGCGTGAAGCTGTTGGCGCCCCCGGGGGTGACCTTCTTCTCGGTGGGCTCAGTCGGCGGCGGCGCTGACGGCGTCGTGGTCGTCGTCGTTGTGGTGGACGGCGTCGTGGTCTCTGGTGCCTTCTCGCCGGTACCGCAAGCGCTGAGCCCGATCATTCCGATGATCGCGGCGGAGGCAGCGGCAGCTGCGAGGCGACGAGTTGATCGACGTGACCTCATGATTAGTCCTCACTGTCCCCCGCGGACGAAACAGATACAGCCCGCGAAACGGGCCTGCCAGCAAACTCTAACCCAGTGCGTTCCGGCGTGGGCGTCAATTCCGTGTTTCCGGCCGGACGGCAGGCGATCAGCGGTCGGGATCTCCGCGCCATCGGAAACTGTTGACGTATTTCCCCATGTCCAGCGCCAACTGTAGGTTGGCGCCCGACGGTTTACTGGCCCCCGAGCCGGGGCCGAATTCTCGATACGGTCCGACGGCCGACGCGACGAGCGCGAGGTCGTCCTTCACCGCGACCAACACCAGCACCCGCATCCGCATGTAGTTACTCGTCGCGCCCTGCGGCCAGCAGTCGGCGACCAGGCCGAATCCGGGGTGGTAACCCACCATGGCGTTGGGGATGCTGTAGGCGGTCTTGGTATCCGGATATGTCTTCTTCACCAGAGAGTTGGCGATTTCCTCGGCGCTACGTCCGGTTGCCGGCTCGCTGAACAACTGCAGCATGCCGCCGTCACCGGCTTTGAACTCCGCGGTGACACCGGTCGTGTTGGTGGTGACCGTGTATGCCGAGGAGGCCACGGGGTAGGAAACCGAGAAGCTGCCGTCGGGCGCGGTGAACACCGGATTGATCGCCACCGCCTGCCCGGTCGGGGGCGACCCGCAGTCGGGTGGGCACATATAGCGAGCCGGTGGCTCACTCGTCGCATGTGACACCCAGGCCAGTACCCCGGCAACGAGGGCGATTCCGGCGGTCAGGGTCGCCACAACTTTCAGGGCGGAGGTGCGGCGAATGGCCCGGGTTCTGCCCGTGGAAATGGGCACCGCATATCCGGGAAAGAATGTGCTCACCCGGCATCGGATCCCGGGTCACGCACCGGCCGGTGCTCACGACGCTGTTCTCTGGACGTGCGCGACGATGCGTGGGTGGCCGCACCGCAGTGCGGGCAGAACGACATGTCGGGCACGATATGGCCGCAGCGGGCGCAGAAGATGGGCTGATCGGAGGCGATCTCGTCTTGGGCTTCGTGCAGCAGCGCCAGATGCAGACCGACCCGCAACGCCAACAACGCCAGCACCGAAACCGTGAGGTGCACCGCCAACTGGACCCATTGCGGAACCCGCGCCACATCGATCAGACCCAGTGCGCAGTAGACGATCAGCACCGCGAACGCGCAGGAGAACATCACCAGCCGCACATAGCCGACGTGTTTGTCGACCTTGGTGGCGGGGCGGGTGAACCACAGGGCCGCGCCGATCAGGCCACCGATGGCTGCTGCGGTCAAAGGCATGGCTACCCCGCGGATTCCGGCCTCGATGATCAGACCGGAGATCGGGCGGTTTCGCGCCACCATGCCGGTGGTGAGTTGTGGTGCCAGGCGGGTGAGCGTGGTGGCTGCAGTGAAGGCAGTGGCGCCGAGGGCGCCGATCATAAAGCCGTCCAACGATTCCCGGCTCGACCGGTTGGTCAGGCGGACCACGACAGCGGGTACCAGCATCAGGAATGCTCCGCCCAGCGGAATTCCCAAGCCGTTGCGCATGATCCGGAATGCGGTCACACCGCTTCCGAGCGGGACGCCGTAGGACTTGGCCATCATGTGGCCGGTGAGAAGCACCCAGCCGATTCCCAACGCGATTCCCAGCACGATGGTCACCACCAGGTTGACACGGTGCAGGTCGCGGAAGGCGTCGGACTCGTAGAGATAGATCAGGAACAGCAGCGGGAGTCCGAGTGCGGCCACCGCGATCAGGGCCGCGGGCAACCTCAGCGCGGCGCAGGTCACCAGACCTGCCAGCAGGACCAGCATCGCGATGCGGAAGGGGGTGCGGGACTGGTGAGACAGGTGAGGGAACAGTGAGCTGGCGATCGACGGCCGCAACAGGTGTTCATCAGGAGCCACGCAGGATGCGCTGAGGCGCAACCATTCGGGGCCGTCACCTTGTTCCTTGTCGATCGGAACCCCGCACAGCCCGCAGTACTTGCCGTCGGGTACATCGACTTTGCAGACCCGGCACTCGGTGGTCGGCACGTCGGTGTCGTCGGGTGTATCGGTCATCGGTGCGCCTTCTGCAGGACAAGGATGTTCTTGGCGAGGTTCTCCACATCGGGTGACCCCAGTCCGGTCACCAGGTCGTAGCCGGGTGAGGCGGTGGCCACCGCGTTGCCGCCGAGATCGACGTCGCGGAAGGCCGGCAGCGGGGCGCCCGAGGCGATCTTGTACAACAGCGGGTTGAGGTCGCCGAGTGCCCGCCCGCCGTTGGCGATCAGGTACTGGTTCATCACCGCGGCCATCCCGGCCCACAGCGGTGCGGACTGCGATGTGCCGCCCCCGACCAGAACCTGGTTGTTCAGAACGATTTTCACGCCGGTGAAGGGATCGGCCACTGCGGCCACATCCGGGGTGAGCCGCCGCCCGGCGCTGTTGTCGCCGGGAGCGGATACGTTGCGTTGCCACTCGGGGCGGTCGAAGATGGCCGAGACGCCACCGCCGGTGCCTTGCGACAGCGGGACGTCGAACCAGGCCTGCTCGGCCAGCCAGCCGCCGTGGGCGTCGGTGGACAGTGTCGTGCCTCCGACATCGGTCATCTCCGGCAGGGAGGCCACCGAGTCCAGGCCGATGTCGTCCTCACTGGGTGCGGATGACCAGTCTTGTCCGCCTTTGCATTCCAGGCCGGCCAGGTCTCCGCTGGCATCGAATGCCGTGGTGCCGTGGGTGTGTGCGGTGGCCAGGGCGGAGCGGACCGGGGCGAGATCGGCGGCGGTGATCAGCTTGTCACAGCCCCAGCCGATCGAGAAGCTCCAGATAGCACCGGGAAACTGCTGGTCGGCGGATTCCAGCATCTTCCCGATCTTCTCGTAGGCGCCGTCGCCCTGGACTGTCGGCCGGGCGTTGACGACGACCTTCTGCGCATCCGGGGCGATGGCGTGGGCGAGCTGCAGATCCATGGTGGTCTCGCCGTGCGGGGCACTCGGTTGCCCGCCGACCACGATCGGCGTGAACTCGGGCAGGTCGAAGGTGGTGGCGAAGGTGTCCAGGTCAGCCTGATCGAAACCGTCGAACGCGAAGAACACGATGGTGGTGCCCTTGCCGGTGAATCCCTGTTTCGTCAGGTTGCCCAGGTTGTAGGTGTTGAGCACCCCCTGCGGCGTCAACCCCTGATCCGGAACATCGGTCGGCAGGTTCCGCAGGTCCGGCAGCGACATCCGGTAGGGCGTGTAGCCCAGGATGCGACCGACTTCGGTGACCTCTCCGGACAGCCGTTCGGGTACGGACGGCTGTTGTGGTGAGGCATAGAACTCCTGCCCGCGCCGGCCCCGATAGTCATGGATGTCCACGCCGAAAGCGGTTGCCAGGTCGGCGGATCGGCCTTCGGCAATGGCCCAGGAATCACCGGGCCGCCACCGGATCGACAGTGAATGCTCCTCGGCCCACCCGAGCAGCGCAGCCGGTCGGTGGGCGCTGTGCAGCGTCATGGTGAGCTGCGCCGAACCACTCCCGGCTGGGCCGAGATCGGTTGAGGCGGAAAGTAGTTGGGCGTACGGACCCGTGATGTGGGTGGGTCCGTACGCCGATCCGTCCGGTGGGGGTGTAGCCCGCAGGTCGGAGACCAGCAGGGTGCTGAACACGATCAGCGCCAGCACCACCCGCCCGGGGGTGATGTTCATCCCGGCCATCGGCGAACGACCGACTCTCTGCGCTCCGCGTTTAGTTGTCGCCGGGGATGGCGGTCGGTGCCGGCGGTGCCTTCACGCCGGGGGTGAAGAGGTTGCCGCCGGTGGGGTTGATCGACTTCTCGGTCGGCTCGACCGTTGGCGGCGGGGCAGGAGTGGCCGGGGTGGTGGTTGTGGTGGTGGTTGTGGTCGGCGTGGTGGTCTCGGGGCCCTTCTGCTCTTCGGTACCGCATGCCGCGGTGAACGAGATCATCCCGATGACTGCCGCACCGCCTGCGATGACGGTGAGCCGACGAGTCAACTGCCCAGACTTCATGATGCTGTCCTCACTGTCCCCCGTGCTGTTACAGATACTTGCCTTCGGCCAATCCTGGTGGATTCCCACTACCTGCAACGCAAAGTGGTGGCCAGTCCCATCCCGAAGCGGGTGCTGGTGAACCGAACTCTAACTTAAGGTCCGCGTGGTCGCAGAGCCATTTGCTGCAGGCACTGCCGATCGGGGTGTGACGGGACGACGTTGCTTGCCGGGCATGTGGCGCCAGGGCCCGGCAAGCCGCCGGAACCGCGTTCTACCCGGAGTTCGACCTGTTGCCGGGGATGGCGGTCGGTGCCGCCGGTGCCTTCACGCCGGGGGTGAAGAGGTTGCCGCCGGTGGGGTTGATCGACTTCTCGGTCGGCTCGACCGTTGGCGGCGGGGCAGGAGTGGCCGGGGTGGCCGGGGTGGTGGTCGTGGTGGTGGTTGTCGTGGTGGTTGTGGTCGGCGTGGTGGTCTCGGGGCCCTTCTGCTCTTCGGTACCGCATGCCGCGGTGAACGAGATCATCCCGATGACTGCCGCACCGCCTGCGATGACGGTGAGCCGACGAGTCAACTGCCCAGACTTCATGATGCTGTCCTCACTGTCCCCCGTGCTGTTACAGATACTTGCCTTCGGCGAATCGCTGCGGATTCCCGCTACCTGCAACGCAAATGGCGGCCCAGTCCCATCCCGAAGCGGGTGCTGGTGGGGCGAACTCTAACTCAGAGTCGGCACAGCCGCAGAACGGTCCCGGCCGGCCCCGCCTTCCCGGGGCGGTCGCCGGTGGGCGCGGCTTGACGCTGTCGGGGGGTAGGTGTTTACTCGAGCCATCGAACATACATTCGAAAATGATTGGATACAGATGGTGCGGGAGGTGTTGTTGTGACTGTTGCGGCTGGGCTTGATTTACGCCTGCTTACCCGCTCTGAGCAGGTAGAACACCTCCGTCGCAAGATTGCCTCGGTATCGGGGAAGGTCGGTCCGGTGCATCGCGGCGCGCCCCGGTCCGAAGCGATGGTACCGGCTCCCGAATCTTTGCTGGAGCCGCCTGAAACCCTGGTTGAGGCGTTGCCTGAGGGCTTACCGACGATGCTGCCTCGCGGGTCTGTCGCGGTGGCTGCGGGTGCCCGGTCGCTGACGCTGGGCATGGTGGCGGCTGTGACATCCGGGGGTGGGCATGCGGTGATCATCGGCCAGCCCGATGTCGGCCTGTTGGCCGCGGTGGAGATGGGCGCCGATCTGAGCCGGCTCGCGGTGATCCCCGATCCGGGTGCCGACCCGGTCGAGGTGGCCTCGGTGCTGATGGACGGGATGGATCTGGTGGTGCTCGGGTTGGGTGGGCGTTCGGTGCCTCCGAGTCGGGCCAGGGTGATGGTGGCGCGGGCCCGGCAGAAAGGCTGCACGCTGCTGGTCACCGACGGTGACTGGCAGGGCGCATCGGCACGGCTGGAGGCCCGGGTGTGCGGTTATGAGGTGGCCGGTGCGGGCCAGGACGCTCCGACACCTGGGCGCGGCCGGATCAGCCGGGTCCGGCTGGCCATGCGAGCCAGGGGGCGGGGCGTCGGATCGGCTTGTGCGGCAGGCGGATAGCTCGTGCCAGCTGATTCCAGGGTGCTTGCCCTCTGGTGTATGGACTGGCCGGCGGTGGCCGCGGCGACGGCAGCGGGTCTGGCTTCGACGGTGCCGGTCGCGGTCACTCTGGCCAACCGAGTGATCGCCTGCTCGGCGTCGGCACGTGCGGCCGGGGTCCGGCGCAGGCTGCGTCGGCGTGAGGCGCAGGCCCGGTGCCCACAACTGCACGTCGTCACTGCGGACCCGGCCAGAGACGCCCGCCATTTCGAGAACGTGACGCTCGCCGTCGATGATCTGGTGCCGCGCGCCGAGGTGCTGCGTCCGGGACTGCTGGTGCTCTCGGTGCGTGGCGCGGCGCGGTACTTCGGGTCCGAACCGGTTGCGGCCGAACGGTTGATCGATGCTGTCGCCGCGGCGGGGGCCGAATGCCAGGTCGGTATCGCCGACCAACTTTCCACCGCGGTCTTCGCCGCCCGGGCTGGTTGCATCGTCGAACCCGGGAACGACGCGCGGTTTCTGTCCGGCCTGTCGATCCGGCAACTGTCCACTGAACCGGCCCTGGCTGCCCCAGGGCGCGAAGAGCTGGCAGATCTGTTGTGGCGGATGGGTATCCGGACCCTAGGGCAGTTCGCCGAGTTGTCCCGCACCGACGTCGCCTCCCGGTTCGGGGCCGACGCGGTGACGGCGCACCGGTTCGCCTGCGGAGAGCCCGACCGTGGCCCCTCCGGGCGGGATCCGGCCACCGAACTCGATGCGGTGATGAACTGTGACCCGCCGATCGAAAGAGTGGACGCCGCGGCTTTTGCGGGACGGTCCCTCGCCAGTGATCTGCATCGGCATCTGGAGGCAGCCGGGGTGGGTTGTACCCGCTTGGCCATCCACGCCATCACCGCCAACGGTGAAGAGCTGGAACGGGTCTGGCGGTGTGCCGAACCCTTGACCGAGGATGCCACCGCCGACCGGGTGCGTTGGCAGCTGGACGGCTGGCTGAACCGTCGCACCTCCGAGCGGCCCACCGGCCCGGTCACGGTGCTGCGCCTGCGCCCGGTGGAGGTGGTGTCGGCGGCGGCGCTGCAATTGCCGCTGTGGGGCGGGCTGGGGGAGGAGGATCGGCTGCGGGCCCGGCGGGCGCTGCTGCGGGTTCAGGGGCTGCTCGGTCCGGAAGCGGTGCAGGTTCCGGTGCTCAGCGGCGGGCGCGGGCCTGCCGAGCGCATCACCCTCACGCCGTTGGGGGACGAACCGGTACCGCGAGCCGATCCACGCCAGCCCTGGCCTGGCCAGTTGCCCGAGCCCTCACCGACCGTGCTGCTGGATGATCCGGTGGAATTGCTTGATGGACAAGGAAATCTGGTGCGAGTCACCAATCGCGGATTGTTTTCGGCAGATCCTGCGCAGCTGGCCGGTGCCGGCCGCCGTGACGGCAGGCTGCGCTGGTGGGCCGGGCCATGGCCGGTCGACGAGCGGTGGTGGGATCCGGAGAACCGAGGGGCCGGACGGACGGCGCGGGTCCAGGTGCTGCTGGGCTCTGGAGGCAGGGAAGGGGACGATCTCGCACTGCTGCTGTGTTATCGGCAGCGTCGGTGGTATCTGGAGGGCGCCTATGAATGAGGGCTGATCAGCTCAGGCGTTGTGCGAAAGCCCCGACCCGGCTGATGAACCGGTCGAAGAATGCTGTGGGGTCTACCTCGGTACCGATCAGCGCATTCGGTGGACGGCCCCAGTGTCCCCGCCAGTCGGCCACAGTCATGCCGCGGGTCAGGGTGCCGCTCAGCTCCACGTCGACGGTGGTTTCCCGGTAGCTCACCAGTTCTGGATCCAGGGCGACCGCGGCGGCCAGCGGATCGTGCAGGTGCGCCAGGTACCCGTCACCGGTGTCGAAGTGGAATTCGAAGTAGAACCGCATGGCGTCCTCGAGGGCCCGGATCAACGGGTTGTCGGCGCTCGATCGGGTGCCCCGCTCGTCGAGCACGCTCATCGGCGTCGACGGTGACCCAGCTGCGGAAGCCAGCCGGTTCAGCAGCGCGGGTGTCATCGCGATGTTCTCGGTGAGGTTGAGGCCCAGCACGATTGGAACATGGGTGGCTTCGTCGAGACCCCAGGCGGCGTTCCAACCGCTGAACACCTCGGCTGCGGATTCGGGGTCTACGCTGATGTTCCATTCCGACACGGGTGTGGTGTTGCCCCGGTAATCGAATGCCCCACCCATGATCACCAGCCGGCGCAGCAGCTTGGGCAGGGTGGGTTCGGCGCGCATGGCCAGCGCCAGGTTGGTCAATGGGCCGGTGGCCAGCCCGATCAGCTCACCGGGGTAGGCGCGCGCGGCCCGCGCCCAGGCCTCGGCGGCGTCGTGGGCGGTGAGCAGCCGGTCGCCGGCCGGCAGCTCCGCATATCCCAGGCCCTGCGGCCCGTGGGTGTCCTCGGCTGTCCGCAGCGGAGCGCTCAACGGCTGTTCGGCTCCCTTGGAGACCGGTACTCCGGTCACCCCGCACAGCTCCAGCAGGCCGAGGTTGTTGGCGCAGACCTGTTGTACCGGAACATTTCCCGCGGTCGAGGCGATACCGACCAGCTCGGCTTCCGGGCTGGCCAGCAGATACGCCAGCGCCATGGCGTCGTCGACGCCGGTGTCGACGTCGGCGAACACGGGCAGCATCGATTCGCTGCTCGGCGGCTCGGTTGATTCGCCGCTCGGCGGCGGTGGCGTCACGGCGTCAACGATATGCCAACGCCATGGCGTATCGGCTCACGACTCGACGAACCGCAGTCCGACAAGGCCAACCACGATCATCGCGATGAACGTCATTCGCAAGGGCGTCAACGCATCGCTGAACATCACCACTCCCGCGATGGTGACACCGACCGCGCCGATGCCTGCCCAGACCGCGTACGCGGTGCCGACGGGCAGGTGTCTGACCACCATGGCGAGAATCACGAAGCTGGCCACCGCAGCCACGACGCACACCACACTCCACCACAACCGGGTGAACCCATCCGACTGCTTGATAGCCAGTGCCCACACGATCTCCAGCAGGCCGGCGAAGACCAGCAATGCCCACGACATCTTTGTCTCCACGGGGTCAGGCGTTGTAGCCGCCGTCGACGGTCAGGGTTGCGCCGTTCACGTACTGCGCATCCGGACCGGCGAGGTAGGCGACAGCGCCGGCGATTTCGCCGGCCTGAGCGAAGCGTCCCAGTGGAATGTTCGGTAGATCGGCGAGAGCTTCTGTGCTGTCGGCCGGATTCATCTCGGTGTCGGTATTGCCTGGCTGCACCACGTTGGCGGTGATTCCACGGGGCCCGAGATCGCGGGCCAGTCCTCGGGCGAGCGCGCCGACGGCGGCCTTGGTCGTCGAGTACAGCGTCACCCCGGGAAAGGGGGTGCGGTCGGCGAGATTGCTACCGATCGTGATGATCCGGCCGCCTTCGCTCATGGCTGTCGCCGCGGCCTGACTGAACAGGAAGGGCGCGCGGATGTGCAGATCGATCGCCTGGTCGATGTCGGTGGCTGTCACTGTCTCCAGCGGACCGTTGGGGAAAACTCCGGCGTTGTTCACCAGGATGTCCAGCCGGCCGAACGTCTCGACGACGGCGTCGACCGCGCGCCGTGCTGCGTCGGGTGCAGCGCTGTCGATCTGCAGGGCAAGGGCTTTCGCGCCGACGCCGGTGATCGCGTCGACCACTTCGGCCGCCCGCTCGGGCGATGAATGGTAGGTGAAGGCCACGTCGGCGCCTTCGGCTGCGAGGCGGCGCGCGATTGCCGCACCGATTCCGCGGCTGCCGCCGGTGACGAGTGCGGCCTTGGATGTCAACGCCTTCAACGCCACCATACCTGGCTCCAATCAATTTTGTAATGGATACTACAAATATAGACTGTTGGCATGCCCCGTCAACCCGCTGCCCGCCGCGGCCGGCCACGTGCGTTCGACCGTGACACCGCGCTGCAGGCAGCAATGGACGTGTTCTGGGAGCGTGGCTACGAAGGCACCCGGGTGAGTGACCTGACCGGCGCGATGGGGCTCAACGCGCCGAGCCTGTATGCGACCTTCGGCTCCAAGGAGGACCTGTTCCGCGAGGTGGTCGCGTATTACGGTGCCCCGGAACGTTCGCCGCTCATGATGGCGCTGCGACGTCCGGTTCCGATTCGGGACGCGGTCGAGGCCATGTTGCGCGACAGTGTGCGCCAGTACGCCGACCCTGACAGTCCACCCGGCTGCCTGATCGTGCTCGCGGGGATCGCGTATTCGACCGAGACCGAGACCTTGCGCGACCTGCTCAAGCGCTACCGGGACGAAGATCGCGCGCAGTTGCAGGCCCGGATCCGGGCGGCCGTGGCCGACGGCGAGCTACCCGCTGATGTGGATCCGCAGCGGCTCGCGTCGTTCCTGATCACCGTGCTTCACGGGCTGTCCATCCAGGCGAGGGACGGCACATCCCGGGCCGGCATGGATGCGGCCGTGGACCTGGCAATGCTGGCCTGGGACGGCGCGGTCGGGAATGCCGGCGCGAAAAGGTTTGGTACGCCGTGACTTACCAGTGCACGCCCGGCACCAGCCGGACCGCCCGCTTCACCGGGCGGGCCACCGTACGCGGGACCCGCAGGCTTCGGGCGCTGCGGACCGGCCGCTTCGGCCGCCGCTGCGTCAGTTCGACCGCCTGCGACTGAGGGCTCTCACCGGCCTCGCCGCGCGCGGCCGCCGAGTCCGGGTAGCCCAGATACAGCTGGTGCAGGACGCGACGAGACAGTTTCGGGGTCAGGTAGTTACCGAAATCGGCGACGGTACCCAGCGGGGTGTCGATCCGGGCCGGCTTGTCCACCAGGCCGCGCACCACCATGGCAGCGGCATGCTCGGCCGAGATCGGCGGCACCGGATTGAGCTTGCGCGACGGCGCGATCATCGGCGTCTTCACCAGCGGCATATGGATATTGGTGAAGGTGATGTGATCCGAGAGGGTTTCGGTGCCGACCACCTCGGAGAAGGCGTCGAGCGCCGCCTTGGATGGCAGGTAGGCGCTGTACTTCGGGGTGTTGGCCTGCACGCCGGCGCTGGACACGTTGACCACATGGCCGAACCGGCGTTCTCGCCAGTGCGGCAGCAGCGCCAGCACCATGCGCACCGAACCGAAGTAGTTGACCGCCATCACCCGCTCGTAATCGTGCAACCGGTCCGTCGAGTTGGTCACCGAGCGGCGGATCGACCGGCCGGCGTTGTTCACCAGATAGTCGACGTGGCCGAACCGGCCGAGGATGTCCTTGACGGTGTGCTCGACCGACGCGGAATCGGTGACGTCACAGGTGAATGCGTAAGCCTGCCCGCCCGCTGCGCGAATCTCGGCGACCAGGTCGTCGAGTGCCTCACCGCTGCGGGCCAGGGCGAAGACGCAGGCACCGCGTTCGGCCACCGCGATCGCCGAGGCTCGGCCGATGCCGCTGGAGGCTCCGGTGATGATGACGTGCTTGCCGACCAGGGGGCCGGCCGGATCATCGCGACGGGCCCGGTCGGGATCGAGGTGTTCAGCCCAGTACCGCCATAGTTTCGGTGCGTACGAAGAGAATTCGGGCACGGAGATCCCGGTGCCGCGCAGCGCAGCGGTGGCGTTGTCCGCGGTGAAGGTCGGCCGTAACTCCGCCACGTCGAGCACGTCACCCGGAATGCCCAGCTGGGTGGCGACGATGTTGCGCACCGCCTTGACCCGGCCCCGCGCCCGCAACACGGGTGCCGCGGTCGCCCGCGGCAGCGAGCCGCGCAGCGGCGGCAGCCCGGCCTCGGCGGCCACGCCACGGTAGATGTCGCGCAGCCCGATGGTCTCGGGTGCGGTCAGGTGGAACGCCTCACCGTCCTTGCCGTCGGTATGCATCAGCGCGACCATCGCTTCAACGACGAAGTCCACCGGCACCACATTGGTCCGGCCCGAGTCGGGCAGCATCATCGGCGTGAACTTCGGAAGCGCCGCCAGCCGGGCCAGCACGCCGAAGAAGTAATACGGGCCGTCGATCTTGTCCATCTCGCCGGTTTGGGAATCGCCGACCACAACGGCCGGGCGGTACACCCGGTAGCGCAGGCCTGGCGTCGACCGCACCAGCAGTTCTGCCTCGAATTTGGTCTGGTGATATGGCGTCGGCAGGTCCTGGGCGACGTCGAAATCGTCCTCGGTGAACACGCCCCGGTGGTTTCCCGCCACCGCGATCGAGGACACGTGGTGCAACGTGGCGTCGAGGCGACGGGTCAGCCCGATCACCGCGCGGGTGCCCTCCACGTTGGCCGCCCGCTGTTCGGCTTCGCCGACCGTCATGTCGTAGATCGCCGCGCAGTGCACCACATGCGAGACGTCGCCGAGTTCGGCGATATCGGCGTCGGATAGCCCCAGATCGGCCACTGTCAGGTCGCCGACCAGCGGTTTCACCCGCTCGTCCCAGTGTTCGGCCAGCCGCTCGAACCGCGTCAGCGACTCGCGGCGCACCAGCACCCACACCTCGGCGTCGGGTTCACGGGACAGAATCCGGCTGATCACTCGGCGGCCAATAAACCCGGTACCGCCGGTAACGACATAACGCATGCGAGCCATCGTGGCCTTAGATCGGGCAAACGTCAACAAGGCCGGTCGACTCAACTATCGTCGGCACGCATGCCCCTCAATCCGGACGCCATTGGCGAGACAACCGATCCGATTCCGTTCGACTGGACCGACCGCGACACCCTGCTGTACGCCATCGGCGTGGGCGCGGGCACCGATAACCTCGCCTTCACCACCGAGAACAGTCACGAGATCGAACAGCAGGTGTTGCCGACCTATGCGGTGATCGCCTGCTCGGCCTTTCCGGCGGCACTCAAGATCGGCACGTTCAACTTCGGCATGCTGCTGCACGGCTCGCAGGAGATCCGGTTGCACCGGCCACTGCCCCCGGCCGGGAAGCTCAGCGTGATCTCCGAGGTCGTCGACATCCAGGACAAGGGCGAGGGTAAGAACGCGGTGGTCATGCTCAAGGGCATCGGCACCGATCCGGCCAGCGGCGAGGTCGTCGCGGAAACCCTTACCACCGTGGTGATTCGGGGCGAAGGCGGGTTCGGCGGGCAGCAGGGGCAACGCCCCGTCGCGCCGCAGATTCCCGATCGCGACGCGGACGCCCGCGTGGCGTTGCCCACCCGCGAGGATCAGGCGCTGATCTATCGACTCTCGGGGGACCGCAACCCATTGCACAGCGATCCGTGGTTCGCGAAGAATCTGGCCGGGTTCCCGAAGCCGATCCTGCACGGTCTGTGCACCTACGGTGTGGCCGGGCGGGCGCTGGTCGCCGAACTCGGTGGCGGCGACGCCACGAAAGTCCATGCCGTCGCGGCGCGGTTCAGTTCTCCCGTGTTTCCGGGGGAGACGCTGACGACGTCGATCTGGCGCACCGAACCGGGGCGGGCCGTGTTCCGCACCGAGGCGGCCGGGCCCGACGGTGCCGATGCTCGACTCGTACTGGAGGACGGTGTCGCCGAGTATTCCGACTGATCCGGCAGGCGCAGCAATTTCGTAGAAGCGGCTGCATACCGCGTGGTGGATTGACAGGATCGAACCACTGAGGTCGCACGGCGGTGCGGGAATGGTGGTGGCAGATGACGCAGGTGAACCTGGTCGTTGGGTATCTGGCCACTCCCGGTGGCGCCGACGCACTCGCGTTGGCGGTTAGGTTCGCCCGAACGCTGGCCGCCGAGGTCCATGTCTGCATCGTGCTGCCACCCGACAACGCCCCGCCGGGCACCGTCCCCAAGGGTGGCTACGAGGAAGTACTGGCCGAGCAGGCGCAGGGCTGGCTGGACGATGCCCTGGGCCTGGTGCCCGACGACGTTGTGGCGCACACGCATCTGAGTTTCGACGAGTCGTACACCGACGGTCTGATCCGCGAAGCGCTGCGGCTTCAGGCGGTCGCAATCGTGGTCGGCGGTGCCGGTGGCGGGTTGATCGGCAGCTATTCGCTGGGATCGGTGGTCAACGAGCTGTTGCACGCCTCGCCGGTGCCGGTCGCGGTGGCGCCACGCGGAACCCGCGATTCGAAGGTCGAACGGGTGCATGAGATCACCTGTGCCATCGGTCAACGTCAGGGTTCGGATCTGTTGCTCGCCACCGCGGTACGGGCCAGCCGGGCCGCGGAGATCCCGCTGCGGTTGGTCTCGCTGGTCGCGCTCGATCCGACCTTCGGCTCGCTGCGCGGCGACACTGAAGCCGTGCGAGCCCACGCACTCGCGCACGCCGAACGGACCTTGGAGGCCGCCAGAAATGAACTGCCGGCGGATTTTCCGGTGTCCTCGACCATCGTGACCGGTCCCAGCGTCGAGGCCGCCGTCGAACAGTTGGGTTGGGACGACGGTGACATCATCATGGTCGGATCCAGCCGGCTCAGCGCGCCGCGACGGATCTTCCTCGGTTCCACGGCGGCCAAGATGTTGCGGGTGTTGGACGTGCCCATGGTGGTTGTGCCCCGGGACGAACTGAAAGACGGCGAGGATCACTCATGACGGAATCCGCGTCGCATCAGAAGCTCGAAGCCGCCGAGCACTCTGCCGGGCTGGTTTCCAAGGGCCTGGCCGCGGGCAAGGTCGGCACCTTCTCCGGTGCGATCCTCGGCATCTCGTGTGTGGCACCCGGATACACGCTGACCGCGAGCATCGGGTTGATCGTCGCCGCAGTCGGACTCAAGATGCCCGCGATCTTCATCGCCGGGTTCATCCCGATGTTCCTGACTGCCTACGCCTATCGCGAACTGAACTCGCGCGCACCTGACTGCGGGGCGTCGTTCACCTGGTCCACCAAGGCATTCGGCCCGTATGTCGGCTGGATGTGTGGGTGGGGCATGGTGGTCGCGTCCATCATCGTGCTGTCCAACCTCGCCGCCATCGCGGTGGAGTTCTTCTATCTGTTCATCGCTCGGATCACCAACCACCCGTCGATCGCCGAGCTCGCCGACAACAAGGCCATCAACATCATCACCACACTGGTGTTCCTGGTCATCGCGACTCTGGTCGCCAGTCGCGGCATCACCACCAGTGAACGCGTGCAGTACGTACTGGTCGGATTCCAGATGGTGGTGCTGTTGGCGTTCGCGGTGATGGCGTTCGTGCATGTGGGGCGCGGCGATGCGCCGGCCGGACTGTCATTCGACCTGGACTGGTTCAATCCGTTCAACGGACTTGCGCTGAGCGCCTTCGTGGTTGGGGTAACCGGATCGATCTTCGCCTTCTGGGGTTGGGACACCTGCCTGACCCTGGGGGAGGAGTCCAAAGATCCGACGAAGGTGCCGGGCCGGGCCGGGCTGCTGTGCGTTCTGTCCATCTTGGCGACGTATCTGCTGATCGCTGTCGCGGTCATGATGTACGCCGGTGTCGGGGAAACCGATCTGGGGCTGGGCAATCCGGACAATGCCGAGAACGTTTTCGCCGCGTTGGCGGATCCGGTGCTCGGCACCTATGCCGGGCCGCTGCTGTTTTTGGCGATCCTGGCTTCGTCGGTGGCCAGCCTGCAGACCACGTTCCTGCCTGCCGCACGGGCGATGTTGGCGATGGGCGCCTACAAGGCGTTCCCGCCGCGTTTCGCCGAGGTCAGCCCACGCTATCTGGTGCCGGTGTTCGCAACCGTCACCGCCGGCGTGGTCACCGGGGTGTTCTACACCGTGGTGAGCCTGCTCTCCGAGAGTGCGCTGCTGGATACCATTGCCGCTCTTGGCATCATGATCTGCTGGTACTACGGCATCACGGCGTTTGCCTGTGTCTGGTACTTCCGCCGTGAGCTGTTCGACAACGCCCACAACATGGTGTTCAAGTTCCTGTTTCCACTGCTCGGCGGAATCGTGCTGGCTGCGGTCTTCGTGATCTCGATCAAGGAGAGCATGGACCCGGAGAATGCCAGCGGCGCGGCGATCGGCGGCATCGGCCTGGTGTTCTTCATCGGCTTCGGCGTGCTGATCCTCGGTGCCGTGCTGATGATGGTCTGGCGGTCTCGCAGTCCCGCGTTCTTCCGGGGTGAAACCCTGCGGTACGACACGCCTTCACTCGTGGAGTAGAGCCCACCCCGGGACCGCGAGATCAACGAAATGGCCGCCACCAGAAGGTTTTGCGACCATAGCGTTGATTTCGCGGTGAAGGTGCGGCTCAGCCGGCCGCGCCGCCGATGCCGGAGTTGCCCTTGTTGTGTGCCAGCTCGAACGGATCCAGCAGGTCCCACACGGTGGTCACGGCCTGGACCTTGAGTTCGGCGCCGGGCTCCTCCAGGTTGATCAAGTCGGCGATGATGTCGTAGCCGTAGTACACCGCTGACCCCGGCGGCGTGGTCTTGATCAGCTCGTTGATGATGGTCTGCCGGGCATCTCGCGCGGCGGGATCGTCACCCAGCGCGGGTGCCAGGCTGGGCAGAATCTTGCTGATCGGGATCACCGCGTTCACCCACGGCACGATCTGGGTGCCCCGGTAGATCTGCTCGGTCGCCTCGCGCACAAGCGGTTTGAGCTCGTTCGGCGCGGCGCCCATCAACGCATCCCGCAGATTCAGGATCTCGGGGGGAATGTCTTTCGGCTCGGGATCATTGTCGCGCAGCGGGTTGGGGTCCCACGGCGTAGCTGACTGGTCCTGGACCGCCGCGACCTTCGGGGTGACCGAGGTCTTGCTCGTCGGCTGCGCGACTGTCTCGGTATCCGGCTTTTCCGCCACCACGGGCGCCGGCTTGGGAGCTGCGGCCTGCTTGGGGGAGAACAGGTCCTTGAGCTTGGCGACCTCGCCGGCCTCGAACTCCTCGGCAGTGGGCTTCGGTTTGGGCGCGGCGGCCACCGGCTTGGCGGAATTGACGGTGTCGGTGACCTGGGCAGCGGTTTTGTCGATCTTGCCGGCGCGCTTCTCGAGGTTGTCCCTGACGTTTTCTTTGACCTTGGCCAACGGGACCTTGGACAACGGCTTGGGGCGCTTGACCTCGCCGGCCTTGGCAACTCCGCGCTTGGGTCCGGCGTTGACGTGCTGGGATGTGCTGCCGGTCGACTCCTTGGACGCACCGTCCGTCGAATCAGCGTGAGCAGTGCCCTGGCCGGCCACGGCGATCGCCGCGCCGACTCCTGCCGCCACCGCGACACCACCGACATAGCCGATGTATTTCGTTGACGCCATTGCCGTCCTTTCACAGCCGATCCCCAGCCCAGAGGCATCGTAGGGGGCTACGGCGTGATCGGCATCTCTTGGGTTGCATCGGGCTACACCTGGTGCCGCATACCGACCAGGTATCGAACAGACGTTCGATACACTGGTGAAGTGGGATGGCACAACGGGCCGCCGAGCTGGTCGGAGATGGAGCGGGTACTCACCGGCAAGCCCCGCCGTTCCGGCCTGCCATTGGAGCCCGCCGGCGACGGTGGGGACAGCCCGGCCTGGTCGCGCAAACGCGGCAGCTACCAGCCGCCCGAGGTTTCCCGCACACCCGGCTCGGTGCCGTATGCCGAGCTGCACACGCACAGCGCCTACAGCTTCCTCGACGGGGCGAGCACGCCGGAGGAGTTGGTCGAGGAGGCGGCCCGGCTGAACCTGCGGGCCATCGCGCTGACCGATCACGACGGGCTCTACGGCGTGGTCCGGTTCGCCGAGGCGGCCCGGGAGTTGGACGTGGCCACGGTGTTCGGCGCCGAACTGTCGCTGGGGAACGTTCCCCGCAC
Organism: Mycobacterium shunyiense; assembly: GCF_058270075.1. Taxonomy (NCBI): domain Bacteria; kingdom Bacillati; phylum Actinomycetota; class Actinomycetes; order Mycobacteriales; family Mycobacteriaceae; genus Mycobacterium; species Mycobacterium shunyiense. The sequence goes on along the minus strand of NZ_JBZDPU010000015.1, from coordinate 287,353 downwards.
CGAGGATCCGGACCCACCCGGCCCGCATCTGCTGGTGCTGGCCCGCGGCCCGGAGGGGTATCGGCGGTTGTCTCGCGAGATCGCCAAGGCACACCTGGCCGGTGGTGAGAAGGGTAAGCCCCGCTACGACTTCGACGGGCTCACCGAGGCTGCCGGTGGGCACTGGCACATCCTCACGGGCTGTCGTAAAGGCCATGTCCGCCAGGCACTCTCGGAAGGCGGTCCGGAAGCTGCCGCCGCCGCGCTGGCGGATCTGGTGGACCGGTTCGGGGTCGACCGGGTCAGCATCGAACTCACCCATCATGGCCATCCGTGTGACGACGAACGCAATGCCGTCCTGGCCGGGCTGGCGTCGCGGTTCGGGATACCGGTGGTGGCGACCACCGGTGCACACTTTGCGGCACCCGACCGAGGCCGGCTGGCCATGGCGATGGCGGCGATCCGGGCCCGCAACTCGATGGACACCGCGGCGGGCTGGCTGGCCCCGCTCGGCGGGTCCCACCTGCGTTCCGGGGAGGAGATGGCCCAGCGGTTCGGTCCTGAGATCGTGACGGCCGCAGCCGATCTCGGTGAGCAGTGTGCCTTCGGCCTGGCGCTCATCGCTCCGCAGCTGCCGCCGTTCGACATCCCGGCCGGGCATACCGAGGACAGTTGGCTGCGGCATCTGGTCATGGCGGGAGCAGCCGAACGCTACGGGCCCGTCGACAATGCGAAAAAGGCCTATGCGCAGATAGAACACGAGCTGCGCATCATCGAGCAGCTGAAGTTTCCCGGCTATTTCCTGGTGGTGCACGACATCACCCGGTTCTGCCGGGACAACGACATCCTGTGTCAGGGCAGGGGATCGGCGGCCAACTCGGCGGTCTGCTACGCGCTCAAGGTCACCAACGTCGACCCGATCGCCAACGAGTTGCTGTTCGAACGGTTTCTGTCCCCGGCCCGCGACGGGCCGCCCGATATCGACATCGACATCGAATCGGACTTGCGCGAGAACGTTATCCAGTACGTCTACGAGCGCTACGGCCGTGACTACGCCGCCCAGGTGGCCAACGTCATCACCTACCGCGGACGCAGCGCGGTCCGCGACATGGCCAGGGCGTTGGGCTTTTCCCAGGGTCAGCAGGACGCCTGGAGCAAGCAGCTCAGCCGGTGGAACGGACGTCCGAACTCGCCGGAGGCGGAAGACATCCCGCAGCCGGTGATCGAATTGGCCACCCAGATCGCCAATCTGCCCCGGCACCTCGGCATCCACTCGGGCGGCATGGTGATCTGTGACCGCCCGATCGCCGACGTGTGCCCGGTGGAGTGGGCCCGCATGGCCAACCGCAGCGTGTTGCAGTGGGACAAGGATGACTGCGCGGCAATCGGTTTGGTGAAGTTCGATCTGCTCGGCCTCGGCATGCTCTCGGCGCTGCACTACGCCATCGACCTGTTGGCCGAGCACAAGGGCATCGTCGTCGACCTGGCCAAACTGGATCTGTCCGAACCGGCGGTCTACGCGATGTTGCAGAAGGCCGACTCGGTAGGGGTGTTCCAGGTGGAGTCCCGCGCGCAGATGGCCACCCTGCCCCGGCTCAAGCCGCGGGAGTTCTACGACCTGGTGGTCGAGGTGGCGCTGATCCGGCCGGGCCCGATCCAGGGCGGCTCGGTGCATCCGTATATCCGTCGCCGCAACGGACTTGAGCCCGTCACCTACGACCATCCGTCGATGGAGTCCGCACTGCGCAAGACGCTGGGCATCCCGTTGTTCCAGGAGCAGCTCATGCAATTGGCAGTCGACTGTGCGGGTTTCACCGCGGCCGAGGCCGACCAGCTGCGCCGGGCGATGGGTTCCAAACGCTCCACCGAGAAGATGCGGCGGCTACGCAGCCGGTTCTACGACGGCATGGCCGAGCTTCACGGGATCACCGGCGAGGTGGCCGAGCAGATCTATGAGAAGCTGGAAGCGTTCGCCAATTTCGGCTTCCCGGAAAGTCATTCGCTGAGTTTCGCGTCGCTCGTCTTCTATTCGTCGTGGTTCAAGCTGCACCATCCGGCGGCGTTCTGCGCGGCTCTGCTGCGGGCTCAGCCGATGGGGTTCTACTCGCCGCAGTCCCTGGTTGCCGACGCCCGTCGGCACGGGGTGGTGGTGCACGGCCCTGACGTCAACGCATCCCTGGCCTATGCGACGTGCGAGAACCGCGGCATGGACGTGCGGTTGGGGCTGGGCAGTGTCCGCCACATCGGTGACGAGTTGGCGGGGAGGTTGGTCGATGAGCGAGATGCCAACGGGCCGTTCACCACCCTGATCGACCTGACCAACCGGGTGCAGCTGTCGGTGCCGCAGACCGAGGCGCTGGCCACTGCCGGGGCGCTGGGTTGTTTCGGGATCAGCCGGCGCGAGGCGCTGTGGGCGGCAGGTGCGGCGGCCACCCAGCGGCCCGACCGGCTGCCGGGGGTGGGCTCGTCCTCGCACGTGCCGCCGCTACCCGGGATGAGTGCGCTGGAGCTGTCGGCCGCTGACGTGTGGGCTACCGGTGTCTCACCGGACAGTTACCCCACCCAATACCTGCGCGCCGACCTCGACGCCCTGGGCGTGATTCCCGCCGACAAGTTGCTGGACGTCGTCGACGGGACCCGAATTCTGGTTGCCGGGGCGGTGACTCACCGCCAGCGTCCGGCGACCGCGCAGGGGGTGACGTTCATGAACCTGGAAGACGAGACCGGGATGGTCAATGTGCTGTGTGCGCCGGGGGTGTGGGCGCGCTACCGCAAGCTGGCGCAGACGGCACCGGCGCTGGTGGTCCGCGGCATCGTGCAGAACGCCAGTGGTGCGGTCACCGTGATCGCCGACCGGATGGGGCCGGTAGAGCTCAGGGTCGGCTCCCGGTCACGAGACTTCCGCTGAGCGCGGAGTATCCGCGCTCAGATCGACTGGGTCGCTGTCCGGGTCGACGGTCGGAGCGGCGCTGTCCTCCAGCCCGGTCCGCAGCAGCGACCAGGCCAGCCGCCGCGCGGCGGTGGCCCGCTCGTGCAGGAGATGCTGGACGGCCGGGATGGGGTTGGTCTCCGGGGTCCGGCCCTCGACCACATCGGCGTGCAGATCCTCGGCGACCTGGATCGCCATCAGCACCGCATCGTTGACCCGGTTGAGCGCATCCTGCAGGCGGTCGTCCTGGCTGAGCAGGTGGGCGTTGTCGAGCTCGACCGAAACGTCGCTCACCACCTGGCTGATCTGCCCGAAGAGCGCGTTCATCGCGGCTTCCCGTTCGGCGCGGTCCGGGTTGCGCAGCTGCGTCGCGCCTTCGGTCCACAGCGTCGCGAGCATCCGGGTGTGTGCGCCCACCGCGCGGGACACCTCGATCATCGCCTGCTTCTGCAGTTGTTCCAGCAGGTTGTTGCGTTCGATGCGGGCGAGTTCGTGCTGGGCCACCAGTTCGGCGTGGTGCAGTTTCTGCTGCGATTCCATCTGGGCCCGATGCCATTTCTGGGTCAGGGCGAGTTCCAGCGCCGACCGCTCGTCGGCGGCCGCCAGCTCACGGCGCAGCCGTTCGTCGGCCTGGGCGATGTCGTTCTTGGCCTGACGCTGGATGGTGAGGGTCAACCACATCGTCACCATCACGACGACGAAGACGACGCCACCGAAGAACCACTCGGCCTTACTGCCGGATGCTCCCGGGCCGAACACCAGATAACCGACGATCGCCAGGCCCGTCAGGCCGCCGCACACCAGCCATCCCTTGTTCGCCTTGGTGTCGACCGACGGCGGGTTGGGGGAGGCGGCTTGACCCACCACAGCCACCCGCATCGGCTCGGTCACCTCGCCCACCTGGTCGTAGTCCGGCGGGGCGCCCACTGAAGACTCAGCGGCCCTTGTCGATTCAGTTAGTCCGGCCATGTCGACCTCCCGTCGGCCAAGCCTGCCACCGTGCCGGCGTTCAGAGTAAGGCCACCCTCGACGCCGTGTGCTACCGGCCGGTGCACCCGCACCCGCATACCCTGTTTTTCGTCATTCTTCAAGTGCCCCTAGCGATGACGTGCCGCTCCGAAACCGCTAGTGTCATCGGCGTGCTCACCGTGAGCGGCGGTGAATCGGACCCGATGGTCCGGCAACCGGCCGCCCACTTTCTGTTGATCTGTTCGCTTGAGAATTGAGGGCCCATGGGACAAAACGCGACGCTGGAAGGTGATTCGGCGGTCATCGTCAGTCTGTCGGAAGCGGCGATGCACATGTATTCCGCTGCTATCGACGCACTGCCCTTCCCCGAGGACAAGAAGTTCCACAAGCGCGCCGACGTCGTCCTGTCCGGCCTGCGCAAGCTGCGTGCCTCTCTGGCCGAGGCGGCCAGCAGCAACCGGCCGTCTCCTGCGGTCATCGTGGCGCTCAGCGGAGTGCGTCAGCGGTATGACTCGCTGATGGCCCACGCCGCATCGGCTCCGGGTTCCTCTCTGGGACAGCAGATCTACGTCACCCGCGTCCACGCCAAGCTGTCGGCTCAGGAAGTCGCCAACGGCGCCGGTCTGCGCGACGGACTGCTCGACGAACTCGAGGCCGGCGCAACGCCGACCGATGCCGAGGCCGCCAAGATCCGCGACACCATCGCCGCGCTCGGCGGGTTGCCCGGCGACGATCACGGCATCCACGCTGTCCCGTCCTCGGTTGACTATGCGTCATCGGACGAGCCGCAGGCCAACGGCTGGGAGCCGGTCCTGGTCTCGGAGAACGCCGGCTGAAAAGCCCGTGTGCCGTCGTCGAACAGGCGTCGGCGCGCAACCTCCATCGGTTAGCTGAGTTGTAGTGCAGCGCACGATGATTGGAAGCTCCCCAGCAAACTGCTGGGGAGCTTCTCTGGTTCGGCGAACGGTTGTAGTCTCGCGGCATGACAGCCGAACCAGACCTGAACTTGACCGTTGACGAACTCCTCACCACCACGCGCTCGGTGCGCAAACGTCTCGACTTCGAGAAGCCGGTCTCGCGCGAGGTGCTCATGGAATGTCTCGACCTGGCGCTTCAGGCCCCGACCGGGTCGAATGCACAAGGCTGGCAATGGGTTTTCGTCGAAGACCCGGCAAAGAAAAAGGCTCTGGCTGACATCTACCGGGCCAACGCGAACCCCTACCTCGACCTACCCAAGCCGCAGCGCGGCGACATCCGCGACCAGCAGATGGATGCGGTGACGAGTTCCGCCAGGTACCTCACCGACAACTTCGAGAAGGCGCCGGTGCTCATGATCCCGTGCCTCGAGGGCCGTCCCGACGGTGCACCCGCCGGCATGAGCGCATCGTTCTGGGGTTCCCTGCTCCCCGCGGTGTGGAGCTTCATGCTGGCGCTGCGGTCGCGGGGGCTGGGATCGGCCTGGACGACGCTGCACCTGCTCGGCGACGGCGAGAAGCAGGCTGCCGAACTGCTGGGCATCCCGTTCGATCGGTACGCCCAGGCGGGTCTGTTCCCGGTCGCCTACACCGTGGGCACCGATTTCAAGAAGGCCAAGCGTCTTCCCGCCGAGCAGTTCTCGCACTGGGACAGTTGGTGAGTCCGGGCGCCCTGGGGCGCCTGATGTCCGAGATGAAATTGTGAAGCCGGAGTATGAACACTCTGTGGGATTCGGGCGTGGGTCGCGTGTCGGCCCACGCCCGCGGCGTAACTAGACGCCGCCGGCGAACCCGTGTTGGCGCCAGGCCTCATAGGCGGCGACGGCCGCCGCATTCGACAAATTCAGCGACCTCCTGCCGGAGAGCATCGGAATGCGCACCTGCGCGGTGATATTGGGATCGGCCAGAGTTTGTGCATCCAGTCCGGTGGGTTCCGGGCCGAACATCAGTACGTCGCCGGGTTGGTAGGAGACGTCGGTGAACGACGTCGACGCGTGCGCGGTGAACGCGTAGACCCGGGCCGGCATCAGTGCGTGCCACGCCGCCGCCAGGTCAGCGTGCACCGTCACCGATGCCAGGTCGTGGTAGTCCAGGCCGGCCCGGCGCAGCTTGGGTTCGGACAGATCGAAACCCAGCGGCTCGACCAGATGCAGCTCGCATCCGGTGCCCGCCACCATCCGGATCGCATTGCCGGTGTTGGGTGCGATACGGGGAGAAAAGAACATCACCCGGAACATCCGATGATGATCGTATGGGGGACCGCCCGGTGACGAATCGGGATGCAATTCCAGGCGTGAATCAGCCTGCGAATCGGAGCGGGAAATCGGCAGGTGTTTGGGCAAGCACATCGCTGTTTGCTCGATTACCACACAACTCCGCTACAGCTCGGTCACGAACTCTGTCTGTTCAGTAAGAATTGTGGAAACGCTCGCGAGCTGCTGTCATACTCGTGCAATTGCCAAGGCGTTTGACGCCCGCCCCCGCGTGGGCGGAAACAGCAGGAAGTCTTATGAATCACGCCCCACGAGTAAATTGCGGCCACGCAGCCGGTAGTGCGGTTGGGCGCCGATGACTGCCTTTACGCAGCTGAAACAGGCTGACGGCACCCTCGTCGAATTCTCCCCAGCACCATCGGCTCCGGCCAAGCGCCCTTCGCGCTGGTCTCCGGCCAACTGGCCGGTCAGCCGGAAAGTCCTTGCCATCGTCCTCGTGCCGCTGATCCTGGCCGCGACGTTCGGTGGCTTGCGCATCTATGCCAGTGCCAGCGCTGCCGGAGATCTCCGGTTGGCCGCCGACCGGGCCGAATTGATTCCCGGTATCGACGACTACATGGCCGCCATGGAGGGTGTGCTCATCGCAGCTACCGAGGGTGGCGATGGGCAGGCCGCGATGTCCACTTTCAATGACCGGAAATTGGACCTGCAGCAACGTCTGGAAGCAACCGAGGTGGCCGAAGACGTCGGCCAGGCGGTGGGCAGTCTGCTCACCAAGGGGCCGGAACTCGTCGATGCCGTGATGTCGAATTCGATCGACCTCCGTCAGCGCATCCTCAACTACGGCCCGCTGCTGCTGACTGGGGAAGCTGCCATCACCGGTTCGGTGCACAGCAACCAGCAGTCGCTTCAAGCTCAGGTCGAGGCGCTGGCCCGGGCGGTCGGCGCGCGCGGGCAGATGGCCATCCAGCAGATGTTGGTCACTGCGGGCGGTGCCGAGCCGGAACCCTTGCTGCGTACCTCGATGATCACGATGGCCGGTACCGAACCGTCCACGGTCGCGGCACTGACCAAGGTCCTCGGAGGTGGCTCCGAGGAGGCGGCCACACTTCGCGCCGAGATGGTCAAGCGCATGGCGATGATGTCCAACCCAGGCATTCCGCTGGTCGGTAACCCGGACATGCTGGCCTCGCTGCAGGCCACCGACAAGATCGCCGGGGCGATCATCGAGAACACCACCTCGGCGATTCCGGCCGCGGTCGAGGCTCAGGCCAACGACGCCCGCAACGACGCGATCCGCGACGCGATCCTGGTTGCGACCGCCATCGTCAGCGCCATGGTCATCGTTTTGCTGGTGGCCCGCTCGCTGGTGCGTCCGCTGCGGACCCTTCGGGACAGCGCCCTGCGGGTGGCCCATCAGGATCTGGCCAAGGAGATCGAACGGGTCCGCGCCGGCGGCGAGCTGGTTCCGGTCACCCCGATCCCGGTGCAGACCACCGAGGAGGTCGGCCAGGTGGCCCACGCCGTCGATGAGCTGCACGAGCAGGCGGTGTTCCTCGCCGGCGAGCAGGCGCAGCTGCAGTTGCAGGTCTCCGACATGTTCGAGACGTTGTCGCGGCGCAGCCGCTCACTGGTCGATCAGCAGTTGACGCTCATCGATCAGCTGGAACGCAACGAGGACAACCCGGAGCGCTTGGAGAGCCTGTTCCGGCTCGATCACCTGGCTGCCCGCATGCGCCGAAACGGCGCCAACCTGTTGGTGCTGTCCGGATCCAAGCTGGCCCGCGAACACAGCCGCCCGGTCCCGCTGGCGACGGTGATCAACGCCGCGGCCTCGGAGGTGGAGGACTACACGCGCGTCGTCACCGCTTCGGTGGCCGACGTCGAGATTGCCGGTGCCGTAGCCGGCGACTTGATCCACATGCTGGCCGAGCTGCTCGACAATGCGCTGCGCTATTCGCCGCCGATCTCGCAGGTGCGGGTGTCGGCCGTGCACGCCGCCAAGGGTGCGTTGGTGATCGAGGTCAGCGATGTCGGCCTCGGCATGACCGAGGCCGACCTGCGGGTCGCCAACACCCGTCTGCAGTCCGGCGGCGAGGTCAACCCCTACACCGCACGCCACATGGGTCTGTTCGTGGTCGGGCGACTGGCCACCCAGCACGGTCTGGTGGTGCGGCTGCGCAGCACCGTCGCCGAGGAACCGAGCTCGGGCACGACGGCGGGGGTGTACGTCCCGGCGACGCTGTTGGCCCGGGACGGCGGCGACGCCGTCGACGAGCTGCCCTATGGCATGCCCGTCGATGCCCATGCCGGGATCGCCACGGCGTTGTCGTTGGACGCCGATCCCGCCGACACCTCTATGTTCGGGTCCGGTCTCGACGAGCCTCATGTCAACGGTGCCGATGTTCCGTTCGACCTGCTGCCTCAGCGCAGTCCCGGAGCCAGCGGTATCTCGGAACTACCGGGCACGCTGGCCCCCCAACCGGAACCCGAGGCCGAGGAACCGGCTGAGGAGTCCGAGGACGAGCCGGTCAGCGAGTGGCCGCAGCAGTGGCCGGTGCACACCGAAGAGAGTGCGGCCCTGGCCAAGGGGCAAATCGGCGCAGCGGCGGAGCCGGCTTCGGACACAGCCGCGGACACAGGGGCCGACACCACGGCCGACGAAGACGCGGAGCCCGGACGTCTGTCACCCACCAACACGTCGTCGTTCTTCGCCTCGCGCGGCCAAGCCGCCACGAACGGCGTCAACGGTCTCAATGGTGTCAACGGTCTGAATGGCCACGGCGACCTCAACGGCCACGGTGACCTCAACGGCCACAGCGACCTCAACGGGGTCAACGGTGTGCACATACCGGATCCCGGCGAGGGACCGGCAGAACCCGTCGAAGTGTCCCAGTCCGACAGCGCAGAGGTCGAGGGCGACTCGATCTATCAGTCGATGGTCTCGGAATTCGAGATCGACCCGACGACGCACGTGCGCAGCGCCGACCTGGACTGGAAGACCGTCTGGGAGAAGGGCTGGTCGGTGGCTGCCGCGGCGCAGGACGCGCCCGTGGAGGAGCACACCGAGGAAGGCCTGCCCATGCGTACGCCGGGCGCCCGTCTGGTGCCGGGTGGCGTCGCTGCCGCGGTCGGGGTGGCCGGCGAGTCCAACGGTCGTCACCGCAACGGTGGAGTACACCGCACCGACGACGGCTTCGAGGCGGTAGCATCGGCAGACGAACCTGACAGCGGCATGTTCGCGGCGTTCAAACCGCGTGACCCCGAGGCTGTCCGTACGAGCACCAGCAACCTTTTCGGAGGCGTGCACGCCGGACGATCGCATGCCCGTGAGACCAGAGGAACCGATAACGAATGACCCGTCCGACGCAGCGCGACTCCCTGGACTGGCTCGTGTCCAAGTTCGCCCGCGAGGTATCCGGGGTGTCCCACGCGGTGCTGGTTTCGGCCGACGGACTGCTGATGGCTGCCAGCGAACACATGCCGGTCGAGCGGGCCGACCAGCTCGCCGCGGTCTCCTCCGGCCTGGCGAGCCTGGCCACCGGTGCCTCCCAGTTGTTCAACGGCGGTCACGTGATGCAGTCGGTGGTCGAGATGGAGAACGGCTACCTGCTGCTGATGCGGGTGGGCGACGGCTCCAACCTGGCCACCCTGACCGCCCCGTCGTGTGACATCGGGCAGGTCGGCTACGAGATGGCGATTCTGGTCGAACGGGTCGGCGCGGTGGTGCAGTCTTCGCGCCGTACACCGCAGCCGTCCTGAGTCCCCGACCCCTTCTGCCCTTCGCGAGGTGCCTGTGGACGAACCGGAAACTACTGACCGTCCGAGTCTGGTGCGGCCGTACACGCTGACGGCCGGCCGCACCGACTCGCGCGTGCACCTTCCGCTGGAAGCGCCGATACAAAAAACCGACACGACACGTGAACCGCGCTGGACTGGGCACGATGTGCGCGCACAGATCGTAGAGTTGTGCACCGGCAGTCCATCGGTTGCCGAGATTGCCGCTCATTTATCTCTCCCGCTCGGCGTGGCGCGCGTGCTGATCGGGGACTTGGTGACGCAGGGTTATCTACGGGTGGAAGCCACCCTTGATGATTCGGCTAGCTTCGACGAACGCCGCGAATTGATTGGAAGGACCCTGCGTGGCCTACGAGCACTCTGAACCCCGCTCGGCCTCCGGCGGTGGCGCCCCCCGACGTGGGGCCGCCTCGACGAAGATCGTCATTTCTGGCGGGTTCGGGGCAGGGAAGACGACATTCGTCGGTGCGGTCTCCGAGATCATGCCGCTGCGCACAGAAGCGTTGGTCACCAACGTGTCTGAGGGCGTCGACGCCCTGGACGGCACCCCGGACAAGCGCACCACGACGGTCGCCATGGACTTCGGCCGCATCACGCTGGACGAGGATCTGGTGCTCTACCTGTTCGGCACCCCCGGCCAGCGACGGTTCTGGTTCATGTGGGACGACCTGGTGCGCGGTGCGATCGGGGCGATCATCCTTGTCGACGTGCGGCGCCTGCAGGACAGCTTCGCGGCGGTCGACTTCTTCGAGGCCCGCAAGCTGCCGTTCATCGTCGCAGTGAACGAGTTCGACGACGCGCCAAAGCATCCCACCCAGGCAGTCCGTAAGGCTCTGGCACTCCCGGAGCACATCCCGGTGGTCGCCGTGGACGCCCGTGACCGCAACTCGGCCAAGGCTGCCCTGATCGCGGTCACCGAGTACTCGTTGACGACGATGTCGGCGTTGCCCGGCTGAGGCGTGGTAGCTGACGAAACCGCCTGGGCGGACAGGGAATTCACAGGTCACGACTTCCGCGAGGAAGATCTGAGCCGGTTGCGCACCGAGCGGGTGGTGTTCACCGAGTGCGATTTCAGCGGTGTCGACATGTCCGAGTCGCAACATTTCGGCTCGGCGTTCCGCAACTGCACGTTCCGCCGCGCCACGCTGTGGCACAGCGAATTCACCAACTGCAGCCTGCTGGGTTCGGTATTCACCGAGTGCCGGCTGCGGCCGATCAAGATCGTGGAATCGGACCTGACGCTGGCCGTGCTGGGCGGCTGCGATCTGCGCAACGTCGACCTGTCGGACTGCCGCTTGCGGGAGGCCAGTCTGGTCGGTGTGGACCTGCGCAAGGCGGTGCTACGGCAGGCGGACCTGACCGGCGCACGCGTGCAGGACGCCAAGCTCGATGAGGCCGATCTGCGTGGTGCCCGCGTCGACCCCACGTTCTGGACGACCGCGAAGCTGCGCGGCGCCAAGATCGACATCTCCCAGGCGCTGGCCTACTCGGCTGCCCACGGCCTCGACGTCCACGGCGGCTGACCTTTCCGCGCTTTTGGCGCGCAACTACTGGCGCGTCGCGCCCGCGCTTTGTCGCGCCCCCGCTTTGTCACGCCAGAGTGGCTCTCGGCGCCGAGCGTCACGCCAGAGTGACGCCCCGGCACGCTCCGACACCGCTTTGTCACGCCAGAGTGGCACCCGATGTCGAGCGCCACTCCAGCGTGACAATGGGGAGCCAGCGGGGCAGACAGCGCCGCACCCAGCGGGTCGGGGGACCGAAGCGCGTCAGGCCGATTTCAGCCGGATCCGCCAGCGGACGAACCCGGTGTAGACGATGCAGATCAGCACGAGGATGCCGATGTTGATCAGCCACACCGACGGGGTGTGCTTCCAGTGCGAGTCGGCGGGCAGCAGCGGTGGCGGCACCAGGCGGGTCAGGTCGATGGTCGATGCCGAGGCTGCGAAGCCCCAGCGCGCCGGGGTGATCCAGGACAACTGATCCAGCACGACCCGGTCGGTCACCGGGATCATGCCGCCGGAGAACACCAGCTGGCTCATCACCGTCACCACCAGCAGCGGCATGATCTGTTCCGCTGAACGGGCGAGTGCCGAAAGCGCGAGCCCGACCATCGCCGAGGCCACACACGTCATCGAGATGTCGATGAACAATTCGAGGTTGCGGCCGCCGAGGAACGCACCTCTGTCGACGGCGCCAGGGCCCCAGCCCTTTCCGAGGATCGTGATCACCGTGACGATGGCGGACTGGATGACCGCGAACACCGCGAAGACTGCGATCTTGGCCATCAGGTACGCCGTCGTCGACAGGCCGACGGCCTGTTCACGCCGGAAGATCGCCTGCTCACCGATCAGTGCCCGGATGGTCAGCGCGGTGCCCATGAAGATTGCGCCGACGTTGAGCATCACCAGGATCTGGCCCGGTTCGTTGGGCGCTTCACCGCCTTGGACGGCCGGCACCGGCAGACCGAACCCGACATCACCGGGCACCGACAACGACAGCACACCCATGATGAACGGCAGCATCAACAGGAACGCGGTGTAGCCGCGGTCGGACACGATCAGCCGGACTTGTCGTCGGGCGATCGTGGACAGCTGGCGGAACAGGCTGGTGTGCGTCGGCTCGCCGAGGCTCTCCGGTTTCTCGGCGGGCGGTTTCGGCGGCGGAGGGCCGTGCTTGGCGAGGTACCGCTGCTTGGCTCCTTCAGGGTCGCCCGCGACGGTGCTGAAGATGTCGGCCCAGTTGGTGGTGCCGAGTTCCTCGCCGATCTGGTCGGGTGGCCCGCAGAATGCGGTCTTCCCACCGGGCGCCAGCAGCAGCACCTGATCGCACACGTCCAGATACGTCAGGGAGTGGGTGATGACGAGCACGACGCGGCCGGCGTCGGCGAGCTGCCGCAGCATCGTCATGACCTGGCGGTCCAGCGCCGGGTCCAGTCCCGACGTCGGTTCGTCGAGGATCAGCAGCGACGGGCCGGTCAACAGTTCCAGGGCAACCGAGGCGCGTTTGCGCTGTCCGCCGGACAGCTTTTCGACCCGAGTGTCGAGATGTTTGGTCATCTCGAGTTCTTCGAGCACCTGCATGACGACCTGTTCACGGTCGGCTTTGGTGGTGTCCGGCGGGAGTCGCAGTTCGGCGGCGTACATGAGTGCCTGCCGGACGGTGAGCTGGCCGTGCACGACGTCGTCCTGAGGCACCATGCCGATTCGGGATCGCAGCGAGGCGTACTCGGCGTGGACGTCGTGGCCCTCGAACGTGACCGTGCCGCTGGTCGGATGGGTCAGGCCGGCGACCTGGCGGGCGAACGTCGACTTGCCCGCACCTGACGGGCCGATGACGGCGGTCAGCATGCCGGGTCGTGCGTCGAGCGAGATGTTCTCGAGCAGCGTCTTGTTGCCCTCGATCGTCCAGGTCAGGGCCCGGACCTCGAGCCCCCCGGTACGGGTGTCGGCCTCGGTCTCGCTGCGGCGCACCAGGGTGCCGCCGGAGAACACCAGGTCGACGTTGCCGATGGTGACCACGTCGCCGTCATGCAGGATCGCGGAGTCCACGCGGGCGCCGTTGACGAACGTGCCGTTGATGCTGCGTTCGTCGCGGATCGCGGTGCCGCCGGTCATCGGGATCAACGTGGCGTGATGCCGCGAGGCCAGCACATCGGGGATGACGATGTCGTTGTCGGTTTCGCGGCCGATCTTCACCGCGCCTGCCGGGGCCGGGCTGGGGCGTCCGGGGCGCAGGATCTTGAGCATGCTGGTCGCGATGTTGCCGCCGGACTCACTGCTGCCGCGGACGCTGGCGGCCGGCCCCATCGTCGTCGGCGCCGCGCCCGGGTTCGAGTTGCGAACGGGAGGGGGCTGATAGGCCTGTGGACCGCTGGGGTGGCCGGTCTGCGGGCCACTCGGGTAGCCGGATTGCGGCCCGCTCGGGTAACCGCCCTGTGGGCCGCTGGGATACCCGGTGGGTGGCGTCGGGTAGCGAGGTTGTGGGCCCGACGAGAAGCCGGGGCGCTGGGCGGCGGGCGGCTGGCCGTACTGCTGTCGGCCGGGTGCGGCCTGGGTGGGCCAGGCGCCGCTGGGCCGGTTCGCGATCGGTACTGCCGCTGTCGGCGTGCGGCCGACGGACCCCTCCTGGACCCGGCCGACCTCGAAGGTCAGCTGTGGTCCGTCCGGGTTGCCGATGTTGACGACCTGGCCGTCATGGATGTCGAGCGTGGGCACCCGGCGGCCGTTGGCGTACATGCCGTTGAGGCTGCCGTTGTCGATCGCGACCCATCGGCCTTGGTCGAAGCGCAGCACCAGGTGGGCACGCGAGATCAGCGGGTGGGCGATGCGGACGTCGGCGCGGAGGTCTCGGCCGATGACGACATCGTTGCCCGGGGCAAAGGTACGGGTCGACCCGTCGTAACGAACGGTCAGCGCAGGGCTCATCGCGCTCAACTCTATCCGTTGTTCTCACCGGGGCTGGGCCGTTGCCGGGGTGTGGCGGCGTGTGACGATGGCACGCATGGGTTCTGAAGGGGCGCAGAAGGTGGCCGTCCGGGTGCTCGGCGCGCTGCGGCAGGTGGGCATTGTGCTGGCCGGTGCGGCGGCGGTGTGGTTGGTGTGGGCCTTGGCGCTGAGCGCTTGGGCGCGGCTGGTTGCGCCGCGCAGTGCAGGTGAAAGCGCCTGGTACACGCTCAACCTGCACCGCTGGGGCGACGCGTTGCCGAATCGGATGGCGCTGGTGGTGACGGTGATCGCGGTGGTGCTGATCGCGGCGATGGCCTACAGCGTGTGGCGCGGACGCACCGACCGTGATCTGGCGGCCACCCCGGCCGGCGCCGCGGGTGTGGCGGCATTACTGGTCATCGCTTACGTCAGTCAGGGCATCCCGGCGTTCTACCGCCGGGTGATGGACAGCGCCCCGGTCACCGCGGCGTTGCCTCTCGGTGCGGCGTCGTGGTGGTTGTGCCTGGCCGGTGCGGCGGCGACGTTCCTGGCCGCGCGAGCGTTCCCGCGGTTGGAACGCGGCTCGGTGAAGTTGCTGGCGGTCGGCGCAGCGATCGCCGTCGTGGTTGCCGCGGTGGTGACCGTCGGCGCCTCACGCGCCGGTGACGACGGGCGCTTCGTCGACGCGTCGACGGCGGCAGCTACCGATGTGCCCGCGATTCCCGCCGCGTTGGGGAAGCGGACGTTCACCGTGTCGTTGCCTGACGCGTTCGGCGACAAACACGTGTCGTTATACGACATCGATTCGGCCGGAGCCGGTTTCGTCGTGTATCAGAACGGCCGCATCACGGCCTACGGTTCCGACGGCAAGGAGCGGTGGCACTACGCCCGTACCGGGCCGGCGGAGATCGGCGTCAATGGGATGCGGGTGGTCGACGACGGCGCCACGGTGTTGGCGTTCATCGATGGTGGCCTGGTCGGTCTGGATGCAATCACCGGTGAGCAACTGTGGACCAGTGGCGATGACGCCCTGACCACGGCGGCCCGCGGACGTTTTCGCGCCGCGACCGGGCCGTTCATCGTGGCGTGGAACGACGAGCGCATCTGGTCCCGGTACGACGGCCGGACCGGCCGCGCGTTGTGGAGCGTGCCCGCTCCGCATCCCGGATGCGGAATGGTCGAACCCGTGGTGGCCGCCTCCGGCGTGGTGTCCGCAGTTCAATGTGAGGACGGCAAGGTCTGGTTGAGCGTGCTCGATCCCGAGACCGGCCAAATCGGTTGGGACACATTGCTGACGGAGCGAAAGATCGACCCGAAGGCGCCGCTCGAGCAGCGCTATCTGAGATTGTCGGACCGGCCGGCCAACGGCATCGGAGTCTTCGTTTCCATTCTGGGATCCGGAACACCCGCGGATGTCAGGTATGCCGATATCGTTCACCGCACAGTCAGCCCGTTGCCTGCGGATGGGCGTCTGGCCGAGTCCTATGGTCCCGGTGATGATTTCGTGGTGTGGTATCTCGACGATCGGGCTACCCGGCTGACCCTGTTCGGTGCTGACGGTCGTCAACGGTGCCAGCTCCCCGATGGCCTCGAGCCGGCTCGCTCGACGGTGCCGAGTCGGCGGGTCGATCAACCTGCCTACGTGGCGTTCCCCGACACCCTGGTCCTCGCCGACCGGGGCGCCGCGGGATCACTGCGCACCTTCGACGCGAAGACGTGCGCTCAGACCGCAACGGTGCCTGCTCAATCGGTAGAGGGCTTCGTCCCGTCCCCGGGTGCGGTGTTGGTGTTGCGGAGCGAGGGGAAGACGCTGCACATCGACGGGTACACCGGCTAAGCCGGCGGAGTGGCCAGGGCCGGCACGGCTTCTGCCGGGTAGCGGTCCTGGGCGTCCCAGACGTCCCAGGTCTGCACCGCCCAGAACACCGCGAAAAGCACGATGAGGATGAGTTCGACGGTGATCACGCCGAAATGCCATCCCAGGATCAGCAACACGACGCCGGCCACGACGGTGAGGAGCATGAGCGCGGCGATGGTCGCGTAGAACCGGGCCAGGTGCTGTCGCACCGCGGCCCGCGCGTAGCACGCGTGGTAGACCGCCACGAGCGTGATGGCCAGGAACATCGCCACCGCGGCGATGACGTGTGCATGCTCGGCGAACCAGTCCCACAGCATCAGCGGGGCGCCGGCGATCGCGATGGCCAACAGCGCTGTCGGAAGCCACTTTTCGACCCGAAGCAGCGCGGTGGCAACGGTCTTCCACAGAGTGGCGGCCTCGGCGCAGGACGGTTCGGACGGCACGGGCGGCACTTTCGGGCGACGCCAGCGGTCCAGCGCCAGATACATCCCGGCGCCGACGGCGACGGCCACGAACAACGCGGCGACATTGTTGGCGACGCCGCCGAAGGGGTCGGCCACGCTGGGAAGCCATGGCTGACACAGGTCGTCGCCGGGGCCGGTCGGTACCAGCGCCACGATGAAGGCCATGAAACCGGAGTAATTGAGCAGTGCGTCCTCACCCACCCGGCTGCCCTTGTAGGCGATCAGGCAGATGCCGATGGCGCACAGGGACGCCAGGAACACCGCGTGGGTGCGGGTGTAGAAGAACGCGCTGATCGACCCCTGCGGGCAGGTGTGTGCCCAGGTCAATGCCAGCGAGGTCAACAGGAACACCACCAGCGCCACCAGGCCGACCCGCACGTAGCGGTAGGTCACCATGGTGTCGCTGACGGCGTCTGTGCTCACTTCACGAGTGTGTCCGGGGCTCCCGTCACCACGCAATGGGTATGGCTGTAGATCGTCGGCATGCACTCGTTGCAGTGCGTGCAAAGCGATTTGACCGAACCCTTTTCGTCCTCTGCCTTGATCCGGTTGAGCAGATCGGGCTCGGCGAGTAGTGCGCGGCCCATCGCGACGAAGTCGAAACCCGCCGCCATCGCCCGGTCCATGGTCTCCCGGTTGGTGATGCCGCCCAGCAGGATGATGGGCATGGTCAGCTCAGCGCGGAACTTCTCGGCGTCGCGCATCAGATACGCCTCGTGGTACGGGTATTCGCGGAAGAACTTGTTGCCACTCATCCGGATGCCCCAGCTGATCGGTGGCTTGAAGTTCGCCGCGAACTCCTTGACCGGAGCGCCGCCGCGGAACAGGTACATCGGGTTGACCAGCGAGCTACCTGCGGTGAGCTCGATGGCGTCCAGTCCGCCGTCCTCCTCGAGCCACTTCGCGGTCTGCAGCGACTCGTCGATCGGGATACCGCCGCGGATGCCGTCGCTCATGTTGAGCTTGGCGATGACGGCGATCTTCCTGTCGCCGTGCTTGTCGACGGCGTCGCGCACCGCGCGCACCACACCGCGGGCCACCTTCGCCCGGTTCTCCAGTGAACCGCCGAACTCGTCGGTGCGTCGGTTGATCAGGGGGGACAGGAACGAGCTGGCCAGATAGTTGTGGCCGAGGTGGACCTCGACCGCGTCGAATCCGGCGTCGATGGCCAGCCGTGCGGCATTGGCATGTGCTTCGGTGACATCGCGGATGTCCTCGATCGAGGCCTTCTTGGCGAACCGCATCGACAGCGGGTTGAAGAACCGCACCGGCGCCAGCGCCTTGGCCTTGTTGGTGCGCGAGTTGGCGACCGGCCCGGCGTGGCCGATCTGGGCACTGATGGCCGCGCCCTCGGCGTGGATGGTCTCGGTGAGTTTGGTGAGTCCGGGCACGGCCTCGGGCCGCATCCAGATCTGCCAGCCGTCGGTGCGGCCGCCGGGGGAGACCGCGCAGTAGGCGACGGTGGTCATGCCGACGCCGCCGGCCGCGGGCAGGCGGTGATAGTTGATCAAATCATCGGTGACCAGCGCATTGGGTGTGGATGCTTCGAAGGTGGCGGCCTTGATGATGCGGTTGCGCAGCGTCACCGGGCCGAGTTTGGCCTCACTGAATACGTCAGTGAACACATTGGGCTGGGTGTTCATATGCTGAGCCTGCCACGCGGCTGACACAATGGCACCCGTGGGTTCCATTGTGTTGGACGGTAAGGCGACGCGCGACGAGATCTTCGTTGATCTCAAGCAGCGCGTCGCGAAATTGACCGAAGCGGGCCGGACGCCCGGGCTCGGGACCGTGTTGGTCGGTGACGACCCCGGTTCGCAGGCTTACGTGCGCGGCAAGCATGCCGACTGCGCCAAGGTCGGGATCAACTCGATCCGCCGCGACCTGCCTGCCGACATCACCCAGGCGCAGCTCGACGAGACCATCGACGAGCTCAACGCCAACCCGGAGTGCACGGGCTACATCGTGCAGCTTCCGCTGCCGAAGCATCTGGACGAGAACGCCGCGTTGGAGCGCATCGATCCGGCCAAGGACGCCGACGGTCTGCATCCGACCAACCTGGGCCGGCTCGTGCTGGGCAAGGAAGCGGCTCTTCCCTGCACGCCTCGCGGCATCGTGCACCTGCTGCGGCGGTTCGACGTGCCGATCGCCGGAGCGCATGTCGTGGTGATCGGGCGCGGGGTGACGGTCGGCCGGCCGATGGGCCTGTTGCTCACCCGGCGCTCGGAGAACGCGACGGTCACGCTGTGCCACACGGGTACCCGCGATCTGCCCGCTCTGACGCGGCAGGCCGACATCATCATCGCCGCGGTCGGGGTGCCGCACATGGTGACCGCCGACATGGTCAAGCCCGGTGCCGCCGTCGTCGACGTCGGTGTGAGCCGGGTGGACGGCAAGCTCACCGGTGACGTCGCGCCCGACGTCTGGGACGTGGCCGGGCACGTGTCACCCAACCCGGGCGGGGTGGGGCCCCTGACGCGGGCGTTCCTGCTGACCAACGTCGTCGAGGCCGAAGAGTCGAAACTGGCGTGACAGTGAACGAGTTCGTCCGCAAGGTGTTCGCCGGCCAGTGGCCGATCCTCGTGGTCGGGCTGATCTTCATCGCGGCCTTCGCCTTGGTGGTGGCGGGCTATTGGCGCCGCGGCGCGCTGGTCATCGGGATCGGCGTGGGCGCGGCCGCAGCGCTCCGGCTGGCCCTGACCGATGACCGGGCCGGACTTCTGGTGGTGCGTTCGCGGACCATCGACTTCACGACCACCGCGACGGTGAGTGCCATCGTGCTCTACATCGCGTGGACCATCGACCCGCTCGGCACCTCGTAATTCTCTCGACCGAGTGGCCAGTTATTGCACTGAACTGACGAAAGTCCGTGTCATAACTGGCCTTTCGGCGCGGATCAACTCAATTTCAGCGCGGCCGCCACGATCGGCTTGGCCCACTCCGGCGTGTTCGACAGATCGGCCGGACCGACGATCTCGCCGCGGGCCACATGTAGCACCAGGACCGGCAGTGGCGCGTGCTCACCGGCCGGATCGGCGTCCGCGGAGTTGTCGTAGACGCGGAGTTCGGTGACCACCGGGAGTAACTGCACGAGGTTCTGCCTGCTGTGCCGCCACCGGCGCCGGATCGACGATTCCGGGATGTCATGACCGCCGGCGCCCACCCGGTGCCGGACCCGCTCGATGTGCAGCTCGGGGGAGGCCAGCCCGACGTACCAGATCCGCACCTCGAATCCCGCGGCGATGGCTTCAGTCAACAGTCGGGGGATGGTGCTGCCGGCGAGGGTGGATTCGATGGCCAGGTCGAGCTTTTCGGCGATGGCGCGTTCCAGTAGCCGCTTGCCCTGATGCCAGGCCAGGCTGTTCGCCCGGGTCTGGTCGAGCTCGGGATTGGCGGCCATCAGCTGGCGAGCGGCTTCGTCGGGGTTGAAGTAGTCGCCTCCGAACGAGCGGATGGTGGCACCGCCGATGCTGCTCTTGCCGGCGCCGTTGACCCCGGCAAGGACGTAGATGCAAGGCACCTGAGGGGCTCAGCCTCGTTGTGCCGATTGCGCCGCGGCGCCCAGCTGTTCGGGTGTTGCGTCGAATGCAGCAGCCATGGCTGTCTTGGATTCGGGCGTCTGCATGCGTTCCAGCAGGGTGTCGAATTCCTCGGTCAGCTCGTCGAGGGCCGGGGCGTTGGCGCGGGTGAGCGCTTCGAACTCGGCGTAGGACACGAGCACTGCCTTGGGGGCGTTGTGTTTGGTGATCGTGACGGCGCCGCCGAGGGCAGCCTGTTCGACGATCGCGGCGAACTCGTTCTTGAACCGGGTAGCCGCGACGGACGGTACGTCGACGAGCTCGCCGGCGCGGTTGCGGAAAGTCAGAGTTGTCATATGGCCATTTTAGCCATTTTGGCTATTTCAGCCACCCTGATACTCACAGGAAATGCCCAGTAGGCAATCTTGCCCAGTAGGCAATAATTCGCCTACCGTGGTGGCATGGAACCGGGACTGCGGGAACGCAAGAAGCTCGACACGCGACGGGCGCTGAGTGATGCGGCGCTGACGCTGGCGTTCGAGCGGGGCCTCGAGAATGTCACCCGCGAAGACATCGCCAATCTGGCCGGGGTCTCGCTGCGCACCTTCACCAACTACTTCGCCGGCAAGTTCGACGCGCTGGCCTACCGGCAGCAGGAGCGCTTGCGGCGCAGTATCGACCTGTTGCGCTCGCGCCCGGCCGATGAACCGTTGTGGACCGCCATCACCGAATCGGTGGTTAATCCGGTGGACGCCGACATGTCCGACGTCTACGGTGTGGAGAACGCGCTGCCGACGCGTCAGCAGTTGGCCGAGGTCCGAAAACTGCTGATGATCCCGGAGATTCGCGATGCGACCTTCCGGGGGATGTCCGACGAGTGGGTGGCGGCAATCGCCGAGCGGACCGGCACCGACCCGGAACGTGACATGTACCCGCGGCTGGTGGCCGCCGTGGTGCGTGCCGTCGGCGATGTCGCGATGGACGAGTACGGGATCGCCGATCCGCCAGTGTCTTTCACATCACTACTGCGTAGAGGGTTCGCGGCGGTGGCCGCGGGCCTGCCGGAACCAGGAGGGAACTCATGAACGAGAACAAGGTGGACGTCGTCGTCTCCGGTGCCGGACCCAACGGTCTGCTGGTGGCCGGTGAGTTGGCGCTGGCCGGTGTGCGGCCGGTGGTGTTGGAGCAGCTGCCTGAGCCTAGTGAGGAGCTCAAGGCGAACGGCATTGTCGGGCAGGCCAACCGCGTGCTCGACCTGCGGGGCCTGTACCGGACGCTCAGCGGAACGGACGATGCTCCGGAGCCGATGGGGGGCTACATCTTCGCGGGCATGCAGGTGCCGTTCGCCGATGTCATCGACAATCCGATGTACGGCATGCTGATTCAGCAGCCCAAGGTCGTGCGCCAACTCGTGGAGTGGGTACAGGGGCTGGGGGTCGAGATCCGGTGGGGGCATGAGCTCGTCGATCTCCGGCACGAATCCGACGGCGTCACCTTGGAGGTCGCCACACCCGCAGGGAACTACCGGCTGTCGACCACCTATCTCGTCGGCGCCGACGGGGGCCGCAGTCCGGTCAGGAAGAAGGCCGGCATCGATTTCCCCGGGCTGACCACCGAGATGGTCGCGAGAGTGGCTCACATCAGCCTGCCGGATGAGTTGCGCGCGGGCTACGGCCAACTGAACATCCCTGGCGTTGGACGAATCCCGTTCGGACACAATCGCTTCGACAATGGTGTGCTGATCTATGCCGAGTTCCAGGAGGGGCGGTCGATGCTGGGGACCATCGAGTACGGCTCCGTGCTGCCCGAGGATGCACCGGAGCTGACGATCGACGAGTTGCGCGCGAGCGCGAGGCGAGTGGTCGGTGCCGATCTGCCGATCGAACCCCCAGACGGGCCGGGACCGCATGCTCTTCGACGGATCAACGGCCAGAACACCCGTCAGGCGGAGCGGTACCGCGCCGGCAACGTCTTCCTGGTGGGAGACGCCGCCCACGTGCATTCGGCGATGGGCGGCCCTGGTCTGAACCTGGGACTGCAGGATGCGATGAACCTCGGCTGGAAGCTGGCCGCCACAGTGCAGGGCCGGGCACCTGACGGCCTGCTGGACAGCTATCACAGCGAGCGCTGGCCGGCCGGGCAGCGGGTGATGATGCACTCGATGTCCCAGGCCGCCCTGATGGCCTCGGGGCCCGAAGTCACGGCGCTGCGACAGCTTTTCGGCGAACTCCTGGCGACGCCGGACGGCGCGGCGCACATCGCCGGGGTCCTGGCCGGCTCGGACGTCCGGTACGACGTCGATGACGAGCACCGGCTGTCCGGATACTTCGTGCCTGATTTCGTCCTGGATGACGGGCGCCGTATCGCCGAGCTGCTGCAGTCGGGGAGGCCGTTGTTGCTCGACCTGTCCGGCGGCGATTGCGCCGACGTGATCGAGGGCTGGCGCGACCGGCTGGACGTGACGGTGGCGACCGCACAAGACCGGCCCGCTGCGTTTCTGCTGATCCGGCCTGACGGCTATGTCGCCTGGGCGGCAGACGAACTCGCCGAAACCGACCAGGACCGGCTACGTGGTGCGCTGCAGCGTTGGTTCGGGCCGGAAGCGGAACTGGATGCGCTCAGCGCCTGAGGGCGCGGCGCAAGACGGCGGGGTGGCGGGCGATCTTCGGTCCGAGCAGGAGTGCGAAGACCGTGGTCGCGAGCCACGGCCGCAGGTGCGGGCGCAGTCGCCGAATCTGGCCGTTGTCGTCGAGTTCGAGCACCAGCGCGTCGGTGATGGTGACGCCTGCGACCCTGCCTTCGCTGACCGCCACGCGAATCGGTCCCTCGCCGATCGGTTCCTGCCATGACAGCTGCCCCAGGCCTCCGTACACCCCGGTGAGCAGCGAGCGGAGATCGTCGTGTCCGCGGAACACCATCCGGCCGGACAACGGCGAGATGAGTTCCGCGTCCGGGGCCAGCGTGGCCATCGCCCGGTCGATGTCGTTGGTACGGGTGGCCTCGCAGAACGCGTTGACCGAGTCTGTCGTCGTTGTCATCGCCCCATCCTTCAGTCACTTGCGAATTGCAACCCACCCTAATCTCTGTTCATTGCAATTCGCAATGGACTACGGTTCGGGTGTGCCCAAACAGTCCTTCGGCGATATCGCGTGCTCGATCGCGCGCGCGGTCGACGTGGTCGGGCAACGCTGGACTCCGTTGATCCTGCGTGACCTGTTCGCGGGGTTGACGCGGTTCGAGGACATCCGCCGCGACCTCGGTATCGCGTCGAACATCCTGGCCGCGCGTCTCGACGAACTCGAAGGCCACGGAGTCGTGGAACGACGGCAGTATCAGAGCGCGCCACCGCGGTACGAGTACCTGCTCACCGACAAAGGCCGCGATCTCTACCCGGTGATCGCAACGCTGGTGGCGTGGGGGGACAAGTGGCTGGCCGGGTCGGATGGACCGCCGGCCGTACTTGTTCACGACGAATGTGGTTGTGTCACAACAGCGAAGACGGTATGCGCCCAGTGTGGCGGAGAACTCAGCGCAGACACCACCACCGCCACGGCCGGTCCAGGTGCGCGGCCCGGCCCGGGCACCGCCGTCATCGGCGAGTTCATCGGGGGCCGCGACGCCTAGCTCGGTCGACCTCAGTCGAGCGTGGCTCCGATACACACGGTGACGTAGGGCAGCGCCAGGCCCGACGAATGGGCCAGCGCCGGGTGGGTGGACAGCAGTTCGCGGACCTGCTCCAGTGTCTGGGTGCGCACCCGCTCCGGTGAGGTGATGCAGTAGCTGCGCGAGGCCACCAGATCGATGAGTGCCTGGGGCGTCAGATAACTCGTCCACTCCACCTGGTGACGTTCGATCGCGCCGAACGGTTCACCCAGTGCCACCTCGCTGTTGGGATCATGTTCGGGCCCGATGATGCGGCCCAGATCCTTGACCCAGCCCGACCGCTCGTCGCGGGTGTTCCACACCAGACCTAGTCGACCGCCCGGGCGCAGCACCCGGCTGACCTCCTTGACCGCCCGCTCCGGGTCGAACCAGTGCCACGCCTGGGCCACCAGCACCGCGTCGACGCTGTTGTCGGCCAGTGGAATCTCCTCGGCGGTACCGAGCAGTGCCGGGGTGTCCGGCAATGAGTTCGTCAGCAGCTCAAGCATTTCCGGAATGGGGTCGACGGCGATGACGTCCAGCCCGCGCTCGACGAGCCGGGTGGTCAGCTTGCCGGTACCTGCGCCCAGATCCAGCACGTCGTGGGCACCCTCGGGCAGCAGCCAGTCGATCGCCTCCGGCGGATACGACGGCCGGCCGCGTTCGTAGGCTGCGGCCTCTGAGCCGAAGGACAGGGAACGCGCCTTGGGTGAACTCACCGCTGTGCCAGCTCCAGTGTGCGGCGGATCAATTTACCCACCACCTCCGTCTCGACCAGGAAGCCGTCGTGGCCGAACGCTGAGTCGACCACGTCGAGGCCGTTGCAGCCCGGCAGCAACTCGGCCAGTTCCTGTTGCAGCCGGATGGGGTAGAGCCGGTCGGAGGTGATCCCGCCGACGATGACGGGCACCGGACAGTTACGCAGTGCGCTGGCGACTCCGCCGCGTCCGCGGCCCACATCGTGGGTGGACAGCGCATCCGAGAGAGTCACATAGGTGCCAGGGTCGAATCGGCGGGCCAGTTTGCCGCCCTGGTACTCGAGGTAGCTCTGCACCCCGTAACGCCCGCCGTCGGTCGGGTCCTCGTCGCCCTGGGCGTCGTTTCCGAAGCGGTCGTCGAGTTCCTCTTCACCGCGATAGGTCAGGTGCGCGAAGCGCCGGGCGATCTCCATTCCGGCCGACGGTGACCGGCCGGTGTCGTAGTAATCACCGCCCTGCCAGTCCGGATCTGCCTTGATCGCGGCCACCTGGGTGCTCTGGGTGCCGATCTGGTCGGCGGTCGCACGGGCCCCGACGGCCAGTACCAACCCGGCCCGAACCTCGTCGGGGTGCCCGACGAGCCATTCCAGCGCTCGGGCGCCGCCCATCGACCCGCCGACCACCGCGGCGACCTCGGTGATGCCGAGGGCGGCCAGTGCAGCCCGGTCGGCCTCGACCTGGTCGCGGATTGTGATCTGGGGAAACCGTGAGCCCCATGGCTTTCCGTCGGGGGCAAGGGAACCCGGTCCGGTCGAGCCCTGGCAGCCGCCGAGCACGTTGGTCGAGATCGCGCACCACTGGTCGGTATCGATCGGGGCGCCCGGTCCGGCCACCCCGTCCCACCAACCCGCGGTCGGATGGCCGTCGCCGGCCGGTCCGGTGACATGGGAGTCGCCGGTCAGCGCGTGCAGCACCATCACCACGTTGTCGCGTGCGGGGGACAGCTTGCCCCAGCGCTGCACGGCGATCGACACGTCGGGCAGGACAGTGCCGTTCTCCAGCGTCAGGGCACCGATGTGCACCACGCTGATCTCGCCTTCGGCGGGCAACGGGACGGTGGACACGGCGGGTTCTTCGGTGATCGTCATGCCGGTCTTCTCTCGCCGTCCTACACCGTCGCCGCAGTCTGCGCGACGCCGCTGAACGGACGGGCGGCGGCGAATCCCTGCTCCAGGTCGGCCAGGATGTCGTCGATGCCCTCGATACCGACGGCCAGCCGCACCAGGCCGGGGGTCACGCCGGTGGACAGCTGCTCCTCGGGGGAGAGCTGTGCGTGCGTGGTCGAGGCGGGGTGGATCACCAACGAGCGCACGTCACCGATGTTGGCGACGTGGCTGTGCAACGTGAGGGCGTTGACGAACGCCTTGCCCGCTTCCACACCGCCCGCCAACTCGAATGCCAGCACGGCGCCGGTGCCCTTGGGTGCCAGCTTCTGCCCCAGCTCATACCAGGGAGAGGTGGGGAGTCCGGCGTAATTCACCGAGGTGACGCCGGAGTGCCCGGCCAGGTACTCGGCGACCTTCTGCGCATTGGCCACGTGGCGTTCAACACGCAGCGACAGCGTTTCCAATCCCTGCGCGATCAAAAAGGCGTTGAACGGCGACAGGGCGCTGCCCAGATCGCGCAGCAGCTGCACGCGGGCCTTGAGCGCGTAGGCGGGTGCGCCGAGCTCGGCGAAGATCACGCCGTGGTAGCTGGGGTCCGGCTCGGTGAACCCCGGGAAGCGTCCGTTGGTCCAGTCGAAGTTGCCGCTGTCGACGATCACACCGGCAATCGCCGAACCGTGCCCGCCCAGGTACTTGGTGGCCGAGTGCACCACGATGTCGGCGCCGAGGGCGATGGGCTGGATCAGGTAGGGCGTGGCGATGGTGTTGTCGACGATCAGCGGGACACCGTTCTCGTGTGCCACGGCGGACACGTTCGGGATGTCGAGGATGTCGATCTGGGGGTTGGAGATCGTCTCGGCGAAGAAGGCCTTGGTGTTCGGCCGCACGGCCGCCCGCCATGAGTCGGGAGCATCAGGGTCTTTGACGAAGCTGACCTCGATGCCGAGCTTGGGCAGCGTGTAGTGGAACAGGTTGTACGTGCCGCCGTACAGGCGTGGGCTGGACACGATGTGGTCACCGGCGCCGGCCAGGTTGAGGATGGCGAAAGTCTCGGCGGCCTGCCCGGAGGACAGCAGCAGCGCGGCGACGCCGCCTTCGAGTGCGGCGATGCGCTGCTCGACCACGTCGGTCGTGGGATTCATGATCCGGGTGTAGATGTTGCCCGGCTCGGCCAGCCCGAACAGGGCGGCCGCGTGGTCGGTGTCGCGGAACGTATAGGACGTCGTCTGGTAGATCGGCAGGGCGCGGGCGTTGGTGGCGCTGTCCGGCGTCTGACCGGCATGGACCTGCTTGGTCTCGAACGACCAGTTTTCGGCGGTTGTCATGGCTTGATGTCTCCTCCGGGTGAGGGGATGAGGAAGGTAGGGGTGTGGGTCGGCTACCGGACGTCTCGCTCGTCGACTACGACGACACGCGAACATCGACAGTTCATGGACACATACACATGGCTGGCCTCCATCAGGTTTCCCTGTCTGTCTGGGGGCCCGTACCTTCGGACCCGCGCTTGCCTTACAGCCGCGAACGACTGCTCAACCTGGTCATCACCCGGGGCACCCCACCGCGGTTGGAGGGTTGCCGGCCAGCAAGCCGGGGCTTGATGCTGACACTCATGACCGGCCTGCAGCTTATCGCAACGCGCTGAGGCGGTGCCAGTCGGTTCTTCAACGTGTTTGCCGGTTCTGCGCGGACGGGACTGAAACACGTTCGGTTCGGCGGGTGCGTGGAGGTGTCGGGCGCCTGAACGTAAGCCAAAGTTACTGGTCAGTAATGAAAGCTGCTCCTTCGCGGCGATCCGCTCCCTTGTAGTCTGGCCCGCGATAACAGAGCAGCGAATAACCGCGGGTGAGAACGAGTGATCCTCGTCCAACCCAGACTGACGCCGGGAGAGCAACCATGACTGCCCAGCAGCCGACCATCATCTACACGCTGACCGACGAGGCGCCGCTGCTTGCGACGTACTCCTTCTTGCCGATCATCCGCGCCTTTGCAGAGCCGGCGGGTATCGATATCCAGACCAGTGACATCTCGGTTGCGGCCCGCATCCTGGCCGAATTCGGTGACTATCTGACCGACGACCAGAAGGTCCCGGACAACCTGGGCGAACTGGGGCGTCTCACTCAGCTGCCCGAAACCAACATCATCAAGCTGCCCAACATCAGCGCGTCGGTCCCGCAGCTCGTGGCCGCGGTCAAGGAGTTGCAGGAAAAGGGCTACGCGGTGCCCGACTTCCCGGGCGACCCGAAGACCGACGAGGAGAAGGCGATCCGCGATCGCTACTCGAAGATCCTCGGCAGCGCAGTGAACCCCGTTCTGCGTGAAGGCAACTCGGACCGCCGCGCTCCCAAGGCGGTCAAGGAATACGCGCGCAAACACCCGCACAGCATGGGCGAGTGGTCGCAGGCGTCGCGTACCCACGTGGCCACCATGAAGACCGGCGACTTCTACCACGGTGAGAAGTCGATGACCCTGGACAAGGCGCGCAACGTACGCATGGAGCTGGAGACGTCCGGCGGCGAGACCATCGTGCTCAAGCCCGAGGTGAAGCTCGACGAGGGCGACGTCATCGACTCGATGTACATGAGCAAGAAGGCGCTGATCGAGTTCTACGAGGAGCAGATCGAGGACGCCTACAAGACGGGCGTGATGTTCTCGCTGCACGTCAAGGCGACCATGATGAAGGTCAGCCACCCGATCGTGTTCGGCCACGCCGTCAAGGTCTTCTACAAGGACGCCTTCGCCAAGCACGAGAAGCTGTTCGACGAGCTCGGGGTCAACGTCAACAACGGTCTGTCGGATCTCTACAGCAAGATCGAGGCGTTGCCGGCCTCGCAGCGGGAAGAGATCATCGAGGACCTGCACCGCTGCCACGAGCACCGGCCCGAACTGGCCATGGTGGATTCGGCCAAGGGCATCTCGAACTTCCACTCGCCGTCGGACGTCATCGTCGACGCGTCGATGCCGGCCATGATCCGCCTCGGCGGCAAGATGTACGGCGCCGACGGCCGCACCAAGGACACCAAGGCGGTCAACCCGGAGTCGACCTTCTCCCGGATGTACCAGGAAGTGATCAACTTCTGTAAGACCCACGGTCAGTTCGACCCGACCACGATGGGCACGGTGCCCAACGTCGGTCTGATGGCGCAGAAGGCCGAGGAGTACGGCAGCCATGACAAGACCTTCGAGATCCCGCAGGCGGGTGTCGCCAAGATCGTCGACATCGATTCCGGTGAGGTGCTGCTGAGCCAGGAGGTCGAGGAGGGCGACATCTGGCGGATGCCGATCGTCAAGGATGCCCCGATCCGCGACTGGGTCAAGCTGGCCGTCAACCGGGCTCGGTTGTCCGGTATGCCTGCCGTGTTCTGGCTCGATGACGAGCGCCCGCACGAGAACGAGCTGCGCAAGAAGGTCAAGGCCTACCTCAAGGAAGAGGACACCGAGGGCCTGGAGATCACGATCCTGCCGCAGGTCTGGGCCATGCGCTACACCCTGGAGCGGCTGATCCGCGGCAAGGACACCATCTCGGTGACCGGCAACATCCTGCGTGACTACCTGACCGACCTGTTCCCGATCCTGGAGTTGGGTACCAGCGCCAAGATGCTCTCGATCGTGCCGCTGATGGCCGGTGGCGGGCTGTACGAGACCGGTGCGGGCGGCTCGGCCCCCAAGCACGTCCATCAGCTGGTGGAAGAGAACCACCTGCGTTGGGACTCGCTCGGCGAATTCCTGGCGCTGGGCGCCAGCCTGGAGGACCTCGGCAACAAGACCGACAACGCCAAGGCCAAGGTGCTGGCCGCCGCGCTGGACACCGCGACCGGAGAGTTGTTGAACGAGAACAAGTCTCCCTCGCGCAAGACCGGTGAGCTGGACAACCGCGGCAGCCAGTTCTACCTGGCGCTGTACTGGGCGCAGGCGCTGGCCGAGCAGACCGAGGACAAGGAACTGGCCGCGCACTTCGCGCCGCTGGCCAAGTCTCTCGGCGAGCACGAGCAGGCCATCGTCGCCGAACTCAATGCGGCGCAGGGCAAGCCGGCCGACATCGGCGGCTACTACTACCCGGATGCCGAGAAGACCGCCGCGGTGATGCGTCCGAGCAAGACGCTCAACGACGCGCTGGCGGCTTCCGAGAAGGCTTAGGTGGCAAGTCAGGGCGGCGGCGATAATCCCGTCGCCGCCCTGACTGCTGTCTGGCGTTCAGTCCTTGGCGCCTGCGGACGCGGGCTAGCCTGTCGCGCGCGTTTGGTCCGTGTGCCGGTCGACGAACTCGGTGATCAGCCGGGTGATGGTTTCGGGTGCCTCGAACATCGGCACGTGTCCCACACCCTTCAGCGTGGTGACCACGGCATCGGGTGCCAGGCTCTTGGTGAAGTGCCGGGTGAATCGCGGCGCGGGCAGCACCCGGTCCTTCTCGCAGATCACGAGTTGCGTCGGGGTCCGCGAGTTCTTGATCTCCATCAGTCCCGCGGTGGTCAGTGCCTTGACCATGAGCTTGAAGTAGGCCGGGCAGTGTGCCAGATCGTCGATCAGATCGCGACGGTCGCTGTCGTTGAGCACCTCGGGGGTCGCGCTCACGGCCAGATATGAGATCTGCTTCGTCATCGGGAGTTTGAGCAGCTGCTGGCGCAACACCGCAGTGGACAGCACGACCGGCAGGGCCGCCATGAACTTGGCGATGATCTCGTACTTCGCCGGGGTGAACCGCGACCAGCCTCCCGCGGGAGCGATGCCGGTCAGCGTGCGGGCCCGGCCACGGCGTTCCAGTTCGAAGGCCACCCAGCCGCCGAGCGAGTTCCCGACGATGTGCGCGGTGCACCAGCCCAGCTCGTCGAGCCGGCGTTCGACGTCGTCCGCCAGGGTTGCGACGTCGAGAAGTATCGGGGCATGCGGACCGCCGTGGTGGCCGGCCATGGTGGGCGCGAACACCTCGTAGCGCCCGGTCTGCGCGAGTTGGGGTGCGACGTACTTCCACACGCTCTGCGACAGCAGGAACGGGTGCAGCAGCAGGATCGGTTCGCCTGATCCCAGGTGAATGGGGGCACGTTCAGCCATGTCGCCCGACATTAAGGTGATACCGCCGGTACCGCAAGGGCCTGTCGGTGCGGATCGGTAGGGTCTGGGCGTGGCATCTCCGGCACCTCTGACTGTCAGCACCATCAACGTCAACGGCATTCGCGCCGCGGTCAAGCAGCGGTCCACCGAGAATCTGGGCCTGCTGCCCTGGCTGAAGGAAACCGAGGCGGAGGTGGTGTGTCTGCAGGAGACCCGCGCCGACGACGAGCAGCTCAACGATGCCCTGGCCCCAGCTCTGGCCGACGGGTGGAATCTGGCCTCGGCCGTCCCGCATGTCAAGGGCCGCAACGGGGTTGCGGTGTTGTCCCGGCACCCCATCGAGGCTGCGCGACTGTTGGTGTCCGACGAGTT
The DNA here is from genome assembly GCF_058270075.1 of Mycobacterium shunyiense. NCBI lineage: Bacteria > Bacillati > Actinomycetota > Actinomycetes > Mycobacteriales > Mycobacteriaceae > Mycobacterium > Mycobacterium shunyiense. The sequence goes on along the minus strand of NZ_JBZDPU010000015.1, from coordinate 256,302 downwards.
CGAGGCCCACGGCCGCTACCTCGAGGTGGACACCGCGGGAGTGACGGTGGCCAGCGTGTACGTCCCGACGGGCGAGGCGGAGACGGACCGTCAGCTGGAGAAGGAACGGTTCATGGCCACCGTCGCCGCCCGGATGGCCGAGCTGCTGGAGCATGACGCGGTGCTGTGCGGGGACTGGAACATCGCCCACACCGAGAACGACATCAAGAACTGGAAGGGCAACGTCAAGAAGGCCGGCTTCCTGCCCGGTGAGCGGGCCTGGCTCACCGAACTCTTGGGCACCGGCTGGGTGGATGTGGTGCGGGTGCTACATCCCGACGTGGCCGGACCGTACAGCTGGTGGTCGTGGCGCGGTAAGGCTTTCGACAACGACGCCGGCTGGCGCATCGACTACCACCTGGCCAGCCCAACCTTGGCCGGCCGGGCGACCGCAGCCCGGGTGGACCGGGCCGAGTTGTACGCGCTGCGGTGGTCGGATCACTCACCCGTGACGGTCAACTACGGCTGAGGCCAGTTCGGCCTCCGGCCGAGATGCAGCAGGACCTTCTCGAAATCCGTTGCGGCCGCGGCGTCGACCGCGCGGTCGAACGGTGAGGCCGCACTGTCACGGAAGTCCCCGTCGGGAATCCCCATGACCAGTGGCAGTAATGCGGTGACAGCGTCGTCGGGCAGTTGGTACGGCACACCCATCGAAGCCGCGACATCCCACCCGTGGACGGCGTAGTCGACGAAGTGGAAGCCGATCGCCAGGGCGCCGGGGAACGTCGCATCCGGACCGAACTCGGGCAAGGCGAACGTTGCCTCGGTGATTCCGTCGGCGGCGAACGCGTCCAGCACCTCGTGGGCGGCAGCGGCATAGGTGCCGGCCGGGTCGGCGCGGACGGCGTCGGCCACCGTCGCCACCTGCCATACCGCTTCGTCGGCGCCATTTCCGCGCGCGGCCGCGGCGAATCCGTGGTGCTGCACGGTCATGTGGGCCAGCAGGTCGGCGAGCGTCCACCCGGTGCAGGGCGTGGGCCGGTCCAGGTCGGACGCGCGGACCGCGTCGACGGCTTCGACGGAGCGCAGCACGGCGACGCGGTGAAAGGTACGTGGGTCTATTTCAATAGTAGGCATACGCTTACGATAAGCGTGAGCACATCATATGGCAACGCCTACGCTGATCAGGGTGTCGAAGCGTCCGGATCTGGCAGCCATGCTCGCCCCGCTGTTGCGGGAGCTGATGGCCGCCGAACAACCGGTCCTCGACGCTCACGGTGTGTCGATGTGGGGTTACGTCGTCCTGCTCGCCCTCGACCGGTCCTCGGTGCGGACGCAGGCGGCGCTGGCCGAGGCGATCGGCGCGGACAAGACCCGCATCATCCGCACCCTCGATGACCTGCAGCAGCAGGGCTTCATCGAGCGTGAGGCCGATCCCGACGACCGTCGGGTCCGGCTGTTGGGCATCACCGAGGCGGGCCGGGCCGTCAAGGATGCGGTCCAACGGGAGATCCAGCGCGGGGAGGAGCGCTGGCTGGGCGAGCTGACCGCCGAGGAGCGAAAAGTGTTCTTGCGGGTCCTGCAGCGGCTGACCCCTGAATAATGCGGATGACGCCAGTGCGAAAATCAACAGCATCATGAGTAGCGGAAGCAAACAGGTCGTATTCTCGGGCGCTCAGCCCACCTCGGACTCCCTGCACCTCGGTAATGCCCTGGGCGCCGTCACGCACTGGGCGCAGCTACAGGATGGGTACGAGGCGTTCTTCTGCGTCGTCGACCAACACGCCATCACCGTGCCGCAGGATCCCGAGACCCTGCGTCGGCGCACGCTGGTGACCGCCGCGCAGTACCTGGCGCTGGGCATCGATCCGGCGCGCAGCACCGTGTTCGTCCAGAGCCATGTCCCCGAGCACAGCCAATTGGCTTGGGTGCTCGGATGTTTCACCGGCTTCGGCCAGGCATCGCGGATGACACAGTTCAAGGACAAGTCGCAGAAGCAGGGTGCGGACGCCACCACCGTGGGCCTGTTCACCTATCCGGTGCTGATGGCCGCCGACGTCCTGCTCTACGACACCGATCTGGTGCCGGTCGGAGAGGATCAGCGTCAGCACCTGGAGCTGGCCCGCGACCTGGCGCAGCGGTTCAACGCCCGGTTCCCCGACACGTTCGTGGTGCCCGAGGCGATGATTCCGAAGGCCACGGCCAAGATCTACGACCTGCAGGATCCGTCGGCGAAGATGAGCAAGTCTGCGGCGTCCGATGCCGGGCTGATCAGCCTGCTCGACGATCCGAAGGCCACAGCCAAGAAGATCCGCTCCGCGGTGACCGACAGCGAGCGTGAGATCCGGTTCGATCAGGAGAACAAGCCGGGTATCTCCAACCTGCTCACCATCCAGTCCGCGGTGACCGGGGCCGACATCGACAAGCTGGTCGAAGGCTATGCGGGCCGCGGCTACGGCGATCTCAAGAAGGAGACCGCCGAGGCCGTGGTCGAGTTCGTCACGCCGATCAAGACCAGGGTCGATGAACTCCTGGCCGATCCGACCGAACTCCAGTCGGTTCTGGCCGCCGGGGCGGAACACGCCCGGGAGGTCGCGGGGAAGACCCTCGCCCGGGTTTACGACAAGATAGGGTTTCTCCAGCAAACGTGATGAGTGGCCAGGGGAGGGTCGGCGGTGAACGAGCCGGAGAAGCCGGGATTACTGGCACGGGTCCGCGCCCGCTTCCCCTGGTTCGACCACGTGATGCGGGCACAGGAGCGCTATAACGACTGCAACGGCAACTTCTACGCCGCTGGCATCACCTATTTCACGATCTTCGCCCTGTTCCCGCTACTGATGGTCGGGTTCGCCGCCGGTGGCTTCCTGCTGTCGCGCCGTCCGGATCTGCTCGAAGAAATCGAGCACCGGATCCGTGAGGCGGTGTCCGGTGACCTCGGCCAGCAACTGGTCACGCTGATGGACTCGGCCATCGCCTCGCGCGGTACGGTCGGCGTGATCGGCCTTGCGACCGCGGCGTGGGCCGGACTGGGCTGGATGGCCAATCTGCGTGAGGCACTGAGCCAGATGTGGGAGCAACACGCCGAGTCCAGCTTCGTCGGCAACAAGCTGTCGGATCTGCTCGCACTGGTGTCGGCGTTCCTGGCGATGGTGGTCACCATCGGGCTGACCGTGCTCGGGGACCCCTCCTTGATGCGGAAGATATTGCGCTGGATCGGCCTTCACGACGGCGCCCTACTCGGCGGCGGGTTGCGCGTCATCTCGATCGCGGTGTCGGTCTCGATCTCGTGGCTGTTGTTCACCTGGATCATCTCCCGGTTGCCGCGCGAACCGGTGCCGTTCCGCCGGTCGATCCGGGCCGGCCTCCTGGCTGCCGTGGGTTTCGAGATCTTCAAGCAGGTGGCGTCGATCTACCTGCAGTCCGTGCTGAACGGCCCGGCTGGGGCGACGTTCGGCCCCGTGCTTGGCTTGATGGTGTTCGCCTATGTCACCGCGCGGCTGATCTTGTTCGCGACGGCCTGGGCGGCGACGTCCACGGAGAGCCTGGCCGAGGCGCCGGTGCCACCACCGGATCCTGCGCAGATCGTCACCAGGGTGCAGGTCCACGAGGGTATCGGGGTGACCGGAGCCTTGGCCGCGGCCGCCATGGGAGCCATTGGGGCCCTCGGGCTTTCGCGCCTGCTGCGCCGCTAGTAACCGGACGGCCGGTGGTCGGTGGCTGCGGCTCACCCACGGCTTTGTCACGCTGGAGTGGCGCCGGCGGTCGAGCGTCACGCTGGAGTGCGCACCCGCCGCACTTTGTCACGCTGGAGTGGCGCCGGCGGTCGACAGCCACGCTGGCGTGACAAAGCAGGGCGGGAAAACGTCTAGTGGCTGACGGCCTTGAGGCCCACGATGCAGCCGACGACGCCGAGCATCAGTAGAACCTTGATGACCGACGCGGACTCGGCGCCGGTGATCATGGCGAAGGCGACGGTGAGCACCGCGCCGATGCCGACCCAGATCGCATAGCTGGTGCCGGGCGGCAGGCTGCGCATCGCGATTGCCAGCCCGATCATCGACAACACAAGGGCCACACCGAAAATCACCGACGGAACCAGACGTGTGAAACCCTCTGTCTTGCTCAGGGCAGTCGCCCAGACCGCTTCCAGGACACCTGAGACGACGAGAATCAGCCATGCCATGGCACACCTCCAAACACCCCGTCTTGTCGCTGGCCGGGTACGGGTGCGCCTCGTCCGGTGCCATGTGCTGGCGACTCCCATTGTAACAACGACGTAACATTGCGGGCTGTGAGCTTGGCAACCACCTGGTCGCGGTCGATCGGCATCGATGTCCCAATCGTCAACGCGCCGATGGGCGGTGCGGCAGGAGGCCGGCTGGCCGCCGCGGTCTCGGCTGCCGGCGGTCTGGGCATGGTCGGCATGGGCAGCTCGGCGACAGCTGACCAGTTGACGGCCGAGTTGGCTCAACTCGACGGGCAGCGATTCGGAATTGGCTTGGTGCACTGGGTTGCCCAGGATCGGCCCGATCTGTTCGACGTGGCCTTGGCCGCCCAGCCGGCGCTGTTGAGCGTGAGCTTCGGGGATGACTGGGACTGGGTGCGTCGGGCGCATGATGCGGGCCTCACGGTGACAACCCAGGTGGCGACGGTCGATGCCGCCCGGCGTGCAGTCGACGCCGGTGTCGACGTGGTGGTGGCCCGGGGCGCCGAAGGTGGCGGCCACGGTGAGCCAACGGTCGGGACGCTGCCGCTGTTGACCGAGGTACTCGACGCCGTCGACATACCGGTACTGGCCGCCGGCGGGATCTCCTCGCCGCGCGCGGTGGCTGCGGTGCTGGCGGCGGGAGCGGGTGCCGCCTGGGTCGGCACGGCATTCGCGGCGTGTGTCGAGGCGCTAACGCCGGCGCCGGCGCGTGATGCGTTGCTGGCCGCGGCGGGTGACGACACCGAGCTCACCACCGGCTACGACGTCGCCGCCGGCTATCGGTGGCCGGCGACGATTCCCGAGCGAGTGCTGCGTGGATCGCCCGTCAACGCGGGACAGGGCGTAGGTGCGGTGCAGCGGGAGGCCGGTGCTGCCGAAATCGTGCGGTCGCTGTCCGACGGCGCCGAGCAGCTACTGCGACGTTGGCAGTGATGAGCCTGCCAAACCGCCGAGAGCGGCGGCGGATTGGCAGGCCCGGGACGTATTTAACTCGCTCGGCAATTATGTGTCAGCCGAATCGGCGAATTCGTTACCGGTAGCTGAGAGCCTCCTCCACGATCGAGGCCACCTGGCCCGCACCGTCCTCGGCGTTGATCTGGACGGCAAGGCTTTCGGCGCTGTCTCGAAATATATTGGTCGACAACACTTTTCGAATCGACGTGGCCAGATTGTCCGGGTTGAGGCGATTCTGCCGGAGCGGTGGCGGGCTGACGCCGAGTTCGACGAGCCGTTGTGCCCAGAACGGTTGGTCTCCGATGCCGGCCGGGACCGCAATTGTTGGTACGCCCGCCCGCAGGCCGGCGGCTGTCGTGCCCGCGCCGCAATGATGTACGACGGCTGCCGCCCGTGGGAACAACCAGTCGTGTGGCACCTCGCCGACGGCGAGCACGTCGTCGCCGCAGGCATCGAGTCCCGACCATCCGGCCTGGATCACTGCCCGGGTGCCTGTGGTTCGAACGGCCTGCGCCACAACGGTGGACAAGGTCTCGGCCGCGACGCGGCTGTTGACGGTGCTGCCGAAACCGATGACAACCGGCGGTGGGCCGGCGTCGAGGAACCTCACCAGTTCGGCGGGTGGTTGCCACCCGACCGGGCGGGCCGGCCACCAGTAGCCGACGACGTCGATCCCCGTTCTCCAGTCCGACGGCCTCGGCGCAACCGCAGGGGAGTAGCCGTACAGGATGGGCCAATGAACGTCGCTGCGTTGCCGTCGTAGTGATCGAGCCGAGGCCTTCGACAGACCGAGTCTCTCGCGAAAGTGGTTGGTAGTCCTGCCGTATAGGCCGTCGATCATCGTCTCGCCGATCCGCGCCGCCGCCCGGTTTCCGTACCGACCGGCGGTCCACGCTCCCATCAACGCCGGCGGGTGGTCCGCAGTCGTCGACATGGGCTGCAACCGCACGCCGATGCTGGGGATGGCGAGCGCCTCGGCCAGCGGATGGCCGACCAGTTCGGCGAACGGCGACAGCAGCAGGGCGTCGATCCCCTCGTCGCCCACGGCGGCCAGCACGCCCTCGCCCAACCCTCGCATGCCGCGTGGGGAGAGGAACGCTGCCATCGCCTGCGCGGCCTGGCGTGCCGACACGTCCGATAGATCGGCTGTGTTGTCGTCGGGGCCGTCGTCGAGGCCGCGGAACTCCAGCCCGCATCCGGTCACCAGATCGGCGAATGCCTGAAATGCCAACATGATCACGCGATGGCCGGCTTGCCGCAGCCGCATACCGACCCCGGTCAGCGGTGCGACATCACCGCGACTGCCGATGGCGATGATCGCGATGGTCGCCACTTACCCTCCCGGGGTGGCGAACACGAACAACGCCATGAAGGCGATGTTGATGAAGAACGTGGCCTCCACCAGGCTGACGGTGATGAAAAACGGTGTGTACAAACGTGCTTGGGCCTCTGGCTGGCGCGCGACACCGGCGATGAATTGCGAGCCGGCCAGCCCGTCGCCGATTCCGGCGCCGATCGCGCCGCCGGCGAGCACGATCCCGCCGGCCAGCAGGGCGTGGCCCATCAATTCCTCACTTGCCATGGTGCACCTCCTGTGATCGATCGAGCAGTTTGGTGATGACGGCGGCGGCGTTCGCGGCACCGTCCTCGCGATCGAGCTGCTTCGAGAGTTCCTGGGCCCGAGCGCGGTACGACCCGGTGGTGACAACGTCGCGGATGCTGCGCGACAAGGACTCGGCGTTCAGCGATCGGCGCTGCATCGGCAGGGCCGCCACACCGAGTCGGTGCATTCGCGCGGCCCAGAAGGGTTGGTCCATGATTCCTGTCACCGGCACCGACGGGATACCGGCGCGTAACGCCGCTGCCGTGGTGCCCGCGCCGCAGTGGTGGACCGCCGCCGACATCTGAGGAAGCAGCCAGGAATGCGGGACGTCACCGATCGTGATGACCTCGTCACTGTCGCACCGAAGACCGGCCCAGCCGCGCTGGACCACGGCCCGAACCCCTGCACGGCGGACCGCGGCCCCGATGATCTCTGAGAGTTGGGGACCGTGCGCCGTTGCGGTGCTTCCGAGTCCGATGTAGACCGGCGGCGGTCCGGCCTGCAGAAAATCGGTGAGCCGTGTTGGTGGCTGCCATCCGCCGGGGTGCTGTGGCCACCAGTAGCCCGTCACGTGGAGATGCGGCGGCCAGTCCCCGGGCTTGGGCACGATGTGTGGGCTGAAGCCGTGCAGGATCGGCCAGCCGGCCGTACGTCGCCGCTGGTAGTCCGTGCGTGATGTGGCCGTTAGGCCCAGGCCGGCGCGAAGCTCGTTGATCACTGGTAGATAGGCCTTTTCGCCGACGGCGCCGATACGCCCCAACATTCGATTGCCACAACGGCCGAAAGATCTCGCGCTGAGCACCGATGGTGGGAAGTCGCCGGTCGGTGCGGTGGGCTGGAGAAACACACCGGCGCTCGGGATGCCGAGTCCCTCGGCCACGTGGTATCCCACGACCGCTGCCACCGCGGGCAGCAGAAGCAGGTCCGCGTCGGCCGCGGTATCGGCCAGGGCCACACCCAGATCGCGCATGTCCGAGCGCATCTCGTCCAGCAATCGAGTCGATGGCCGCATTCGGCCACCATCGACGAAAGCTTGTGCCGCGGGGGAGTTCCTGGTCGCCTGTTCGGTGTCCCCGGGCAGCGGTCGGAAGTCGACACCGGTGTCGGTGACGAGCGCTCGGTAGGGTTCCTGCGCGGCGATCGCCACCTGGTAACCGCATTCGATCAGGTGCCGGGCCAGCCCCGTGTACGGTGCGACGTCGCCGCGGGTGCCGAACGCCGCGATCATGACGGTGGTCATCGTGCCGTGGCCTTCGCGAAGATCTCGACAAGCACCTCGCCGTGGCCGACCACGTCGTAGTCGGGATCTCGGGCGTACTCTTGCGCCGCACTGTCCAACGCGCCGCGCAGGATGTTCTTCATGAACAGCGGTGACAGTTCCCGGAATTCGCCGTCGTTCATTCCGGCCTCGAAGACGGTCAGCGGGTCCAGGGCGGCTAGATCCCCGGTCGGCGGATGGTCTTGAACGGCTTTGGCGGCCGCTTGGTCAACCCGTAGTCCGTTTGCGTCCCGGTAGCCGGAGATGAGCTCGAGCATTGCCACGGCCGCGGCTCGGTTGGCCGCGACGAACGCCACGTTGGCCCGGATGTAAGCGGACAGCTTTGCCGCCGCGGTGGTTTCGGCATTCACCGCGGGCACGATCACTGCGGCACCACGCGTGAAGATCTCGGTGAAGACCGCCTCGACGACTTCGGACTTGCTGGTGAAGTGGTAGAGCACAGCGCTTTTCGCGATCCCGATGTGCTCGGCGATGCGCGCCAGGGAAGCCTGCGGATAGCCCTGTTCGGCGATCACCTCCAGGGCGCCCTCGACGATCTGCCGGCGCCGGGCCTGTTCGGTAAACGTTTTCGTGCGTTCAGACCGCATGGTCTGAGATTAGACCGATCGGTCAGACATTGGCAAGGGTGCACCGTCGCTAGGTGCGCGAGGCCTTCGCCGCACCTCGCTTCGCCTTGGCGATGAACCGGATGATCAGCGCGGCCAGGACAATCATGAGGAACGGTCCGTAGAACTCCGTGTAGGTGACGCCTCGACGCCAGTAGGCGATGAAGAACGTAAACCAGATGACGTAGCTGCCGGTGAGGTGCAGGTTCTTCCACGTCGAGTACTGCATGCGCTTGGAGATGCGGTCGAACGAGGTGATGGTCATCGCGATGATGAATCCGTAGGCGATGAAGTCCAGGACAAAGACACCGTGGGGGGTGGGATCGACGACGCGGGTCTCGAACCGCTGTTGGTTCAGAACGATTGTCGTGACGATGAATGCGGCGTGGACGAAGTGAGATCCGGCGAAGCCGACGCCGAGATAGCGTCGGTTGCGGCGGATCCACTTGGTGGTGTTGTTCGGCCACAACTGGTACAGCGACGACGCGGTGAAGGCGAGCAGGAAAAGGATCGCCGATGTCCGGGCAGTGATGCGGATGCCGAGGTTGGCTCCGTTGACGCCGCCCACCACCCACGCCGCGAGGGTTGAGCCGACGGCGATCGCCACGATGAGGAACCACGTCAACGTCCAGCCTGAAAGCATGGACTTGAGTGGGGCGCGGGGGGCCGGTGCGGCGTTTTCGGCGTCAGATATTTCGGTCGACACTTCTAGAACTCCTCCTGCTGAGACGGGCCTTGTCCGAAGATCACGCCATCTAGTCGAACACGATTGAGTCATCGCATCCAACGAGCGTTTTCGATGAATGTCATCTACATAGCAGATGAAGGTGTCTATCCCGGGGCGCACTATGGCCGGCTGCGTGCAATCCGAAGAGGTTGCCGCCGAAGCATTTCGCAGATGCCGATAGATCGCAGATCAGCGAATGGTTCGGCGGTTCAGTGACCGTGCGCCCATCATCAGCATCAACACGATCAGGGCCCCGACGATCCCGACGCCGACCCGCACGGGCAGGGCATCTGCCGGAGGCAGCACCGAAGCCGCTTGCGCAGCGGCCGCTGGGTCGGCCTTGGGGGCGGTCAGCGACGGATCGGGGTCGACGAGAGTTCCGACCTTGGTTCCCGGGGGAGTGGCGAACCCGTAGTCGAGCAGGTGTGCGGCCTGCTCCCACGGCGCGATCGGGACCCGGGTGCCCTTCATCAGGATGGCCACCAGGCGGCGGCCGTCACGATTGGCGGCGCCCACGAATGTCTGCCCCGCGTCATCGGTGTATCCGGTCTTGCCGCCCATCGCGCCCGGGTAGTTGTAGAGCAGCTTGTTGTCGTTCTCCACCTGGTAGGACGGATTACCGTCACGTCCGGGGAAGTCGTAGGTCTGCGTCCTGACGATGTCGGCGAAGGCTGGGTTCTGCCAGGCGTAGCGGTAGAACAGGGCGATGTCGTAGGCCGAGGTGCTCATACCGGGGCCGTCCAGGCCAGACGGTGTGGCCGCGCGGGTATCGCGCCCGCCGAGCTTGCCCGCCAGGATGTTCAGTTTCTGTAGCGCGGGGTCCATGCCGCCCAGCTGAACCGCGAGGGCATGTGCGGCGTCGTTGCCGGAGTGCATCAACAGACCGTGCAGCAGGTCGTTGATCGTGTACTGACCGCCGGGCCCGACGCCTACCCGGGTGCCCTCGGAGTTTGCGTCGTCCTGGGTACCGGCAACCAACTTGTTGAGGTTGAGTTCGTTGAGCGCAGCGGTGGCCACCAATACCTTGATGATGCTGGCCGGGCGGTGCCGGCCGTGCGGGTCGCGGGCGGCGATGATGTCGCCACTGTCGAGGTCGGCGACCACCCAGGCCTCGGCGGAGACATCGTTGGGCAGTGGCGGAGTGTTTGCGGCGGTGATCACTCCGCAGCCTGAGAGCGCCTCACCGCCAACCGTCTTGGCGGGTACGGGCAGTGGTCCCGGTGTGACCTCGCCTGGCTTGGGCACTTCCGAGGCGTCGACCGCAGGGGGAGTGGTGACCTTGTACGGGCATTCGGGCGCCGGGTCAGCATTGGCTACGCCGGCCGTCATCAGGGGTGCCGTCAGCATCGTCAGTGCCGCAAACACGGACACTGCGCGCTGGGTAGTCCTCCGCAAGGTCGCCATCGTGTCCGAAGATTAGGTGACTCGGACACAATTTCCCGTTTGCCACGCTGTGACGTGTGTGGTTTGTGTGACAAATGTGAACGTGCTGTATGCGGCGGTGGGCATGCGTGGTCGGCTCGGCATGTCGATCCGGGCAGACATTCGGGCCCCGCGGAGGATGGGACCCGAATGCTTGCCGGTTACCCGGCGTCCCCCGACCCGGAGGAAGCTCGGCAGCGCTGTTGGCGGGTCTGGCTTTACTTTGCAGAGGAGGCCTCGCCTGGAGGAACGAGGATTGGTCCGCAGGTTTCGTAGCCGCGAGGACAAGCGGGGAATCGCCGTCGGGATCACCCGGCAGGGTCAGGACTATCTGCGGCCGGTGCTGCGCACATACGCCATGCTGGTGCGGCAGTTCTATCTCGCGCCGCTGGACCGGGAACAGATGAACGCTCTGGGGGACAGCGCCAGACGCGTCGGCGATGCCTTGAAGAACCGCAACTAACCCAAGTCGCGAAGGTCGGCACAGGCCAGCGCCGGGAAGGCGATCGTCGACATCCACAGCCTGCCTGCGGATTCCACGACCCCGGTGACAGTGCCGAAATCCGGCCGGGTGGTACGCAGCCCGGCGAGCGCCTCGCCGGAGTCGGCGTCGAAGGCCAGCACCCACACCTGGGGACGGATCTTGGGTTGGAGTCGGTCAGGCAACTGCCACAGCAGTTTTCGGATCACCGGCGCGCGCGGTGCGAGGGCCTCTGCGGCGGCGTTGGGCGGAGACACCATCGCCACCCAGATCCGGCCGTCGGCGCCGGTGGAGATGTTGTCCGGGTACCCGGGCAGGTGCACCGCCAGCGGCGTCACCGACCCGGCCTGCGGCCCGCTCAGCCAGTACTTCGACAAGCGCCGGCCCTGAGTTTCGGCGAACACCAACGCCGACTCGTCGGCGGTGGTGGTCACGCCGTTGGCGAAGTACAGGCCGTTCAGCAGTGTGGTGACCGAGCCGTCGGTATTCAACCTGAACAGGCTGCCGCGGCCGCGGGCTTCCATGACGGCGCCGGCGAAATGCTCGAAATGGAAATGACTGGTCGACTCGGTGAAATAGATTGTGCCGTCGGCCGTCTCGGTGACATTCGAGCAGAACCTCAACGGGCGGCCATCCACCGATTCCACCAGCGTGGACAACACTCCGGTAGCAGGTTCCAATGCCAGCAGTCCGCGGTGGCTGTCGCAGATGAGCAACCGGCCGTCGCGGGCGACATGCAGGCCCAGCGGACGTCCGCCGGTATTGCCCACCACTTCAGCCGCTCCGTCGGGCGACACCCGCACGATGCGTCCATCGACCAGCCCGGTCCACAGTTGCCCGGAGGCGTCGACCACGACATCCTCGGGCCCGTCGCCAGGCAGCGGGACGATGGTCAGTTCGGCAGGGCCGAAGTTCGGCAACTCGTCAATGGGAGGCGGAGTCCAACGAACCGGATCGATCGGGGGTTTACGTGGCACGCCGCCAGTCTGCCGTCGAAACGGCATTCCGGCAGAGAGTTACTCGAACTTCTTCTGCCGGAATGCCGTTTCGACGCAAAGGGGGTGGGGCTACAACAGCTTTCCTGCCTCGGACAGCACGCCGTGCAGGATCTCGTAGATCGCGTCGAACTCGGCCTGCCCGCTGATCAGTGGCGGGGCCAGCTGGATCACTGGGTCGCCACGGTCGTCGGCGCGGCAGTACAAGCCGGCCTCCCACAGCGCCGGGGTCAGGAACCCGCGCAGCAGACGCTCGGACTCTTCGTCGTTGAAGGTCTCCTTGGTCGCTTTGTCCTTGACGAGTTCGATGCCGTAGAAGAAGCCCTCGCCGCGGACGTCGCCGACGATCGGTAGGTCGTAGAGCTTCTCCAGGGTGGCCCGGAACGCCGGGGCGGCTTGCTTGACGTGGTCGTTGATGCCCTCGCGCTCGAAGATGTCGAGGTTGGCCATGGCGACCGCGGCTGAAACCGGGTGTCCGCCAAAGGTATAGCCGTGGCCAAAGACGGTCTTGCCGTCGTTGAACGGTTCGAAGAGGCGGTCACTGGCCACCATCGCCCCCAGCGGTGAATAGCCCGAGGTCAGGCCCTTGGCGCTGGTGATGATGTCGGGTACGTAGCCCAAGTCGTCGCAGGCGAACATCGACCCGATGCGACCGTATGCGCAGATCACCTCGTCGGACACCAGCAGCACGTCGTACTGGTCGCAGATCTCGCGGACCCGCTCGAAGTAGCCGGGCGGGGGTGGGAAGCAACCCCCCGCGTTCTGCACCGGCTCGAGGAACACCGCAGCGACGGTCTCGGGTCCCTCGAACTCGATGGCCTCGGCGATCCGGTCCGCGCAGTAACGGCCGAAAGCCTTTTCGTCGTGCGCGTATTCGGCAGGTGCCCGGTAGAAGTTGGTGTTCGGAGCGCGGAAGCCGCCGGGGGTCAGCGGCTCGAACGGAGCCTTGAACGCCGGGATGCCGGTGATCGCCAGCGCGCCCTGCGGGGTGCCGTGGTAGGCGATCGCGCGCGAAACCACTTTGTGCTTACCGGGTTTTCCGGTCAGCTTGAAGTACTGCTTGGCCAGTTTCCAGGCGCTCTCGACGGCCTCGCCGCCGCCGGTGGTGAAGAAGACCCGATTCAGATCGCCGGGGGCGTAGTTGGCCACGCGTTCGGCCAGTTCGATGGCCGGCGGCGTGGCGTAGGACCACAGCGGGAAGAAGGACAGCTTCTCGGCCTGCTTGGCGGCAGCCTCGGCAAGCTCCTTGCGGCCGTGGCCCACCTGGACGACGAAAAGGCCGGACAGGCCGTCGATGTAGCTCTTGCCCTTGTCGTCGAAGATCCGGACACCCTCGCCGCGGGTGATGATGGGCGGTGTGATGCCTTCGCCGTGCCGGGCGAAGTGTCCCCACAGGTGGCGGTTCGCCTTGGCGGCCAGATCTGTGGTGGAGGTGGTTGGTGCGTGTTCTGCGATAGTCATCGCGTTCCCCAATTGTATTGCTGTTTGACAAGTTTCAGGTAAACAAGGGTTTCGGTGGTTATCACTCCCGGCAGCGAGCGGATCTGGGTGTTGAGAAGTTCGAGCAGGCTGTCGTCGTCTTCGCAGACCACTTCGCAGATGGCGTCGAAGGATCCCGCGGTCAGTACCACGTAGTCGACGGCGTCGATGGCGGACAGTTTCTCGGCCAGCTTGAGGGTGTCGCCGGTGCACCGGATGCCGATCATCGCCTGGCGCGCGAACCCGAGTTGCAGCGGATCGGTGACCGCGACGATCTGCATGACACCCGCGTCGACCATGCGTTGCACGCGTTGGCGCACCGCGGCCTCGGACAGGCCCACGGCCTTACCGATCCCGGCATACGAACGGCGGCCGTCGGCCTGCAGCTTCTCGATGATCGCCTTCGACAGGTCGTCGAGTTGAAAGGCGGTGCGAGAATTGTTGTTCACCCGCAGTGGGACGGGCTGAAGGTCGTCACCCTCAGGGTTGCTCATGCCTCCGATTGTGCACGGAATCCGTCGTTTGTGGCAATCGAATCGATGAAATCCCTTGTTTGAACCGGGTCCAACGCGGGATTGCGTAGAGAAGAAATGTGGCATCGGTTACCGTGGGGCTCCATGAGCGTGGCAGTGAATGTGACAAGCAGCTGGATCAATGGGGCGCCCGTGGCGACCTCCGGGCCGACCCACCAGATCATCGACCCGGCCACCGGGCAGGCCGTTGCCGATTACGCCCTGGCCACCCCGGACGACGTCGACAACGCCGTCGCTGCCGCCCGCCAGGCGTTCCCCGGGTGGTCCAAGGCGACACCCGCCGAGCGGTCCGCGGTGCTGGCCAAGCTGGCCAAGCTCGCCGACGAACATGCTGATCAGCTGATTGCCGAGGAGGTCAGCCAGACCGGCAAGCCGGTGCGCCTGGCCACCGAGTTCGACGTGCCGGGCAGCATCGACAACATCGACTACTTCGCCGGTGCGGCCCGCCACCTGGAGGGCAAGGCCACGGCCGAGTACTCCGGTGACCACACCTCCAGCATTCGGCGCGAAGCCGTCGGCGTCGTCGCCACCATCACCCCGTGGAACTACCCGCTGCAGATGGCGGTGTGGAAGGTCATCCCGGCGCTGGCGGCCGGCTGCTCGGTCGTCATCAAGCCGGCCGAGATCACCCCGCTGACCACCCTCACTCTGGCGCGGCTGGCCACCGAGGCCGGGCTGCCCGACGGAGTGTTGAACGTGGTCACCGGTGGTGGCGCCGACGTGGGCAACGCCCTTGCCGGGCACCGCGACGTGGATGTCGTCACCTTCACCGGCTCGACCGCCGTCGGCCGCAAGGTGATGGCGGCCGCCGCCGTCCACGGCCACCGCACCCAGCTTGAGCTGGGTGGCAAGGCGCCGTTCGTGGTGTTCGACGACGCCGATCTGGACGCCGCGATCCAGGGGGCGGTGGCCGGTTCGCTGATCAACACGGGCCAGGACTGCACCGCTGCGACCAGGGCGATCGTGGCCCGGGACCTGTACGACGACTTCGTCGCCGGCGTCGCCGAGGTGATGAGCAAGATGGTCGTCGGAGATCCGCACGATCCCGACACCGACCTGGGCCCGCTCATCTCGTTCGCCCACCGCGACAAGGTCGCGCAGATGGTGGCGCGCGCACCCGAGCAGGGCGGCCGCGTCGTCACCGGCGGGGTTGCGCCCGATCTCCCGGGTGCGTTCTACCGGCCCACCCTGATCGCCGACGTCGCCGAGACCTCCGAGGTCTATCGCGACGAGATCTTCGGTCCGGTGCTCACCGTGCGGCCGTTCACCGATGACGACGACGCGATCCGGCAGGCCAATGACACCGTCTATGGTCTGGCAGCCTCGGCCTGGACCCGCGACGTGTACCGCGCCCAGCGCGCCTCTCGCGAGATCAACGCCGGATGCGTGTGGGTCAACGACCACATCCCGATCATCAGCGAGATGCCGCATGGTGGCGTCGGCGCGTCGGGCTTCGGCAAGGACATGAGCGATTACTCGTTCGAGGAGTACCTCACCATCAAACATGTGATGAGCGACATCACCGGGGTTGCCGAAAAAGAATGGCACCGAACGGTTTTCAACAAGCGCTGACGCATCTGGAGGGAATGCCGCCGTGGCCATGAAGTGCGTGGTGATCGGCGCCGGCGCCTGGGGTCTGCCCACTGCGGCCGAACTTGCCCGCCGCGGGCACCGGGTGACGCTGATCGATCGCTACGGCCCGCTCAACACGCTGTCGTCATCCGGAGGGTCGACCCGGTTGTGGCGGCTGGCCGATCCCGACCCGCTCCGGGTTCGGTTGGCGCAGCGTGGAGTTGACGCGATGCGGCGCCTGGCCGAACGCGCCGGCACCCCGGTGTTCCTCACCCATGGCCTGCTGTGGCGTGACGACCAGTCACTGCCTGGCGTGCAGTCGACGCTGGACGCTCTCGGGGTGTCGTACACGAGCGTGGCTCCTGGCGATGTGGGCCGGTTCTTCCCCGGTCTGCGCGGCGACGGGCGCCATGCCCTGTGGCAGCCGGTGGCGGGTGTCGTCCTGGCCGGAGAATCGCTCAGGGCGCAGCTGAGCCTCTTCCGGAGTGCTGCCGGCGCAACGGTTCTGGAGCGGGATGTGGCTGCAGTCGAGACGGTGGCCAACGGCGTGCGGGTGGTCCTGGACGACGGTGACACCATCGACGCCGACGTCGTGGTGATCGCTGCGGGGCCGGGGTCGGGGCCGCTGTTGTCGCCGCTCGGCCTCGAGCTGTCGCTGCACCCATACCTGGAACAGGTGGTGTACTTCGGTGATCCGGCGGATCCTGCTGCCACCGACGACTTTCCGTGCCTGTTCGACGGGCCGGGTGAGGACCGCCCCGGCATCTATGCCATGCCCTCGCCGGGCGCGGGGTACAAGATCGGTTTGGACAAGCCCTTGCGGGACTACCGTGCCGGCGACATCGATCGGACGCCCGATGCCGAGCGGACTGCCGTGCTGCGTGACCGGGTGTGCGCCGATATGTCCTCGGTGGATCCGACGGTTCTCGACGCCCAGGTGTGCAGTTGGACCGACTCTCCCGACGGCACCTTCGTCGTCGATCGGCTCGCCGGTGGGATCGTGGTCGCCTGCGGGGACTCGGGGGAGGGCTTCAAGTACTCCGCGCTGATGGGCGAGGTGCTGGCGGATCTGGCCGAGGGACGCGTGCCGGACGCCGATGTGGCCGCCTGGTCGTTGGCGCGCTTCTCTCAGGGCGTGCCCGCGCGCACCGGCCCGCATGTGCTCGGCAGGCACTAGAAGGCCTGCGGGCGTTCTACGGAATCAGTCGTTGGCGGCGTATTTGACCGGGCTGATCATCGGTATTTCTGCCGACAGCTGCTGATAACGCGCCAGTGTGTCCTATCCCACAAAGTGTGGGGAATGTGATCCAGGCCTTGCGCGCGCACTCGAGGCAGACATAGGGTTCGGCCGGAGCGAACAAAGTGTTCGCTGAAAACAATCCTCTTGCTCTTATGAGACGAACGGATGTTTCGATATGAGTGCGACTGTCGAGCCCGATCCCGCTGGGACGACGGCAGACACCGTGGTCGGTGCCCGGATCCGGCAGTTCCGCGCCGCGCGGAAGATGTCTCTTCGGCAGCTGGCCGACCGGGCCGGTATCTCCCCGGGCTTCCTCAGCCAGGTCGAGCGCGGCCAGGTCAACGCCAGTGTCGGAACGTTGCGCCGATTGGCGCAATCACTGGGCATCGTCCTGCCCGACCTTTTCACCGACGACGAGGTCAGCGACGTCCGCATTCTCCGGAAGGCGGCCCGTCCCACCATCGAGGTGTCGGAGCTGAGCTCGAAGTACCTGTTGTCGCAGAAGCCGCTTCGCAACCTCGAGGTGTACGCGGGGGAACTGTCGCCCGGCTCGAGTGCGGGCGAGGCGTATGTGCACGGTGACGCGCAGGAGATTCTCATCGTCATCGCCGGTACTCCGACGCTTGAGCTCGACGGCGAGCGCTACCTGCTCGAACCGGGCGACAGCGCGGAGTACCGGACATCCATGCCGCACACCGTTCACAACTTGAGTGACGCGCCGGTCGAACTCATCTGGATCGTCAGCCCCCCGACTGACTGGCCGACCTGACGGGCCGCTCGCCCGCTGCGGATGTGACCGCATCCGCGAACACCTTTCCGCCCAGATCAAAGGAGATCCGCAAATGAACAAGTCACGTGTAGCCCGCAGTGTGCCCGCCTTGATCGCCGCAGGCGTCCTCCTGGCCACCGCGTGTACCCCGGCAGGTCCCGGCCAGGCCGCCGACGTCGACCTCGGGAGCGGACCGCCGCAGGCGGGCACCATCAAGGAGGGTGCGCTCAAGGGCACCACGATGACGTTCGTCTCCTACGGCGGCATCTTCCAGGACGGTCAGGCGAAGGCCGCGATCGAACCGTTCGCGGCGCAGTCCGGGGCAAAAGTGTTGCAGGACGGGCCCACCGAGAATTCGAAGATCAAAGCCCAGGTCGACTCCAAGAACGTGACCTGGGACGTGGTCGACAGCACGAACGTGTTCACCGCCAAGAACTGCGGCAAGCTATTCATGCCGCTCGACACCAGCATCGTGGACATCAGCAAGCTGCCCGCGGGGACCAAGACCGACGACTGTTCCGTTCCGGCAATGGGTTACGGCCTGATCGTGGTCTACAACACCAAGAAGTACGGTGCGAACCCGCCGAAGACGTGGGCCGACTTCTACGACACCGCGAAGTTCCCCGGCAAGCGGGCCATCGAGGGCGTGCCCGGTGAGCTTGACCCCGGAGTGCCCGAGGGGGCCCTCCTCGCCGACGGTGTCGCACCCGACGCGGTCTACCCGATCGATCTCGACCGCGCGCTCAAGAAGATGAACTCCATCCGCAATGACACAATCTTCTGGACCACCGGCGCACAGTCTCAACAGCTCATCGAATCCGGCCAGGTCGACATGGCGCTCGTGTGGAGCGGTCGCGCCTACTCGGCGGTCAAGAACGGCGCGCCATTCGCTCCGATGTGGGACCAGTGGATGCCCGAGGCCGACACGATCGCCGTGCCGATCGGCGCCCGGAATCCCAAGGCGTCCATGGCGTTCATCAACTTCTATCTCGGTGCGCAGCAGCAGGCCAAGCTCGCTGAACTGACGTCGTACAGCCCGATCAACGTCGATGCCAAGCCTCAACTCGATGACCTCGCCCGGTCGTATCTGACCACCACGCCGGAGCGGGAGAAGGACAAGTTCCCGCTCGACCTCGATTACTGGGCCGAACACCAGGAGGACATCGCCTCCAAGTACACGGCCTGGCTCGCGGGCTAGGAGGGTTTCGTCGTATGTCGATGGTCGATGTTCTGGCCGGTGGTGCGCCACCCAAGATCCAGACAACCGCCCCGCCTTCGGGTCGGAGATTGGGCGACGTCGGGTTGTTGCTGCCGTCGATCCTGCTCGTGGTCGGGGTGTTCGGACTGCCGCTGGCCATCATGTTCTGGCAGGCATTCAGCGATCCAGAACTCGGCTTCGGCAATTTCGCCTGGTACCTGGGCGATTCCGTGCAACGCAGCGTTCTGTTGCGCACGTTCACCACGGGCCTGGAGGTCACGGCGATCTGCCTGGTTCTCGGCTACCCGTACGCGTACGCCATGGTCGCGTTCGGACCGGCGGTGCGTATCGCGCTGACACTGATCGTGCTGGTGCCGTTCTGGACCAGCCTGATGGTGCGCACCTTCGCCTGGGTGATCCTGCTGGAGGACGGCGGACCGATCCAAACCCTGCTGTCCTTCGTCGGGCTGGGCGGTGTGCCGTTGCTGCGCACCAATTTGGGCGTGGTCATCGGCATGAGCCAGATCCTGCTGCCGTTCATGGTGCTGCCGCTGTACGCCGTGATGTCCGGTATCGACCGCAGGCTCGTGCTCGCATCGTCGAGTCTCGGTGCGCGACCGGTGATCTCGTTCGCCAGGATCTGGGTTCCGTTGTCGATGCCCGGCGTGGGAGCGGGCTGCCTGATGGTGTTCATCAGCAGCCTCGGCTTCTACGTCACCCCGGCGTTGCTCGGCGCTCCGGATGACGCCCTGATCAGTCAGCAGATCTACGTGCAGGTCACGAGCCTGCTGGCCTGGGGCAGGGGAGGTGCGATGGGCGTGGTCCTGCTGCTCGTCACCTTCTTGGTCCTCGCGGCCCTGATGTACCTGCTGCGCCGAAACCGGAAGGAGCGCACGACATGACACGGCACATGAAGACGTTCTGGAACGTTCTGCTCGGACTGTTCTGCGCGGGTGTCGGATTATGGCTGGTCGCACCGTCGTTGATCGTGGTGCCGCTGAGCTTCACCGACCGGCCCTCGTTCGCGTTCCCGCCGACCGGATGGTCGACGCGGTGGTATCACACGTTCTTCGAGGACCCGGCGTGGATCTCGGCCCTGAAGGCGAGCCTGGAAGTCGGCGTCCTGGTGGCCGTGTTCGCCACCTTGTTCGGCACTGCCGCGGCGGTGGCGCTCAGCCGCACTTCGCTGGCCGGCCGGCAGGGGATACGCGCATTCCTGTTGGCTCCCATGGTCGTTCCGGTGATCGTGGTCGCGGTCGGCCTGTACGCGTTGTTCCTGAGGTTGAACCTGCTCGGGACGGTGTTCGGCTTCGTCGTCGCACACAGCATGTTGGCGCTGCCCTTCGTCATCGTGCCGGTGATGGCCAGCCTGCAGGGGTTCGACCGGCGCCTGGAGGATGCCGCGGCGATCTGTGGTGCCGGCCGCTGGACCACCTTCCGTACCGTCACACTGCCGTCGGTGGCCCCAGGGGTGCTCTCGGGTGCGCTGTTCGCATTCGCGACGAGCTTCGACGAAGTGGTGTTGTCGCTGTTCATCCAGAACCCGTATCTGCAGACGTTGCCGGTCAAGATGTATGCCTCGGTCACCCGTGACACCGATCCCACCATCGCTGCGGCCGCCACCCTCATCCTTGCCCTCACGACGTGTCTGACGGTCGTCGCGGGCATCTATTCGCGCAGGAGGAACCGTGTCCACTGACCAAACCCCGCACGGAGCGTCGATCACCATGCGGCGCCTGACCAAGACCTACGGGTCGGAGACCGTCGTCAACGCCATCGACCTCGACGCGCGGCCCGGTGAGTTCCTCACCCTTCTCGGTCCCAGCGGGTCGGGAAAGACCACCACGCTCAACATGATTGCCGGTTTCGCCGACGTCACGGAGGGCGAGCTGTTGATCGACGGCCGGCCGGTGGCCGATCTGCCGCCGTACCGCCGCAACATCGGCATGGTGTTCCAGCACTACGCGCTGTTCCCGCACATGACGGTGATCGACAACGTCGAATACCCGCTGCGGCAACGCAAGATGGCCAAGGCTCAGCGTCGCGAGAAGGTGGCCGCCGCGCTGCGGACGGTCGGCCTCGACGGCTACGGCAAGCGGATGCCCAAGGAACTGTCCGGTGGTCAGCAGCAGCGGGTCGCGTTTGCCCGCGCCATGGTCTACGAACCGCGCGTGCTGCTGATGGACGAACCGCTCGGTGCGCTGGACAAGAAACTGCGCGATTCGCTACAACTGGAGATCAAGCGCATCCACGGCGAGCTCGGCACCACGTTCGTCTACGTTACGCACGATCAGGACGAGGCCCTGGTGTTGTCGGACCGCATCGCAGTGTTCAACAAGGCCCGAATCGAACAGATCGGTTCGCCCACAGATCTTTACGAGCGCCCGAAGAGCATCTTCGTGGCCCGGTTCCTCGGGGAGTCGTCGCTGTTCTACGGAAAGCTCGAAGACGGGCTCGCCGTGAACGCCTATGGGCGGCGGATCGTGGCCGGCCGGGGTGATGCTGCCAGTGGAGACGCGGTGGCCGTGGTGGTGCGTCCGGAGCGGATCCGCATCCTCACCGGCGACGGGGAGCCCGAGGCCGTCAATGCGGTGCCGGGCACCGTGATTCAGGAAATCTACCTGGGCAACTCCCGCAAGGTCGAGGTCAGCCTGCCCGACGGCACCGTCGCGCTCGTCCGGGAAAGCGCGGACAGCATCACGCCGACCCACACGGGGCAGAAGGTCTGGTTGACCTTCGATCCGGATGTCGCCACGATCCTGCCCGCCGACACATGACGTCGGCCGGCATATCCATCACTGACAACAGCCACGAGTACAGGAGAACCAAGATGTCCCCCGACGGTCGCACGACCAGCGGTCTCGCCAATGACTTCGTGAACGGCAGCGTGTCGTTCTGGTATCGCGCGGCGGGTTTTCCGAAATCGAGACCGCCGTTGCCGGGGTCGCTCGAAGCCGACGTCTGCATCGTCGGGGCGGGGCTGACCGGCTTGTGGGCAGCGTATTACCTCAAGCGGGAGCAGCCTGACCTGCGAATCGTGATGCTGGAGAAGGAGTTCGCCGGATTCGGGGCGTCCGGCCGTAACGGTGGATGGCTGTCCGCGGAACTCGCCGGGTCCCGCGACGCCTATGCCTCCACGCACGGTCACGGCGGCGTCGTGGAACTCATGCGGGCCATGCGGGGTGCGGTCGACGAGGTCATCGGCGTCACGAAATCCGAGGGTATCGAGGCCGACATCGTCAAGGACGGTGTGCTGCACGTGGCACGCAACCAGGCCCAGATGGGCAGGCTGCGTGAGTCGCTCGACTACGAGCGGAGCTGGGGTGCGACCGAGGACGACTTCGTTGTGCTCACCGGTGACGAGTCCAACGCCCGCATCCGGGTAGAAGGCGCCATGGGTGCGTTGTTCACCCCGCACTGCGCACGGGTGCAGCCGGCCAAGCTGGTCGGCGGCCTGGCCCGCGTGGTGGAGGGCATGGGCGTCGCCATCTACGAGCAGACCGAGGTGACCGACATCAAGGCTGGCCGTGCCATCACCGCGCGCGGCGATGTCCGCGCCCCCGTGATCCTGCGCTGTCTCGAAGGTTTCACCGCGACCATGCCGGGACAACGCCGCGCGTGGCTGCCGATGAATTCGTCGATGGTGGTGACCGAACCGCTTCCGGAATCCGTGCTGCAGGAGGTCGGCTGGAAGGGGGTCGAGCTCCTCGGCGACTACGCGCACGGCTACATGTACGCCCAGCGTACGGCGGACAATCGAATTGCCCTGGGCGGCCGTGGAATTCCCTACCGGTACGGCTCAGCGCTCGACCATCGCGGCGCCACCCAGCAGTGGACCATCGACGCTCTCGGGGCGCTCGTTCGCGACATGTTCCCCGCGACCCGCGATGTTCCGATCGAGCACGCCTGGTGCGGTGTGCTCGGAGTGCCACGCGACTGGACTGCCACCGTGGACTTCGACCAGGCCAGCGGGCTGGGCACCGCGGGAGGGTATGTCGGCAGCGGTCTGACCACCACCAACCTGGCCGGGCACACACTTGCCGACCTCGTCCTCAAGCGTGACACCGCGCTCACCCGGTTGCCCTGGGTGGGGCGACGGGTCCGCAAGTGGGAACCGGAGCCATTCCGATGGCTCGGGGTCCAGGCGATGTATGCGCTGTACCGCACCGCTGACCGTCGCGAGTCCACCCGCGGGCTGGCCGGTACCAGTGGGTTGGCACGGGTGGCCAACAAGATCACGGGGCGCTGACGCCATGGAGACGACTGTGAACCTTCTGCATGTTGACGCCACAACTGCCGAACTGCCCGAGCCACAACCGAAACCGACGAGTGTCAGCGGTCAGCTGGAATCTGCGATCAGTGTCTGGGCCGATGCGGTGACCGACACCGGGGTGTGGGAATGCGGCCCGGGGGAGTTCACCGCGGACCGTTCGAGTGCGACAGAGGTCTGTCACATCATCTCGGGCGCAGGGACCGTGGTCGGCGAGGACGGAATGAGCGCCGACATCGGGCCGGGCACGCTGCTGGTCCTGCCCCGAGGGTGGCGCGGGACGTGGTTCGTCACTGAGGCGATCCGCAAGACGTACGTCATGATCGGTGTCTGAGGGCGCGCCCTAAACTGGGGGCATGACCGCGAGCGCTCGGGTCGGCGAGTTCGAGGAGTTGCGGCCACACCTGCTTGCCGTGGCCTATCGCCTCACCGGAACCTTCGCCGATGCCGAGGACATCGTCCAGGACGCGTGGATCCGCTGGGAATCGAACCAGACCACGATCGCCGACCTGCGGGCCTGGCTGACCACTGTGGTGAGCCGGCTGGGTCTGGACCGGTTGCGCTCGGCTGCCCACCGCCGTGAGGCCTATTACGGTGAATGGCTGCCGGAGCCTGTCGTGACCGGGCTGGACGCCAACGACCCGCTCAACGCGGTGGTGGCCGGGGAAGACGCCCGGTTCGCCGCGATGGTGGTGTTGGAGCGGTTGACCCCGGATCAGCGTGTGGCGTTCGTGTTGCACGACGGGTTCGGCCTGCCCTTCAGCGAGATCGCCGGCGTGCTTGGTGTCAGCGATGCCTCGGCCCGCCAGTTGGCTTCGCGAGCCCGCCGCGCGGTGTCCGACAATCCGCCTGCTTCGTCGCCCGACGACCTGCACAATCAGGTCGCAGGCGAGCTGATGGCCGCCCTGGCGTCGGGGGAGCTCGATGCCGTCGTCCGGCTGCTGCATCCCGACGTCACGTTCACCGGTGATTCGAACCGTCGTGCCCCGACCGCTGCCCGCGTCATCCACGGGCCGGACAAGGTGGCCCGGTTCATCCTCGGTCTGTCCAAGAAGTATGGCCCGAACTGGTTGGCAGGCAGTCAATTTGCGCTCGTCAACGGCCAGCTGGGGGTCTACACGGCAGGCGCTCCCGCCGGTGACGGCTACCCCGAGATGATGCCGCGGGTGACGATCTTCACCGTTCGCGACGGCTTGGTCTGTGCGGTCTGGGACATCGCCAACCCTGACAAGTTCACCGGATCGCCCCTGCGAGGTGCTCAATGATGCCGAACGAACCGGGCACCTTGGCCCACACATTGAGCCGAATGATGTTCCGCGGCATGGACAAGATGCGCCATCGCGACGCCTTCGACATCGGCGCACCGACCGGATCGGACTTCACCGGGTTCGAGAACTACCGCCAGATCGTGTTGGTGACCTTCAAGCGTTCAGGGGAGGCGATGCCCAGCCCGATCAACCACGGTGTGGCCGGCGGCAAGATCTATGTGCGCACCGATCCGTCGACCGGGAAGGTCAAGCGAATCCGCAACAACCCGAAAGTCCTTGTGGTCGCGAGCAATCTGCGCGGCAAGCCCACTGGGTCCGTCGTCGCCGGCGTGGCCCGCATCCTGCCCGAGGCCGAACACGCCCATGCCGAGGCGGTCATCGCCGCCAACTGGAGTGCGCCGATGAAGGTGTTCGAACGCAGCCTCGACTACGGCAGTCAACTGGCCGGGGTACCCACGGCTTACATCGAGATCACGCCCGCGGAGGCGTGACGCTCACAGGACGTAGGGGATCAACGCCTTGCGATCGGCGGGGTACTCGGGGAACTTCTCCTGGTACCAGCCGTGGGTGCCCAGCGCCCGGGGGACCAGGTTGCCTGCAGTGATCAGCAGGATCGCGACGCCGGGCAGGGCCCAGGTCAGCAGCGCGAACCCGGACCAGGCGATGATCTCGCCCAGATACGCCGGGCTGGTGACGAATCGGAAGCCGCCGCCGAACGGGATCCGGTACTCGGCAACGCCGGGGTTGTTCTTCTCACGCAGGTTTCGCACGATCGACTCGGAGCTGACCAACAGCGCGAACCCGCACAGGTAGATCACCAACCCCACCAGGAATCGCGGGTCGGTCAACCACGCGGTGGTGTACTGCCCGAAGTAGTCATGGCTGAACAGGGTCCCGTTGAGGTAGCCGTGCATCGATGTGACCAGCATGCCCATCACGATCACCGAGACGTTGAAGGTGCCGCGCTTGCCTGGCACCTGACGGATCGCCAGCGGGAAGAACCAGCCCCGGTTGGCGTAGTGCAGCATCCAGATTCCGGCCAGTACCAGGGACGTCGGCTCGAACCGGTTGGGCCCGGCCAGGTAGCTGATCAAGAACACCACGGTCGCGGGGATCTCCATCAGCCACCAGCCGAGCTTCGGGTTGAGGTTGAGGCCGAGTTTCGTCGTCGAGAAACGCCCATACGAGCTCTGTGCGAAGAAGCCGCCGATGATCACGAACACGGCGAATGCGAAGGCCGCGGTCAGCACGGTGTCGTAGAACGTGTTGCCGGTGTACCAGTGCATGGGCGCTCCTCGCTGAGCAGGTGGTTTCAGCAGCGGGGGCCACTGTTTCTGTAACGTGTTCTACCACCTGGCCGCATCTTGGAGCCAGCCCCCCGACGTTCACTCCGGAGTCACTGCTCCCCGCGCTCACTCCGCCCAAGGCACCCGGCACGCATCGCCGGAGTTGAAGCCCTGCTCGGTGATGCCCAGCGCCGCGTACATCCGCGACCGCATGTTCTCTACTCCGATCTGATAGGTCAGCTCGATCACGCCGTCGTCGCCGAACCGGCGTTGCAGATCGGCCACCTGCTCGTCGGTGACGGTGTGCGGGTCGGTGGTCATCGCGTTCGCATAGGCGATCGCGGCGCGCTCGTCGTCGGTGAACAGCGGCGAGGTGGCGTAGTCGTCGATCGACTTGAGCCGTTCCACGTCGAGGTTCTCCAACCGCATCAGCATGGAGCCGAAGTCCACGCACCACGAGCAGCCGACGGTGCGGGCGGTCCAGAACACCGCGAGCTCGCGAACGGTGGCGGGCAGTTTCTTGGAGCCGCCCTGCAGCAGCATCTCGTGGACACCGTTGGCGACCAACAGACGCGGATGGTGAGCGGCCACCGCGAACGGCTCAGGCACCTCACCGAACTGGCGCTTGGCGTACCAATACATGGCGCGGGTCAGCAGGCCGGCTTGTTTGGGGGTTACAGCGGGGATTCGTGTCTTCGTCTCGGTCATATCCGTTAGACGAGATGGCCCCGGAATGTGTGACAGGCGAGCCTGAGCTTATGTGTGAGTTTTCGCTGGAATCTCGCACACAAGCTCAGGTTCGGCGGGCGTAGCCCGGCGGTCAGAGTGGGGTGAGGAGTTCCCACGGCTTGACGCCGAGGAGACGGGCAAGGTGCCCCTGCATCTGGACGCCGGCAGGCAGCGGGCGCCACCATATCGTCACCTCGGCGATCCTGCCGTCGGCGTCGAGCCGGAAGCAGTCCATACCGTCGACCATCGCGTCGTCGACCTGGAGCCGGAAGTGCGCGGCGTGGTGTGTCGTTCCGCTGAGGACTTCCTTGTAGGTGAGGTCGGCGGCCACCGCGCTGACGGTCTGGATGGCTTCCAGCACTGCCTCGCGGCCGGTGACCGGCTCATCGCCGAGCGGGCCGTACAGCACCACGTCCTCGGCGAGAATCGCGGAAAGAGCGTCTTTGTCGGCGCCGCCGTGCATGCAGTCGACGAACGCCTCCACGGTGTCGCGGTGTGCGGCGAATGTGGTCATGGTCGCTCCTCAGATCACCGTCGTGCCGCCGTCGACCACCAGTTCCATGCCGTTGACATAGCTCGAGTCGTCGGAGGCGAGGAACAATGCGGCCGAAGCGATCTCTGTTGGGTCGCCCATCTCTCGCCGTGGGATCACGGACTCGAACTGCGCCTTCATCTCCTCGTCCATCACCTCCGCCAACATCGGCGAGGCGACCTGGCCGGGGGTCAGCACGTTCACCCGGATCTTCCGGTCCCTCAACTCCGACACCCACACCCGTGCGTAGGCGGGCAGCACGGCCTTGCTTCCCGCGTAGACACTCCAATTTGGGTAGCCCCGCAGCGATGCGTTCGACCCGGTCATGAAGATCGAGCCGCCATCGTTGAACAGCGGCAGCGCCTTCTGGACCGTGAACAGGGTGCCGCGCGCGTTCAGCCAGAAAGCGTCGTGAAAGTCCTCCTCGGTGATGTCACCGAGCCTGCTCTGCTTGCCCACCCCGGCGCTCGCCCACAACACGTCGATCGCGCCCTTCTCCCGCTTGACCGTGTCGAACAAGTGGTCCATATCGTCGAGGTCGGCGGAATCACCCTGTACGCCAGTCGCATTCCGCCCGATCTGTTCGACGGCTTCGTCCAGTGCATCCTTCCGCCGCCCCGAGATGAAGACGTGGGCTCCCTCGTCGGCGAACAACTTGGCACCGGCCAGTGCCATCCCACTCGTCGCGCCGGTGATCACCGCGACCTTGCCATCAAGTTTTCCCACGATCGCTCCATCTCTCCGAGACTGCCGATGTTAGGTACACCGATCTGAGTGCTTAACGTAATGGAAGGCGATGTCGAGCGCAAGCTATGCACACCGATCGGTACCCGATTGGGCTACGCTGGGCATATGACGGAGCTGGAGAAGGGGCCGCGAGGCCTGCGCCGCGGCAGGGGCGCACGAGAGCGCATCCTCGGCGCGTCACGACAACTGTTCCGCGATCAAGGCATCAACAGCACCGGCATGGACGAGCTCTGCGCGGTGGCCCAGGTGTCCAAGCGCACCTTCTACCAGCACTTCACCAGCAAGGACGAGCTGATCGCCGAACATCTACGCCGTTTCGATCCCGACGTCCTGCCCGAGGTGTTCGACCGCACCGACCTCACCCCCCGCGAACGGCTACTGGCCGTCTTCGATATCCACGCGCCCCTGTGCCCGTTCATCGCGGCGGCTGTCGAAATCAACGACCCGGGCCACCCGGCACGCCTCCACGCCCGCGACTATAAGTTGGCCTTTGCCGCGCGGCTCGTCGAAACCGCCCGCGAGGCCGGTGTCACCAACCCCGAACAGCTCGGCGAACAGCTGGCGCTGCTCCTGGATGGCGCGTCGGCCCGCAACCGGGTCCTCAATACCGAAACCTTCGCCACCGCAGCCGCTATCGCAGCCGTTCTGATCGACAAGGCCATCCCGGCGGCAGCGCCAACGTCCGGCGTGGGCGAGAACTAGCCGCCTCAGCGGGGCGGGTCGTCGTCCTCGGTCAGGTGCTGCAGGATTCGTTCGTTGAGGTCGGCGAGCATGTCGAGCTCGGTTGGGGTGAACAGGTCGATGAAGTTGCGGCGGACATCCTGCACGTGGCCGGGTGCAGCCTGCTCGATGGTGGCGCGGCCGGCCGGCAGCAGGCAGACCATGGTGCTGCGGGCGTCGTCGGGGTTGGGTTCGCGGTTGATCAGGCCGTCCTTCTGCATACGCCGCAACTGGTGGGAGAGGCGGCTCTTCTCCCAGTTCAGGGCATTGCAGAGGGCGTGTGCGGGCATGCGGTCTCCGTCGAGGGCCGAGAGTGCCGCGAGGACCTCGTAGTCGGCTCCGGACAGTCCCGATTCCTGTAGGCGTCGGCTCAGGTGGGCTTCGATCTGTTGATGGGCGTGTATGAACGCTCGCCAGGCGCGGTCTTCGCGAGGGTTCAGCCAGTTCGGCTCCATGGGCCTTGATGTTACCGCGATTGGTTGACGCATCATCAAAATCCGGCTTAATGTTGACACGTCAACCTTTTTGATCGTCAATCACGATGGGACACCTCATGAGCAGCATCAGCATCATCGGCCTGGGAAACATGGCCCGCGCCTTCGCGGACCGGGCGCTCGCCGGCGGCAACGCCGTCGAGATCATCGGCCGCGACCCGGTGAAAGCGAAGGAATTGGCTGCCGAACTCGACGGCGCCACAGTAGGGATGGCCGGCAATGGCCCGACGGGGGACATCGTCGTCCTCGCTGTGCCGTATGCCAGCGCGGCGGCGGTGGTCAGCGAGTACGCGGATGCCCTGCGCGGCAAGGTCATCGTCGACATCACCAACCCTGTCGCGGCCGACATGACGGGCTTCGTCACCCCCGACGGCAGTTCCGGCGCGCAGGAGATCGCCAAGGCTGTCCCCGCCGGCGCGCACGTCGTCAAAGCGTTCAACACCCTGTTCTCCAACGTTCTGTCCGACGGCCGCCCGGTGGACGTCTTCATCGCCGGCGACGACGCGCAGGCCAAGGCGCGCGTGTCGGCGTTCATCGAGAGCCTGGGGCTGCGTCCGCTGGACGCCGGGCCGCTGCTGATGGCGCGGGCCCTGGAGAGCGCGGGCCTGCTGGAGATAAGCCTCGTCAACCACTCCGTCGGGCACACCAACTTCTTCCTCGGCGTCAACGCCCTCAACTGATCTGCCGCTACCCTGAAAAGGACAGTCACATGCGTGTTTTCGTCACTGGCGGGACCGGTCATTCCGGTACGCACATCATTCCCGAGCTCATCGCGGCCGGGCACGAGGTCACCGGGCTGGCTCGATCCGACACGGCTGCGGCGGCCGTGTCCGCACTCGGCGCGAAGGTGCGTCGCGGCAGCCTCGAGGACCTCGACGGGCTCAAGGAGGCGGCCGCGGACTCCGACGGCGTCATCCACGTCGCGCACCGGCAAGATCTGCTGCCCGCCGGCGGGATCGACGCGGTGACCGCCGCGGAGGTCCCGGTCATCCACGCCTACGGGGAGGCACTCGCGGGAACCGGAAAGCCGTTGGTCGCGGCGGGCAGTATTGCCTCGTCGTCATTCGGGAAGCTGGGGCGCCCGGCCACCGAGGAGGACCCGGCCCTGCCCGCCGGGCAGGAGTACTCGGGCACCCTGCGATTCCGTAACGCCGTGGAACTCGCCGTAATCGGACTCGCCGAGCGGGGAGTGCGGTCGTCGATCGTGCGGTTTCCCACCATCGCGCACGACACGACCGACACTGCCGGGTTCCTCCCCGGGCTGATCGCACTTGCGAAGGCGAAGGGTTTCGCTGCTTACCCCGGCGATGGCGCGAATCTGTGGAATGCGGTGCACATCAGCGATATCGCCAACCTGTTCCGGTTGGCGCTGGAGAAGGGTCCGGCCGGCAGGTACTGGCACGCGGTCGAGGACGAGGGAATCGCGTTCCGCGACATCGCCGAGGCCATCGGCAGCCGTCTGGGCCTGCCCACCGTGAGTGTGCCGGTAGACGAACTGATGCTGCCGGGATACTTCGGCATGTTCACGAATCTGGTCACGATGAACCTGCCGGCATCCAACCTCATCACCCGTCAGGCCCTGGGCTGGGAGCCCGTCCAGCCCAGGCTGCTCGCCGATTTGGGCAACGGACACTACTTCGCTGACCGGCTGACGGCCTAGCCGCAACTCGGTCCACCAAGGAAAAACCATGACCATGTTCGCCCCGGACCGCGACACCTTGGAGTCCTTCGTCGACTGCATCAACGGCGGCGTAGACGCTGACACCCTCAGCAGTCTGCTCGCCGAGGACATAGTGCTCTACGGCCCGTTCAGCGATGAGCCGATCATCGGCCGCGTGGTCGCCGTGGAAACCATCAAGGCCGTCAACGGACTCGCGTCCGATGACACCTACATGGAGGTGCTCAGCGGCGACACCCACCACGCCGCACACTTCCGGCTACAAGTCGGAGACGCCGCAGTCAACGGGGTATTTCTCGTCCTGCTCGACGCGGACGGCAAGATCGCCGAGGTCAACATCTTCTACCGCACGCTGCCGGCCGGAGTTGCGCTGCAACGGAACCTGGCGGAGGTTATCGGCATGCAGCCCTGGGAGTTACGCACGATCGGGGAGTAGCGCCGAACGCGGTTCGGTGACAGGCGAGTCTGAGCTTGTGTGCGAGTTTTCGCTGAATTCTCGAACCCAAGCTCAGGTTCGGCGCGCGGGGAACCGGCGATCAGCCCTCGGCGTCGTAACTACATGCCGTTTCTGGGTTCCGAGGCGCTGGCGTCCGGCAAGCTCAACCGGTACCAGCTGCGCACCCGGTATGAGGTGGTGTACAGGGGCGTTTACGTCCCGCGGGGCACCAACCTCACTCCTGAAGACAAGGCAGTGGCGGCCTGGCTCTGGTCTGGCCGGCGCGCGACGGTGACAGGCCTGTCAGCCGCTGCGCTGCACCGTTCGGAATGGACCGACGCCAAACACCCCGCCGAACTCAACCAACCCAGCCAGCACAAGACCGCTGGCATCGTGTTGCACAGTGATGCTCTCGCCGACGATGAGATCTGCCTGGTGCGCGGCATCAAGACCACAACTCCCCACAGAACGGCCTTCGACCTCGGCCGTCGGCGTGGACTCACGACAGCTGTGATTCGTGTGGATGCGCTGCTACAGGCCACTTCCCTGAAGATCTCGGAAGTGCACCCGCTTGTGTTGCGGCATAAGGGGATGCGCGGTCTCGTTCAGCTCCGCGAGGTACTCGACCTCGCCGATGACGGTGCGGAATCGCCACAGGAGACCCGGCTGCGTCTGCTGTACACGGAGGCAGGCATGCGTCCGTCGCACACCCAGATCAACGTCTTCGATGAATACACCTTCATCGGCCGTATCGACATGGGCTGGCCGAGGTGGAAGGTCGGGGTTCAGTACGACGGGATCCAGCACTGGACCGATCCGAGACAGCGCAGCAGGGACATCGACCCAGGACGCGCAGTATCGCGAACTTGGCTGGCGGCTGGTCCGGGTGGGTGCTGACCTACTCAAGGACCGACAGTGCATCGTCATCGACCGCACCCGCCACGCGTTGCAGGCGGCCGGCGCTCCCTACTGACGAAACTGAGCTTGTGTTCGAGATTCTCGCGAAATCTCGTACACAAGCTCAGACTCGGGAAAAGAGAAACCTAGCGCGCGAACATCAGAGCGCGCTTGACCTCCTGGATCGCCTGGGTCACCTGGATGCCACGAGGGCAGGCCTCGGTGCAGTTGAACGTGGTGCGGCAGCGCCACACACCGTCGACCTCGTTGAGGATGTCCAGCCGCTCGGCGGCCGCCTCGTCACGCGAATCGAAGATGAACCGGTGCGCGTTGACGATCGCGGCCGGGCCGAAGTACGACCCTTCGCTCCAGTACACCGGGCAGCTGGTGGTGCAGCACGCACACAGGATGCACTTGGTGGTGTCGTCGTAGCGGGCCCGGTCGGTGGCGCTCTGGATGCGCTCCTTGGTGGGCGGGTTACCACTGGTGATCAGGTACGGCTTCACGGCGCGGTAGGCGTCGAAGAACGGCTCCATGTCCACCACGAGGTCCTTCTCCACGGGCAGGCCGCGGATCGGCTCGATGGTGATGGTGAGCTGCTTGCTCGCCTTCTTGGGCAGCAGGTCACGCATGAGCACCTTGCAGGCCAGCCGGTTCACACCGTTGATCCGCATGGCATCCGAGCCGCACACACCGTGGGCGCAGGAGCGTCGGAAGGTCAGCGTGCCGTCCAGGTAGCCCTTTACGTACAGCAGCAGGTTGAGCAGCCGGTCCGAGGGCAGGCACGGAACCCGGAAGCTCTGCCAGCCTGCGGCGTCGGGGTCCTCGGGGTTGAACCGGGCGATCTTGAGGGTGACCATGACCGCGCCCTCGGGGACCGGGGGCAGCGGCGGATCGCCGGCTTCGGGCTTGTCGATGACAGGTGCACTCACGGTCAGTACTTCCTTTCCATCGGCTCGTACCGGGTCTGGACCACGGGCTTGTAGTCCAGCCGGATGTCGGACAGCAGCTCGCTGCCCTCCTTGTAGGCCATGGTGTGGCGCATGTAGTTGGTGTCGTCGCGGTCGGGGTAATCCTCACGCGCGTGCCCGCCGCGGGATTCCTTGCGGTTTAGCGCACCGACCACGGTGACCTCGGCCAGCTCCAGCAGGAAGCCCAGCTCGATCGCCTCGAGCAGGTCGCTGTTGTAGCGCTTGCCCTTGTCGTGCACGGTGATTCGGCTGTACCGCTCCTTGAGTGCATGGATGTCGGTCAGCGCCTGCTTGAGCGTCTCCTCGGTGCGGAACACCGCGGCGTTGTTGTCCATCGACTGCTGCAGGGCAGTGCGGATGTCGGCGACGCGCTCGTTGCCATGCTCGGAGAGGATGTCGCCGACCCAGCCGACCACCATGTCCGCCGGGTTCTCCGGCAGGTCGACGTGGTTGTGGTTGGCGGCGTACTCGGCGGCGGCGATCCCGGCGCGACGGCCGAACACGTTGATGTCCAGCAGCGAGTTGGTGCCAAGGCGGTTGGCGCCGTGCACCGACACGCACGCACATTCACCGGCGGCGTACAGGCCCGGGATGACGTTGGTGTTGTCGCGCAGCACCTGGCCGTGGATCGTGGTCGGGATACCGCCCATGACGTAGTGGCAGGTCGGGTACACCGGCACCAGTTCGGTCACCGGGTCCACACCCAGGTAGGTGCGGGCGAACTCGGTGATGTCCGGCAGCTTGGCTTCCAGCACTTCCTCGCCGAGGTGGCGCACGTCGATGTAGACGTAGTCCTTGTTCGGTCCGGCGCCTCGGCCTTCGAGCACCTCGAGCACCATCGAACGGGCGACGATGTCACGCGGCGCAAGGTCGACGATCGTCGGCGCGTAGCGCTCCATGAACCGCTCGCCCTCGCCGTTGAGCAACCGGCCACCCTCGCCGCGCACGGCCTCGGAGATCAGGATGCCCAGGCCGGCCAGGCCGGTCGGGTGGAACTGGTGAAATTCCATGTCTTCCAAGGGAAGTCCCTTGCGGAAGATGATGCCCAGGCCGTCACCGGTCAGGGTGTGGGCGTTGGAGGTGGTCTTGTACATCCGGCCCGAACCGCCGGTGGCGAAGACGACCGCCTTGGCGTGGAAGATATGAATATCTCCAGTTGCGAGCTCATACGCGATGACGCCGGTGGCCACCGGGCCCGTCGGGGTGTCGGTCAGCGCGATGTCCAGTGCGTAGAACTCGTTGAAGAACTCCACGTCGTGCTTGACGCAGTTTTGGTACAGCGTCTGCAGGATCATGTGGCCGGTGCGGTCGGCGGCGTAACAGGCCCGGCGCACCGGGGCCTTGCCGTGATCGCGGGTGTGCCCGCCGAACCGGCGCTGGTCGATGCGGCCCTCGGGCGTCCGGTTGAACGGCATGCCCATCTTCTCGAGGTCCAGCACCGCGTCGATGGCCTCCTTGGCCATGATCTCGACGGCGTCCTGGTCAGCGAGGTAATCGCCGCCCTTGACGGTGTCGAAGGTGTGCCATTCCCAG
The DNA here is from genome assembly GCF_058270075.1 of Mycobacterium shunyiense. Taxonomy (NCBI): domain Bacteria; kingdom Bacillati; phylum Actinomycetota; class Actinomycetes; order Mycobacteriales; family Mycobacteriaceae; genus Mycobacterium; species Mycobacterium shunyiense. The sequence continues at coordinate 221,698 of NZ_JBZDPU010000015.1, read as the reverse complement.
TTGTCCTCTTCGACGTTGGCCAACGCGGCGCACATGCCGCCCTGGGCCGCGCCGGTGTGGGACCGGGTCGGGTACAGCTTGGTGAGCACTGCGGTACGGACGCGCGGGCCGGCCTCGACGGCAGCGCGCATTCCGGCGCCGCCGGCGCCGACGATGACGACGTCGTAGCGGTGTTCCTGAATCATTGGTTAACCCCCAATATTCGGGTCGAAGGTGACCAGGACGTAGGTACCCAGAACCAACGTGAACCCTGTCGCCAGCAGCAGCAGCGAATTCAGGTAGAACTTCGTGACGTTCTTACGGGCATAGTCGCCGATGATGGTGCGCAGGCCGTTGGCCCCGTGGATCATCGCGAGCCACAGCAGGGCCATGTCCCAGATCTGCCAGAACGGGGAGGCCCAGCGCTGTGCGACGTAGTTGAAGTCGATGCGGTACACGCCGTCCTGCCACATCAGCATGATGAACAGGTGGCCGAGCGCGAGGAACACCAGCGCCAGGCCGGAGAACCGCATGAACAGCCAGGCGTACTTCTCGAAGTAGGGGATGCCGCGGGGGCGACGGGGTGCGCGCGGGTGGTCCAGCGCGGCCGGCCGGTCGTGCTCGCGTTCCATCACCGGCGCCGGACGGCCCAACCGCGACTCGCCCGCTCCTGGCGCGCTCACAGGAACCGCTCCGCCATGTGCATACCGAGAACTCCTAGTGCTGCGATGAGGACCACGGCAAAGACGCCGACGGCGACCGCGAGCATCTGCCGCTGGTAGCGGGGACCCTGCTGCCAGAAGTCGATGAGGATGACGCGGATGCCGTTCAGTGCGTGGAAGAGCACTGCGGCGACCAGGCCCATCTCCATCAGGCCGACGATGGGCGTCTTGTACGTCTCGATGACCTCGTTGTAGGCCTGCGGGCTCACCCGGACCAGCGCGGTATCAAGGACATGTACAAACAGGAAGAAGAAAATCGTGGCACCGGTAATACGGTGTAATACCCAGGACCACATTCCCGGGTCACCCTTGTACAGGGTGCGCCGACGGGTTTTCCTGGGTTGCGGAGCCGGCACCTCCGTCTGAGTACTCATCTCGCCCTCCAACGTCTTCGGTGGACGTTCGGGACCTGCCTGTGAATTAGCCCCAAACCTCGGGGCGACTCTAAACCCATTTGTGCTGGCGAAGGAATTACGGTTGAGCCGTTCTACCGCAAAAAAGCGAGAAAGTTAGGCTTACCTATCTTACTGTGCGGGTCGGGAATTGGGGTTTCGGAATGCATTCAGAACCTTTGCCGGGAGTGGTCGCATGACGGTCGATGTCGACTGGAACCTGTTGCGTTACAAGGCAATCGAGGCTTCATCCCACGCCTACGCGCCCTATTCGGGATTCCCGGTGGGAGCCGCTGCGCTCGTCGACGACGGCCGCGTCGTGACCGGATGCAATGTGGAGAATGTCTCATATGGCCTAGGTCTCTGTGCCGAGTGTGCTGTGGCCTGCGCCCTGCATTCCGGAGGCGGCGGAAGGCTCGTCGCACTGGCGTGTGTGGGCCCCGACGGGGGCGCGTTGATGCCCTGTGGACGTTGTCGGCAGGTACTGCTCGAGCACGGCGGCCCCGAGTTGCTCATCGACCATTCTCAGGGCCCGCGGCCGCTGCGGGAGCTACTGCCCGACGCGTTCGGGCCCGACGACCTGGAGCGCAGGTAAGGCCAAGTGGTCCAACAACTCCGGGTTACTGGCGAGTAGGTTGACGGCCATGTCGCATCTCGACGCCCCCACCGTCATCCGGACCAAACGTGACGGCGGTGTGCTGTCCGACGCCGCGATCGATTGGGTGATCGACGGCTACACCCACGGCCGGGTCGCCGACGAACAGATGTCGGCGCTACTGATGGCGATTTTCCTGAAGGGGATGGCGCCGGCCGAGATCGCCCGGTGGACGGCGGCCATGGTCGATTCCGGGGAAACGTTCGATTTCTCTGATCTCCGCCGTGCGGCCGCGCCGAGCCTCCCACTGGCCCTGGTGGACAAGCACTCCACGGGCGGGGTGGGGGACAAGATCACCATTCCGCTGCTGCCGGTGGTGATGGCCTGTGGCGCAGCCGTGCCGCAGGCCTCCGGGCGCGGGCTCGGGCATACCGGCGGCACGCTCGACAAGCTCGAGTCGATTCAGGGATTCACCGCCGAGCTGTCGAAAGACCGGATCCGGCAACAACTTCGGGACATCGGTGCGGCGGTGTTCGCCGCAGGCGAGCTGGCGCCGGCCGATCGCAAGATCTACGCATTGCGCGACATCACCTCGACGGTCGACTCACTGCCACTGATCGCGAGTTCCATCATGAGCAAGAAGCTGGCCGAAGGGGCGCGGTCGCTGGTGCTCGACGTCAAGGTGGGGCGCGGGGCGTTCATGAAGGTCGAGGCCGAGGCGCGGGCGCTGGCCGCCACCATGGTCGACCTCGGCAATGCCAACGGGGTGCCGACCCGGGCCCTTCTCACCGACATGAACTGCCCGCTGGGCCGGACCGTCGGCAACTCCGTGGAGGTCGGCGAATCGCTGGAGGTCCTGGCCGGCGGCGGGCCGTCCGATGTGGTCGCGCTGACGCTGGCGCTCGCGACCGAGATGCTCGATGCGGCCGGTATCGGTGACTCCGATCCGGCCGAGACCCTGCGGGACGGCAGTGCGATGGATTGCTTCCGTGCGCTGGTGGCGGCCCAGGGCGGGGATCTGACCCGCCCGCTACCGATCGGGACGGCCACGGAGACCGTGACGGCCCCGCACGGCGGCATCATGGGCGATCTCGACGCGATGGGGGTGGCGCTGGCGGCATGGCGGTTGGGCGCCGGCCGGGCCCAGCCGGGCGAACCGGTGCAGTTCGGCGCCGGCGTGCGGATCCACCGCAAGCCGGGGGAGCCGGTCGCCGCAGGCGAGGCGCTGTTCACCTTGTACACCGAAACTCCCGAGCGGCTGCCCGGTGCACTTGCTGAGCTCGACGGCGCCTGGGCGGTCGGAGACACCGCGCCCATGCAGCGACCCCTGATCATCGACCGGATCGGCTGACGCGGCGCCAATCGGCAGACACTCACGAATAGGCCGCTATTGGTCTGATCGTCACCCGCCACGGCCCGGTTTCGGCGGCGCGGCGGCGCCGCTGACGCGCATGATGGGGGCATGAGTACGCCGCTGAGTCTGGACAAGATCCAGCACGCTCCCAAGGCCCTGCTGCACGACCACCTCGACGGCGGCCTGAGGCCGGCCACGGTGCTCGACCTGGCCGACCAGCTCGGCTATGACGACCTGCCGGCCACCGAGGTCGACGAGCTGGCCACGTTCTTCCGCACCGCCGCGCACAGCGGCTCGTTGGTGCGCTACCTGGAGCCGTTCGCCCACACCGTCGGGGTCATGCAGACTCCGGAGGCGTTGCACCGCGTCGCCTACGAGTGCGTCGAGGACCTCGCCGCCGACAACGTCGTCTACGCCGAGATCCGGTTTGCCCCCGAACTGCACATCGACCGCGGCCTGTCTCTCGACGAGGTGGTCGACGCCGTGCTGGCCGGCTTCGCCGACGGCGAGAAGGCGGCCGCGGCCGAGGGGCGCACCATCACCGTGCGCTGCCTGGTCACCGCGATGCGTCACGCTGCTCGCTCCCGGGAGATCGCCGAACTGGCAATCCGCTTCCGCGACAAGGGCGTTGTCGGCTTCGACATCGCCGGAGCGGAGGCAGGGTACCCGCCCACCCGGCACCTCGACGCGTTCGAATACATGCGAGGCAACAACGCGCGCTTCACAATTCATGCCGGTGAGGCGTTCGGCTTGCCGTCCATCCACGAGGCCATCGCATTCTGCGGGGCTGACCGGCTGGGCCACGGGGTGCGCATCGTCGATGACATCACCGAGTTCGACGACGGTACCCAGCATCTGGGCCGGCTCGCATCCATCCTGCGGGACAAGCGAATTCCGCTGGAGATGTGCCCCAGCAGCAACGTACAGACCGGGGCGGCGCCCAGCATCGCCGAGCATCCGTTCGATCGGCTGGCACGGCTGCGGTTCCGCGTCACCGTCAATACCGACAACCGGCTGATGAGCGACACCACCATGAGCCAGGAGATGCTGCGCCTGGTCGAGGCCTTCGGCTACGGCTGGAGCGACCTGGAGCGGTTCACCATCAATGCGATGAAGTCGGCCTTCATTCCCTTCGATGAGCGGCTCGCCATCATCGACGAAGTCATCAAACCCCGGTACGCGGTCCTGGTCGGCTGAGTCACCGCGTCGGGCAAATTCTCCCCACCGAAAATTTCCACTGGAAACGCTGTAACGACAGCCTTTACGGCTGCGACAATCCAGCAGGCCCGACGCAAGATCGTGCCCGGATCAACAAGGAGACCCCATGGCCCGACCCCTCACCACGGTGTTGTCCGGCGCAGTGCTGGCAACGGCGGCGGTGTTCCTTCCGGTTGTCGCGGTACCGACCGCCGGCGCCGACGTCTGCGCCGGAGCAGACGGACGCCATTTCGCCGCCGGAGGCTGCACCAACATCGCCGGCGATGTCGCGACCGGCGCGGCCATCGCGGCCGCACATGTCCCCTACGTACCGGGCGAAGTCCCGTGCTACACCGTCGAAGGCGTGCCCTACTTCACCCCTCCCGGCGACCCCTGCTGAGATCGCCCGACACCTCAGCCGCGCAACACCCCACGGAGTACGTCGGCGAAAGCCCTTGGCGCAGCCATGAATCCACCATGGTCGCCGGGGAATTTCACCGGACGCACGCCCAGCAGGTCGGCCAGTGCCATGGTGGTCCGCTTCGTCAACAGGCGCCCGGACTCCTCACCGAGTCCCAGCACGACCCGTCCGTTCTTCAGCGCGGCGACATCGGGCAGGTAGCGGGTGGTGCCCCGGAGTTCGTGGTTGAAGAAGTGGTCCGTGTCGCGCAGTTCCTGATCGCTCGGCGCGGGCATCTCCGGTGCCCCGGGCGGTACGTCGAAGCCGGCGTTGGCCATGAACTTGCCCCAGCCCGCGAACATCCCGTCGCGGTTGAACGTGGCGATGATGTCCTCGGTCGCGGTGCGTTGCGCGGCGGCATCGGGCAGCAACTCCAGCAGGGGAGGTTCGTGCGCGACGAGGATGCGCACCCGGTCGGGGTGGCGGGCCACCAGTGACAGGCCCGTCACCGCACCGCCGGACGAGCCGAACACGTCAGCCGAGTCGGCGCCGAGATCATCGAGGATCGCGGCGACGTCGTCAGCCCGGCGCTCCGGGATGGAGTTCTCGGTCGGATCGTCGAGGCAGCTGTGGGCGACGCCACGCGGGTCGGCGGTCACCACGGTGCGGTCACCGGCCAGCGCGTGGGCCAGCGGCGCGAATTCGGCGGCGGCCATCGGCGCGCCGAGGATCAGCAACAGCGGGCCCTCGCCGCGCACCTCGTAGTGAAGGCGCGCGCCGGGAACCTCGACGGTGTGCGTGGAAAGGCTGGCCGATGCGGTCATGAGTGATCTGACCGCCGGCGCGGCCAGAACTCATCGGCTCGGGTTACTCCGCCCGCAGGCGCGACTCCACAAAACGCTCCAACGCGTCCCACTGCTCGACGGCCTGGGCGTACGGCGCGTGGGGCTTGCGGGCGCCCTCGTCGCCGAGCACATAGCTCACGAACTTGCCGAGGGCCTTGGTCTCGGCGAGCGTCTCATCGACGGTCTTGTCCTCGGAGTAGTCGCTGACATCGCGTAGCAGCTCGACGGCCAACTCCAGCTGGTCGTGGTCGACCGCGTCGGGTCCGTCGGCGATGTCGTCGGAGATGCCCGACAAGACGTAGACGTTCTCGTCGGCGACCTCGACCCGCAGGGAGCCATCGGTGGCGGCGGTCCTGATGTCGTCATAGGTGGCCAGGTCGGACAGGTCGTGGTCGTGCTCGTCGGCCAGGTAGCGAGCCAGGGCCCGCTCGGAGCTGAACACGCTGATGCGACCGTTGCGGCCGAGGAAGACCGGATCGTCGTCGAGGTAGCAGCGCAAGGTGTAGACGGTTCCCGAGCCGGTCATGATGCGCACCGGGTCGATACCGACCTTGTGCCAGAAGTCCTCGTCGTCGCCCAGGACAGCGGTGTCGGCAACGCTGCGCGCGGGTTCGGCGTCCTCGTCGTCGTCGCCCTCGGAATCTTCGGTGTCGGCGTCGACGGCGAGGTCGTCCTCATCCTCCTCAGGGGCGTCTTCCTCGAGTTCGACCTCGGCCTTCTTGACCGCGGCTTCGTCGATGTCCTCGGGAACGGTGACGATCTCGTCGATGGCGTCGAGCACACCGTCCCAGCCCCGCGCGATCACGGCTTCGATCTCGGCCCAACGCTTGCGCCCGGAGCGGCCGGTGAAGCCTTCCAACCCACCACCGACGGTGCCGAGCACGGGGTTGCCGTTGAAGAACTTGCTGATGGCCGCCAGTTCACACACCGAGCCGATCGAGGACACCACCACCAGCGTGCGGTGCACGGTCGCGACGGACTCTTCGGTCGGCTTGTCGGCGACCAGGTCCGGCAGCCCGACGATGTCGTATTCACGGTCGTCGGCCGGCTGCAGCTTGTGGGCGTTGGCTGCGGTCAGCTTCTCCCACGCCGGGTGGTCGGCCAGATCGTTGTCGGTGTTGGTGCGGACGAAAGCCGCGAGGTCAGCGACCGATTCGAAGGCGAACAGGGCGTCACCCTCGCCGAGGAAGGCCTCCCACTCGTCACCGGCATCCCGCCAACGCGGAGCCCACAGTGTGTAGAGGTCGCCCTTGGTCAGCCCGAGCCTGATCGGCACGATGTCAGCAGCCATGCGGCACAGCCTAATGGGACGCCTCTGACGCCAGTCAGGTTGTCTCCCGTTCGGGGACCGGTTCGGGTGGTATCACACCGTGGGGCGCCAGAATCCCTGAAAGCCCTGCCCGGCATTCGTCGTTCGGACGGGCGAGAGTTTGACCGGGTCGCCCGCCTCGATCATCGTGTTCTCGCCGACGATCATGGCGACATGGCCGTCCCATACCGCCAGGTCACCCGGGCGCAGGGTCCCCGCCGAGACCGCCTTGCCGATGTCCTGCTCCTGGGCCAGCCGCGGAATGTCCAGCCCGGCTTCGTGATAGGCCCATTGGGTCAGCCCGCTGCAGTCCAGTCCGACGCCCGGTGTCGTGCCGCCCCACCGGTAGGGGACCCCGAGTTGTGTCAGCGCATGTCGCACGGCGCTGGCTGCCACGGCATTGGGGGCTACCGCGGTACTGCCGTCGGGCAGCCGCACCGCCACGCCGTCGCCGAACATCCCCGGGTCACGGAGCCCGGCCGGCGCTTCGGAGCGATCGACACCCGATGCCGCCGGTAGGTCTGCGGCGCCACCCCAGCTGCCCAGCGGTGTGCCTCCCGAGAACCCCGCGCCGGAGAACCCGGCCTCCGTAGGCCCGGCGCCTGGGAATCCCGCCCCTGAGAATCCCGACCCTGGGAATCCCGACGACGTCGGGGCACCGGCCGGGAGCCCCGTCGAGCCCGCGTGCATCCCGGCGGTGACCGCGCCGGCGTGACCGTCCAGTTCAGCGCGCAGTTCGTCGACGACGGCCGACGCCTCAGCGACCGCGCGCCGCGCCTCGGCCTGCAGCTCCTGAGCCACACCGGGTTCGTCGAGATGGGGGATCAACAATGCGGCGCGATCCTCGAAGCGGTCGATGATCGCCTGCAGTCGCGACCTCGCCTCCGCCACGGCTGAGCCCGCACGCCGGGCAGCAGCGCTCAGTACCTGAGCCTGCGCGGCCAGCTCGGTCACCTCCGCCGCGGTACCTGCGGCGAAGTTGGCGGCCGCTGTTGCCGCCGTACCCGACCAGTCGCCGGCGGCGCGTTCCCACGATCGGCCGAGTGCCGCGGCGATATCCGACAATGCGGAATGCGCCGCGTCCAGCGTCGTCACGGTGGGCCCGGTTTCCGGCGGGCCACTGCCCACCAGGTCACGCAGCGCATACAGCGGCGTGGCCAGCGCGGCGGCGGACGCGGGCACGGGCTATACCCGCGGCAACAGTGCGGCCGCCCGCTGACCAGCGGCGTCGTAGCCGGCGGCGGTGGCCCCGGCGCTGACGGCACCCGCGTCGGCCCGGGCACTCAGCGCCGCCACCGCGTCGACGTGGGCGCTGACGGATGCGGCGAACGCGGCTACGAATCGTTCGCCGATCGGGCCGAGGGCGCCTGCCGGTGACGGCATCGACCGCAGGGTTGCCGCCACCGCGCTGAGATCGGCGGCGTGTGCGTCGAAGGCGCCGCCGAGGGCGTGGATGCCCGTCAGGTCGGCGCGCAGGGGGTCGGCGGTCATGTGGTTAGGACGTCCGCCGCCGCTGATCGGTTCCGCGTGATTCGCGCCGCGTTCGGGTGGTCGTGCTCCCGCGTCGTTTCCCACGCCAGGGTTGTTGGTGCGCCGGGGTGGCTGCCCTGGTGTGGAAATCGGCGTACGCCCGGCTGCCCGGCCCGCCGTTCCGGTGCTTGCCCGCTCAGATGGCAGTACCACCGCCGTCGGCATGCAACACCGAGCCGGTGATGAATGCCGCCCGCGGCGAACTCAGGAACAGCACCGCGTGGGCGATCTCCTCCGGGGTTGCCGTGCGTCCCAGGGGCAGGGCGCGGCCGAGTTCCTCGTTGGTGTCGCCCCATTGAGCCGCGACGCCTTCGGTGCGGGTGGGCCCCGGCGCGACACTGTTGACTCGCACTCCGCCGGAACCGAATTCGGCGGCCCAGGTGCGGGTCAGCGATTCGACGGCGGCCTTGGAAGCACTGTAGGTCGAGGCACCTGGCACGCCCTTGGACGCGACCATCGAGGTGACGTTGACGATGCTGCCGCGGCCGCGTTCGAGCATGCCGCCCACCAGCTGTGCGACGAGGAAATAGGTGCCCCGCACGTTGGTGTCGAAAGTCCGCTCGAAGGAGGCGACATCCTGTTCGACGGTGAGTGCTCCGGGGAACGCCGCGGCGTTGTTGACCAGGATGTCGAGCTCGCCGCATTGCTGTGCGAGAGATCGCACCGAGTCGAGGTCGGCGAGGTCGGCGCTGACGAACCGGACGTCCCCACCGAGCGTGGCCGCGGCGTCGCGTCCCCGTTGTTCATCTCGCCCGGTGATGGTCACCGCCGCGCCGGCTCGGGCCAGCAGGTCGGCACAGGCCAGGCCGATGCCCGCGGTGCCGCCGGTGACCAGTGCGCGATAGCCGTTGAGTTCTGTCGATCCGGATTCCATGGTGTCCTCTCGTTGTTCGTCACGCGACATTTCGGGTGCCGCCGTCTTCGTGGGTGGTCCAGCGGTCGTCTGCGACATCGGCGAGCGCGGCCCGCAGGCGTTCGCGGCTGCGCGCGATGCGTGACATGACGGTTCCCAGCGGGATTCCCATGCGGGCAGCGACCTCGGCATACGTGCAGCCCTCGATGTCGGCGTAGTACAACACCGTTCGGAAACCCTCGGGCAGTGCCTGCAACGCATCACGGATCCGGTCGTCGCAGAACAGGTCGAGCGCAAGGTCCTCGGCGGAGCGCTGGACGATCGTGGAATGGGTTGCGCTGCCGAACATGTCGCTGTCGGTGAACTCGGGGACGGCGAACGTGTCGGGACGACGTTGCTTCATGCGGTGCGTGCTGATCCACCGGTTGTGCAGGATGCGGAACAGCCACGCACGGAGATTGGTGCCCGGTTCGAACCGGTGGAAACCGGTGTAGGCATTCATCAATGTGTCTTGGACCAGGTCCTCGGCGTCGGCCTGGCTGTGCGTCAGGCGCCGCGCGGTGCGCAGCAGGACGGAGTGAAATGGCATGGCGTCGCGCACGAACCGGGCCGCCAGTTGCGCGTCACAGTCGGCCACTGACGTGATATCGGCTGACGGGGCGGTTACGACTCTCGTCATGATCAGAACTCCAGCGTTTGAGAACAAGAACGAATGTGTCCTCAGCCTGGTTCGCGAAAGCTCGTAGCGGACCCTTGAGAATCCGTGGTCCTCGTAGTCCGTGGGGTGGACACCGGATAGACATGCACGCCGACGGCGCCGACCGTTAAGGTCAGCGCATGGATGTGCGCGTCGTCGACCACCCCCTGGCCGCCGCGCGGCTGACCACCCTGCGGGACGAGCGGACCGACAACGCAGGGTTCCGTGCGGCGCTGCGCGATCTGACGATGATGCTGGTGTACGAGGCGACCCGGGACGCTCCCTGCGAGCAGGTCGCGGTGCGCACCCCGGTGACCGATACGACCGGGTCGCGGTTGGCCAATCCGCCGCTGTTGGTGCCGGTGCTGCGGGCGGGGCTCGGGATGGTCGACCAGGCGCACGCGCTGATCCCGGAGGCACAGGTCGGGTTCGTCGGGATGGCGCGCGACGAGTCGACGCACCAGCCCACGCCCTACCTGGCGTCGCTGCCCGACGACCTGAGTACGCGGTCGGTGTTCGTGCTCGACCCGATGCTGGCGACGGGCGGATCGATGGCCTACACCCTCAACCTGCTCAAAGAGCTCAACGCCGACGACATCACCGCGGTGTGTGTGGTGTGTGCTCCGCAGGGGATCGCCGCGCTGGAGAAGGTCGCCCCCGAGATCCGGTTGATCACCGCGACCATCGACGAGGGCCTCAACGAGATCGCCTACATCGTCCCGGGGCTCGGCGACGCCGGGGACCGTCAGTTCGGCCCGCGCTAAGGCCGCTCAGGCTCGGTCGCGGTCAGGTACGGCCGGGACAACACCAGCGCCGCCGCGGTGGCCAGCATGAGCACATACACCGGCAGCAGATGGATGAAGGTCGTGTACCCGATCGCGTAGTGCACGGCCAGCGCAGGCAACGTGCCCGTCACGAACCCGATCAACAACGACCACCACACCCAGCGCTCGCCGCGGCGGAATCCCCACAGCGCGATCAATGCGATCGCGAGCCCGGAACCGATCAGAGCCCCACCGAATCCGGCCCGGTCGTGGGCGATGAAGCCGAGCAGTTGCGGTTCGGCGGCCCGCAGCGTCGCACCGTGGGTGTGCAGGTAGCCCAGGTCGGTGCTGACGAACACGTCGGTCAGCCCGACGAACGAGATGGTCGCCCCGGCGACGGCGAGCCCGGCGCCGAGTCCGATGAACAGCAACTGGCCCCACAACGCGCGCCGGCGCTGTGATTCCGGGCCGTCCGGCAGCGATCGCCATCGGGGCGGGTCGGGCTTGTTCCAGACCGCAGCCAGCAGCATCGGGAACAGCGTCACCACCACCAGCGTGTGCAGGGGATCGACGAACCCTGTCCCGACGAAGTAGAACAGCGTGAGGAACGCGACGAGGCCCGAGATGAGCAGGGCCGTGCGTGCCCACGCCAAGCCGCGCCTGATGCCGCCCCAGGACAATCCGGCGTACAGCGCGCCGAGACCGATCATGTTGCCCGCCATGCTGATCCGGTCATGTTGGATGAAATGCACCAGGTTGTCGTTGATCTGGCGCAGGTCATCCACCCCGAGGCCGAGATAGGAACGGTCATAGCTGAGCAACACCGGACCGAGCGTGATGGCGCCGGCACCGACACCGGCCACCATCAAGCCGAGTCCGGCCAGCACACCCCACAGCCAGCCCGGCCAGCGAAACGGGTTGAGCCCGGCATCGGCCAGGCCCGGCGGCGGCGTCGATGTCTGCGAGGCCGCCTCGATCACGCGGTTGAACCAGCCCGGACCGGTCGCGAGCAGTACGCTCGGCCGGGCCAGCACGATGACGTCCGGATCTTGCAGCGCCACAACGGCGGCCGTGACGTCAGGATCCGACAGGTAGCGGTGCTCACCGCCTGCACCGATGACCACGTCGTCGACGTCAGCGGCGATCAGTTCGGCTACCTCGGCCGAATCCACCCGCGCGACGACACGGCAGCGCCGACCCGTGGCGGCCCGACGTACGGTTTCGACGTCGGCGGCGGTCACGGGCGCGATCTCGATGATGCCGGCACCCTGGACCGGCAACACCAGTACGGCGTCGCGCGCCACCGACGGCGGGACCACCGCCCCGAAGCGGCCTAACCACTCCGGCGGGACCGGCGGGTGATCGAAAACCCTTGGGATCCAGCGATACCCGCCCGCCTCGACCAGCGCGGCCAGAAACCGCAGCGCCCAGCGCTGGGTACGATGTTCCCCGAGGACAGCGGACGCGATGGGGCGAAGCGGTTGATAAGTCCAGTCCGGCATTACGTATCCGGCTACCAGCGCGCAGCGGCGTCGGCGAGGTCCTGGCTCAGCTTCTGAGCGTGGGCCCGTGCGGTATCCAGATCATCGGTCGGTGCACAACGAACTTCGGTGTAGGACTTGAGTTTCGGCTCGGTTCCCGATGGACGTACCACCACGCGGACCGAGGTGCCTGCGTCCTCACCGGTGAAGATCAGCGCATCGGTGCGTTGTTGTCCACGCCGCTCCAGCAGATCTTCGACGGTGACGGCGATCCCGGCCAGTTCGGTCGGCGAGTCCTCGCGCAATCGGGCCATGGCCGTTTCGGCGTCGTCGACGTGGCGCGTGACCGCGCCCGTCACGTGCACGCCGTGCGCCTTGGCCAGCGCATCCAGGGCGTCGAGTATGGTGCGCCCCTGAGCGCGTAGTGCGGCCGTCAGATCAGCGGCCAGGATGGCCGCGCTGATCCCGTCCTTGTCGCGTACCGAGGCCGGGTCGACACAATGCCCGATCGCCTCCTCGTAGGCGTAGACCAGGGTGTTACCGGGTGACTGGGCGCGGGCCAACCACTTGAATCCGGTGAGGGTTTCCGCGTGCTGGGCACCGTGCGCCGCCGCGATGGCGGCCAGCATTCGCGAGGACACCACGGTGCTGGCGACCAGGGCAGCTTCGCTCACCGGGCCGGGCTCGAGCTGAGACAAGATGTAATCGCCGAGCAGCCAGCCGGTTTCGTCACCGGTGAGCATGCGCCAACCGTCTGGGCCCGGCACCCCGACGGCGCACCGATCGGCATCGGGGTCAAGGGCGATCGCGATCTCGGCGTCGATGTCGTCAGCCAGGGCGAGTAGCGCGTCGACCGCACCCGGCTCCTCGGGATTGGGGAAGCTGACCGTGGGGAAGTCCGGGTCGGGCGCGAACTGTTCCTCGACCACGTGCACGTCGTCGAATCCGGCCAGGGCCAGGGCATCAAGCGCGTACTCGCCGCCGACTCCGTGCAGGGGCGTCAGCGCCACCCGCACCGAACCTGTGCTGCGACGGACCCGGGCGGCCCGCTCCAGGTATCCGTAGACCTGATGGCGCCCACCGGTTTCCACGGGGGATCGGCGGATTTCATCTGCGTACGGCGCCCGAGCCACCGCTGCCTCGATCTCACGGTCGGCAGGGGAGATGATCTGCATGCCACCGTCGAGAAACACTTTGTAGCCGTTGTCCGTCGGCGGATTGTGCGACGCGGTGATCTGGATGCCGGCAACGGCAGGCAGGTGCCGAACGGTGTAAGCGACGATCGGTGTGGGGACTGCGGCCATCATGAGGACAACCTGGAAACCCTCGGCGGCAAGGACTTCGGCGGCCGCCAGAGCGAACTCGTCGGAACGGTGCCGGGCATCGCGGCCCACCACCACGTGCGACCCGCCCAGGCATCTGTCCTTCAGGACCTGGGCCAGTGCCCAGGTGGTACGGATGACAACGGCCAGGTTCATGGCATCGGGCCCGCCCCGCAACGGTCCGCGCAGCCCGGCGGTGCCGAAGGTCAACGGATTGCTGAACCGGCGGTCGAGTTCTTCGGGAGTGCAAGAGGACAATTCGGCCGCGGTTTGAGGGTCGGGGTCATGCGCGATCCATTCGGCGGCGGCGGTCGCGATGGTGGTCATGACCCAAGTGTGCCCGCAGCGGCGTCGGAGTACGCCAGCTTGCGCAGGACCGGTGCCACCAGCATCAGCAGATCGAACTCCAGATCGGTGAGGTTCTCCCGCATCGTGGCGTGCAGCCAGGCATCGCGTTCGTCACGGTCGGCCTGCAGCAACGCAGCTCCTGCAGCGGTGATCTCGATGAGCTGACGGCGGCGGTCGTTCTCGTCGGGACGTCGCGCGATCAGCCCACGGCGCACCAGTTCGTTGATGCTGTCGGTCAGTGACTGGGCCCGCACATGCAGCCGCGCGCCCATCTCGGCCGGGGTGGTGGTTCCGCTGCGGCTCGCCTCGCCCAGCAGCTCCAGCTGGCTCAACGTCAGGCCGTGATCCGGACGGTGCCGCCGCATCTGCCGGGTCACCGCCATCATCGACTCGCGCAGTTCAGTCGCCGATGTTGCCGCCATAAGAAGGTTATACCTTGGTATTCGACGCGATTGAAGCATTTGAATGCCATTACACCGTGAATATTGCGAAGGTATCCCTTACTATCTCGGTAGGAGGTGCATGACGGGGATGACACGGACGCTGCGGTGGATGTTGCTTCTCGTCGCGACCGTCGCCGTCACCGTCCCGCTCACCCTCGTCGACGTGCCCTCGGCCGCGCTGTTCGCGGGACTCGCGGTAGGCATCGTGCTGGCGCTGGTCTCGCTCGCCCCGGAACAGATGCCGCGCCCGGCGGGGGTGATCGCCCAGGGTGTGCTGGGCGTGTACATCGGCACGATGGTCCATCGGGACGCCGTCAGTGCGCTCGGATCGGACTGGCTGATCGTGCTGGTGATCACCGTGGCCACGTTGCTGCTCAGCATCCTCGCCGGCGGATTGCTCGGTCTGCACCGCGACGTCAGTCCGCTGACCGGCTCGCTGGCGCTCGTGGCCGGGGGCGCGTCGGGCCTGGTGGCCATCGCCCGGGAACTCGGCGGCGACGATCGCGTCGTGTCCGTCGTCCAATATCTTCGGGTGGCACTGGTCACCGGGACCATTCCGCTCGTGGTGACCCTGGTCTTCCACGCCGACCGGTCGCATCCGCCGTCGGACCCGGCTGAAACTGCTTCGGCACCTTGGTATCTCAGCCTGGCCATGCTTGCCGCGATCGTCGCAGTCGGGGTGGTCGGCGGGCGTTGGGCCAGGTTGCCGGGCGCCGGACTGCTCGGCCCGCTGGCCCTGACGGTGGCACTGCAGCTCACGGGTCTGTCCTTCGGGCTGGCCGTTCCGGTGCTTCTGGTGCAGGCCGCCTACATGGTGATCGGCTGGCAGGCCGGCATCGCCTTCACCCGCGACTCGCTACGGGCGATCGGCCGGATACTTCCGTTGGCGTTGACATTGATAGTCGTGCTCGGCGTGGCGACTGCCGGGCTCGGGGTGGTGCTGGCCAACGTCACCGGGATGACGCAATTGGAGGGCTACCTGGCGACCAGTCCGGGTGGCGTCTACGCGGTGCTCGCCACCGCGGTGGAGACGGGGTCCAACGTCACCTTCATCATCGCTGCCCAGGTGCTCCGGGTGCTGCTGATGCTGTTCGCCGCCCCGCTCATGGCGCGGGTCATGGCCCGGCTGGCCCGGCGCCGCGACGAGCCTCACGGCCGGCGGGACGAACCGGTGGCCGCCGTCGGGCGATAGCTGATCGGCCTGCTCATCGCCGGTTCAGGCCGGACAACTGCCAGGCAAGCGCGCGGCGGACGGCGGGCAGCTTGCCGGCCAGTCGCATGACGCGATTGCGGAGCGGGCGGCGGCGGGCCGATGCGGTGGCGAGTTCGGTGAGCCGGCTGGTCATCGAGACCACACGACGGGCGGTGTGGCGGCGGGTGGCCGCGTACTCGTCGAGCACGGCGTTGTCGGCTCCGGCGTCCAGTACCTGCGCCAGGTGCTCGCCGAGGACGACGGCATCCTCGATGCCGAGGTTCATCCCCTGCCCGCCGGCGGGGGAGTGCACGTGGGCGGCGTCGCCTGCCAGCAGGATGCGGTGGTCGCGGAACGCGTCGGCAACTCGGTGATGCACCCGGAACCTGGAGCCCCACACCACCTCTTCGACCACCGCGGGCTCGGCCACCGGGCCGCGCTCATCCAGCAGCGACTGCACAAACGCGACGTCCGGGTGCTGCGGGGCTTCGTCCACTGTCGCGACGATGCGGTACATCCCGTCGGGCAGTGGTGCGACGACGACCAGCCCGGCCGGCGAGAAGTACAGGATCACCTCGTCGGCCGGCACGCCGCCGGACAGCCGGACATCGGCCAGCGCGAACGACTCGCCGTAGGTGCCGCCGTTGAACGCGATCCCGGCGTGTTCGCGGACGGTGCTGTGCATGCCGTCGGCTCCGATCAGGTACCGGGCCCGGATCTGCTGGCCATCGGCGAACGTGGCCATCGCCTGGTCGGCGGTCTGCTGGATCCCGATGACCGAAGCGGGGCGGACGACCTTGCCGCCCAGCTCCTCGAGCCGATTGAGCAGGAACGCC
Organism: Mycobacterium shunyiense; assembly: GCF_058270075.1. Taxonomy (NCBI): domain Bacteria; kingdom Bacillati; phylum Actinomycetota; class Actinomycetes; order Mycobacteriales; family Mycobacteriaceae; genus Mycobacterium; species Mycobacterium shunyiense. The sequence continues at coordinate 205,439 of NZ_JBZDPU010000015.1, read as the reverse complement.
TCGGTGTCGGCCTGCGAGATCATCAGTGTGTACGGGTAGCGGGTCGGCAGCTGGCTGAACGGTACCGCGATCAGGAGATCGTCGCGGTCCCGGATGGCGAAGGTCGGCGTGTGCACGCCGCGAGCGACGAGGTCCGCGACCACCCCGTAGGGCTCCAGCAATTCCAGGGTGTGCGGGTGGACCACGGCGGCCCGCGAGGTGTTGGTGCCCTCGGCCTGTCGATCCACGACGGTCACCTCGTGACCGTGCTGGATGAGCACGATGGCGGCGGTCAGGCCGACGGGTCCGGCTCCGACGATCAGGACGTCGGTGGTGAGCGCTTGCATCTTCGACTCCTTTGTCAACAACTGTTGGTCAACGCTTGTTGACATCAAATTAGGCCTGTGGGGACTGGATGTCAACGGTTGTTGACCTACACTTGTTGACATGCGACGACCGGCAGCCGAGACCAAGTCCGTGATCCTCGCCGCGGCTCGGGAGCGCTTCGCCGCCGACGGATACGAGCGCGCGACGATCCGGGCGATTGCGGCCGACGCCGGGATCGACCCGGCGATGGTGATGCGCTACTACGGCAACAAGGAGCGGCTGTTCGCCGCGGCCGCCGAATTCGATTTGGAACTACCGGATCTCACGCGGATCCCACGCGAAGAGATCGGCGCCGCGCTGGCCGCGCATTTCCTCGAACGCTGGGAGCGCGACGAGGCGCTGTTGATCCTGTTGCGAGCCGGCGTCACCAACGAGGCAGTGGCCGAGCGGATGCGCACGATCTTCGCCGCACAACTCGCCCCGGCGATAGCGCAGACCACTGGCGACGCTCCCGACACCCCGGTGCGGGCCAGCCTCGCCGCGTCCCAGGTACTGGGCATGGCGTTGTGCCGCTATGTCCTGGAATTCCCGCCTCTGGTCACCATGTCGCGCCAGGAGGTCGTCGACTGGATCGCACCCACCCTGCAGCGGTATCTCGTCGGCTAGATCTGTCTGATCACCGAAGCCAGCAGGGAACCCATCCGGGTTGCGGACTGACGCCCGGCCTCGAGGACCTCGGTGTGGCTGAGCGGTTCACCCGTCATCCCGGCAGCCAGGTTGGTCACCATCGAGATGCCCAGCACCTGCAGGCCGGCGGCCCGGGCAGCGATGGTCTCGTGCACCGTCGACATGCCGACCAGATCGGCTCCCAGGGTGCGCAGCATCCGGATCTCGGCCGGTGTCTCGTAATGCGGGCCGGGCAGCCCGGCGTAGACGCCCTCGGCCAGGGTCGGCTCGATCTCTCGGGCCAGCGCTCGAAGTTTGGGGGAGTAGGCGTCGACCAGGTCGACGAACTGCGCACCTACCAGCGGCGACCGCGCCGTGAGGTTGAGGTGGTCATTGATCAGTACCGGCTGGCCCACCTGATACTCGGCACGCAGCCCGCCGGCCGCGTTGGTCAGAACCACGGTGGACACGCCCGTTGCCGCAGCCGTCCGGACCGGATGCACCACATGCTGCAGGTCGTGGCCCTCATAAGCGTGGATGCGCCCGGCCAGCACCAGCACGCGGTGACTCCCGAGGCGCACCGAGTGCACCAGGCCGCCGTGGCCGGTCGCGGTCGGCGGGGTGAAGCCGGGGAGATCGGCCATCGGCACCGTTGCCACCGGCTCGCCCAGCTCGGTTACCGCGGGTGCCCAACCCGATCCGAGCACCACCGCGACATCGTGGCGTTCGACGCCGGTCCGTTCGGCGATGGCGGCGGCTGCCTGGCTGGATGCCTGGGGATCGGTCACGATAGGCGAGCTTAACCGCCGGAAACGGGCAGTGAGATACTGCGAGGATGCCGTCTGCCACCGCCTCGCTGAGCGTCGAGGACGCCATCAACCGGCGTCGTGGCGACCTCGTCGAACTCTCCCACTCGATACATGCCGAGCCTGAGTTGGCGTTCGCCGAGCACCGCAGCTGCGCCAAGACCCAGGCGCTGGTGGCCGAGTACGGCTTCGAGATCACCGCGGCAGCCGGCGGGCTGGACACCGCGTTCCGGGCCTCCTACGGCAGCGGCCCGCTGGTGATCGGGATCTGCGCGGAGTACGACGCCCTGCCCGAGATCGGGCATGCCTGCGGACACAACATCATCGCGGCCTCGGCGGTCGGCGCCGCGCTGGCTCTTGCCGATGTCGCCGACGAGCTCGGCCTGACCGTCGTGTTGATCGGCACCCCGGCCGAGGAACTCGGTGGCGGAAAAGTCTTGCTGCTCAATGCCGGTGTGTTCGACGACATCGCCGCCACGGTCATGCTGCATCCCGGGCCCGTGGACATCGCCGCGGCGCGCTCGCTGGCGCTCTCCGAGGTGACGGTGAATTACACCGGCCGGGAATCGCACGCCGCCGTCGCGCCCTATCTGGGTGTCAACGCCGGTGACGCGGTCACCGTCGCGCAGGTCGCGATCGGGCTGCTGCGTCAGCAGCTCATGCCGGGGCAGATGGTGCACGGCATCGTCACCCACGGCGGGCAGGCCACCAACGTCATTCCCGGTCGGGCCGAAATGAGATACACGATGCGGGCCACCGACATGTCGGCCCTGCGCGAGCTGGAAGACCGGATGGCGGGCTGTTTTTCGGCCGGGGCACTGGCGACGGGCTGCGAGCACCAGGTCACCGAGATCGGCCCGGCCTACGCCGAACTTGTGCCCGATCCGTGGCTCTCGGAGACCATCCGTGCCGAGATGCTGCGCCTGGGCCGTAACCCGTTGCCGGAGAACGTGGAGGCGAGTGTGCCACTGGGCAGTACCGACATGGGCAACATCAGTCAGGTGATGCCCGGCATCCATCCGGTGATCGGTATCGACTCGGGCGGCGCCGCGATCCACCAACCGGCGTTCACGGCTGCCGCGGCGGGTCCGAGTGCTGACAAGGTCGTGTTGGAAGGTGCAATCATGTTGGCCCGCAGCGTCGTTCAGCTGGCCGAGACGCCTGCGCAGCGGGACCGGGTCCTGGAGGCGCTGCAGAGGAGGCAGGCGTCATGAGTGTGCTGCAGCACGCGGCTGCCCGCTGGTTGTCGGCCAACTACGACGAGATGGTGTCGTGGCGGCGGCACCTGCACGCCCATCCGGAACTTGGTCGCCAGGAGTTCGCGACCACCGAGTTCGTGGCCCGCCACCTGGCCGAGGCCGGGCTGAACCCCAAGGTGCTACCCGGCGGCACCGGGTTGACGTGTGACTTCGGGCCGGAGGACCGCCCGCGGATCGCGCTGCGCGCCGACATGGACGCCCTGCCGATGGCCGACCGCACGGGCGCGTCCTACGCCTCCACGGTGCCCAACGTCGCGCACGCCTGCGGGCACGACGCCCACACCGCGGTACTGCTCGGCGCTGCGATGGCGTTGGCGTCGGTGCCGGAGCTGCCGGTCGGCGTCCGATTGCTGTTCCAAGCGGCCGAGGAGCTGATGCCCGGCGGCGCGATCGACGCGATCAACGCGGGTGTGCTGACCGGGGTGAGCCGGATCTTCGCTCTGCACTGCGACCCTCGGCTGGTCGTAGGCCAGGTCGCCACTAAGCCCGGACCGATCACGTCGGCTGCAGATTCCATCGAGATCACCCTGCACTCGCCCGGCGGGCACACCTCCCGGCCGCACCTGACCGGTGACCTGGTCTACGGGCTGGGAACGTTGATCACCGGGCTGCCCGGCGTGCTGTCCCGTCGCATCGACCCCCGCCACGACACCGTGATGGTGTGGGGCGCGGTCAATGCGGGTGTGGCCGCCAATGCCATCCCGCAGATCGGCACCCTGGCCGGGACCATCCGCACGGCAAGTCGCGATACCTGGCTGACGCTGGAATCGATTGTGGAAGAGACGGTTACGTCGCTGCTCGCGCCGCTGAACATCTCGCACAGCCTCAATTACCGGCGCGGCGTGCCCCCGGTGGTCAACGAAGAGGTGTCCACCCGCATCCTCACGCACGCCATCGAGGCCATCGGCCCCGACGTGCTCGCCGACACCCATCAGTCCGGCGGTGGCGAGGATTTCTCGTGGTACCTCGAAGACGTGCCCGGTGCCATGGGGCGGCTCGGCGTCTGGAGCGGACAAGGGCCGCAACTCGATCTACATCAGCCGACGTTCGACATCGACGAACGTGCGTTGGGCGTCGGTGTCCGGACGATGGTCAACATCGTCGAGGCCTCGGCGTAATTACGGCCCGATATTGCGGGCGGGACGGGTACGCAGATCGTGGACGTACTCGTCCGGCGCCCCGGCGATCTCAGCGGCGTCGGCCATCACTCCGAGATAGCGGGCCGAGGGCAGACCGCCCTCCCAGGCGTCGACCACGTATAGCCATGCGAGCACCGGGTCGGTCGTGGTGTCCGACGACAACCTGTGCACCCGGCAGCGGATCTTCTTGTGGAACCCGAGTTCGGAGCCCTCCCACCGATCGAGGGAATGCTCGTCGGCCGGCGTCATGTCGTAGAGCACCACGAACACCTTGGACAGCGGATCCTCGACGACGGTCGCCAGCGCGCCTTCCCAGCCGATGTCCTCACCGCCGAACGTCAGCCGCCAGCCGTGCAACCACCCTGTTCCGGCCATCGGGGAATGCGGAGCCCGCTCGAGCATTTGCTCCGGATGCATATTGGACCCGTAGGCGGCGTAAAGCGGCACGGTAAGACAGCTTAGTGCGCAAAGTTGGTTAGGTTGGTGCCGTGGCTACCCGCATCGTGATCATCGGCGGCGGACCCGCCGGCTATGAGGCGGCTCTCGTCGCCGCTGCCCGCGGCCCGGAGGTCGCTCACGTCACCATCGTCGACTGCGACGGCATCGGCGGCGCATGCGTGCTGTGGGACTGTGTGCCGTCCAAGACGTTCATCGCCTCCACAGGCGTGCGGACCGAACTTCGGCGCGCTCCCAACCTGGGATATTCGTTGGATTTCGAGCAGTCCAAGATCTCGCTGCCGCAGATCAACGAGCGGGTGAAGAACCTGGCCACGGCACAGTCCGAGGATATTGCCGACCGGCTGCGCAGCGAGGGTATCGAGTTGATCGCGGGCCGCGGCGAACTGATCGACGACGTCCCCGGCATGGCCCAGCACCGGGTCAAGGTGACCGGCCCGGACGGTGCTGTCAGCCAGCTGACGGCCGATGTGGTGTTGATCTCCACCGGCGCCAGCCCGCGGGTGCTGCCCAACGCCGTGCCCGACGGGGAACGCATCCTCAACTGGCGCCAGCTCTACGACCTCGAAGCGCTGCCCGAGCATCTCGTGGTGGTCGGGTCGGGTGTCACCGGCGCCGAGTTCGTCAACGCCTACACCGAACTCGGGGTGACCGTGACGGTCGTGGCCAGCCGCGATCAGATCCTGCCGCACGAAGACTCCGATGCCGCGGCTGTGCTGGAGGAGGTGTTCTCCGAACGCGGCGTCACCCTGGTCAAGAATGCCCGCGCCGAGTCGGTCACCCGCACCGAGAGCGGCGTGCGCGTCACGATGGCCGACGGGCGCACCGTCGACGGCAGCCATGCGCTGATGACGGTCGGCTCGGTGCCCAACACGAGTGGTCTCGGTCTGGAGCGCGTCGGCATCGAGCTCGGGCCGGGCAATTACCTCAAAGTCGACCGCGTGTCGCGGACCTCGGTGTCCGGCATCTACGCGGCGGGAGACTGCACCGGACTGCTGCCGCTGGCCTCGGTGGCGGCCATGCAGGGACGCATCGCGATGTATCACGCCCTCGGCGAGGCCGTGGCCCCGATCCGCTTGCGCACCGTCGCCGCGGCGGTGTTCACCCGACCGGAGATCGCCGCGGTCGGGGTTCCCCAGGCCGCGATCGACGACGGGTCGGTGCCGGCCCGCACCCTGACCCTGCCGCTCAACACGAATGCCCGGGCCAAGATGTCCAGCCTGAGCCGTGGTTTCGTCAAGATCTTCTGCCGCCCGGCTACCGGGGTGGTGATCGGCGGCGTCGTGGTGGCCCCGATCGCCTCCGAGCTGATCCTGCCGATCGCCCTGGCGGTTCAGAACGGTATCCCGGTCACCGAGTTGGCCCAGACCTTCTCGGTGTACCCGTCGTTGTCCGGTTCGATCACCGAGGCCGCGCGGCAATTGATGAAGCACGACGACCTGGACTAGCCGGCTGGTGTCAAGCCTGGCGGCGTCGTCGCATCAGCGCCGTGATGATGAGCGTCAGGACCCCGGCGACACACAAGATGCCGCCGCCGAAGATGGCGAAAATGCCGCCGACGAGCGATGCGGGTTTGGCGTCACCACCCACGCCGAACTCGTCTGAGGCAGCACCTTTGCATGTGACGGCATAGTCCGAGGCCTTTTGCACGGTCACGGTGAACAAGGCCTGCCACTGGTTGATCGTGAGGGTGCCGTCGTAGTTGTCCACCTTGATGTCATCGTCGGTACCGGTTCGAGTGCTGACGTTGCACCGAACGTGGTGATTCTCATCAGGTTCGGCAGCGAAGATCACCCTGGTCTCACCGGCGTCGAAGTGCACCGTCGTCGTCTCGCCGTTTCCGAAGGTGTGTTCGGCATCCGGTGCCGCGTCGGAAAAATTCCCGATCATCCCCGCGCCCCCGAGTGCCGCGACCAGAACCCCGACGATGAGCAGTGTCGCGCCGACGCCGTACCAGAGCTTCTTCGGCGCCGCCTTCTGTTGCGACGGGCCGGGAAAGTAACCAGGCGGCGGTCCGTATCCGTATCCCGTCGGCCCGACACCACCGGGCGGGTACGGCTGTCCCGGCAAGCCCGGGGGTTGATTCGACACGCTAGGGAACCTACCGCTCAAAAGGGCCGGCGCAGACGAATTGGACTGGCCGAGGACGGGCAGAATCGGGCAGATCCCACGTCACCCACGTAGCCTGGGAATCGTGACTGACCCGATCTCAGCACCGGGCGACGGGCAAACCTTCCTCGGACCGCAGCACAGGGCGCAAGCCTGGCAACGACTCGGCAGTGAACAATTCGACGTGGTGGTCATCGGCGGTGGTGTGGTGGGCGCCGGAGCGGCGTTGGACGCCGCGACCCGCGGACTCACCGTAGCGCTCGTCGAGGCCCGCGATTTCGCTTCCGGCACCTCCAGTCGCAGCTCCAAGATGTTCCACGGCGGGTTGCGGTATCTCGAGCAACTCGAATTCGGCCTGGTGCGTGAAGCCCTGTACGAGCGTGAACTGTCGCTGACCACGTTGGCGCCGCACCTGGTCAAGCCGTTGCCGTTCCTGTTCCCGTTGACCAACCGTTGGTGGGAGCGGCCCTATATCGCGGCGGGCATCTTCCTCTATGACCAGCTGGGTGGCGCGAAATCCGTTCCGGCGCAAAAGCATTTGACCAAGTCCGGAGCGCTACGGTTGGCGCCGGGGCTGAAGCGTAGTTCTCTGATCGGCGGTATCCGCTACTACGACACCGTGGTTGACGACGCCCGGCACACCATGACGGTGGCCCGTACCGCGGCCCACTACGGCGCGGTCGTGCGCTCGTCGAGCCAGGTGGTGGCGTTGCTGCGCGAAGGTGATCGCGTGGTGGGTGTCACGCTGCGCGATTCCGAGGACGGCGCCATCACCGAGGTGAGGGGCCACGTGGTGGTCAACGCCACCGGGGTGTGGACCGACGAGATCCAGGCCCTGTCCAAGGAACGCGGGCGGTTCCGGGTGCGTGCCTCCAAGGGGGTACACATCGTGGTGCCGCGGGACCGGATCGTCAGCGAGGTGGCGATCATCCTGCGCACCGAGAAGTCGGTGCTGTTCGTGATTCCTTGGGGTACGCACTGGATCATCGGGACCACCGACACGGATTGGAATCTCGACCTCGCGCATCCCGCCGCGACCAAGGCCGACATCGATTACATCCTCGGCCATGTCAACACCGTGCTGGCAACCCCGTTGACCCACGACGACATCGACGGTGTCTACGCCGGGCTGCGTCCGCTGCTGGCCGGTGAGAGCGAGGAGACCTCGAAGCTCTCGCGTGAGCACGCCGTCGCGGTGCCCTCTCCCGGGCTCGTGGCGATCGCCGGCGGAAAGTACACCACTTACCGAGTGATGGGCGCTGACGCGATTGACGCTGCCGCAGAATTCATCCCGGCCCGGGTGGCGCCGTCGATCACCGAGAAGGTCCCGCTGATGGGCGCCGACGGGTACTTCGCCCTGATCAACCAGACCGAATACGTTGGCAAGCAATACGGACTGCATCCTTATCGCGTCCGGCACCTGCTCGACCGGTACGGCTCGCTGATCAGTGAGGTGCTCAAGATGGCGGAGGGCCGGCCTGAACTGCTGGCACCCATCACCGCTGCGCCGGTCTACTTGAAGGTCGAGGCCTACTACGCCGCGGCGGCCGAAGGCGCTCTGCACCTTGAGGACATCCTGGCCCGCCGGATGCGGATCGCCATCGAATATCCGCACCGCGGAGTCGATTGCGCCCGTGAGGTCGCCGAAGTGGTTGCGCCCGTACTGGGATGGTCCGCCGAGGACGTCGACCGCGAGGTCGCCACCTATGTCGCCCGGGTGGAGGCCGAGGTGCTGTCGCAGACCCAGCCCGACGACGAGTCCGCCGATGCGCTGCGCCAGGCCGCGCCCGAGGCCCGCGCCGAGATCCTCGAACCCGTGCCTTTGAATTGACGGGACATTGAAGCGGGGCGGGCCCCAACGCTCTAAGCGCAGGCGCGCATCGCCGCCGCTGCCGGTGCGTGACGGAATCGGCCCGGCGCGGCTGCGGCTGCTTGGTCCGGCGGGCGGGAGCGCAGCGACCGGGGAATCCCTGGTGAACGTGTACGACGAGCTGCAGCAGCGGTTCGGTATCGGCACGAAAGTACTTGCCGGAGAAGTGCTTCTGCCCGATGGCACGGTTGTCGACGCCACCACGGAATTGCCCGCGGGCGCGCATGTCTACTTCTACCGAGATCTGGCTGACGAGGTGGAGGTGCCGTTCGACATCCCGGTGCTGTACCGCGACGACGACATCGTGGTTGTCGACAAACCACACTTCCTGGCCACGATGCCGCGCGGCGGGCACGTCGCGCAGACTGCGCTGGTGCGGTTGCGTCGGAAGCTGGACCTGCCGGAGCTGAGCCCGGCGCACCGGCTTGACCGGCTGACCGCCGGGGTGCTGCTGCTCACCGTGCGTCCCGAGGTGCGGGGAAGTTATCAGCGGCTGTTCGCCGAGGGTAAGACCCGCAAGACGTACCTGGCCCGGGCCGCAGGCACCGCCACGGTGTCGTTGCCCATCACCCTGCGCAGCCGGATCATCAAGCACCGCGGTCGGTTACAGGCCTTCGAGGAATGCGGGGCGCCCAACGCCGAGACCTATGTCGAGGAGCTGGGAAGCGGGCTGTACCGGCTGTCGCCCCGCACCGGGCAGACACATCAGTTGCGGGTCCACATGAACTCGATCGGGTTGCCGATCATCGGGGACTCCTTGTACCCCAACGTGATCGACGTCGCGCCGGATGATTTCGACCATCCACTGCAACTGTTGGCCCAGCGCCTCGAGTTCACCGACCCGATCACCGGTGAGGATCGCGAATTCGTGAGTGCGCGGACATTGGGCTGAAGCCTTGCACGACCGGACCGTGGTGATGGTCTACTGACGGGGTGAACCGTGAGACCTTTGACCATCTGTTCGACATGACCGACCGCACCGTGATCGTCACCGGCGGCACCCGTGGGATCGGATTGGCCCTCGCCGAGGGCTTCACGCTGGCCGGCGCGCGTGTGGTGGTTGCCAGCCGCAAGGCCGACGCCTGCGATCGGGCGGCCGAGCACCTGCGTGAACTGGGGGGACAGGCGATCGGGGTGCCCACCCACAGCGGCAACATCGACGAACTCGGCGCCCTCGTGGAGCGAACGGTCGCCGAGTTCGGCGGGGTCGACGTGGTGGTCAACAACGCGGCGAACGCACTGGCCCAGCCGCTGGGGCAGATGACGCCGGAGGCCTGGGCCAAGTCCTACGAGGTGAACCTGCGCGGACCGGTGTTCCTGGTGCAGCACGCCTTGCCGCATCTGAAGGCCAGCGCGAAGGCCGCGGTGCTGAACATGGTGTCGGTCGGGGCGTTCAATTTCGCCCCGGCGCTGTCCATCTATGCATCGGGCAAGGCCGCGCTGATGTCGGTCACCCGGTCGATGGCGGCTGAGTTCGCCCCGCTGGGAGTCCGGGTGAACGCCTTGGCGCCGGGACCGGTCGACACCGACATGATGCGCAACAACCCGCAGGAGGCCATCGACCTCATGAAGGGCGGGACCTTGATGAAGCGCCTGGCCACCCCGGATGAGATGGTCGGCGCGGCCCTGCTGATGTGCTCGGACGCCGGCAGCTACATGACCGGGCAGGTGATCATCGTCGACGGTGGCGGGACAGCGCGATGACGGTCCCGGTGTACGACGACTTCACCGTGATGCTCACTCACGCTTCGTGAACTGAGCCGTCCCGCTCAGACTGCCGGTGCCGACCGACAGGATCTGGCTGCGGTTCTCGACATGCAGCGCCGTTTCCAGGCAGCCGGCATCGAGATTGGCCCACAGCACCTGCTTGGTCGATTCCAGGCCGAATTTGCCATAGCCGCAGAGGGTTTCGGCGATCTCCAGGGCGGCTTCGAGCAGGTCGGCGGTGTCGTCGACGATGCGGGTGACCAGGCCGAGTCGCAGCGCCTCGGTCGCATCGACCGCCCGCGCGGTCAGGATCAGATCGAACGCCGGGCCCGCGCCGATGATCCTGGGCAGGGTATAGCTCACCCCGATGTCACAGCCGCCGATGCCCAGCTTGATGAACTGTGTGCAGAACTTCGCGGCGGGTCCGGCGATGCGGATGTCGCTGGCTGCGGCCAGCGCGAAGCCACCGCCGTAGGCAGCACCGTTGACCGCGGCGATGACGGGCTGGCGCAGCCGATGCAGCTTGACCGTCAAGTTGGCGATGCGTTCCTGCCAGCGCATGCCCGAGCGGGGAAACTCGGTGCCGCCGCCCGCCTCGGGCGGGTTGGGATTGCTCAGATCCAGGCCCGAGCAGAAGCCGCGTCCGGCGCCGGTGAGGACCACGACGCGGCACTCGTTGTTCGCCGCGATGTCGTCGAGGGTGGCGTGCAGGGCCTCGACCAGTTCGTACGACAACGCATTCAGTTTCTCGGGCCGATTGAGGGTGACGACTGCGATGTCGGGGCGCGGGTAGGTGAGGTCAAGTGGCTCTGCAAGGGACATGAGCGGGACCCTATCCGCCGCACCTTGGTTCAGACTGACACTTCAGCAAGGTCGGTGACGTCGCGGCGTTCCGGTCGCCGCGCCAGCATCGAATGGGAGCGGCCGTAGGCGAAGTACAGCACCACGCCGATCGCCATCCAGATCGCGAAGCGCAGCCAGGTCTCCAACTCGAGGTTGAACATCAGCCACAGGCAGCAGAGTGCGGCCAGAACCGGTATCACCGGAACGAACGGAACACGGAAGCCGCGCTTCAGATCGGGCCGGGTCCGGCGCAGGACCGGGACGCCGATCGCGACGAGGATGAATGCGAACAGGGTGCCGATGTTGACCATTCCCGCAAGAGTGCCGAAGTCGACGAACGCCGCGAGCAGCGCGCACACCGTTCCCACGATGACCGTCAATCGCACCGGGGTGCCCTGCCTGCCGGTGTACGCGAGGTGGCTGGGGAGGAGTCCGTCGCGCGACATCGCGAACAGGACCCGGGTCTGGCCGAGGAACATCACCATGACGACGGTCGACAGGCCGGCCAACGCTCCGATCGAAATGATGTTCTTCGCCCAAGTGTCACCGTGCAGGGCGAATGCCGTTGCCAGGGTGGCATTGTCGCCCTGGAGCTGGGTGTACGGCACCATGCCGGTGAGGACGAATGAGACGGCAACGTAGCACACCGTGACGATGGCAAGCGCTCCGAAGATGCCGCGCGGTACGTCGCGCTGCGGATTGCGGGTCTCCTCCGCGGCGGTGGCGACCACGTCGAAGCCGATGAAAGCGAAGAAGGCGATGCTGGCCGCAGTCAGCAGGCCCAGCCAACCGAAGCTCGAGCCGCCGGTCCCGGTGAGCCACCCGAGCATCGACTGGTGCACGCCGTCCGCTCTGGCTGACGGCTGAGCCGGCGGGATGAAGGGTGTGAGGTTCGATGCCTTGAAGTAGCCGGCGCCGACCACAAGGATCAGGACGATCACTGCGAGCTTGATCGCCACCGCGACGGCGGACACCCGTGAGGACAGCTTGGTCCCGGTCGCCAGCAGGAAACCGACGATGGCGATGATCACCACCGCACCCCAGTCGAACTTGACCGACCCGAAGTGCGCGACTGGCGACATCGATCCGCCGAGGATTTCGCCGAGGTATTGCGACCAGCCTTTGGCGACAACGGATACCGCGAGCGCGAACTCCAGTATCAGGTCCCAGCCGATGATCCAGGCGACCAACTCACCGAAGGTGGCGTAGGAGAAGGTGTAGGCGCTGCCCGCGACGGGGACGGTGGAGGCGAACTCCGCGTAGCAGAGTGCGGTGAGCCCGCAGGTGATTGCCGCGAGAATGAAGGCCAGCGATACGGACGGTCCCGCCATGGTGCCCGCGGTCTGAGCGGTCAGGGTGAAGATACCGGCACCGATGACGACCGCGACGCCGAAGACGGTGAGATCTTTTGCCGTCAGATCCTTGCGTAGCTTCGAGTCGGGTTCATCGGTGTCCCGGATCGACTGCTCTATCGACTTGGTACGGAACCATCCGCCGCCGGCCGACATCAGATCGCGCCGTCGAGGCGTCGTTCGGCGAACCGGTTCGCTGCCGCACCGATGCTGATCCCCGAGTCCCGTGCCGCAGAGATGATCTCGCGGGTTCGGTCGAAAATGCGGGTCACGTCGGCTTCTACCGTTGCGCGGTCAACGCCCTGCAATTCACCGGCGACCTGCATGAGACCGCCGGCGTTGGCGACGAAGTCAGGTACCCAGGTGATCTCGCGCCGGCGAAGCAGTTGCTCGACACCAGGATCGGCGAGCTGGTTGTTGGCCGCGCCGCAGATGAGCTTCGCCTCGATGGTTTCCGCGCTCGCAGGTGTCAGGATGGCCCCCAGTGCACACGGAGCGTAGATGTCGACGGGTGCGTCTGCCACCGAGCTCAGCAGGCGAACCGACGGATGATCGATCGAGACGCGACGCAGTGCAGCGTCGTTCACGTCGGTCACACCTACCTCCGCGCCGTCGGCGAGCAGCAGGGCGATCAGTTCGCGTCCCACCTTGCCGACGCCTTCGACGCCCACGGTACGGCCTGCCAACGATGCCGTACCCCAGACGGATTCGGCGCCTGCGCGCATGGCGTTGAACACGCCGAGTGCGGTCAGCCGCGCGCTGTCGCCGGAACCACCAGCGGCGGTACTGCGACCGGTCACGTACGTGGTGTACTTGCCGATGACGTCGAGGTCGTCGGTGTTGGTGCCGACGTCACCCGCGGTGACGTACCGTCCGCCGAGATTGTCGACGAACCGGGCGAAGGCGGCGAACAGCTCTTCGCTCTTGTCGCTGGTCGGGTCGCCGATGATGACAGACTTGCCACCGCCCAGGTTCACCCCGGCCGCCGCGGCCTTGTAGGTCATTCCCCAGGACAGCCGCAGCACGTCCTCGAGGGCCTCGAATTCGTCGGCGTACGGGTACATCCGGCAGCCGCCGAGCGCAGGGCCGAGGACGGTCGAGTGGATGGCGATGATCGCCTTCAGTCCGGACTTCTCGTCCTCGCAGAACACGACCTGCTCGTGGCTTCTCGCACTCAGCTCGCGGGATCGGCCGAAGACCCCGAGGGTGGTGGGCATGACTGTCACTAGGGATTCCTTTCTGGTGCCGCATGTTTGGCGGCGTGTGGTAACACTGCCGCTGGGCGGCATGGATGACGTTGCCGCATGTTCGGCGGCCGGACAGATAGGAGTGGAGGCAGGTCAGACGGTGATACCGAGGTCGCGCAGGCGTGCCCGGTACAGCTCGACGTTGCCGAGCTTGACGTCCTCGTAGCCCCGGACCAGGTCGGCCAGGCCGGCTGCCTCGACGGCGGTGTCGTAGTTGTCTGCGTCCAATGCGGCGGCGAGTCCGAGCACCATGTCGGTATAATGGGACAGCAACTGCCGCTCCACTTTCCGGACATGGGCGTAGCCGAACGGATCCAACTTGGTGCCGCGCAGCACCTTGGCCTTGGCGAGCAGCTTCAGTGCCATATGCGATCTCGGCCCGAATCCGACCTTCTTCGAGCGGCCCATCGCCCGCAGAGCGGGCGGATGCAGCCGATAGGACAGATTCTCACCGCCGGGCACCTGCGCCTGCACGTTGGCCAGGAAGGCCGGATCCACCAACAGGCGTGCCACTTCGTACTCGTCCTTGTACGCAGTGAACTTGTGCAGTCCCCGCGCGACGGCCTCGCTGAAGGCGGTCTTGTCGGTGACCGCACGCTCCGACTGCCAGACTGACTGCACCGCGTCGACGTAGCGCCTGGCGATTCTTGCGTTCTGGTAGCGAACCAACTCACCGGCCCGCAGTTCGACGAGGCGGCGGACCTCGCCGTCGAAGGTGGTTCCCGCCAACAGTTCCGGGCTGGCAACCGCCGGCGTGCCTTTCGGGCGCGCTGCGTCCACCGCGGCAGAGAACGCAGCCGGATCGGCGACCGCGACCCGGCCCCAGCGGAAGGCCGCGACATTGGCGGCGACGGCGACACCGTTGATGCCGATGGCCTCTTCGATGCTCGCCTCGGGCAGACGCAACCCGCCGTTCTGGAATGCGGCACCGATGACCAGGAAGTTGGCCGCGGCCGTGTTGCCGAACAACGCCTCGGCCGCGGCGAGCGCGTCGAAATGGGTGAGTGCCCGGGTGACCACCGTGAGCCGGTCCAGCAGCGACTGGGTCTCGGGATAGGCCACCGACTTGTCGTACACCATGTCGCCGGTCGGGGTCTGGCTTGTCGAGGCGACGGCAACCGTGCGGCCCGGACTGCCGTAGGCGAGGTTGCGGCCCTCGGTCGCCGTCAGTAGGTCGATCGCGATGATGCAGTCGGCGCCACCCGGGGTCAGCCGGTTGGCGGGCTCCAAGGTACTGGTCGAGAACCGCAGGTGGGATACGACCGGTCCGGCCTTCTGGCTGAGCCCGATCTGGTCGAGGCTCTCCACCTCGTAGCCGGCGCGCAGTGCGGCGGTGGCCAGAACCTGGTTGACCGTGACGATCCCGGTGCCACCGATGCCGGCCAGCAGGACGTTCTGGGTGCCGGTAGGGATGCCGAAGCCCGGGTCCGCGACACGCGGCGGCTCTGCGTTCTTCCGTCGGGCTGCCTTGCGGTCCTTGGCGTCCGGCGTCAGCTCCACCGTGACGAACGACGGGCAGTCACCGTCGAGGCAGCTGTAGTCGGTGTTGCACGAGGTCTGGTCGATACGGGTCTTGCGCCCGAACTCGGTATCGACGGGTTGCACGGACAGGCAGTTCGACTTGGTGCCGCAATCGCCGCAGCCCTCGCAGACCGCTTCGTTGATCACCACGCGGGTGTTGCGGGTGGGCAGGGTGCCGCGCTTGCGTTGGCGGCGGGCGTCGGCGGCGCAGTGCTGGTCATAGATGAGGACGGTGACGCCCGGGATCTCGCGCAAGACCTTCTGTGCTTCGTCGAGCCGGTCGCGGTGCCAGAGCAGCGTGCCCTTGGCAAGGGCTTTCCTGTTGTGCCGCTTGGGTTCGTCGGCGCATACGATGATCTGCCGGACGCCTTCGGCGGTGAGCTTGCGGGTGAGCCCGGCAACGCCAAGTCCGCCCTCGACGTCCTGCGCGCCGGTCATGGCGACAACCTCGTTGTAGAGCAGCTTGTAGGTGATGTTCACCCCGGCCGCGATACAGGCTTGCACCGCGAGCTGCCCGGAGTGGAAGAAGGTGCCGTCGCCGACATTCTGGAACAGATGCGGCACATCGGTGAACGGCGCCTGCCCGATCCACTGGCTGCCTTCGCCGCCCATCTGTGTCAGGCCGACGACTGCACTGTCGCTGCGGCCCGACATGGTGACGAGTGTGTGGCAGCCGATACCGCCCCCGCCGATCGAGCCCTCCGGGATCGCGGTGGAGCGGTTGTGCGGGCAGCCGCTGCAGAAGTACGCGGTCCGCTTGGCGGACAACACCTCCAGTGACAGAGCGGGCGGTGGCATGCGCTTCAACTCGACATGGTCGCGCAGCACACGGCGTAGCGGTGCCAGCAGGCGGCCGGCGGTCAGCTCACCACCGAGCGGGAACAGCGGTGTGCCGGCGGCGTCGTACTTCCCGATGATCTGGGGGGCATCAGCGGTGCCGTAGAGGATTTCGCGGACCTGAGTCTCGATGAAGGCGGTCTTGTCCTCCACGACGATCATCTGCTCGAGGCCGCGGGCGAACTCCCTGACCGACTCCCGGCCGACCGGGTATGGCATCCCGATGCGCAGCAGGCGGATTCCCGCCCGGTGCAGCGCCGCGTCGTCGACGCCGAGGTCGACCAGCGCCTGACGCACCGCGTCGAACGTCGTTCCGGTGGCGGCGATGCCGATCTTGGCGCGCATCGGGTCTACTTCGACTACGTCGAGGTCGTTCGCGGTACCGAAGGCGCGCACGGTCTCCCAGCGCGGTCCGTAGAGGTCGGCCTCGGCGAGCAGGCTGTCCGCCGGGGCGGCCATCGGGCGCTGGCGGTAGGTGAACAGCCGTCCATCCCACTGGACTTCGGGCACCTTGATGGCGAGATCGGACACTTCGGCGTCGACCGTCCACGCGCCGTCGGCGACATCGGCGACGATCTTCATCGCCACGACGCAGCCAGAGGCCCGCGACAGCGCGACACCTTGCATGCCCATCGTGATGATCTCTTCGGCGTTGCGCGGGAACAGCACCGGGATGCCCAGTGCGGCCAGGGACCGTTCGCTGACCGCAGGCACCGTCGACGACTTCGATGCCGGATCGTCGCCGACGAGCAGCAGCACACCACCGCGCGTGTTGACGCCGTACATGTTGGCGTGCCGCAGCGCATCGGTGGCGCGGTCGACGCCGGGACCCTTGCCGTACCAGATTCCGACGACGCCGTCATGGGTTGCCGTGCCTGCCGGGAGGTCGGTCTGGCTGCCCCAGACGGAGGTGGCGGCGAGTTCCTCGTTGAACCCTGGGGTGAAGACGACGTCGTGCTCGGCCAGTACGTTCGGCATGCCCAGGAGCATCTTGTCCACACCGCCCAGTGGGCTGCCCTGGTAGCCGGAGACGAAGGTCGCCACGCGCCGACCGGCACGGAGGTCACGGACATGCTGTTCGACCATCATTCGCGCGATCGCCTGCACTCCGGTGAGCAATACCGGGCCGGCCCCCACTCGATACCGGTCGTCGAGGTCGTACGGAGCGACGGGTTCGGTCGCGGTGAGTTCGGATCGGGACAGCACGCTGGTCACGGATAACCTCCACACTTTCCACAACTCAGATCGTGAGCTGCGAAGCGAGAACTACTAGCAATCGGTGCAGCGAAATCTGCCGTGGAGGGTGATCCGCGTCAATAGTTGACGAAAATGTTGATCAGATTGCTCAATTGTGACGTGGAACACTGTGATCCACGCATCATTTTGTTGAGTGCTGAGTCAGATGCTGCACGAGGGGCAGGGACCGGTATTCGACCGGAGTCGCCATCGCCAGCATGGTTTCCGAATGCTTGACGCCGTCGATCCGATGCACTTCCTGGATGAGCCGCAGCAGCTCCTCTTGGGTCTGCGCGGCAATGCGGACCAGGAGGTCGGCCCGCCCGGTCGTTGCGTGCACCTCGAGCACGTGGGGGACCGCACGCAGTGCGTCGATGATGGCGTTCATCTTGTTCTGGTCGGTTTCGATACCGACGAAGGCGTGCACCGCGTACCCGAGTTCCGCCAGGTCGATGTTGGGTGGGAAGCCGCGGACCAGGCCGGATTCCTCGAGCCGCTTCATGCGCGCCTGCACCGTGTTGCGGGCGACCTTCAGTCGCGACGCCAGCTCAAGAATCGGCGTGCGTGGGTCGGTCGCCAATGCCGACAGCAGCGCGGCATCGAGGGCGTCAATCTTGATGGCCATGTGGCATTTTCCCATTGCCACGGTTCGAGCGGTGACGTCAGCGGCTATTCCAGCCCGCGACGCCGACCACGATCATGCGGAGCTGCTTACGTGCGGTCTGCTTGATGTCCGCGAGCGCCTTCGCGTCGTTGGCGTCCTCGATGGATTCCGCCGTGACCATCATCGAATTGACGAACAGCCCGGACAGGATATTGAGATCCTCGCTGCTCCACGTGGTCAGGCCGGGTAGCCGGGCCAGATCGATGGCCAGCTCGGAGGTGATCAACCGGATTTCCGTGCGGATCGCATAGCGCACGACGGTGACCCCGGTGTTGCGTTCGCGGCTGATGAAGCGCCAGTGCTCGGGCCGTTCGGCGACGCTGTTGAACAGGATGTCGACCGAGGACTCGATGATGCGCTTGGGGTCGAGCTGGCCGGCGCGACCGCCGCGGAGCATCTCCCGGAGGGCGCGGAAGGACTCGTCGATCAGCACCAGGCCGAGCGCGTCCATGGTTTCGAAGTGCCGGTAGAAGGCGGCAGGCACGATTCCGGCCTCCCGGGTGACCTCACGCAGGCTCAGTGCGCTGAAACTGTCCTCTTCGAGCAACTTCAGGGCGGCCGTGATGATCGCGCGGCGGGTGGCTTCCTTGCGCTCCTCGCGAGACAGATTGTCCTTGGGCCGGGAGCTTGACGAGCGGCTTGACCGCCGGTCTCGTGAACTGGGGCTACGACTGTTCACCGAAAAAAGCTAGCACAGAGACATCGAACGCCTGATCGGAACGATTGTGTATGACATGTTGGCACATTTGTTCACCACGTGATCCACACAACAACCTGGGCATTAACCCTTGACGTGAACGTATCGATGGACTCATCGTGTACATATGTTCACCGAAACTTTGAGCCGCCGGATCCGGCGCTCCGCCCTGGTTGGGATCCTCACCGGCCCGCATGGCGTGGACCGGTACACCGAGGTTTACGACCGCACCTGGACCGTCGATGACGCCCGCGCCAGGGTGGTCGCCGTCCGCAAGCAGACGCCACGCAGCGTCACCCTGACCCTGCAGCCCAACGACGCGTGGCGGGGTTTCAAGGCCGGGCAGCACATCAACCTGACCGTGGAGATCGACGGCCGCCGCCGCACCCGGTGCTACTCGCCGGCCAACGCCGAAGGCAGCCCCGTCATCGAGTTGACCATCGGTCTGCACGACGGCGGACTGGTCTCGCAGTACCTGTACCGCAACGCAGCGCCCGGTATGGTCCTCGGCCTCGACTCGGTCGGCGGCGACTTCACACTTCCGGAGCAGCGCCCCCGCCGCATCCTGTTGGTTTCCGGCGGCAGCGGCATCACGCCGGTGCTCTCCATGCTGCGCACCCTGCGCGAGGAGAACTTCGATGGTGAGGTCGCCTTCATCCACTACGCCCGTAACCCCGAAGAGGCTGCGTACGCGACAGAGCTGGCCGCGACGCCGGGCGTCACGGTGCTGCACAGCTACACCCGCTCGGACCGGGGCGATCTGACCGGGTACTTCGGTCCGGACCATCTGGCCGCCGCGATGCCGAACCCCGACGCGGTGTTCGTCTGCGGCCCACCGGCTCTGGTCTCCGCGGTCAAGGACCTGCTGCCCGGAGCCCAGTCGGAGAGCTTTGTGCCGCCGGTGATCGCCGTACCGACCGAGGTGTCCGGCGGAACCGTCGCCTTTACGGAAAGTGTCGTCACAGTCGTCGACGACGGCCGCTCGATCCTCGAGCAGGCCGAGGCCGCCGGACTGAATCCGACGAGCGGTTGCCGGATGGGGATCTGCCACACCTGCACCCGCAGGAAGATCAGCGGTCCGGTGAAGAACCTGATCACCGGCGCGGTCTCGACAGACCCTGACGAGAACATCGAAATCTGCGTGAGCGCCCCCTGCGGCGACGTCCAGATCGACCTCTAGACACCTACTTTCAGCCCTTTTCGAAGAAAGGACACACCATGACTCACTACACCCTGACCCCTGAGCAGTTCGAGACCTTCGGTGCCGAACTCGACTCCATCCGTGAACGCGCCCTCGCCGACCTCGGTGAGCGTGACGCCACCTACATCCGCGACATCATCAAGATGCAGCGCAAGCTCGAGGTTGGCGGCCGTGCACTGCTGTTCCTGCCGCCGGCCTGGCCGATCGGCACGGTGATGCTCGGGCTGTCGAAGATCCTCGACAACATGGAGATCGGCCACAACGTGATGCACGGCCAGTACGACTGGATGGGTGATCCGGCGTTGCGCGGCCAGAACTTCGAGTGGGATTCGGCGTGCCCGTCCAATCAGTGGCGGCACTCGCACAACTACATGCACCACACCTACACCAACATCGTCGACATGGACCGCGACATCGGTTACGGCGTCCTGCGCATGAGCGAGGACCAGAAGTGGAGCCCGTACTACCTGGGCAATCCGTTGTACGCCTTCCTGCTGATGGTGTTCTTCCAGTACGGCGTCGCGCTGCACGAGCTCGAGACCGAGCGCATCCGTACCGGCGAAATCCGCCTGCGGGACAAGAAGGACATGCTGCGCGAGATGTGGGCCAAGGTGCGCAAGCAGACCGTGAAGGACTATGTGGCCTTCCCGCTGTTGGCAGGCCCGTTCGCGCCATTTGTGTTCGCGGGCAACATGACCGCCAATCTGATGCGCAACGTGTGGTCCTACACCATCATCTTCTGCGGCCATTTCCCGGAGGGCACGCACGAGTTCACCATCGAGGAGACCGAGAACGAGACCCGCGGGCAGTGGTACTTCCGCCAGTTGCTCGGCTCGGCAAACCTGACCGGCGGCAAGTGGTTCCACATCTTCAGTGGCAATCTGTCCTTCCAGATCGAACACCACCTGTTCCCGGACATCCCGGCGCATCGCTACGCCGAGATCTCCGGCGAGGTGAAGGAGATCTGCCAGCGGTACGGCCTGCCCTACAACACGGGTCCGATCCACAAGCAGTTTGCCTCCGTGGTGCGCAAGATCGTGCGACTGGCGTTCCCCTGGGGCGGCACGCCCAAGGATGCTGCCCCCAAGGAGGTCCCGGTTGAGGAGCCGGCTGCCAAGGAGCCTGCATCGCAGCCGATCTGCGAGCCCGAACTCGTCAACTGCTGACCGACAGGCTGCACTGCAGCAGCACCGTGTCCAGCCACCGTCCGTGCTTGTACCCGACCGCACGCAGTCGGCCCGCCTCGGCGAAACCGTGTTTGCGGTGCAGGGCAAGGGATGCCGCCGCCTCGTCGGTGTCGACCACCACGGCGATGACCTCACGGATGCCTGCCGCAGTGCAGCCGTCCAGAAGTCCTTGTAGCAGGAGGGTTCCGATGCCGCGGCCGGCGGTTTGTGGTGCGAGGTAGATCGAGTTCTCCACGGTGTGCCGATAGGCCGGGCGCAGCTTCCACGGCGAGCAGTAGGCATAGCCGACGATCTCATCGGCGAGTGTCGCGGTGAGGAACGGCAATTCACGTTCGCGGGCGGTCGCCAGCCGACGCTCCCACTCTTCGCGGTGCGGTGGGATCAGCTCGAACGTGGCGACCCCGGTCTCGACATGGTGGGCATAGATCGCGCTGATCGCATCAAGGTCGTCCGGTGACGTAGCGCGGACGACGGTGTTGGCCATATTTTCACCCTAAGCTGTCGCTCAGTTGAGGGGAGAGGTTCCGATGGCCTACGTCAAGGCAGCCGAGCGTCACGAGCAGATCGTCGCGGCAGCGATCCGCGTGCTCAGTGACGTCGGCGTGCCGGGGACGACCCTGCGCGCAGTTGCGGCGGAGGCGGGCATCCCGCTGGGCACCTTGCACTACGTGTTTCCCTCCAAAGATCAGATGCTGCGCGCCGTCATCGTCGCCGTCATCGACGATGTCGTCGCCACCGTGCACGGCAGCCTGGAACTGGACCAAGGTCTTGCGCACGCCCTGAGTCACGGTGTCACGACGTTCTGGGAGGCTCTCGTCGAAGGTGACGTCGGCGTGCAGGTCATGCAGTACGAGCTGGCGATGTACTCCGTGCGCAGCGAGGGCTCTGAGGGGCTGGCGCGGCTGCAGTACGACCGGTACACCGCGCTCGTCACCGAGTTCTGCGAGCAGGCGGCGAACGCCGCGGGCGAACGCTGCGCTGTCGCGTTCGCCACGCTGGGCCGCTTGGGGCTCGCGATGCTCGACGGGCTGATCATCCAGTACGTGGCGAGCCGGGACCGTCAGCGCGCGCGCCGTGACCTCGACCGCGCGATCCAGATGCTGGTGACGCTCGCGGACCCGCAGCCTTCGGCCTAGTGGCCTGAGGACGGCGCCGGGCCTGTCGCCCTCGGGTCCTCGCGTGCTATAAAAGTCGGACGGTTGACCGACTTATAAATGGCGGATCGTCATGACGACACGAGATGACGCAACGGAACAGGCCACGGTGGTCGTGGTCGGCGCAGGGGTATCAGGGCTGATGGCAGCCCGCGAGCTGCACCGTCGCGGGATCGACGTGCTGGTGTTGGAAGCTGCAGACCGGCTCGGCGGCCGAACGATGAGCGAGACGACCGCCCTGGGGTCGACGGTCGACCTCGGTGGTCAGTGGATCGGCCACGGGCACCACCGGCTCGCTTCGCTGGTCGACGAGTTCGGTCTCACCAGCTATCAGATGCACACGGGTCCGATGCCCGGCCTCATCGACCGCTCACGTCGGCTGTCGGCGGTATCGCCGGCTGTTCTCATGGCCGCATTGGCGCTGGCCGGTGTAGAGGTGTTGTCCCGCACCGGAGTTCCGCAGGGGTGGAACGACAAGGCTGTGGACTCGTGGCTGCGCCGCGTGCCGGGCCGCACTGCACGCCGGCTGCTGGAAGTGATTGCGGCGGTGTCGTGGACTGCCGATCTGGATCGGCACTCGGTCTACGCGATGGCGCGAATGGTCCGCCAGCAGGGCGGCGTGCTCACCATGCTGTCGACCAAAGGAGGCGCGCAAGACTCCCTGCTCGTGGAGGGCATGCGAGGGTTGGCCGATGGATTCTCTGCCGAGCTCGGTTCGCGGATCCGCTTGGGGCATAGGGTCGTAAAGATCAGTCGCGGTGAAACTGGCGTGACGATCCAGTCCACCGCGGGCGAGGTGCGAGCCGTCAAGGTCATTGTCACAGTGCCGGCGCCAATGGCGCGGTCCATCACCTACCAACCACCGCTGCCGCCCGAACGGACCCGGCTCGCGGATGGCACGTATATGGGATCGGTTTACAAGGCGATTGCGGTCTACGACCGGCCGTTCTGGAGGCAGCGCAAGGGTGGCGAGCTCATCGTCCTCGACGGCCCGGGTAGCGGCGTGTTCGACACCAGCCCGCCGGACGGTCCGGGGCATCTGTGTGTACTCATCGGCGGACCCGCGGCCCGTCAACTCGATGGCCTCAGCGCCGATGAGCGTCGCAGGGCCGTGCTGGAACCCTTGGTCGGTCATATCGGGCCAGAGGTGCTTGAGCCCGTCAGCTGGCACGAGAAGTCCTGGCAGACCGATGAGTACGTCGGCGGCGGCTATACGGCGTTGCCGATCGCGGGCACCCTGGACGGGCTTCTTCCGTGGCCCGTCGAGCCTGTCGGCGACATCCATTGGGCGGGAACCGAAACCGCGAGCGATCACGCGGGCTACATCGAGGGCGCCATCGAATCCGGCATTCGGGTGGCGCAGGAGGTCGCCCAGGCGCTACCTGCATAGCAGCCCATGATCGCCGTGTTCAGAAGGGTGGTGGTGGTCCGTATTCTTCGGCGAGCCAGGCTTGGTAGTCGCGTTCAGTTGCGAGGTCGTTGTTGAGTTCGGCGCGTAGGCGTCGTTCGTCGGCGAGGCGGTCTTGGCGGTCTTGTTCGCGGGTGCGTGAGCGTTTGGGCATCTTGACCGCGCGGTTCGGATTCGAGTTCGGGGTCGCCGCTTCGGGTTCGGGGAGGTTCAGGTCCCCGGTCGGCTGGCTCAGAGTGGGGAACATGCCGGCGCCGTGGGGTTCGGTCACGTGGATGTGTCCGGTGGGTGTGGTGAACTCGATAGTCCCGTCGGGGAGCTGACGATCCGACCACCCGGGGCAGAACGTTTTCACCAAATGGTGTGCCCGACAAAATAATTTGGTGTTCGACGGATGCGTCGGCCCGGTAGGCCAGGGTGCGGTGTGGTCGATGTCGCAGCGTTCGACCGGGGCGTCACAACCGGGGAACCGACACGTCAGGTCCCGCCACCGAATGAATTCTGACAGTGCTACCGAGGGGCGGTACTGCGGCTCGCCGGCAGCAGCGGCCTCAGCCGTGTCGGCGGGCTCAGTGGGCTCGGCCGCTTCGGCAGGCTCACCGGGATCCTTCGGCTCGCCAGGCTCAGTGGGCTTGGGCGCGTTCCCGGTGGGTATGCGTACGGGTTTGATCTTGGCGGTGGCGGCCAGATCCCGCACGGATTCTGCGGGCAGGATGCCATGGCCGACCAGATACCCCGGATCATCCGAGGTGCCGTTCACGGTGGATTGGTCGGCCAGCACATGCACGATCGCGGCATCGGCGGCCGCCCGTTGCTGTGCGGCGGGGCAGTCCTCGCGCCGACACAGGCACGGCATGCGGGATTCGAGTCGGGCCACCGGTCCCACCGCGTCGGCGCGGCGCTGCTCGCGGGTGCGCGGATCGTGCGTGCAGACCGTGTCGGCGACGGCATCGAGGCGTTGATTCAGTGCGACCCCGTCGGCGGCGTGGATGTTGGCCCACACCGAGGCCATGCCTGGGCTGCTCGCCTCGACCTGAACAAACCGCCCGTCGTCGATCGGGGGTGGGACCCGTACTCCGTTGGGGTCGAGTTTGGCGATCCATTGATCCACCCGGTCCCGCAACTGCCGCTCAGACAGCCGCATCCACCGGTGGGCCCGGGTGGCGAGTTCTTCATCCAGTCCGGCCCAGACTGCGGGGTCGACGATGCCGGTGCGGGCGATGAGCATCCGCACCACCCGGTAGTCGATGTCGCCGGCGGCGAACCGGGCGGCCACCAACGGGAGTTTGTCGCGTAGTACCCGGGCGTGATGAATCTGGGTGCCGGCCCGGCCCCGACTGATCCGCAACGCCGCCGACACTTCAGCAGAGACTTCTTCGAACGGGTCGGTGGTCCAAAAGATCGATTCGGCCAACTCCTGTTCCCGCAGGCTGTCCAACGCCCCGATCGCAGCCAGCCGTCCCGCGATCGCTGCTGATTCCGCGCGTGCTGCGGCACTGATCCGGTCGATCAGCGCCACATCGGAATCGCCTTCGAACATGTATTCGATTATGCCACGACGCCCCGACACGCGTGGCGGACATTGCGCAACGGTCTTACGTTTGACACGTCGGGCACCAGTACGTGACCCGCTCGCCGCCTTTGTCGGTCTCGATCAATGTCCCGCAGCGGCGGCAGGGCTCACCGGCGCGGCCGTACACCCACAGCTGTCGTCCATGCCGTGTGTCGCCTGTGGTGGTGCGGTTCCAGCGGGACCGGTTGAGCCACAGCATGTCCCGGGCCCGTTGCACGACACGCAGGGGATCGGTCAACGAGCTCACCGGAGAGGTGGGAAGCCGGCCGAAGACGAAACACAGCTCGTTGCAGTAGACATTGCCCACACCGGCCATCACCCGCTGGTCGAGCAGAGCCGGTGCCAGGGGACGGTCCGGATCGGCAGCCAAGTTGGCGGCTGCGGTGCGAGGCTCCCAGTCGGGGCCGAGCAGGTCCGGTCCGAGGTGCTCGACCGCTGCCATGTCGGCGTCGCGGTCCAGAACTTCCAGAACGCCGAGGTCGATCCCTGTCGCCCGACTATCGGCGGTCTCCAGCACGATCCGGATCCGGTGGGCGGCGCCCTTTGTCCACCCGATGCGCCAGCTGCCCTCCATCTTGAGATGAGAGTGGATGCTGGCCGGCCCCGCCCGGATGAAGAGGTGCTTTCCTCGGCTGAGTACCTCGTCGACCATGTGTCCGGTCAGGTCGACGGTGGCATAGCGCGGAACCCGAATATCGCAGCGCGTCAACACTTTTCCCACCAGAGCGGTGCGCAGTGCCGTGGCGGTGTGGAAGACGGTATCTCCCTCGGGCATGCTCTCATTGAACCAGTTGTCATGGAAGTCGGCGGCTGCTCGATGGCATAATCGTCTGGTGATCAATAATCGACTCCGCGGGAAGGGCGTTCCCGCCTACCAGTGAGCGGTGAGGCGTCGCATTCGGCGCCTCGTATTCGTACCCGTAAAGAGATCCACCGGCAGCGCCGCTCGGGTCGTCACCAGTGTTGGAACCACATCATCGTCGCGCCACTCTGGCCCAAGCACGGAGTGAACCTCGGCACGCTGCTCCGTACGTGCGATGCAGTGGGTGCATGTCTGGCCGTGCCCCGGCTGCCCTGGGTTCCTGAGGCTCTCCGCAAAGGAAACACCCTGCGGCACAGGTCATGCGTCCATTGGATCTACGGCGACGTCGTCGGCTGGCTGGAGAAGCAGCGGGAGCGATCAACGCACATCATCGGCGTCGAACTCACCGACGAGTCGATTCGGCTGGCGGACCTGCCCGCAGTTCGCACCCGCACGGTATTGGTTCTCGGCAACGAGGGCAGCGGCATCCCCTCCGACGCAATGGAATTGCTCGATCTGGCGGTCGAGATTCCTATGGTGGGCACCGGTCACAGTCTCAACGTGGCAGTTGCGGGATCGCTCGTGCTGTACAAGGTCGCAGGCCTACTGTGAGGCCGTCTACCGAAGTCGCAACCCGCGCGGGGTCCGGGCGAACCCGACGCCGACCAGCGCCTCTTGCACGCTGGCGCGATCCTCGTCGACCCCGGGATCGAGTACGGCAACCCCGTTGATCCGCTCGACCAGTAGTGACGGCATGCGCCCGGCGCTCACGAGTTCGGCCAGCGCGCCCGCGGCGGCCCGCTGCATGTCGGGATCGGAGGTGAAGCTGAGCAGGGTTTTGCCACCACGTTCCAGGAACCACACCAACTGTCCGTCGACGAGTGCGACGAGGGCGCCGGCCTTGCGGCCGGGCCGATGGGCATCGGAGTCGCCTGAGCGATCGGGCCAGGCCAACGCGGCGCCGTACGGGTTGGCCGGGTCGGTCGCGGCGAGCATGACGGCGTGGTACTCGGGGCGCCGGGGATCGACTCCGTCGAGATAGGACCGGAGCCGGTCGACGGTCGAGGCCGCCGCGAACTGGGCCCCGCCGAGTGACTCGACGAAGTAGCCCCGCTGGCAGCGACCGGCATCCTCGAATGCACTCAGCACCTTGTACAAGGTGGCGAACCCGCCCGGCACGCCCTCAGCTGCCGCCGCCCCCTTGGTCAGCACCCCGTGCCGGTTCAACAGCAGCTCGGCCTGGAAATGCGCCCGCACGGTCGAATCCGGTTCGGCACCAGGCAATGCCGACCACCGGCCGGACACCATCGGATCCGCCGCGCGGATGTGCGGGCGTGCGACGCTGTAGCGGCTGAGTCGTGGCGGCCGCTGACGCTGACGGTGTGCAGGTGCCCCAGTCCGTCGGGGACCAGACAGCATCGCCCGCACCGGAGCGAAGGTATCTCCGGTGACCCAGCCGGCCCAGATCAGCTCCCACAGAGCCGTTTTGAGCTCGGATTCGGCGGTTTGATCGGTCAGCTGACGGAAGAAATACGCTCCTCCATGCCCCAGCGTCTCCATGATGGCCCGGTGGGTATCGGTGAACTCGATCTCGGCAGGGACCGGCAGCGTCAGCGGCGCCGTCTCAGCCAGGTGGAACGTCACCCAACCGTCAGTGCTGCCGATCTGCCCGGCACCGGACCACATGACCTCCCCGGAAGCGAGCAGCTCATCCAACATGGCCGGCTGATAGTCGCGAACCCGCTGCCCGAACACCAGCGATTCCACGGCCGACGCGGGCAGGAGGACCCCGGCCAGTTGCTCGATCACCGAGGCCAACCCGTCGATACCCGAGCTGTGGCTGGACCCGACGTGCTGCCAGGACGGCAGGAAGCGGCCATAGGCCGCGGTGCTGACGGGCTCGACCTGGGCGCGCAACGCGGCCAATGAGCGACGGCGCAGGATGCGCAGCACCTCGGTATCGCACCATTGGTCGCCGGGAAGGTCGTCAACGAACTCCCCGCGCACCAACCGGCCGTCGACCGCCATGCGGCCCAACACATCTGCGGTCACCCGCAGGCCGAGCCCGAACCGCGCGGCGACCTCGGTGGTGGTGAACGGACCGTGGGTACGGGCATAGCGTCCGATCAGATCCCCCAGGGGGTCGTCGACGGATTCGGTGAACGCCATGGGGACCCCGACGGGTACCGGCGCACCGACCCCGTCGCGCAACAGCCCGATGTCTTCCACTGCTGTCCACCAGGTCCGGCCGGCGTAGGTCACGGGCAGCGCGCGTTTGGCGGCGTGCAGCCCGTCGAGCCAGCCCCCGATGGTGTCGGTGGTGGCGCGCTCGGCGATCTCGGCCTCGGTGAGCGGCCCCAGCATCCGCAACAGGTCGGCCACCGCCTCGGCATCGCGTGCGGCTCGTTCTTCCGTCAGGTGTTGTAGCTGAGCCGAAGTCGACGCGACGACCGCCGGATCCAGCAGTTCACGAAGCTCGACGCGTCCCAGCAGTTCGGAGAGCAGGACGGTGTCCAGGGCGAGTGCGGCAGCGCGCCGCTCGGCCAGGGGACTGTCACCCTCGTACATGAACGCGCCCACATAGCCGAACAACAGCGAGGCCGCGAACGGTGACGGGGTGGCGGTTTCCACCTCGACCACGCGCAGCCGGCGTTGGGCCACCCGACGCATCAGCTCGGTCAGGGCGGGGACGTCGTAGACGTCCTGCAGGCATTCGCGCACCGTTTCCAGCACGATCGGGAAGTCCGGGTACTTGCGGGCGATGTCGAGCAGTTGTGCGGCGCGTTGCCGTTGATGCCACAACGGGGACCGCTTGCCCGGGTGCCGGCGCGGCAGCAGCAGTGCCCTCGCGGCGCATTCGCGGAAGCGGGACGCGAACAACGCCGACCCGCCCACCTCGGCCGTGACGATGGGTTCGATCTCGTCGGCGTCGAACACGAACAGGTCTGCACCGGGCGGTGTTTCGCCGCTGTCGGGCAGCCGCACGATGATGCCGTCGTCGGAGGCGGTGGGCTTCTCGTCGATCCCGTAGCGTTCCCGCAACCGTCGGCCGACCGCCAGGGCGAGCGGCCCATGGACCCGCAGGCCGTACGGAGAATGCAGGATCACCCGCCAATCGCCCAGCTCGTCCCGGAAGCGCTCCACCACAAAAGTGCTGTCGCTGGGGACCACACCGGTGGCCTCGCGCTGATCGTGCAACAGCTGGTACAGGTTGTCGGTGGCGAATCCGGCGAAACCCATTGTCTGGCAACGTTCATCGAACTCAGCGCGATTGAGTGCGGCGAGTTCCCCGGTGAAGGCCCCGACCGCCGCGCCCAATTCGGCGGGCCGTCCCACACTGTCGCCACGCCAGAACGGCAGCCGGGCCGGCTGACCCGGGGCGGGGATCACCAGAACCCGGTCGTGGGTGATCTCGGTGATCCGCCAACTTGTGGCGCCCAGCGAGATGACATCGCCCGGGCGAGATTCATAGACCATCTCTTCATCGAGTTCGCCGACCCGGGAAGGCTTTTCGGTTTCAGTGGCCAGGTACACGGTGAACAGCCCGCGATCGGGAATGGCCCCGCCGGAGGTGACTGCCAGGCGCTGGGCGCCGGGGCGGCCGGTCAGGGTGCCGTGGTCGCGGTCGTAGACCAGCCGCGGCCGCAGCTCGGCGAACTCCGTGGACGGATACTTCCCGGACAACAGGTCCAACGTCGCTTCGAACGCACTGCGCGGGAGCGTGGCGAACGGAGCGCTGCGGCGCACCGCGTCGAACCAGGCGTCGGCATCCACCGGTTCCAGGGCGGCCGCCGCGACCGTGTGCTGGGCCAGCACGTCGAGCGGGTTGGCCGGCACCTGCATTGTCTCGATGTCGCCGGAGCGCATGCGCTGCACCGTCACCGCGCAGCCGATCAGGTCGGTGCGGTGCTTCGGGAACAGGACGCCCTGGGAGATCTCGCCGACCTGGTGCCCGGCGCGTCCGATGCGCTGCAGCCCGCTGGCGACCGACGGCGGCGACTCGACCTGGATCACCAGATCGACCGCACCCATGTCGATGCCCAGCTCCAGGCTGGAGGTGGCGACGACGGCGCGCAGGCGGCCGCTCTTGAGGTCGTCTTCGACCTGGGCCCGCTGCTCCTTGCTGACCGAGCCGTGGTGGGCCCGGGCCAGCAGCGTGGGCGCGCCGTTGGCCTGCCCACTGGCCATGAGTTGGGCCGGCGCACCCCCGCCGACCTGTGGGTTGTGGTCGAGTGAGAGCTCGATGCCGGCGCGCTCGGCGTGGATCTCGTTGAGACGTGAGGTCAGCCGCTCTGCCAGCCGGCGGGAGTTGGCGAACACGATCGAGGACTGGTGGGCCTCGATCAGGTCGACGATGCGCTCCTCGACGTCCGGCCAGATGCTGTTGTTGTCGAGGTTGGCCATGTCCGGCACCGGGACCTGTACGGAGAGATCGAAGGTCTTGCCGGAGGGAGGGGCGACGATGGTGGTGGGGGCCTGGCCGGAAAGGAACCTGGCCACCTCCTCGGGAGGGCGCACCGTGGCCGACAACCCGATCCGCTGGGCGGGTTTGTCGAGCAGCTGGTCGAGCCGTTCGAGTGAAAGAGCCAGGTGCGCACCACGTTTGGTGGCGGCGACGGCATGGACCTCGTCGACGATCACTGTCCGGACCGAGGCAAGGGTCTCGCGGGCCGCCGAGGTCAGCATCAGGAACAGGGATTCCGGCGTGGTGATCAGGATGTCGGGCGGCTTGGCCAGCATCGCGCGGCGCGCACTGGGTGGGGTGTCCCCGGAGCGAACGCCGACGCTGATGGACGGGGCCGGCACCCCGTGACGTTCGGCCACCCGGGTGATCCCGGTCAGCGGGGTGCGCAGGTTGCGTTCGACGTCGACAGCCAGCGCCTTGAGTGGCGACACGTAGAGCACCGTGGTGCCGGAGCGGGGATCGGGCGGCAACTGGGCCAGCTCATCGATGGCCCACAGGAACGCGGCGAGGGTCTTACCCGACCCGGTGGGGGCGATGACCAGGGTGTTCTGCCCCTCGGCGATCGCGGACCAGGCCTGGGCCTGGGCGGCCGTCGGGGCCGGGAAGGCAGCCGTGAACCACTCCCGGGTCAGCGCACTGAACCGGGCCAGCGGGTCTGCCGGCGTGGTGGTCATCTAGCCATCCTGCCGCGCGGCACCGACAAGTGGGTTTCAGCGGTGTTCGGGAGCGGCCGCACACACCAGTTCGGCGGGCAGGCCCGGGACCCGGCCGAGGGCGTCGAGCAGGGCATGCGCGCAGCTGTCGGCGACGAATCCCGCGTCGATCGAGGGGTCCTTCAGCCGTTGCCGGCACATCTCGAAGGTCAAGGCCAGCCAGCCGTACACGGTGGCCCGCAGATCGCGTTCGACCTTGGCGTCCAGAGGCTCGGACGCCGCGTCTCTGATCCGGCCCATGATCCGGTCGGCCTGGCGGTCGTTGTCGATATCGTCGACGCCGCGCAACACCGGGTCGGTGCGACCGAGGCCCATGTACGCCGCCCACGCGCCGTGCGGATGCTCCTCGTCGTAGCGCAGATAGGCCAGAACTCCGGCGCGCAGCTGGCCGAACAGGCTCTGACCAGGCTCGGGAGGCGTGCTGGTGGCCTCGAACAACCGCTCGCCCTCGGCCCGGACGACGGCGGCGAAGAAGGCCCGCTTGTCGGGGAAGTAGTGGTACATCAGGGCGCGAGAGACTCCGGCGCGCTCGGCGATCTCGTCGATGCGGACCTCGTCGTACGGCCGCTGGCCGAACACCTCGGCTCCCAGCGCCAACAGCTCGTTGCGTCTGTCGGCGGGGGACAGCCGGCGTCTCGACTCGGCACCCACGACTGCAGCCTAACGCCAAGCCCTTACTTGACACATGTATAACAAGGCGGAATCTTGGTGTCATGACCGTCGTGGGCGCGCGGACCTCACCTGAAGGCGCCAAGTATCCGAAACTGCCCCACCCGCCGCGGCGGGTGCCCCTGCTGGGTGACATCTTCGGGCTGCAGCCGGATTCCTCGATGCAGAACGCCATGGGCATGGCCGAGCTGGGGCCGATCTGCGAGTTCCGGTTCCTGGGTGCCCGTTACGTGGTGGCCGCCGGTGCCGACGCGGTCAACGATCTCAACGACGAAACCCGGTTCTGCAAGCATGTGGGCCCTGATATCGAGGCCCTGCGGATCGTGGCCGGCGATGGACTGTTCACCGCCTACAACGACGAGCCGAACTGGCTCAACGCCCATCAGCTGCTGATGCCGGCCTTCAGCCAGGCCGCGATGCGTCGCTACCACGCGGTGATGTTCGACGTCGCAGACGAGCTCACCGACCATTGGGATCAGCAGGCCGGTACCGGCGAAACCGTCGACGTCTCGGCCGACACCACCCGGGTCACCCTGGAGACCATCGGGCGGTGCACCGCCGGCTATTCGTTTCGGTGTTTCCAGAGCGACACCGTCCACCCGTTCGTCGCACACATGGTCTCGGCGCTGCTCGGCGCAGACCGGCTCGGGGTACTGCGCGAGACCTTCCTGCCCTCCTTCGTCTATCGGGGCTACGAGCGCCGGCTCCGCCGCGACGCGCGCTATCTGCACGCACTGGCCGACGACATCGTCGCCACCCGGCGGGCCCAGCGCTCGGGCAGCCACGACGACCTGCTGCAGATCATGCTGGAGTCCGATCTCGACGCCGCCAACATCCGCTACCAGCTGATCAACTTTCTGATCGCGGGGCATGAAACCACCTCTGGTGCCTTGTCATTCGCGCTGTACTTCTTGTCGCGGCACCCGGAGGTGTTGGCCCGGGCCCGCGCCGAGGTCGAGGAGGTGTGGGGCGACGAGCAGCGGCCCGAGTTCGAGAAGATCGCCAAACTGCGGTATGTCCGGCGGGTTCTCGATGAGTCATTGCGGTTGCAGCCCACGGTTCCGGCCTACTATCGCGCGGCCCGCGAGGACACCGTGCTGGCCGGAATTCACCCGATGTGCAAGGGCGACTGGGCGCTGGCCCTGACCTCGACCCTGCACCGGGATCCGCGCTGGGGGCACGACCCGGAGGCATTCGACCCCGACCGGTTCACCCCGGAGCAGATGCGGACGCGTCCCGGTGGCCTGTACAAGCCGTTCGGAACCGGTGAAAGATCTTGCATAGGTAGACAGTTCGCGCTCCACGAAGCCGTGTTGATGTTGGCCGTACTGATCCGTCGCTATGAGCTGATCGCTGATCCGGACTACACGCTGCAGGTGCAGGAGCGCCTGACCATGATGCCGGCCGGCTTCCGGTTGAGCCTGCGGCGCCGCTAGCGTCGGCGTACCGCGCATGAAATGTCCCGATTCGGGGTACCGTTTTCGTGGACAGGCCCGCAACGTCGTCAGGTCCGCGCATGGAATGGTTCATCGCAGACGAATACTGGTTGGCCCGACAGGTATTGCAGCGGGGGACCGCCGCGATCTACCTGATCGCGTTCATCGTGGCGGCCCGGCAGTTCCGCGGCCTCCTCGGTTCTCGAGGCCTGCTGCCGATTCCGCGATTCCTGGCTGCCAACTCATTCCGTAGCGCCCCGAGCCTGTTTCAGTTTCACTACAGTGACCGCTTCTTCGCCGGCGTGTGCGCAACGGGGGCGCTGCTCTCCGCCGCTCTGCTCGCCGGCTGCGGAGACATGGTGCCGCTGTGGGTCGCGATGCCGGTCTGGCTGCTCCTGTGGGCGTTGTACCTGTCGATCGTGAACGTCGGCCAGACGTGGTACTCGTTCGGGTGGGAATCGCTGCTGCTGGAAGCCGGGTTC
This sequence comes from Mycobacterium shunyiense, assembly GCF_058270075.1. Classification (NCBI taxonomy): domain Bacteria; kingdom Bacillati; phylum Actinomycetota; class Actinomycetes; order Mycobacteriales; family Mycobacteriaceae; genus Mycobacterium; species Mycobacterium shunyiense. Next base: position 171,634 of record NZ_JBZDPU010000015.1, on the reverse strand, counting down.
CTGGTGATCTTCCTGGGCAACGACGACGTCGGCCCGCCGCTGCTGGTGCTGTGGTTGGCTCGGTGGTTGGTGTTCCGGGTCGAGTTCGGTGCCGGGTTGATCAAACTCCGCGGTGATCCGTGCTGGCGCAACCTCACCTGCCTGTACTACCACCACGAAACGCAACCCATGCCGGGGCCGCTGAGCTGGTTCTTCCATCACCTGCCCAAGCCGCTGCACCGAATCGAGGTGGCCGGCAACCACTTTGCCCAACTCATCGTGCCGTTCGCCTTGTTCGCCCCGCAACCGGTGGCCAGCGGGGCCGCGCTCGTCGTGATCATCACCCAGCTGTGGCTGGTCGCGTCGGGCAACTTCGCCTGGCTCAACTGGATCACGATCGTCCTGGCCTTCAGTGCGGTGTCGGATTCCAGTGCCGCCGCACTTTTCCCGGTTCCTGAACATCAATTCGGCCCGACCCCAGTGTGGTTCATCGTGACGGTGGTCGGCTTCGCGGTCGCGGTGGCGGTGATGAGCTACCTGCCGGCCCGCAACCTCATCTCGAAACGTCAGCGGATGAATGCCTCGTACAACCGGTATCACCTGGTGAATTCCTACGGCGCGTTCGGCACTGTCGGGCGCGCCCGTGACGAGGTGGTGTTGGAGGGCACCTCGAACGCCAGCCTGGGTGAGCACACCGTGTGGAAGGAGTACGAGTTCAAGGGCAAGCCCGGCGATGTCCGTCGATGGCCGCGGCAGTTCGCGCCCTATCACCTTCGGTTGGACTGGCTGATGTGGTTCGCCGCCATCTCACCGGCGTACGCCCACGGCTGGCTGCGCATGTTGCTGACCCGGCTGCTGGAGAACGATCGAGACACGCTGAAGCTGCTGCGGTGCAATCCCTTCCCGGACGATCCGCCGCGATACGTGCGGGCGAAGCTGTACCGGTATGAGTTCAGCACGTGGACCGAGCTGCGGCACGAACACGTCTGGTGGCACCGCATATCGCTGGGTGTGTACGTGCCGCCGCAATCGTTGCCGGCAGGCCGCTCATCGGCCGGAGCGCAGTGAGCGCTGGTAGCGGCGCATCCCGGCGAGCCACCGATCGTAATCCGAACCCTTGTGCCGGTACATGTCGAGCACCTGCGGGTGCGGCAGCACGAGAAATCGGCCCGACTGCACGGCCTCGACCGTTGCGGTGGCCACCTGCTCAGCGCTGATGACCTCGCCGGACTGCACGATCGACGCGGCGCCGGCCGCGGCGTCCGGATCGGCCGAAGTGCGTACCGCGTCGAGGAGTGGGGTGTCCACACCCAGCGGGCACACACAGCTGACCCCGATGTTGTCATCGCCGTAGGTGATGGCCAGCCATTCGGCGAAGCCGACCGCGGCGTGCTTGCTCACGGCATACCCGGCGGCTCCGATCTGGGACAGCAGACCGGCCGCCGAGGCCACGGATACGAAGTATCCGCCGCCGCGCGACAACCATTGCGGCACAAGCACCTGCGCGGCGCGGATATGTGCGCGCAGGTTGACGTCGAGAATAGCGTCCCAGCTCTCGTCGGTGCCGAGGCCCGGCGCGCCGAGGATCCCGGCGTTGGCGACGTAGATGTCGGCCGGACCGAACTCGGTGGCGGTCAGCTCCTCGATATCGGCGGTGGCGCCTGCGTCGGCCCGAACACCGAGCGCCTGTCCGCCGGCCGCCAGGATCTGGGCGGCAGTCTGCTCGGCCGACTCCGCATCGAGATCGGCGGCGACCACCCGGGCGCCCGCCGCGGCGAACGATGCGGCCAGCGCACGGCCGATTCCCGATCCGGCGCCGGTGATGATCGCGACCGAGTTCTCAATCTGCATGCCTCCTGCTTACAGCCGGTCCTCCTTGAGCGCCAGTGCCGTGGTGCCCTTGGTGTAGCTGACTTCCCGGATTCCGAGTGCGTCGTGCAGGCGACCGGCCGGGAGGGTCAGCGGTTTGGGTGCCGGACCGTCGCCAGGATGCGGTAGGGGATAGGCGGTGGTGGTTCCGCTGTAGAATGTCACGTTGCCCTCGATCTTCGAGAACAGTTGGTGCACATGTCCGTTGAGGCAGGTGACCGAAGCGAACCGGCGCAGGTAGCTCAACGCCTGAGTGGCGTCGTCGGTGCCCCAGCCCCAGTCCGGGTACATCGCGAACAACGGAATGTGGCTGAACACCACGATCGGAGTATCCGAAGACAACGGGGCGACGTCCTTTTCGATGAAGTCCAGTTGGTCGACACCCAGGTGGCCCAGCTTCTTCAGGTTCAACGTGTTGACCAGTCCGATGACGTGTACCCCGGCGATGTCGAAGCTGTGCCACCCGTCGCCGCGGGTGCCCGCGCCGAACACCGACCGGTACTTCTGGCCGGCGTCGTCGACCGAATCGTGTTCGCCGGGCACGGTGAACACGTGCGGGGTCTTGAGGCCGCTCATCATCTGCTTGACCTGATCGAACTGTGCAGGCGTGGACAGGTGGGTGAGATCACCGGTGTGAATGACGAAATCCGGGGTGTAGCCCAGCGAATTGATCTGATCGACGGCCCGGCCGAAGGACCCGGCCACATCGGTGTTGGCGGATCCGTTGAACCCGATATGGCTGTCGGAGACCTGGGCGAAACGCACTGTCGGCCCCGATACCACCCCGGAGGGTTTGGCCGCGGCATGCGAGATCACCTCACCGCCGACCACCGCGAGTCCGACCGCGGCGCCGAACCAGGCGCCGTGGCGGATGAGTTGGCGACGGCTCATGGTGTGCGAATCGGTCATGGGGTCACCACCACGGTGCCGTGCATGGAGGGATGTATCGAGCAGATGTAGTCGTAGCTGCCCGGATTGGTGAAGGTGAAGCTGAAGGTGGCGTTGGAGTCCATGCCGGGGGAGCGGAACGAGCCGTCGCCGGCCGCGACGGTGTGCGGTTCCTCGTCGTGGTTGGTCCACGTCACGGTGTCGCCACGGTGCACCGTCAGCGTGGCGGGAGCGAACGTGAAGTTGTCGATGCTCACCGCGGTTCCGGAGATCGGTGCCGGCGGTGTGCTCGACGGTGCGGGCGGGCCCATCGAACCCATTCCGTCCATCGGGGCCATGCCGACCGATGTGCCGTCGGAGGCACTGAAATCCACCGTCGGCGGCGCCGCGGACGGCATACTCGTGCAGGCGGATGCCGTGATCGCGAGGGCGGCGACAGCCGCATGTGCCGGGAGTCGTCGGACCATCGGGACCTCCTTGTGTCAGGGAGCGGTGCGAAACAGTCACCAGGAGATAGCGCGCCGGGTTACACGGGCGGCTGCCGGTCGGGTGTGAACTTCGCGCGCGTGTAACCCGTCGTCCTACCTAGGTGTGCGGAAGTTCTGTGCGGGGCTCCCCGCGACGAAAGGCGGGTGGGATGCGCGATGCCGGCCGAATGTGAGCGCACCGAACTGCGGATCGTGCCGGAGGGGTGTTATCCGAGCTGGGACGCCGTGTACGACGACAACGTGACGTGGGTGTATCGATTGCTATACGCGCGGTTGGGCAGCCGCGCTGACGCCGAGGATCTGACCTCGGAGGTCTTCTTGGCTGCGCTGCGGCCGCTGCGGCTCTCGGCAAGCGTGGCCGAGGTCCGCTCGTATCTCCGGGCCACCGCGCGCACCGTGCTGGCCGCGCACTGGCGGGCGACGATGGGACGCGAGATCACGGTGATCGAGGACGACGTGGCCGCGGCAGAGTTCGAACCGGACAGCGGGACCGACACCGCACCGCAACGTGTCGCCGAGGTCCTGGCCCAACTGCCACCGCAGTACCGTCGCGTGCTCGAACTGCGTTTCCTACAGGGCCGTTCGGTGCGGGAATCGGCGAATGACATGGGGGTCAGCGTTGCCAACGCCAAGGTGCTGCAACACCGGGCACTGCGACTGGCCGCTCAGATCAACGAGGGAGGGTCACGGTGACCAGGCGCGGGGTACGCAAATACGTCGACGATCTACTCGCCGGGCGACGACCCGAATCCTTCCCGGCCGACGACTTCGACGCCGCACAGATCCGCGCGGCGATCGAGCTGCGGGCAGCACGTCCCGACGCGGACGAACCCCGCCCAGAGTTCGTCGATGACCTCAAGAGCCGTATCGCCCAACAGCTTTCCCATGCAGACTCGGACGAACCCGCGCCTGCGCGGCACGGACTGTCGGCCACCCGCCGACAGGTCATCGTGGGCACCGCCGCGGCGGCGACCGCCGCCGTCGCGGCCGTATCGATCGATCATGTGGTCACCGGCCGGGAGCAGCCCACCGAACCTGCGCAGGCCGGCGGCGGTGACCTGGTGCCCAACGACGGCCAGTGGCTGCCGGTGGCGAGAAGCGCCGATCTTGCCGAGGGGTCGGTGCTGCCGTTCGACCTCGGCACCGTGTCGGGATTCGTCCGTCGGGCGGGGGGCACGGTCGACGCGGTGTCGGGGGCGTGCACCCATCAGGGGTGCAAGCTGTGGTTCGACGGGGCTGCGGACAGCCTGCGTTGCCCGTGCCATGTGACATCGTTCTCGCCGGCCGGCCAGGTCCTCAAGCATCAACTTCCGATCGCCCCGAAACCGTTGCCGCACTTCGATGTCCGGGAGCGTGGCGGGAGCATCGAGGTGCTGGCCCCGAGGCCGCCGGCGCGGCCGGCCTGAACCGGATGTAACCACCGTGCGTATCGATAGGTGAAACCTACGGATGCGAGAGGGCCTCCAGATGAACCGATCGATATGCGCTGTGGCAGTGGCAATGGGACTCCTCGGCGCTGCCGCCCCGGCCTCAGCAGCACCCACCGGCGGTACCAGAGCACCGGATGTGGTGCGGGACCTGGCGGCGGCCGGGTACACCGTTCAGATCAACGGGGACAAGGGAGTTCCACTGTCGCAATGCCGGGTGACCGATGTGCACGGGGTGCCCGCAACGCGCACCACCGCGCTGCAGTTCACCACCGTGTACGTCGACGTCGTGTGTCAACAAGACGGATGATCGGGTTATCCGAAGTGCACGCCCTGCGCCAGCGGCAGCTCGGAGGAGTAGTTCACCGTGTTGGTGGCGCGACGCATGTACGCCTTCCAAGCATCGGAGCCCGATTCGCGGCCACCACCGGTGTGTTTCTCGCCTCCGAACGCGCCACCGATCTCGGCGCCCGAGGTACCGATGTTGACATTGGCGATACCACAGTCGGATCCGTCGGCGGCCATGAACCGCTCGGCCTCACGCACATCGGTGGTGAAGATGGCCGAGGAAAGCCCTTGCGGTACCGCATTGTTCAGGGCGATCGCGTCGTCGATATCGTCGTAGGTCAGGACGTAGAGAATCGGCGCGAACGTCTCGGTGTGCACCACCGCGGACTGCGCCGGCATCCGGACCACTGCGGGAGCCACGTAGAACGCACCTTCGTCACCCAGGTCGTGACGCTCACCGCCGAACACCTCGCCGCCATCGGCGCGGGCCTGCTCCAGTGCCCCGACCATGTCGCGATAGGCGCGAGTGTGGATGAGCGGGCCGACCAGGGTGCCGTCCACGCTCGGATCACCGACGGGCAGGCTCTGGTAGGCCGAGACGATTCGGGACACCAGGTCGTCGGCGACGGACGAGTGCACGATCAATCGGCGCAGCGTGGTGCAGCGCTGTCCCGCGGTCCCCGCGGCCGAGAACACGATGGCGCGCACGGCGAGATCCAGATCCGCGGAGGGCGCCACGATCGCGGCATTGTTGCCACCCAACTCGAGCAGCACCTTGCCGAACCGGGCGGCCACGCGTGGGCCCACCTGCTGACCCATCCGGACCGAACCGGTCGCGCTCAGCAGCGCCACCCTCGGATCGTCGACCAGTCGTTCACCCAACTCGCGCCCGCCGAGGATCAGCCGGCTCACTTCGGTCGGCGCACCGGCATCGGTCGCGGCGCGTTCGATCAGCGCCTGACAGGCGATCGCGGTCAGTGGCGTCAGCTCAGAGGGTTTCCACACCACGGTGTCGCCGCACACCAGGGCGATCGCGGTGTTCCACGCCCACACCGCAACCGGAAAGTTGAACGCGGTGATCACCCCGACGACGCCCAGCGGGTGCCACGTCTCCATCAGCCGGTGTCCAGGGCGTTCGGAAGCGATGGTGCGGCCGTACAACTGGCGCGACAGTCCGACTGCGAACTGGCAGACGTCGATCATTTCCTGCACCTCGCCGAGCGCCTCTGAGGTGATCTTGCCCGCCTCCACCGTCACCAGTGTCGCCAGATCTGTCTTGTGCTCGACGAGCAACTCGCCCAGACGTGCCACCAACGCGCCGCGCACCGGTGCCGGGGTGGTGCGCCACGTCGAGAAGGCCTGTGCCGCAGCGGTGATCGCGGCATCGACCTCATCGGAAGTGTCCTCTGGCAGCGTGAACAATACGTCGCCGCTGATCGGGGTGCTGGCGTGCAGACCAGGACCCGGTGCGGTCGGCTCACCGAGTTCGATGCCGGCGCCAATGGAGTTCAGGGCCTGCCGTACCCGCCTCCGCAGTTCCTCCGCGGTGGGGAGGTGGGTCCGTTCGGTGGTGGTCATCGTCTGCCTTTCTGGTTGGTGGCGGCGTTACAGTTCCGACCATGGGTGAAGCCGACGAGCACGCGCTGGACGACACCGACCGGACGCTCGTCCGCGCGCTGGTGGCTGACGGCAGGGCCACACTGGCGCAGCTGGCGGCAGTGGCCGGATTGTCGGTCTCGGCGGTGCAGGCGCGGGTGCGCCGGTTGGAGTCGCGGGGCGTGGTGACCGGATACACGGCGCGGCTGAACCCCGAGGCGCTGGGCAACATGCTCTCGGCGTTCGTCGCCATCACCCCTCTCGATCCGTCCCAACCCGATGATGCACCGGCCCGGTTGCAGCACATCCCCGAAATCGAATCGTGCCACTCGGTCGCCGGTGACGAGAGCTACATTCTGCTGGTCCGGGTGGCCTCGGCGCGGGCGTTGGAGGACCTGCTCCAGCGGATCAGGACCGCTGCCAACGTCCGCACGCGCAGCACGATCATCTTGCAGACATTTTACAGCGGGCGGGACTACGTTCCGTAACAATTACTGTCTACGCCGATATTTGCCGTAAAGATTCCGCTAAGATGGTGTCATGACTGCAGTGTTGACACCTACGCCGCAGGTAACGCCTGACCGGGTACGAGCCGTCCTGGCCCGCAGCATCCTGACCGATGGCTTCGATTTCGTCCTCGACCTCGACCGCTCCCAAGGCTCCTACCTGGTGGATGCGCGTACCGGCGACCGCTTCTTGGACATGTTCACCTTCTTTGCCTCGTCGGCGCTCGGGATGAACCATCCCGCGCTGGCCGACGACGGACACTTCCTGGCCGAGTTGGCGCGGGCCGCGGTGAACAAGCCCAGCAATTCCGACGTCTACAGCGTGCCGCTGGCCCGCTTCGTCGACGCCTTCCGCCGGGTCCTCGGGGACGCGGACCTCCCGCATCTGTTCTTCGTCGATGGCGGAGCGCTGGCGGTCGAGAATGCCCTCAAGGTGGCGTTCGACTGGAAGAGCCGGCACAACGAGGCCCGCGGGATCGACCCGGCCCTCGGTACCAAGGTGCTGCATCTGCGCGGAGCCTTTCATGGCCGCAGCGGATACACGATGTCGCTGACCAACACCGATCCGGTCAAGGTGGCTCGCTTCCCCAAGTTCGACTGGCCCCGTATCGACGCCCCGTACCTGCGGCCCGGGGTGGATATTGCTGCGGCCGAAGCTGATTCGCTACGGCAGGCGAGGGCGGCCTTCGAGGCCCACCCGTACGACATCGCCTGCTTCATCGCCGAGCCGATCCAGGGTGAGGGTGGTGACCGACACATGCGGCCGCAGTTCTTCGCCGCGATGCGGGAGCTGTGCGACGAATTCGACGCACTACTGGTCTTCGACGAGGTGCAGACCGGGTGTGGTATCACCGGAACAGCCTGGGCCTACCAGCAATTGGGGGTCGCCCCGGATGTCGTCGCGTTCGGGAAGAAAACCCAAGTGTGCGGCATGATGGCGGGCCGGCGGGTCGACGAGGTCGTCGACAACGTGTTCACCGTCAGCTCGCGGATCAACTCCACCTGGGGCGGAAACCTGGTCGACATGGTGCGTTCACGCCGCATCCTGGAGGTCATCGAGTCCGACAGACTGTTGCGCAACGCCGCGCTGATCGGCGACCACCTTCTCGGCCAGCTGCGAGAGTTGGCAGTGGATTTCGCCGATACCGTACTCGATCCCAGAGGACGTGGCCTGATGTGTGCGTTCAGCCTGCCCTCGACCGCCGCCCGCGACGAGCTGGTCCGTCGGTTGTGGAGCAGCCACGTCATGATGCTGCCGAGCGGTACCGACTCGGTGCGGTTCCGCCCGGCGCTTACCGTCACGCGTACCGAGATCGACGCGTGCCTCGAAGCGGTCCGGGCTGCGCTGAGATCGCCACTGGCGGGCTAGGGCGCACTCTCCGCCGCCGCCGCGCGGCGCAGGATCGACTTGAGCCTGGGCAACTCGGCCCCGCTCACCAACTCGCACCCGTGAAGTTCGGCGAGTTTGCGTGCAGCCGGGGTGAATTCGTTGTTGGTGACCACCATGGTCCTGGCACAGTCCTGCATCGGAGCGCCCGCGACGACCTCCTGAACGGCTCCGGCCCCCACCGGACGCGACAGGCATTTGCACTGCACAGCAATCCGGTTGGGCCGGCGACCGACGATCAGATCCACCCCCCAGTCGCCGGTGAGAGGGGTCATGATGACCGGCAACCCAGCGCTGCGAGCCACCTGGGCCACGCGGTCCTCGAACTCCAGCCCGGTCATCTGGGTGGCGGTCTGTTCACGGGCGCTGGGTATGCGCGCACCACGGAAGGCCCCCGCCACGAACCGCGGCGTGGCCCCCAAGACCAGCGGCACGAAGAGGCCGATGACCAGGCTCCATGCCGCGTCGACCCCGGCAAGATAGCTCGCAATCGCCGCTGCGCCCCCGGCTGCGATGAAGAGCTTGATCCGAAGCCGTCTCACAGCGCCGAATGTAGACGTCACCTGTGACAATCAAGTGAGGCGCAATGTGCCGGGCGAGTTATTCTCAACCTCGTGACGAGTGACGCGGCCGAGGGGAACCCCAAGTCGCCGATTGAGCATGCCTTTGCCGGCGGCGAGGCGCAGCGGGTCGGTTGGTTCCGGTTCTACTTCGCCGATGAACGCTGGGAATGGTCGCCCCAGGTAGAGCGGATGCACGGGTATGAACCGGGCACCGCGAACCCGACGACCGAGGTGGTGCTGTCCCACAAGCACCCCGAGGACTACGGGCAGGTGGCCGCCACCCTGCTCGAGATGCGGCGCACCTCGGGTGCGTTCAGCACCCGTCACCGGATCATCGATACGGCAGGCGACGTCCACCAGGTCGTCGTTGTCGGCGATCAGCTCTTCGACGACACCGGTGCGGTCATCGGCACGCACGGTTTCTACGTCGACGTCTCACCCTCGATCGCGCAGGCCCAGCAACAGGCGGTCACCGAGGTGGTCGCGGAGATCGCCGAGGCCCGTGGTGCGATCGAGCAGGCCAAAGGCATGTTGATGCTGATCTACCGCCTCGACGAAGATGCGGCGTTCGAGCTGCTGAAATGGCGGTCGCAGGAAACCAATGTCAAGCTGCGCCTGCTGGCCGAGCAGCTGGCACGAGATTTCCTGGCGCTCGACTACTCCGAGACCCTTCCGAGCCGCGTGGTGTTCGACCGATTGCTGCTCACCGCCCACCAGCGGATCCGCCCAGAGGTTTAGCCCGACCCCGTCCTGGGAAGACTCCCGGCGCTGATCCGAAGCGAACTGGGAGAGGGACTCATGACCGCGCCGAACCTGACTGCGCTGGCTTTGGTCTGCAGTCTCAAGCGTCGGCCGGCCGAGTCCAGCAGCGAGCTGATCGCCGATCAGGTCCGCGAGAACCTCGGTGTGCTGGGAGTCGACACCGAGTCGGTGCGGTGCGCCGACTTCATCATCGAGCCCGGCGTCGAAGCGGATATGGGTGGCGCCGACCAGTGGCCCGAGATCCGCAGGAAGATTCTCGACGCCGACATCCTGCTGCTGTCGACACCGGTATGGCTCGGGCATCCATCGAGCATCACGCAGCGCGTTCTGGAGCGGCTGGACGCCGAGTTGTCCAACACCGACGATGCGGGCAGGCCGGTGTTGGCGGGCAAGGTGGCGCTGGTTTCGGTGGTCGGCAACGAGGACGGCGCGCACAAGACCGTGGCCGACCTCTTCCAGGCGCTCAACGACATCGGCTACACCATTCCGGCCCAGGGCTGTACGTACTGGAACGGCGAGGCCATGCACGGCACCGATTACCTGGATCTCGACGAGGTGCCCGGTCCGGTCGCCGACGCTACCGCCGCGGCCGCGCGCAACGCAGCGCACCTGGCCGGACTGCTCAAGGTCGGCCAGTACCCGCGTTACGAGTGAGAGGGAGAAATGATGAAAGGTCCTGACGACCCCGTCGACCACACCAGGACAACCCGACCCCATGCCGGCGAGTCGATGAAAGACAACCGCAACATGCCCGCGCTGATCCTGGTCGGCGTGGGTCTGGTGATGTTCGTCGCCTGCCTGGTCGGGTTCGCGACCGGCAACACCGGGGTTGCGGTGGTGCTCGCGATCCTGGCGGCCGTGGGGCTGCTGGGTGGCGGTCTGTGGCTGCTAATCGCTCACCAGCGCGTGCGGCGCCTCGAAGAACGCTGGTACGCAGAGCATCCCGATGTGATCAGGCAATCGCCGAACAGCTGACGTGAATAAACGAGATGGCCCAGCCACCATTGGCTGGGCCATCTCTTCAATCAGGCCGGGCTAGGGACGCTGGCTCGCCTGCTCACGCTTTTCGGCGGCCTTCGCGCCTGCCCGAGCCGATTCGGCTTCGGCTTCCTTCTTGGCGGCGTCTTGCTGGGCGTCGGCCTTGTCCTGCTGGGCTTTACCCTCGCGCACAAGATCTTCGCGGCCGGTCACGGTGCCGACAGCTTCCTTGGCCTTACCCTTGACGTCCTCGACGACGCCCTTGATGCCTTCTTCAGGTCCTGAGTTCTTCTCGGTCATGCTCTACCTTTCCGCTTCAGGAGTGGATTGGTGTTTACTACGCGGCTTCTCCACGCACATCTTGGATTCCCTGATGCGCAGGCACTAAACGTGAAGTGCCGAATCGTGGCGTTGGCGACAAGCGAGTTTGCCTGGCGCCCGGATGGGTACCGAATAGGGGTGATCTCCGGAAGCATCGCTGTTGGCGCCGAGAACGTTTATCGCCCGCAGCAGGACTCACGGCTGCTCATCGATGCCCTCACCGGCAACGATGAGGTGGCCGGCCGCCGAGTGGTGGACCTTTGCGCCGGGAGCGGGGTGGTTGCCGTTGCCGCGGCCGAGCTGGGCGCCAGTGAGGTTACTGCGCTGGATATTTCGCCGAGCGCGGTGCGATGTACCCAGGCCAACGCATTGGCTGCACAGGTCGATGTCGACGCCAGGCTCGGCTCGTGGACTCAGGCGCTGGAACACGAACCGTTCGACATCGTGGTGTGCAACCCGCCCTACGTTCCGGTGGCGCCGGAAACCTCTGCCGGAGTGATGGTGTCGACCGGCCCGATGGCCTCATGGAACGGCGGTCCGGACGGTCGGCTGATACTCGACCCGCTGTGCCGCGCGGCTGCCGAAATGCTGGCGGAAGGCGGATCTTTGTACCTCGTCCAATCCGAGTTTGCCGATGTCGCGGAGTCGGTGAGGCTGTTGCGGGCAGGTGGGCTGAACGTGGACGTCTATGTCACCCAACGAATTCCGTTCGGGCCAGTGCTGCACTCACAAGCTACTTGGCTTCGAGACACCGGACGCTTGACCGATGACAGGACCGAAGAGGAACTGGTCGTCATCCGGGCGGACAAGCCATGACCGAGCGACGGGCCGTGCGGGTGGTCCAGGGTGGGCCGATCCTCGTCGAGGGGCCGGTTCGAATCGAGCTGCCCGACGGGAGCACCGTCGACTCCGATCGGTTCATGGTGGCCATCTGTACGTGTCGACGGTCCAAGACCTATCCGTTGTGTGACACCAGCCACCGCAAGGTCAAGCGATCCTGCCAAAACTCAGGAAAGCGGCCGGCATAGCGAACTACGTTCGGCCAGCCAGCATTCCATCAGGTGATCGGCCAACCTGTCCTCCATGGCGGCGAACGCCCGCATCCCGAACACCACGTCGCAGTCGAGTTCTGGTTCGCGCCGGACCAGATCGCCCACCACGTCGTGGCGGACGACCTGCTCGTGTACCGCGTCGGCTTCGACGTGCTCGCGGTAGAACCGGACACACGCCTCGGGCGCCTCGAGTCGCTCCAACGCGGTCACCAGGCGCTGTGATCCCGGTGAGGAGGTGATCTCGGTGGCCGCGAAATGCCCCGCGGCGGCGCCACGTAGTCGTCGATGCAGACCGAACATGGACATCAGATTGACCAACGCGAGGCTTTCGGCCGGCACCGCGTCGAGATAGCCGAGGTAGGCGTCGTCCAGCTCGGCCTCTTTCAACAGGTCGGCGAACAGGTTCTGGTGGATGCGGTCCGACGAGCCTGCTCCGTATTCGTCGTATTCGACGGCGACGAAGGCGGCCTTCGCCTGTCCGCTGAGGCGGGGGATCAGCCAGGCGTGCGGATCACCCTCTTTGAGGTGGTACACCGACCGGTGCACGAAGTACTCTCGCATCTGTTCCCACGTGCCCGCATCGCGAAGGTGATACGACGGGCCGGTTCCGTCACGGGGCTCGACCGACAGGCGTGCCATCTCCCGCTCGGCAGTGTCGTCGGGGTCGATTCTGCCGACCTCGCGTCGGACCGCCGCGAGAAAGCTCCGCTCGAACTGTGAGCGCAGGTGCAACAGTCCGGCGTTCCACTCCCAGTCCTGATCGACACCGGAGAATCCGCGGTAGTGCAGTTCGTAACAGAGATAGAGCGACAGTTGCACGTCCAGCCCGAGCGGATCCGAATCGCGCAGCGGGATCCAGACCGGTTCCAGGTGGTTGTGTGGCGCGCGATCGCCGAGCCTGTCGATCAGCGCGGCGGAGATGGGGCCCTTCGCGGGCGGAAGCCCCGGTTGCGGAGCGGTGAGGAACGTCGTCATGGCGGTTGAGGAATGCCCGTCCACGGCCTCTGGTAAACCGGCCTGGCGGTTTGTCCGGGTACATGCCCGGGTATACAGCAACCTGTTGGAGTCGAGGTGAGAAACATGGCCAGACCAGCACCGTCCGTTTTCGAGCGGATCGCCGATGTCATCGAGCGCGAGCAGCGGCAGGCTCTCAGTGAGTACGCCCTGACCGAACTGCTGTGGCACCGCCACGGCGACGGGGTTACTGACTCTGCAGGGTCGGCGAGCGTCGGCTGTAGCCGACACGCAGCGTGACGTGGTTGGACCCGACCCGGGCCACGTCTTCCCATGCCGCCAGAAAAGTGCCTCGGTGGCGCCATGCGGCGATGGTTGCGATGAGGGCCGGGGCGTTGATGGCCGTGCGCTCGTAACCCAGGTATGACGAGCGAGTACGGGGGCTGACGACCAGGCCGACGAGTTCGGTGCGGCCGGAGTGCTCCGCGTCCTCGTCCGCGAATTTGAGCCGGACGTCGATCACGGTGCCGAGGGGGTGATGGCCGGCATCCAGCACGCGGAGCCCGAGCAGGTTACTCAGCTGCATGGCGCCCTCCCGGGATACGGGCGACGATGTGGTCGCGCAGCCAACGCTCTACCCAGTCCGCGTCCGCCGGAAGTTCGGAGGCTGTCAGTTGCACGGTCACGCCGACCGAAGCCACCTGTTCCCAAGGGATTTCGTGCAACATCGATCGCGGCGGCGCGCCGCCGAGGATCCGGGTCAGCACCACCTGTCCAGACAGGATCGCGCTGACGTGTGGTGGCGGGCTGCCTGGTTCGATATCCACATCGGCCTCGATGCCGTCGAGTTCGAGGTCGTCGACGATCCCGACCGGCGCGCCGTCGTCGTCGAGTATCTGCCGGTCCAACAGGTGCAGGCGGGCGTCGACGATTCTCATTGGCCTGCCCCGGTCACGATCATCAGCGGAATGGCCGCCAGCGAGGCCGCCACGATTATCACCAGGTACACGGACCCGAACATGTTGAGCAACCTTCCGTTCGTGTTGTCACCCATGTATTCCGGATCGTTGGCCACGATGAGGATGGGCAGGTAGGTCAGGGGGAGGGCGATAGCCGAGAACACCACCGAGTACTCGGTGACCATGACCGGGTCGACGCCGGTGAACAGGACGGCAGCGCCGACGACGATGCTCACGAACATCACGACGTGGAAGCGGGATGCCTCGGCCGGACGGCGGAACTTGCCCCAGGGCCACCCCAAGAACTGCGCCAGCGTGTAGCCACTGGACAGTGTGGTCTCAAGGGCCGCACCGAATGTGGCCGCCACGATGCCGATGATCGCGAACGCCAGGGCCAGCTTGCCGCCGGCCTCGACGACGGGCATCACCACCTGAGACAGCGACGTCACCTCGATCTGGTTCGGCAGCAGCACCAGCGTCGCGCACGCGGCGATGGCTACCGAAAGGATGCCGCCGAGCGGGAATCCGACCAGGACATTGAGGCGTGAGACCCCGAGATCCTTTGTCTTCCAATGCTCTTCTACGGCACCGGAGGAGAAGAAAAACACCTCGTACGGTGTCATCGCGGCGCCGAACAGTGCGATGGCGTAGTACCAGTACGTCGCGGACGATTCGGATTCGGGAATCACCGGTTGCGCGACCTGATGGGCGAGCTCACCCCAATGCGGTTGCAGGGCAAAGACGGCGACGGCGAACACGATCAGACACAGCCCCGCCAGACCCGCGGTGTTCTCCATGACCGAGAACTTGACCCGCCAGACCACCAGCCACACGGCCACGGCTGCCACCGGTATCCACAGCATCCGCCCGACGTCGGTGGCAAGTTGCAGGGCCAGTGCCACACCACCGATCTCGGCGGTCAGCGTCATCAGGTTGATCAGAAACGATGCGCTCAGGTTGGCCGCGGCGGTGCGCGGGCCCAGGCGTTCCCGGATGATCTCGAACGTGGCTCGCCCGCTGACCGCTGCGACCCGGCCCGCCATCTGGGCGAACAAACAGATGCCGACGACGCCCACCAGCACGACCCATACGAGCGCGAGACCGAACCGCGAACCGACCACGGCATTGGTCACCAGGTCGCCGATGTCGAGGAACCCGCCGATCGCGGTCAGGATCCCCAGCGCTACCGCGAAGAACTTCTTCATCTTCATCAGCGGTACCTGGCTTCCAGCGCATCGGCCGATTGCAGCAGCTGCGTACGCAGCACCGGCAACTCTGGATCGGAGGTGACCTCGCGGACCCGCGCCGATGCGGTGTTGAGGTGGCCGATCATCATCGTCATGGCTTCGGTGAGCATTTTCTGGCGGTCGAGATCGACCGGATCGTCGGCTTTGAGGTCGGCAATTCTCTTGTAGGCCTTGACGATCTCGTCTCGCGGATCGGATATCTGGACGCTCACCAGTTGCGGTGTGGACCGGTCACGTGTCCTGAGGTCGAGGGCGTACGCGCCGCTGCGGGCGGCGGCCACCGACTCTTCCATCGCCTGGGCGAGCTGCCCTGACATGCCGTCACGGTTGGCCGGACAGCGGGTCAGCAGCAGACTCAGGGAGATCAGCAGCAAGACGACAAGCAGCGCCACCCGTATCCGTCGCGGTTTGTCTTCGGGGTCGCCTTCGCCGGCCATGACGCCCTACCCTCAGCTGGGCAGCGTCTCGCCGTCTTCGCGGTCGAACTCGTCGCGGCCCGCGTCGTCGGCGACCACCTCACGTTGTTCCTGCCAGTCGGGTTCTGTCGCCTCCAGCGGCGGGCTGTCCATATCGGATACCGGGGCTTCGGCGTCGGGCACCACATCGGTCTGGTCGCGTTGCTGCTCGAGTGCATCGGCAACCGGCACCTCGTCGGGCACGTCTTCGCGGGTCATGCGGCCCGAATACCCCGTGGCCAGTTGATCAAACGCGCCGGGTGTCCGGTCACGCCCGGCGCGCCACCTTCCGGATCAGCCGGGCTGTACTGCGGTCCAGGATCTCCTGGCGTCGGTTGCTGTTCCGCGTGCGGGTAGCGCGGCGGAATCCGGCCGCAATGGTCAACCCGTCCCGATACCCGTCGACCACCCGGGGGTCGACGTAGGCGCTACGGGCGACCGCAGGGGTGTTGCCGAGAGCCTCGGAGACCTCGCGCATCACAGCGGCTTCGACGCGCTTGATCACCTTGTCGTCGACCGGCGGATCCGCGTCCACGAACGCCTCGGCCGCCAGCACTGTGCCATGCCACGTCCGCAGATCCTTCACGGTGTACTCGTCACCGACCATCTCTTTGAAACGCACGTTGAGGTCCTCGGCATGGACCTCGATCCACTCCGACGAGTTGCGGTACGCGAGTAAGCGATCGCCATTGCCCCGGGCGCGCTGCAGCGACCGGACCGCACGTACCACCGCTGGATCTTCCACCACCAGCGTGCGACGCACGCCGCTCTTGGCCGGATAGTCGAATC
The DNA here is from genome assembly GCF_058270075.1 of Mycobacterium shunyiense. Lineage (NCBI taxonomy): Bacteria > Bacillati > Actinomycetota > Actinomycetes > Mycobacteriales > Mycobacteriaceae > Mycobacterium > Mycobacterium shunyiense. Next base: position 155,126 of record NZ_JBZDPU010000015.1, on the reverse strand, counting down.
CGACCGCATCCGGCCGCAGCGTGACGTGTTCGCGCAGCAGCGTCGCGATGCCGAACGAATTGTTCTCCTCGGCGTAGTGATCCCCACCAGCCCGGAAGTACCCGAGGTCGAGCAGACGAAGGCCGAGCGCCAGCACGCGATCGCGGGTCAGCCCGCGCCGACGCAGATCACCCGCGATGCCGGTACGCCAGTCGGTCAGCCCCGCTGAGAGCTCAAGCACCCGGTCGAACTTCTCCTCGCTGCGGTCCTGCTGCCATTGGGAGTGGTAGAGGTATTGTCGCCGTCCCGCAACGTCGGTGCCGACGGCCTGGATGTGTCCGTTGGGGTGGGGACAAATCCAGACTTTCTTCCACGCGGGCGGAATGACCAGATCCTCGATGCGCTTCAAGGTTGCCGCATCGGTGACGGCAGCACCATCTTCGTCGCGGTAACCGAATCCACGTCCGCGGCGTACCCGGCGAAGCCCCGGACCACCGACGACGCTGCGACGCAGCCTCATCGGGTCCGACACTCTGGTTTAGGGACCGGATGGCGGCGGGTACGCGACATGTATGTCATCGTCTGACTCGGTACCAGGGCCTCGGCTCACTGTGCTGCACAGTCGGCGAATACCCCGCCGGGGATCCGGCCACACGCCCGGAGCGCGCGCCGTTGAACTCCGGGTACCCGCCCGAGCCGACTCGCTGGCCATGGTGAGAACCATGACAGGCTGCCTGGCCGACAATGAAGACCTCGGCAGGAACACCGCGGACGATCTGGCGCTGGCGGTTGATGAAGCGTGTACGGTGCTGATCGGCATCGCCGCTCCAGGGGCTTCTCTGGTGCTGGTTGAAGACCCCCGCCTACACGAACTCAACGTCCGCGTGTCGACGGACTGTGACGGCGTCGAAAGCGTCCCTGGCAGTGCCGTCTTGAGCGGCTTCAGCAGACGGGTACTGGAGGCGCTCACCGACCGCGTTGAGACCTTCGTCGACGACGCCGATTTCGAGCGCACCGGCAACCCCAAGCCGACGTTGGGCATCTCGCTGACCGTCCGGCGGCATGGGGCCCCAGCGCGACGTCAGTGATGCACGTTCACCAACTGCAGCTGCTGCGGCTGATCGCGCAGCATCGACAGGGCGGCCGGAAGCTCGTTGGAGACCGGCAGGGCGCAGGCGGGATCGCAGATCCCCAGCACCCGGGCAACGGCAGCGCTCGGAATCAATACCCAGTCGATGCCCTCGCAGGCACACCTCACGTTGATGGTGTGTAGGCAGGCGAAGCAGCCCGCGCCGAAGAATTCGACTGCGCTGAGGTCGAGGACCAGCTGTCCGCGCGGCCTGCTGTTCCGGATCCCGCAGTCGGTCAGCTCGGTGGCGTTGGACGCGTCCAATTCACCTTGGACGCTGATCACGGAAGTGGCCGGCCACAGCCATTGGGCAAAAAATTGCGCGTGGCTGCGGTCGGTGGAAGATTGCTTCGCCGGCTTCGCGGCGGTGATGGTGGACATCGTGACTCCCTCAGTAGCAATTACTGCGGTCACGTCACTCTTCAGGCTCTGTGGACTCAAAACCCCTGGATACAGGGAGTATTACTACCCTGCACCCGATGACGATTCCGGGGCGGCTGTGAACTCAACCTGAGTTGGACTCTACGCCATAGTGGGCCGGAACAATAGAACTTCAGGGCCGTGGTGCTCGCGGATGACTTGTCAGAGCCGGCTGAGCAGGGTCGCCGCGCCGGGGCCCGTGAGTTCTTCGGCGGCTTGTCTGCGGCCGGTCATGGCCAGCAGCAACGCCTCGCCGGGGCCGGTGACTTCCGGGCCGTCGCCGTGCTCCCATTCGATGTCATTGGCCCGCAACCGGAGTCCTCTGATCCGCCGTCCCGCCCCGAGTCGTGGGTTACCCGGTACCAACGGCAGTATTCGCTGCAACCGCTGCGCGGGCACCACTCGGGGACGGCCGAGTGCGCGGCGAATGTCCTGGTGATGGACGGTGCCGTCGACCAGGCCGATCATGCCGCCGAATCCGGCGGTCAGGCCCTGCGGTCGCAGATGTCGGTGGAGAAACGCGAGCAGTTCGTCGGTGGACATCGCCGAGTACTCGGCGACTCCGACCTCGTTGGCATGCACGATCCGTCCCTTTGTGAAGCGTTTCACCAACCCTGCGAGGTTGAGCTCCTCATAACTGATGACGTGTGCGACAACGTCTTTCACGGTCCATCCGGCGCACAATGACTCGGTGCGCCATTGCTCGGGCGTCAGGGTGGCCAGGAATTCGGCGAGGTCGGTTCGCTCTGCGCAGGCCAGGTCCATGAGCGACGGTTCGTCGGTGCTCATCGTGATCCCTCCCGGGTGACCAGGTCGAGGAAGCGCCCCAGGTACAGCGGCCATCCGGCGTCGCCGCCGACGCCGCCGGCCACCGCCCGCCAGTCGTCGCCATGGCGCTCGAGATGTCGGTGCTCCAACTCGACCCGGGTGCGATCGTTGCCTTCGGCGATGAAGCGGACTTCCACCTCGCTCGTCCGATCCAGGTCGGATTCGAGGCGCCACGTCGGTCCGATGTCCCAGGAGAAGACGATGCGGGTGGGCGGCTCGTAGACCAGGACTCGTGCCCACTCACATCGGTTGCCGTCGGTCCCGACGTCGTAGATCTTGCCTCCGACGCGGGGTTCGAAGACGGTCTGCGCGATCGGAACCGAGAGCAGATTGTGTTCGCGGGGCTTGATCGCATCGAATCGATCGACGAACAGGGTGAACGCCCGTTCCACTTTTGTGTCGACGACGACACTCTTGCGGATGGGCTCGACTTCTGCGGGTGTCATTTCGACTCTCCCTCCTGCTCGACGATGTTCCGGTAGGCGTCCAGCGCCTGGCCCCAGAAGGCGTCCAACTCGGCGCGCAGGGCCGCGACACCCTCAGGATTGACGTGGTAGAGGCGACGGGTTCCGACGGCTCGATCCGTCACCAGCCCAGCGCATTTCAGAACCTTCAGATGCTGTGAGACCGCCGGCCGGCTGACCGGGAGGTCGCGGGCCAATTCGCCCACCGCCATCGGCCCCGAAGCCAACCTCCTGACGATGGCCCGCCGGGTGCCGTCGGCCAGGGCGGCCCACGGATCTGCCGACGGGTAAGTCGTCACGAACGGTAAGTCTACGCTTACCGATGAGCGGAATCGACCCGGTTGCCTCAAGTTTGACCCGCGCGTCAGCGGGGTACTTCGCATGTCATGAGACTTGGTGGATTGTTTGGAACACTCGTGCTCATCTGGCTGATCATCGGCGTGGTCGCAGCCTGGCAGCGCGATTATTTCCATGGTGGATCAACGAACTGCGCGACTGCGGGCGCGATAGCGCTCACGGTCATCGCCGGTCCGCTCAACTACGCGGGCGTAAATCCGAAGGTGGACGAATGCCGTTTGCCCCAACCCAGCGCGATGGCCCCCATCGCCGCCGTGAATTGAGGTCGCCATGATTCTGCTCGGAGCGATTCTGCTCATCCTCGGCCTGATCTTCAACATCTACCTGCTCTGGGTGGTCGGCGTGATCCTGCTGGTCATCGGCGGCGTGTTCTGGCTGCTCGGAGCCATCGGCCGGCCGGTTGCCGGGCGGCGAAGCTGGTACTGAGAAAGGGAGGTGCACGATGCCGAATCCGTCGATCAAGGACGAGAAGCTCTACGAGGAGCTGCGCGACGAGGGCAACTCGAAGGAGAAGGCCGCGCGTATCTCGAACGCTGCTGCCGCCAAGGGACGTTCGAGTGTCGGACGGGCCGGCGGCGAGTCGGGTTCCTATGACGACTGGACGGTGGATCATCTGCGAAAGCGAGCCAAAGAGCTTGGCATCAAAGGATATTCCGACAAGAACAAGCGCGAGCTGATCGGGATGCTCCGCAATCACTGACCTGACCCACCGCGGAACGACCCGGCCCCGACGGCACCCGTCGGGGCCGGGTCGTTCGCGCAGCGCACGGGGTTCTGTGGCTGCAGAAGGCGATCATGCTGGTTTTGTCGCCAGAGTCGCCCGGGAGATCTACCGTGGAAGGCAGCCCATGTACGGCAGGTGGGGCGAGAAATGGCGGAAGGAGCAGCCATGCATGGCCCAAAAGATCCAGTTGACCACGCCCGGACAACCCGGCCGCATGCCGGCGAGTCGATGAAGGACAACGTGATCATGCCCGCGCTGGTACTGATCCTCGTGGGGTTGGTGCTGTTCGTCGGCACTCTGGCGGCGTTCGCCACCGGCCATTCCGATGTCGGATTGATGGTGGGCACATTGTCTGCCGCCGGATTCCTCATCGGATCGATGTGGCTGGCGCTCGAGCACATGCGTGTGCGTCGCATCGAGGATCGCTGGTACACCGATCATCCCGGCGTCATGAGGCAGCGGCCCAGCAGCTGAGCCTTTCGACGAGCGACCCGGCCGCTGTGCGGCCGGGTCCCTGTCTTGCGATGCGGTGTGGCTCAGGATGCGGTGTGGCTCAGAAGGTGAGTGCCAGCACCGCGAAATCGATTGCCAGCAGTGCCAATCCGATCACCGGGACCAGAACGCCGTAGCGCAGCCGCGCAGTGAATATCGATACGGCGATCGTGACCACGGGCACCACAGGCGCGCCGTAGAACAGAATCCCGAACCAGAATTCGCCCGGGCCCTTGTCCGCGCACGCCTCACTGGTGCACCCGGCCATGCCCATCACCGCGCCCATGCCGTACAGGTATACCAAGACGGCCGCGGGGACGGTCAAAACCGCCAGCACCCAGGTGATCGAGATCCGCATCCGCCGCTCGCCGGTGCGCTCAGTCTGCAGAGTCTGTGATTCGGTCATGCTGTCCGCATACCCAGTTTCATGAGCTTCTGCACGGGTATTCCTGCGGCATGGCCAGATTCGGATACACCTTGATGACCGAGCAGAGCGGCCCACGGCAGCTGGTCGACTACGCGGTATCCGCCGAGCAGGCGGGCTTCGACTTCGAAGTGAGCAGTGACCACTACAGCCCGTGGCTGGCGAGTCAGGGACACGCTCCCAATGCCTGGCCGGTGCTGGGTGCGGTCGCCCACGCGACGAATACCGTCCAGCTGTATTCGTATGTGACCTGTCCGACGATCCGATATCACCCGGCGATAGTCGCCCAGCAGGCCGCCACCGTGCAGATCCTGGCCGACGGCCGGTTCACCCTCGGTCTCGGCAGCGGGGAGAACCTCAACGAACACGTGGTGGGGCAAGGGTGGCCCACCGTCGACCGTCGCCTCGACATGCTCGCCGAAGCCATCAAGCTGATTCGAGAACTCCTGAGCGGGGACCTGATCGATTTCCGGGGCGAGTTCTTCGAGGTGGACTCTGCGCGCATCTGGGATGTGCCGGAAGTGCCGGTGACCATTGCCGTCTCGATGACGGGTGAGAAATCCGTCGAGAAGCTCGCCGTGGCCGCCGATCACCTGATCAACGTCGCTCCCGACCGGGAGATCGTCGAGGGCTGGCAGGAGCGTCGTCAAGCCACCGGCGTGCTGCCCGAGGGACGCGTGATCGGACAGGTTCCGGTGTGCTGGGATCCAGACCGGGGCGCGGCGGTGGAGCGCGCCCATGACCAGTTTCGTTGGTTCGGCGGCGGCTGGGCGGTCAACGCCGATCTCCCGACCCCGGCGGGATTCGCGGCGGCAACCAAGTTCGTGCGTCCTGAGGACGTGGCCGATGCCATCCCGTGCGGACCGGATCTGGACGCGATCGTCGCCGCCGTGGCGCCCTACCGCGACGCCGGATTCACCGATATCGCCCTGGTCCAGATCGGTGATCAGGGACAGCAGCGCTTTCTCGACGAAGCGGCGCAGCCGCTACTGGCTGCGCTGCGCGCGGAACTCGACTGAGGACCCGGTCGACATCGGATGACCCAGTCGCATCGCAAACGGCAGCAGCAGCCAGACTCCGATGAACGTCAGCAGGGCGATGACCCCCGCGATCACTCCGGCCTCACGCCCGGCAACCGTATCGAAGATCAACTCGGTCACCCCGGTCATCGCGAGCCCGAGCAACACCAACCCGATGAACGCGCACCGATGCGCGGCGGAGACCAGCAGGTTCAACCGGTGCCGGCGGAACAGCATGCGGTGCATCCCGACCGGGGCGACGAGCAGCGCGGTAGCAGCGGCCGAACACGCGACGGTCACGAGATAGACGTCCCGCATGGGCTCGTCGAGCATCGAGAACCGTTCCTGGAACGGCAGAGTCAGCAGCAGGCCGGTGAGCAGCTGAACACCGGTCTGCACGACCCGCAGTTCCTGCAGCAGACTGCTCCAGTTACGGTCAAGCCGTTCGGCTTCCGTTTCATGCCGGGCGGTCTGGTCCCAGCGCTGATCCAGCTCGGGACGGTCCGGATCCATAAGTTCGATAATCCCACGTTTGTCACAGGTTTCAGCTTGCGCCGCGATGGGCATCCCTGGCCGGAGTCCCACGTGGGGCTGCGCAGGAAAGGAACAGCAGTGTCGAAGTCGAGACCGACATCATCGCGACGCGTTGTGGTCAGCAGTGCGGCCTCGTGAGGGCCGGGTCCCCACCTGGGATACTGTCGATCCGAGATGTCGGGAGGTGAGATGGCCGACGAACGAGGCCAATCCAAGCCGCTGAACCGCGCGGAGCGGTCAGTGGAGATTCGGGTCGCTGCCAGGCTGGAGAACCTGGCTGTAGTACGTACACTTATCGCTGCGGTAGCAGCATTCGAAGATCTTGATTTCGACGTCGTCGCCGACCTCCGGTTGGCCGTGGACGAGGCCTGCACGGCTTTGATTCGGGCCGCGTTGCCGGATTCCACCCTGCGACTGACGGTCGACCCCCGTGAAGAAGCCGTGGTGATCACCGCTTCGACCACCAGCTCGGAGGCCGCGGTGGTCGAGCACGGCAGCTTCAGTTGGCACGTGCTGAGCTCCCTGACCGACGAAGTCAACACCTTTACCGACGGTGACGGGTCCGACGCCGGACAGGTACACGGCATCACCCTGACGACGAGGCGAGCGAGCCTGCTGCGGTGACGTCGGAATATGCGGATGTTCGCGACATGTTTCGCGAACTGAGCGGACTGTCCGAGGACTCGCCGGCCCGCGAACGTCAACGTGAGCGGATCGTCGAGCGGTGCCTGCCGCTCGCCGATCACATCGCACGGCGATTCGACGGCCGCGGCGAGCCGCGCGAGGACCTGGTCCAGGTGGCACGTGTCGGCCTGGTCAACGCGGTGAACCGGTTCGATGTCGAGGCCGGGTCGGACTTCGTGTCGTTTGCCGTGCCGACGATCATGGGGGAGGTCCGGCGCCACTTCCGCGACAACAGTTGGTCGGTGAAGGTGCCACGGCGGCTCAAGGAGCTGCACCTGAGGCTCGGCACGGCGACCGCGGAGCTGTCCCAGCGGCTGGGACGCGCCCCGACGGCCTCTGAGCTCGCCGAGGAACTCGACATGGACCGCGAAGAGGTGATCGAAGGCCTGGTGGCGGGCAGTTCGTACAACACGCTCTCGATCGACAGCGGCGGCGGCGGCGACGAGGACGCGCCTGCGATCGTGGACACGCTCGGCGATCTGGACGACGGGCTGGACCAGATCGACAATCGGGAAACGTTGCGGCCGTTGCTCGCTCAACTACCTGAGCGGGAACGGACAGTGCTGCTGCTGCGCTTCTTCGAATCCATGACGCAGACTCAGATCGCCGAGCGGGTCGGTGTCTCGCAGATGCACGTATCGAGGCTGCTGGCGAAATCGCTAGCGCGACTTCGTGACCAGCTGCAGTAGCGGGGTTTTGCCGTTCAGCGTGGACAGGGCCGCAGCCACGCTGTAGCACGTGTGCCAGTCCGACTCGGGGTCGCAGATGCAGAGCAGTCGGTTTACCGGCTTGCTGGGCACCAGAACCCAGTCGATATCGCGGACGGAGCATTGTGCTTCGATGGCCTTGAGAGCGGAAAGCCCTGCGGTGCCGAAGAACTCGACCTCGGTCAAGTCGACGGCCAACCGCTCGACCTCGCCGGTGTGTCGCAATGCGTAGCCGGCGAACTCGTTTGCGTTGGTGGCATCGATCTCACCGTGAGCGCTGATCACCGCGGTTGACGGCGGCAGTCGGCGGGTCGAAAACCCGGCCTGCGAATTGTCGGTCCGGTCGATCAGTGCGTTTGTCGAAAAGACGGTCATTCTTAGCTCCATCAGTCGTAATACGCGTATTCGAACTGTTGGTGCGGCGTCGATCGACAAGAATGCGAGTTCCCGCGCGTATGCCGTTGACGCCCGCCGCGGCTGTGAACTCAACCTGCCTTGGACCCTACCGCGATCAAGGTCATCGGACAATTTGTCTGAGTGGATTCTTAGAGTTCCAGTTCAGACTGTTCGCATGCCGAACGCCGACGCAGCCGTCGCTGGGGTGGTGCTGGCCGCCGGTGCGGGCAGCCGCTTCGGGATGCCGAAAGTTCTTGCCGAAGAGGGTGTTTGGCTTCGCCGTGCGGTGTCCGCACTCTCCGGTGGCGGCTGTGACGATGTGATCGTGGTACTGGGCGCTGCCGTGGTGGACGTGCCTGCGCCGGCCCGCGCCGTAGTGGCCGCAGGTTGGGCCGACGGCATGAGCGCATCGGTCCGCGAAGGGCTCGCCGCCGCGGGCGATGCGCAATGGGTCATCCTGCACACCGTCGATACGCCGGACATCGGCGCCGACGTCGTCGCCCGGGTCCTGGCTGCGGCGCATGGCTCCGGCTCCGGCCTGGCCCGCGCCATCTACGAGGGCCGTCCGGGCCACCCCGTCGTCGTGGCCCGGAGGCACCTCGCTGAGCTCACGGGCACCCTGGACGGAGACCAGGGCGCCCGGGCATTTCTCGGCGGCCGCGACGACGTCGTCGCGGTGGAGTGCGGTGACCTCGCCACCGGCCTCGACATCGACATGCGCTGACCGCTACAGCAGGCCCAATTGTTCGACTGCGTGGCGCTCTTCGAGGAGCTCGGCCACCGACGCGTCGATCCTGGCCCGGGAGAACTCGTTGATCTCCAGGCCCTCGACGATTTCCCACCGGCCGTCGACCGCGCGGACCGGAAGCGAGGCGACCACGCCCTCAGGCACCCCGTAGACGCCGGGGGATGGCAGAGCCACCGAGGTCCAGTCGTCGGCGTCGGTGCCGTCCACCCAGTCCCGGACGTGGTCGATGGCGGCGTTGGCAGCCGACGCCGCCGACGAGGTGCCACGCGCCTCGATGATCGCGGTGCCGCGGGTGGCCACGGTCGGGATGAAATCGTTGGTCAGCCAGTCGGTGTCAGCGGCGTACTCTTCTCCCGGGCGCCCGTCGACCACCGCGTGGAAGATGTCGGGGTACATGCTCGGGGAATGGTTGCCCCATACGGTCACCCGGGACACGTCGGTGATGTGCACACCGGCATGCGTGGCCAGAGCAGCGACAGCGCGGTTGTGGTCGAGCCGGGTCAGCGCGGTGAATCGCTCGGACGGAATGTCGGGCGCGTGGGCCGCGGCAACCAACGCGTTGGTGTTGGCCGGGTTGCCGACCACGACGACGCGCACATCTGTGGCCGCGCCTGCGTTCAGGGCCTTGCCCGACTCGGCGAAGATCGCGGCGTTGGCCGCCAACAGGTCGGCGCGTTCCATGCCTTTACTGCGGGGCCGGGCACCGACCAGCAGCGCCACGTCGACGCCGTCGAACGCCTGCACCGGGTCGTCGTAGATCTCGACGTCGACGAGCCCGTCGAAGGCGCTGTCGACCAGCTCCATGACCACGCCCTCGGTCGCGCGGATCGCCGCAGGCAGTTCCAGTAGGCGTAGCTTCACCGGCACGTCGCGTCCCAGCAGGGCACCGGCACCGATGCGGAACAGCGCGGCGTAGCCGATCTGACCGGCCGCGCCGGTGACCGTGACGACCTTGGGGGCGGTCACGTGTGCACCTCCAGCCCGAGCACCTGCGTCGCGTAGCGCCGCACGGTGTCCTCTGAGATCGCGGCGGCGTCCTCGAATCCCGGCCTGCCCCGGCTGCTCAGGAATCCGGTGACGGGATCGAGGATGACCTCCGCGAGCAGTTCGCCGCTGGTCGGTTCACAGACGGCCCACGTGTACCGGGTGTCATCGGCCCAGCCGTCGGCGGCATCGTGCACGTAGTCCAGGTCGTCCTCACCCAGGTCGGTGAGCGCCGGCCGGTCGTCGACACGGTCGTCGGCGCGCAGCCCGCGCAGATACCACTGGCCGTTGTTGATCTCCACAGGTTCCACGGGACCTCCACCCTGGCGTCAAACGCCTTCACGAATGCTGTCACGAATGCCGAATGGCCACTTACGGCACAAGATTCAACAGAATCCGTGCCACAAGTGGCCATTCGGCGGGAAAAGAATTACTTGATCTCGGCGATCACGGTGCCCTGGGTGATGGCGGCACCGGCCTCGACGGCCAGCCCGGTGATGACGCCGTCCTTGTGGGCGGTCACCGGGTTCTCCATCTTCATGGCCTCCAGAACCACCACGAGGTCGCCTGCGGCCACCTCCTGGCCCTCCTCGACAGCAACCTTGACCACGGTGCCCTGCATCGGCGCGGTCACCGAGTCACCCGAGGCCGCCGCACCGCCGCTGGCGCCGCGCTTGCGGGCCTTGGGCTTCTTGCGAATCGCGCCGGGGGCAGCGCCGCCGCCTCCGCCGATCGCCAGGTCACCGGGCAGCGACACCTCGAGGCGACGCCCACCGACCTCGACGACCACGGTCTGGCGAGGAATCGTGTCCTCTTCCTCGATCGGGTCGCCACCGGTGAACGGCTCGACAGTGTTGTCCCACTCGGTCTCGATCCAGCGGGTGTGGACGGTGAAACCGTCCTCGTCGCCGATGAAGGCGGGGTCGGACACCACGGCCCGGTGGAACGGGATGACGGTGGCCAGTCCCTCGACGTTGAACTCGGCAAGGGCGCGGCGGGAGCGGGCGAGGGCCTCCTCGCGGGTGGCGCCGGACACGATCAGCTTGGCCAGCATCGAGTCGAACTGACCGCCGATGACCGAACCGCTCTCTACACCGGAGTCCATCCGGACACCCGGGCCGGTCGGGGCCTCGAACTTGGTGACCGGGCCGGGGGCGGGCAGGAAGCCACGGCCGGCATCCTCACCGTTGATGCGGAACTCGAACGAGTGGCCGCGCGGGGTCGGGTCCTCGGTGATGTCCAGGGCGTCGCCGTTGGCGATCTTGAACTGCTGCAGGACCAGGTCGATGCCCGAGGTCTCCTCGGTGACCGGGTGTTCGACCTGCAGACGGGTGTTGACCTCAAGGAAGGAGATCAGGCCGTCCTGGCCGACCAGGTACTCGACGGTGCCCGCACCGTAGTAACCGGCCTCCTTACAGATGCGCTTGGCGGACTCGTGGATCTCCTTGCGCTGCGCGTCGGTCAGGAAGGGGGCCGGGGCCTCCTCGACCAGCTTCTGGAAGCGGCGCTGCAGCGAGCAGTCGCGGGTACCGGCGACGACGACGTTGCCGTGCGTATCGGCGATCACCTGGGCCTCGACGTGGCGCGGCTTGTCCAGGTAGCGCTCGACGAAGCACTCACCACGACCGAACGCGGCGACGGCCTCACGGGTCGCCGACTCGAACAGCTCAGGGATCTCCTCAAGCGTGCGGGCCACCTTCATGCCACGACCGCCACCGCCGAAGGCGGCCTTGATCGCGACCGGCACACCGAACTCCTTGGCGAACGCCACGACCTCGTCGGCGTCCTTGACCGGGTCCGGGGTGCCCGGCACCAGCGGTGCCTTGGCCTTGGCGGCGATGTGACGCGCGGTGACCTTGTCACCGAGATCCCGGATCGACTGCGGGCTCGGCCCGATCCAGATCAGCCCGGCATCGAGCACGGCCTGCGCGAAGTCGGCGTTCTCCGACAGGAAGCCGTAACCCGGGTGGATGGCATTGGCGCCGGACTTCGCGGCAGCGTCCAGGATCTTCTCGAAGACCAGGTAGGACTCGGCTGAGGTCTGGCCGCCCAGTGCGAAAGCCTCATCGGCAAGCCGTACGTGTGGTGCGTCGGCGTCAGGCTCGGCGTACACGGCCACACTGGCCAGTCCTGCGTCTTTCGCGGCGCGGATCACCCGGACCGCGATCTCCCCGCGATTGGCGACCAGCACCTTGGAGATCTTTGAGCTGGCGTGGTTGGCCACGGTGCCTCCTCGGCAGTGTTCTCTAAGAAACGTCTTTAAGAATCTATCGCGGGCAGTTTATGCGCCGCACCTTGGCGCTCGCCAAACCGGTATCGGTTACCGGCGAGTAGGTTTCGCCTTGGATTTCTCTGTGAACACATCAGTCCTGCTGACGGGCTGAAATCCTGTCTCGACCGACGGTCCGACGCTATTACTGTTGGCCCGTGGGTGTGGGGATTTTTCTGATTGTCGTGGGCGTGTTGGTGGGCGGCGTGATGGCGGCGGCACCGCGGGGCATCTGGTGGGCCACGCAGTCCTGGAGGTTCCGCAATCCCGCGGCCAACGAACCGAGCGACACGGCTTACGGGATGACGCGGGTCGGCGGTGTCCTGCTCATCCTCCTGGCGCTCGTTCTGGGTGGTCTGCTCATCGGGGACGGGATGTCGAAGTCGGCGGCCGGCAAACGCCAGCAGGAGGCCGAGGCGCAGCAGAAGGCGGCTGAGGCGGCCTTCGTGGTGCCACCGCCGGAAGAGCGTGGTCGGCTGCCGGTGATCGGCTATTTCGCCGAACCAACGCCCACCGGCATGCGGCGGGTCTATGTGTATTACCTGGCGCCCGGGGAGGCGGTGCACCAGTACGTTCGCACGATGTCGGACTAGTTCAGCTACCCGTGCTACACCTCGGCGAGCGTGACGAAGGCCGACGGCGACCGGACGAGTGTGTATCCCGAACTCTATTGGGCGCCAAAGGAACTCGGCGATATGTCGAAGTCGGACAGGTGCCGCCCCCGGGCCGGCCTCAATGTTCACGCGGTGTCGTTGCGCGACGTGACGGCTGAGGCGACGATCGTCACCGACTCGGCGATCGCCGACAAGGATGGAACCGAGGTGATGCCCGCGGCGCGGGGCAACATCGTCCCCAAGCTCGCCAAGGCACTGCGAACGAATCCCTGACGCCGCTCAGGCGCCGCGCAGCCGCCGCTTGATCCGCGTCAGCATCGCCGACATACCGCGTAGCCGCAGCGGGCTGATCAACGCCGCCAGGCCCAGCGCGGTGTAGAAGTCGTCGGGCACCGCCAAGATGTCATCGGCGGACTGACCATCCAGACCGGTGGCCAGGATCGCGGCGAAGCCGCGCGTCGTAGGAGCCTCCGGGGGAGCGCTGAAGTACAGCCGCACCTTCCCCCGGTCGGACGCGTCGACATCGAGGAACAACGGGGACTGGCACTCCGGAACCGGCTCCATCGCCGCTTCCTCAAGATGAGCCGGCAAGGGCGGCAGCTCGTTGGCAAACTCCAGCAACAGCTGCAACTTGTCCTGGCCGGCCACCTCCTGGAAGTCGGAGACAACCTCGGCCAGGGCGGCCGGCATGGTCACGGAGCTTCGCCCGGATCCGGTCCGACAGCCACCGGGACCCGCACGGCATTACCCCACTCGGTCCACGATCCGTCGTAGTTGCGCACCCCGGGAAGCCCGAGCAGGTGCGTCAGCACGAACCAGGTGTGGCTGGAGCGCTCACCGATGCGGCAGTAGACGACTGTCTCCGGGGTCACGCCGTCGGACGGCTTGAGGAAGCCGTAGAGCTCCTCAAGCTCGGCGCGACTGCGGAACTGGCCGCTGTCCCGGGCAGCCTTGGCCCATGGGATCGACTTCGCGGTCGGAATGTGCCCGCCGCGAAGCGCGCCCTCTTCCGGGTAGTCGGGCATGTGGGTGCGTTCGCCGGTGTACTCCTGAGGCGAGCGGACGTCGATCAGCGGCTGCTTGCCGAGGATGTCCAGCACGTCGTTGCGGTAGGCCCGGATCGGGGCGTCGTTGCGCTCCACGACCGGATAGCCGCTGGACTGGCGGGTGGGCACCTCGAGCGTGGTGTCGCGGCCGTGGGAAACCCACAGGTCGCGGCCGCCGTCGAGCAGGCGCACGTCGGGGTGGCCGAACAGGGTGAACACCCATAGGGCGTAGGCCGCCCACCAGTTGCTCTTGTCGCCGTAGATGACGACGGTGTCGTCGCGGCCGATGCCCTTGCGATCCATCAGCTCGGCGAACTGCTCACCGTTGATGTAATCGCGCACATTGGGGTCATTGAGGTCGAGATGCCAGTCGATCTTGACCGCACCGGGGATGTGGCCGGTGTCGTAGAGGAGGACATCCTCGTCGGATTCGACGATGGCCAAGCCGGGCCGACCCAGGTTGCTGGCCAGCCAGTCGGCGGTGACCAGGCGCTCCGGATGGGCGTACTCGGCAAGAGTGGGGCTGGGATCAGCAGGCAGCGGCACACCATGAGCGTACCGTCGGTCCGGATATTCGCGGTGTGGCAGTGTCGGTGACCGGCGCGGATTGCCGCATCGGGGCCCGTTGTGCGGCCTTAGGCTGCTTGTCGTGGCGCTTGCGATCCTCTGCCTTGTCATCGGTATCCCGCTGGGCCTGTTCATGCTGCTACGGCCGAGGAAGATCTGGTGGGCCACCGAATCGTGGAAATACAAGAATCCCGATGCCAACGAACCCAGTGAAGCCGGCTACGGCATGCAGGCCCTCGGCGGCTTGTTCGTCATCGTCGCAGCGCTCATCTTGGCCTGGCTGGCGTGGTCGACGGACCGCGACAAGACCGAGGCCGAGGCCGAGCAGAAGAAGAAAGACGACTGGGACGCGGCGGTGGCGGCGTACAAGCCACCGCCGCCGGAGAATCGTGGGGCGCTTCCGATCATCGGCTATGTGGAGAAGCCGCAAGGGGCGTCACGGGTCCTTGAGGTGTATTACCTGCAACCGCCGAACGTGTTTCAAAGTGGCTTCAAAGAGTTCATGCACAACCCGAAGGGCCGCTACCAGTGCGTGACCCACGTCAGCCGGTTTGCGCCCGGAGGCGTCAATCCGGCGCCGATCACGGCCTACCTGAGCTGGGAGCCTGATGTGCCGCAGGTCGACAGCGCCGCGTCCGACGCGTGTAGCACCCGCGATATCGCGGAGTCGACCGAGATCGAGACGCAGCCCATTTATGTGGATCCGGGGGTGCAGTTGGTCACCGACTCGCCCATCGTCGACCCGCACGGGACGGTTCTCGTGCCTGCCAAGCCCGGCAACGCGGTGCCGAAACTCGACGCGCCGCCCAGGCGGTGAGTCACGCGGTGAACGCCACCTCGTAGGCCACGGCGAATCGGCGGGCGCCGTTGTTGGCGCGGAACAGTGAGCCGCCGTTCTGAGACCAGGTCACCACGCGCAGCAGACGCTTGCCGGGAGACAGGCGCTTGGAGATGATGTCGGCGAATGCGGCGCGCAGCCGCTCCAGATCGCAGGTCTCGAAGTCGCGTGCTACGCGAACATCCCACATTGTTTCTTCGACTGGCATCGGCCCAGTGTCAACCCGAGGTTGAGACTATTCGGGACATCGGCACGGCGTGCCGCCATTCGAAAGGTTGCAGTTTGGTCACTGTTGCATCACCGGTAACAAGGGTAGGCGGTTCCGGTCAGTGGGATTTTGCATGCGACGGACGGCGAGCCATCGGCAAGCTTGCTCGCCAGCGTCAGCCAAATGGCAAGGCGGCAACCGAGTTCCGTGAGATTGCGAACTGGAAGGTCCATCGATGACTGGAAGATCGAACCGAGCAACCGCGACCGCCCGCAGAATCGCAACGGCCATCGCGCTCGTGTGTGGGCGCCGATAGCTCAAGCCGTGACAGACCTTCCGGCGGGTAGCACCGCATTGGTGGGTGGCAATACGGAGAACATCTATCGCATCATCAACAAACTGGGAATTCCCGTCGCCGACGGGTGCGGCCCGAACCGGCAATGCGTGCCGTGTCTGGACAAGACCTGTTTCACCGCGAACGATCTCAACAGCATCTGGCGAGTCACGATCTACCCAGCGAGCTCAGGCCTTCCGGCCGGGATGAAGCTGAAGCCGACAGTCGAGCGCCTGCACACCGAATCGCCCAACGTCATGAACCCGCCGCGGCCGGCAGCGGGCGGATGAGCAAGGTCGACTACCGAGCTCGCGTCCCGGTGGGCTGATTGCCAGGGGGCGGTGGCGTAGAACCGAACTGCATTGGGCCCCAACGCATGAGGCTACTCGGGCAGGTGCTGTGGCGGCGGTTCTCGTCCATCAGGTTTGCAAATGCCCTGTCGGGGTACACCCGCTCCAAAACGAAGGAGCCGGGATGGACGCGGTGGCAACCGATCTCGCGGGACGAAGGGTGCGCTTCGAGCATCACGTGCTCGAACTCGACGATGGCCTCCAGGTCGGGGTCTCGATCGGGGGCCACGGCGTGCCCATGGTCTTCCTGCACGGCCTCGGCCTCAACCGGCGGCATTACCTGCGATTGCTCAACCGTATCGTCGCACTCGGATTTCTCGTCGTGGCGATCGACGTTGCCGGGCACGGAGACACTGTCGATTTACCTTGTGAGGCAGATGAATTGAACGACCGCACTGATTTGGTGTTGCGCACGCTCGATGTGCTCGGTATTCGGCGTGCCGTTCTCGCCGGTCATTCGATGGGCGGCCGGATAGTCATACAACTCGCGGCGATCGCACCCGACCGGGTACTTGCGGCGCTACTCATCGACGCTGCGGCAGGGGCGTCGTTCGACGCCGCCCTTGAGACCACCATGCGGTCACCGCGGCTGATGATGCGCGCCGTGGCCGGAGCCGTCTCCGACATGTATCGCGACCCGATCTGGATGAAAGTGGCCGCCGTCAACCGGTACCTGCGAATGCTGACCGCGGTGTCGATGGGCAAAATGCTGCCGCACACCGGTTTCGTCGGCGCCGCGCGCGCCTTGATGCGATCCGACAAATGCGGCTACCTCCTGCGAAAGTTGCGAGATCGGGAGGTCCCGACGATGGTGCTGCACGGGGAAAGCGACGGCATAGTGCCGTTCGAGTGCGCCGTGGAACTGGCGGACGAGGCCGACGCGACGCTGTACCGGATACCTGGCGCCTACCATTCCTGGCTGATCAACGATCCGTGGCGGGGCGCCGATGCGGTGCGCCAACTTCTCGATCGCGAACTCGGTGCAGCCCTGCGCTGCGAGGCCACCGCGGTCGGCCTGGACGACTGGCGCGACGCGCAGGCGTGGGAGACGGCGTTGATCGAACCGGACGCGTGGGTGCATCGGCTCTCCGCCGGAGCCAAGACGATCGGGGCCTGTCGGCGTCAGCGTGTCGAGCGCGTCGAGATGGAGCTGATCCGTCGGGCGTCGAAGGAGGTCGTGCGGATCGCCGCAGCTCGCACGGCCAGAAGAAGGCGGGTCGCACGCCCGGCATGAGGGTTTCACACCCGGGGTGTGAGGGCGCCCCTCGGCCTTCAGAGCTGCGCCGAAGCCTCCCAGAGTCGTGCGACGGACAGACCGCACTCGGCGAGCATCCGGCGCAGCAGCGGGAGGCTCAGCCCGATCACGTTGGACGGATCGCCTTCGATGCCTTCGACAAACCAGCCACCCAGCCCGTCGAGCGTGAAACCGCCTGCCACGCCCAGTGGTTCACCGCTGCGTAGATAGGCTTCCAAATCTGATTCCGTCGGCGAGCCGAAATGCACTGCGGTGACACCGGTATCGGCCAGCCGGTGGGCGACGGCGCCGTCGCGGACCACGAGTACGGCATGACCGGAGTACAGCTGGGCCGTCCGGCCCGCCATGGCCTGCCATTGCTGCCGCGCGGTATCGACATCCCCGGGCTTGCCGCACAAGCGTCCGTCGAGAAACAGCATCGAGTCACAACCGATGACGACGCAGTCCGCGGAGACGGCGGCCGGTACATGGGTGAGCACCTCGTCTGCCTTGGCTGCGGCCAGGGCACTCACGACGCGCTCGGGCGGCGCATCGGCCAATGACGCGATGACGGCGTCCTCGTCGACACCCGACACCACCACCAACGGATCGAGGCCGGCCTGGCGCAGAACGCCAAGCCGGCCCGTCGATGCCGAACCCAGGACGACCCGGGTCATTCAGTGCTGTCTCTTCTTCGCGCAAGCGCTCATCAACGGCCCACTAGCGCCGCATGTGGGTGCGCTCCAGCAGCGTCACCCGCTGCCAGCTGTAGATCGAGTAGCGCAGCTTGTCCACCGGGTGGCCCCACAGGTTGCGCTCCCGCACCACGGGGCCGGCGTCGCCGCCGCCACCGGCGGCACTGAGGACGGCCATCAGCGCCGCCATGTCCTCGTCGGTGGGCTCACCACGCAGCACCTTGATGTGTGCCTCGTGGTCGGCCTTGACCTCTTCGGCGGCGGTTTCGTCGGCCACAGTCGCCTCGCTCACAGCGGTTGAATCGTTCGCCCCGCTCACAGCGGTTGAATCGTTCGCCCCGCTCACAGCGGAATGTTCCCGTGCTTCTTCGGCGGCATCTGGATGATCTTGCGCTCCAGCAGTCGCAGCGCATTGGCCACGTAGCCGCGGGTGTGCGACGGCGGGATGACCGCGTCGACATAACCGCGCTCCGCCGCGATGTACGGGTTGACCAGAGTGTCCTCGTAGGTCTGCTGCAGTTCCAGGCGCAGCGCATCGACGTCTTCGCCGTTCTTGGCCGCGTCCTTGAGCTGGGAACGGTAGACGAAGCCCACCGCGCCCGAGGCGCCCATCACGGCGATCTGAGCCGTCGGCCAGGCGACGACCACGTCGGCGCCCATGTCCTTGGACCCCATCACGCAGTACGCGCCACCGTAGGACTTGCGGGTGATGACGGTGACCTTGGCGACCGTGGCCTCACCGTAGGCGTAGAGCAGCTTGGCGCCGCGGCGGATGATGCCGTTGTACTCCTGGTCGGTGCCGGGCAGGAAGCCTGGGACGTCGACCAGCAGGACGATCGGGATGTTGAAGCAGTCGCACGTCCGGATGAACCGGGCGGCCTTCTCCGAGGCGTTGATGTCGAGGCAGCCCGCGAACTGGGTGGGCTGGTTGGCCACGATGCCCACCGGGCGACCGTCGACCCGGCCGAAGCCGACCACGATGTTGCCCGCGTAGCCGGCCTGCACCTCGAGGAACTCGTCGTCGTCGAGGATGCGGGTGATGACCTCGTGCATGTCGTACGGCTGATTCGGGGAGTCCGGGATCAGCGTGTCGAGCTCGATGTCCTCGTCGGTCAGGGTCTCTTCGATCGAGCCCTGCGCCGGTGCGACCGGGTAGTGCGGCGGCTCGGCGTAGTTGTTCGGGGGCAGGTAGCTCAGCAGATCGCGGACGTACTCGAAGGCGTCCTGCTCACCCGAGGCGACGTAGTGCGCGGTACCGGACTTGGCCATGTGGGTGTGGGCGCCGCCCAGCTCCTCCATGGTGACGTCCTCGCCGGTGACGGTCTTGATGACGTCGGGGCCGGTGATGAACATCTGGCTGGTCTGGTCGACCATGACGATGAAGTCGGTCAAGGCGGGGGAGTACACGTGGCCACCGGCCGCCGCGCCCATGATCAGCGAGATCTGCGGGATGACACCCGAGGCCTTGATGTTGTTGTGGAAGATCCGGCTGTACAGGCCGAGGGAGACCACACCCTCCTGGATGCGGGCGCCGGCGCCGTCGTTGATGCCGATCAGCGGGCGGCCGGTCTTGATGGCCAGCTCCTGGACCTTGACGATCTTCTCGCCGTAGACCTCGCCGAGGCTGCCGCCGAAGACGGTGGCGTCCTGGCTGAAGATGCAGACGTCGCGGCCGTCGATGGTGCCGTAGCCGGTGATCACACCGTCGCCCAGCGGCCGGTTGTTCTCCAGGCCGAAGTTGGTGCTGCGGTGCTTGGCGAGCGCGTCGAGCTCGACGAACGAACCTTCGTCGAGCAGCGCGAGGATGCGCTCTCGGGCCGTCAGCTTGCCCTTGGCGTGCACCTTCTCCACGGCTTCTTCGCCGACAGGATGCAGCGTCTCCTCGGCCCGCCTCTTGAGATCAGCCAGCTTGCCTGCAGTGGTGTGGATGTCCACCTGGTGCTCGGCGGACGGCTCGGTAACGCTCGTCATGGGTCACGATGCTATCGGTAACCCTAAGACTGGTCTAAGAGAGGTGGGCGTGGCGCGCGTCACGTTCCGTCCGGACTGAGACGTGTCCACGCATGGGGCAAATGGGTTCGCGGGGCGTGCAGGCCGGTCAGGGACCGAACGGTCCGGTGTCGAGCGCACGGTCCTCGGGCAGCACACCCATGGGGCTGTCGATCACATGTTCGGTCATGCTGAGCGTGTCGCGGTCGAAGTACTCACCATGGGTCTCCCGCTTCCAGGTGGCCGGCGACCCGGCGTACAGCCCGCGCTTCGACTCAGGTGTCGATCCGCGGGTCAGGGTCGAATTGGCGGCCAGCAGCGACTGATCGGGAAGGTGGCTGTCCTTCAGCATCACGGCTCGGCTGCCGACCAGTGAGTGGTGTCCGACGGTTATCCGGCCGACCGTTTGGCGCTTGTGGGCGAAATCGGGCTCGTGGGTCTGCAGGAGGCACCGGTTGCCGCCGACCGCGGCGTACTCGCGGACGACGATCGTGCCGGAGCAGTCCGCGTAGTGCCTGCTGCCCAGCTTCGCGCCGTAGCCGAGGAACAGCGTCCCGGCCCGAGCGTCGAGTTGCTGGAAGGCGGGGTGTGCCGATATCCAATTCCACGATTCCATCGCCGCGTAGTCGTCGAAACGCACCAACCCCAGCCCGCGGACCACATTGAATGCTCCGATCCGAGTGCCTTCGCCCAGCTCAAAGCGCCCGACGTTGCGGACAACGGTCGGACCGACTCTGGCGGTGCCGGCGATTCGATGACCGAACAACCGCAGTACCCGGTTCTTGAACGACGACGGCGGAAGTAGAAGCCAGCAAAGCATTTCCAGCATCGATACGCCTTTCTCCGCCAGTGGTCCCATGGCGGACATCGTCGGTCGGTACTGCCGAATCTACTGACGCCGGACCACTCACGCGTTTACCGCTACGACAGTTTGTGGGGCGGATCACGGAGGCCACGAGATGAGGTACACACCGATATCCGTGTGGGCACAGCTGATTCGGGGTAGATCAGGACGACGACCCGAAAGTGCTGATCCACGCTCTGACAGGTGACGGGTGCGAGATCGCTTGTCGTTGCGTATGGTCGGGACGTCACGTCAGTGTCGCAGACACTGGGTGCCCACGACCTGGATCAGTGACCGGGGTCGTGATGAAAATGCCGGTACGGCGCCGGGGGACGTCCGACAAGCGAACATTGTGATGTCGCGTGATTGCGCAATCGTTGTTTTTGTGGACCTCCGTGCGCCGCCAAGGGGACGGGAGCTTTCACCTGATCGCGCCAATGTCATCAACGTCATCGAGCGAACTGCCCTCCACCGGCAATCGATTTGCGCTCTCCGGCTTCGCCGGGACGGGCTATGACCGCGGCCGGAGTCTGCCGGTGCAGATCATGTGGCTGGTCGTTTCGCGATCCGTTCTGTTCCGGTGGTGGATGCCGAACCGGGTGCGGGTTGCCGTACTGCGGGCATTCGGCGCCAGGATCGGGATCGGCGCGCTGATCCGCCACGGCGTCAAAATCCACTGGCCGTGGAAGCTCGACGTGGGCGCGTATTCGTGGATCGGTGAGGGTGCGTGGATTCTCAACCTCGAAAATGTGAAAATCGGATCGAATTCGTGTGTCTCCCAAGATGTTCTGCTGTGCACCGGTAGCCATGATCGGGCCAGTCCGACGTTCGAGTTCGATAATGGGCCCATCGTGATAGGTGACCAGGTCTGGCTGGCTGCCCGCGCAACCGTGTTGCGGGGGGTGCGAATCGGCGACGGCGCGACCATCGCCGCGACCACTCTTGTCTCCCAGGACGTTCCGGCCGGTCACACGCTGTTCCCGCCGCGGCCGACTAAGGGGGCCGCATGCGGGTGACCATCATCGGTATCAACTACGCGCCGGAAGTGACCGGAATAGCCCCGTATACCACCGGGATTGCCGAAGGACTCGCCGAGCGTGGACATGACGTCACGGTGATCACCGGGTTGCCGCATTACCCCCAGTGGCGTGTCGCCCAGGAGTACCAAGGCGTGCGCCGCTGTACCGAGGCGATGCGAGGTGTGACTGTGCACCGCGTCGGCCATTACGTGCCAGACGAGCAGAGCGCACTGGGCCGAATCCGGATGGAGGCCAGCTTCGGATCTGCTGTGGCCAGCCACAAGTGGGATGACCCCGACGTGGTGATCACCGTGAGTCCCGCGCTGCTGTCCGCCGCTCCCGTGGTCGCGCGGGCCCGGTTGTCGAAGACCCCGGTCGGGGTCATCGTGCAGGACGTGTACAGCAAGGGCGTGGTGGAAACCGGGGCGGTCGGAGGGCGGTCCGCCGCGGTGGCCGCCCGGCTGGAATCGACGGTCCTGAGGTCCGCAACCGGCGTCGCGGTCATTCACCCACGGTTTGCCGATTCACTGGCCGAGATCGGCGTGCGCAGTAACGATCTGGCTGTCATCCGGAATTGGACCCATATCGACGACGCTGACCCTGCGAGCGCACCGTCGGCGGTGCGAGAGAAGTACGGTTGGCAGCCCAACGAGACCATCGTGATGCACACCGGCAATATGGGCGTGAAGCAGGGCCTTGAAAACGTGGTTGCCGCAGGGAAACTCGCCGGTGACGTGGAGGCCGACGACCGCGACATCCGCTTCGTCCTGGTCGGCGACGGTAACCAGCGTCGCCTGCTCGACGCTATCGCCCGGGACGCCGAAGCCGTGCAACTGATCGACCCGTTGCCTGACGGCGAGTTTCGCGCGGCGCTGGCTGCCGCGGACATCCTGCTCGTCAACGAGCGTCCCGGAGTGGGCGAGATGGCCGTTCCGAGCAAGCTGACGTCGTACTTCGCTGCGGCCAAGCCGATTATCGCCGCCACCGAACCGACCAGCGGAAGCGCCGAAGAGCTTCGTGCATCCGGAGCCGGGCTTGTCATCGCGCCGGGTGATCCAGAAGCCCTCGTCGAGTCGGTGCGACAGCTCGCCGGCGATGAGCCGACCCGGCAGCGATTCGGTTCCTGCGGCGCGCGATATGCCCGAGATCGCCTCGGCGCCGCCAACGCGGTTGCGCAGTATGAGAAGTGGGTGAGCGATCTGGCTTCCGCTGCCCGAGGACTGCCGGCATGAATATTCAGGTAAGTCGCAACGACTGCTTTTACGCTGGGCAGCCCGCCACCTATCTGGTGGGCCCGTTGGAGCAGGTCCTTCCGGCGGACCGCCTCAAAGCGCGGCTGCAGACCATCGCGGCGGCAGGACCGCAGAACCGCCTCGGCATGCGTCCGAGCCGCGGGTCGCGGCACTGGGATTTCGATCCGGAGTGCGACGGGGTGGTGTTGACCAGCGGCCCGGCCCCGGATACTTCTGACCCGGCCCGGGCGATGCTCGACCTGCTGGCCGGTGGTCCGGCGGTTCCGCCTGCTACCGTGCACGTCCACATCGCGGACCGATGGCTGTTTCTGAATTTCGACCACGGTCTCGGCGGCGGACGGCTGTTCAGCGAGGTGATCGCAGCGGCCGGCTCAGACGGTCACGGGTTCAGTGAGCCCGCACCCGTGGCGACCACCAGTAACCCCGGCCTGCGTGCCTTTGCCTACACCGCGCGCAAAGAACCCATGCGCCTGCTGCGGGCACTGGACGAACCGCTGCGCCGCAGTGCCGCCGTGGTTCCCACCGGGCAATTCGATGAACCGGAATCGTTGGCATACGCCCGAAGCCGACCCGGCTTCCTGGAAGAGGTGCGGGCGAACCGTGACATCTGCCTGCCACGCGCACCGCTGGCGGCCATCGTCCTCTCGGCCTTTCTGCACGGACTGTGCAACCAGGGAATAACGCCGGAAGACGAGGTCGGCCTCCTGGTCGACCTGGGGCGGTACCTTCCGCCCGGGGCGGGCACCTTGGCGAATTTCGTCGGCATCGCGCCCATACAGGTTGCGCCACCTTACGACCCGGCCCTGGTGGCCGGTGCGATAAGCGAGTACACGCACGGGTGCCGAGCCCTGGTCCGGTACGGCATGGCCTATGCCGCGCGGCTCCGTACCCGTCCAGCCGACCTTCCCCGTTGGCAGACCAACAGCCGACGGGCCCGGATCGTCGTGACCGACCACGCCAACTCGGCTGCGGGCAGCAAGATTTCCTGGGCGACCACGCCGAACGGACACCACTTCGTCCGCAAGGCGCCGGTGCGCTACTCGAACCAGATCTCGTTGGCCGTCAACCGCGTCGACTCCGAACTGCATCTCACCGCGTCGTACTACGCAAGCACCTTCGACCCCGAGAAGATTTCCGCGGTCCTCGACCGGATCGTGGCGACAGATTCGCCGCTGGTGCGCATGGGCCAGATTGCAACACCGAACAGTCGGGCGGGGCGGTGAGATGGTTCGGACACCGATGCCGTCGACTGAGAGTGGGCCGCGAACACGCTCGACAGGGGTGATCACCACCGCCGACCAGGTGTTGTCGAGCGCCAGCAATGCGCTGATGGTCTTTGCGGTGGCCCAGGTTTCACCGGCCGAGCAGTTCGGGATCGTCGCCCTGCTCGTCACGGTGGCCACCACCTGGATCGGCTTCAACCGGGGGGCGCTGGGTACCGCGCTGCTGCTGACCAGCAACATGTACCGGCGCGAGATATCGGCCGAAGGCGGGTACGCGATTAGTTGGTCGCTGCTGACATCGGTCGTCGCGGGCGCGGTATTGCTGGTCCTGTCAGGAGTTTTCGGCCAGATCTGGATCGGTGTGGCGTTCGCCGTGAGCCTGGTTGCCGTCCTGGCCCAGGATGTGCTGCGATTCGTCGCGATCGCACAAGGCAGACCACTCGCCGCGGCCGTCTGTGATGGGTTCTGGGTGGTGTGGATCCTGGCCGTCTACCTGGTCAACCTGATCACCTCCGGGATGTCGGCAGTGGTCACGGTGTACCTGTGGGGTGTGGGCGGACTCGTTTCGGCGGTGGTGCTGATGCGGGTCCTGCAGACCAGACCACGGGGTCATCGCCTCGTCGGGTGGTGGCGCACGTATGACCGTGCCCGGCTGAGATTCGGAATTGTCTATGCGCTCAACCAGGTTGGTGCCACCCTCGTGACACTGACCGTGACGGTAGTGGTGAGCGGCACCGCGGCGGCCGGGCTGCGCGGCGCGGCGACACTGTTCGGGCCGATTGCAATGCTGGTGTCGGCATTGCCTCTGGTGTTCGTTCCGCATGTCCGCCGTGCAGCGGCATCGATCGGCGAGCAGTGGCGGGTACTCGTCAAGACATCCATCGCGACGTCGGGTTTGACCGTGGTGGCAGGCCTGTGCCTGGCCCTCATCCCGAGCCGACTGGGCTCCGCCATCCTGGGCGACACGTGGACGTATGCCTCGGCACTCGTCGTCTATCTCGGGATCGAATGCGCGGCAATGTGCTGGATGGTCAGCGTGTACAGCTTCTTCCAGGCGCGGGGCATGAGCAGGACGGTCTTGCGGGTCAAGCTATTCCAGATCGGTCTGCAACTCGGTCTGTGCCTGTCCGCCGGACTGGCAGTGGGCACAGCGGTCGCCATCGCCATCTCGCTGGCTGTGGCGGGCGTTCTCGCCGCTCTGGTCGGTGTTGGGCTCGCCCGGCGCGTTGCGTGGCACCGCGCGACTGAGGCGCCCTCTGTCGAACAGGACGCTGCGGTCGAGCTGCAAAAGCCGTTGGAAAAGACCGGGATTGCCTGGCCGACGGTCGATGTCCTCGAAGCGGAGATGAGAGGCTGCAGGTCACGATGAGTGAGGATTTCACCGGCGCGGTTCGGCCGGCCGTGCTTCACGTCGTCACGCTGATCACGCCGGACGGTGCCTACGGCGGACCGGTCAGGGTGGCGTTCAACCAATCCCGACAACTGTGCGCGACCGGCCATCGAACTCTGGTTGCGGGTGCGGTACGGGGCTACCCGAAGATCCCCACCGTGCTCGACGGGGTTCCGGTCCGACTCGCGAAGGCCCGCAGCATCATTCCCATGTTGGGATTCTCCGGATTGCTCGCTCCGGCGCTGCTCGGCTGGATGATGCGCAACCGCAAGTCTTTCGACGTGATCCATGTGCACCTGGCACGCGATCTGATCACGTTGCCGGCGGCCGCGATCGCGCTGATGCTGCGGAAGCGCCTGGTCGTGCAGACCCACGGAATGGTCACCGACAGCAGTCATCCGATTGCACCGATCCTGGACCGCATTCTGACCCGGCCGATTCTGCGCCGAGCAGCCGCCGTTCTGTATCTGACCGAAGACGAGCGGGCCGCACTGCTACGCGTGCAACCCGAGGCTGCGGTGCGGCACCTTCGCAACGGCGTTCCCGGGTACGAAGGGGCGCACGCGGCTGCCCGTGCCGACCGGACGGCCGGGTGCGTCGAGGTGCTGTACCTGGCGCGGTTACAGGCACGGAAACGTCCCGTGCTCTTTGCGAAAGCCGCCGCCCGCCTGCTCGCGGCGGGGTGCGATGCGCGGTTCACCCTGGTCGGTCCCGACGAAGGCGAGGGGACCGAGGTTCTCGATACCATCGCGCGATCTGATAGCCGGTCCGACGAGATCCGTTGGGAGGGAGCGTTGCCACCGGACCGTACGGTGGCGCGGATGGCTGCCGCGTCCATCTACGTATTGCCCTCGGTCGATGAACCCTTTCCGATGTCGGTGCTGGAGGCGATGTCGGTCGGATTGCCTGTGGTGATCACCGAGAGCTGTGGGCTGGCGGAAACGGTGCGTGCTTCTGGTAGCGGAATCGTGGTGGATGAATCGGAGGATGCTCTGATCGAGGCGATGCGCACATTGATCATCGACCAGCAGCTGCGGGAGAAGATGAGCGCTGCTGCGCGCCAGACTGCTGCCGCGGTCTTCAGCATGGAAGCCATCGCTCGCGACCTGGCCGCCGTCTATGTGGGGGAGGACGATTGACTCGGCGCTTGCGTATCGGCGTGACCGTTGTCGCCACTGCCGTGGTGGTTCTTCTGCTTCTCGTCGCTGCCGTCGGCACGGTGGTGTTCCGTTACGCACCGCAGGACGACTTGCGTAAGGCCGACGCGGTGTTCGTTCTCGGTGGTGAGCACGATGGCCGCGAGGACTATGGCTTTCAACTGGTCCGCGATGGCGTCGCCCCAGTGTTGGTGTTGTCCAACCCATATCGGTCATCGGATCCGGTGATGAAGAAGGCGTGCAACCGGCGTCCACCAGGTGTCGAAGTGTTGTGCGTGCCACCGAAGCCCTCTACCACCCTCGGTGAGGCGAAGCTGATTCGGCAGTTGGCCCGCGAAAGAGGCTGGGCCACTGTGGTGGTCGCTTCCTGGCAGTACCACTTACCCCGGGCCCGTTTCATCTTCGAGCATTGTTTCTCCTCCTCGGCAGACTCCACCGTGATGCGCGCAGTACCGCGCGAATACCGCCTGTCTGCGGGCTCGTGGGAGTACACCTACCTGTACCAGTTCTTCGCGTTGGGAAAGGCGGTGATGGAGTCGAAGAAGTGTGACTGAGCCGGTGAGTCACCACTTCAGCTTGTACTGGACGCCCGCGAATACATAGACACTGAGATATCCGATCATGGCAAATGCGCTGCAGTACATGGCGGTTAACGCGAGGGTGCGCGCAGTGCGGCGGATCGTCTGCCAGGGGTACCCGCGCGGGTCGATCGCGGCCAGCGGGAGCAACACGGTGGTCATCGGCGCCGCCGTCACCAGTAGTCCCTCACCGACGAGCAGGACGGGAGGCGGCGAATCCATCGTGGTCTGCAGGGCGGTGAGACACCCCAGCAGGGCGCACACCACAGAGTTGATCGCAATGATGCGCCATCTGTCGGCATTTCGATATAGGTAGACCGCAGCAGGGGCGCCCGCCGCAGCACCCGCCGCAACCAGCAGCAGATCGGTGATCACGACAGGGTGTCCTCGCCTCTCGCAGGGGCCGATCGCAATCCCAGTACCGCGCCGCCGCACAGACCCGACAAGGCGCACACGGGTGCCAACAGCAGCATCGTGAGTGCGCTCAGCGCAGGCTGGTCGATGGCGAGGGCGTTGTAGCCGCTGAGGCTGGCCGCAGCTCCGGCTGCGCCCCAGGTGAAGGACCGGAACTGTTGGCGCACAGGCCAAGTGAGTGCGGCGCCCATCGCGAAACCGGAGATCGTCATTACGATCAGGGTGATCAGAAGCAGATGGGCGGGCGTATCCCATATCTGGATCGCGAGATGGCGCATCACAGCTCCGGCTACGGCGCCCACAATGATCCACCGCAGCTGCCAACTGCCGGCCGAAGTCGAGGTCACCATCGCTGATCAGGTTAGCCGCCGCTGGTCGACGTCGTGGTGTGGGTTGTCACAACATCCGTTGCCACTGTGTGCGTTTTCGCAGCGTGTGCTCGAAAAGCGAGCTGAATTGAGTCCTTTCGTGCCGCTCTGCCCCAAACCTGCCCGGCCGACAACGATGAGGAACTGTTAGATTGCAAACGGACCGCATAATCGATGTACGACGCCCAGGGCCGCGCGGTTGTTGTTGTAAAGATTGCCGCAATTGCGCGTATGAGTGGATTGCGAGGCATTCCCGCCGGCCATGGGCCGGGGAGGTGCACGACAAAAAATGACCGTCGTGACGATGCCGCGAGAAGTGTTCAAACGCACCCGATGGCAACGGCAGTACCTGGTCAACATTCTGATCACCGACGTTCTCGTGGTGTGCGCGGCGGTGGTGCTGGCGCAGTACGTCCGTTTCGGGCAAGCGCCGGATCTTTCCAGCACCGACGGATACATCACGTCCGTTTCGATACTGTTCGGCGCCATCTGGCTGGGTGCGCTCTCGCTGTGTCGAACCAGGTCGCCGCGGGTGACCGGGGCCGGTGCCGAGGAGTACAAACGCGTTGCGTCTGCGTCTTTCTGGACCTTCGGGGGCATCGCGATAATCGCGTTCCTACTTCAGCTCGAGATTGCGCGCGGCTACCTTGCGGTTGCGCTGCCCACCGGAACCGTCGCGTTGTGCCTGACCAGGTGGGGTTGGCGTCGTTACCTTGCCAAGCAACGGGCGGAGGGGCGTTATCAGACGGCGGTGATGGCGATCGGTGATGCCGATGCGGTCTCTTATCTCGCGCAGGAGTTGACCCGCGATCCGCGCGCCGGATACGCCATTGTGGCAGTGGGCATTCCAGGCTATGGAGCGCCCGCGGGCGAACGTCTCACCGTGGGCGATCAGGAAATCCCGATCATGGGTGGCGAGGAGTATGTCCTGGACGCCATCCGAGAATGCGGCGCCGACACGGTAGCCGTAACGGGCGTCGACCACTTCGGCTACGAGGGGATTCGGAAACTCATGTGGGACCTGGAGGCGATGGGAGTCGACCTCGTGGTCTCGCCGGGTGTGATGGACGTTTCCGGGGCGCGGCTGGAGATGCGGCCGGTAGCCGGATTCCCGCTGGTACATGTCGAGAAGCCGCAGTACGACGGTGCGAAACGATTCGAGAAACGGGCATTTGACTTCGTTTTCGCGGCGGTCGCACTCGTCGTCGCCTCCCCGGTGCTGCTGGCCGCGGCGCTGGCCATCAAGCTCGACAGCCGGGGACCGGTGTTCTACACGGCCGAACGCATCGGCATCGACGGCCGGCCGTTCGCAATGCTGAAGTTCCGTACGATGGTCTCGGATGCGGATCGGCAACTGGAGAGCCTGCAAAACCTGAACGAGAGCTCCGGCGGAGTTCTCTTCAAGATCAAGGATGATCCGCGCGTCACATCGGTGGGCAAGATCCTCCGCCGGCTCAGCATCGATGAGCTGCCACAGTTCGTCAACGTGCTCAGGCAGGAAATGAGCGTCGTCGGCCCTCGTCCACCGCTGCGGCAGGAGGTCGAAACCTACGATGGCGACGTTCAGCGCAGATTGCTCGTCAAGCCGGGTATCACCGGCCTGTGGCAGGTCAGTGGACGGGCGGACCTGTCTTGGCAGGAATCAGTGCGGCTGGATCTTTCCTATGTCGAGAACTGGTCGATGGTGGCCGACCTGGTCATCATCGCCAAGACCGTGCGGGCAGTGCTGCTCAGCCAGGGAGCGTACTGATCTCCAAAAGCAAATCCACCCAATGCTTTACGGGTGTACGAGATTAAGGAGAACACGCAGTGAATCAGGTGAAGAAGAAAGCCCTGATCACCGGAATCACGGGTCAGGACGGTTCTTACCTGACCGAGTTCCTGCTCAACAAGGGTTACGAGGTGCATGGGCTGATCCGTCGGTCTTCGTCCTTCAACACCGCTCGGATCGATCATCTGTACGTCGATCCACACGATCCACACGCGCAACTGTTCTTGCACTACGGCGATCTCAGCGACGGCGCGCGGTTGGTAACCCTGCTGAGCACCATCGAACCGGACGAGGTGTACAACCTGGCCGCACAATCGCATGTGCGGGTCAGCTTCGACGAACCCGAACACACGGGTGACACCACCGGTATCGGTTCCGCACGACTGCTGGAGGCCGTGCGGATCTCGAAGGTTCCGTGTCGCTTCTACCAGGCCTCCAGTTCAGAGATGTTCGGTGGTTCACCCCCTCCGCAGAACGAGCAGACAAGCTTCTATCCGCGCTCGCCCTACGGGGCAGCCAAGGTCTACTCGTACTGGATGACCCGGAATTACCGCGAGGCCTACGGGATGTTCGCCGTCAACGGGATCCTGTTCAACCACGAGTCACCGCGCCGCGGTGAGACTTTCGTGACAAGGAAGATCACCCGAGCCGCCGCGCGGATCAAAGCCGGGATCGATGAGCACCTCTATCTCGGCAACCTGGACGCGATCCGCGACTGGGGTTACGCACCGGAATACGTCGAGGGGATGTGGCGCACGCTGCAGGTCGATGAGCCCGAAGATTACGTGCTCGCCACCGGCGACCGGTACACCGTGCGCGACTTTCTCGTCGCCGCCTTCGAACATGCGGGCCTGGACTGGGAACGGCACGTCCGGTTCGACGAGCGCTACCTGCGTCCCACCGAGGTCGATGCGCTCGTCGGTGACGCCGCCAGAGCCGACCGGCTGCTCGGCTGGAGTCCGACGGTGCGTACGCCCCAACTCGCACAGATCATGGTGGAGGCCGACATCGCGCAGCTCGAATGCCTCGGCAAGCCATGGATCGACACGCCGGCCTTGGCGGGGTGGGGCTGACATTGCTTCGGAATGACCTTGTCAACACGGCACATCCGCTCGACCCCGCAGCGCCGACGTACATCGCCGGCCATCGGGGCATGGTCGGGTCCGCGATCCACCGGAAGCTGCAATCGGAGGGATTTACCGATCTCATCGGCCGGTCGCACCGTGAGTTGGATCTGACCGACCGGGCGGCGACATTCGAGTTCTTCGCGAAAACCCAACCACCGGTGGTGATTTTGGCGGCGGCGCGGGTCGGTGGAATCCTGGCGAACAAGACCTACCCGGTGGACTTCATCTCCGAGAATCTGCGGATACAGACCAACGTGATGGACGCGGCGCTCAAATACGGCACCCAGCGTCTGCTCTTTCTCGGATCGTCATGCATCTACCCGAAGATGGCAGCACAGCCGATCACCGAGGATGCATTGCTGACCGGATCCCTGGAGGAGACCAACGATGCCTACGCGATCGCGAAGATCGCCGGAATCGTGGCGGTCCAGGCGGTACGGCGGCAATACGGCTTGCCGTGGATATCGGCAATGCCGACGAACCTGTACGGGCCCGGTGACAATTTCTCCCCGACGACCTCGCACGTCCTACCGGCCTTGATCCACCGGTACGAAGAAGCGAAGGAATCGGGCAAGTCCCAGGTGACGAACTGGGGCACCGGCACCGTGCGCCGTGAGTTCATGCATGTCGACGACATGGCGTCGGCCTGTCTACATCTGCTTCAGCAGTTCGACGGGCCACAACAGGTCAACGTGGGCACCGGGACAGACCACTCGATCCGAGAGACAGCGCAGCTGGTCGCGACTGCAGTGGGATACGAGGGCGAGACGGCCTGGGACACCAGCAAGCCCGACGGCACCCCCCGCAAGCTGCTGGACATCAGCACCTTGCGGGACAGCGGTTGGCAACCGTCGATTTCGCTGCATGACGGGATCGAGCAGACCCTGGCGTGGTACCGACAGAATCGGGCGGACGTCAGGCGGGTGGCACTCGCCTGAGGGCCTGCCCAGCCGTGGGCCTATGCTCTCGACCATGACCCCCGGGCCGCTGGTGCTGTCCGAACTGGGCACCGACCCCGCATCGGTGCTGCGGCTCATCGCGCAATTCGACGGGCTGGAGGAGCAGGAGGTCAACGCCGACGCCGCCGTGCAGTTTGCCGCGTTGACGGCGGGTTGCCCGGTCGGGGTCCGCTGGCCCGGCGGCACCGTTGTCCGCTACGACGCGTCGGGACGGCTCGATCCGATCGACGACACCGCCGCGCCGACATCGGATCAGCACGAGACGCTCGTCTGGGTGGAACGTGACGGATCCGGGCATCCGCTGGACGAGGTGCTGCTGGACCGGCTGCGACGGGTACTGGGTCGCGTCGCGGCACGGACCGGGGTGAGCGGGACACCGCACCTCGGGGACCCGGCACTGCTCGAGGTCGTGCTGTCGGCCAAAGAGCACCGTGAAGACCGGGCCCGGGCCATCCGACTGTTGGGGCTCGACGAGAGCCGGCCGACATTTGTGCTGGCGGCATCGGGACATCCGCCGCGGGAGACGGTACGGCTCATCACCGGCGAGCTGCCCGCGCCGGCGGTGCGGTCCGCCGTCATCGGTAACGCGACGGCCATCGTGTGTCAGGGATCGTTCGACATACGTGAGTTCTCGGACCGCCTGGAGCGCGTCATCGTCGAGCAGTTCCCGACAGTGGTGAATGTCGGCACCGCGTCGGGACCGTGGGTCGGAATCGGCTCCGTGGGAAACGCATTCAGCGCGTCGACCTCGTGGCATGAGGCCGTGCGCGCGTTGCGATTCGCCTCATCGACCGGATTCGGCAGGCGGGTGGTGGCCTACGAGCGGCTGAGCTCACTGGAACTTCTGGCCGACCTGCCGATCGACCGGGTGCGTCGCAACCGAGATGTGGCCCATATCAACGAGATTGCGGCATCTCCTGCCGGGGATCTCGACGTGCGGACCACCGAGGCGTTCTTCGTGTACGGCTCGCTGCGGCGGACCGCCGCCGAACTGCACGTGCACCACAGCACCGTCGCCGCGCGGCTGGCGCGTGTGCAGGCCGCGATGGGATGGGATTTCGACGACCCTGTCGACCGCTTCCTGGGCACGCTGGTGCTCATGGTGCGGCGGATCGCGATGTCCTCGGCCGAACTCGCCGATGCGGACCTGCTGTAGGCGCCGGGCCTCGCCGGCGAGTGGCCACTTATGGCACGCCATATCGCGATGGCCGTGGCATAAGTGGCCAGTCGGCAGGCGCAGCTCGATCCGGTCGACAACTGTCGGATGATATGCCGAAATAGACCGACAGGTGGCGGGTGACCGCCATCACCTCATTGGCCAAAGATTGCGGTGCAGCCCACACGAGCTCACAACCGACAAGGAGGCCGACATGGCCGTTATCGACCCGACCAAGACCTGGGTCCCCGTGGAAGAGCGTCTTGCCGTCACCACCAACGAGCGGCACCGTCAGGTGCTCAGCATCGTTCTCGAGCACATGAAGGCCGAGGCCGAGCCCGACATGGAGCGGCTGATGGCCACCCTGGCCCCGAACCCGGACTACCACTTCTGGTACGCGAACGCCGATATGGGCCCCAAGACCACCGAGGGCGTGCGTGCCTACTACGAGGAATTCGTGGCCAGTGGCGCCAACCATCTCGTTTTCGAGATCGATCGCCTCGCCGTCGACGATGATCTGGTGATGACCGAAGGCTGGATGAAGATGATCTACCCGGGCGCGGCCGCGCAGGCGATCGGTGTCGAGGTCGAAGACCCGGCCGGCGATTACCTGCTGCTGTTCCGTCAGCTCATCAACTGGCCGATCGACGCCGACGGCCTGATCGTCGGTGAGGACGCCTACCAGACCGGCCCGGTCAGCGTGACCAAGCTGAGCGAAGAGGACCTGCCGCAGGCCTACATCGACCAGAAGCGCGCCGCCGCCCAAGCCGATGCCTGACGCTCGAACCGACATCGCCTCACTGCTGCTCGACCGGGTCGGTGACCAACACCTCGGCCTGCGCACCCGCGACCGGGACTGGGCGTGGGACGAGGTGGTTGCCGAATCCGCGGCGCGTGGTGCGCTGGCGGAGGCGATGCGGGTGGACGGCCCGCTGCACATCGGCGTGCTGCTGGACAACGTGCCGGACTTCCTCTTCTGGCTCGGTGGTGCGGCCCTGGTCGGGGCGACCATCGTCGGGATCAACCCGACCCGGGGCGCCGCCGAGCTCGCAGCCGAAATCCGGCTTGCCGACTGCCAATTGATCGTCACCGACACCGCGGGTGCCGCGCGTCTGCGTGACCTCGACGTCGGGTTGGCGCCGGACCGGTTCCTGGTGGTCGACGGCCCGGACCATGCGGCGCAACTCGACGCACATCGTGTCACCCCTGCGGTCGCGCCCGGGGTCACCGAGGACTCCCTGATGTTGCTGCTGTTCACCTCGGGAACGACGGGCGCCTCCAAGGCCGTCATCTGCAGCCAGGGCAGGCTGGCCCGGATCGGCTATGCGGCCGCCGAGAAGTTCGGCCATGTGCGCGAGGACGTGGAGTACTGCTGCATGCCGCTGTTCCACGGCAACGCCATCATGGCGCTGTGGGCGCCGGCGTTGTCCGTCGGTGCCACGGTGTGCCTGACGCCATCCTTCTCGGCGTCCGGTTTCCTGCCCGACGTGCGGTACTTCGGCGCGACGTTCTTCACCTATGTGGGAAAGGCGCTCGGCTATCTGATGGCCACCGCCGAACAACCCGACGATGCCGAGAACCCGTTGGTCCGCGGCTTCGGTACCGAGGCGTCGCCCGATGACCAGAACGAGTTCCGCCGCCGCTTCGACGCCGAACTGTTCGAGGGCTACGGCTCCAGCGAAGGCGGTGGGGCAGTGGTGCTGGCCCCCGGCATGCCGCCGGGTGCGCTCGGCCGGCCCGCGCATGAGGGGGTGGCGATCATCGACCCTGAATCGCTGAACGATTGTGCGCCTGCGGTTTTCGACGAGCACGGCCGGGTCCTCAACCCCGACGACGCGGTGGGGGAGATCGTCGACAAGTTCGGCACCCGCACGTTCGAGGGCTACTACAAGAACGACGAGGCCAACGCCGAACGTATCCGCAACGGCTGGTACTGGACGGGTGATCTCGGTTATCTCGACGAGCAGGGATTCATCTACTTCGCGGGCCGTCGCGGCGACTGGATCCGGGTGGACGGCGAGAACACCTCCGCGCTCAACATCGAGCGGGTACTGCGCCGCCATCCCGATGTGGTGGCGGCCGGCGTCTACGCGGTGCCCGATCCGCGCTCGGGCGATCAGGTGATGGCTGCGATCGAGGTGGCCGATCCCGCCGGCTTCGACCCCGCCGCCTTCGTGTCCTACCTGTCCGACCAGGATGACCTGGGCACCAAGGCAATTCCGCGCTTCCTGCGGGTATCCAAGAATCTGCCGGTGACCGGGTCCAACAAGGTGCTCAAACGGGAACTGCAGCAGGAACGCTGGCACACCGACGAGGTGGTGTACCGGTGGGCGGGACGCGGAGCACCGGCGTATCTGGCCATGGGCGACGATGGCAAGCAGGCGCTGGACGCCGAGTTCGCGCAGTACGGGAGGCAGCGTTACCTATGAGGCGGTCCGCATGAAATGGGCAGAGGAATGTGACGTCCTGGTCGCGGGATCGGGAGGTGGCGGCGTGACCGGCGCCTACACCGCGGCTCGCGAGGGTCTGTCGGTGATCCTGGTGGAAGCCAGCGACAAATACGGCGGCACCACAGCGTATTCGGGTGGCGGCGGCGTGTGGTTCCCGTGCAACCCGGTGCTCAAGCGGGCGGGCACCGACGACACCATCGAAGATGCGCTGGAGTACTACCACGCCGTCGTCGGGGACCGTACGCCGCGGGAGCTGCAGGACACCTACGTCCGCGGCGGCGCCGGGTTGATCGAGTACCTGGAAGCCGACGAGAATCTGAAGTTCGCGCCGATGCCGTGGCCGGACTACTTCGGCAAGGCGCCCAAGGCTCGCGCCGACGGCCAGCGCCACATCGCGGCCCGCCCACTGAAGGTGGAGAAAGCCCCGCACCTGCGCGAGCTGGTACGAGGCCCGCTGGACGCCGACCGGCTGGGCGCCGAGCAGCCGGATGACTACTTCATCGGCGGCCGGGCACTGATCGCCCGGTTCCTCAAAGCCATTGAGCAGTACCCGAATACCTCACTTCGCCGCAACACCCCGCTGGTCGAATTGGTGGTCGAGGACGGGACCGTGACCGGTGCGATCGTCGAATCCGACGGCGAGCGGCGGGCGATCCGGGCCCGCCGCGGAGTGCTGCTCGCTGCCGGCGGCTTCGAAGGCAACGACGAACTGCGCCGTGAACACGGGGTTCCTGGCGTCGCCCGCGACACCATGGGGCCGCCGGCCAACCTGGGCCAGGCACACCAGGCGGCGATGGCCGTCGGCGCCGACGTCGACCTGATGGAGCAGGCCTGGTGGTCCCCGGGGTTGACGCACCCCGACGGCCGTTCGGCGTTCGCGCTGTGGTTCACCGGCGGTATCTTCGTCGACCAGAACGGACAGCGTTTCGTCAACGAATCTGCCGCCTACGACCGGATCGGCCGGGCAATCCTGCCGCGGCTGGCCGACGGTTCGATGACGTTGCCGTACTGGATGATCTACGACGACCGGGAGGGGGAAGTCCCTCCCGTCAAGGCCACCAACGTCTCGATGGTCGACACGCAGCGCTACCTCGACGCCGGGCTGTGGCACACCGCCGACACCCTGGAGGAACTGGCCGCCAAGATCGGCATTCCCGCCGAGAACCTGACTGCCACCGTGACGCGCTTCAACGGCTTCGTCGACGCCGGTTCGGACGAGGACTTCGGGCGCGGCGACGAGGCGTACGACCGGGCGTTCTCCGGCGGCGCATCCCCACTCGTCGCGATCGAGAAGGGCCCGTTCCACGCCGCTGCTTTCGGCATCTCCGACCTGGGCACCAAGGGCGGGTTGCGTACCGACACCGCGGCCCGGGTGCTCGACGCGGACGGTCAGGTGATCGCCGGACTGTATGCCGCGGGCAACACCATGGCCGCCCCGAGCGGCACCGCCTATCCGGGCGGCGGAAATCCGATCGGAACCAGCATGCTGTTCAGCCACCTGGCGGTCAAAGACATGCTAGGGAGAGACATGTGATGAGCGCTTGCGCGAAGAACCGAGGTAGCAATGAGTGACATCCGGGAAATCGACACCGGCGTTGCGATGACGCGCTTCGCGCGCGGCTGGCACTGCGTCGGCCTCGCTGACACGTTTCGGGACGGGAAGCCGCACGGTATCGAAGCCTTCGGCACCAAGCTGGTCGTCTATTCCGACTCCGCCGGCGCACTGCACGTACTCGACTCGTACTGCAGGCACATGGGCGGTGACCTGTCGATGGGCTCGGTCAAGGACGACAACCTGGCCTGCCCGTTCCACGACTGGCGTTGGGGCGCCGACGGAAAGTGCAAGCTGGTGCCATATGCCAAGCGGACACCGCGACTGGCGCGTACCCGCAAGTGGGACACGACCGAGGTCAACGGCCAGCTGCTGGTCTGGCACGATCCAGAGGGCTCGACGCCCCCGGCCGAGCTGACACCGCCCACCATCGAAGGCTACGAGGACGGGATCTGGTCGCCGTGGCAGTGGAATTCGATTCTCATCGAAGGGTCCCACTGCCGCGAGATCGTCGACAACAACGTCGACATGGCGCACTTCTTCTACATCCATCACGCCTACCCGACGTACTTCAAGAACGTCATCGAAGGCCACACGGCCAGCCAGTTCATGGAGTCCAAGCCACGGCCGGACTACGCCACCAGAGAACTCTGGGACGGCACCTACTTGCGTTCGGAGGCAACGTATTTCGGTCCGGCCTACATGATCAACTGGTTGCACAACGACCTCGCCCCAAACTTCACCGTCGAGATCGCCCTGATCAACTGCCACTACCCGGTGACGCACGATTCGTTCGTGCTGCAGTGGGGTGTCGCGGTCCAGCAGAATCCAACGATGCCCGGCGACAAGGCCGAGAAACTCGCAGCCACGATGAGCCGGACGTTCGGTGACGGCTTCATGGAGGACGTCGAGATCTGGAAACACAAGGCACGCATCGACAACCCGCTGCTGACCGAGGAGGACGGCCCCGTCTACCACCACCGCCGGTGGTACGAACAGTTCTACGTCGATCTCGCCGATGTCACACCGGACATGACCGACCGCTTCGAGCAGGAGGTCGACACCACGCACGCCAACGAGCTGTGGCACCAGGAGGTCGCCGACAACCTCGCGGCGCCCAACGCTGCCCGGGCTTCCCACTGACGTTCGCGCCGTAAGCTTGGCCGCGATGAACACAAGGCCAGCGTTGGACGTGACGACTTTGCGCGACGGGCTCGAGGGCCTGTCGTGGCGGCGCGTCGATGTCGTCGATGAGACCGGATCAACCAATGCCGACCTGTTGGCGCGGGCGGCGTCGGGCGAGGACATCGCCGGCGCGGTGCTGTTCGCCGAGCATCAGCACGCCGGCCGCGGCCGACACGGCAGGCACTGGTCAGCACCGCCCCGCTCACAGGTGATCGTCTCCTTCGGCGTCGACGGCTCGGCGGTGTCCCCGAACCGTTGGGGGTGGTTGCCGTTGGCCACCGGCCTGGCCACCGTCGATGCGGTCGCCGAGGTCGCCGGGACGCGGGTCGGCCTGAAATGGCCCAATGACGTCCTGGTAGGGCCCGGCGGCGGAAAGCTGGCCGGCATCCTCGCCGAGGTGGCCTCGCCGGCTCCCGTCATCGTCGTCGGCCTCGGCCTGAACGTGACGATGACCGCCGAGGAAGCACCCGATCCGCGCGCCACCTCGCTCACCCAACTCGGCACGGCGACCGTGGACCGCACGCCGCTCGCGCGGGCCCTGCTGCGTCATCTCGACGCACGTATCACCGCCTGGCGCGATGACGATCCCTCGCTCGCGGCCGACTACCGTGCCCGCAGCGTCACCATCGGCAGCCGCGTCCGCGCGATCCTTCCCGGCGACAACACCTTGGTGGGCACCGCCGTCGACGTCGACGAACTCGGGCGCCTGATCATCGACACCGCAACCGAACAGGTCACGTTGTCTGCGGGCGACATCACGCACCTGCGCCCCGAGGAGTCGTAGAGTTCTGCCGTGGGCTACCCGGAGAATGTGCTGGCCAAGGACGAGCAGGTGGTGCTGCACCGGCACCCCCACTGGAAACGCCTGATCGGACCGGTCCTGGTCCTGGTCCTGATCACTGCGGCCTCGGCGTTCGTCGCAGCCGTGGTCAACACCATGGACTGGCAGGCCACCGCCAAGAACGTCCTGTTCATCGTGATCGGCGCGATCTGGCTGATCGTGGTCGGCTGGCTGACGGTCTGGCCGTTCCTGAACTGGTGGACCACCCACTTCGTCATCACCGACCGCCGGGTGATGTTCCGGCACGGCCTCCTGACCCGCTCGGGCATCGACATCCCGCTCGCGCGGATCAACAGCGTCGAATTCCGCCACGGGCTGACCGACCGGCTGATGCGCACCGGCACGTTGATCATCGAATCAGCGTCGCAGGATCCCCTGGAATTCCACGACATTCCGCGGGTGGAACAGGTGCATTCACTGCTGTATCACGAAGTTTTCGACACTCTGGGGTCCGAAGAGTCGCCCAGCTGACACTGCCTCGCGCGACGGCCGGGCCCGTTGCCGCCGCCACTGGGGCCAGCGGGTGTGGAATCGGGCGGAAATGGCTATCTATCAGCCATGACCGCACGGCCGAACCACTTGGAGACCGCCTTCGATCAGGCCGTGGTGGTGATACCGGCCCACAACGAAGCTGCAGTGTTGCCTCGCTGCCTGCGCGGGATCACCACGGCCGCGGCATGTTGGCAGGGGCCGGTGCTGGTCGTAGTCGTCCTCGATTCCTGTGACGACAGCAGCGCCCAGTTGGCGGGCCAGTTCGGCTGCGACGTCCACTTCGTCAGTGTCGAGGCGGGCAACGTCGGTGCGAGCCGAGCAGCCGGTTTCTCCTACGCGCACTCGCTGAGCAACCACGTCGACGACTCGCGTGTGTGGTACGCCACCACCGACGCCGACAGCCGAGTGGACCCCGACTGGCTGCTGCGTCAGACTGCGCCGGCTGCCGACATGGTGCTGGGTGTGGTGCGGGTGGCCGACTGGCGGCATCACCCCGCCGCACTGGTCCGTCGGTACCTGCATGCATACGAGTCCGATATGCGGGGCAGCAACGGTCACAACCACATCCACGGCGCCAACATGGGTTTCCGTGCCGACGCGTACTGGCGGGTTGGCGGCTTCCACCCGCTGACGACTGGCGAGGATGTCGACTTGGTCGAAAGGTTCGAGACCGCCTCCTATCGGATACGGCGGGACCCGTCGCTGTCGGTCACCACGTCAGCGCGGCGGAACGGCCGCGCTCCCGGCGGCTTCGCCAGTTACCTCCGCGATTTATCGCGATCCGTATTCCCTTCGGCAGAAAGGGATTCCGCATGACGGCGAGCTTGTTCCGGAACTGGTTGGAGTCAGGCCGGCTGGAGTTGCCACTACCAGGTTCCGGTGCGACGGCGCGACGCTGGCAGCGGCTTGCGGAGCTGGCGGAGATCGACGTCGTCGCCGGGCGACTCGCGGAAGCTCACGTCGACGCGGTCGCGATCCTCGACGAGCTCGGGGGCAAACCGCCTGCCCCAGGCGAGCTGTGGGCGGTGTGGGCCGCCGAAGACCCGGAGGCCGTACTCAACGCCCACACCACGGGAGACCGCGAAACAGACACAGTGAGACTGTCAGGAACCAAACCGTGGTGCTCGGGGGCGGGGCTCTGCACACACGCGTTGGTCACAGCTCGCCGAGACGACGGCCGCCGCGGGCTGTACCTGGTGGCGACGGACAGCGCCGGGGTGCAGCCCCTGCCCAGTACCTGGAGGAATGCCGGCATGGCGGCCAGTGACACCCGCTCGGTCCAATTCAGCAATGTGCTCGGGGTACCCGTCGGCGGTCCCGGCGACTATCTGGATCGTCCCGGCTTCTGGCACGGCGCGATCGGCGTCGCGGCGTGCTGGCTCGGCGCCGCCCGCGCGGTCGCCGCACCCCTGTACGGCCGCGTCGCACGCGGAGACGCCGACGAGCATGCGCTGGCCCACCTCGGCGCTGTCGACGTTGCGATCGCGGCCGCCGAAGCGATGCTGGCCGCGGCGGCTGCGGCGACCGACGCCGACCCGTTCGACCGGTCCGGGTCGGCCCAATTGCTGGCCAGGCGAACCCGCGCCGTCATCGAAACCGCTGTCGACGCGGCGATCACCCGCACAGGCCGCGCACTCGGGCCAGCGCCGCTGTGCCAGGATGCCCAGCACGCACGACACGTCGCGGATCTGACGATCTACGTGCGGCAGAGCCACGCCGAGCGTGACCTCGCCGCGCTCGGAAGGCTGGCGGGGGAGCACCGATGACTGCCGCGGAGTCTGCTGAATCGTGCGGCAACGCATCGCGGTTCGGGTCACGGCCGCTGAGCTGCGGCGGCACCCCCGGCCACGTCTGGACCAGTTGGGGCCGCTCCTTCGGCGAGTTGGATCTCAGCACTTGTCCCGCGCTGGTGGTGGTCGCACCGCATCCCGACGACGAGACCCTCGGCTTCGGGGCGACCACGGCGTTGCTGGCGGCGCGGGGTATCGACGTCCAGGTGGTGTCGGTCAGTGACGGCGGGGCGGCCCAAGGCGATCTCACCCCGTTCGACAGATTCCGGCTGGAACGCACCAGGAGAGCCGAGTTGGTAAAGGCAGCGAAGGTTCTCGGTATGGGCGAGCCGATCAGCCTCGCATTACCTGACGGCGAGCTTGCCGCCCACCAGGACTCGATCACCGATCTGCTGACCGGGATTCTCCAGGCTTGCCCGCCCGGGACCTGGTGTGCCACAACGTGGCGCGGTGACGGGCACCCGGATCACGAGGCCGTCGGACGGGCCGCCGCCACGGCCGTGCGCCGCACCGCAGCAGTTCTGCTCGAGTACCCGGTCTGGATGTGGCACTGGGCCAGGCCTGGAGACTCCGCAGTGCCCTGGGATCGGGCGCTTACGGTGCCATTGACGGCCTCCGCCGTCGGGCTCAAGCAGGTTGCCGCGCAATGCTTCCGCAGTCAGTTTCACCCTTCTGCGCCTGGTGGGGGCCCAGTGCTGCCGCCGTTCGTGTTGCCTCGCCTGCTCGCGGTCGGAGAGCTGGTGTTCCGTTGACGCGCCTGCCCGACGCATACTTCGACCGCATGTACGCGGCCTCGGCCGACCCATGGCAGCTGGCGACCCGCTGGTATGAGCAACGCAAGTACGCGATCACTCTGTCGATGTTGCCGTACCGGCGCTATCGGCATGCCTTCGAGCCGGGTTGCTCGATCGGCACCCTCACCGCCCTGCTCGCCGGACGCTGCGATCACGTCACCGCAATGGATGTGGCGGCGTCCGCGCTACAGATCGCCGACGTCCGATTGCGTGCCGATGACCGTGACGGGACGCGGGACCGCGTCACCCTGACCCGTGGATCTCTCGACGATCCTTGGCCGCCAGGGCCTTTCGACCTACTTGTGCTTTCTGAAGTGGCGTACTACCTGGACGAGGAATTGCTGGCTGAGCTGCTCCGCCGGGAGTGTCCGCAGTTGGCCCGCGGTGCGACGGTGATAGCGGCGCACTGGCGTCACGAGGTCGCCGACTATCCGCTCAGTGGTGATCAGGCCAACCGGGTCATCGGGGCGACGCCGGGTCTCATTTCGATCGGCGGCTACCGCGACCGCGACGTGGTCATCGAGGTCTTCGACACCCACAGTGCTGCGTCCGTCGCTGCGCGCAATGGTGTGCCGGGAGCTGATCGCGGATCTCCAGAGAAGGGTTAGATATCGCCGGGTTGGGTATCCGATGCGTGACTGCGCGACGAATCTCGTTCCCGCGCTATGTCATTCCCGTGCCGCGAACCCGTGGCCAAGCCGGTTTGAAGGAGAAACACATGAGCGCCGTCGACAAGGCCAAGAACAAGGCCGAAGAGCTCGCAGGAAAGGCCAAGGAGAAGGTCGGTCAGGCCACCGGAGACAGGGACACCGAGGCCGAGGGGCACAAGGACCAGGCCAAAGGCAACGTGAAGCAGGCCGGGGAGAAGATCAAGGACGTCTTCAAGGACTGACCCCACGACGATGTCTGGCCGTGATGCATCGGCCGCCGGTGCCGACGCGGCCCACGACAAATCCGTCGGTCAACCTCACACGGAGGCCGAGGGTGACGTGATCGTCGCTGCGGAGAAGGGCGCGGCGCAGATCAGTTCGCCGGCCCACCCGCTGGGCGAGGCGGGGCCTCGTTTCAACCGCGCTTCGCCCTTCATGATCGGCATGGCCGGCGCGGCGGGGGTGGCTGTCACCTACGGCGGCATCGAGCTGCTGATCGCTGCGCGCGGGGCGGTGATCCTCATCGTCGTCGCCGGGTTCGTCGCGATCGGCCTTGAGCCTGCCGTGTCCTGGTTGGTGCGCCACCGGATCCCGCGCTGGGCGGCGGTGACGGTGGTGTTCTTGGCGGCGATCCTCATGATCGCGGGGTTCGTGGCGGCCGCGATTCCGCCTCTGGTCACCCAGGGCAGCGCACTCGTCCACAACGCTCCCGACTACCTGCATGACCTGCAGCACCGATACCCGATCGTCGACCAGCTCGACGGCCGATTCCACCTGCAGGACAAGCTCAATGGTGCACTCGCGGGCGGAAACGCTTCCGCCTTGGCCGGTGGCATCGTCGGTGCCGGGAAAATCGTCGTCGGCGCGGTCAGCGGGGCGGTCATCGTGCTGGTGCTACTGGCGCGCGAGACGCTCTTCCCACAGCTCGACCGTCGATGACCG
Organism: Mycobacterium shunyiense; assembly: GCF_058270075.1. Taxonomy (NCBI): domain Bacteria; kingdom Bacillati; phylum Actinomycetota; class Actinomycetes; order Mycobacteriales; family Mycobacteriaceae; genus Mycobacterium; species Mycobacterium shunyiense. The sequence goes on along the minus strand of NZ_JBZDPU010000015.1, from coordinate 111,138 downwards.
GTCTGACGTCGGGGCCGAGATGTCAGGAACTCTTCGACACGGGGTCCGATGAGTCACCGAGTTGACGCGCCTTCGAGCGACGGCCCGGCCGCCGGAGGACCCCGTCTGATCCGCGCGTGCGCAGCGGCGTCACGGTCGCGGGCTTGTGGAGTTCGGAATGGTTCTCCAGCGCTTCGGCGAAGCCACCGCCGGTGAGTGTGGACTCCAGTGCCAGGTCGGGCTTATCGACGAACTCGTCGGGGAACACCCAACGGCGGAACGCCCAGAACCGGAAGGCCATCTGAAGCAGGTTGCCCAGAATGTAGGCCGAGATGAAGTCGGCGATGTTCTCCACAGTCAGTGAGACCTCGGGAACCCGAAGGCCGAGCACATAGCTGGAGAAATACAGCGGAAGCATCGACAGCAGCACGCCCACGCCGCTGAACGCGAAGAACAGCAAGGCCTCGTGGTGGCGCTCGCGGCCGCCGCGGTTCTGGAAGCTCCACTCCCGGTTGAGGATGTAGGAGGCGATGACCGCGACAATGCCGGCGATGATCTTGGCGGTGACTGGTTTGGGTTCCAGCACCGTGAGTTTGAGGGTGTAGAAAATGGCCGAATCGATGACAAACGTCGTCGCGCCGACGATCGCGAACTTGATCAGCTCGTGATGCCGCTCGGCGTAGGGACGGACGAACCGCGGCAATCGAGCGATTGTCGCATCGGCAAAGGACACAACTAGGCAGTGTACGTAAATGCCCCGTCAGATGCCGCATCGTTGCGGCCCCCGGACCTTAACCGCAGGTCAATGCGCCGGTCATGACGAAGTCATGAATTCGCGCATGACACCATGGAGTGCGTGCCGACAACTCCCCAGAAGCCGCCTTCGCCCGTGAGCAGGCGGAATCCGACAGTGGTGATGATCGGCGGCGGCCAGCTCGCGAGGATGACCCACCAGGCGGCCGTCGCGCTGGGGCAGACCCTGCGGGTGCTGTCCGCCGGACCGGACGAATCGGCCGCGCAGGTCACTCCCGATGTCGTCATCGGCTCTCACACCGACCTGGACGCGCTGCGCCGGGCGGCGGACGGCGCCACGGTGTTGACGTTCGACCACGAGCACGTGCCCACCGAACACCTGGACACACTCGTGGCCGAAGGCATCACGGTCAACCCGCCGCCGCAGGCGCTCGTGCACGCCCAGGACAAGCTGCTCATGCGTCGCAAGCTGCACAGCCTGGGTGTCCCGGTGCCGCGCTTCGCCGAGATCACCTCGGTCGCCGACGTCGAGGAATTCGTGCGGGAGATCGACGGCCCGGTGGTGATCAAGACGGTGCGCGGCGGCTACGACGGCAAGGGCGTGGTGATGGCCGACGACGTGGCGACCGCGCGCGAGGTCGTGGCCGGCTACCTGGCCGACGGGGTACCGGTACTGGCCGAGGAACGTGTCGCGATGCGCCGGGAACTGGCCGCGCTGGTGGCGCGCTCGCCGTTCGGACAGGGGGCGGCCTGGCCCGTCGTCGAAACCGTGCAACGCAACGGTATCTGCGTCGAGGTGTACGCCCCGGCTCCCGGACTGTCCGACGAACTCGGCTCGGCCGCACAGGAACTCGGCCTGCGAGTGGCGAACGAACTCGGCGTCGTCGGGGTGCTGGCGGTCGAGTTGTTCGAGACGGTCGACGGCACGCTGCTGGTCAACGAGTTGGCGATGCGGCCGCACAACTCCGGGCACTGGACCATGGACGGCGCGGTCACCAGCCAGTTCGAGCAGCACCTGCGGGCCGTGCTGGACTACCCGTTGGGTGACACCGCTGCGATTGCCCCGGCCGCGGTGATGGCCAACGTGCTGGGGGCTCCGGAGACACCGGCGATGTCGATGGACGAGCGCCTGCACCACCTCTTCGCGCGGATCCCCGACGCGAAGGTGCACCTGTACGGCAAGGGCGAGCGGCCCGGACGCAAACTCGGACACGTCAACATCATCGGCACGGATATGGATGAACTTCGCGAGCGTGCGGTGCGCGCGGCGCACTGGTTGTCGCACGGCGAGTGGACCGACGGATGGGATGAACATGGCGCAGAGTAACGGCCCCAGGGTTGGCCTCATCATGGGCAGCGACAGTGACTGGTCGGTGATGTCCGACGCGGCCACCGCCCTCGCAGAGTTCGAGGTGCCGTTCGAGGTCGGTGTCGTCTCCGCGCACCGCACCCCGCAGCGGATGCTCGACTACGCCAAGACCGCCGCAGACCGGGGGATCGAGGTGATCATCGCCGGAGCGGGTGGCGCGGCGCACCTACCCGGCATGGTGGCGTCCGCGACACCGCTTCCGGTCATCGGCGTCCCGGTGCCGCTGGCCCGTCTCGACGGCATGGACTCGCTGCTGTCGATCGTGCAGATGCCGGCCGGGGTGCCGGTGGCCACGGTTTCCATTGGCGGAGCACGCAATGCGGGCTTGCTGGCCGTACGAATCCTCGGTTCGTCAGATCCCGCACTGCAGGCCCGGATGGTGAAATTCCAGGCGGATCTGGAAACCATGGTGTTGGAGAAGGACGCCGCCCTGCGCGATCGCCTGCTGGGCTGACCGGGCGAGGGTGAGTCAATCCCCGATGAGCTCGCGAATACGAGACGTCAGGGACTCGACCGGTTCATCGGTCGACATCACCACAACGGCGGTGCGGCCGCTACCGCCCCGGTAGATCGGCCAGGTGGCGGCCAGCGCCTCGGCCAGGTCTGACCGCGGGTTGGTCACATCGCCCCGCAACCACCGGCGCAGAACATGGTTGTGTGCGGCGACGACGGCGTTGGCGAACAGTTCGGCGCGCAGGCCCGCCGTCCAATCCTCGGTCTGCGAGGTCCGAAGGTGTTTGGTGAACAGCCGGACATACCGCGACACCACGGCTGTTTCGAAGTCGCGCAGGGCAGGTACCGAGCGGGTGAGCCGGTACCGCGTCCGGGCACGCTCGCCCTCGGCGAGATAGTTCTCGAAGACCGAGGTGGTCGCCACCGCGATGACCTCGGCGGGGAGCGCTTCGGCCGGCGTTGCCGACAATCTCTCGTCTGCGCGGCGTAGCAGCGCCTCGTGATCGGGAAAGATCAACGCCTCTTTCGACCCGAACTGACGGAACGCAGTGGTGCGTCCCACCCCCGCCCGTGTCGCGATGTCGTCGACGCTGGTGGCCTCGTATCCACGCTCCTCGAACAGCTCGAATGCCGCGCTCACCAGGCGCTCCCGGGTACTTGGCAGGTCGGGCATGAGTGCACCTTTCATGGTACTGAGTGCCGATGCTATGGTACTGGGTACCAAAAGTAGCAGGGCGATGTACTCGATGTGCAGTCCGGGCAACGATGGAAACCAAGAGAGCCAAGGGCTGAAAGCGAAGGAGAAGATCATGGCTGGTTGGGCCGGTAACCCATCATTCGATCTGTTTCAGCTGCCGGAGGAGCATCAGGAGCTTCGGGCGGCGATTCGGGCGCTGGCGGAGAAGGAAATCGCCCCGCACGCTGCCGACGTCGACGAGAATGCGCGTTTCCCGGAAGAAGCCCTGCAGGCCCTGAACGCCTCGGGTTTCAACGCGATTCACGTGCCGGAGGAGTACGGCGGCCAGGGAGCGGACTCGGTCGCGGCCTGCATCGTGATCGAGGAAGTGGCCCGGGTGGATTGCTCGGCGTCGCTGATCCCGGCGGTCAACAAGCTGGGCACCATGGGTCTGATCCTGCGCGGCTCGGATGAGCTGAAGAAGCAGGTGCTGCCGTCGCTCGCCTCGGGTGAGGCGATGGCGTCCTACGCGCTGTCCGAGCGCGAGGCGGGCAGCGACGCCGCCGGCATGCGGACCCGCGCCAAGGCCGACGGTGACGGCTGGATCCTCAACGGCACCAAGTGCTGGATCACCAACGGCGGCAAGTCGACCTGGTACACCGTCATGGCGGTGACCGACCCCGACAAGGGCGCCAACGGCATCTCGGCGTTCATGGTCCACAAGGACGACGAGGGCTTCGTCGTCGGCCCCAAGGAGCGCAAGCTCGGCATCAAGGGCAGCCCGACGACCGAGTTGTATTTCGAGAACTGCCGCGTTCCGGGGGACCGGATCATCGGCGATCCCGGCACCGGGTTCAAGACCGCGCTGGCCACACTGGACCACACGCGCCCGACCATCGGCGCGCAAGCCGTCGGTATCGCTCAGGGTGCGTTGGACGCGGCGATCGCCTACACCAAGGACCGCAAGCAGTTCGGCCGTCCGGTCAGTGACAACCAGGGCGTGCAGTTCATGCTCGCCGACATGGCCATGAAGGTGGAGGCCGCGCGGTTGATGGTGTACTCGGCCGCGGCACGCGCCGAGCGCGGCGAGGGCAACCTCGGCTTCATCTCGGCGGCGAGCAAGTGCCTGGCCTCGGATGTGGCCATGGAGGTCACCACCGATGCGGTGCAGCTGTTCGGCGGCGCCGGTTACACCGTGGACTTCCCGGTCGAGCGCATGATGCGTGACGCCAAGATCACCCAGATCTACGAAGGCACCAATCAGATTCAGCGCGTGGTCATGAGCCGCGCCCTGCTGAAGTAGTTCCGACGCCCAGTGGCCAGTTGGCGCACGCTTTCATCGAAAGACCGTGCGGTAACTGGCCATCGGGCTGTTCGGGGCACGTTGATCTAGCCGCGGGTGACTTTCTCCGTGGTGCGACGCCGTTCCTGTGCGTCCACATCGGGATTGGCTACCTGCACGAGTGACGCCCCGGTGGCGAACACTGCGATCAGATTCGCGACGAGCTCGTCTGGAGTGGCCCACGCCGCGCTCGAGAGCACTCGGTCGTCGGCGGTGAAACCCTGTGCGGCAGCGGAATTTCTGGCCGCTTCCAATACCTCGGACACCGATCGCCCGGCCAGGGCCGGGCCCGGAACCCGCTCGGGCACGATCTGATCACCGTGGACCCGCACCGCGGTGGCGTAGTCGGTGACCCCGATCGGCAGATCGGGCGCCGGCTTGCCGAACGGGTCCAGCGACAGCACTGCAACCTCGCCTCCGGACACCGCGTCGTCGGCCTCGTCGAGCCGGTCCCGCGTGCACAGAGCCATGTCAGCGTCCCCGTCCAGCACTACTTCACTGCCGATCCACCAGATCCCGAACAGCGCCGCGGCCGTCTGCCAGTGAGCGGGCAGCAGCACCGCCACCCGGGTTCCCGGGCCGGCGCCCATCTCGTCGCGCAGCAGGTTGGCGGTCTTGGCGGCCCAGTTGGCCATGGTCACCGCCGACAACTCGATGCGCTCACCAGTCGCGTCGTCGTAGTAGGTGATCCGTGGGCCTGCCGGGTCCGCGGCCAACAACGGATCCAGGATCGCAGCGCTGACTGTGCTCATAGCCTCTGGTTTTACTCGAGGACGATCAGTTCACGCACTTGGGATCGTCCGAACCTGCATTGAGGATCGGCGACGGCGGTGGTGGCGGGGTCTGTTCGCCGGTATCGCTGTAACTGTCGCCGGCCGCGGCCGGATCCACGATGCCCGCGCCTGAGGTCGGATCCATGCCGTCGGAGCCGGGGCCGGTGTAATCCGCGGCCAGGACCACCCGTACCGCACCGGGTGGCAGCGACGAATCCTCGTTCACCGGCAGCCCGCCGAGATCCTTGGACACCGCCTGGGCGCCGAGGTCATCGCTCTTGGCGGCCAGCACCTGGCTGGACGCGGGCGGGGCGCCCTCGTGGTTACCGGTGGCACCGGGCACGAATCCCTTGTTGCCCAGTACCTGTGACACCGCGGCCGCCAGGCCGTTGATGTCGGTGCCGTTGACCACCTCGACGGTGGTGTTCTCCGGTGAGTAGCTGAGTTGTTCGGTCTTGCCCTGGTCCTGGTCCTGCAGCAGGCTCGACACCCACTGGTGGACCTCGTCGGGATCCACCCGGACGACGCTCTGCATGCCGTCGTCGCTCCAGCCGTCCTCACGCAGGATCGGGATGGTGGCGAACGCCACGCTGCCGGCTGCAAGCTTCTGCAGCTGTTCGACGAAATTCATGATGTCCCAGCCGTCGGAGATCACCACCGAGCGCTGCACGGCATCCTGCAGCCGACCCAGCGTTCCCGGGCTGGACAGCGTCTTGCTGGAGATCACCTCATGGGCCAGCGACGCCATCACCGACTGCTGGCGGGTCACCCGGTCGAGGTCGCCGCGCGGCAGGTCATGACGTTGCCGAACGAAGCTCAGTGCCTGCGGGCCGTTGAGTTTCTGCCAGCCGGCGGGAAAATCGGCACCGGAGAGCGGTTCGTAGACAGCATCTTTGAGGCAGACATTGACGCCGCCCAGGGCATCGGTGATCAGCGCGAAGCCGAGTAGTCCGATTTCGGCGTAATGGTCCACGGTGACGCCGGTCAACGAGGCGACCGTCTGGATGAGCTCCTCGCGAGCGGCTTCGGTGGCCTTGGGCTCGGCGACCGCCGGATCCTCGCCCTCGACCTCGACGAGCTGCTTCATGCGGTCGAGCTTGACGTCCCCGAACACGCCGTTGATCTTCATCTTTCCCCAGCCCGGTGCTTCGACGTACGAATCGCGAGGGATGGAGATGGCGGTGGCCGACTTCCCGTTGTTGGGGATGCGGATCAGGATGATGGTGTCGGTATTGGTCGAGACGTCGTCACCGGCGCGCAGGGTGTCCAGCTCTTCCTGCGACAGCGGGTTGCCGTGGGCGTCGGTGCGGCTGTCCATCCCGACCAGCAGGATGTCGATGGCGCCGTCCTCACCGCCGCCGCCGAGCGCCGCCGAGCTGATGTGGTTGATGCCGGATTCGAACGAGCGGATCTGGGACCAGGCCACCCCTGTTCCGAGCACCACGGCCGACGCCGTGGCGACAGCAAGGGAGCGAAGGAGGGGGATGCGCACGTGCCCAGGCTACTTGCGGCCTGGACGTGAGCCGGGTAACGCGGACCGGCGTGCCAGACTCGGTCGCATGGCGCAACGGATTGTGATCACCGGGGCCGGCGGCATGGTCGGCCGCGTATTGGCTGATCAGGGACGTCGTGAGGGTCGTGACGTGCTGGCCCTGACCTCTGCCGATTGTGATATCACCAACGTCGACACAGTGCGAGGGTTCGTCGAGTCCGGCGATGTGGTGATCAACTGTGCGGCATACACGCAGGTGGACGCCGCAGAAACCGACCAGGACCGGGCCCACGCGGTCAATGTCGTGGGCCCGGGCAACCTCGCTACGGCGTGTGCCGGCGCCGGTGCCGCGCTGGTGCACATCTCCACCGACTATGTATTCGGCGCCTCGGCGCAGCGTCGCACCCCCTATGAGGTCGACGACCCCACCGGGCCGGTCAACATCTACGGCCAGACCAAGCTGGCCGGGGAACAGGCGGTGCTGACCGCCAAACCCGATGCGTACGTCGTTCGCACGGCATGGGTGTACCGCGGTGGCGACGGGAAAGACTTCGTGGCGACCATGCGCCGGCTGGCCGCCGGCGACGGCCCCGTGGATGTGGTCGCCGACCAGATCGGGTCACCGACCTACACCGGCGACCTGGTGACGGCTCTGCTGCAGATCGCCGACGGCGGTGTGCGACCCGGCGTGTTGCATGCCGCCAACGCGGGGTCGGCCAGCCGGTTCGACCAGGCGCGAGAGACCTTCGTGGCCGTCGGTGCCGATCCGGAGCGGGTCCGGCCGGTCGGGAGTGACCGTCACCCGCGGCCCGCGCCGCGCCCGGCCTACACAGTCTTGTCCGCGCGCCGATCCGCCGAAGCGGGCCTGACCCCGCTGCGCGATTGGCGGGAAGCCCTGGCAGCAGCGGTTGGAAAAGAGAGCCCGTCCGGCCCGCTACCCTCTACGCCGTGACTGAGGATGCGGCCCGCCCGCTCGTGGTGGTGACGGTGACGTACTCGCCGGGTCGACACCTGGACCGTTTCCTGGCCTCCCTCGCCCTGGCCACCGACCGTCCGGTGACGGTCGTGATGGCTGACAACGGTTCAACGGATGGCGCACCCGAGCAGGCCGAGAAGCGCTACCCGAACGTGCGCCTGCTCCGAACCGGCAGCAATCTGGGTTACGGCAGCGCCGTCAACCGCGGCGCCGAGCAGATCTCGGATGCGGAGTGCCCGGAATTTTTCATCGTCGCCAACCCCGACGTGCAGTGGGGCCCACGTTCGATCGACCTGCTGCTCGACGCGGCGAAGAGGTGGCCGCGCGCGGGGGCGCTCGGACCGTTGGTCCGCGATCCCGACGGTTCCGTGTACCCGTCGGCGCGCCATCAGCCGAGCCTGGTCCGTGGCGGCATGCATGCCGTGGTGGGCCCGTTCTGGAAGTCGAATCCGTGGACGGCGGCCTACCGCCAGGACCGGCAGGACCCGAGTGAGCGCGAGGTCGGCTGGCTGTCCGGTTCCTGCCTGCTGATGCGCCGGGCCGCCTTCGACGCGGTCGGCGGGTTCGACGAGCGCTACTTCATGTATATGGAAGACGTCGACCTCGGTGACCGGATCGCCCGCGCCGGCTGGCAGAACGTCTACGTCCCGACGGCGGAGGTGCTGCACCACAAGGGGCACTCCACCGGCCGTGACCCGGCGCGCAACTTGGCCGCCCATCACCGCAGTACCTACACTTTCTTGGCTGATCGATACCCGGCGCCCTGGCAGGCGCCGTTACGGTGGACAATTCGGGGCGCGCTGGCAGCACGTGCGGGCCTGGTGGTCGGTAGTTCACGACGTAAACAGGCGAAAGGGCACTGACGTGATCAATCCCGCGGAGGTGGACGCCGTCGTCCTCGTCGGTGGACGAGGCACCAGGCTGCGGCCGCTGACCCTCTCGGCGCCCAAGCCGATGTTGCCGACGGCGGGCGTGCCGTTCCTGACCCATCTGCTGGCCCGGATCGCGGTGGCCGGCATCAAACATGTCGTGATGGGCACCTCGTACAAGGCCGAGGTTTTCGAGGAAGCTTTCGGTAACGGCTCGGATCTGGGGCTGGAGATCGAATACGTCACCGAGACCGAGGCCCTCGGCACCGGTGGCGCCATCGCCAACGTGGCCGACAAGCTGCGCTACGACACGGCCATGGTGTTCAACGGTGACGTGCTGTCGGCGGCCGATCTCGGCGCGTTGCTCCAGTCCCATGACACCCACCAGGCCGACGTCACGCTGCATCTGGTGCGCGTCAGCGATCCGCGGGCGTTCGGCTGCGTGCCCACCGATGCCGACGGGTTCGTGACCGCGTTCCTCGAGAAGACCCAGGATCCGCCGACCGACCAGATCAATGCGGGCTGTTATGTGTTCAACCGCAACGTGATCGACGAGATCCCGCGCGGGCGGGCCCTGTCGGTCGAGCGCGAGATCTTCCCCGAGGTGCTCTCCCGCGGACTGAAGATGTGCGGGTATGTGGACGCCTCGTATTGGCGGGACATGGGCACGCCGGACGATTTCGTCCGCGGCTCTGCCGATCTGGTTCGTGGCATCGCGCCGTCGCCGGCGCTCAACGGCCAGCGTGGTGAGTCACTGGTCCACGAAGGTGCGGCGGTCGCGCCGGGCGCCTTGCTGATCGGCGGCACCGTGGTGGGCCGCGGAGCCGAGATCGGTGCGGGCGCCCGCCTCGACGGCGCGGTGATCTTCGACGGGGTGCGCGTGGAAGCCGGTGCGGTGATTGAACGTTCGATCGTGGGCTTCGGTGCCCGTATCGGTCCGCGCGCACTGATCCGCGACGGCGTGATCGGCGACGGTGCCGACATCGGTGCGCGCTGCGAACTGTTGCGCGGTGCCAGGGTGTGGCCCGGGGTGTCCATCCCCGACGGCGGCATCCGGTACTCCACCGACGTCTGAGATCGCGGCTACTGTGCCGAAACTGCGCTTTCTGACGAGATCGGCGGAAATGCGTCATAAACCGTAGCCTCGGTGGTGCTCAGCCCGTCTTGTGCAAGTCGGAGTCGGCAGGTGCATATTCGGCACCTCCGCCGAATATCCCTGAGGGCGTCGCTGTTTCGATGGTGGCGGCCTCGTCCATCCCGCCCGCCGGATCGTCGAGAGAGGTTTTGGTGCCCAGAAGCGGTACCAACATCGGCGTCGTGAACACGGGGTGGTCCACCACGGTGGAGATCCTCAGCACCGGGTGGTCGGAGACCAGTTCTTCGATCGCACCCCTGGCCGCGAATTGCGTCTCGGTGCAGAGCGCCTGGCCACCACCCACCCAATCATGCAGCCGGCGTGCCTCTTTCAGGAACGCTTCAATGTCCTCGGTGTAGGACTTCTTGGGTTCGTAGCAGGTCCGGGTGTCCTGCACAGCGCGGCGGGTCACGGCGACGATGCTGACACCCATCTGGACCAACCGCACAGTCTGCGGGTTGATATCGAGAATCATCTGCGCGCCTGTGGTGGACCCGGGCGTCAGGAACTTCCCAGCGGCACCGATGCTGCCCGCATACAGCAACTTGGAGTCGCTGGGCAGGACCGGGATCTGGCGGTAGTCGCCGATCATGCTTCCCACCGGATCCAGGTACGAGGCAACCGTATTGGTGGTCGCAGGCTCCTCCGGGACCCCGAACGGGTATGCCCTTATCCGCATGACGCCCGCCGGGATGTCGACCGCTACCGAACTGCGATTATGGATGGTGAGGTTGGCGGACAGGTGGATGATCGAACCCGAGGAACCCACTGGAGTCAGTTCGGCTTGCACATCTACCAGGGGAAGTGAACGCGCAGGCAGATAGTCCGATTGCAGCCAGAACTGGACCAGTCCCAACACCGGGAACAATGCGACGACTGCCACCGCGCCCCGGTTGATCGCTCCATGGGTGTACCTGGCCAGGTAGACCATCCAGAAGAGAGCAACCGCGCCGAAGACCAGCGCCGTCCCGGTGATACCGATCAGTTGCCGGACCGGGCTGCGCTCGTCGACGAGCCACACGTACGCCGCCAGACAGACCACGAAGATCTGGCTTGTCATCGCCGTGAGGAACGCGCTCGACGATTTTCTCAGTATCGCGCCGATCGCGAGCGCGCATGTGATCCCGATACCGAGAAGCAGTGCGGCACCTAACAGATCCCAGGCTGAACGGGTCAGCGTGGCGTCCCAGACCGCGAGCCAGAGAACTACTGCGGTCTGGACAGTCAGGCAGATAAGCAGCAGAGCCTCTGTGACCCGGGGGCGGACACCCAGCGGGGTTTCGACTTGCGAAGTCTGCTGCTCCGGCGGCTTGTCGCCATTCTTGCCGCCGGCGGAGTCTTCGGCAGGGGATTCGATCTGCAGGCTCATGGTGCCTCCCACCCGTATTTCCGTGGCGTATCAACGGTAGGGAGATCGGGCCCAGCAGCGCTTGAGTAGTCGACTACCTAACTTCGGCGGCCTCTGGCGCCGAAAAGTGTGTTTGCCGGACCCCCGGCAGCCTTAGGCTTCTATCGGCAGAAGGGGAGGGTCATGTCCAACGGCATGTTCAACGTATTGCGGCGCAATGGGGTGGCGCCGCTGGCGGCTCTGGTGGTGCTCGGAGGGGTTCTGGGAATCACCGCACCGGAGGCGGTGGCCTGGCCCATCCCGCTGACCGGGGAAGACAACACCTACCTCAAGGCCACGCGCGGGGTGTTCCCCGGTGACGATGACCAGTTGCTGATGGTGGGCCGGGAGATGTGCCGCCTGCTCTATACCGGTACGCCGGCACAGGCGGTGATCGATCAGATGGCGGGCCAGTACGGCGCTGCTCCGGATCAAGCCGCAGTTGCACTGCGCGCGGCCCGTCGGTCCTACTGCACGCAGGCGCCGCGCTAGGGGGCTCCGGTCACGGTGCCGGCAAGCTGGGTCAACCCGAAGTCGGTACCCTCGGGCAGCGCCTCCAACGGCCACCACCGTAGATCCAAAGACTCGTCACTGCAGGCGATCTCGGCACCTTCCGGGGCCCTTACCACGAACTGCATGTCGAGGTGGCGGGTCGGTACCCCGAGCGAGCAGGTGACCGGGTGCACGTGCAGCGCGGCCAGTTGCGTGTCGATGATCAGCCCGGTGATCCCGGACTCCTCGGTGGCCTCGCGCAACGCGGCGGCGCGAATGTCGGAATCTGTTTCCTCACAATGCCCGCCGAGTTGCAGCCAGCGGCCGAAGCGCGGATGCAGGGTGAGCAGTGTCTGGGTGCCGGTATGGTCGACGACCAGCGCCGAGGCGGTGATGTGACCGGGAACGCACGCCCGGAGACAGGCATCGGGCCGGGCAGCCAGAAATGAAAGCACCGCATGTCGCAGCGTGTCCTGACCGGGATCGGCTGTCTGCCACTGCGTCAACACCTCGACGGCGGAGGCGTGCAGGCTCTCGGCGCTCACTTCACGACCAGCAGGCCGTCGGTGGGCACCGGGTCGCGGGGAGGCTGCGGATCGGCGGGGTGACCGATCGCGATGGCCCCGAGGGGCTCCCAATCCGGCGGGAGATCGAGCTCGGAACGGACCAGATCGGCGGCGAAGATCGTGGATCCGATCCAGCAGCTGCCCACCTCACGCACCGCCAGCGCCACCAGCAGGGCCTGCACCGCCGCGCCCACGGCGACGGTGAACATGGTGTGTTCGGCCTGCGTGCGGGCTTCGTCGGGATAGCTGTGGGCACCGTCGGGAACCATGAACGGAATCACCAGTTCCGGAGCGTCGTACAGGATCTGACCGCGGTTCAGGCGCCGCTCGACGGACTCGGGATCTCGGCCGTCGCCGCTCAGATCGTCCCGCCACTTGTCTTTCATCCGGTCCAGGAGCCGGACGCGGGTGGCATCGTCCTGCATCCAGACGAACCGCACCGGACGGGTGTGGTGCGGCGCGGGTGCGGTCAGCGCCTCGCCGATGGCGGCTTCGATGAGCGCGTGGTCGACGGGCTCGTCGGAGAACGCGCGCACCGAGCGGCGCAGCAGCTGAGCCTGGCTGCGTCCCAGCTCGATCGACTCGGCTGTGCCGAGCCAGAACAGGTCGTCCTCGCCGGAGCGCAGCAATGTGGCCGCGTTCGACCCGTCGTCGGTCAGCTCAAGCCCACGCACGACGGCGACGGGGATCGCGGTGAGCTTGCCCTTCACCAGATCCGCTGCGGCAGCGATCTCGTCGGCCACGGCCACCTCGGTGACCAGCAGCTCATTGCCGTGCCGGTCGCGCGCTCCGGCGTAGCCGTGGAGAACGGTGAGCCCGGACGCGCCGATCGCGAAATCGGCCTGGCCGTTGCGCCAGGCGCGGCCCATGGTGTCGGTGATCACGATGCCGACGGCGACGCCGAGTTTCTCACGGAGGCCGACACGTAGTGCCTGCGCGCTGCCGTCGGGATCGACCGGCAGCAGCGCCAACTCGTTCGAGTCGACGTTGGAGCCGTCGACGCCGGCGGCGGCCTGGACCAGCCCGATCGCGTTCTCGGTGATCAGCGTCCGGCCCTTGCGGGCCAGTACCCGAACCGCCTCGCTGTCGATCAGCTTGCGCCGCAGGGTATCCCGCTCTTCGGGATCGGAAGGAGCGGTGACGATGCGGCCCTCGCACTTGGAGACGACCTTACTGGTGACCACCAGTACATCACCGTCGCGCAGCCAAGGTGCCGCTTCGGCGAGAACGGTGGCCAGGTCATCTCCGGGGCGGAACTCAGGAAGCCCTGCCACCGGCAGGATCTCGACCTTGTCGCCGGAGCCGTGTTCGGTGTTCACAGCAGTGCTCACAGCGCAACGCCGGCCAGGTCAAGGCCGGCCCGCACCATCTCGGCGGTGGTCGACGGGTCGGTCATCAGCAGTGGCACCGCGCGCACCTGAACCCCCTCGATGTCGGCCTCATCGCCCTCGTGTATCAGCCAGCCGTCCAGGATTCCGGTGCCCGACCGGGCGCCGAAATGCCGGCCGACGGCCTGTGACGTGGATTCCACACCGATGATGGACAGGCACTCATCGGCCATGCCGCGCAACGGTTTTCCATTGATGATGGGGGAGTAGCCGACCACCGGCGCCTTGGTCGAGCGCAGCGCGCCGCGGACGCCGGGAATCTGCAGGATCGGTCCGATACTCACGACGGGATTCGACGGCGCCAGCAACACCGCATCGGCGTCGGTGATTGCCTCGGCGACGCCCGGCGCGACGGTTGCCTGTTCCGCCCCGACGAACGCAAAGCTGTGTGAGGGCACCTGCGCGCGGTGACGCACCCACCACTCCTGGAAGTGGATGGCCCGTCGTTCCCCATCCTCGGGGTCGGTGATGACCACGTGGGTCTCGCTGCGGTCGTCGGTGACGGGCAGCAACCGCGCCCCCGGTGACCAGCGCTTACACAATGCCTCGGTGACCTGTGACAGCGGGTAGCCGGCGCGCAGCATCTGGGTGCGAACCAGATGGGTGGCCAAGTCCCGGTCGCCGAGTCCGAACCAATCGGGTTGCACACCGTAGGCAGCGAGTTCTTCCTTGGCGTGCCACGTTTCATTGCGGTGACCCCAGCCGCGTTCGGGGTCGATACCGCCACCCAGCGTGTACATGCAGGTGTCGAGGTCCGGGCAGATGCGGACGCCGTGCATCCAGGCGTCGTCACCCACGTTCACGATCGCGGTGAGTTCATGTTTTTGCTTGCTGTCGGTCCCGGCGAACTGGCCGAGGCCCAACAGGTGCTGTACGCCCAGCAAAAACCGGGCGCCTCCGACGCCGCCGACCAGAACGGTGATCTTCACAACGTCCGACCCTAAGCGTTGAGAGCGTGCGGATGGAAACGACGTCGTCACGGGCAGGACACGCCGATGTCGCGACGCGCCGATTTGACATTACGAGATGGTATGAATTCGCGTCCTGGCGCTTGACCCTGGCAGCTAACACGTGTGTAATCACAGATGTGTCATTTCCCGGTTGGTGACCTATTCCGGTGTCGCGGACCGAGATTCGATCAAATGTTCGAATGGGGTGACCGCACATCGCAGTAGTGGGGCTCCACTTAGGATCTACGAGACCGAGTGAGGAGGCGGGGGATAATGTCTTATGAGAGCGGCGATTTCGATCATGTGGTCCGGTTTGACGATCGGCTACTCGGCTCGGTAGACAACGCACCGCACATCAACGTGGGACCGACACCGCTGGGGGCGGCCGGACGTCCTCAACTGAGTCTGGTTCCGGTGAGTTCGGTTCCCGAACACATTGATGTTGATCCGGAAGACGAAGACGACCAATGGCAGGAACGTGCGCTGTGCGCACAGACCGACCCGGAGGCGTTCTTTCCGGAGAAGGGCGGGTCTACCCGCGAGGCCAAGCGCATCTGCCTGGGCTGTGAAGTCAAGGATGCCTGCCTGGAGTACGCGCTCGCGCACGATGAGCGCTTCGGCATCTGGGGAGGATTGTCCGAACGGGAGCGTCGCCGCCTCAAGCGCGGCATCATCTGACGCTCTCCGGCCGAGCGCTCATCGCACGATGTAGCGCTCGACGTCAGTCGTCGTCGATCGTTGGGTCGATGACTGACGGTTCGACTCCCAGATAGGTGGCCACCTGGGCCACCAGGATTTCATGCAGCAGGTCAGCTAGCTCATCGGATCCTTTGACCCGGCGCTCGATGGGCTTGCGGAACAAGACAATTCGAGCCCGGGTCGCATTTCCTCTGACATCAACCCCAGCAGGTATCAACCGCGCCAGCGCGATCGGTCCGTCGGCGATGACCTCGGGCGGCCATTGCACGCCCTCGGGATCTTTCGGAGACATCCGCGGAATCTCATCCACCGCGACATCGAGTTCTTTGATCCGCGCCGCCCACCGACGCTCGATCGGCTCATAGGCTTCCAGTACTGCCATGTCGAACCGCTCGCCCCGACTACGCCAGCCGGGAACCGAGCGCGGCAGCAGCGGTCCGCGCATGTCGCGGCCGCGACGCGATCGCCATGGGTTTCGCTGGGCCACGGCGATGATCGTAACGGTTCGGGATCGGGGACCCGACGGCTGCGCGTGTCCGGCACCGCACAGCGACCGTCCAAAGTAATCTCTGTTGCGTGAATGTTCCCCGTCGCTGCTGCCGGCCCGGGTGCCCGCACTATGCCGTGGCGACGTTGACTTTTGTCTACTCCGACTCCACGGCGGTGGTCGGACCCCTGGCCACGGTGTCTGAACCCCACTCCTGGGACCTCTGCGTCGGCCACGCCGGCCGGATCACGGCACCGCGAGGCTGGGAGTTGGTCCGTCATGCCGGCCCGCTGCCCACCCACCCCGACGAGGACGACCTCGTCGCACTCGCCGACGCCGTGCGTGAAGGCCAGCCCGGTGCGGTTCCCCACAGCGGGGTGGTGGCCGGATTCTCCGATCCCTCCACCGGTGTGGGGGCCAGTGCGGTGATGGCGCCGCAGGCGCGTCCCGCCGAGACCAACGGCCGCCGTCGCGGGCACCTGCGGGTCTTGCCGGACCCCGACAACTAGTACGGACTAGCCCTGATTAGATCCTGATTAGACGACGACCGGCCCAAGAGTAGTGAACGTGTCGGCGCCGCCCGACGGTTAGGCTGGCGCCAACGATCCCGTTTCACAAGGAGCTATATGTCTAGGCCAGCGGCGGCTGTTCACGATGTCATCAAGGCCTATGACGTCCGTGGTCTGGTCGGTAGCCAGATCGACGAAGCGTTCGTGGCCGACGTCGCCGGTGCGTTCGCTCGCCTGGTCCGCTCCGAGGGCGCCACACAGGTCGTGATCGGCTATGACATGCGAGAGAGTTCGCCGACGCTGGCGGCCGCATTCGCCGACGGCGTGACAGCCCAGGGCTTGGACGTGGTCCGCATCGGGTTGGCCTCGACCGATCAGCTCTACTTCGCCTCGGGCCTGTTGGACTGCCCCGGAGCGATGTTCACCGCCAGCCACAACCCGGCCGCGTACAACGGGATCAAACTGTGCCGCGCCGGAGCCAAACCGGTAGGCAAGGACACCGGACTGTCCACGATCTCCGACGAGGTGATTTCGGGGGTGCCTGCCCACGACGGGCCGCCCGGTGTGATCTCCGATCGCGATGTGCTGGTGGACTACGGCACCTTCCTCCGCTCCCTGGTCGATCTGGCCGGGCTGCGTCCGCTGCGCATCGCAGTGGACGCGGGCAACGGAATGGCCGGCCACACCACGCCTGCGGTGCTCGGGCCGATCCCGGGGGCCACAATTCTCCCGTTGTTCTTCGAACTCGACGGCAGCTTCCCCAATCACGAGGCCAACCCACTGGATCCGGCCAACCTCGTCGACCTGCAGGCCCACGTACTGGCCAGCGGCGCCGATATCGGCCTGGCGTTCGACGGTGATGCCGACCGCTGCTTCGTCGTCGACGAACTCGGCCGTCCGGTGTCGCCGTCGGCGGTGACCGCATTGGTGGCCGCCCGTGAGCTCAAGCGGGAAATCGGTGCCACCGTGATCCACAATCTGATCACCTCGCGCGCCGTTCCCGAGTTGGTGATCGAGCGCGGCGGCACTCCTGTGCGGTCCCGGGTCGGGCACTCCTACATCAAGGGCCTGATGGCCGAGACCGGCGCCATCTTCGGCGGAGAACACTCGGCGCACTACTACTTCCGTGATTTCTGGGGCGCCGATTCCGGCATGCTCGCGGCCCTGCACGTGTTGGCCGCCCTGGGCGAGCAGGATCGTCCGCTGTCCGACTTCATGGCGGACTATCAGCGCTATGAGGCCTCCGGCGAGATCAACTTCACCGTCAGCGACGCGCCGGCCTGTGTCGATGCGGTGCTGAAGTCGTTCTCCGGCTCGATCCAGTCCATCGACCACCTCGACGGCGTCACCGTCGATCTCGGCGGTGGCAGCTGGTTCAACCTGCGCACGTCGAATACCGAACCGCTGCTGCGCCTGAACGTGGAAGCACGCACTGCCGAGGACGTCGCCGCCCTCGTCGACAGAGTTTCGGGACAGATCCGTGGGGTGAGCGAGCCGGTGCCGTGAACGCCGTGGACGCCACGGTCGACCTGGACGACGGTGACGGACTTCTGGCCGCCGATCGCAACGGTCTGCTACGGGCGGCGGCCATGGCGGGTGCCCAGGTTCGGGCGACCGCCGCGGCAGTGGCCGAAGGACTGCTCGACCCGCTGCACGCCGATCATCCTCCGCGGACGGTGATTTGGGTTGCCGGTCGCGGCGCTGCCGAGAATGCAGGCGCCATGTTGGCCGCCGTTCTCGGCGCATCGATCGCCGCTCCCATCGTGGTGGCCGCCGAGACCCCGCCGTGGCTGGGGGCACTCGACGTGGTGATCGTGGCCGGTGACGATCCGGGCGATCCGGCTCTGGTGAACGCGGCGGCCACCGGGGTGCGTCGCGGGGCCCGGGTGCTGATCGTGGCGCCGCACGAGGGCCCGTTGCGTGATGTCGCGGCCGGACGCGCGGTGGTGCTGGCACCCAGGTTGTGGGTTCCCGACGACTTCGGACTGACTCGATACCTGGCCGCGGGTCTGGCCGCGCTGCAAGTGGTGGATCACGGTATGCGCGTGGATCTGGCCGCGCTCGCAGACGAATTGGATGCCGAGGCCCTTCGCAACAGCGCCGGACGGGACCTGTTCACCAACCCGGCCAAGACCCTGGCCGAACGGATGTCGGACAGGGCGGTCGTGCTGGCCGGTGACAATCCGGCCACCCTGGCGCTGGCCCGGCACGGGGCGACGGTGATGCTGAGGCTGGCGGGTGAAGTGGTGGCCGCCGCCGGACTGGGTGACGTTCTCGCTGCGATCGGCAGCGGCGCGGTCGCCCACCCTGAGACCCGGTCCTTGTTCCACGACGAGGAGATCGACGGACCGCTACCGCGCCGCATGCGTACGTTCGCCTTGATCACCGATACCGAACGACAACTGGTGGGGGCGAGGGTCAGCGGCTTCGACGACATCGTGATGATCGGTGCCGAGGATGTGCCGGACCAGGCTGGGACGACCCTGCCGGTGGGGCGCCCGGAACAACAACTGGCGGTTCTGGCTGTCCGCTTGGAGATGACGGCCGTGTATTTGAAACTGGTTCGAGGATAAGACGTGCATCTGCTACGGGGAGCGGTGCGGACCTATGCCTGGGGTTCGCGCACTGCAATCGCTGATTTCACCGGAAGGCCCAGTCCGACAATCCATCCGGAGGCCGAGCTGTGGCTCGGCGCACATCCGCAGGACCCGGCGTGGCTACAGACCGAACACGGTGAAGAGTCGTTGCTCCAGGCCGTACAGGACGACCCCGAGGGGCAACTGGGCAGCGTGGCGATCGGAAGATTCGGCGATGCGCTGCCCTTCCTCGTGAAGGTGCTGGCCGCAGATGAGCCGTTGTCGTTGCAGGCCCATCCAAGTGCCGCGCAGGCGAGGGAGGGCTTCGACCGCGAGGACCGACTCGACATCCCGGTGTCCTCACCCGTCCGCAATTATCGTGACCGGAGCCACAAACCCGAATTGCTGGTTGCTTTGGGACAATTCGATGCGCTGGCCGGATTCCGCCCGGTAGACCGCACGGTCGAGTTGATGCGTGCGCTGGCGGTCTCGGATCTCGATCCATTCATCAACCTGCTGTCGGATCAGTCCGATGCCGACGGGTTGCGGGCCCTGTTCACTACCTGGATCACCGCGCCGCAGCCCGATCTCGACGTGTTGGTGCCGGCCGTTCTCGACGGGGCGGTCCACTACATCCGTTCCGGGGCAAAGAAATTCGCAGCCGAGGTCAAGACGGTGCTGGAACTCGGTGAACGATACCCCGGCGACGCCGGGGTGTTGGCCTCCCTGTTGCTGAACCGCATCAGCCTGGGACCCGGCGAGGGCATCTACCTTCCCGCCGGAAATCTGCATGCCTATCTGCATGGTGTCGGCGTTGAGGTGATGGCGAACTCGGACAACGTGCTGCGCGGCGGGCTGACCCCGAAGCACGTCGACGTGCCGGAACTATTGCGGGTGCTGGACTTCACCCCGACGCCGGAAGATCGGCTGCGGTCGGAAACCGTCACGGAGGGAACGGAAACCATCTATCGGACGCCCGCGCAGGAATTCGCGGTGTCGGCGCTGACGGTCGACGGTGAGCACCTCGGTGACGAGATCGACGTGCACTCCCACCACGATGGTCCGCAGCTGCTGTTGTGTATCGAAGGCGCCGCCGTGATCTATGCCGACGACGACAAGCTGACGCTGCAGCGTGGCGCGGCGGCGTGGGTGGCGGCCGAGGACGGTCCCATCCGGCTGACCGCGGCCGAGCCGACGAAACTGTTCCGCGTGACGATCGGGATCTAGCCGGCAGATCGGCCGCGGGCGGTAACCGACTGCTCGGAGCCATTGGGGCGCCGGCGGCGTTCGGCCAGCCACGCCTTGATGTTGTGGCGGATCGCACGTCCGGCGATCCGTGGGGGTGGAGTGAGCCACAGGCTGTCGAGCATGCTCGTACGCCGCAGAAACCACTCGGCCAGAACGGGATCCGTTTCGGCTGCGCCGAGGAACTGGTCGAAGAGACCGAACAACGGGCTGTACCAGAAGGCCTTGTCGCCTTCCGCCCCGTGCTTCACCTGATCGGCAACCGAGTTCATCATCCACACCGGGTAGGTGGTTTTCGCGGTGCGCCGTGCCAGTCGGCGAACCAGATCTTGGGTTCCTTCGGCGAGCACCTGGCGCAGATTGGCCGCCTGCACGGTCGACATGGTCACGCCCTGCCCGTACGTCGGATTCAAGCTGACCACCGCATCGCCGAACGGAAAGATCCCGTCAGGGAACCGGTCCAGTTTGTCGTAGCGCCGCCACTTGGCCACCGGATAACGGTGAAAGTTCATGTCACCCACCGCTTCACCGGCGCGCAACGCCGTCGCAAGGTGCGGTGGCAGCGCGGTGCCACCAAGTTGTTTGATGCCGGCGAAATCGCTCGGTGGCTCGGCCTTGGCGACACCGAACGCGGTGACCGTCCAGATGCCATCCTCGTGGAACAGCATGCCCATACCAAGACCGCTGTCATGCGCCGCACTGACGACGACCATTTTCTCGTTGATCAGCTCCGCGGGGATACGGACCCGCTGTGACGCGTACGTGACCCCGACTTTGATCGATTCCTCGGGCGGTCGCTCGTGGCCCCACTGTTCCAACCACACTGGCAGCCGACTGCCGCGGCCGGAGGCGTCGACCACCATGTCTGCCGCAACCTGTTCACCGTCGTCGAGCACGAGGCCGGTGACCCGTTCGGTACCGGGGTCGTACTGCGGTTCGCTCACTCCCCGTCGCAGGATCTGAACGTTGGGCAATCCCGACACCCGTCTGCGAATCTGCCATTCCAGCTGTCCGCGGCTGGGCACGTACGCGGTGAAGTTTGACTCGAGCGTCTGTCCGGTACCGAGCAGGTGCCCGCCGGCCTCGAAGTGGATGGAGGACGGTCGGTTCTCCACCACCGGAACGTTCGCGGCCACCATGTCGACGAGCAATCCGGGAAAGAGGGCCTCCAACTCGTCGGCCCCGCGAGCCATCAGGAGGTGCACATGTTGGCCCTGCGGTATGGCGCCGCGGTTGACGGGCTGATCCGGCAGCTCGTCACGCTCGTACAGGGTGACGTGGCCGTAGTGATCGGCGAGGACCCTGGCCGCGCACAGCCCGGCGATGCTGCCGCCGATGACAACGGCGTGGGTCGCGAGGGTTCTGGATGAGCTGTGCATTAGATCGACACGGTACTGGGCCCACGGCGTCCGGCGCACAAAAATCAGAAGCAGCGTCAACTGTAACGACGGGCCACGCGTCCTCGATTGGGGAGTGTGCTCCTGGGTGTCCGGGTGTGGGCCTGCGCTGCGCTGCGGCACGGTCCGCGCACCCGGGTGGCGCAACCGGGCGTCCCGCCCAGTGGGCCTGTCTAACGAACGTGCAACAACTCGTGGCACAATCCTGTGGCTGGAGGCGTGATATGGCTCTCAAGTTGATACCCTCTGCAAGGAAACTCACAGTCAACGGATGGGGCAATGACAACGGTCAGCGACGCGGACGGCACGGCAACGGGGGACCTCTATTTCGACAGGGTGGAGGCCCTCTCTCGTGCGACGGTCCGTCGACGCTTCGATCCGTACGTTGACATCGACTGGGACGCACCCGAAAACGCGCTGGCAGACGACGACCCGCGATGGCAACTCGACCCGGACAGTGCTCCGCTCGCGGCTACTGAATGGTATGCCCAACAGCCTTTGCAGCGCCGTATCGACATGGGACGCTGGGTAACTGCGAACACCCTGAAGGTCACCCTCCAATTTGAAATGATGTTGATTCGAGGAGTGGTGCATTACGCCGGCAAGATGCCGAATGGTTCGCCGGTATTCCAGTATCTGCTCCACGAACTGATCGACGAATGCAATCACATCCAGATGTTCCAGGAATTCGTCAACCGCACTGGCGAGGACGTGCCAGGAATGCGGCGAGGGTCCCGGTTTATCGGACCGATCCTGGGCTTTATCGGCGGTTATGCCAACATGATTCACTTCATCGGGGTGCTGTGCGGTGAACAGCCGCTGCACTTCCAGCAGACGCTGCAGCATCGTGGCGCAGCGCACGTGCCGCCGCTGCTGAACAAGATCACCTACATTCACCTGGCCGAGGAAGCGCGCCATATATCGTTTGCCGACGACCTTCTGGCTCAGCGAATGCAGAGCGTCAGTCGGCGCAAGCGAGCGTGGTACGCAATTCTTTTCCCGTTCTTTCTGCGGTGGTTGATCGGGGAGATGATGGGGCCGCCGCGCACATTTGCCCGGCAATTCGGTGTTCCGCGACGGGTTTTCAAGGCTGCGTTCTGGCGGAGCGATCAGTCGCGCCAGATGATGGCTGAATCGGCTGCCGATGTTCGGCGAGTAGCCGAGGACCTCGGTTTGCGGACGGTGTGGTCGCGCTGGATCTGGCGAATGTTGGGTATCGACGGGCGGCTACCGCGGTACCGCGGTGAGCCGGATCGCGGCTCGGCGATCACGCGCGTGACCGGGCTTCGCACGGCAGTGGCGGCCCGCCTTGCGGCCGTGGCGATCATGGCGGGCGTTGCCCTGCTGGTGGCGCCGGACGGCCTGAAGATCATCGGCTGCGCCGCTGCCGGCGCGGGCGTGTGGGCGGCCTATCACACGTTCCGGGAGCGCCGCGGCGGTGTGATGGGCAACCAGCCGTTCGAATGGCCGAGGCTTTTTGTGTGGATAGTGGTGTGCGTGGCCATGATTCCCGCCGGCGGGCTGATCGGACTCGCCTTGGTGGTCTTCATGATCCTGGCACTCGCCGAATTCATGCCCACCCTCTGAGCTAACCTGAATCGTTTGCGCAGGACGTTGCCGACCGGCAACGTCCTGCGACGCGTATCCGGCGAGAACCGCTGAGCCTGAGTGAGTCTGGTGCCCCTGGTCTCGGCCGGCCTCGGCGCATGACGGCCTGCGCGGGCGGCGCCGCGTCAGTCGAGGAGTTTCAGGCCGATCCGGCTACCGGTCAGGCGGGCTTTTGGAACGTGTACACGCGGTATTGGATGAGCCCGGCCTTGGACAGCCACTTCATCCAGCGTGTGCCGACGATCATCGTCTTCTGAGCGTCTGCTGACCCCTGCTCGCGAAAGAACTTGAGCAGGAAGGGGTACGTCGGCAAGGTGTTCTTCCGGATGTTGCGTTTCTCGGCGAGCTCGAGCCCCGCACGCTTACCCATGGACCGGTAACCCCGCAGCGGGACATTCCCGAGCGTTCCGTAGGACTTCGCGATCCGGGGACGGATCGCCATCCAGATCGGGGTCTTCCCGAAGAACATCAGGGTCGGTACGAAGTCGGACACCGCCAGGTACCCGCCCGGCTTGAGCACCCGCGCGGCTTCGGCGAGGAACTTCTCGCGGGACGGGAAGTGGAAGATGCATTCGACGGCCAGGACACGGTCGAAGGAGTTGTCCTCGAACGGCAACTGGCAGGCGTCGGCCTCGACCCAACCGATCTTGTTGCCGTTGACGGGCTTGGTCTGGGCCTCGGCCGCCGCGAGCTGGCGCGGGTCGATGTTGAGGCCGGTGAGGTCCATGTCCGAGTAGGTGCCGTTGATCTGCTGGATGGTCCCACCGAACCCGCAGCCGGCGTCCAGCAGCTTCTGTCCGTCGGCAACCTTTCCGGCGGCGAACAGGACATGGTCCATCTGCTCCATGGCCGCGATGTAGTCATCCCGGGTGCCCTTGGCGGTCTTGGGATCTTCCCAGTAGCCCCAGTGCACCTGGTTTTCCCACAGCTGGCCCGTTTCGCCACCTTCCTGCCGTTCATCGATCAGCAGGTCGAAGTAGGGGAGCTCAGCCATGCGCGGACCGTATCACGATCGGCGCCGAGTGTGACGTACGCCCCACTCTCGCGGCAGGGCACGGTTCGGCGAAGTTTGAGAGTCCTACCGGTTTCACCGCCACCGTGATGGGAGCATGACGGGATGTCTGCCCTTCGGCGAATCAAATCTGTCGAACAGTCGATTGCCGACACCGACGAACCGTCGACCCGGCTCCGCAAGGACCTCACCTGGTGGGACCTGACGGTGTTCGGTGTCTCGGTCGTCATCGGTGCGGGCATTTTCACCATCACCGCTTCCACGGCGGGCAACTTGACCGGGCCTGCGATCTCGATTGCCTTCGTCATCGCCGCCGTCGCGTGCGGGTTGGCCGCCCTGTGCTACGCCGAGTTCGCCTCCACCGTGCCGGTGGCCGGTAGCGCGTACACCTTCTCCTATGCCACGTTCGGGGAGTTCGCGGCGTGGATCATCGGATGGGACCTGATCCTGGAGTTCGCCGTCGCGTCCGCGGTGGTGGCCAAGGGGTGGTCGAGCTACCTCGGAACCGTGTTCGGGTTCGGGGGCGGGATCGCGGATTTCGGTGGTCTGGAGATCGACTGGGGCGCGTTGGTGATCATCGCGCTGGTGACGGTCCTGCTGGCGGTGGGCACCAAGTTGTCAGCGCTCTTCAGCCTGGTCATCACCGTCATCAAGGTGTCGGTTGTGCTGTTGGTGGTGGTCGTGGGCGCCTTCTATATAAAGGCCGCCAACTACACCCCGTTCATTCCGCCGAACGAGGCCGGCGAGGGGGCCAGCGGGGCCGACCAGTCACTGTTCTCGTTGTTGACCGGCGCGGCGGGCAGCCACTACGGCTGGTACGGGGTGCTGGCCGGTGCCTCGATCGTGTTCTTCGCGTTCATCGGGTTCGACGTCGTCGCAACCACTGCCGAGGAGACCCGCGATCCGCAGCGTGACGTACCCCGCGGCATCCTGGCCTCACTCGGGATCGTCACCGTGTTGTACGTCGCGGTGTCGGTGGTGCTTTCCGGCATGGTGTCCTACACCGTGCTGCGCGATGCACCCGACGGCCACGCCAACCTGGCCACTGCCTTCGAAGCCAACGGTGTGCACTGGGCCGCGAAGGTGATCTCCATCGGCGCGCTTGCCGGGCTCACCACGGTCGTGATCGTGCTGATGCTGGGACAGACCCGCGTGCTGTTCGCGATGTCGCGCGACGGTCTGCTGCCGCGACAGCTGGCCGTGACCGGCACCCACGGGACGCCGGTCCGCATCACCCTGATCGTCGGGGTGCTGGTGGCGATCGCCGCCTCGGTGTTCCCGATGGGCCGGCTCGAGGAGATGGTCAACATCGGCACGCTGTTCGCCTTCGTGCTGGTCTCGGCCGGGGTGATCGTGCTGCGGCGGACCCGGCCCGACCTGAAGCGCGGATTCCGCGTGCCGTGGGTGCCGGTGTTGCCGATCGCCGCGATCCTGGCGTGCCTGTGGTTGATGCTCAACCTCACCGGGCTGACCTGGATCCGGTTCCTGCTCTGGATGGTGATCGGGGTGGTGGTGTACGCCGTGTACGGCCGGAGCCATTCGACGCTGGCCAGTAGGGAAGTCGCGGCGACGCCGTCGCAGTAGCTGAAATCGACGCTCGACCACAGTGGATCCGTCGTGGCCTGGGTCACTTTACAAAAGGTAGGTCAATGTCTAGACAAGAGACATAGGCGCGCTTATAGTCAAGTCATCGCAGTGACAGCACTCACACAAGGAGGCTCATCGTGGTGGCGGAACTCTCGAGCGGACCGGACGTCGCAGACGTCGGGCAGTGGCGGGACAAGAAGCGGCATCTGTGGCTCATGGGCCTGATCGCCCCGACGGCGATCTTCGTGATGCTGCCGCTGATCTGGGGGCTCAACCAGCTCGGCTGGCACACCGCCGCCCAGGTGCCACTGTGGATCGGGCCGATCCTGCTCTACGTGCTGCTGCCGCTGTTGGACCTGCGGTTCGGGCCCGACGGCCAGAACCCGCCCGACGAGGTGATGGAGCAGCTGGAGAACGACAAGTACTACCGGTACTGCACCTACCTCTACATCCCGTTCCAGTACGCGAGCGTCGTCATGGGCGCGTATCTGTTCACGGCGTCCGATCTCAGCTGGCTCGGGTTCGACGGCGGACTCGGTTGGCCGGCCAAGATCGGTATTGCGTTGTCGGTGGGTGTGCTCGGAGGGGTGGGCATCAACACCGCGCATGAGATGGGGCACAAGCGAGACTCGTTGGAGCGCTGGCTGTCCAAGATCACGCTGGCCCAGACCTGGTACGGCCACTTCTACATCGAGCACAACCGTGGGCACCACGTGCGGGTCGCCACACCCGAGGATCCCGCGTCGGCGCGTTTCGGCGAGACCTTCTGGGAGTTCCTGCCGCGCAGCGTGTTCGGTAGCCTGCGCTCGTCGTGGGAGCTGGAGGCCCAGCGCTTGCGCCGGCAGGACAAGTCGCCGTGGCACTGGTCCAACGACGTGCTCAACGCGTGGGCCATGTCGGTGGTGTTCTTCGGCGTCCTGATCGCGGTGTTCGGACCCGCGCTGATCCCGTTCATCGTCATCCAGGCCATCTACGGCTTCAGCCTGCTGGAATCGGTGAACTACCTCGAGCACTACGGGCTGTTGCGGCAGAAGACGGCCAGCGGTCGCTACGAGCGGTGCGCCCCGGTGCACAGCTGGAACTCCGACCACATCGTCACCAACCTGTTCCTGTATCACCTGCAGCGGCACAGCGATCACCACGCCAACCCCACCCGCCGGTATCAGACCCTGCGCAGCATCGACGGCGCACCCAACCTGCCCAGTGGGTATGCGTCGCTGATCGGGCTCACCTACCTGCCGCCGTTGTGGCGCAAGCTGATGGACCACCGGGTGCTGGAGCACTACGACGGTGACATCACCAAGGTGAACATCCAGCCGCGGCTGCGGGCGAAGGTGTTGGCGCGCTACGGGGCCGGTGATGCCGCGTGAGCGCCTACGAGTGTCCTGGATGCGGCTACGTGTACGACGAAGCGAAAGGCGCTCCGCGAGAGGGGTTCCCGGCCGGAACGCCATGGAGCGACGTGCCCGACGACTGGTGCTGCCCGGACTGTGCGGTGCGGGAGAAGGTCGACTTCGAACCGATGGGAGCAGTGAAATGACCGACGAGCGCTTGCGCGAGGAGCCGACCGGCACCGAGCCGTACAAGCTGTACATCTGCGTCCAGTGCGGATTCGAGTACGACGAGGCCAAGGGCTGGCCCGAGGACGGCATCGCGCCGGGGACCCGATGGGATGACATCCCCGAGGACTGGAGCTGCCCGGATTGTGGCGCTGCGAAGACCGATTTCGAGATGGTCGAGGTCGCACGGCCTTGACGGCTTCGAGCGACGCGCTCGAAACACGGACGGAAAGCGATATTGTCGCCCGTGTGAGTCGGCCGCGAGACAAACAGCGCATCCCGTATGCGGAGGCATCCAGGGTGCTGCTGCGCGATTCGATTCTCGACGGCATGCGGGAACTGCTGTTGACCCGCGACTGGTCGGCCATCACGCTCTCGCACGTGGCCCAGGTCGCGGGGATCAGCCGTCAGACGATCTACAACGAGTTCGGCTCCCGGCAGGGGCTGGCCGAGGGTTATGCCATGCGTCTGGCGGACCGGCTGGTCGACGCGGTCGACAACGCGATCAACAACAACGTCGGCGAGGTGCACGCGGCGTTCCTGGAGGGGTTCCGGGCGTTCTTCCTGGAATCGGCCGCCGATCCGCTGGTGATCTCGTTGCTCACCGGCGCTTCCAAGCCCGACCTGCTCCAGATCATCACCACCGGCAGCGGCCCGATCATCTCCCGATGCTCCGCCCGGTTGACCGGAACCTTTCAGAACAGCTGGATGAAAGCCAGTGACGAGGACGCCGGGGTGCTGGCCCGGGCGATCGTGCGCCTGGCGATGAGTTACGTGTCGATGCCGCCCGAGGCGGACCACGACGTGGCCGGTGACCTGGCCCGACTCATGACGCCTTTCGCCGAGCGCTACGGTGTCATAGATACCCCGTAGCTGTCAGAGCGCCGCTGCCGTTACTCCGCATGAGCGCCTGTCCCGCGAGCCCGCAGGCTAGAGGTATCTGCGTGTGGCGTCGCCGTCGGGCGCGTCTGCGCGCGTGCAAGCAATCACGACTGAAAGAGGGCTCTACATGACCGAGTTGAAGGCCGACAGCCTCAACGGTATCGACTACAAGGTGGCCGACCTCTCGCTGGCCGAATTCGGCCGCAAGGAGATCCGCCTGGCCGAGCACGAGATGCCCGGCCTCATGGCGCTGCGCCGCGAGTACCACGACGTGCAGCCGCTCAAGGGCGCCCGCATCTCCGGCTCACTGCACATGACCGTGCAGACCGCGGTGCTGATCGAGACGCTGGTTGCTCTCGGCGCCGAAGTGCGATGGGCTTCCTGCAACATCTTCTCCACCCAGGACCATGCCGCCGCGGCGGTCGTCGTCGGTCCGAACGGCACCCCGGAGGAGCCCAAGGGCACCCCCGTGTTCGCCTGGAAGGGCGAGACGCTGGAGGAGTACTGGTGGGCCGCCGAGCAGATGCTCACCTGGGAGGGTGAGCCGGCGAACATGATCCTCGACGACGGCGGCGACGCCACCATGCTCGTGCTGCGTGGCGCCGAGTACGAGAAGGCCGGCGTGGTCCCGCCCTCCGAGGAAGACGACTCGGCCGAGTGGAAGGTCTTCCTGTCCCTGGTGCGCAAGCGCTTCGAGACCGAGAAGGACAAGTGGACCAAGATCGCCGCGTCGGTCAAGGGTGTCACCGAGGAGACCACCACCGGCGTGCTGCGGCTGTACCAGTTCGCCGCTGCGGGTGAGCTGGCGTTCCCGGCCATCAACGTCAACGACTCGGTCACCAAGAGCAAGTTCGACAACAAGTACGGCACCCGGCACTCGCTGGTCGACGGCATCAACCGTGGCACCGACGCGCTGATCGGCGGCAAGAAGGTGCTGATCTGCGGCTACGGCGACGTGGGCAAGGGCTGTGCCGAGTCGCTGGCCGGTCAGGGCGCCCGCGTGCAGGTCACCGAGGTCGACCCGATCAACGCCCTGCAGGCGCTGATGGACGGCTACGACGTGGTGACCGTCGAAGAGGCGATCGGCAACGCCGATATCGTGGTGACCGCGACCGGCAACTTCGACATCATCCTGCTGGACCACATGAAGGCGATGAAGGACCACGCGATCCTGGGCAACATCGGCCACTTCGACAACGAGATCGACATGGCGGCCCTGGAGAAGTCGGGCGCTACGCGGTTGAACATCAAGCCGCAGGTCGACCAGTGGACCTTCGGCGACTCGGGCAAGTCGATCATCGTGCTGAGCGAGGGCCGACTGCTCAACCTCGGAAACGCCACGGGGCACCCGTCGTTCGTGATGAGCAACAGCTTCTCGAACCAGGTGATCGCCCAGATCGAGCTGTGGACCAAGAACGACGAGTACGACAACGAGGTCTACCGCCTGGCCAAGCACCTCGACGAGAAGGTGGCGCGCATCCACGTCGAGGCACTGGGTGGCTCGCTGACCAAGCTCACCAAGGAGCAGGCCGAGTACATCGGCGTCGACGTCGACGGCCCGTACAAGCCGGAGCACTACCGTTACTGAGTTACTGAGGTAGCGCGACCAGACGGAAAAATGCCCCAAATCAAGCGATTTGGGGCATTTTTCTGTCTGCTGGCCGATTACTTCTTGTTGTCGTGCTTGCTCTTGCTGCCGGCGTCCTTCTTGGCGGGCTTGGTGGCATCGGAACCGGAGCTGGACGCACCGGCACTCGAACCGCTTGAGCTGGAGGCAGATTCGCTGGACTTGCGGGTGCTGTTCGCGCCCAGTCCGTTGCGGACGTTCTTCACCGCATCCTTGACGCCCTTGACCAGATTGCTGCGCGGGGCCTTGTCCGTCGGGCCGGCCGGCCGGGTAGACGGTGCCTTCAGGCGGGTCTGGACCTTAGGCGTCGCCTTCACTACGGTCCCGGCATCGTCAGCCGATTCCGTTGCCGTTCCGGCGGTCTCGCCGGCGGTGCTTGCCTCGTCGGCGGCATCGACCTTGGTGGCGGCCGGGGTCTTGGTGGCATCCGCGGCCGCGGGTACGGCGGCCGGCTTCTCCAACGACACCGTGACGGTCTTGTTCACGGTTGTGTGCGTCAGCTCGTTGGCCGCTGCGATGGCGTTGGCGGCTGAACTGTCGGTGACCGAACTGTCGGCATCCGTCACCGGAGCGGCAGCCAGGTCGGCGGCCTCCTCGGTGCCCGTGGTGATGCCTTGCAGCTTCTTGACGATGTTCTCGACAGCGGCACCCTTCAACGCTTCACGAAGTTTGGTGACGCCTGCACTTTCGGCGGTGTCGCTCAGAATGTCGCCCGTCGCGAGCGGATGCAGTCCGAACAGCGGGGGCTTCGGGGCAGGAGCATTCCCCTTACCGTCCCAATCGTCCCAGCCGCTGCCGAGCAGCACGCCGACCGTCTGCGACAGACCCTGCAGGGCGCCGATCGGGCCGACGGCCTCACCCTTGACCGAGATGGGCAGGGCACCGAGCTTGATATCCATGCCGAGGCTGTTGAAGATCGAGCCGCCGACCGAGGGGATCGTGACCTTGTTGCCGTCTTCGTCGGTGTACTCGTAGGTGCTCCGATCGGTGGAGCCCGGGGTGAGCAGACCGCCGAACGCGATGTTGAGCCCGGCGATGGTGACGGTGTCCTTGATCAGCCCCGCATCGTTGATCATGGGCGCCAGCGCATCGAGGTTGAGGTTGGCACCGTTGAGGAACGCGTCGACCATGCCGGCCGGTACCCCGAGCAGGCTGGAGAGCGCCGTCGTCGAGTCACCGGCCTGAAGCGCGTTTGAGATCGCCACGGCACTGTTGAGGAGCGCCACCGCGGGGCTGACGACCGGCCCGATGGAGCCGATGAGCACACCGCTCAGCGGCGAGGCCAAGACACTCATGACCGCCGAGAAGGCCTCGGGGTCAACACCTTCGGCCAGGAAGCCGGGGAACATGTCGAGCGCCATGCCGTGCATACCACCCAGGGTGTGCTTGACCACCGCGTCCCTGGTTTCCTCGTCCGCGCCGATCAGGGTGAGACCGGTCAGCACCTTCATCGCATTGGCGGCGAACTGTTGCGACACGGCCTCGAAGCTCGACGGGTCGTCGAACAGCTGCTTGGCGTAACCGATCTGGTTGGCGATCGCCTGTTGCAGTCCGACTCCCGGGGCCAACAGGAAGTTGTCGCCCAGGATCGTGCCGTTGGCTTTCGCAGTGTCGAAGGCCGCCTGCAACGGCGCGAAGGGGTCCCAACCCGCCGTCAGCCGGACCGCGTCGGCCTGGATGTCGTGCTGAACGCCGGCCTGGACCGGGGAGATCCCCGGCGTGGCAGCGATCATTCCGGCAGCGGCGACAACGACTCCGGCTGCAGTGAGCCAGTGACGGGTGGTTTCTTGCTTTGCACCCACGGCAGTGTGGGGCTGAGCAACGAGATGCACGGCATCTCCTTTCGCATCTGTAAATAATCGGACAGACCATAGCCTGGCCAAGTAGTTGCAGATGCAAAATTTGGGCAACGAATGTAGCCAGTTTAAGGTTCCGCGCCTTTGAGCAACGCGTTGCGGCGTGGGAATCCGCTGCTCGCTGGGCTCGAACTTGATTTGGGCTAATAATTAGACATTTTCTTATGTCGCGAACGACCTCGGGGTGAGGCATCGATTCGCGTCGCCGGGCGCCCGGCGAGATCGTGTGTCGTCTGTCAAAAAATTTGTCTGACAACATGATTCATGCGATCAAGCCCCGTTCCGGGCGTGCTGCCGGTAGTCGGTCATCCGGCTCGGATGGGGCAGGCGCGCGAGGCCGAGACATGTCGGTGCACCGTCATTTGTGCGTGGGTGGGCGGAAACCGCGGCTCGCGATACGGGCCGTGCCTGGGTCGTGCCGACCAGATTCGGACGCGACAACCCGTGGCCACCCGGTCGGGTGGCCACGGTCAGCTAACAATCTTGGTCAGCTTTTGAGTCAGTTCTGGCCGGCGGCCTGCTGGCGGGCCGCCTCCGCCTTGATCAGCTCGGCGATCTGGATCGCCGCCTCGAGTTCCCTGGCCTTGGCGAGGTCATCAAGTGCCGACGGCCTACGCCAGTGCGCCACGGGTGCGATCTCGTCGTCGAGCAACTGTTGCCGGCACCGGCCCCGTTGGATCTTGCCGCTCGACGTCGTCGGAATCGACAGATGTTCCACCAGTAGAACCGAATTCGGCTCGACTCCGTATCGCGTGGTCACCGCGGTCCGGATCGCATCGGCCACCGCGGCGAGGTCGGCCGACCCCTCTCGTCGGCGCGCCACCTCCTGCACGATCACCATCTGTTCGACGGCGCCCAGGCCGGGAGTGATTGTGAAGACGGCGCCGCGGCCCGAGACGAGTGCCGGATGGCAGTCCTGCACCGTCCGCTCGATGTCGTTGGGGTAGTAGTTGCCGCCACGGATGACGACGAGGTCCTTGCAGCGTCCCGTGATGTACAGCTCGCCCGAACGAAGGAAACCCAGATCGCCGGTGCGCAGGAACGGGCCGCCGGATTCGTCCGGCAGCGTCGCCGAGAACGTCTGCGTCGTCTCGTCCGGTCGGGCCCAATAGCCCCAACCGACGCTGGGACCTGCGATCCAGATCTCGCCGACTTCGTCTGCCCCACAAGGCTGGTGGGTCAGCGGGTCGACGATGGCCACGTCCTGGCCGCCTCGCGGACGACCGCATCCCACCAACGCCAGAGCAGCCGGATGTCCCGGGTCGACGTCGACGACGCGATCGACCTGAAGGCCGGTGCGATCGACGTGTGCAACGACCGGCAACGCGGAGTCCGACCCGCCGGACACCAGCAACGTCGCCTCCGCGAGCCCGTACACCGGACACAGCGCCTCCGGCCGGAAGCCCGCCGGTGCGAACGCCTCGGCGAACTTCTCCAGCGTGGCGGCCTGTACCGGTTCGGCGCCGTTCATGGCGGTGGCCAGGCTGGACAGATCGAGCGCCGCGCGCTGCTCTGCGGTGCTCTCGTCGACACACCGGTCGTAGGCGAAGTTCGGTGCGGCGGTGAAGGTTGCGCGAAGCCGGGAGATCGCTTCGAGCCAGCCCATCGGCCGTTTGACGAAGGAGGACGGCGACATCAGATGGGTGGTGCACCCGACGTAGATCATCGAGAGGATCCCGCCGATCAGCCCCATGTCGTGGTGGGACGGCAGCCAGAACACGCTGGTTGCGGTGTCGTCGCCGTGCCATACCTGGCGGATCGACTCCATGTTGTGCATAAGGTTTCGGTGCGTCAGGGCGACGCCCTTCGGGGTCGTGGTGGAGCCAGACGTGTACTGCACCATGGCGATCGCGTCGGCGTCGACATCGGGTGCTGTCCAGCCGCTGCCGTCTGCGGAAGCGCCGTCCACCTCATCGGTGCGGACCCACCGCAGGTCACGCCCCTCGGCCAACTCATCGATGGCGGCCTTGATCTTCGCCTGCGTCTCGGCGGTGGCCAGGGCGAAGCGCGCATGTGCGTCGGGCACCACCGAGGACAGACGCGGAGCCAGCCGCTCGTGCACCGGCACGGCGACAGCGCCCGCGTAGATGCAGCCGAAGAACCCGGCGACGGAATCCAGGCCGGGCCGGCACAGGACCAGGACCCGTTCACCGGCAGCGCCCAGTTCTTGCAGGGTGGACGCGATCGCGCGGGCCCGTCGATCCAGGTTGCGGTAGGTCAGCTGGGTGCGGTTCTGGTCGTCGCCGTCATAGGAGAAGCTGAACGCAACCTTGTCCTGATACGTCGCAGCCCGCTGCTGCAGCATCTCCAGCAGGGTTGCTGCGGCGGGCTTCACCGCGAGCACTGTGTTCTGGTGCATCCGCTACCTCATACGTCGGCGATTCCTGGGATCAGGCGACCGTACCGGACGCCCCGGAGGGCCCTCGGATTACCCGCAGGAGGCGGCGTCGAGCTCCGGATAGGATTTCACCAGCGATCGATCGGGGGTGTGCATGGCTGAGGACGCAGTCATCCAGGAGTTAGCTGCCGCTGTTGAACGCAGCCCGGAGCTGGCAGAGTTGCGCCTGCACCTGGCCACTTTGCTGGTCGAACGGGGCCGCTATGCCGAGGCGCTGACACATTGCAGCGCAGTGCTGGCCCAGGACGCCTCGAACATCCGGGCCGTGACGCTGCTGCAGCAGTGCAGCGCCGGCCTGGCGGGCGCGTCAGCACCTGCTGCGCCCGCAGAGCCCGCTCGGGGCTTCGACTGGACGGCGGCCGAGAAGGAGGTCGCCGACATCGTCAAACCGGCATTCGTCACAGAACCCGCCGAAGCCGTCAACGAGAACGACTACGACGCACTGCAGCGCACGTCGGTCCGGCTCGACGACATCGCGGGGATGGCCGAGGTCAAGAAACAGCTCGAGCTCTCACTGCTGGGCCCCATCCGCAATCCCGAGCTGATGAAGGCATTCAAGGTGTCCGCGCGCGGCGGACTGCTGCTGTACGGCCCGCCCGGATGCGGCAAGACGTACATCGCCAAGGCGGTGTCCGGCGAACTCGGGGCGAACTTCTATCAGGTCGGGATCGCCGACGTGTTGTCCCGTTGGCTCGGCGAGAGCGAACACAGTGTCCGGGCGATCTTCGACAACGCGCGTCGCAACGCGCCCTGCGTGCTGTTCTTCGACGAGGTGGATGCGCTCGGTCATCGTCGTTCGGCACTGAGCGGGTCTGCCGGGTTACGGACCGTCGTGAACGCCCTTCTGGAAGAACTGGATTCGGCCACATCCGACAACGACGGTGTCTACGTGCTGGGCGCCACCAACGCTCCATGGGACGTCGACGCCGCGCTGCGCAGGCCCGGCCGGTTCGACCGGATGATCTTCGTGTCATTGCCTGACGTCGATGCGCGTGCGGCGATCATGAAGTTGCATCTGCAGGACCGGCCGGTGGAGGGCATCAACCTGGCGTCGGTGGCCAAACGTACCGACGGTTTCTCCGGCGCCGACCTGGCCCATGTCTGTAATACCGCAACGCAGTTGGCGATGGCCGAATCTCTGCGAAGCGGTCAGGTGCGGCCCGTTCAGATGTCCGACATCGACGCCGCGTTGGCGCAGATCCGGCCGTCGACCGGGCCGTGGTTCGAGACCGCACGTAACGTCGTGGAGTTCAGCAACCGCGACGGCACCTACGACGATCTCGCAAAATACATGCGGCGGAACAAACTTCGGTGACGTCGGCAGCCGCAGGCCCCGGCGATGTCGCCGAGGCGTATCTGGGCACAAGAAACTACCAGCGGGCTGCCGAAGTGCTGCAGTCCGCGTTGGCCGAAGCCCCCAACGATGCCGGACTCCTTGCGCAGTACGCCCGTGCGTGCCTGGGGTTGAAGGACTATCAGCGGGCGGCGCAGGCCGCTCATTCGGCGTTGGCCGCCGCCCCCGGCGACGAACACGTGATGCGTGTGTATGCCCTCGCGCTGAACGGACAGGGACGGCGGCAGGAAGCGCTGCAGATGGCGTGGAAAGCAGCCACGGAGAATCCGCACATCTATTCCGTGCACTACACCTACGCCAGCCTGTTGCACGAGGCCGGGCGTTCGCGAGAGGCGCTCGACGTGATCGACGAAGCCCTCCGGTTGTACCCGGAGTCGGCGGACTCGCTGGTGCTGCGCGGCGACATCCACCGGGCGCTGGGGAGTTTCACCGCGGCCGAGGACAACTACCAGGCGGCCCTGCGGTTGGAACCCGACCATGCTTCGGCGGTTCACAACCTGGCGGTCGCCAGGCTGAAGTGGGGCAAACTGACGACGTCGATCAACGGTTTCCTCGGGGCGGGCCGGCTGGATCCGGGACTGGGCGCGTTGGCCCGCCGCAACATCGGGGTGGTGCTGATCCGGGTTCTGCGCGTCTCCACCGCGTGCGTCATCTTGCTGGCCCTCGCGATGATCTCCGTGATGGCCGTGCACGGAGATTCCCAACCGACTGTGGTACCAAGGATTTTCACTGCCTTGCTGTCGCTCGGGTTGGTGGCGGTGATCGCCTGGCTGGTGCGCAGCGTGCCACGCCCGACGCTGTACGCAGTGTTACGTGAGCGAACCTTCCTGGCCGTCCGGCTAGGGTTCCTGGGGTTCGCGATCGTCGCCGGAGCGGTCACTGCAGCGGTGGGATCGACTCCGCTGACAGATGTCCTGGGCCCGTTGCTGTTGTTCGGGGCCGTGAGTCTGCGGGTGTATGGCTGGCTGAGCGGTCAATAGGGGGGATGGAAATGAAGCAGGTGACGATCGCCTTCGACATCGACGGGACGTTGCGGGACAACACGATCACCGATGGCTACGTGGCCAACGAACGCATCCGCACGCTACTGATCACCTTGGCGAGCATGAAGAACACCCGGATCATGCTCTGGTCCGGGGGCGGCGAGGGTTACGCCCGTCGGGCTGCCGACGCCATGGGCCTCGTGAAGTACGTCGACGTCTACGCCGACAAAGGCTACGGCGGCTACGACGCCGACGGCCATCCCATCTTCCACACCGATCTGAAACCCGACATCGCCTTCGACGACATCGAGGAGTGCTCGCTCGGCGGACTGAATCTCATTGTGCAGGAGCGCGGATTCACGCCGGGTTATGTGCCGCCCGCGCAGCGGCCGAGCTGACGCGCGGTTGCCACTCCAGTGTGACGCTCGAGGGCTGGCGCCACTCTGGTGTGACATTGGGGGGCGACGGCCGCCGCAGAGCTAGGCTCGCGGGGTGCTCATTGCGATCGAGGGTGTCGACGGCGCAGGCAAACGTACGCTGACGGGCGGTCTGCGGGCGGCGTTCGAGGCCGACCACCTCTCCGTCGGCAGTCTGGCGTTCCCGCGCTATCACCGCTCGGTGCCCGCGGACCTGGCCGCCGAGGCGCTGCACGGCGCCCACGGCGATCTGGCCGGATCCGTCTACGCGATGGCCACCCTGTTCGCGCTCGACCGTGCCGGTGCCCAGGAGGAGATCGAACACCTGCAGGCCGCCTATGACGTCGTCATCCTGGATCGCTACGTGGCGTCCAACGCGGCCTACAGCGCGGCCCGGCTCCACCAGGGCGCCGACGGGGAAGCGGTGGCCTGGGTGCGTGAGCTCGAGTTCGACCGTCTCAAACTCCCCAGCCCGGATTGGCAGATTCTGCTCGATGTCCCCACCGAGCTGGCTGCTGCGCGGGCCGAGCATCGCGCCAACACCGAGGCCGACCGCGCCAAGGATGCCTACGAGCGCGACGGCGGGCTGCAACAGCGCACCGGTGCGGTGTATGCCGCGCTGGCAGCCGCCGACTGGTGCGGCCGATGGGCGGTCGCGGGCCCGGATGTGGACCCGGCAGCCCTGGCGGGGCGGCTAAGCAGCAGATAAAGCGGAGAAACCCGCGTGTGGTACCCCGGTTTTATCGCTATCGGGTGACACCATGGACACCATGAGGCAAAGGATCCTTGTCGTCGACGACGACCCATCGCTGGCCGAGATGCTCACCATCGTCTTGCGTGGTGAAGGATTCGACACCGCGGTCATCGGCGATGGCAGCCAGGCGCTCACAGCGGTCCGCGAATTGCGGCCTGACCTGGTCCTGTTGGATCTGATGCTGCCCGGCATGAACGGGATCGACGTGTGCCGGGTGCTGCGTGCCGACTCCGGCGTGCCCATCGTCATGCTGACGGCCAAGACCGACACGGTTGACGTGGTACTCGGCCTGGAGTCCGGCGCCGACGACTACGTGATGAAGCCTTTCAAGCCGAAGGAGCTGGTGGCCCGGGTGCGCGCGCGGCTGCGCCGTAACGAAGACGAGCCTGCCGAGCTGCTCTCGATCAACGATGTCGAGATCGACGTGCCCGCCCACAAGGTGACCCGGCAGGGCGAGCAGATTTCGCTGACGCCGCTGGAGTTCGACCTGCTGGTGGCGCTGGCACGTAAACCACGCCAGGTGTTTACTCGTGATGTGCTGCTCGAACAGGTGTGGGGATATCGCCACCCCGCCGACACCCGTTTGGTGAACGTGCATGTCCAGCGGTTGCGGGCCAAGGTCGAGAAGGATCCCGAGAACCCGCAGGTGGTGTTGACCGTTCGAGGAGTGGGATACAAGGCCGGACCACCGTGATCGGACGGCTCGCCGTCGCCGTGACACTCACCGCCCGGCGGTGGCCGTGATCTTCAGCTCCAGACGTCGCATTCGTGGTCGCTGGGGAGGTTCTGGTCCGCTGTTGCGCGGATTGGGGACGCTCGGACGGGCGGTGAGCCTGGTCTGGCGTCGCTCGCTGCAACTGCGGGTCGTGACGCTGACCCTGGGGCTCTCGCTCGCCGTCATCCTGGTGCTCGGCTTCGTGCTGACCAGCCAGATCACCGACCGGATCCTCGAGGTCAAGGTCAAGGCCGCCACCGAAGAGGTGGAACGGGCCCGCGTCACAGTCGGCGGCATCGTCGGCGGTGAGGAGAGCAGGTCGCTCGACAGCAGCCTGCAGCTGGCCCGGAACACCCTGATCGATCGCAAGGCCGACGCCCGAGCGGATGTGGCCGGTGCGTTCGACGCGGTGCTCATGGTCCCCGGCGACGGGCCGCGCGAAGCCGCTGCGGCCGGGCCGGTGCAACAGGTGCCCAAGGCGCTACGTGACTTCGTCAAGGCCGGACAGGTCAGCTACCAGTACACCCCGGTCGCCACCGATGCGTTCTCCGGCCCTGCGCTGATCGTCGGCAGCCCGGCGTCCTCATCGGTGCCCAATCTTGAGCTGTACCTGATCTTTCCGCTGAACAACGAGGAAAGCACCATCTCCCTGGTGCGCGGCACCATGGCGACCGGCGGCGTGGTGCTGCTGGGTCTGCTGGCGGCGATCGCTCTCGTGGTGGCCCGTCAGATCGTGCAGCCGGTCCGGTCCGCCTCACGGATCGCCGAGCGGTTCGCCGAAGGCCACCTGACCGAGCGGATGCCGGTGCGCGGCGAGGACGACATGGCCCGGCTCGCGGTGTCGTTCAACGACATGGCCGAGAGTCTGTCGCGCCAGATCCAACAGCTCGAGGAATTCGGAAACCTGCAGCGCCGCTTCACCTCTGATGTCAGCCATGAACTGCGGACCCCGCTGACCACCGTGCGCATGGCCGCCGACCTCATCCACGATCACAGCGAGGACCTCGACCCCGCGCTGCGCCGGTCAACCGAGCTGATGGTCAACGAGCTGGACCGGTTCGAGACACTGCTGGCCGATCTGCTGGAGATCTCCCGCCACGACGCCGGTGTCGCCGAGCTGTCGGTGGAGTCGGTGGATCTGCGGACGACGGTGCAGAGTGCGCTGGACAACGTCGGGCACCTGGCGGCCGATGCCGAGGTCGAGCTCGACGTCAACATGCCGGGCGACGAGGTGATCGCCGAGGTGGATCCGCGTCGGGTGGAACGCATCCTGCGCAACCTCATCGCCAACGCCATCGATCACGCCGAGCGCAAACCGGTGCGCATCCGGATGGCTGCAGACGAGGACACCGTCGCCGTCACCGTGCGCGATTACGGTGTCGGCCTGCGTCCCGGCGAGGAGAAGCTGGTGTTCAGCCGGTTCTGGCGGTCCGATCCGTCCCGCGTACGCCGCTCCGGCGGCACCGGCCTGGGCCTGGCCATCAGCATCGAGGACGCGCGCCTGCACCAGGGCCGGTTGGAGGCCTGGGGTGAGCCGGGCAAGGGAGCCTGCTTCCGTCTGACG
This sequence comes from Mycobacterium shunyiense, assembly GCF_058270075.1. Classification (NCBI taxonomy): domain Bacteria; kingdom Bacillati; phylum Actinomycetota; class Actinomycetes; order Mycobacteriales; family Mycobacteriaceae; genus Mycobacterium; species Mycobacterium shunyiense. The sequence goes on along the minus strand of NZ_JBZDPU010000015.1, from coordinate 71,310 downwards.
CTGCCCCTGGTGCGCGGCCACAAGGTGACCACCAGTCCGCTGCCGTTGAAACCTGCTTCGCAGCAGCAAAAGTCGCGGCAGCGCCCCAACCGCGACCGGGAGCATGCGGAGGAGAACGTGTGAAGCGCCTACTGACGGTGGTGGTCGTCGGTCTGGTAGTTCTGGTGTCCGGATGCGCGGGAATTCCGAATTCGTCGTCCCCGCAAGCGATCGGTACCGTCGACAGGCCGGCACCACCGAACCTGCCCAAACCGGCGCCGGGCATGGACCCCGATGTTCTCCTGCGCGAATTCCTCAAGGCCACCGCCGATCCCGCAAACCGGCACCTGGCGGCCCGGCAGTTCCTCACCGAGTCGGCGTCCAGCTCGTGGGACGACGCCGGCAGCGCGCTGCTGCTCGACCGGGTGGTGTTCGTCGAAACCCGCGGCGCGGACCGGGTTTCGGTGAGCATGCGGGCAGACATCCTGGGATCCCTTTCCGACATGGGGGTGTTCGAGACCGGGGAGGGGGCACTGCCCGATCCCGGTCCGATCGAGCTCGTCCAGACTCCGGCCGGCTGGCGCATCGACCGGCTGCCCAACGGCGTTTTCCTTGACTGGCAACAGTTTCAGTCCACCTACAAGCGCAACACGCTCTACTTCGTCGACCCGACCGGGACCACGGTCGTGCCCGATCCCCGTTATGTCGCGGTGTCCGATCCCGACCAGTTGGCCACCGAACTGATCTCCAAACTGGTCTCCGGGCCCCGCCCGGAGATTGCCAGGGCCGTGCGTAACCTGCTCGACGCACCATTGCGGCTGCGCGGTCCGGTCACCCGGGCCGACGGTGGAAAGACCGGAGTGGGGCGTGGCTACGGCGGCGCCCGAATCGACCTCGAGAATCTCTCGACCACCGATCCGCACAGTCGGCAACTGCTTGCCGCACAGATCATCTGGACCCTGTCGCGGGCCGGGATCAGTGGGCCGTACGTGATCAACGTCGACGGTGCCCCGCTGGACGACCGGTTCGCCGACGGTTGGGAGACCTCCGACGTCGCGGCCACCGACCCGGGTGCGGTGCCTGGCGCGGCCGCAGGCCTGCACGCACTGGTCGGTGGATCGCTGGTGGCGTTGGACGGGCAGAGCACCACCCGCGTGCCAGGCGCGTTCGGTTCGGCACCGAATCAGAAGTCGGCAGCGGTGTCACGCAATGGCCAGGATGCGGCGTCTGTCGTCGTGTTGCCCGATGCCCCGGAGGCGACTGCCGCCTCGCTGTGGATGGGCCCGCTGGGCGGCCCCACCGCGATGGCCATCGAGGGCCGGACCCTGAGCCGCCCGAGTTGGTCGCTGGACCAAGCCGTGTGGGTGGTGATCGACGACGTCAATGTGGTCCGCGCCATCCGCGACGCGTCCGGTGTGCCGGCGCGTATCCCCGTCGACGCGGCGGCCGTGGTCACCCGATATCCCGGCCCGATCACCGAACTGCAGCTGTCCCGGGACGGCACCCGCGCGGCGATGGTGATCGGTGGGCAGGTGATCCTGGCCGGGATCGAGCGGACCCCGGAAGGACAGTTCCTGCTGACCTATCCGCGGCGTCTCGGCTTCGGCCTGGGCAACACGGTGGTGTCGTTGTCCTGGCGTACCGGCGATGACATCGTGGTCAGCCGGACCGATCCGGCGCACCCGGTGTCCTACGTCAATCTCGACGGGGTGAACTCGGACGGGCCCAGCCGCAATCTGCAGGTCCCGGTGGGCACGGTGGCCGCGAATCCGTCGACGGTCTATGTCGCCGATCAGCGCGGGGTGATGCAGCTGTCCGCATCGGTCAGTGAGGACAACCCAGGCTGGGTCGAGGTGCGTCCGCTGATGGTTCCCGGCTCGGCCCCGGTACTGCCCGGCTGATTGCTCGGCGCACTCCTTCGGCGATGTGGCGGCCGAGTCGGCGCCGTTTTCTACGTGAGGGTTGTGCGGGGCGGCTTGTCGCGACCCTGCGGTAGAAATCGGCGGCGATGTGACGAGGCACGGCGAAGGTGTCGTCCCTGACGCGCAGACTGCCGGCATGCTCGACCTCATCCTGCCGCTGGAGTGCGGTGGTTGCGGGGCACCGTCGACCAGGTGGTGTGCGACGTGTGCCGCGCAGCTGAGCGTCGCCGATGACGAGCCGCACCTGGTCACTCCGCGAACCGATCCGGGAGTTCCGGTGTTTGCCCTGGGCCGCCACGCCGGTATCCGCCGGCGGGTAATCGTGGCGGCCAAGGAACACGGCCGCAGCGACCTGATCGTCCCGCTGGCCGGCGCGCTGAATGCCGGCCTGCAGCATCTGCTGACCTGGGGCGTCGTCGGCACTCCGGTCACGCTGGTGCCGGCACCGACCCGCTTCATCGCGGCTCGTCGGCGCGGTGGTGATCCGGTCCGCCGGATCGCGACGCTAGCGGTTACCGGCCTGCCGGGTGCCGGCGTGGTTCCCGCGCTGCGCCTGCGGCCGTGGGTGCGTGATTCGGTGGGCCTGTCGGGGGCTGCCCGCCAGCGCAACATCGCCGGCCGCGTGCGTCTGGTCAGGCCGGTCGCGGGCGAAGTGGTGCTGGTCGACGACATCGTCACCACCGGAGCCACGGCGGCGGAATCGGTGCGGATGCTTACCACTTCGGGGGCCGACGTGGCTGCTGTACTGGCGATTTCGCATGCCTGACGCGCGCGTCATTTCGCTGAGATCAAACCCACATGAAGAACTGAGAACACGTATTTGAAATTGGTGGCACGAGTGGGTGAACACGGACTACCGTCGGCAGCAACCACCCGTGAACGACTCACGGCGGCGCCCCCCGAACGCGGCGCCACTTCACTGCCAAACGGTAGGAGGTGAGTACCCGACACCTTTCGCCGATGGGTGGAGCAAACTATTCGGCCCATCGGCACCATCTCGATTCGTTGAGAAGTAGGGCACGCGTGAACGCGTGTGACAACTGAGAGAAACGAGTTGCCGAGTATGTCAACCCATTCCCCGGACACAAGCGCCACCATGGTGGTCGACCCCGACGAGCAGGTCGGCGACACCACCCCGGAGCCGAACGCAGAGGTTGTGGTCAAAGGTCGAAACGTCGAAGTTCCCGATCACTTCCGGATCTACGTCTCGGAGAAGTTGTCGCGCCTGGAGCGGTTCGACCGCACCATCTACCTGTTCGACGTCGAACTCGACCACGAACGTAACCGCCGTCAGCGCAAAAACTGCCAGCACGTCGAGATCACGGCCCGCGGCCGCGGCCCGGTGGTGCGCGGCGAGGCCTGCGCAGACAGCTTCTATGCGGCCCTGGAATCAGCGGCCGGCAAACTCGAAAGCAGGCTCCGCAAGAGCAAGGACCGCCGCAAGATCCACTACGGCGACAAGACCCCGGTCTCGCTGGCCGAAGCGACCGCGCACGAGACGCTGTTCGAACAGCAGCCGACGGCCACGGCCGATGGCGGATTGGCGGATGGCCTCGACGACCATGAGCCGGGCCGGATCGTACGGACCAAGGAACACCCGGCGAAGCCGATGACCGTCGATGACGCTCTCTATGAGATGGAGCTGGTCGGCCACGATTTCTTTCTGTTCCATGACAAGGAGAGTGATCGCCCGTCGGTGGTATACCGCCGCCACGCCTACGACTACGGGCTGATCCGTCTGGCCTGACCGCCAGAAGGCGCAGAATCGCACCTCGGAGCATTCCGGGGTGCGATTTTGTCTCTTGGCGCCAGCAGAACCAGCGACTTCGACCGGTCACCTACGATGGACGTCAACTAAGCCCGTGCGATCCCGCCCACGGGATCCATCGAACCCACAGGGGAAATAGCGTGCTGTCGAAGTTGCTCCGTCTCGGTGAAGGCCGCATGGTCAAGCGCCTCAAGAAGGTGGCCGATTATGTCGACACCTTGTCCGACGACATGGAGAAGCTCTCGGACGCCGAGCTGCGAGGCAAGACCGACGAGTTCAAGAAGCGGATCGCCGACGGCGAGGACCTCGACGACCTGCTGCCCGAGGCGTTCGCGGTGGCCCGTGAGGCGGCGTGGCGGGTGCTGTCCCAGAAGCACTTCGAGGTCCAGATCATGGGCGGCGCGGCGCTGCACTTCGGCAACGTCGCCGAGATGAAGACCGGTGAGGGCAAGACCCTGACCGCGGTGCTGCCGGCCTACCTCAACGCGCTGTCCGGCGAGGGCGTGCACGTGGTGACGGTCAACGACTACCTGGCCAAACGCGACAGCGAGTGGATGGGCCGCGTGCACCGGTTCCTGGGCCTGGAGGTCGGCGTGATCCTTTCGGGCCTGACCCCGGAGGAGCGCAGGACGGCGTACCACGCCGACATCACCTACGGCACCAACAACGAGTTCGGGTTCGACTACCTGCGCGACAACATGGCGCACTCGGTCGAGGACATGGTCCAGCGTGGCCACAACTTCGCGATCGTGGACGAGGTCGACTCGATCCTCATCGACGAGGCCCGTACCCCGCTGATCATCTCGGGTCCCGCCGACGGCGCCTCCAACTGGTACAGCGAGTTCGCCCGACTGGCCCCGATGATGGAGAAGGACACCCACTACGAGGTCGACATCCGCAAGCGCACCATCGGTGTGCACGAGCTGGGCGTGGAGTTCGTCGAGGACCAGCTGGGCATCGAGAACCTCTACGAGGCAGCCAATTCGCCGCTGGTCAGCTACCTGAACAACGCCATCAAGGCCAAGGAGCTGTTCCAGCGCGACAAGGACTACATCGTCCGCGACGGCGAGGTACTCATCGTCGACGAGTTCACCGGCCGTGTGCTGCTGGGACGCCGCTACAACGAGGGCATGCACCAGGCCATCGAGGCCAAGGAGCACGTCGAGATCAAGGCCGAGAACCAGACGCTGGCCACGATCACGCTGCAGAACTACTTCCGGCTCTACGACAAGCTGTCCGGCATGACCGGCACGGCCGAGACCGAGGCCGCCGAGCTGCACGAGATCTACAAGCTGGGTGTTGTGCCGATCCCCACCAACAAGCCGATGGTCCGCGCCGATCAGGGCGATTTGATCTACAAGACCGAGGAAGCCAAGTACATCGCGGTCGTCGACGACGTGTCCGAGCGGTATGAAAAGGGACAGCCGGTGCTGATCGGTACCACCAGCGTCGAGCGCTCCGAGTACCTGTCGCGGCAGTTCACCAAGCGCAAGATTCCGCACAACGTCCTGAACGCGAAGTACCACGAGCAGGAGGCGAACATCATCGCCGAGGCCGGCCGGCTCGGCGCCATCACCGTCGCCACCAACATGGCCGGTCGTGGTACGGACATCGTGCTCGGGGGCAATGCCGACTTCCTGGCCGACAAGCGGCTGCGGGAAAAGGGCCTGGATCCGGTGGAGACCCCGGAGGAGTACGAGGCCGCCTGGGACGACACCCTCACGGCCATCAAGGAAGAGGCCAACAAAGAGGCCGAGAAGGTCACCGAGGCCGGTGGGCTGTATGTGCTGGGCACCGAGCGTCATGAGTCCCGGCGTATCGACAACCAGCTGCGCGGCCGCTCGGGCCGCCAGGGTGACCCGGGCGAGTCCCGGTTCTACCTGTCGCTGGGTGACGAGTTGATGCGACGGTTCAACGGCGCGACGCTGGAGTCGCTGCTGACCAGGCTGAACCTGCCCGACGATGTGCCGATCGAGGCCAAGATGGTGACCCGCGCGATCAAGAGCGCGCAGACCCAGGTCGAGCAGCAGAACTTCGAGGTCCGCAAGAACGTCCTCAAGTACGACGAGGTGATGAACCAGCAGCGCAAGGTCATCTACAAGGAGCGGCGGATGCTCCTGGAGGGCGAGAACCTCCAGGAACAGGCCCACGACATGCTCGTCGATGTGATCACCGCCTACGTCGACGGCGCCACGGCCGAGGGTTACGCCGAGGACTGGGATCTGGCCAAGCTGTGGGAGGCGCTCAAGACGCTGTACCCGGTGGGCATCGACCACCACGATCTGGTCGATTCCGATGCAGTGGGCGAGCCCGGTGAGCTGACCCGTGACGAGTTGCTCGAAGCGCTGGTCGCCGACGCTGACCGCGCCTATGCCGAGCGCGAGAAGCAGCTCGAGGAACTGGCGGGCGAGGGCGCCATGCGCCAGCTGGAGCGCAACGTCCTGCTCAACGTGATCGACCGCAAGTGGCGCGAGCACCTCTACGAGATGGACTACCTCAAGGAGGGCATCGGTCTGCGCGCGATGGCGCAGCGCGATCCGCTGGTCGAGTACCAGCGCGAGGGCTACGACATGTTCGTCGGCATGCTCGACGCGCTGAAGGAGGAGTCGGTCGGATTCCTGTTCAACGTTCAGGTCGAGGCTGTGCCTTCGCAGCCGAGCGCCCAAGTGGCACCTGTGGCCGCGCCCAGCGGGCTGGCCGAGTTCGCTGCGGCCGCGGCGGCGAAGGCCGGTGAGGCCAATGAGGCTGCAGCCGCCGAGGCCGACTCCGGTGCGGTGGCCACCAAGGAGCGCCCGGCACCTGCATTGCGGGCCAAGGGGATCGAGAACGACGCTCCGCCGCTGACCTACACCGGACCGTCCGAGGACGGAACCGCGGAGGTCCAGCGGTCCGGCGGTGGCGGGAAGCATTCCGCGCCCGCCGGTGGTGGCACGCGTCGTGAGCGGCGCGAAGCAGCCCGCAAGCAGGCCAAGACCGGCCGGCCGTCGAAGTCGCACCGCAAGGGTTAACCCAACTGCAGCGCGGTCAGTTGCCAACGGCCACTGCGCAATTCGATACGTCCGGCGATGGCGCGTACGCGCGCCCCGCGGGTGTAGGTGGCGAACAGCTCGGCGGCCTCGGGTGAGGCTGCCGGGCGTAACCCCACCCGTCGCAGGCTGGCGGTGGTGACGTGCCGGGATGCGGTGGAGGCGACGACCGCGTCGAGCAGCAGTTGGCTCATCAGCGATCTCAGCTGGGACGGCGGTCTGCGCCGGTCGACGACCTCAAGGACCCGGCGCAGGGCCATGTCGGCGAATTGTGCCGCACCAGGCTGCAATTGGCGTGCGGGTTCGGGACTCACAAGCCGTAGCCGGCGCGGGCTGTGCCCGTGCAGCACGGTCGGGGTCGGACAAGGGGCGGCGGGCACGTCAGGCGGTGGGCTGCCCAGCGGCAGCGCCGGCGGCTCGCAGTCGATGACGGGCGCGGTCAGCGGCTGCGCAGCGCGTTTCGGGGTGGTCACAGGCAACCTCCAGCGGTCGGCATCACGGACGACATCTGCTGGAGAGGTGCAGACCTACCCATGATCGCATGGGTTCGGCGTGCCGGAAGCACGGATAATCCGGCGCTCGGTTTCTCCGGTTAGCGTGACGAGAGTCGTCGAACCAGGGGGAACAGAATGGTTCAGCCCAGCATCGATTGGCCGGCCGAGCCCCTGCGCTCGCTGGTGTGGACGCTGCAGGCGTGGGTGATCACGTTCGTGGTGTTCCTCGCCGTGGCGGTGCTGATCGCGAGGTTCACCCGGTGGGGACAACAGTTCTGGCGGGTCAACGCACCGTTCTTCACCGGCGCCGGCAGTTGGCGCACCTGGGCGCTGCTGGCGTTCATCCTGTGGCACACCGTGTACGCGGCGCGGGTGGTGGTCATTTTCACCTACCAGTACGCGGACCTGATGAATGCGGTGCAGGCCGGTTCGGAGGCACTGGCCACCCACGACGACGCGAAACTCGATGCCGCGCGACAGGCGTTCATGACGTCGTTTGCGATCAGCGGGATTCTGGTGGCACTCACCGTCATCTACACCGTGGTGGACCTCTTCCTGCGCCGCGTCTTCTCGATCCATTGGCGGGTCTGGCTCAACGCGCGGCTGGTCGACGACTGGATGGCCGGCGATGCGTTCTACCGCAACCGCTTTCTGGATGCGCCGGTGGAAAACCCCGATCAGCGCATCCAGACCGACGTCGAGACCTTCACCACCAAGTCGGTCGACCTGAGCATCGGGGCGGTGAGCAAGTCTTTGTTGATCGTCATGTTCACCGGGGTGCTGTGGCAACTATCGGGGCCATTGCAGTTGGGCGGCTTGGTGGTTCCGCGGGCGATGGTCTTCGTGGCGTTCATCTTCTCGATCACGGTGACGGTCATCGCGTTCTGGATCGGCCGCCCCCTGGTCCGGTTGAACTTTCTCAACGAACGGTTCAGCGCCAGTTTCCGGTACGCGCTGGTGCGGTTGCGTGACAGCGCCGAGCGCGTTGCGTTCTACCGCGGTGGGGAGCGTGAACGGACACTGCTGCACTCCCGGTTCGCCGAGATCATCGCCAACATGTGGCGGATCGTGTTCGCGCAGTTGCGCCTCAACGGCTGGAACCGCGGGGTCGGTGACGTGACGACGGGCATGATCCCCTACATCGTGCAGGCGCCACGGTTTTTCGCCGGGCAGATCACGCTCGGCGGTCTGCTGCAGACCGTTGCGGCGTTCGGAAATGTCTGTGGCGCAATGTCGTTCTTCCGGGACAGCTATGACGAGTTCACCGTCTACCGGGCCGCCCTGATGCGCATCGATCAGATGCTCGCTCACGATCGCCAGGCCCGGGAGCTGCCTCGGATCTCGGTCGCTGCCACCCGCGATTCGCTGGCGCTCACGGAGGTGCAGGTCGACGACCTGCAGGGGCGTCCGCTGATCGCGGATCTGTCGATGGTGCTGAACCCGGGGGACACCGTGGTGGTCAAGGGGCCGTCCGGGTGCGGTAAGACCACCCTGCTGCGCAGTCTGGCCGAGTTGTGGCCGAGGGCCCGGGGACTGGCGGAGTATCCGTCCGGATGGTCGACACTGTTCCTGCCCCAACTGCCGTACCTGCCGCTGGGTGACCTGCGGGCCTCGGTGGTGTACCCGCTGCCGATTGCCGATGTGGGCGATAGCGAACTGCGGGACACCTTGCGGGCGGTGGCCCTCGGGCATCTGACCGAGCGCCTGGACGAGGAGGCCGACTGGGCGTCGGTGCTGTCCCTGGGCGAGCAACAGCGGGTGTCCTTTGCGCGGGTGCTGCTGGTCCGTCCACGGGTGGTGTTCCTCGACGAGTCGACCTCCGCGTTGGACGAGGGACTCGAGGACGCCATGTATGGGCTGGTGCGAGAACGGTTACCCGACTGTGTGGTGGTCAGTGTGGGGCACCGGTCCACCATCGACCGGCATCACCGGTCACGTTTGCAGTTGGAGGGCAGTGGCCGCTGGGAGCTCTCGGTGATCCCGGGATGAACTCTCGGTAGCTCCGGCGTGAAATTGACGGGCGGTAGCACCCGTGATGCGGAGCAGCAGATTCGCCGGTTAACGTGACGGGTTCAAGGGGAGCGAGAAGGGGAGGTTGGCGCCGCATGGTGAACAGGCTGTCGGCGTCCGACGCAGCGTTCTTCCACCTGGAGAACTCCGCTACGCCGATGTATGTGGGGTCCTTGTCGATCCTCCGCAAGCCGCGGGCCGGCTTGAGTTACGAGACTCTCCTGGAGACCGTCGAGCGCCGGCTGCCGCAGATCCCTCGCTACCGGCAGAAGGTGCGTGAGGTGACGCTGGGCCTCGCCCGCCCGGTGTGGGTGGACGACCGGGATTTCGACATCACCTACCACATTCGGCGCTCGGCGCTACCGTCTCCGGGGAGCGACGCGCAGCTGCACGACCTGATCGCCCGGCTCGGCTCGCGGCCGTTGGACCGGACCCGTCCGCTATGGGAGATGTACCTGGTCGAAGGGCTGACCAAGAACCGCATCGCCATCTACACCAAGACGCACCAGGCCTTGGTCAACGGGATGACCGCGCTTGAGATCGGGCACGTCATCGTCGATCGGGCGCAGAAGCCGCCGGAGTTCGGCGAGGACATCTGGATCCCGGCCCGCGAACCCAGCGACCGCCAGTTGATGCTCGGTGCGATCGGGGAGTGGATCACCCGCCCCACCACCCAGCTCGCCGCCTTGCGCGACACGGTGACCGAGGTGGCCACCAGTGCCAGCGAACTGGCGGCGGTGGGCCGTCGGGTGGCCGATGTGGCCCGCACGGTGGCGCGCGGCACGGCCCCGAGCAGTCCGCTCAACACCACGGTCTCGCGCAACCGCAGATTCTCGGTGGACGAGCACCGGCTGGAGGATTACCGGCTGGTGCGCGCCCGCTACAACTGCGACATCAACGACGTCGTCCTGGCGGTGGTGGCCGGCGCGCTGCGCAACTGGCTGCTGTCGCGCGGGGAACCGGTCAACCCGACCACCACGGTCCGGGCGATGGCGCCGATGTCGGTGTACCCGGATGCCGAGCTGGACTCCACGGGACCGGGCCAGGCCATCAGCGAGGTATCGCCGTTCCTGGTCGACCTCCCGGTCGGCGAGGGCAATGCGGTGGTACGGCTGTCGCAGATCGCCCACGCCACCGAATCGCATTCCACCGCCGCCAGCCTGGTCGATGCGCGCACCATCGTCACCCTGTCCGGGTTCGCGCCGCCGACCTTGCACGCCATGGGCATTCGGGTGGCGACAGGTTTCTCGGCTCGGCTGTTCAACCTGCTGATCACCAATGTGCCCGGGGCTCAGAAGCAGATGTATGTCGCGGGCACCAAGCTGCTGGAGACCTACGCGGTGCCGCCGCTGCTGCAGAACCAGGTGCTGGCCATCGGGGTCACGTCGTACAACGGCATGCTGTACTTCGGGATCAACGCCGACCGGGACGCGATGAGCGACGTCGACGTCTTGCCGAGCCTGTTCCGCGAATCCCTCGAAGAGTTGCTGGAGGCAGCAAGATAATCGTGGCGAAGCGCGTGGGCTGTTTGACCTGAGCTGCAATTCGCGGTCTGATGAATTGATCATGCCAGCTGAGATACGAAACAGTAGACCCGACAAGAACACGCACGAAGCCAAGAGATCAGTCGTCAAGAAGACCGAAGATGCGCTCAAGTCGGTTGCCGAGGTGGTGCCCCACCACCCGGTACTCGACGTCCCGGTAGAGCAGAAGGCCTACACCCGCCGTGCCGGCGTGGACTGGGTGGTTTTCGGGGTCACCGCCGTCATCGCGCTCGCATTCCTGGTCTGGGGATTCGTCAGCACGGATTCGCTTGCCAGCGCCTCGAAGAACGCCCTCGGCTGGGTGATGGCCGATGTCGGTTGGCTGTTCGTCCTGACCGCGTCCGGGTTCGTGATCTTCGTGATCTGGTTGGCGATGAGTCGCTACGGCAACATTCCGCTGGGCCGTGACGACGACGAGCCGGAGTTTCGCACCGTGTCCTGGGTGGCGATGATGTTCAGCGCCGGCATGGGTATCGGTCTGATGTTCTTCGGGGTGTCCGAGCCGCTGTCGCATTTCGACTCCCCGCCGCCGGGGACCGGCGGCCCGGGCAATCCCCGGGCAGCCGAGACCGCGATGGCGACCACGATGTTCCACTGGACGTTGCATCCGTGGGCGATCTACGCCGTCGTCGGCCTGACCATCGCCTACGGCGTCTACCGCAAGGGCCGGTTGCAGCTGGTGTCGGCAGCATTCGAGCCGCTGCTGGGCAAACACGCCAACGGGCCGTGGGGCAAGGTGATCGACATGCTGGCGATCTTCGCCACGCTGTTCGGATCGGCCGCCTCGCTGGGGCTCGGTGCGCTACAGATCCGCAGCGGGTTGCACATCGTCGCCGGGATCGGCGAAACCGGTAACGCCATCCTGGTCGGCATCATCGCGATCCTCACCGTGGCGTTCGTGCTGTCGGCGGTGTCCGGTGTCGCCCGTGGCATTCAATGGCTGTCGAACATCAACATGGTGCTGGCAGTCGGGATAGCCCTGTTCATCTTCCTGGTCGGCCCGACGATGTTCATGTTGAACATGATCCCGACCTCCATCGGCAGCTATGTGGATCAGCTGGCGCAGATGGCTGCCCGGACCGGCGCCGAAGGTGAAGCGGTCAGCACCTGGCTGCAGAAGTGGACGATCTTCTACTGGGCGTGGTGGATCTCGTGGACTCCGTTCGTCGGCATGTTCATCGCCCGGATCTCCCGCGGCCGCACCATCCGGCAGTTCGTGACCGGGGTCCTGTTGGTACCGAGCGTGGTGTCGGTGGTGTGGTTCTGCGTGTTCGGCGGTGCGGCGATCTTCGAGCAGGAGAACGGCGTGGATCTGGCCGGAATGGGCAGCCAGGAGCGGCAGCTGTTCAGCCTGCTCGGTGAATATCCGATCGCGACGGTCACCAGTGTCGTGGTGATGGTGCTGGTCGCCATCTTCTTCGTGTCGGGCGCCGACGCCGCGTCGATCGTGATGGGTTCGCTGTCCGAGCGGGGCACCATCAAACCCACCCGCCCGACGGTCATCTTCTGGGGTGTCGCCACCGGCGCGGTGGCGGCGGTGATGCTGCTGGTCGGCGGGGCCGACGCCCTGAACGGTCTGCAGTCGATCACCATCATCGTCGCGGTCCCGTTCGTCCTGGTGATGATCGGTCTCGCGGTGGCGCTGGTGCGAGACCTCCGCCAGGACCCACTGGTGGTGCGCCGCGAGTACGCGCTGGAGGCGGTCAACGATGCGGTGGTCTCCGGTGTCACCCAGCACGGCGACGATTTCGTGATTTCGGTGGAGAAAGACCCGCAAGCCGACGACCGCAGAGACGCCGTCGACGATTAACCTCGCGGTGTGCGCGTCTACATCCCGACGACCCTGGTCGCCCTGCAGAAGCTCGTCGCCGACCGTCACCTGCTCGTCGTGAACGGGACCGCCTTCGCGGTCACCCCGACGTTGCGGGAGGCCTATGCCGAGGGCGACGACGACGAACTCGCCGAGGTGGCCTTGCGTGAGGCCGCGCTGGCCTCGCTGCGGTTGCTGGCCGGCGGCCCGTCCGATTCGGGCCTGCCGCCGCGGCGGGCGGTCGTGGTGGCCCACCCCGGGGCGGACGTGGAGGTCACGATTCGCCCTGATCTCGATGACGCCGTGGTGCGGCTGTCCGGGCCGTTGCCGATCGATGCCGTGGTCGCGGTGTACGTCGACAATGCCGATGCGGAGTCGGCGGTGCTGGCCGCGGTCGATGTCATCGACGAGGCGGACATGGGCGACGAGGACGCCGAACTCACGGTGGGAGACGCCCAAGATCACGACCTGGCGTGGTACGCCCCGCAGGAATTGCCGTTCCTGCTCGAACTGCTCTGATCGACGAGACGGGGATTTTGATGCGCGGATTCGGGCTGTTGGCGGTGCTGGCCGTGGTCTTGGCGAGTGCGGCGTGTTCGACCGGCGGGGGTGACGCCCCGTCGGCAGGCCCGAACGAGTCGGCGGCCCCGACGGAGTCCCGGCAGCCTCCGGTGCCGCCGGCCACAGGCGCCGAGGTGGCCACGACGGACTTCCGGAACGTGAAAATCTTTGACGGCCATAGTGATCGGCTGTCGGCGCCGTCGAATGTGCGGGTGAAAGGCAACCGGATCGAACGGATCTCCACCGAGGAGCTCCCGGCTGATCCGGCCGCCACGGTGATCGACGGCGGCGGGCGCACGTTGATGCCCGGCCTGATCGACAACCACTGGCACACGATGCTCGTGCGGCCGCCGGTGACACAGCTGACGACCTTGGATCCGGGGTACCTCAACCTGTTGGCCGGCGCCGAGGCCGGCGACACCTTGATGCGTGGATTCACCACGGTGCGTGATCTCGGTGGCCCGAGCTTCGGGCTGAAGAAGGCCATCGACGAAGGTGTCATCGACGGACCGCGCATCTTCCCGTCGGGCGCGATCATCACCGTCACCAGCGGCCATGGTGACTTCCGTACGTCCGCGGACCTACCGCGCAATCCCGGCGACCCGCAGTCCCGTCAGGAGGAACTCGGCGCCGCCATGGTGGCCGACAGTCCCGACGAGGTGCGGATGCGTGCCCGCGAGCAGCTGTTCCAGGGTGCCTCGCAGATCAAGCTCACCGCCGGGGGCGGGGTGTCGTCCCCGCACAGCCCGCTCGACGTCACCACCTTCACCGAACCCGAACTTCGGGCGGCCACCGAGGCGGCCGGCAACTGGGGCACCTATGTCGCCGTACACGCCTACACCCCGCAGACCATCCAGCAGGCGATCCGCGCCGGCGTCACGTGCATCGAACACGCCCACCTGATGGATGAGGCGACGGCAAAAGAGATGGCGGACAAGAACATCTGGCTGAGCACGCAGCCCATCCCGGCCGAGATGATCGGTGCGTTTCCGCCGGGCTCCGACGAGGCGGCCAAGGCCAAGGAGATCGTCGACGGCGTCGGCAACGTCTATCAGTTGGCCCGCAAGTACAAGCTCAAGACGGCCTTCGGCACCGACATCCTGTTCTCGCCGCAGCTGGTGCCGAAACAGGGCGCGCTGTTGGCCGGGCTCGGCAAGTGGTTCTCGCCCGCCGAGACGTTGACGATGGCCACCGGAACCAACGCCGAACTGCTGGCGTTGTCAGGCAAGCGCAGTCCGTACGCGGGAAAGCTGGGCGTGGTGCAGGAGGGTGCGCTGGCTGATCTCCTGCTGGTCGACGGTGACCCGCTGGCTCAGTTGGACCTGGTTGCCGACCCGGAACGGAATTTCAAAGTGATCATGAAGGACGGGAAAACGTACAAGAACACTTTGGCGTCCTGACCTGTGAGAGCGGACGTACGACTAGCTACGGGGCAGTAACCTACGGTACCGTAGGTTCATGGCCAAGAACTCGATCAAGGTCTCGGCCAATGTGGCCGACACGGTTCGCCCTACCGTTGCCGGCGCCGAGCACCGTCCCGCGTGGAACGCGCTTCGCCGCATCGTGGGTCAGGTGACCACGCCGTTGCTGCCCGACGATTACCTCAAGCTGGCCAACCCGTTGTGGTCGGCGCGGGAGTTGCGCGGGCGGGTGGTCGAGGTGCGCCGCGAAACCGCCGACTCGGCGACTCTGGTGATCAAGCCGGGCTGGGGTTTCTCGTTCGACTATGAGCCCGGTCAGTACATCGGCATCGGTGTGCTGATCGACGGGCGCTGGCGTTGGCGGTCGTATTCGCTGACCTCGACGCCGGAGAAATCCGCGCGCACCATCGCGATCACCGTCAAGGCGATGCCGGAGGGGTTCCTGTCGACTCACCTGGTCGACGGGCTGCGTCCGGGAACCGTGGTGCGGCTGGCCGCGCCGCAGGGCAACTTCGTCATGCCGCAACCGGCGCCGGCAACGGTCCTGTTCGTGACGGCGGGCTCGGGCATCACTCCGGTGATGTCGATGCTGCGCACCCTGGTGCGACGGGGCCAGATCACCGACATCGTGCACGTGCATTCCGCGCCAACCGAATCCGATGTGATGTTCGGCCAGGAGTTGGCAGAGTTGCACGATGCGCATCCCGGCTACCGGCTGTTGTTGCGCAGCACCCGGACCGAAGGCAGGCTTGATCTGGCGCAACTCGGTGAGTTGGTTCCCGATTGGCGTGAGCGTCAAGCGTGGGCGTGCGGGCCCGAAGGCATGCTCAACGACGCCGAACAGGTGTGGGAGGCCGCCGGCATCGCCGAGCACCTGCACCTGGAACGGTTCGCGGTGTCGCGCGCGGCTCCGCACGGCGCCGGGGGCACGGTGACGTTCGAGCGCAGCGGCAAGGAGGTCACGATCGACGGCGCGACGCCGTTGATGGACGCGGGGGAGCAGGTCGGGATCCAGATGCCGTTCGGCTGTCGGATGGGGATCTGCCAGTCCTGTGTGGTGGGCCTGGTCGAAGGACATGTCCGCGATCTACGCACCGGCGTCGAGCACGACCCGGGCACCAGGATCCAGACGTGTGTTTCCGCCGCTTCCGGCGACTGCGTCCTGGATGTCTAAGATTTACTGGCTAGTAACCTACGGGGTCGTAGGTTACGCTACCGTAGGTAATTGAGAGGAGGCTGACGATGGCAGTAACCGACGTTCCCGCATTCGCGCATCTGACCGATGCCGACATCGAGAATCTGGGCATCGAACTCGACGCGATCCGACAAGACATCGAAGACTCCCGTGGTGAGCGGGACGCCCGCTACATCCGCCGCACCATCGCGGCGCAACGTGCGCTCGACGTCGCCGGCCGCGTCATGCTCGCGGCGAGCTCGAAGCGTTCCGCCTGGTGGGCGGGCACCATCACCCTGGGCGTGGCCAAGATCATCGAGAACATGGAGATCGGCCACAACACCATGCACGGCCAGTGGGACTGGATGAACGATCCCGAGATTCACTCCTCCTCGTGGGAGTGGGACATGAGCGGGGCGTCCAAGCACTGGCGGTTCACCCACAACTTCATGCATCACAAGTACACGAACATCCTCGGCATGGACGACGACGTGGGCTACGGCGTCATCCGCGTGACCCGGGATGCCAAGTGGAAGCCGTTCAACCTCTACGGCAACCTGCTCTTCAACACCCTTCTCGCGATCGGCTTCGAGTGGGGCGTCGGGTTGCAGCACCTGGAGCTCGGCAAGATCTTCAAGGGTCGCGACAATCGCAACGCGACGCTCGTCCGGGTACGTGAGTTCGGCGTCAAGGCCGGCCACCAGCTGGCCAAGGACTACGTGGTCTGGCCCGCGCTCACGTCGTTGTCGCCCGGCGCCACCTTCAAGTCCACCTTGAAGGCCAATGCGGTGGCCAACGTCATCCGCAACGTCTGGGCCAACGCGGTGATCTTCTGCGGCCACTTCCCCGATGGCGCAGAGAAATTCACCAAGACCGACATGGTCGGTGAAAGCCGCGGCCAGTGGTACCTGCGCCAGATGCTGGGTAGCGCCAACTTCAACTCAGGTCCGGTGCTGGCCTTCATGAGCGGCAATCTGAGCTACCAGATCGAGCACCACCTGTTCCCGGATCTGCCGAGCAATCGGTACGCCGAGATCGCGGTCCGGGTACGGGCGCTGTGCGACAAGTACGACCTGCCCTACACCACGGGACCGTTCCTGGTGCAGTACGGCAAGACCTGGCGCACGATCGCCAAATTGTCGCTGCCGGACCGGTTCCTGAAGGACACGGCCGACAATGCCCCGGAAACGCGCAGTGAGCGGATGTTCACCGAGCTCGACGGGTACGGCGTTACCGATCCGACGACGGGACGTCGTCGTGGTCTGAAGACGGCCATCGCGACCGTGCGGGGCTGGCGCCGCCGCTGAGCTGGTCGAATGTGAAGAAGGTGTCGAGACATCGCTGATTTCTCGACACCTTCTTCACGTTGCGCTCGAATTCCAAGCAATTGCCCGACGCACTCCCAGGGTCCTCGCAGTCGTCGTTCATATTCTGCGTTCGTGAGGAAGCTACTTGCGGCTGCCATGGTGCTGGGCGCCTCGGCCGTTCCGGTGGGTGCACTGGCCACCGGTATCGCCGCGGCCGACGACTACGCCGGGCAGAAATACTCCGACGTGCAGTCCGAGCTGTCCGATGCCGGGATGAAGGGTGTCGTTGCGACCCGTTCGGGTGATTCCGAGGCCGACGACGACTGCGTGGTGGCGAGCTCGGAGAAGGCATCCTGGCACAAGGGCGACAACTTCGCGCCCGTCACCGACACCGTGCTGCTCAACCTGAACTGCAACGCCGGGGTGGCCTCGGCCAAGACGCCGGGCAACTCGGCGGCGAGCCCGGAGGGGCGCGCCGCCATCGCGGCGGCCAAGCAGCAGGCCGAGCAGGAACAGCAGCAGGCTGCGGCCGACCAGGCCAAGACCAAGCACTGACCCGTTACATGTTGAGTTCCCAGACCTTCGGCCAGTCCTTGCTCCGGAAGGCGGCGTCGATACCGCCATCGACGAAGATGACCGACCCGACGAAGTAACCCGAATCGGGACCCAGTAGGAACGCCACCAGCGCAGCCACCTCTTCGGGCCGCCCGCCGCGCCCCGCTGGGATCGTCTTGAGGAACTGCTCCATTCCCGCACCGGTCAGCGGATCCTTGCGGCCCTCCTGGGTCATCGGAGTGTCGATGAGCCCCGGTGCGATCGCGTTGAGCCGGATGCCGTCGGCGATGTACTCCGCGGACTTGGTGCGGGCGTAGTAGGCCAGGGCGGCCTTGGTCGCCGGGTAGGCCTGGAGGGCCGCGAAATCGCCGTAGGTGGAGGCGACGGTATTGGCGCCCGTCTCATCACCGGCAAGGCAGGCTTCGGCCAGCTCCACCGGCCAATTGGGTTGAGTGGTCGTCGAATTCGAACTGATCAGCACCACCGACGCGTTCTCCCGGCCGGCCAGCAGTGGACGCAGACCTTCCAGCAGCTCGATGGCGCCGAAGTAGTTGACGGCGATGAGCAGGTCCGCCGGACGGCCGGTTGCGGCGGCCAGACCGGCGAACGGGACGAAACCGTCGATGCCGCCGTCGGCCAGCTCGGTGACCTTGACGATCGCCTCCGCACGTCCGTCCGGGGTGCTCAAGTCCACGTTCACGTCGGCCCCGCGCAGGTCGACGCCGATCACCCGATGCCCGTCGGATTCCAGCCGTTTCTTGGTTGCCGCCCCAAGCCCAGAGGCGCTGCCGGTGAGAACGTAAGTAGCCACGTTCAGCGACCATAGTCGCCGAGACGTCGGGGCAGGTCAGGCTTCCCGCAGAGCGGTCAACAGGTGACGGGTCGCCGCGACGCGGCCCGCCGCCGGCCCGGTCAGGGTGTCCAGCGCACATTCGGGATCGGCGGGTGGGCCCATATGGCCGCAGCCGCGCGGGCAGTCCTCGATGGTGTCGGCCAGATCCGAGAACGCCCTGATCACGTCGTCCGGTTGAATGTGTGCCAGCCCGAACGACCTGATGCCGGGAGTGTCGATCACCCAGCCCTGGCCGTCGAGCGGGAGCGCCACCGACTGGGTGGAGGTGTGCTTGCCCTTGCCCACTCCGGAGACTTCGCCCGTGGCCCGATCCGCCTCCGGGACAAGGCGATTCACCAGCGTCGACTTGCCCACCCCGGAATGCCCGAGGAACACGGTGACTTGATCGGTCAGCAGCGGTGCGACCGCATCGAGTGGATCCTCGCGGCCCGCCGTGACGATGGTCAGGTCCAGATCCGCGAACTGCGCGGCGAACGGCTCTGGGGCGGCCAGATCGGATTTCGTCAGGCACAGCACTGGTCTCAGCCCGCCGGCGTAGGCGGCGATCAGTGCGCGTTCGACGAAACCGGTGCGCGGCGGTGGGTCGGCCAGGGCCACCACGATCAACAGCTGGTCGGCGTTGGCGACCACCACCCGTTCCGTCGGATCGGTGTCATCGGCGGTGCGGCGCAACACTGTTCGGCGCTCACCACGGCGGACGATCCGGGCCAGGGTGTCCGGGCGGCCGGACAGGTCGCCGACGATGTCGACGTCGTCGCCGACCACGATTGGGGTGCGGCCCAGTTCACGGGCCCGCATCGCGACCACGCGGTGATGCGGATCGCGATCCAGTGCGCAGCCCCAGCGGCCGCGGTCAACGGTGACCACCATCGCGGACTGGGCATCGGCGTGGTCGGGGCGGATCTTGGTGCGCGGACGGGTACCCCGGCCCGGCCTGATCCGGACATCGGATTCGTCGTAATCCCGCGCTCCCAAGGTGGTTTACTTCCCCTTTTTGTGCGGGCCAGTCGACGGGTCGCCCGCCAGCATCTGCTCCCACATGAGCGGGAAGTCGGGCAGGGTCTTGGCGGTGGTCTCGATGTTCTCCACCGCCACACCGGCTACCCGCAGGCCGATGATCGCCCCTGCGGTGGCCATCCGGTGGTCGGCGTAGGAGCGCCAGGTCCCGCCGTGCAGCGGCCGCGCGGTGATGAGCAGGCCGTCCTCGGTCTCGGAGCAGTCGCCGCCGAGTCCGTTGATCTCGGTGGTCAGTGCGGCCAGCCGGTCGGTCTCATGTCCGCGCAGGTGCGCGATACCCCGTAGCCGCGACGTCGAGCCGTCAGCGGCCAATGCGGCCAGCGCGGCCACCGTGGGAGCGAGCTCGCCGACGTCGTGCAGGTCGGCGTCAAACCCGCCATATCCTTCGGCGCCACTGACCTCCAAGTGGGTATCACGTTGGTGGACAGTCGCATTCACCTTCGTCAGCAGGTCGAGGATGGTGTCGGCGGGTTGGATGCTGGCCGACGGCCAACCGGCGATCCGCACTGTTCCGCCGGTGACGATCGCAGCGGCCAGAAAGGGCGTGGAGTTCGACAGATCCGGTTCGATGTGCCAGGCCCGCGCGGCGACCGGCCCGGGGGAGACCCGCCAGCGGTTGGGAACCGAGTCATCGACCTGCACCCCGGCGTCGCGCAGCATCGCCACCGTCATCGCGACGTGCGGAGCCGACGGCACCGAGGTTCCGGTGTGCACGATGGTGAGGCCGTCGGTGAAGGTCGCACCCGACAACAACAGCCCGGAGACGAACTGCGAGGAACCCGACGCGTCGATCTCGACGGTGCCGCCGGCCACGGCGCCCCGGCCGAGTACCGCGAACGGCAGACTGTCGCCGTCCACCTCGACTCCGAGCCCACGTAGCCCGTTGAGCAGCGGGGAGATCGGCCGGGACCTGGCCTGCTCGTCGCCGTCGAAGGTGACCGAGGCGGTGCCCAACGCGGCGACCGGGGGCACGAACCGCAGCACGGTGCCGGCCAGTCCGCAGTCGACGCGCGCATCCGGGGCCGGCGCGATGCGGCCGCTGACGGTCAGCTCGGTGTCGTCGTGGTCGGCTGCCGTGACGCTGACGCCGAGGGTGCGGATCGCGTCGATCATCAGGTCGGTGTCGCGGCTGCGCAGTGCGCCGCTGACAGTGGAGGGCCCCTGCGCGGTGGCCAGCGCGGCCAGTACGAGTGCACGGTTGGTCAGAGACTTCGAACCCGGCACCGTGACGGTGGCGTCAACCGGCACCGTCGTCGACGGGGCCTGCCAGTGTTCTGTTTGCTCCTCACGTGCACTCACGCACTACATCCTGCCTTGTCCGCGGACTCTGCAACCATGGGCACTATGTGTGGACGTTTCGCGGTGACCACCGATCCGGCGCTGCTGGCGCAGAAGATCCAGGCGATTGATGAAAGCACGTCGAGCTCCGGGGACAAGGGCGACAAGGACGTCGCGGGTGCGAATTACAGTGCCGGTCCCAACTACAACGTGGCTCCGACGACGACCATCTCCAGCGTCGTCAAACGGCACACCGAGCCCGAGGACGAATCGACCCGCCGGATCCGGTCCATGCGCTGGGGGCTGATCCCGCCGTGGGTGAAGACGGCCGAGGGTGGCGGCCCCGACACCAAGGGGCCGCTGCTGATCAACGCGCGCGCGGAGAAGGTCACCACATCACCGGCATTCCGCAACTCCGCCAAGAGCAAGCGGTGTCTGATCCCGATGGACGGTTGGTACGAGTGGAAGCCGAACGCGGACACGGCCGGCAAAAAAGCAGCCAAGACGCCGTTCTACATGTACGGTGCCGACGGCGAGCTGCTGTTCATGGCGGGGCTGTGGACGACGTGGCGTCCGCAGGGCGCACCAAAGGACGCGCCGCCCCTACTCAGTTGCACGATCATCACCACCGACTCCGCCGGCCCGCTCGCCGAGATCCATGACCGGATGCCGCTGACCATCAGCGCGCCCGACTGGGACCGCTGGATGGATCCCGACGCCCCCATCGATGAGGGCCTGCTGCGTGGTCACGGGGATCTCGACCGGATCGCCGTCCGTGAGGTGTCACGACTGGTCAACAGTGTCCGCAACAACGGCCCCGAGCTCATCGAGCCGGCCGAGCCCGAAGAGATGGGGTTGTTTTGAGCAGCGTCGATGCCGGTGTGGTCGACCCTGCCCTGGTCGATGCGATCGGTGCCGACCTGCGATCGGCCGGATTCACCACCGACGGAGTGGCCGAGCTGCTCGGCGCCGACGCCAACGCCGCGCTGGGCCGGGGCGTGTGGTGGCCGGTCCTACGGGTTACCCATGCCGCCCCGGCAGACCGGCAACGACTGGCCGTGCTGGTGCGTCTGCTGCTGCTCGGAACCGAGGAGGCACGCGACCTGGTCGAGGCGGCATTCCCGTCGACCAGCCTGGAGACCATGGCTGCCAACGGGGTCCTGGAGTTCACCGGCGACAAGGTTCGGGCCGCCCTCGACATTCGCCCGCACAGCGACGGAGCCCGCGATTTTTACGTCGTGTCCGATCAGGACGCCGCGGTGCGCCGGGGGCCGTTGCGACACGACCATGTGCTCGGGATCGGCGGGGCGTCGGTGTCTTTGGCGCGGGCGGTCACGCGAAACCCGGTGCGCCGCGCCCTTGACCTAGGAACCGGATGCGGTATCCAGGCGCTGCATCTGGACGCACACTGCGACGAGATCGTCGCGACCGACACCAACGAGCGGGCGCTGGCACTGGCAGCGATGACTGCGCGGCTGAACGGCATGTCGTGGGATCTGCGTCAGGGCAGCCTCTTCGAACCGGTGGCAGGAGAGCGATTCGATCTGATCGTCTCCAATCCACCGTTCGTGGTGGGTTCGGGTGCCCGCGATTACATCTACCGCGATTCGGGTGTGGCCGGAGATGCCTTGTGCCAGAGCCTGATCGAGCAGATCGGTGATCATCTTTCCCCGGGTGGCACCGCCCACATCATGGCGAACTGGATTGTGCGCGAGGGTAAAGAAGGCGAGACCTGGCGCCAACGTGTTTCTGGTTGGCTGGCCGGCACCGGCCTGCACGCCTGGGTGGTACAGCGCGAGCTGGCCGACCCGGTCAGCTATGTCTCGTTGTGGCTGGCCGACGCCGGAGAAGACCTCGATCGACAGGCGCAGCGCGGTGGTGAATGGCTCGACTGGTTCACCGAACAGGGGATCACCGGCGTCGGGATGGGCATGATCTCGCTGCGGGTCCCGCGGGACGGGGAACTGCCCGAGCAGATCCTCGAGGAGATCACCGGCGCCGACGAGGCGGTCACCGGAGCCGAGGTGGACGCGTTCTTCGCCCGGCGGGCATTCCTGCGCGACACCTCCGACGACATGCTGCTCGCAGCCCGGCTCTCCACGGCGCCGGTATTCCTGGAGGCGCAGGCGCTGCCCGGGCCGGATGGCTGGCAGGAGGTGGGCGCCGCAGTGCGCCGCCCGGGCGGCCCGGCCGCCGTCATCGGGGTCGACGAGGTGATGCGAGCGCTTTTGGCGGGCTGCCGCGGCGAGGTGCCCTTGGGTGCCTTGATCCAGCTGCTGGCCACGCATCACGGCGTGGATGCCGACGCGCTGGCGCAGGCCGCGCTGCCGGAGGTGCGGGAGGCGATCGGCTGCGGAATCCTCTACCAGGCAGAATGACAGCTCTTTAGAGGATTGCTCGGTTTTGTTAGAGTAATCCTCGTGGCGCCGTCAAAGGGTAGGGGCGCGCGGGACCGACTACTGGCGGTCGCGCGACGACGGTTCGCGTCGGAGGGGACCATCGCCCCGACGCTCGACGAGATGCGGCGTGAGGCCGAGGTGAGCGTCGGATCGCTCTACCACCACTTTCCCGACAAGCCGGCGCTGGCGGCGGCGGTCTACGCCCAGGTCATGGCCGAGTACCAGGCCGGTTTCGTGGAGATGCTGCGCGGGCAGGACACCGCCGAAGAGGGAATCCGCGCCGGGGTGCGGCATCACCTGAACTGGATCGCCGCGCACCGCGGCGAAGCCGCACTCCTGCTGGGCGACCGGCTCGACAGCAGCGAACTGCAGGCGGCCAACCAGGACTTCTTCGCAGCCATCCAGGCCTGGTGGCGGCCACACCGCGCCTACGGCGTGCTTTCTGCCATCCATCCCGGCGTCACGGCCGCGCTGTGGTTCGGCCCCGCGCAGGAGTACGCCCGCCACTGGGTGGCCGGCGATGTTGCGGAGCTGGACAGCGAGGTTGTCGAGATATTTGCCGACGCGGCATGGAATGCATTGCAGGCCAAACCGATTGAGGAGGATTTTTGATGGACAAGCCCTTGTATCGCGGCATGGTGGCTGAAGGCGACGATCCGGCTGCGCCACAACGAATTGTGGTCGAGCGCCGCGGCGATCGCGCGGTGGTGACCCTCGACGAACCTGATCGGCTGAACGTCCTGTCCGCACCGCTGGTCCGGCAGCTCCGCCGGGCTCTGGAGGAGCTGGTGGCCGACAACGATATTCGCGCTGTCGTGTTGACGGGCGCGGACCCGGGCTTCAGTGCGGGCGGCGACCTGCGCATGATGCGTGCGGCCATCGAGAATCGGTACCAGGCCGAGGGCACTGCGGACGTATGGCGCTGGATACGACGCGAATTCGGAGGTATCGCCCGGCTCATCGCGGGTTCGGACACCGTCTTCGTGGCCGCCCTGAACGGTCCGGCCGCCGGTGTCGGCCTGGCCTGGGCGCTGACGTGCGATCTGACCATCGCCAGTGAGCGGGCGGTCATCGTGCCTGCCTTCGCCCGCCTCGGATTGATCCCGGAGGTCGGCACCAGTTGGGCGCTCACCCGGCGACTCGGCTATCAGGGTGCGCTGGCCTACTACCTCAAAGGCGAGCACATCGACGCCGAAACCGCGCAGCGGCTGGGCCTGGTGCACGAGGTCGTCGCCCACGAACAGCTGCTCGCCACCGCCGACGAATGGTGTTCCCGGGTCGCCGCGCTGCCGCCGCACGCGGTCGCGATGACCAAACCCCTGTTGCGGACCGCGGCCGACGCCAGTTGGAACGACGCGCTCATGCTCGAAGAGTTCGCCGAACCGACCTGTTTCACCACCGCGGCTTTCGCCGACAGCGTCGAGACCATGCTGTCCGGCGGGACGCGTGCGCGCTAAGTGTTTCTGATCTTGCGTGCGGTCACCACCGCATAGGGCGCGTCGAAGGCGACTCGGCCGTCGTCGTCGGTCTGTGCGCTCAGCGCCGCGGTGAAGGCGTCGAGCAGCCGGGTCCGCGTCGCGTCATCCAGCTGGCTGAGCAGGTTGACGTGCATCGGCGATTCGTCCGAGATGAATCGGACCGCCGATTCGACAGAGTCGAATCGCCATGTGTGTGAGTCGGTTTCGAAATGGACATCGTCGAATCCGATACCGAGGCGCGAATGCACGACATCGGGATCACCCCACTGATCGGGCGAGTAGCCGGCCGCTGGCGGCGCACCGAGGGTTTCCACGATCGGCGTGAAGAACGGGCTGCCGGCTTCGTCTCGGATCCAGGTGGAGAACGCGAAGATCCCGCCCGGGGTCAACAGCCGGGTGACCTCGGCGACCAGGCTGGTGGGCTCGATGAAGATGATCCCCATGTTCGACACCACGGTGCCGAATCCGCCGTCGGGCAAACCGGTGTGGGCTGCGTCGGCGACCACCCACTGCACGGCGTCGGCCCCCGGGCGCTCTGAGGCGATGGCGATCAGCTCAGCGGTGAGATCGACGCCGGTGACGTGGGCCCCGGCCTCGGCGGCGGCCAGCGCAGCGCTTCCGGTGCCGCACGCCAGGTCGGCCAGAGGGGTGTCGCGGACCGGCCGCAGCCGGTCGGCGCTGGTGACGACCTCACCGGCGATGACGGCGATCTGTTCGGCGACGGCCTGATAGCGGCCGGCGGCCCAGTTGGTAGGCCGCGGGTCAGGGAGTTGTGGGTCTGGCATGCCGACGAGCCTAGATGGGGTACGCCGCGCGTCGAGTGGCCAGTTATTGCACGGTGCGCGCGTATCGGTGTGCGATAACTGGCCATTCGACATCAACGGCGGGCATCACGGCTGGACGTATCCCGGTGGGTTGGGGGTGTCCACCCACAAGTCGACGCCGAGTTCGGACCCGGGCACGCAGTCGTACACCGACAGATCGGTGACGCCGTTCGCGAGCAGCACGTCCTCGCACAACAGGCTCTGGCCGGTGTACTCGCGTGCGGGCTTGTTGAAGATCGCGTAGGCCGCGTCGGCGTAGACGTCGGGCTTGCGGGCACGGCCCATGGCCTCGTCACCGCCGAGCAGATTCTGCACCGCTGCGGTGGCCACCAGGGTGCGCGGCCACAGCGTGTTCGACGCGATGCCGGCCTCGCGCATCTCCTCGGCGATACCCAAGGCACACAATGTCATTCCATACTTGGCCATCATGTACGCGGTCGGTTTGAGCCACTCCGACTCCAGTCGGATCGGCGGGGACAGCGTCAGGATGTGGGGGTTGTCCCGGCCCTTCATGTGCGGGATACAGGCCTGCGACACGGCGTAGGTGCCGCGGATCTGGATCCCGTTCATCAGGTCGAAGCGCTTGAGCGGAACTTCCTCGATGGAGCCGAGATTGATCGCCGAGGCGTTGTTGACGCAGAGGTCGATACCGCCGAATTGGGCAACTGCTTGTTCTACTGCTGAGGCCACCGAGTCGCCGTCACGCACGTCTCCGACGATCGGCAGGGCCTGCCCGCCGGCCTCTTCGATCTCCTTGGCGGCCGTGTAGACGGTGCCTTCGAGCTTGGGATGCGGTTCGGCGGTCTTGGCGACCAGCGCGATGTTGGCGCCGTCGGCGGCGGCCTTCTTGGCGATCGCCAGGCCGATGCCACGGCTGGCGCCGGAGATGAACATGGTCTTCCCGGACAGAGTCATAGGGACACGATAGGCCGACCCAGTTGTATTGATCTGCCCGGTTCAGCCTCCGGGAGGGGGACGATGGACGTGTCGACAAATTGGAGGAGACATGAGTGTTGTCCCTGCAGGGTCCGTCCTGACCTGTGCCCACGAAGGCTGTGGATGCCGGATCCGCGTCGAGTCCGAGTGCCACTGCAAGGGCCCTGAAAGCAGTTACAAGTGCACGTGCGGAGCCGACATGGTGCCGGTCACCGAATAGCTCAGCCTGCCGCGTTGGGTTGCAGCGGCGGGCAGTTGCCGGCCGGATCGGCGACGAGTTCGAAATGCCACAGCTCGTTGGCGTAGATCTGGCAGAGCCCGAAGCGGGAACCGTTGGCGATCAGCCAGTGGTCGGCCTGCGGACCGCCGACATCGACCGCCTCGCCGGTCACGTGCCGGGACGCGGTCGGTGTCTGCACGTACTGACGGGCCGCCGCCAGGCTGCCGTACGTCTGCACCGCCTGATCGAGCAGTGACTGCTGGAAGTCGGCCGAGCGCCACCCCGAGTTGATCGTCATGGCCACGCCGTCGGCGGCCGCGGCATCGGCGGCGTTCTGAATGGCGGCCAGCAGGCGCGGGTCCAACCGGCCGATCGCGGGATTCTGCACGTCGTACGGGGTCAGGACCTGCCCGTCGGGCAGCGAGCCGTCCCCCTGGGTCATCGGGACGGGGTTGTCGACCAGCCGGATCTGCGGTCCGGCCGGTGCCGGCGCAGGCTGGCCGAGCAGGGCCGCCAGGGCGGCGACGCTCGAGGCCACAGTGGCGCCCACCAGCTTCGGTATCACTGTGCCCACACTACTGCGCCCGCCCCTGGGCCAGGCCGACCGCCAGGACCTCCACCAGCGCCTCGATCTCGGCGGGGTTCTTCAGCCGATCAGGCACCCAGGCCAGAGCGATGCGGGCCGGCGACCAGGTGCTCTCGTCGATCGGCACCAGTGTGAATTCCGGTGGCGAGAAGATCTTGCCGATCAGTGACTCGGGTGCGTAGGGCACCACCGCGACGAGGTGGCGGTTGAACACCTGGGCGGCCATCTCCAGTTCACCGCCGAACTGGTTGGTGGTGCGCACGATGCGGGTCACCCCCCGGGCGTTGAGCGCACGGGTCAGGCCGGCCAGCATGACGGGATTGGGTCGGGCGAAGTCGATGACCACGTCGCGATCGCGGAGCTCCTCGATGGACACCAGGTCCCTGGTGGCCAGTGGATCGTCGAAACGGACCGCCACGGCGCCCTGGAAGGTGGCCACCACGCGGTAGTGCAGCCGCTTGTCGGCGGTGGGCAGATGGATCAGCCCGAGGTCGAGGTGGCCGGACACCAACTTGGCGGTCACCTCGGCGGCCGACCCCGGAACGCTGAACTCGGTCGGTGCCGGCAAGTTGGCGACGGCCGTCTGGACCTGCGCCACGAAATCCGACGGCGCGTAGGCGGTGGCACCGACCCGGACAGTGGCGGCTCCCTCGGTGAGCCGGGCCGCGGTGGCCTTCAATTCCTCGACCTGGCGCAGGATTTCGCGCGCGGGGCCGAGCAGTTTGGCGCCCAGCGGCGTCAGTCGGACCTCGTGGTAATTGCGCTCGAACAGCTGCCCGCCGAGTTCTGACTCCAGCAGCTTGATCTGCTTGCTCAGCGGGGGCGGCGTGATCATCAACCGGTCGGCGGCCCGCTTGAAGTGCAATTCCTCGGCGACCGCCACAAAGTACCTGAGTCTGGTGAAGTCCATGCGGTCTTTTCCGGCGTGAGGGCGAGGGGACCCACGAATCGTACGAGGGACGCGGGATCAGTCGCCGGTGGGCGTGGTGTTCAGCTTGCCGGCACGGCGCTCTGCGGCACTTCGAGCACGCCGGCCTCGATCAGCTCGTCGATGTCGGCGTCGTCGAGGCCCAACAGTTCGACGGCGATGTCGCGGGTCTGTTCGCCGAGCAACGGTGCCTGGATCAGCGGTGGATCAGCCACGCGATCCGAATGGATCTGCACGTTCTCCATCGTGAACGGCTCATCGGCGTGGGGGTGCAACTCCTCGCGGAAGGCGCGGCGCTGCACGTAGTAGTCCCAGCCGGCGATGTCGTCGGCATGCAGCGCGGCTCCGGCAGGCACACCGGCCGACTGCAGCTGCTCCATCGCCTCGGTCGCCGGGCGCCGTGAGGTCCAGGACCGCACCGCCTCGTCGATGCGGCCACGGTGAGCGTCCCGGCCATTGCGGGTGCCCAGTTGCGCGTCGGCGCCGAGGTCGGGACGGCCGATCACTCCGCACAGGGCCTGCCAATCAGCGTCATCCCGCACGGTGACCGCCAGCCAGGTGTCCTCACCGGCAGCCGGGAACAGGCCCCACGGGGCATCGTGGATCGGCCGGGCCGAGGATTCGTGGCCGCGGCGCACCAGGACCTCCGCCGCGATCTCGCCGGCCAGATGGCTCAGCATCACCTCGGACTGCGCAACGCTGGCCGACCCCCCGGTTCCGGTGCGTTCACGGCGCAGCAGCAGCGCCAGCGCTCCGAGCGCGCCGATCCGGGCGGCCACGTGATCGGGGTAAACGGTGACCGTGTCGCAGAACGACTCTGGCTCATCCGGATACACCCACAGATCGGTGAACCCGGCGGCCGCCCGTACCAGCGGGCCGTAGCCCATTCGCTTGGCCCAAGGTCCGGTGGGCCCGAAGGCCGAACTGTCCACCACCACGATGCCGGGGTTGACGTCCCGCAACGTCTGGTAGTCCATTCCGAGCGTCTCCGCCACGCCCGGCTTGAAGTTGGTCAGCACGACGTCGGATATCGCGACCAACTGGTGCGACAACGCCCGGCCCCGCGGCGTCCGCAGATCGATGCCGATCGAGCGCTTGTTGCGGTGGCCGGCAGCGTACGTCGGCGACATCGACGAGAGGTTGCCCCGCAGGCCGTCCGGGAACGCGGAGTTCTCGATCTTGATGACGTCGGCGCCGAGATCGCCGAAGAGTCGTCCGGTGTCGGACCCGACGACGATCACGCCGAGATCCAGCACCCGCACGCCTTCCAACGGAAGGCCTTCGTTGCGGCGGTCGCGGCCGGCGAGCAGCGGTGCCACATCGATGTGTCGAGGGCTCCGATCGGCTTCGTGGTCGGACCGGGTCAGCGCGTTGGCCCGGTGCCCGTCGATCTCGATGACGCCGGCCGGCACGGGCGCCGATATTCCCCGGGCCAGCTCCACTTCGTG
This sequence comes from Mycobacterium shunyiense, assembly GCF_058270075.1. Taxonomy (NCBI): domain Bacteria; kingdom Bacillati; phylum Actinomycetota; class Actinomycetes; order Mycobacteriales; family Mycobacteriaceae; genus Mycobacterium; species Mycobacterium shunyiense. Next base: position 41,772 of record NZ_JBZDPU010000015.1, on the reverse strand, counting down.
GAAGTAGCCGCGGCTCATGACCTGATCGGTGCCGAGGGTTTCGGCCAGCGTCAGCACCGCCGCCGTCGGCACCCCGTGGCGCTGGCCGGCGACCTCCAACTCGGCCCGGGTCTGCCCGGCGCAGAACCGGCCGACACCGGCCAGCAGCTCGGGCGAGCTGAGCCGCACCTTGAGCCTGTCGAACGAGGGATCGGCGAACTCCTCGGGTCGTCCCATCCACTCGAACATGCCGTGCCACTGGCGTTTTGCCAGGAGGCAGATTCGCACGTGTCCGTCCTTGCACGCGATGATCGGGTACCGCAGTCGTTCGGCGTTCCAGTTGCGTCGTTGGCGGCTCAACGCCACTCCGGCCGAGGCCGTCCCCACCGTCCCGTGCGGCGGATCGAGGGTCTGCATGGCGCCGTCGAGGATCGAGAAATCGATGAGATCGGCTTCCCCGGTACGCAATCGGTCCAGGTACACGCTGACGGTCATCACCGCGGCCTGCGCTGCCGCCACGTGATAGGGCAGCTGCGCCGCCGGGGGCACCAGTGGCTCCCGCCCCGGGATGCCCGAGCGGGACAGCTCGCTGGTCAGCGCGTGCAGCACCGGGGTGGTGGCGTGCCAACCGCGATAGCTGGTGTCGCGGCCGAAATCACTGATGGACAGGATCACCAGGCCCGGATGCTCGGCGTGAATGTTGCGCGCCGCCAAGGCTTTCTCGGCCGCCGAGCCCGGCGGGGTGTCCTCGATCAGGATGTCGGCCCCGGCCAGCAGGTGAACCCAGCGGCGGCGGTCGTCGGGGATCGAGAGATCGACGACGACGGTGCTCATGCCGTACCGGTTGATCGCGGCGCCGACCGAGTCGGGATCGACTCCGCCACCCGCGGCGAGGCGATCGTCTGGTTCCTCGGTGACACCGGGCAGGTGCACCTGGGTCACCGAGGCGCCGAGGTCGGCCAGCAGGCGGCCGACCGCCGTCATCGGGCCGCGGGACAGGTCGAGGATGCATACCCCCGCTAGCGGCGGGTCGTAGTTGTCGGGGTTGGTCATCGCTCAGCTCCGGCGGGCTTGGCGGAACGGGATGTCCCGATCGACCTCGGGTTCCTTGGCCAGGCCCAGTACGCGCTCACCGATGATGTTGCGCTGGACCTGGTCGGTGCCGCCGCCGATCGAGGTGAAGAACGCGTTGAGGGTCAGGAAGTTGATGTCGTCGGCCTCGGGGTTCTCGGGGCCGGCCAAAAGTGCTTCGGCGCCGATGATCTCGGTCTTGAGGCGCGCCTCGGCGTGCAGGATGTTCGACATGGCCAGCTTCCCGAGCGACATGATCGAGCTGGAAGTCCCTTGGGCCGCAGCGGCCTTGGCGCGGGCATTGTTGAGCGAGTTGAGTTCGCGCAACGCCAGCACATCGGCCAGTTCCTTGCGGACTGCCGGATCCTCCAGGCGGCCGTGGTCGCGGGCCAGGCCGATGAGGTCGTCGGCCCGGGTGCGGTTGCGTGAGCCGCGCCCGCCGTCGCCCATGATCGACCGCTCGTAGGCCAGTGCGGTCTGCAGCACCCGCCATCCGTTGCCTTCCCCGCCGAGCAGGTAGGCGTCGGACACCCGCGCGTCGGTGATGAAGACCTCGTTGAAATGCGATTCGCCGGTGATCTGGACCAGCGGACGCACCTCGATACCGGACTGGCGCATCGGAATCATGAAGAAGCTCAAGCCTTTGTGCTTGGGCACATCCCAGTCGGTGCGGGCGATCAGCAACGCGTACTCGGACGTGGTGGCACCCGAGGTCCACACCTTCTGGCCGTTGACCACCCACTCGTCGCCGTCGCGGACCGCGGTGGTGCGCACGGCGGCCAGATCGGATCCGGCCCCGGGCTCGCTGTAGAGCAGGCAGGTGCGGGCCCGCTCGGTCAGGAACTCGCGCACCAGGTCGTTCTTGAGTCGATCGGTGCCGAACTTGAGCGCGGTGTTGGCCGGGATGCTGTATTTGTCCTGGCGCGCACCGGGTGCCTTGACCGCCCGGAATTCCTGCTCGATCACCGCCGCCAGTGCGTTCGGGTACGCCCGTCCGAACCATTCGGCGGGGTAGGTCGGCACCGCGTAACCCGCGTCGAGCACCTTCTCCAGCCAAGCCACCCGCTCGGGGGAGCTGACCCACGGATTCGTGGATTTCGGTAACCCTGACCAGTTCTGGGCGAGCCAGTCGCGCACCTCGGTGCGCAGTTGATCAGCGCCGGGCAGTTCGTTGGCGGTCATCGTCAGGCGCCTTTCGACGAGAGATAGCGCTCGCGGTGCAGCCCCGAGCCGCCGAGCAGGTGCAGGCCGGTACGGGCCCGGCGCAGGAACAGGTGGGCCGGGTGCTCCCAGGTGAACGCGATGCCGCCGTGCATCTGGATCGCCGACAGGGCGGTCGTATGGTAGGCCTCGGCGCAGGCAAACCCGGCCAGACCGATTGCACCACTGGCTTTTTCGCTACCGGCGGCAAGTTCGGCCGCGGCATGCTGGGCGGCCGAGGTGGCCGATTCCACCTGAACCAGCAGGTCGGCTGCCATGTGTTTGAGGGCCTGGAAGCTGCCGATGGGGCGGCCGAACTGGATCCGGGTCTTGAGGTAGTCGACGGTGATGTCGAAGATTCGTCTGGTCCCGCCCACCTGTTCACCGGCCAGAGCGACCAACCCGAGGTCGAGGGCGTGCTGCACCGCGTCCCACCCGGCGGTGCCGAGGCGGCGGGCCGGTGCGGCGTCGAAGGTGTAGGTCGACAGCGGCACGGTCGCGTCGAAAACCGTTGCGGCCGTGCGCTCGAAACCGTCCGCGTCGGGTGCGATCTGGAAGACGCCGAAGTCTCCGTTGACGCGGGCCACCACCAGGACCACATCGGCAACCTGACCGTGCATGACGTAGTGAGCGTTGCCGGTCAGCGTGTGGTCGGTGCCTTCCGGGCCGTCGGTGGCCGAGGCGGCGCGCACCGCGACGCCCTCCGGCGCCCAGGTTCCCCGGGAGCCGGTCACCGCGACGGTGCCCACCGACGTGCCCTCGACCAGGGCCGGCAACAGCTGCTGCTTGGCGGCGTCGGAACCTGTCGCGTCGATCAGTGCCGACGCCAGCACCGCGCTGGACAGGAACGGTGCCGGCAGCAGCGCGGCGCCGGTCGCCTCCGCGACGGCCTCGAGTTCGAGGGCGCCCAGGCCGACGCCGCCGTACTCGGTGTCGACCAGCAGACCGGTCACACCCTGGGCGGCGAGCTTGCGCCACAACTCGCGGTCGAACCCGTCGTCGCTGCCCATCACCCGGCGTACGTCCTGTTCGGTGCATTCGTCGTGCAGCAACGCGGAGACCGCGGCGGCCAGTTCTGCTCGCTCGGCCACACTGATCGTCATGGGCGCCCGCCTTCCTTGTCGGGTCCCATGCAATCCGGCGGGGCTCGTGATGTAAATCACGGATTCGGACACCGGCACGTTTCCGATTGCGACATGCCGATGCCGACGACGGGCCGGATGCTTCAGGTGACGGCGATGTCGGCTGTCACCGCCGATGTCGCGCGGATCAGGTCCTCGGGGGACAGCGCGACGTCCAGGCCCCGCTTGCCCGCGCTGCAGAGCACCTTGTCGAAGGCAAGCGCCGAGGTGTCGACGACGGTGGGCAGGGGCTTGCGCTGGCCCAGGGGGGAGATCCCGCCCACGACGTATCCGCTGGAGCGCTGGGCTGCCACGGGGTCCGCCATTTCCGCCTTTGGAACCCCCAATGCGGCCGCGGCGGCTTTCAGCGACAGCTTGTGCGGTACGGGCACGACCGCTACCGCCAACCCTTTGGGCAGCGCGATCACGAGCGTCTTGAACACCTGTTCTGCGACGATGCCGTCGGCCGCCAGCTGGGCCACGGCCTCGTCGCCGAACGATTCGTTGCGAGGATCGTGCTGGTAGGCCACCACTTCGTGGTCGATGCCCGCCGCCACCAGAGCTGCGATCGCGGGTGTCGCTGCACGTGCCACGGCGCTCAGCGTAGCCGGGCAACGCGTGGACCACGGTGCGGGAACACAGTGACCATTGCATGCTGTTATTGCTCTCGACACCTGCTCAGCGCTACTCGTCGGTAGCACGCTCTAGGATCTAAGGAGGATTCTGGTGCCAACCGTATGCCTGGAACGGCCGGCGGATACCCAGTGGTATTCCGCGCCTGTTGGTGGCGCCGCGACAGAAGGGAAGGTGTTTCCCACGATGACTGACGTCGAGCAGGCCGAGCCTGACACGCCGCAGCCGACTGAAACCGATGCCGAGCTGACTGCGCGGTTCGAACGTGATGCCATTCCGCTGCTGGACCAGCTGTACGGCGGCGCCCTGCGGATGACCCGCAACCCCGCCGACGCCGAGGACCTGCTGCAGGAAACCATGGTCAAGGCCTACGCCGGCTTCCGGTCATTCCGTGAGGGCACCAACCTCAAGGCGTGGCTCTACCGCATCCTGACCAACACGTACATCAACAGCTACCGCAAGAAGCAGCGCCAACCTGCCGAGTACCCGACCGACGAGATCACCGACTGGCAGCTGGCTGCCAACGCCGAGCACTCGTCGACCGGTCTGCGATCGGCGGAGGTCGAAGCGCTGGAGTCGCTGCCCGACACCGAGATCAAGGCGGCGCTGCAGGCGCTGCCCGAGGAATTCCGGATGGCGGTGTATTACGCCGACGTCGAGGGCTTCCCCTACAAGGAGATCGCCGAGATCATGGATACTCCCATCGGGACCGTGATGTCCCGCCTGCACCGCGGCCGCAAGCAGCTACGTGACCTGCTGGCCGATGTGGCCAGGGATCGCGGCTTCATCCGAGGTCAGCAGCTTGGTGAGCCGGAGGAGGTGTCCTCATGAGCGGGGACCGTGAGTCGAATCGCGAGGACGAGCGCTGGAGCCCGCCGGTGGGACCCGTCGACCCCGAACATCCGGAGTGCGCCGCGGTGATCGCCGAGGTATGGACGTTGCTCGACGGCGAGTGCACGGCCGAAAGCCGTGACAAGCTCAAGCACCACCTCGAAGAATGCCCGGCGTGCCTGCGTCACTACGGGGTCGAGGAGCGCGTCAAGAAGCTCATCGCCGCCAAGTGCAGCGGTGAAAAGGCCCCTGAGGGGCTGCGGGAACGGCTGCGGATCCAGATCAGCCAGACCACCATCATCCGGGGCTGACCAGGCGCTCGGCCTTGCCGGGACCGACGACAAACCGCCCGATCTCCGAAGGGAGTCGGGCGGTCACAGTCTGCCGAAGCGGCTAGCGCACTGACTTCGAACCGGCGTTGGGGCGCTTGCCGTGGTTCGCCTTCGAGTGCTTGCGGTCCCGCTTCTTGCGGCCACGCTTGGCCATGATGATCCTCCAGATGGTGTAAGAACTTGCTCCCTAGTGTCTCATGCCCCGGGGGCAGCGCTGTCCACCCGGGGTTGTGGTTCGATATAGGCCGCAGAAGTAGTCGGGTTAGCGCCGGAGTGAAGTGGGGTGAAGATGGCCGAGGACGTTCGCGCCGAAATCGTGGCCAGTGTGCTGGAGGTCGTGGTTCACGAGGGCGATCAGATCGGTGCGGGGGACACCCTGGTGCTGCTCGAGTCGATGAAGATGGAGATCCCGGTCCTGGCTGAGGTTGCCGGCACCATCACCAAGGTCAACGTCGCCGAGGGCGACGTGATCCAGGCGGGCGATCTCATCGCGGTGATCGACTGACTCGGTTCGTTTCCCTGCTCCCGGTGGACGGTGGTCTCTCTGCTCCTCGCGTGCGCGGTGCCTGATGTCTACCCTCGGTGACCTGCTCGCCGAACACACGATGCTGCCCGGCAGCGCCGTGGACCACCTGCATGCGGTGGTCGGGGAGTGGCAGCTGCTGGCCGACCTGTCGTTCGCCGACTATCTGATGTGGGTGCGCCGCGACGACGGCGTGCTGGTGTGCGTCGCGCAGGTGCGGCCCAATACCGCCCCCACCGTCTTGTTGGCCGACTCGGTCGGCACGCTGGCCGCGGCCGCCGACCTTCCCGTCGTCACCACGGCCTTCCAGTCAGGTGCGATCGGCCGGGGAAGCGGTGGCACACAACGACATTCGCCGGACCTTCCCGGTCTGAACGTGGAAGCGGTTCCGGTGCGGCACCGCGATCACGTCGTCGCGGTGTTGACCCACCAGACCGCGCTGGCCGCCCGTCGGATGGCCAGCCCGCTGGAGGGCGCCTACCTGGACTGTGCGAGCGATCTGCTGCACATGCTGTCCGAGGGCACCTTCCCGAACGTCGGCGATCTGGCCATGTCGCGTTCCAGCCCACGGGTGGGCGACGGTTTCATCCGCCTCGACAAGGTCGGCGACGTGGTGTTCGCCAGTCCCAACGCCATTTCGGCCTATCACCGCATGGGCCTGGCGTCCGAGCTGGACGGGCACAATCTGGTCACCGTCACCCGGCCGTTGATCTCCGACCCGTTCGAGGCCCAGGAACTGGCCAACCACGTCCGCGACTCGCTGGCCGGAGGCTCCAGCATGCGCATGGAGGTCGACGCCGGCGGTGCGGCGGTACTGTTGCGGACCCTGCCGTTGGTCGTGCATGGCGCCGCGGTCGGAGCCGCCGTCCTGATCCGCGACGTCACCGAGGTCAAACGGCGTGACCGCGCGCTGCTGAGCAAGGACGCCACGATCCGGGAGATCCACCACCGGGTGAAGAACAACCTGCAGACCGTAGCGGCTCTGTTGCGACTGCAGGCGCGCCGGACCAACAACCTGGAGGCCCGCGAGGCGCTGATCGAATCGGTGCGACGGGTGTCGTCGATCGCACTGGTGCATGATGCGTTGTCGATGTCGGTCGACGAGGAGGTCAACCTCGACGAGGTGATCGACCGGATCCTGCCGATCATGAACGATGTCGCGTCGGTGGACACCCCGATCCGGATCAACCGCGATGGCGCCCTCGGCGTGCTCGACGCCGACCGTGCGACGGCGTTGATCATGGTGATCACCGAATTGGTGCAGAACGCCATCGAGCATGCCTTCGACGCTGACACGCCCCAGGGTTGCGTGACCATCAGGTCCGAGCGTTCGGCCCGCTGGCTGGATGTCGTGGTGCACGACGATGGGCGTGGCGTGCCTGACGGGTTCAGCCTGGAGAAGTCTGACCGGCTCGGCCTGCAGATCGTGCGAACGCTGGTCACCGCGGAATTGGACGGCTCGTTGGGTATGCACGATGTGCCGTCCGGGGGAACCGATGTGGTGCTGCGGGTGCCGATCGGCAGGCGCAGTCGCGGCATCCAGTGAGTCCGGTCGCGGGCCACAGGGCGTTCACAGTGGGACGCCAGTACCACTGAAGCAATTACCCAGTTGCGTCAATAGAAGATGTGATGACAATTACGCAATTTGCTGTAGCGAATTGTTCAAAAAATAAGCTATGGCCCCGACATTGTCGGGGCCATAGCTTGCGTCGGGGATCTGAACCGAAAGGTCAGACTCCGGTGCGGGCCTTGGTGCGGGCGTTGCGACGCTTGAGCGCACGACGCTCATCCTCGCTCATCCCGCCCCACACGCCGGCGTCCTGGCCGGAGTCCAAGGCCCAGGTGAGGCACTCAGTGGTTACGGGGCAACGGTTGCACACCAGCTTCGCGTCGGCGATCTGAGCAAGCGCCGGGCCACTGTTTCCCACGGGGAAGAACAGCTCCGGATCTTCGTCGCGACAGACGGCCTTGTGGCGCCAATCCATAAGATCAAACTCCTCGTTAGACATGTCATGTGTGCGCGGCGAAGCGCACCAGATTTTCTTCGGCTGTTAACGCGTGCACACGAATGTTTCTGCACTGTTGCATTGATGCTTTCACAGGCTGAACAGATGTCAATAGCATTGAGTTAACACGTGGGCAATGTCACTGGGTGGGGCGGTGACCAGAACCCTCACTCCTGTGTACTACACTCTGGATCTAGCTGCGCCCTAATTCCACCCTAGGCGGTGTGTTTGCGCAGGTCAATCACTTTTATTCGTCGGCGCGACGACGCAGAGCGCCTCGGGGACCGACGTGAACGTCATGGTTTCGCGCGTGCCGATGTAATCTCCGTCAATCTGGCAGGCGGCAGGCGTGGTGCTCGTCACGGTGACCGACGAGACGTTGTCATCGCGGATCAGGTGCTTGGCTTCGAGGCGGGGCTTGCGGGACACCATCTGGCGGACCAGTCGCAGATTCGACCAGATGTTCATGCTCGTGGTGGCGAACACTCCCAAGCCGGTGTCGAACGTGGTTTCTGGGTTCGTCCACACCGGGCGGCTGTTCGCATACGTCCAGGGACTGGAGTTCGACACGAACGCGAAGTGCACCCCGGCAACCGGGTCGGCGCCCGGCAGATGCAACGTCAACGTCGGTTCCCGGCGTGCGGTCGTGAGGAACTCCCGCACCGCCACCCGGATGTAACGCGACGCTGTGACTTTGCGTCCCTTCGCGCGTTGGGCCTCTACGGCCGCCACCACGTCACCGTCCACGCCCATCCCGGCGGTGAACACGCCCCAGCGCTCACCGCAGTCCATCAGGCCGATGCGGCGCCACGGGCGTCCCATCCGGTAACCGCCGAGCAGGTCGACGAGTTGGTTGGTGGCCTCGATCGGATCGGGGCTGATGCCCAGCGCCCGGGCGAAGACGTTGGCCGAACCGCCGGGCACGACTGCGACCGCGGGCGCCAGGGCGGCGTCGGGACGGGTTCCGCAGTCACCGAGCAGGCCGTTGACGACTTCGTTGACCGTCCCGTCTCCACCGTGCACGATCAGCACGTCCACACCGTCACGTGCGGCATCGCGGGCGATCTCGATGGCGTGACCTCGGTGATTGGTGTGTTCGACGGTCAGCGTCACCCGACTCTCCAGCGCGTGGGCGAGCAGGTCACGCCCGGCCGGGGTGGTCGAGGTCGCGTTCGGATTGACGATCAGCACGGCACGCACGGGGCATGAGCCTAACCGGGCAAGGTGTACGGCAGTTATTCGTGAATCTGTCCATCCAGGTAGCGCCACCGATCGCCGACCCGCTCGAAACGGCTGCGTTCATGCAGGATGTGCCGGCTGCCGTCGTGGACGTACTGGGCGCGAAACTCGACGACGCCTTTGGTGTCGTCTTCGCCTCCCGACTCGGCGTCGACGATCTGCAACCGCCGCCACACGATGTCCCCGTCGAGGGAGAGGTCGGCGGGACGGGTGTCGGGATGCCAGGAGGTCAACAGGTAGTCGACGTCGCCGACGGCGAACGCGCTGAACCGGGACCGCATCAGGGCAACGGCCGTCGGGGCCTGCTGCGCGCCGGTGTGCAGCAGGCCGCAGCACTCGGCGTAGGCCAGGCCGGTGCCGCACGGGCAGGGTTGGTCGGTCACGTGACCAAGTATCCCGGTCTGTCGTGGGCCCCGCCCTGCACGCCGCCTGCACGCCGCCGTGCGCGCCGAGATCGACGTGCGGGTTGTGTTTTCTGCCCAGCCGCGACCCTGGCGTCGATCTCGACGCCGAAAACCAGCATCAATGGCGTGGCCTGTGCGCCGGTGTGCCTTGCCGCCGGGGGCGCGGGCGTCGGTACCGTACAGGACGTGACCGCACGCCGATTACTGCTCGTCAACGGACCGAATCTCAACATGCTGGGCACCCGCCAGCCCGAGATCTACGGCTCCACCACGCTGGCTCAGATCGAGCAGCGGGTGGCCGAACTGGCGGCCGAGTTCGGTTTCGAGGTCCGCGCCGTGCAGAGCAACCACGAGGGTGCGCTCGTCGACGCCATTCAGGCAGCCAGGCAGGACTGCGTCGGCATCATCATCAATCCGGCGGCTTACAGCCACACCTCGGTGGCGATCCGCGATGTGCTCAGCGCCGCCGAACTGCCGGTGGTCGAGGTTCACCTGAGCAACATCCACACTCGCGAGGCGTTCCGGCATCACTCGTACGTGTCGGCCGTGGCCGAGGTCGTCATCGCCGGCGCGGGCCCCGCCGGCTACGAATACGCGGTGCGGTACCTGGCGGAGCGGAAGTCGTGATCCAGCCTCCCGCCATCCGGTACGCAGGTTTTCTGACCGCGGCCGAAGGAATCGCCGCGCTGATCATGGCGGTCGTGCTGCTGGTGCGGGCGTTGGGCGGTGCGGATCAGCACATCGTCAGCGGGTACGGCACAGCGATCTGGTTCCTGCTGATCGGTGGTGGGGTGCTCGCGGGTGGCTGGGCGCTGATCACCGCGCGGTACTGGGGGCGGGGGATCGCGGTGTTGGCCAACCTGCTGTTGCTGCCCGTGGCCTGGTACGTGATCACCTCGCACCACGTCGTGTACGGCGTGCTGGTCGGGCTGCTCGCCCTGATCACCCTGGGTCTGCTGTTCAGCCCGTCCTCGGTGGACTGGATCGCCCGCCGCGACTAGCTGCGCAGCTCGGCCGCCAGGGCGGAAAGCTCTGGGCCCGACACCCGGTAGGTGCTCCACTCGGTCTGCGGCTTGCCGCCCACGGCGTCATACAGCGCGATGGCGTTGACGTTCCAGTTCAGCACCGCCCAGGTCATCCGGGTGTAGCCCTGTTCGACGCATTCGGCTGCCAAGGTGGACAACAGCTTTCGGGCCAGCCCGCGGCGCCGGAAGGCCGGACGCACGTAGAGGTCCTCCAGGTAGAGCCCGGCGACGCCGTCCCACGTGGAGAAGTTCAGGAACCACACCGCGGTCGCGGCCACCTGCCCGTCGACCTCCAGCATGTGCGCGTAGGCCACCGGTCGGTCACCGAAAAGTGCTGTGTGCATCTGCTTTTCGGTGACAGTGCACTCGTCGGAAGCACGTTCGAACTCGGCCAACTCGCGGATCATCGCGGTGATCTCGACCTCGTCGCCGGGTCGCGCCCGGCGGATCAACTCGCTCATGTCGCCCCTAGTCCAGTCAGGATGGTTCTGAATTTCGTGGTGGTCTCGTCGACTTCGTCATCGGGATCGGATTCAGCGACAATACCGCCGCCGGCACTGGCCAGGGCCGTGTATCGATCCGCGGACAACACTGCGCACCGGATCGACACCACCCAGCGTCCGTCGCCGCTGCTGTCGCACCAGCCGACGGCGCCGGCGTAGAACCCGCGATCGCCCTCCAGTTCGCCGATCAGTGCGGCGGCGCGGTCGGTCGGAACCCCGCCGACCGCGGGGGTGGGGTGCAGTGCGAGCGCCAGATCGATTGCCGTGGTGCGCTTTTCGCGCAGTCGTCCGAGTACGGGGGTACTCAGGTGCCACAGTGCGTCGGTGCCGTGCAACTGTGGTTCCTCGGCGATCTGCAGATCGACGCACAACGGCTCCAGCGCCTGGCGCATCACGTCGACCACCAGCTGATGCTCGTGACGGTTCTTCGCCGAGGCCGCCAGCGCGGTCGCGTTGGCCGCGTCCACGGCGGGATCGGCCGAGCGTGGTGCCGACCCGGCGAAGGGCTGGCAGATCACCGTCTCGCCCTCGCGCGCCACCAACAATTCGGGGCTCGCGCCCACCAGGGCGGTGCCGGCGTTCGCTCCGCCCGCCGGGGACAGATCGGCCAGGTAGACCGTGGCGGCCGGGTCGGCGTCGGCCAGTCGGCGCAACACGGTCCGGACGTCCCATGCGGAATCGGCGGACAGGCGCAGCGAGCGGGCCAGCACCACTTTGTCGATCGGGATCTGCGGGTCCCGCAGGCGCCGGATCGCCTCGGCCACCCGCGCGCGGTGCACCGATCCCGGTGGCAGGGTTTCGCGCTGCACCACTGCCGGGGGCGGATTGACGGGCCAGTCCGGGAGCGCATCGGTGAACCGGATCGCATCGGGTTCATACAAGGCGGACGGTGCGGCCGGATCAAATGGCAACGCACCCAGCACTATTGGCGTACCGGACCGCAGCGCGGCCTGGGCGTCGGCGATATCGGCGAATCCGGTTCGTACGCCCTCTGCCAGGACGGCGCCGTTCGGCCCGGCCAACACGAATGACGGGTTCACTGCGACAGACACGGGTTGGGGTGGCCGGTCAGCCCGAGCGCGGTGATCTGACGCACGCCGTGCTCGAATCCGCACACTGCCAGCGATGCCGGCACCATCGACAGCCGGATCCCTTCGGACACGGGTAGTTCCGCCCAGCGGGTCAACATGGCACGGGAGAAATGCCCGTGCCCGACGAACACCACGTCCCGGGTGGCCAGATGCTCCAGCGCCGTGCCGACCGCCCGGTCGGCACGGGCTGAAACCTGGTCGACGCTCTCGCCGCCGGGACAGCCATGGGTCCACACCAGCCAGTCGGGCACGCTCTCGCGGATCTGAGGTGTGGTCAGTCCCTCGTAGTCGCCGTAATCCCACTCGGACAGATCGGGGTCGATCTCGTCGACGTGCAGTCCGGCCAGTTCGGCGGTGTCCAGCGCGCGGCGCCGCGGGCTGCTGATCACCAGTGGCTCGGTCAACTGCAACTCGGCGAGTGCCGGGCGGGCCAGCACGGCCTGCTCCCGCCCGGTTTCGGTCAGGTCCTGCTCGGTGCGGCCGGTGTGCCTCCCGGTGGCCGACCACTCGGTCTCGCCGTGTCGGAGCAGGATCAGGCGGTGCAGGCGGTCGCTCACACCGGCGATTCTGCCGCACGTTCCGGCAATGCCGCCGGGAGCGTGCTTGGATGAAGGTGTGACGCGAGTATTAGCGGTCGCCAATCAAAAGGGTGGGGTAGCCAAGACGACGACGGTGGCGTCGCTGGGTGCGGCGATGTCCGAGCAGGGTCGGCGGGTGCTGCTGGTCGATCTGGATCCGCAAGGCTGTCTGACGTTTTCATTGGGTCATGACCCGGACAAGCTGCCGGTGTCGGTACACGAGGTGTTGCTCGGCGACGTCGAGCCGGGGGCGGCGCTGGTCGAGACGGCCGAGGGGATGACGCTGCTGCCGGCCAACATCGATCTGGCCGGTTCAGAGGCCATGCTGCTGATGCGGGCCGGGCGGGAGTATGCGCTCAAGCGGGCCCTGGCCAAGGTTTCCGACGATTTCGACGTGGTGATCATCGATTGCCCGCCGTCTCTGGGCGTATTGACGCTCAACGGCCTGACAGCTGCGAACGAGGTGATCGTGCCGTTGCAGTGCGAGACGCTGGCGCACCGCGGCGTCGGCCAGTTCCTGCGCACGATCTCCGACGTGCAGCAGATCACCAATCCCGAGCTGGCGCTGCTCGGCGCGCTGCCGACGCTCTACGATTCGCGCACCACCCACAGCCGTGACGTGCTGTTGGATGTCGCCGACCGGTACGAACTGCCCGTGTTGGCTCCACCGATTCCCCGAACCGTGCGGTTCGCCGAGGCCAGCGCATCGGGATCCTCGGTACTGGCCGGCCGCAAGAGCAAGGGCGGGCTGGCCTACCGCGAGCTCGCCCAGGCCCTGCTCAAACACTGGAAGTCAGGCAAGAAGCTGCCGACCTTCGCACCCGAGGTGGTCTAGGGCGCTACTTGACCTTGCCCCGTGGACAGACCTGATGCTGACGACATGAACCAAGACCTGCTGAGCATCGGGGAGTTCGCGGCCATGACGGGGCTGTCGCCCAAGATGTTGCGTTCGTATGCGGCATCGGGCGTGTTGGTGCCGGCCGCGGTCGACGCGCTGACGGGGTACCGGTACTACTCCCGGGCCCAGGTTGCCGAGGCGCGCACAGTGGGGTTGCTTCGGGGAGCGCGGATACCGGTCGCAGGCATCGCAGAGTTCCTGCGCGGCCCCACCGAACAGCAACTGGCCGCGTGGCAGACGGAGCTCGATGATGAGTATGCGCGCCGCCGCGAGGCACTGGGAGTGGTCCGCAGTGTGCTACTCGCCCAACCTTCTCCAGTGGCAGGGGGCCGCTGGTCCGACGAGAGGACGATCTCCATGGCTTCGGTGTTACGGTCCGCGACGGCCACCGATCAGGGCCCGGTGCGGGAGAGCAATCAGGATTCGCTGCTCGCCGACGGCATTCTGTACGCGGTGGCCGACGGTTTCGGCCCCGAAGGTGACCACGCCAGCCGGATCGCGGTGGAGGCGCTCGCCGCCGGATTCACCGCCGCACCCGACCGCGACGGCCTGATCGGGGCGGTCCAGCAGGCCAACGAGCAGGTCTTCGCACATGTCAGCGCTTCGGGAACCAGTTCGGGCGCCACCCTGACCGTGGTGGCGATCTTCGGCGACGAGCAGGGCGGGCCACTGGCCATCAACATCGGGGATTCGCCGCTCAACCTGATTCGGGAGGGCGCCATGAGTCAGCTGACCAACGATCACAGTGTCTCCGGGGAACTGGTGCGGGCCGGTGAGATCACCCGCGAAGAGGCCCGCTTCCACCCGCACCGTCATCTGCTGACCCGGGCGCTGGGTATCGGCCCCGCCATCCGGCCCGAGCTGTTCGATCTGGAGTGTCGTCCGGGAGACCGGCTGTTGATCAGCAGTGACGGGTTGTTCGCCGGCGCCGATGATGCCGACATCATCGACGCCGCCGCGGAGGACGACCCCGAGGTCGTTGCGCAGCGGCTGGTGCAGGTCGCCAACGACGCCGGCGGCAGCGACAACACCACGGTGATTGTGATCGATATCGGCTGAGCCGGACGCCCGGATCAGTTCGCGCCGAGGGCCACCAGTTGCGTGCCGCGCTGTTCGAGCACGGTGTCGCCGGCCGCCACCGGCACCACCGGCGACACGCTGGGGGTACGCGGCAGCGCGATGTGCCGCTGGCCGGCGCCGGTCTCCTGATCGAAGACGTCGTAACCGTCGCTGACCGGAACCAACAACCGACCGGCCATCACCGTGGCGGGACCGACGGGAAGGTGCGGCCCCGACGGGCTGACGGTGAACTTGTACTGAAGGCCGGAGCCTCCGTTGGTGCCGAACACCAGGACCGAGTCGCCGGTCCACCAGGTGATCAGGTCCCCGGCGCGGGTGGTCGTCGACTGCGGCGCCGCCGGCTTGGCCAGCGGCAGGCTGGCAAGCGTTTTTCCGGTCTCGTCGATGACGTTGACCATCGGCCTCGGTGTGGGCAGGTATACCGCGGTCGTGGTGCCGGACACCGCGATCACCTTGGCCCCGGACTCGTCGGTGATGTCCTGCAGTTCGACGTAGCGCACCTCGGGAGTGTCTTCTTCGTCGGCGGGGCGCAGCAGCGTCAACCGGATGAACTTGCTCTTCGGGCACGATTCCAGCACCGACACCGCCGAGGAACTCGCTGCTGTCGACAGTTGGCGGCATACCGGTGATGCCGGCACGTCGGGCTTGATGCGGGCGTCCAGCGCACCGTAGGACAGCATCCGGACCATGTCCGAGCGCCACAGCTCAAGGCGACTGTCCCCGGCCGAGAGCACCGTGGAGCCATCGGACGACAGCTGGACCTCGGGGTCGGCATAGGCGGTGCGGGCCGGACCGCGCCTGCCGGTCTTGCCGTCGACGGTGCTGACCTGGCCGCAGCCGCGAGCATCGGGATACACCGCGACCGCGTACTGGTACACCGCCGTCACACCGCAGAGTTCGAGGTCGCGGGCATAACTCCACAGCACGGCGCCACTGACGGGGTCACGGCCGGCGACGGTGGACCCCTCGGCGGTCACCACCGATCCGCCGGCGAGCACGGGCTCGGTGGTCCGGGGGCTGTCGGCGGTCCACAACTGTTGCAGGCCGACCGGTACCTCGCGGGCCGGCGTCAGGTAGGGAACGGGCGCCGCAGCGGGCCTGCTAGTGGTGGCCCTGGCGTCACTCGTCCACCAGATCAGGCCGGCCGCCAGCGCGACGATCGCGACGATTGCCGCGGCGGCGGCCATGTCGCCGCGGGTGCGGCGTTCGGGTTTGACCACTGACCGGTCCTGGCGTGCGCCGGTCAGCCGGCCGTGGCGGTCTCGGTCTTGCGGGGGCGGCGCCTGCGTCGACGTCGTCCGGCGGACGACGCGTCGCCGGTGGTGTCCTCCGACTCGGTGACCGGTGCGGAATCGGTGCCCTCGGCTGCCGGGGTGGCGCCTTCGGGATGCCCGGTGGCCGACTCGCCGCCGCGGGTGCGACGCCGGGTGCGGGTCCGGGTCTTGGCCGGCCGGCCCTCGGAGTCGGCCGAGGAGATGCGCTTCTCGTCGGGGCTGCGCTTGGCCTTGGCCTTGGGGGGCTCGCCGATGGTGCCCGTGGCGTCGGTCGGGATGCCCAGCTCCTCGTAGATATGCGGCGAGCTGGAATAGGTTTCTGCCGGATCGGGGCAGTTCAGGCCCAGCGCCTTGTCGATCATTTCCCACCGGCCCAGTTCGTCCCAGTCGACCAGGGTGATGGCGACACCGGTCTTGCCGGCACGGCCGGTGCGTCCGATGCGGTGCACGTAGGCCTGCTCGTCCTCGGGGCACTGGTAGTTGATGACGTGCGTGACGTCGTCGATGTCGATGCCGCGAGCGGCGACATCCGTCGCGACCAGCACGTCCACGGCGCCGGTGCGGAACGACTTCAGTGCCTTCTCGCGGGCGCCCTGGCCGAGGTCACCGTGCACGGCGTCGACCTTGAACCCACGCTCGGCGAGCTCGTCGGACACCTTCTGCGCGGTGCGCTTGGTGCGGGTGAAGATCATCGTGGCGCCACGGCCCTCGGCCTGCAGGATCCGGCTCACCAGCTCCGACTTGTCCAGAGCGTGGGCCCGGTAGGCGAACTGCTCGGTGGTGTCGTGGGTGGCCGCCGAGTGCGGGGCCTCGGCCCGGATGTGGGTCGGCTGGTTCATGAACGTGCGGGCCAGCGTGATGATCGGGTCGGGCATGGTCGCCGAGAACAGCATCGACTGGCGATCGTCCGGGGTCAGTCGCAGGATTCGCTCGATGTCGGGCAGGAAGCCCAGGTCCAGCATCTCGTCGGCCTCGTCGAGCACCAGCACGGACAGTCCGCCCAGCTGAAGGTGCCCCTGCTGGGCCAGGTCGAGCAGGCGGCCCGGGGTGCCGACGACGACGTCGACGCCCTTGCGCAGCGCTTCGATCTGGGGCTCGTACGGGCGTCCGCCGTAGATCGAGGTCACCGAGAACTTGCGGTCGCCCGTGGTCAAATATTTGGCTGCTCCGGAGAGGTCTCCATAGACCTGGATGCAGAGCTCGCGGGTGGGCACCACGATCAGGGCGCGGGGGGTGCCGTTGAGCGGGCGGGTCTCGTCGGTGGAGATGCGATGCAGCAGGGGGACACCGAAGGCGTAGGTCTTGCCCATGCCGGTGCGGGCCTGACCGATCAGGTCGTCGCCGGCCAGCGCCAGCGGGAGGGTCAGTTCTTGAATGGCAAAGGGGTGTTCGATACCGGTTTCGCCGAGTGCACGGACGATTTCGTCGCGAACGCCGAGCTCGGCAAACGTTTTATTTACATGAGTCATGGTTGGAAGAGGTGGCCTTTCACTGTCAAACCTCACGGGCATCCAGCGCACACGGAGTTTTGACGATGAAACAACGGTCGGGTTCACCCGGATACGGGTCGTATCCATCGGCGCTGCCGATCCGCTGGGCCCAGCTCCACAGGGCGGGCCAACTGCGTGCACGCACATTTCCTGGTAGCGGTTCGGGCGCTGAAACAGTCGGCTCGAAGCCGTTACCGTCTGCCATTGTAGCTGGTCGCGGGATATCGACCGATTTGCCAGCCGATCCCGGTCTCCCGACGGCGTCTAGAGTTGGCTTCATGAATTCGCCTCAGCCTGCCGCGGAACGGATCGCAGAACCGGTCGATTCGGGCGTGACGGCGGATCATCCCGGGGTCAACGAGTTGTTCGCGGTGCTGGCCTACGGTGAGGTCGCGGCGTTCTACCGGCTCACCGAAGAGGCACGTATGGCGCCGAACCTGCGCGGCCGGATCAACATGGCGAGCATGGCCGCTGCGGAGATGGGTCACTACGAGTTGCTTCGGGATGCGTTGGAGCACAGGGGAGTTGACGTCGTTTCAGCGATGACGAAATACGCCTCGGTGTTGGAGAACTACCACCGGATGACCACACCCAGCACCTGGCTGGAGGCGTTGGTCAAGACCTACATCGGTGATGCGCTGGCCGCGGATTTCTACCTGGAGATCGCTGACGCGTTGCCCGAACAGGTGTCCAAAGTGGTGCGCGCGGTGCTGTCCGAAACCGGGCATTCGCAGTTCGTGGTCGCCGAGGTGCGCGCGGCGGTGACTGCCAGCGATCGCCAGCGGCACCGACTGGCGCTGTGGGCGCGTCGACTGCTCGGCGAGGCCGTCACTCAGGCGCAGTTCGTGCTGGCCGATCACGACGAACTGGTCGACCTGGTGATGTCCAGCGGCGAGGGTCTGACCCAGCTGGCCGAGTTCTTCGACAGGCTGCAGAACACCCACCAGTCCCGGATGCAGGAACTGGGCCTGGCGTAGACATCCGCCAGACCCAGTCGCCGCTGAGAGGTTCTGTCTCTACTGCGTGCAGGTGGTGATCATCGTGTTGTTGTTCTGCGCCATGATCACGGCGCCCGCCGCGTCGGTGATCGAGCAGTTGAGCTGACCCGCGACGCTGGTCGCGGTCACCGACTTGAGCGTGACGCCGGGGTTGAGCACCACGGTCTTGGCCCACGGCAGGGCAACGTTGATGTCGGTCTGCAGGGCGCCCTGCGCGTCGGTGTAGACGATGGTCACCAGGTCGATGAGCTGCCGGTTGCCGGTCACCCGGTAGGTGATGGTGTTCGGACTCACGGCGGCCGCGGGTGGGGCCGCCTCAGCCGGCGGGGCGACGGGCGCAGGCGCCGCGGTGGCACTGGGCGACGGTGTCACCGTGGTCACGGTTTCGGGGGAGAGCGGCGCCGTCGGTGCTGCGCGCGGCGGGACCGGCTTGGAGGTGGCGTCCTGGGCCGGTTGGGTGGTCTGTGTCGGCTGGGCCGCCGGTGAGGTCAGGGTGGCCGACACCGAACCGCTGTCACCGCCGCCCAGGATCACCACGGTGCAGATCACAGCGACCAGCAGGACTGCGCCGGCCACGACGGCCACCCAGATCCAGCGCCGGTCGATGGGCTCCTCGTAGAACGTGACCTCGTCGTCGTAGTCCGCGTCGTAGTTGTCGTAATCGACCGGGTAGTCCGACTCTGGGTTGTGGTTGTAGCCGTCGGAGGTGCGGCCGGAGTACCCGCCTGGCTCGTACGGGTGATCCCCGAAGCGCTCGGTGGCGGTGGTGTCATACGGCGAATAATGCCTGGTCATGCGGCTGTCCCAGTCGTCTCGTCCAATATCGAAACTGATGCTATCGAGACGAAAGTGACAGATGAGGTTGAGCTCGGTGCGTGTCGGTCACGGTCCGGACTCGGTTCGGTATCTGTGTTTCGCGCACGGCGTACCTCCGGCCGAGCCCCGCTCGCGGCAGACGGGTCCGCCCGTCCACTAGCCTGCTCAGGGAAGTCGACAAACGTTGTGAGAAAGAAAGAAGGGTCCAGCGTGGAGGTCAAGATCGGTGTCACGGACAGCCCGCGCGAGCTCACCTTCAACAGCGCGCAGACACCCACTGAGGTGGAGCAGCAGGTCACCGACGCACTCGCCACGGATTCGGGTGTGCTGGCGTTGACCGATGAGAAGGGACGGCGATTCCTGGTGCAGAACAGCCGGATCGCCTATGTGGAGATCGGCGCCGCCGACGTGCGTCGGGTCGGTTTCGGCGTGGGGGCGGAATCCGCCTGAGTTCTACGACCGCGTGAGTGGCACGTGTGACAGTCCGCCCCAGGCGAACTGCACCGTGCCGTCCACGGCGGTATTCCGGTCGATCGGCCGTTCATTGGTCAGCCAGTACCGCGCCGAGTCGACGCTGATGGCCACCAGTCCGACCGCGATCATCCTGGCGCGGTGTGCCTCCAGGCCCGAATCGCGGCTGATCAGATCGAACACCGCATCGGTGCAGGCTTCGGTCGCCACCTTCACCTGAGCCGCCACCTGCGGCTCGCTGACGTAGTCATTCTCGAAAATCAGCCGGTACCCCTGGCTGTCGTGCTCGATGAAATCAAAGAACGCCTCGACCGCGGCGCGCAGCCGCTGCCGGTTGTCGGTCGTGGTGCGCAGGGCCTGGCGCACACCGGACACCAGGTTGTCGACATGGCGCTGCAGCACTGCCAGATACAGCTCGAGCTTCGACGAGAAGTGTTGATACAGAACGGGTTTGCTCACACCTGCGCGTTCGGCGATCTCGTCCATCCCCGCCGCGTGGTATCCGCGTTCCACGAACACCTCGCTGGCGGCTGCCAACAGCTGTCCGCGCCGCTCGTCACGAGGCAGGCGGTTGCCGCGTCGACCACCGGTCGCAGGCTTGTCGCCTCTCCTCTCGGCGGTGTTGGCGAGATCGCTCATCAGGTCCTCAATCTGTATTGCTCTGGCGCACTTGAACATGTTCATCCGAGCCGCTGATCGCACCGACACTACTACCGTGACGCGTCACTGCCGTCGCGCGGGCGACGCGAAACGGCATGGATTTCGAAATGACACCGGCGAGGTCACGGCATAGCTGCGCTCCGAACCGATCCACAGGACTCTGTGCCATTCTGGTCCGGTGACCTACGACCCGGGACGTCGCGGGGGTGGCCGTGTCCCGGCGCTGCGCAACGAGTGGCGGGAGCCGCTACGCGCTCAGCGAGATCCGATTGCCTCCGATTCAGGACGAGCCAGATCCAACCGCGACGACCATCAGCAATGGCGTAAGCAGACGTGGATCGGCCGCTTCGTGTCCACGTACGGCTGGCGCGCGTATGCGCTGCCGATCCTGATCGTGCTGACCGTGGTGGTCATGTACCAGACGATCACCGGTACCAGCGCGCCGCACTCCGCGCAGGAAGAGGAGGGTCCGGTTCAGGGCCCACCCACGATCGACGTGGCCAGCACCTCGATCATCGGCGCGCCGCCCAAGGGTCTGACCCAGTTCGACGCGAACCTGCCCACCGGGATCCTGCCCGCCGGCGGCCAGTTCACCGAGGCCGGCGCCCGGACCTGGCGGATCGTGCCGGGCACCACCCCGAAGATCGGCCAGGGCACCACGAAGTCGTTCACCTACAGCGTCGAGGTCGAGGACGGGGTGGACACCACCTCCTTCGGAGGCGACGACGGTTTTGCCCGGATGGTCAGCGAGACCCTGGCCAATCCGAAGAGCTGGACGCACAACGGTCTGTTCGCCTTCACCCGGGTCGACGAGACCAGCGGTGTCGAACCCGATTTCCGGGTGTCACTGACCTCTCCGATGACGGTGCGGGAGGGCTGTGGCTACGACATCGAGCTGGAATCGTCGTGCTACAACCCGTCGTACGACGGACATCAACCCCGTGTCTTCGTCAACGAGGCCCGTTGGGTGCGCGGCGCGGTGCCGTTCCAGGGGGACATCGGGTCCTACCGCCAGTACCTGATCAACCATGAGGTTGGTCACGCCATCGGGTACCAGCGGCATGAGGCCTGTGAAGCCAACGGCAAGCTGGCGCCGATCATGATGCAGCAGACGTTCTCCACCTCGAACGACGATGCCGCGAAGTTCGACCCCGGAACCGTCACGGCCGATGGTCTGACGTGCAAGTTCAATCCCTGGCCGTACCCGATCGCCTGACCGCTGCCGCCGTGGTGGGTCTCGCCGCGCGGCACGCGCATCGACATCGGTGGCTGGACGCGCAGTGGGTGCGATCGCGGTGGGCGGGGCACGGGAAGCATCGGCACCGGATTACCGTTGTGGGTACGAGCAGCTGGGACGATGAACTGATCATCTGAAACTGAGGAGACATCCGGTGTCCGCGAATTTGGACGTGTCGTTACCGCCGTTGGTCGAGCCGGCCGCCGAGCTGACGCGGGAAGAAGTGACGCGCTACAGCCGGCACCTGATCATTCCGGATGTCGGCGTGATCGGGCAGAAGCGGCTGAAGAACGCCAAAGTGCTGGTGATCGGGGCCGGTGGGCTCGGTTCACCGACACTGCTGTACCTGGCCGCGGCCGGGGTGGGCACCATCGGCATCGTCGAGTTCGACGTCGTCGACGAGTCCAACCTGCAGCGGCAGATCATCCACGGTCAGTCCGACATCGGGCGGTCCAAGGCGCAGAGCGCCAGGGATTCGGTTCTCGAGATCAACCCGCTGGTGACGGTGAATCTGCACGAGTTCCGGTTGGAACCCGACAATGCGGTGGAGCTGTTCAGCCAGTACGACCTGATCCTCGACGGCACCGACAACTTCGCCACCCGCTACCTGGTCAACGATGCCGCGGTGCTGGCAGGCAAGCCGTATGTGTGGGGTTCGATCTACCGGTTCGAGGGCCAGGTGTCGGTGTTCTGGGAGGACGCTCCCGACGGACTGGGTCTGAACTACCGCGATCTCTATCCCGAGCCGCCGCCGCCGGGCATGGTGCCTTCGTGCGCCGAAGGCGGCGTGCTGGGCATCCTGTGCGCCTCGATCGCGTCGGTGATGGGGACCGAGGCAATCAAGCTCATCACCGGTATCGGCGAGCCATTGCTGGGCCGGCTGATGGTCTATGACGCGCTGGACATGACCTACCGCACCATCCGGATCCGCAAGGACCCGGCGACTCCCAAGATCACTGAGTTGATCGATTACGAGGCCTTCTGCGGCGTCGTCTCGGATGCCGCCGCGGAGGCCGCTGCCGGGTCGACGGTCACCCCGCTGGAGCTCAAGGAGCTCATCGACTCCGGGAAACCGTTGGCGCTGATCGATGTCCGCGAGCCTGTCGAGTGGGATATCAATCACATCGAGGGTGCCGAGCTCATCCCGAAACCGACGTTCGAGTCGGGTGACGCACTGGCCAAGCTCCCGGTGGACCGGACACCGGTGCTGTACTGCAAGACCGGGATCCGTTCGGCTGAGGTGCTCGCCATCGTCAAGAAGGCCGGTTTCTCCGACGCGGTGCATCTGCAGGGCGGAATTGTGGCCTGGGCCAAGCAACTCGAGCCCGACATGGTGATGTACTGACCGCTGGTTTGCCGGTCAACACCTTAGGCTGAGGTTGTGAGTGTGGAACGGCCGCCGGAACATGTGCTGGCGGCGTTCGGCCTGTCCGGGGTGCGCCCGGTACCGCTCGGCTCAGGCTGGGAGGGTGGCTGGCGCTGCGGCGAGGTAGTGATGTCGATGGTGCCCGAGCACGCCCGTGCGGCGTGGTCGGCCAAGGTTCGGGAATCGCTGTTCATCGACGGCGTGCGGCTGGCCCGCCCGGTCCGCTCGACGGACGGCCGGTACGTGGTCGCCGGGTGGCGTGCCGACACCTTCGTCGCCGGGACTCCCGAGCCCCGTCACGACGAGGTGGTGTCGGCCGCAGTGCGATTGCACGAGGCGACCGCGAAACTGGAGCGGCCCCGCTTCCTCACCCAGCCGCCCGTCGCGCCATGGGCCGACGTCGACGTGTTCATCGCCGCCGACCGGGCGGCCTGGGAGGACCGGCCGCTGCATTCGTTGCCGCCCGGCGCGAGGGTCTCGCCCGGTTCGTCGGACGGTCAACGCTCGGTCGAACTGATCAATCAGTTGGCCGGGTTGCGCAGGCCAACCAAGAGCTCCAGTCAACTGGTCCACGGTGACCTTTACGGCACAGTGCTTTTCGCCGGGACGGCGGCGCCCGGAATCACCGACATCACCCCGTACTGGCGCCCTGCCCCGTGGGCTGCGGGTGTCGTGGTGATCGACGCACTGTCCTGGGGCGACGCCGACGACGGTCTGGTCGAGCGCTGGCAATCGCTGCCCGAATGGCCGCAGATGTTGTTGCGGGCATTGATGTTCCGCCTCGCCGTTCACGCGCTGCACCCGCGATCCACCGCCGCGGCTTTCCCGGGCCTGGCCCGCACTGCCTCGCTGGTCCGGCTGATCCTGTAGCTCACCTTTCCCTCGCGAGCAGACACAAACTCGCACACATCAGGTGTCGCCAATGAGTTCGCGTCTGCTCGCGGTCAGAACTGGTGGCGGTACTCGGCCAGGCGGACCCGCCCGTCGACTGCCAGCACCCCTTCGGCGCGCAGCCGCTCCAGCTGCCGGGTGGCCAGGTGCGGGGCCGGGCGCCCCGATGCCGGGATCACCCGGTGCCAGGGCAGGTCCGAGGAGTCGGTCCGCATGATCCAACCGACGATCCGGGGACTGGAAAGCTCTGCGGCATCGGCAATGTCGCCGTACGTGCACACGCGGCCCGACGGGATCGCGGCGACCAGTGCGCGCACGGTTTCCACCTGTTCCTCGGTGACGGCAGGCATGTCAGCCCAGTTGCTCGAGGATCAGCTTCGCGGTCTCGGCGGGCTTGGCCTGGGCCACCATGTGATCGCAGTCCCAATCCAGCAGCGTGAAATCCGGGCCCAGTTGTCCGCTGAGCGCGGCGATGAGACCGTCTCGCGCATACGGCGGGCTGGTGCGGGTGGCGCGGACCAGCACCGTGGGTGTGCCCTTGCGTGGCAGCGCAACCGGGCGGGCCAGCTCGCTCCAATACGACATCATCGCCGGGATGCTGATCCGCCACCCGTAGCGGCCGCCGGGTAGTTCGACGAGGTGCTCGTCGAGGTCACGGTCCAACTCCTCGGGTGCTACCTCGCCCCACGAACCGTTGGCCTTCTCCGCGCGCGCCTCGGCGCGGTCGGGGTAGTCGGGCGAGGCCAGCATGGAATCTGCGATGTCACGCATCCACCCGCCGTCGAGTTCGACCGCGGGGTCCAACAGCACCAGCCCGCTGACCAGATCAGGATGTGCGGCAGCCAGTTTGAGTGCCACCGCACCGCCGAACGAATGCCCGGCCACCAGCGTCGGGCCGTCCAACAGTGACGCCAGGGCATCGACATTGGCGTCGAGCGTCCACGGCGCGGCCCACGATGAGCGCCCATGCCCGAGCAGATCCGGTGCCAGCACGGCCACCTCGGGTAGGTGCTGTTCGGCCAATGTCTTCCAGCGTTCGCCGTGCCCGGTCAAACCGTGGACGAGCAACAGGCGGGCCGGGTCGGCGGGACCGTAACGGTGGACGTGCAACTTCTCGGCTGACATTCGTTCATGCTGCCAGGAGTCGCCGCTCCGCTACTTGTCGGGCTGTTCGCTCCAATCCGCTCCGCTACTTGTCGGGTCTTTCGCTCCAATCCGCTCCGCTACTTGTCGGTCCCGTCTGGTGTCATCTCCTCCATGACCACACACCACATCGAACCGGCACTGACCGGCACCGAGCTGCTGGTACCAGGGCGCGGCGGTGTGGTGCGGGTGTTGGGCGGGCCGGGCACCGGCAAGAGCTCGCTGTTGATCCGCACGGCGGTCGAGCACATCGCGGCGGGCACCGGTCCCGAGTCGGTGCTGTTGCTGACCGGGTCGGCCCGGTTGCGGGGCGAGGCCAGGGCCGCCATCACCGCCCGCCTGCTCGGGGCGGGCACGCACGGCGTCGTGCGGGAACCGATGGTGCGCACCGTGCATTCGTATGCGTTCGCGCTGCTGCGGCTGGCGGCTCAGCGCAATGGCGATCCGCCACCGCGGCTGATCACCACCGCCGAACAGGACGGCATCATCCGGGAACTGCTGGCCGGAGATATCGAGGATGGCGCGGATTCCCTTGTGGGCTGGCCGGAGCAGCTCTGGCCCGCGCTGAGTACCGCAGGCTTTGCCACCGAGCTGCGTGATCTGATGGCCCGCTGCACCGAGCGCGGCGTGGATCCGCGGGCGCTGCAACGGCTGGGTCGGTCGGCTGGGCGCCCGGAATGGTTGGCGGCGGGCCGGTTTGCCCAGGCCTACGAGCAGATCATGTTGTTGCGGTCGGCCGTCGGGATGGCCGCGCCGCAGGCCACGGTCCCCGCGCTGGGGGCGGCCGAACTGGTCGGAGCGGCGCTGGAGGCGCTCGGGACCGACGCGGATCTGCTGGCCGCCGAGCGGGCGCGGATCAGCCTGCTGCTGGTCGACGACGCCCAACACCTCGACCCGCAGGCCGCGTTGTTGGTGCGGGTGCTGGCCGCCGGGGCGGGTTTGACCGTCATCGCGGGCGACCCGGACCAGACGGTGTTCTCCTATCGCGGCGCCGATCCGGTGTTGTTGGGCGATCACGGCGGTGAGGATGCCCCGGCGATCGTCCTCACCCAGTCGCGCCGCTGCGCCCCCGCGGTCGCTGCGGCGATCTCGGGTATCGCCCGCCGGTTGCCCGGGGTGGGGGCCGGGCGTGCGATGGAAGGCAACCCGGAGCATGAACAGGGTGAGGTGACGCTGCGGTTGGCGGCTACGCCGCACGCCGAGAACGCCTACATCGCCGACGCACTGCGCCGTGCTCATCTGGTCGACGGGGTGCCCTGGTCCGAGATGGCGGTGGTGGTGCGTTCGGTTCCGCGGGTGGGCGCGGCACTGGCACGGGCATTGAGCGGGGCCGGGGTGCCGGTGCACGCCACGGGTGCCGATCTGGGGCTGGCCCAACAGCCTGCGGTCGCGGCCTTGCTGACGGTGTTGGAGGTGACGGCGGCCGGGAGACTCGATGGCGACAGCGCGATCAACCTGCTCACCGGTCCGATCGGACGCGTCGACCCGGTGACGCTGCGGCAGTTGCGACGGGCGCTGCGGCGTGCCGATGGGTCCACGCCACCAAGGGATTTCACCGATCTGCTCATTGCCGCGATCGAAGCGGAGCCGACTGGGTTGTCGGCCGAACACGCCAAGCCGCTGCGCCGGCTGCGGTCGGTGCTGGCCGCCGCCCGTCGCAGCCAGCGGGACGGCGCCGATCCGCGTCACACCCTGTGGCAGGCCTGGAACGCCTGCCGGTTGCAGCCGCGCTGGTTGGCCGCCAGTGAGCGGGGCGGCACCATCGGCGCCCAGGCCGACCGTGACCTGGACGCAGTGACCACGCTGTTCGATGTGGCCGATCAGTATGTGAGCCGCACGGCGGGGGCATCACTGCGTGGGCTGGTGGACCACGTGGCGACCTTGGGTTCGTCGATGTCGGCCTCGGATTCGAACGCAAGGCCTGACGCGGTCTCGGTGCTCAGCGCGCACGCCGCGCTCGGCCGTGAATGGGACTTCGTGGTGATCGCCGGAGTGCAGGAAGGACTGTGGCCCAATACCATTCCGCGGGGCGGGATCCTGGGTACGCAAAATCTCGTGGATGTGCTCGACGGGGTGGCCGCGCCCGATGACCGCGCGGTGTCGACGCGCGCGCCCTTGCTCGCCGAGGAACGGCGGCTGTTGATGGCAGCGATGGGTCGGGCGCGGACCCGGCTGCTGGTGACCGCGGTCGACAGCGATGGCGGGGACGAATCGCTGTTGCCGTCCCTGTTCTGTGCCGAACTGGCGGAGGTGGCAACGGAATCCGTGCCGCTTCCGCCATTGGCGGCACCGCGGGTGCTGCTGCCGTCGGCGGTGGTCGGCCGGCTGCGGGCTGTCGTGTGCGCGCCGGAGGGTGCTGTCGACGACGAGTCCAGGACCTGCGCGGCAACCCAATTGGCCAGGCTGGCCGCAGCCGGGGTGCCGGGGGCGGATCCTTCGCAATGGCACACCATGACGGCGTTGTCCACCGAGGAGCCGCTGTGGTCTGAAGCCGACGGCGTGGCACCTGAGGTTGTGTTGTCCCCGTCCACGCTGCAGATGCTCACCGACTGCCCGCTGCGCTGGCTGCTGGAGCGCCACGGCGGCAGTGACGGGCGCGACGTGCGTTCGACGGTCGGGTCGTTGCTGCATGCGCTGGTCGCAGACTCTGGAAAGACCGAGAGTCAGCTGGTCAACGATCTGGAAAAGGTCTGGGAAGACCTGCCTTTCGAGGCGAGGTGGTACTCGGACAACGAGTTGTCCCGTCACCGGGAGATGCTGGAAACCTTCACCAGGTGGCGCGCGGACTCCCGGGCACAGTTGACCGAGGTTGCGACCGAGATCGATGTCGAGGGCGTGCTCGTCGAGCCGGGTCTCGACGGGCCGGGCGTTCGGGTGCGGGGCCGGCTGGATCGGCTGGAGCGGGATCAGGCGGATCGGCTCGTCGTGGTCGACCTCAAGACCGGTAAGAGTCCGGTCACCAAGGACGATGCGCAGAAGCACGCCCAGCTGGCCACGTATCAGCTGGCGGTGGCCGCGGGATTACTGCCGCAGGGAGATCAGCCGGGCGGGGGCCGGTTGGTATACCTGGGCAAGGCGGGCGCGGCGGGCGCCACCGAACGCGAACAGGATCCGATGACACCAGATACTCGCGCCGATTGGCTGGGAACGGTCAGCAGTGCGGCGGCGGCCACTGCCGGGCCGCAGTTCGTGGCCCGCGTCAACGACGGTTGCGCGAACTGCCCGGTGCGTTCGTCGTGCCCGGCCCAGGCTGCGGGGGACCGGTCATGACGGAATCCACGCCGGCCGGGGTGCGGTACAGCCCGGCCGAATTGTCCTCCGCGCTGGGACTGTTCCCGCCGACCGAGGAGCAGGCCGCGGTGATCGCCGCACCGCCGGGGCCGTTGGTGGTCATCGCGGGCGCGGGCGCCGGTAAGACCGAGACCATGGCGGCCCGGGTCGTGTGGTTGGTGGCCAATGGCTATGCCACCCCCTCACAGCTACTGGGCCTGACCTTCACCCGCAAGGCCGCGGGCCAGTTGTTGCGCCGGGTACGGACCCGGCTGGCCCGCCTTGCCGGTGCCGGTCTGGCACCGGTGTCCGGTGGCGCCGACGAAATCGCCACGGTCAGTACCTATCACGCGTTCGCCGGCACCCTGCTGCGCGAGCACGGGCTGCTGCTCCCGGTCGAGCCGGACACCCGGCTGCTCAGCGAGACGGAGCTGTGGCAGCTGGCCTTCGACGTGGTGTGTGCGCACCCGGGGGAGTTGGCCGTCGAGAAGACGCCGGCCGCTGTCACCGGCATGGTGCTGCGTCTGGCCGGCGCGCTGGCCGAACACCTGGTGGACACCGATCAGCTGCGTGATACGCACGTGGAGCTGGAGCGGTTGGTGCACACGCTGCCTGCCGGCCCCTATCAGCGTGACCGTGGCCCCAGCCAGTGGCTGCTCAAGATGCTGGCCACCCAGACCGAACGCACCGAGCTGGTGCCGTTGATCGACGCGCTGCATCAGCGGATGCGCGCCGACAAGGTGATGGATTTCGGTATGCAGATGTCCGCGGCGGCACGGCTGGCGGCGAATTTCCCGCAGGTCGGTGAGCAACTGCGGCAGCGTTTCCGGGTGGTGCTGCTGGACGAGTACCAGGACACCGGGCACGCGCAGCGGGTGGCGCTGTCCTCGCTGTTCGGCGGCGGCGTCGACGAAGGCCTGGCACTGACCGCGGTGGGAGACCCGATCCAGTCGATCTATGGCTGGCGGGGTGCGTCGGCGACCAACCTGCCCCGGTTCACCACAGATTTTCCGCTGACCGACGGGAGTCCCGCGCCGACGCTGGAACTGCGCACCAGTTGGCGCAATCCGCCGAGTGCCCTGCATCTGGCCAACGCGGTATCGGCCGAAGCCCGGCGTCGTTCGGTGACGGTGCATGAACTGCGGCCCAGGCCCGATGCCGAGCCGGGCACCATCCGGTGTGCGCTGCTCAACGATGTCGAGACCGAACGTGATTGGGTCGCAGACCATCTGGCCCGGATCTACCACGGGGCCGTGGCACAGGGGACGGCCACGCCGACCGCAGCGGTGCTGGTGCGGCGTAACGCCGACGCCGCGCCGATGGCCGAGGCGCTCAGCGCGCGCGGGGTGCCGGCCGAGGTGGTCGGGGTGGCCGGACTGTTGGCGGTGCCCGAGGTGGCCGACCTGGTCGCGATGCTGCGGCTGGTGGCCGATCCCGCCGCGGGGTCCGCGGTGATGCGGGTGCTGACGGGTCCGCGGTGGCGGTTCGGCGCCCGCGACATCGCCGCGCTGTGGCGCCGGGCCAGGGAACTCGACGTTCGACCGGTGGGGGAGCCCAGCGCCGCGGAGATCGTCGCTCAGGCCGCTCCCGATGCGGATTCAGCCTGCCTGGCCGACGCGCTCTGCGATCCCGGTGCCGCCGAACACTATTCACCTGCGGGCTATCAGCGGATCGAGGCGCTGGGGCGTGAGCTGACCATGTTGCGGGCGCATCTGAGCCACCCGCTGCCCGAGTTGGTGGCCGAGGTGCGACGGGTCGCAGGACTGGATGCCGAGGCCCGCGCCGCCCGTCCGGTGGCGGCGGGGTGGACCGGGACCGAGAACCTCGACACGTTCTGTGATCTTGTCGCCGAGTTCGCCGGGCGGTCGGGTGGGTCGGTGCTCGCGCTGCTGGCCTACCTGGATGTGGCGACCGAGGTGGAGAACGGCCTGGCGCCCGCCGAATTGACGGTGTCGCACGACCGGGTGCAGATCCTGACCGTGCACGCCGCCAAGGGGTTGGAATGGCAGGTGGTGGCGGTGCCACACCTGAGCGGCCGGGTATTCCCGTCGACGGCATCGGCACGGACCTGGCTCACAGACTCGTCGGATCTGCCTCCATTGCTGCGTGGCGATCGTGCGACCGAGTCGGAGTTGGGTGTGCCCGTGCTCGACACCTCCGACATCAACGATCGGAAGATCCTGTCGGACAAGATCTCTGATCACAAGCGCAGCCTCGAACAGCGGCGCATCGACGAGGAGCGCCGGTTGCTCTATGTCGCGATCACCCGCTCGGAGGACACCCTGCTGATCTCCGGACATCACTGGGGTGCCACCGAGAGCAAGCCGCGCGGCCCCTCGGAGTTCTTGTGCGAGATCAAGACCATCGTCGAGGATGCCGCAGCGCAGGGGCAGCCGTGTGGCGAGATCGAACAGTGGGCTCCCGAGCCGTCGGCCGGTGAGGTCAACCCGTTGCGGGACAAGGCTGTCGAAGCGATCTGGCCGGCGGCCCCGGCCAGGGAGACCGACGTCGACCGGGGTGCGGCGCTCGTGGCGCAGGCGTTGGCCGACGGCAGCCGGACCGAAGCGGGCTCGGGGCAGGCTGCCGACACCCCCGACCACGCCGACGCCGACGCGGAGGGCTGGGCCGCCGATGTCGATGCACTTCTGGCCGAGCGGGATCGTGCGCCACAGGTCGCTTCGCTCGCACTGCCCGGGCAGGTGTCGGTCAGCACCTTGGTGGAGTTGAGCCGTGATCGGGACGCTGCGTTGCAGCGCCTGCACCGGAGATTGCCTCAACGTCCGGATCCGCATGCGCTGCTGGGCAGTGCTTTTCACGAGTGGGTCCAGCGGTTCTTCCATTCGGAGCGGCTGTTCGACCTCGACGACATCCCCGGTGCGGTGGACAGTGACAGCGGACGCGCAAGCGCCGCCGAACTGTCGGAACTGCAGGACGCTTTCGTCATGTCGTCGTGGGCGGCACGCACCCCGATCGAGGTGGAGGTGCCCTTCGACATGGCGATCGGAACGACCAGGACGACCGTCGTGCGCGGCCGTATCGACGCGGTGTTCGCAGACGAGGACGGCACGACCACCGTGGTCGACTGGAAGACGGGCGAGCCGCCGACCACGCCGGAAGCCATGGCGCAGGCCGCGATTCAGCTCGCGGTGTATCGCCTGGCCTGGGCGTCGCTGCGCGGGTGTGCACCGGAGTCGGTGCGGGCCGCATTCCACTATGTGCGCTCGGGGCGGACTGTCAGCCCCGAATCGCTGCCAGGGGAAGACGAATTGGTTGCCCTGCTGACCGAGCCCGCGGCGTCGTCGAGCGGTGTGCGGGAGTTCTAGGCGTATACCGGTCAGGTGATGGTGGTGCCCACCAGAAGGCCGATCAGATAGGTGATCACGAGGGCCAGGCCGCCGCCGATCACGTTGCGCAGCACCGCGCGTCCCTTCGGCGCCCCACCCAGCCCGGCCGATACCGCCCCGGTGAGCATCAGCGCCAGCAGCACCGCCACCACGGTCACCGGGATACGCCATGTTGTCGGCGGGACCAGGATCGCGATCAACGGCAGTAGCGCGCCGATGGTGAACGACAGCGCCGAGGATGCTGCGGCCTGCCAAGGATTGGTCAGCTCTTTGGGGTCGATCCCCAATTCGACCTCGGCGTGCGCGGCGAAGGCGTCGTGGTCGGTGAGTTCCTCGGCCACCGTGCGCGCAGTCGCGGTGGACAAGCCCTTGGCCTCGTAGAGCGCGCTCAACTCGTCCAATTCGGCGGCCGGGTCGTCACGCAGCTCGCGGCGTTCCTTGCGCAGCAGGGCGCGCTCGGTGTCGCGTTGCGTGCTGACCGAGACGTACTCGCCCAACGCCATCGAGACTGCGCCGGCGGCCAGGCCTGCGATGCCGGC
The DNA here is from genome assembly GCF_058270075.1 of Mycobacterium shunyiense. Taxonomy (NCBI): domain Bacteria; kingdom Bacillati; phylum Actinomycetota; class Actinomycetes; order Mycobacteriales; family Mycobacteriaceae; genus Mycobacterium; species Mycobacterium shunyiense. The sequence continues at coordinate 9,759 of NZ_JBZDPU010000015.1, read as the reverse complement.
GGTCAGGATCGGCGCTTGCTCCACCGTCGCCGCGGCCACGCCCACCACGATGCCTGCGGTGGAGACGATGCCGTCGTTGGCGCCCAAAACCCCGGCGCGCAGCCAGTTCAGCTTCGACGAGAGTGACCCGACGTGCGGCTCGGAGGGATGGCTGGGATTCGTCACGATCCCGACCATATCGATCGAAACCGCGCGCCACCAGCAACGATAGCCTTGCCAAACCTTGGCTCGGGAGGGGGTAGAGCGCGAGCCAGGCGGTGAAACCCGTTGATGGCCAGGTGTTCTGGCGGTGAGGCTACGAGTTGCGGTACACCCGCAGTGCCGTGGTGATCATCGGGATCTGCAGCGGCAGCCGCGCGATCGCCACGATCCGCATGGGCCACGGCTTGTCCCACCACAGCCGGACCATGTTCACGTTGCCGGGGAACACGGCGATGAACAGGGCCACGGCGGCCAGTGCACCGAGGCGCCGGGTGCGGGGCGCGGCGAGCAGCGCGCCGGTGGCCAGCTCGCCGACGCCGGAGGCGTAGGTGTAGAACCGGGCGCTGCCGGGCAGCTCGGCCGGGATGATCGAGTCGAAGGGTTTGGGCGCGACGAAGTGCAGCGTGCCCATGCCCAGGAGCAGGGCCGCCATGCGTTGGGCGGTGGGTGCGGAGGAGATCCGCTGAGGCTCGGGTGCGGTCATGGTTACATTGTGGCGTGCGTCTGATCGGAACGATCCCGGCACATCCCGGGGTGCTTTGCTCGATGATGGGGTCGCGTGGCTAAAGGCAGGCTGCGGCGCCGGCTCGCCGCGATGGACCCGAACCTGACTTCGCGCCCGGATGCCGCGCTCGTCGATGTGCTGCGCATCCCCGAGCCGTTCGTCAGCCCGGCCCGCAAGATCTTCATGCGGGTGCTGTACGCGTTGGGAGCGCTGTTCGCGGCGGTGCTCATCGTCTACGCGGACCGCTACGGGTATCGGGACAACGACAGTGTCCCGGATCCCGACAATCCGTTGACGTTCCTGGATTGCCTGTACTACGCGACGGTGTCGCTGTCGACCACGGGCTACGGCGACATCACGCCGTACTCGGATTCGGCCCGGCTGGTGAACGTCATCGTCATCACGCCACTGCGGGTGGCCTTCCTGATCGTTCTCATCGGTACCACCGTGGAAACCCTGACCACCCAATCCCGGCAGGCGCTGAAGATTCAGCGATGGAGGAACAAAGTGCGCAACCACACCGTCGTCATCGGATACGGCACCAAGGGCCGGACGGCGGTCGCCGCAATGGTCGGCGACGAGGTCTCCCCGGCCGACATCGTCGTCGTCGACGAGAACGCGGCCGCGTTGGAACGCGCCAAGGGCGCGGGGTTGGTGACCGTGCACGGCGACGCCACCAATTCCGGTGTATTGCGGCTGGCGGGTGCCCAGCACGCTAAGTCGATCATCGTCGCGGCGGACAACGACGCCAGCGCGGTACTGGTCACGTTGACGGCCCGCGAATTGGCCCCCAAAGCCAAGATCATCGCGGCGGTGCGAGAGTCGGACAACCTGCACCTGCTCAAACAGTCGGGCGCGGACTCCACGGTGGTGTCGTCCGAGACCGCCGGCCGGCTGCTCGGTATCGCGACGCAGACCCCGAGCGTGGTGGAGATGATGGAGGATCTGCTGACTCCCGACGCCGGGTTCGCCATCGCCGAGCGCGAGGTCACGCCCAAGGAGGAGGGGGGCTCTCCGCGCCATCTGCACGACATCGTGCTGGGTGTGGTGCGTGGCGGCCGGTTGGTACGGGTCGACGCGCCAGAGGTCGATGCGCTGGAGGCGGGCGACCGGCTGCTCTACATCCGCAGCGCGGACGCTGAGCGATGACGCATAGAACATTCGGCCTGCGCAACGTTCCTCTGCTCTCGCGGGTCGGTGCCGACCGTGCCGATGCCCTGCGCACCGATATCGACGCCGCGACCGAAGGTTGGAAGGACGCGCTGCTGCTACGCGTCGACCGGCGCAACCAGGTGCTGATCTCAGGTGGCCAGGTGGTCCTGGGCAAGGCTTCGAGCCTGGGCACCGACAAGCCGCCGGAGCACGCGGTGTTTTTGGGACGGCTCGCCGATGGGCGGCACGTCTGGGGCATTCGCAGCGCTCTGGAGGGGCCCGAGGACCCGGGCCAGCCGGTCGAGGTGCTCGACCTACGCCGGGCAGGCGAGGTCTTCGACGATGTCAGCGCCCAGTTGGTGGCGACTGCGACGGCGTTGCTGAACTGGCACGATCGGGCCCGGTTCAGCGCGGTGGACGGTGGCGCGACCAAACCGGCAAAAGGCGGTTGGTCCCGCGTCGACCCGGTCAACGGCCATGAGGAGTTCCCGCGCATCGACCCGGCGGTGATCTGCCTGGTTCATGACGGCTTCGACCGCGCCGTACTGGCCCGGCAGACGGTGTGGCCCGAGCGGTTGTTCTCGATCCTCGCCGGTTTCGTCGAGGCCGGTGAGTCCTTCGAGACCTGTGTGGTGCGGGAGATCTCCGAGGAGATCGGTATCACTGTGACCGATGTGCAGTACCTGGGGAGTCAGCCGTGGCCGTTCCCGCGGTCGCTGATGGTCGGCTTCCACGCCGTCGGCGATCCCGAGCAGCCGTTCTCGTTCAACGACGGCGAGATCGCCGAGGCCGGGTGGTTCACCCGGGCCGAGATCCGCGAGGCGCTGGACCAGGGGGACTGGGGTGCGGCCGACGGCGATTCCCGGTCACGGTTGCTGCTGCCCGGCTCGATTTCGATCGCTCGCGAGATCATCGAATCCTGGGCGGCGCTGGACTGAGGCAGCTAGCCGAGTTTGGCCTTGACCTGCTTGATGGTCGGGTTGGTCAGCGTCGACCCGTCGGCGAACTTCAAGGTCGGTACCACGTGGTTACCGCCGTTGACCGACCCGACGAACTCGGCGGCGGCCGGATCCTGCTCGATGTCGACCTCGGTCCAGGCGATGCCCTCTGACTTCAAAGCCATCTTGAGTCGCGAGCAGTAGCCGCACCATGTCGTGGTGTACATGGTCACAGTGGGTGTAGCAGTCATAGTGCACATAACGTAGCTGAACGGCTGCCTGATCCCCGCGGTGACGCAGGTCTCCGGCCCGCAGCGGTAAGTTGCCAATCTGCAATGGGACGGAGCCGAACATGACCCGATTGGTACCGCCGGTGGCCGGCGACCCGCATGTGCTCGACGAGCTGCGGCTACAGGTGCGCGCGTTCGTCGCCGAGCAACAGCGGGCCGGCAGGATCGGCCGGTATGCCGACAGTTGGCTGACCGGTTGGGACGAGGACTTCAGCCGGGCGCTGGCTGCCAACGGCTGGTTGGGCATGACGGTGCCGGTCGCCTACGGCGGGCACGGACGCAGCCACCAGGAACGCTTCGTGGTCACCGAGGAGCTGCTGGCGGCCGGGGCTCCGGTGGGGGCGCACTGGATCGCCGACCGGCAGATTGTCCCGTCCCTGCTCAAGTACGGCACCGAGGAGCAGCGACGAAAGTTCTTACCCGCCATCGCCAAAGGCGAGTGCTACTTCGGAATCGGTATGAGCGAGCCGGATTCCGGATCGGACCTGGCCAGCGTGCGAACCAAGGCGGTGCAGGTCGACGGGGGTTGGGCGATCACCGGTGCGAAGGTGTGGACGTCGGGAGCGCATCTGGCCCACGCGTTCATCTGCCTGGCGCGGAGTGCGCCGGTGGACCCCGCACACCGCCACGACGGCCTGAGCCAGTTCATCGTCGACCTGCACGCGCCGGGCGTGGATATCCGGCCCATCATCTCGATGAACGGCAAGCACCATTTCAACGAGGTGATCCTCGATGAGGTGTTCGTACCCGATGCCATGGTGTTCGGCACCATCGGCAACGGTTGGCAGCAAGTGACCTCCGAGCTCAGCTTCGAACGCAGTGGGCCCGAGCGCTTCCTGTCGACCTTCCCGCTGCTCGCCGACATCGCCTCGTACATGCGCGACGGATCTCTGCCGCGCCACACCGATCTGGGGCGCTATCTGGCCCGCGTCACCGGACTGCACCAGATGTCGATGGCGGTCGCGGGAGCACTGGAGCGGCACGAGCCGGCCGACACTGCGGCGGCTGTGGTCAAGGTGCTCGGAACGTCCACAGAAGGCGACATCGCCGATTTCGCCGACGTTCTCGGGGAGACGGAGGACGAGAGCTACGACGCGATGCTGGCCGATGCCGTGGCCCAGCGACCGGGGTTCACCCTGCGCGGCGGTACCAACGAGGTGTTGCGTGGGGTTATTGCGCGGGGATTGGGGATGAGATGAGTGTCGACACCGAACTGGTCGAGATGATGTCGGCGGTGTTCGCCGCGCACCGGGAGAAGTTCGCGCCCGGTGAGGGTGTCGCTGAATTGTGGGACCAGCTGCGGGAACTTGGGCTGGTCCGGCTGACCGGAGCCGAGGATTGCGGCGGTAGCGGGGCCGGCTGGGCCGAGGCCGCCGAGTTACTGCGCGCGGCGGCTGGGCACGGCGTGAGAATCCCGCTGGCCGAACACGATCTGCTGGCTTGCTGGCTTTTGGAGACGGCTGGGCTGGAGGTCGACGACGCGCGACGCACCGCCTGCCTGCTCGACGCCGACGGTGCGGCTCGCGGGGTGCCGTGGGCGGCGGACTCCGAACGGGTGGTGGTGCTCTGGCGAGACGATGCGGGCTACCGCCTGGCCGACGTGGACACGGCGTCGCTGGGGATCATTCCCGGCCGCAACCGGGCGGGGGAGCCGCGCGATGACGTCAGAGCAAATCTCGCCGAATTGAGTGGAACGACGTTGTCCGACAACGCCTTCGAGCAGTTCACCTGTCGCGCCGCACTGGTGCGGGCGATTCAGGTGTGCGCCGCGCTCGATCGGATCCTGGCGATGTCGGTGGCTCACACTACGGAGCGCATCCAGTTCGGGAGGCCGCTGGCGAAGTTCCAGGCGGTACAGAACCTGGTGGCCGACATCGCTGCCGAGGCGGCGCTGGCTCGAGCGGCCACCGACGGTGCGTTGGCCGAGGCGCTGCGTTCGGATTGGTCATCGCCACAGTTGGATTTCCTTGTCGCAGTCGCACGTTCCTGCGTCGGCCATGCCACGTCAGTGGTCGCGCGCAACGCTCATCAGGTCCACGGTGCGATCGGTACCACCCGCGAGCACAGACTGCACGAGTTCACCATGCCGGCATTGTCGTGGCGTTCGGAGTACGGGTCGGTCGCGCAATGGGACGACAAACTGACCGATTACGCCACTCGGGCGGGTGCGGACGGGTTGTGGGCGTTGGTCACTGGTGCCGGCGAATAGCTCCCGCGCCACGAGGAGCGTATCGCCGATCGGAATGTCGACGATATGACACCGGCTGTCCTATGCGACTATTAGCGGAACTGGGTATTCTTCGCCGTGGGCAGGAGGTGTTATGAGCGCTCTGTTGCGTGCTGTGCGACAACAGCGGGGCATGACGCTTGAGGGGCTCGCCGAGGCGACCGGGTTGACCAAAAGTTACCTGTCGAAGGTGGAACGCCAGCGGTCCACCCCGTCGATCGCGGTGGCGATGAAGTTGGCGCGTGCGCTCGAGGTCGATGTCGCACAGTTGTTTTCCGAGGACCCGGCGGTCACAACGTTGTCCATCGACCGTGCGGGCGAGCGGGGCAACAACCGCTATCACGCCGTGGCCGCGGGCATGCTCGGAAAGTCGATGTCGCCGTTCATCGTGCGACCGACACTCAAGTTCGCCGAACACCCGCACCCGGAGCACGCCGGGCAGGAGCTGGTGTTCGTCCATGCAGGCGTCGTGGAACTGCGCTACCAGGACGACCTGGTCACCCTGGAACCCGGCGATTGCGCGTATTTCGACGCATCGTTACCGCACCAGCTGCGGCAGCGGGGGAGCACGCCCAGTGAGGTGCTGGTGATCACCCACACCGAGTACGGCCGTAATCGCTGACTTAAGTTCAGGACCCGCGCGAGCACTTGAGGTTCACGTGCACGGTGGGAATGGGCTCCAGATCTGGCAGGCCGTGAATCGTGACGGTCTTCGCCTGCGGCCGTAGGACCACTGAGCGGACATCGGCCACCGTGCACTGACTGAGCGGGCCGCTGCCGACCCGGTTGATGATCACCCGGTTGCCTTCGGCCTGCAGTCGCGCGATGGTTTCGGCGGCCGACGGTCCGGTCGGAGCCGCTGCGGCGACCGCGGCGCCGACAGTGAGGCCGCCGGCGACTGCGCCCATAGAAAGCGCCGTGATGGTTGCGATGTGCTTCATGGCTTTCCACTCCTTCTCGATGGTCTGAGTAGTACGCCTCCAACCATAGGACACAATGTGTCACAAAGGAAACGTATTGTTGGTCAGCCGCTGTCGGCGTGAAAGGCGCACGTTTTGAGCGGGTTTCGCCCGGCGGAGCTGTGCCTAGGCCGACGCTCCCAACGGAGTGCCGGCCACATTGCGTCGGTACCAGGGGCGGCCGTGCCAACGCTGGTAGTGCCAGACTGTGCTCGGTAGGAGGCCGCGCTTGTGTAGCCAATAGCCGCTGGGCGTGGACAGGTTGGGATCTTGGCGGCCGACGGTGATCTCGCCGAGAACAACACCCTCTCCTTCGTCGGCCCGTCGCTCGGCGACGATCTCGCCTGATGCCGTGGTGATCATGGTCGAGCCCTCGAAGTGGCCGCGGTATGTCGCCGGTAGCCACGGCATTGAGCATTCGAGGTGGCCTGCGTGGGCCGCGTGCACGCAGGGTGCGCCGATGTAACGGGAGAACGAGGTCGCCGCTGTGCGGGCGGTGAGTCGGTTGGCGTGCTCAAGATGGTCGAACACGGCATGTGGTCGCCACCGGGGGATGGACCACCAGCCCGACCCGGTCATGAGGAGGTCCACGCGACCCCGCAGGCGTCGGACTGTCCCCGTGCGCATCAGCTCCCAGCACACGGCGGCGCCTACCTGATACCCGCCGGCGTCGATGATGCCGTCGTCATTGCCGCCCACATAGAACGCGTTTTCCCACATGGTGGGGAGATCCTTGTCGTGGCGCCCGACGACGCCGGTCGGATCGGCGAGAAAATACGCGTTACGGACGTGTCCGTCGGGGTCGCGGCACAGGAAAGAACCGCCGACCAGGGCCGAGTGCCGACGGGCGAGCGTGGTGAGAAGCTGTGTCGCCGGGCCGTTGGGCGGCAACGCCGCGTCGGCCAGCGAGGCTGCGAAACCGATTCCCGTGGAGAAGAACTCCGGTAACGCGATGATCCGTGCCCCCGCATGCCCGGCTTCATCGCCGAGTCGTTCGCAGGCGGCCAGGTTGGCCGGAACATCGGCGAGTGCCGCGTCGAGTTGGACTGCCGCTGCCAGAACCATGATCGAACACTCCTCGGATTGTGATTGCGCACTGGACACGTGGTGTCACCTGTTGGCAAGCGTAGCTGGCGCCAGGCACCGTTGACAGGAGGACACAATGTGTCCTACGGTCATTCTTGTGTCGCTGGTCCCTCAAGAGAAAGGCAGACCGAGATGACGACCACGCTTGGTGATTCGAAACAAGTTCTGATGCAGCGTGCCCTCGATGGCTTGTCGACCCATATCGAGGAGTCCACCCTGACAACGCGGCAAAAACTGGCGTTGACGTGTCGAGCACTTTTCGATGCGGGCCACGACTCCGGCCTGGCCGGTCAGATCACCGCGCGGGCCGGCAAGCCCGGAACCTACTACACCCAACGACTGGGGCTGGGCTTCGACGAGATCTCCGAAGACAATCTGCTACTGGTCGACGAAGATCTCAACGTCCTCGAGGGTGAGGGAATGGCCAACCCCGCCAATCGATTCCATACCTGGATCTACCGCTCCCGGCCCGACGTCCAGTGCATCGTGCACACGCACCCGTTCCACGTCGCGGCGCTGTCCATGCTGGAAGTCCCGCTGCAGGTATCGCAAATGGACATCGCGCCCCTGTACGACGATTGCGCCTTCCTGGCCGACTGGCCCGGTGTTCCGGTCGGCAACGAAGAGGGCGAGATCATCAGCGCCGCACTGGGGGACAAGAAGGCGATCCTGTTGGCCCACCATGGTCATGTGATCGCCGGAGCGAGCATCGAGGAATCATGCTCGCTGGCGATGCTGATCGAGCGCGGCGCCAAGCTGCAACTGGCTGCGATGGCGGCGGGCACGATCGCCGAATTGCCGCCGCGGCTGGCGCGCGAGGCCCACGACTGGACGCTGCGGCCCAAACGCAGCCAGGCCAACTTCGCCTACTACGCCCGGCGCGCGCTGCGCAACCACCCCGACGCGCTCACCAGTTGAGCATCCCAGCACGCCCCAGCCCGATTCGGATTCGAACCGCAAAGGACAACCAGAATGACCGCCAACACTGAGATCCACGGAATTCTCGCCTATCCGGTGACCCCGTTCACCGACGACCATCAGATTGACACGGGCAAGCTGGCTGCCCTGGTCGAACGCCTGGTGGCCGGGGGAGCGCACGGTATCGTCCCGCTGGGCAGCACCGGTGAGTCGGCGTACCTCACCGAAGCCGAGTTCGATGCCGTCATCGACACCACGATCGGGGTGGTCAACCGGCGGGTGCCCGTCATCATCGGCGCCTCAGATCTGACCACCGCCAACACCATCCGCCGGGCGCAATATGCCGAGCGGGCCGGTGCCGATGCGGTCATGGTGCTGCCGATCTCGTATTGGAAGTTGTCCGAACGGGAGATCGTCCAGCACTATGCGTCCATCGGCGCTGCGATCGGCATTCCGATCATGGTCTACAACAACCCGGCGACCAGTGGCATCGACATGCGACCGGAGCTGTTGGTGCAGATGTTCAACGACATCGACAACGTCACCATGGTCAAGGAATCGACCGGTGACATCACCCGCATGGAGCGCCTGTCCGAGCTCACCGACGGCAGGTTGCCGTTCTACAACGGCAGTAATCCCATGATTCTCAAGGCCTTCAAGGCGGGAGCGAGGGGCTGGTGTACAGCGGCGCCGAACCTGCTGCCGCAGCCGTGCCTGGATCTCTACGCAGCGGCACAGGTCGGAGACTGGACGAAGGCCGAGGCCATCTACACCGAACTCAAGCCCTTCCTGGAGTTCATCGTCGCCGGTGGTCTGCCCACGACGATCAAGGGCGGCCTGGAACTGGTGGGCCAGGGCGTCGGCGTGCCGCGGTTGCCGTTGCTCCCGCTCGACGGCGAGGGGCGCGAGGAACTGAGCCGGCTCCTCGCCGTGTCGTGAGGGGCGGCGGCATGGATTGCGCCACCCCGGCGTTGGGCAATGCCACCGCGACGACGTTGCTCGCGGCCGGGCTGATCTTCCTGCTGGCATTGGCACTCGGAGTGTGGAAGTACCGGCAGATGGCCACTTCCGCGCAGCACGTCGCCCATCCGTATGTCGACATCGCCCATCGTGCATCGCTGCTGTACGCGTTCGCGACGCTGCTGACCGCGGTGTTCGTCGAACTCAGTGCGTGGCCGGACTGGGTCAACCTGACTGCGGCGATGGTGCTGGTGTTCTTCTTCCTCGCCGCGATCATCAGCTACATCGTGCACGGCGCCCGGCGTGACACGACGAATCAGTTCGAACACCCGGGTGCCGGGCTGCACGTCTCGATGGCGCTGCTGATCGTCGGTGAGATCGGCGGATTCGCGGTTCTGCTCGTCGGATTCGTGGTCGGACAATGGGGCTGAGTTGCCCGGGCGGGGCGCGATCCGGCTAGACATCCCAGGACCGTAAGTTGTCAAGCGGCCGTGGTGTCGGGCGTGGTTTGGCGGTGTGCCCA